>NZ_ALKN02000003.1 GCF_000293865.2 Limnohabitans sp. Rim28 | reverse complement strand
ACATCTTCAACCTGGGCCACGGCATCAGCCAATACACCCCGCCGGAGCATGTGTCCGCGCTGGTCGAGGCGGTGCACAGCCATTCGCGAAAATTGCGTCAAGGCTGACAAGGCGGCTGCGGGCCAGCCTTGCAAGTGATCTGCAGGCGCACTGTGCAAGTGGCTTGCAGCCCGTGTTAACGACCCGAGATCTGAAGCACCACGCCCTGCACGCCCGTCTTCACGCCGGGCAGTTCGACCTGGAAATCACCCTCTTGCTTTTGCGCCGATCCCGTTTTCGAGATGCGGGCCACCAAGCGAACTTGTGCCAAGGATGACAGCACCGGCGGCGCGCCCATGCCCATGCTGTCGCTCAAGGCAAAGCGCACAGGCCAGGATGCCGGCGTGTCGCGCCAGATGGCCACGGGGCGACGCGACCCCTCGGCCAAGGCATAGACAAACAAAGTAGCCCCTGCGCCAATTTGGCTTTGCACTTCAGGAGAGACGCGAACCTCCCCCTGAATCAAGGGCTGCTGATCGGCCGGACCGCCCGCTGCTTTCACCTCGGCCCCTTGCGCTTGCAGCCACTGAGCCGTCTTTTCTACGGCTTGCTGTAGACCTTCAGCGGCCTCACTGTTGGCGGGCACAAGGCTCAAGGCTTGTTGCCAATATTTTTGCGCTGCCGCGTACTTTTTTTCTGACAAAGCCGCGCTGCCGGCCAAGACCAGGGCATTCAGATGCAGCGGTTGATCTCGCAAGACGTTTTGAATCCACTGCCACGGCTCTCCCGCATAGACGCCACCCACGCTCAAGGCTTTCATTTGTGCGCGCTCTAGCCACAGATCGGGCTCGGGCGCCAAGGTCAGCACACGCGCCAAGGCTTGCTCAGACAAGGCGTGCGCATTTTGAGCGGCATGCAAACGCGCCAAGGTCAACCAGGCCTCGGCGTCCTCGGGTCTTTTTTCGGTGGTCTGCAACCACTGCCGGGTTTGCTCGGCCAATTGGTCAGGGCTTGTGGCCACGATCTTGACGCGCTGGCTCAAAGGTGCAGCCCACCAAGTTTGGGGCGCGCCCAATAGCCAGTAACTCAAGCCGCTGAGCAGCACCAAGCCGGCCACCAGCCAGCGCCATGACACCGTCAAACCACCGCCAGAGGGGGGACCAACGGCCTGCGCCGCGTCGTCCAACACATGGCGCAACAACTCATCCCGGGCAGATTGGTGTTGCGCTGTATTCAAGCGGCCTTCGCTCAAAGATCTGTCCAAATCGGCCAGGTGTTGTTGGTGAATCTGTCGGTTGATCTGGGACTGCACATCCCCGTCTTGCTCATCCACTGTTTGCGTCAAACCCCGCTGAACAACCCAGGCCGCCAAGCCACCCATGCACAGCAGCAGCAAGATCAAACCCATCCAAGGCGGCAAAAAGGACATCAGGACTCCAGCAGTTGGCGAACGCGCGCGCGTTCGCTGTCGGACAAGGCTGCAGGCACGGCGGGTGTGCGGCGCATCAGGCGAAGGGCCACAGCCAGCGCACCCAAGAGCAAAACAAAGGGGCCAAACCACAGCAGCCAAGTCACCGGTTTGACTTCTGGCTTGTAAAGCACAAAGTCACCATAGCGTTTGACCAAAAAGCTGCGGATGTCGGCGTCACTTTGCCCTTGCTCGATCAGGCTGCGCACCTCGCGGCGCAAGTCCACCGCCAACTCGGCATTCGAAGAAGCCAAGGATTCGTTTTGGCACACCAAGCAGCGCAGCTCGGCCGCGATGTGGTCCCAGCGCGCTTGAATCGGTGCGCTCATGGGCGCATCACCCTGAGCCAAAACGGTGGCCCCCACGCCCGGCAGGGTCGCTTGAACACCCGGCGCAGTCGGGGCCATTGGCGCCACCGGCGCAGTCGGGGCCATTGGCGCCACAGGCGTACTCTGCGCTTGGGCACCCAACGAAACAGCCCCCCACAACGCACTGGCCAAAACACCCTGCATGGCTTTTCGCTCTAGAGAAAACACCAAGCGCCTCACTGCAGACTCCGCATCAAGGGCAGCAATTTCTGCTGCAAAACTTCGGGCGTCAAAGCCCCAGCGTGCTTGAAACGCACCACGCCCTCACGGTCTATCAAATAGGTCTCCGGCAAACCGTACACACCAAAATCCATGCCCACCCGACCATCCAGATCGAGCAGGTTCACCCCAAAAGCTTGACCTTGTTTTTGCAACCAGGCTTGGCTGCGCGCCGTGGCTTTTTGCTGAGCGTCTGGGCTCAAAGGGTCTTGGCCTGACAACTCCGAGGCTTGCAGCTCTTTGTAATTGATGCCCACCATTTGCAAGCCCGGCTGACGGGACAGGGCCATCAACATCGGATGCTCCTCTTTGCACCCCGCGCACCAGGTGGCCCACAGGTTGACCAGCGAAACTTGCCCTTTGAATTGCTCGGCACCAAACACCCCAGACCCACCCACCAAAGGCAGCTTGAAAGCAGGCGCAGGCTGGCCGATGAGTGGCGAGGGAATTTCTTGTGGGTTGCGCGTGAGACCTACCGCCAAAAACACCGCCATGCCCAAAAACAGCGCCAGCGGCACAAACACCCAGCGCGGCATGCGTCGGCTTGTCGCAGGTGTGCTCATCGCGCTCACGCGGTCACCCCCATCTTGGACGAGACCACTTTCGCGGCGCTGGCACCGGACCTCACTGGGGCTTGCCGGTAACGCCTGTCAAACGCCGCCAAGCCGCCGCCCAAAACCATGAACACCGCTCCCAGCCAAATCCACGACACAAAGGGCTTGTGGTAGACCCGAAAGCTCCACTGCGGTGGTTCGCCTGCCAAGGGCTCGCCCAAAGAGACATAGCGGTCACGCCACAGGTTGCGGTCAATCCCGGCTTCGGTCATGGGCATGGCACTGGACACATAACGGCGCTTTTCGGGCTTCAAGGTGCCCACCTGCCGCTCACGGCCTGGCCCGCCTTCAAACAAGTGCACTTCCGCGCGCAAGGCCAAATAGTTGGGGCCCAAATGGTTGCCCACGCTGATCAGTTGGTAACGCACGCCCGCCACCGTGACCGAATCACCCTGGCCCAAACGCACGTCACGCTCCACCTCAAAAGACTTGACGCCGGTGATGCCCAACACCAACACGGCCACGCCCAAGTGCGCGACCTGCATGCCCCACCAAGCCAAGCCCGGTGAGCCCGCCAAACGCAGGCGCTGCACGATTTGCCAAACACCTGACAACACGATCCAGCCGCCCAGCGTGCCGCCCATCACCGTGAGCCAACCGCCGGTCGTGGTGACGGCCTCGGCGTCCTGCGGCGCGGCGCCCCAAGTGGCCCACGCACTGGCCAACAAAAGCGCCAAGGCCCCCGGCACCAAGACCGAGCGCACCGCAGCCCAGCGGGCCACATGCCAAGGCACCACCGTGCCAGGCACCATCGCCAAGAGCAGTGGCACCATCAGCGGCACAAAGACCCGGTCGAAATACGGCGGCCCCACCGACAACTTGCCCAAGTTCAGCGCATCGATGATGAGGGGGTACAAAGTGCCCAGCAACACCGCCGCCATGGCCACCACCAAGAGCACACTGTTGAGCAACAAAAACGATTCACGCGAACCCACCACGGGCTGCGAGGCATTGGCCCACTGCGGCGCGCGCCAGGCAAACAAAGCCAGCGACACACCCACCACCACCACCAAAAACAGCAAGATGAACACCCCCCGGCCGGGGTCGGTGGCAAAGGCGTGCACCGAAGTCAACACGCCCGAGCGCACCAGGAAGGTGCCGAGCAAACTGAGTGAAAACGCACCAATGGCCAAGAGCACCGTCCAGGCCTTGAACTGCCCACGCTTGTCGGTGACCATGAGCGAATGGATGAGCGCCGTGGCCACCAGCCAGGGCATGAGCGAGGCGTTTTCTACCGGGTCCCAAAACCACCAGCCGCCCCAGCCCAATTCGTAATAAGCCCACCAAGACCCCAGCGCAATGCCCAGCGTCAAAAAGCCCCAGGCCGCCACCGTCCAAGGCCGTGCCCAACGCGCCCACGCGGCATCGAGCCGCCCCGATAACAAGGCGGCCATGGCAAAAGCAAACGCCACCGACAAGCCCACATAGCCCATGTAGAGCATCGGTGGGTGAATGACCAAACCCGGGTCTTGCAGCAAGGGCGTCAAGTCGCGCCCCTCGGCAGGGGCCGGGAACTGTCGGGCAAATGGGTTCGACAAAGTCAAGATGAAGACCAAAAAGCCCACCGACACCGCGCCCATGACGCCCAGCACTTGCGCCACCAGCGCCTGTGGCAAACGCTTGGAAAAAGTGGCCACCGCCACCGACCACAGCGCCAGCATCAACACCCACAGCACCAAAGAGCCCTCGTGACCCGCCCAAATCGCCGAGAGGCGGTAAGGCGTGGGCAGCAAGGTGTTGGAATTGTTGGCCACATACACGACACTGAAATCGTGCACATAAAACGCATGCCACAAAGCGCCAAACGACCACACAATCAAGGCCAGTTGCAACTGCGCCAAAGGCCTGGCCAGCGTTTGCCAACCTGCGCGCTGCGGCGACAAACTGCCCCACAGCGGCAGCACCGCTTGTGCCAAGGCGACCCAAGCCGCCATGATCAAGGCCATGTGGCCCGCTTCAGCCCACATGCCGGGCTCCTGAAAAAACAGCGCGCTTCATTGCGCCACCGCCGCACCCATGCGGGCCTTGGCCGCCTCGTCCAGTGCATGCTGGGCTTCGGGCGGCATGTAGTTTTCGTCGTGCTTGGCCAGCACTTCGCTGGCCACAAACTGGCGACTGGCGTTCAAGCGACCCTGCGCCACCACGCCCTTGCCCTCTTTGAACAGATCGGGCAAGAAGCCAACATAAGACACTGGGACTTCTTGGTGCGTATCGGTCACCACAAAGGCCACCGCCATGCCGTCGCGCTGGATGCTGCCCTCTTTGACCAAGCCCCCGACCCGAAAGTGACCGTCTTTGGGCGCTTCGCCAGCCGCCACTTGCGTGGGCGTGAAGAAAAAAACCAGATTGCTTTGGAAGGCGTTGAGCACAAAAAACAGCGCACCGCACACGAGCAGCAAGCCCAATCCGATGCCAAACAAGCGCTTGTGGCGGCTTTTCATGAAGTGGCTCCTGAGTTGATGCGTATGGTGGACAACGCCGTCGCGGCCATGCCGCCGGGTTCATGGGTTTCATCTTGTGCGGCGTCCATGGCCTCGCACACCGCGTCCAGCGCTTGCCTTCGTCCCACGCGCGCCAGCCACACCTCGAGCAGCATCAAAGCCGCACTCACGCCCATGCTGCCCCAGACGTAAACGCCATAGCCGCCCATGGCCCAAAACTCAGAAGCACTGGTCCAGATCATGTGGCACCTCGCCAAGCCCGGTGCGCTTGCACCTCTGGCAATTGCTGCACCCAAGTGGCGTGGCTCTCGCGTTCCAAGATCAAGCTGCGCACACGCCACAAGGCGATGGCCGCTGCATAAATCCAAACCGCCAAGCTCATGAGCAACATGCCTGTCAGCATGATGCTGGCCATGCGTGGCGACTGGGTGAAAGACACCGACGCACCTTGGTGCAAGGTGTTCCACCACTGCACCGAAAAGTAAATGATGGGCACGTTGACAGCGCCCACCACCGCCACCAAGGCGCCCGCCCGGTCGGAGCGGCGCGTGTCCTCAATGGCCGAGGTCAAGGCGATGTAGCCCAAATACAAAAACAGCAAGATCAGCATCGAGGTCAAGCGCGCATCCCACACCCAATAGGTGCCCCACATCGGCTTGCCCCACAAAGCACCTGTCCACAGCGACAAAAACGCCAGCAATGCGCCCGTGGGCGCCAACGCCCGCGTCATCAAGCCGGACAAGCGTGTGTTGAACACCAGTCCCAACACGCTCCAAAAAGCCATGGCCAGGTAAATGATCATGGCCATCCACGACACCGGCACATGGATGTAAATGATGCGGTAGGCCTGCCCCTGCTGCGCATCGGACGGCGCCACCATGAAGCCTACCCACAGGCCCGCCAGCGCCAAGGCACTGGCCAACAGCGCCAGCCAAGGCCACAAACGCCCAGCCAAGGGGTAGAAGTGTTGTGGTGCAGCGTAATGAAAGAGTTTCAAGGGTCGGTCCTTTTCATTCCAGTGCCAGGCGCACCGCGGCTGCACAGGCCCAAGGGCTGAGTGCCGCTGCAGCCAGCAACAAGGCCAACAAAACCGACACATGGGCTTGTGCCCCGAGACCACGCATCTGTGCATCGACTGCGCCCGTGCCAAACACCAACACCGGCACATACAAGGGCAAGAGCAAAAGCGACTGCAAAACGCCACCACCCCGCACCCCCAATGTCAGGGCTGCACCAATCGCGCCCAGCAATGACAGCACGGGCGTGCCGATCAAGAGCGTCAACACCAACATGCCCAAAGCCTCGGACCCCAGGCCAAATTGCAGGCCCAAGATCGGTGACAACACCACCAAGGGCAACCCAGAAATCAGCCAATGCGCCAGCAACTTGGCGCTGACCAACCAAGACAGGGGCGCGGCCGACAATGCCAACTGTTCCAGGCTGCCGTCCTGGTGGTCGGCCTCAAACAAGCGACCCAGACTCAACATGCTGGCCAGCAAGGCCGCCACCCACAGTACACCGGGCCCGATCAAGCGCAGCGTGTCCGGCTCGGGGCCGATGGCCAATGGAAACAGTGCAGCCACCACCACAAAGAAAAAAACCGCGCCCAACCATTCGGACTTGCGCCGCAAGGCCAGGCGCAGGTCACGGCGCATCACACCGGCCATGGCTTGCCAAGGGCTGGGCTGAAGCTGTGCGTTCATGCCGCCCGCGCCACAGCGCCCAGTTGAAACCGCTCACCCGGGCCCTGCAAGCCCACATCGTGGTGGCTGGTCATGACAATGGCGCCGCCTGCGTCCACATGCGATTGCAGCAAATTTCGGGCGATGGCGGTGGCTTGGGTGTCCAAGCCCACCAAAGGTTCGTCCAGCACCCACAAGCGCGCGGGGCTGGTGCGCAAACGCGCCAACGCGACACCTTGCCGCTGGCCTTGCGACAGCACCCGAACGGGCAAATGCGCCCGGCTTTTGAGGCCCTGCGCCGCCAGGGCTTGCACCGCCTGTTCGGGGCTGAGCGCCAAGCCACTGGCCTGGGCGTCAAGGCACAGGTTTTCGGTCGCACTCAAATCGGGCTTGAGGCCCAAAGCGTGGCCAATGTAGTGAAGCACCGAGCGGTCGGGGCGCGCAGTCTTGGCTTCTGGCGATCCAACCGTGCCCTCAAGCTCGGGTTCTGCCCAGCGCACATGGCCGCGCGCCGCAGGTGCCAAGCCGCACAAGATGCGCAGCAAACTGGTTTTGCCACACCCATTGCCGCCTTCGATGTGCAGCCAGCTGCCCGCAGGCACAAGCAAGCTCACGCCCTCGAACAAAGTCCGCTGGGCCTTTTGGCAGGCCAGGTCTTTCGCTGAGAGCACCCAAGACGCCATGAAAGGGCTTTCTGGTCGGTTGAAACAGCAACAAGTGTAACGACAGATTGACACTTTGTGTATCCAAAGCCTTGATGGTTTAGGCAAATCAGGGCAAACACCGAGCCTCAAGCCGTCTCGGGGCGTAAAAAAACCGCCCCAAGGCGGTTTTGAGGAACCCGACCGGAAAAATCCAGCCGGAGAACCTGAGGCATCAAGCCTTCTTGGCCCAAGCCGAGCACCAGCCTTTGGCTGAGACTTGTTTGGCGCCAAACAGCGGGCAACCACCAGCAGCAGCACCGGCCTTGGCTTGGAACAAGGCGCAGTTGGCGCAGTTGCTACCGGCTGCGTACTTGGGGTTCTTGGCTTTGTCGACCTTGGTCGCGTCGGCTTTGTAAGCCAAACCCACGGCTTGAGGGTCTTTCTCGTCAAGCATGGCTTGGGCAGAGGCTTGGCTCACAGCCAAAGTGGCTGTCGCGGCCGTGGCCACTTGCATCATGAACACGCGGCGGGTGGAAGAGATTTCTGTAAAACGGGACATGGACTGCTCCTAAAAAAGGTAGCCAGAAAATACTGGACAGTTCATTGTGCGCCAGATCAGTCACTTTGTCATTTGAGGCCGCATACCCGAGCAAATCACACAGGAAAGCCCGGGATTTGCAATGTCAACCCAGATAGAGACCGGCGTGTCAAAATGCAGCGTTCTCAACACGACTCCTGATAAAAGGTTTTGACATGCTGCAACTGTTGCTCGGTTTGGTCCTTTTTTTGGGCATCCACTCACTCCAAAGCTTGGCACCACAAGTGCGCCAAGACGGCATCGTCCGTTGGGGTGCGCTGGGTTTCAAGGCGGTTTACGCCGCCATTTCCTTGCTGGGTCTTTATTTGTTGGTGCAAGGCTACGGCCAAGCGCGCTTGGACCCGGTGGTGCTTTGGACGCCGCCACGCGGCATGCAGCACGCCACAATTTTGCTGATGTGGCTGGCCATGGTGTTGCTGGTGGCCACGTATGTGCCGGGCAACCAGATCAAAGCCAAACTGCGCCACCCCATGACCTTGTCGGTCAAGGTCTGGGCGCTTGGCCATCTGTTGTCAAACGGCAACTTGGCGGATGTCTTGCTGTTCGGCGGCTTTCTGGTCTGGTCGGTGCTGGTGTTCCGCGCCGCCCGAAAGCGGGACCGCCAAAACCTGCACTCTGCGCCCGAAGGCAAGCTGCTGGCCACTTTGCTGGCGGTGGTGGTGGGCACCGGCGTATGGGCGGCTTTCCTGATGGGTGGCCTGCACGTTTGGTTGGTCGGTGTGATGCCCTTCACCCGGGCGGGTGGCTAAGGGGTCTTGCGAAAGGGTCCTGCCCCGCGAAACATTCACGCAAAAATTCCGCATCAAGTGTAAATTTAACTTGACACTTTGCCGCGTCTTTTGGATGATGGGCCGAGAACAGTTTTTCGGAACGCCCCATGGCATTGACCTTCCCTTTCGCGGCCATCGTTGGTCAAGATGAAATGACCCTCGCCATCCAGGTGGTGGCGGTGGACCCTTCCATTGGCGGCGTGCTCGTCCTGGGTGACCGGGGCACCGGCAAATCGACCGCCGTGCGGGCTTTGGCCGACCTGCTGCCGCCAATCCAGGTGGTCAAAGGCTGCCCTTACCGCTGCGACCCGGCCAAACCAGCGGGCAGCTGCCCGGTCTGCCAGGCCCGCGATCCCAAAGCCAAAGTCGTGACCGAGCGCCAGAATGTGGCCGTGGTCGACCTGCCTTTGGGCGCGACCGAGGACCGCGTGGTCGGCGCACTCGATCTGGAAAAAGCCTTGTCGCAAGGCGTCAAATCTTTCGCCCCCGGCCTGCTGGCCCAGGCGCACCGGGGCTTTTTGTACATCGACGAAGTCAACCTGCTCGACGACCATTTGGTGGACCTGTTGATCGACGTGGCCGCCTCGGGCGAGAACCTGGTCGAGCGCGAAGGCCTGAGCGTGCGCCACCCTGCCCGCTTTGTGCTGGTGGGCAGCGGCAACCCCGAAGAAGGCGAGTTGCGTCCGCAACTGCTGGACCGTTTTGGCTTGTCCGTGCAGGTTCGCACCCCGCAAGACCTGGCGCTGCGGGTAGACATCATCAAACGCCGCGACGCTTTTGACAAAGACCCCACCGCCTTCAAGGCGCTGTGGCACAAGGACAACCAGAAGCTGCAAAAACGCATCCTCAAAGCGCGTGAACTGCTCGAGCAATTGGAAGTGAGCGACGACATGCTGATGCTGTGCGCCCGTCTGTGCCAGCAGCTGGGCACCGACGGCCTGCGCGCCGAACTCACGCTGCTGCGTGCCACCCGTGCCTACGCCGCACTGCAAGGCCACAGCGCAGTGAGGCCCGAACACCTGCAAAGCATGGCCCCACTGGCATTGCGCCACCGCCTGCGCCGCAACCCGCTGGACGACACCGACTCGGGCGCGCGCGTGCAGCGCAGCTTGCAAGAAGTGCTGGCCGCCTGAGCCGGCTGCGCGCATGGCCCGCGAATCCCCAACACCCGCCACGCCTTCGGACCCACTGGAGCGCTGGAACGACGCGCTCACCACCTTGCAACTGCTGCAACTCGACCCCCATGGCTTTGGCGGCGTGTGCCTGCACGCACCGCACGGCCCGGTGCGAGAGCGCTGGTTGCAAGCGCTGGCGGGGCTGGGCATCGGTTTGGTGAAAGTGCCCGGCTCGGTGGACAGCGAGCGGCTGCTCGGCGGCATCGACCTGGCCCACACCCTGCAAACCGGCCAATTGCACCTGCAAGCGGGCCTGCTGCAACAAGCCGACCAAGGCCTGGTGTGCCTGCCCATGGCCGAGCGCCTGTCGCCTGCCTTGCTGGCACCTCTGGCGCAGGCCCTGGAACAAGGCCAAGTGCCACCCACCCGCCACAGCGCAGCCCCCACCCCCACCCGTTTTGGGGTGGTGGCGCTCGACGAATCCTTGCCCGATGAACCCGGCGTGGGCGCCGCCCTGGCCGAGCGCCTGGGCGTGTGGCTGGACCTGAACGAACTCTCGCCCAGCGACATCCACGCGGCATGGCAGGGCGACAGCGGGCCTGATGGCCTGCAGATTCGTCTGAGCCCCGGCGCTTTGGCCCGCGCCCGCATGCACCTGCCCCAAGTGCAAGCGAACGACGAGCACATGCAAGCGCTGTGCGCCGCCGCTTTGGGCTTGGGCATTGGCTCTTTGCGCGTGCCCAGCTTGGCGCTGCGGGTGGCCTGCGGCCATGCGGCGCTGAATGGCCGCAGCACGCTGGACGCCGACGATCTGGGCTTTGCCGCGCGCTGCGTGCTGGCCCCCCGCGCCACGCAATGGCCGGCCGAGCCCGCGCCACAAGAAGACGCATCACCACCAGAGCCGCCAGAGCCGCCAGAACCCCCCGAAGATTCAGACGCGGCGCCTGAGAGCGACACTGAAAAAGACAACATCCAAGACCCCGGTCCACCGCCCGAACAGAACACTGAACCGAGTGCCGAAGACCTGCAAGAGATGATGGTCGCCGCTGCTTTGGCCAGCTTGCCGCCGCACATGCTCGACGCGCTGATGACACGCCAAGGCGCGGCCAGTCACAACACCTCGGGCCGCAGCGGCCAAACCCGCGCAGGCTCTCAGCGCGGCCGGCCCCTGCCCCCGCGCCCGGGCCGCCCCGGCGGTCAGGCGCGCCTGCATGTGCTGGCCACCTTGCGCGCCGCCGCGCCCAAGCAGCGGCTGCGGCAATCGCACAACACCGGCCGCGTGGCGATCCGCGCCGAAGATTTCCACATCCAGCGCTACCAGCAGCGCGCCTCCAGCTGCCTGATCTTGGCGCTCGACGCTTCGGGCTCGGCCGCTTTGCAGCGCTTGGCCGAGGCCAAAGGCGCGGTCGAGTTGCTGTTGCAGCAGTCCTATGCCCGGCGCGACAGTGTCTGCATCGTGGCCTTTCGGGGTGCGCAGGCGCAGTTGCTGCTGCCCATGACGCGCTCGCTGGTGCGCGCCAAACGCGCCATGACCGGCCTGCCCGGTGGCGGCGGCACGCCTTTGGCCTTGGCCCTCAAAATGGCGCACGAGCAAGCAGCACAACTGCAGCGCCAAGGCGTCACACCGATTTTGGTGGTGCTGAGCGACGGCCGGGCCAATGTGACCTTGCAAGGCCTGGGCGGCCGCGCCCAAGCGCAAACCGATGCACACAGCTGGGGCCAGCAGTGGCGCGCCAGCGGCCACCGCGCCTTGTGGATCGACACCTCGATGCACCCCGATGCACAAGCGCAGCAACTGGCGGCCACCATGGGCGCAAGCTACCTGCCCATGCCGCAGGTGCAGTCGCAGCGCATGGCCCACGCCATCGAACGCGTGCGCAGCCCACAGGCCTGAACGGTCATGTTTGACAGCTTCTACCCCAGCATGTCTTGGGCCGAACACCAAGCTGAGCCTCACATTTGGCCGCACGCGCAGCACAGCCGATGGGTGCAAGCCGGTGGCATCCAGTGGCATGTCCAAACCATGGGGCACGGCCCGTGCATGCTGCTCTTGCATGGCACGGGCTCGGGTCATTTCAGCTGGCGCGGCCTCATGCCCACACTGGCCGAACACTTCACCGTGGTCGTTCCGGATCTGCCCGGACACGCTTTCACCAGCCGGGGCTCGGAAGGCGCGCTGTCGCTGCCCGGCATGGCCGAGGGCTTGCGGGCCTTGATGCGGCAACTGAACCTCACGCCCCAGGTCATCGTGGGCCACTCAGCGGGCGCGGCGATTGCCGCGCACATGGCGCTGCACTTTGACAGCGCAGCGCGCAGCACCCTGATCGGTCTGAACCCCGCCTGGCTGCCGCTGCCTGGCGTGGCGTCTTGGCTGTTCGGCCCAGCGGCCAAACTCGCAGCGCTCAACCCGCTGTCCGCCTGGGCCACCGCCAAGCTGGCCGCCAAACCCGGCGCGGTGGCCGAGTGGATCGCACGTACCGGCTCCACGCTCGACCCGCAAGGCATCGACTTGTACACCCGCGTGCTCAGCGACTCGGGCCATGTGCATGGGGTGTTGTCGATGATGGCGGCCTGGCGGCTCAAGCCCTTGGCCGCACGCCTGCACGAGATTCGCAACCCCGTGTTCATGCACATCGGCGCACAAGACCAAACCGTGCCGCCGGCTTTGGCCGACGAAGCTTGCCAGCGCTTGCCGCAAGCGCGGCAGCACCTTCAGCCTGGCCTGGGGCACTTGGCACACGAACAGGATCCATTGGGCACGGCCCATTACATCTTGCGTTGCTGCCCTACGGCATAAAACCACGGCCTCTGACGGACGCCCGTCTTGTGGTACGTTCACCCCATGGTTTTGTCGCTTGATTTCCTCTCATTGCCCTTGCTGGCAGGCGCTGCACTGGTGTTCATCAGTGTCTTGGCGGGGGTATTTTCTGCGCGCATCGGTTTTTCATTCCTGCTGATTTTTTTGGTGGTGGGCATCCTGGCCGGCGTAGATGGTCCAGGTGGGCTGGTTTTTGACGATTTCCGTTTGAGCTTTTGGGTGGGCAACGTGGCCTTGGCCGTGATTTTGCTGGACGGTGGCTTGCGCACCCAGATGCGCACTTTCCGCACGGGTCTGAAGCCCTCGCTGCTGTTGGCCACACTGGGTGTGGTGCTGTGCACCGGCATCACGGGCGCTGCAGCGTATTGCTTGCTGGATTTGTCTTGGCCACTGGCCCTTTTGGTCGGGGCCATCGTCGGCTCCACCGACGCGGCCGCCGTTTTTTCCTTGCTCAAGTCCTCTGGGGTGCACCTCAATGAACGGGTCTCTGCCACCTTGGAGATCGAGTCGGGCTTGAACGACCCGATGGCGGTGTACCTGACGCTGACCTTCATCGCCATCGCGCTGTCCATGGCCAACGCAGAGGGGTTGCCCATGAGCGCCCCCGAAATCTTGCTGTCTTTACTGGAACACCTGGGCTGGGGCGGTGTCTTGGGTTTGGGCTGCGGCTGGGCCATGGCGGAATTGGTCAAACGCTTGGGACGAGGCGAGGACGGCGGCGGTGGGGTTCGCGCGCTGTTGGTGGTCTCGGGCGGGCTCACCGTGTTCGCTTTGACCACTTGGTTGGGCGGGTCTGGCTTTTTGGCGGTTTACCTGATGGGGGTGGTCATTGGCAACCGGGCCCGCAGGCAGGTGCGTGCGTCCTTGTCGGCCATGGACGGCTACGCATGGCTGTCGCAGGCCGGCATGTTCTTGTTGCTGGGCTTGCTGGTGACGCCCACCGAAATGATGAAGTCGCTGTGGCCGGCCATTGGGGTGTCGCTGGTGCTGATGTTCGTCGCCCGGCCTGTGTCGGTATGGTTGTGCCTGAAACCGCTGCACTTTTCCGGACGCGAAATCGCCTTTGTGTCTTGGGTGGGCCTGCGCGGTGCCGTGCCGATTGTGTTGGCGGTGTTCCCGGTCATGGCCGGGGTGGAGGGGGCCAGCATCTACTTCAATGTGGCCTTCATCGTGGTGCTGACCTCCTTGGTGCTGCAAGGCTCCACCATCGCCTGGAGCGCACGGCGCCTGAACGTGGTCTTGCCCGACCTGGACGACACCGAACACGCCCGCTTGGTCTTCGGTGATTTTGTGCTGGCCGCCAGCACTTCCATGGGTGACCTGTGCCTGTTTTATGGGCTGGAACTGCCTTGCGAGTCCGACAAAACCATTGGCCAATGGTTGGCTGACAGTTTGCACCGACCACCTGTTGAAGGCGACACGGCGCACTTGGGCAAAGCCGAGGTCAGTGTGCGTGCCACCGAAGGCAACCACATCTTGCAAGTCGGCATCCGCATCACCTGAAGCGCCTCAACGCAAAAATTCGACCACCGCTTGTTGCGACGCCTCGGCCGCTTCTTCTTGTGGCAAGTGCCCCACTTGGGGCCAAGACACCAAACGGCTGCCCTGAATCGCTTGCAAATAATCTTGGGCATTGCTCAAGGGAATCATGGCGTCGGCATCGCCCCACACCAGCAGCGTCGGGGCCTTGATTTGGCGCAACAGCGGCACAGGCTCTTGCAACACCGTCTGCTTCAAACGGTCCAACATGGCTTGCCGCGCTCCGGGCGCCAAAATCAAATCATGGTACCGGGTGGTCACCGCGTCGCTCAGGCTGTCTGGCCGGGCATAGGCCGATTGCAAATTCATGCGCAGCAAAGGCTTGGGCAAGACATGGCGCATCAGGCCCAATGAGGCAGGGACATCCATGGGCTTGCCGTACTCAAAACCAAAACTGGCAAAGCCATCGGGCGCCACCAGCACCAGCTTGTCCACGCGGTCTGGGTAACGGGCAGCCAAAGTCCAAGCGATGCGTCCACCCATCGAATGGCCCACCCAGCTGGCGCGCTGCAAGCCCAAACTCTCCATCAAGGCGATCAGCATCTCTAGGCTGCGCGCGTCCCGGTAATCGTGAGCGGGATCGGGTGGGCTCAAACCGCTGCCGGGCAAATCAATGCGCACCACTCGGTGGGTGGCAGACAAACCCTGGGCCCATGCATCCCAAGTGTGAAGGCTCGAACCAAAGCCATGCAACAACACCACCGCGGGGGCGTCGGCCGGGCCACTTTGACGGACATGCAGTTGCCACGGGCCCACGCTGCGCAGGTCGGCAGCGGCCGCCAAATACCGCGCCTCCAAGGTCGAGCGCGGCACGTCGGGCGTCCAAAGCCACAAAGACAAGGCGGTCAAGGCCGTCAGGACCAACACGCTGGCAAGCCTTTTCATGGGGCGCGGGCCACGCGCTGCAAAAAGATCACGTCAGGACTCAGGGCCAAAAGGGCCATTCAGCATCACGGTTTGCACATTGAGCACCGCCGCAATGCTGACCCAAATCCAATACGTGACGAGCAACAAACTGGCCCAGCGTGACAGCCGCCACAGGCCCATGACCAGGGCCAGGATCGAGAGCCACAAAAACACCACCTCAAAGAGCGCCCAATCCGGCCGCTGCAGTTTGAAGTACAGCGCACTCCACACGATGTTGAGCACCGCGTTCACCCCAAACAAATACAACACACGGCGGCGCAAGGCCAGCGTGTCGGCCGCCTGCCAAGCCAACCAGCCACTGATGGCGCATAAAGTAAAAATGGTGCTCCAGATCACGCCAAAGGCAGCGTCAGGCGGCTTCCAGGGCGGGTGCTTGAGCGCAAAGTACCACGGCCCCAACTCGCTCAGGGCCGCGCCAATGCCCGCTGTGGCGAAGCTGAGCACAAAGGCCAGGAGCAGGGTGCGCACAGACGCTTGGGGTTTGCGCCCCAAGGTGTGCATCAGCAAGCCGTGTTCGGGGTGCTGGCTCACTCAAGCCTCATGTGCGTGCCAAACCCAGCAAATGGGCCATGTCCTTCAAGAAGATGCGCACGTGGGCCATCGGGTCCTTGCGTGCCAACTCCTTGTTCATGTAGGACTCAAAGGTCAGGCGCTGCACGTCGCGGTCTTCGCAGATCTTGACGAACTTTTCGCGGCGTTTGTCGTTTTGGTACCAGAAGTACTGCATCACGCCCAAGATCCAGAACACCCGGCCATGCTGCTTCATGAAGCTCTTGCGGCCTTGCTTCAGGCAAGCGCTGTTGCCGGTTTTGAGGGCCTGGTGTGCGGCTTGCGACACACGCCGCGCGCAATCCATCGCGTAGTAAATCCCTTCGCCAGAGGACGGGGCCACCACGCCTGCAGCATCACCAATCACCACCACGTCTCGGCCGTTGTCCCATTGGGGCAGCGGCTTGAGCGGAATGGGCGCGCCTTCGCGGCGCAAAGTAGGGGCATGGGTCAGACCCGCAATCTCGCGCAAGCGCGCCGTGGCACTGCGCAAGGAGTAGCCCTTGTCGGCGCTGCCCATGCCCACGCTCATGGTCTTGCCGTGCGGAAACACCCAGCCATAAAAGTCGGGTGAGACTTCGCCTTGGTAATACACGTCGCAGCGTGCCGCGTCGTAACCGGGCTGGCCCACAGGCGACTCAATGATCTCGTGGTATGCGAACACATACTTGGTTTTGTGCGCATTGGGAATGGCTTGGCGCGCCACTTCAGAACGTGCGCCATCGGCCCCCACGACCATGCGGGTCGACACCTTGATGGGCTGGGCATGATCGGTTGCCGAATGCTCTTTGGACGTGACCGGGGTGAAGTGCACCCACAACTGCCCACTGCCATCGTGTTCCAATTTGTCAAAAATGGCCTGGCGACGCACGGCGCCCGATTGGGCTGCGCGCTCGCGCAAATACTCATCGAACTCGTCGCGGTCCACCATGCCCACATAGCCGTTGTCGATCGGGATGTCGACTTGGTTGTCGGCTGGCGAAATCATGCGGGCGCAACGCACCTTGGCCACCAGCAGATGGTCAGGAATATCGAAGTCTTTGATGAGTCGTGGTGGAATCGCACCGCCACAAGGCTTGGTGCGGCCCTGTCGGTCCAAGAGCAACACGCGCCAGCCTTCGCGCACCAGATCGTGCGCCGCGGTGGCGCCCGAAGGCCCTCCACCCACCACCACAAAGTCGTAATCGGTTTGGTTCATGAGCTTGACCCACCTTTGAGTAATACGGGACCATCAAAACGCAAGGACTGGCGTTGCACTGGACCCGCGCGAAGGCGTACTGCCACCGCCGCCGATACCGCAAACATCAACGCTTGCATGCCAAACACAGCCGCATAGGCCGTGCGTTGTTCACCCAACAAGGCATGGGCCAGATCGCTGGCGGCAGTGCCCAGCAAACCACCCAAGCCAAAGGCCGCCGCTTGCGCCGCGCCCCACAAACCCATGCGTGTGCCCTCGCGGCCTGCGCCGCCCTCACCCGCCAAGCGCATCATGGTGGCAATGGCTGCGATCGAAAACGCACCGTTGGCCACACCCAAAAACACCACATTGGCCTTCAGAGGCCATTCAGCAGACAAAGCTGAGCTGACCAAACCGAACGTGGCCAAGGCCGAAAACAAACAGCCCCCGACCATCCAGGCCTGCACCGAGCCCAAGCGCCCAGCCACCAGGCGCGAACCGGCCCCAGCCACCGCCAACATGCCCACCAGCACACCCATGTGGTGCCAGCCCGAAAGCTGCGTGGTCTGCCCCGGTGTGAAACCGTGGACAGCACCTGCAAAGGGCTCCAAAATCAAGTCTTGCGCGCTGTAGGCCAGCATGGACATGAACACGAACACCGTGAAAGTGCGCGCCGCAGGCTCAGACCAAACTTCTTTGAAGGCTTCTTTGAAATTTTGTTTTTGCAAGCGTGCTTTGGCCAAGCTGTCAGATGTCAACGGCTCAGCAGCAGCGTCCATCGGCTTTTCCAAGCCCCACAAACACAAGGCGGTGATCAAAGCCGTCACCCCACTCAAACCCGCCGACACCTTCAGCAAAATCTGCGGGCTGTAGGGGTCAATCAGTTTCCCCACCACGCCGGCGGTGACTGCAAAACCCACAATCATCATCAACCAGACCGTGGTGGCAGCAGGTGCACGCCGCTCTTCGGGCACGCGCTTGGCCATCAAAGTCAGAAGGGATGTGCCGCAAGCGCTCACGCCCAAGCCAATCAGGCTGAACGAGAACCAAGCCAGCAGGGCGCCGTAAAAGGGTTCTTCGGCCATCCACACCGTGGCCCACGCGGCCATCACGCCGCCCAGACCCAGCACCAGCATGCCGCCCATCATCCAGGGCGTGCTGCGCCGGCCTTTGTCTGCGCCAAAGCCCATGCGCGGGCGCACCATTTGCACAGCGTAATGCCAAGCCACCAAAAAGCCTGGCAACAAAGCGGGCAGCGCCAACTCGACCACCATGATCCGGTTGAGCGTGGACGTGGTCACCACCACCACTGCGCCCAAACAAGCCTGAATCAGGCCCAAGCGGATGATTTGAAACCAACCAAACATGGATGCGTTCAAGGCGGTACTCATGCAACACCTGCCGCTGTTTGCACAAGGCCAAGCTGTCGCAAACCCCATGCACTGACCATCATGCCGCTGACAAACAGGGGCACGCCAAAGGCCGACACATGCAGTGCACGCGCCACCGGCTGGCGAAGAAATTTCAGCATCAATGGGACTTGCGTCATGGCCAAGGCCAAGACGGCCGCTGCGTGCCATGGCAACTGCCAGTGGGCCAACAACAAAGCCACCACCACCTGCGGCACCAGCATGAAGACGCAGGCCATGCGCGCGGCGCCGTGCGCACCCAGCTGCACCGGCAGCGAGGCCACGCCCATGCGGCGGTCGCCCTCAATGGCCTTGAAATCGTTGAGCGTCATGATGCCGTGCGCACCCACGCTGTAGAGCAAGGCCAGCGCCACCGAATGCGGACCGGGCCAAGCCCCACCCAACATGACCGCTGCACCGGTCAGCCAAGCCAAACCTTCGTAGCTGAGCGCACAGGCCGAGTTGCCCCACCAACCGTTGTTTTTCAGGCGCACCGGCGGCGCGCTGTAAGCCCAAGACAACGCGATGGCCAAGGCGCAGGCCGCAAAGCCCCAAGGCCCCATGAGCGTGGCCCAAGCCAGGGACAGCACGGTCCAGGCAATGGCAATGCCCAAACCCCAGCGTCCTGGCATACGGCCAGAGGGGATAGGGCGGTTGGGTTCGTTGATGGCGTCCACATGCCGGTCAAACCAGTCGTTCACCGCCTGGCTGCTGGCGCAGACGAGTGGACCGGTGAGCACCAGACCCAAAAGCAGCAAAGCCCAGTTGGCGCCGATGTCTTGGCCCGAGGCCACCACACCGCAGGCAAACGCCCACATAGGCGGGAACCAGGTGATGGGTTTGAGCAATTCGGCCACTGTGCGCCAAGCCGGCCGGCTGAGCGGCGTTACCCGTGCGGCATGCACTGCGCTTGCAAGAGAAGCCTGGGATGGGGGCGTGTGGGCCAGTGGCGGGGTGTCCATGCCCCGATTGTGAAGAGAGTTTTTTAAATGTCAACTGGGATTGACACTTATCGTCAATTTTAATTGACAGTCTTCAGGGGTTGTCGCTTTCGGCTTCGGCCACCATGCCGAAGCGGCGCAACTTGACGTAAAGACTTTGGCGTGACAAACCCAGCATTTCCGCAGCCGATGCGCGGTTGTTGTGGGTCAACTCCAAAGCCGCTTCGATGCACATGCGCTCAATGGTGTCGACCGTCTCGCCCACAATGTCTTTGATCGGGCGGCGCCCCACCAGCTGGGTCAAGTCGGCAAAGGGGTTGGCCTGGCTTTGCGACACCGATGCGCCGCCTTGCAAGCGACGGTCCATGTCGCGCACAAAGAAAGCAAACATGGGTTCTGGGCGAGCCAAACACACGGCCGACACCTCGACCGGCAGGGTCATGCCGGAGAGGGTACGCACCTCGGTGGCGAAATTGCGCACAGGCAATTGCTGACGCAAACTGGTGTTGAGCACACCCCAATCGACCGCTCCACGCAACAACCAGCGCTCAAGATTTTGGCCCACCACCTGAGACGAAGCGGTCAGCCCCAGCAAAGCCATGCCTTCTTCGTTGACACTTTTGATCACGCCGGTGGTATCTGTCAGCAACCAGCCATCTGGGAAACGTTCCATGGCCTCGCTCAAGGCTGCCGATGAACCTGGGTCTTGGTGGGCCATGGCCGTGGTCTCACGTGTGACCAAACGCACCAAAAACTGCGCCCCGCCTTCTTGGCGGAACACGGTGGCGGACACCGTCCAAGCCGACGGCAATCCCGCCACACGTGCCGCACACATCTCAATGCGGCCAGTGGCCAGCGCCATGCGCAGCAAAGACTGAACTTCGCCCTGGCTCTCGCCCTCAAAACATTCACGCACGTCACGACCGACCAATCGTTTGCCCGCGTCTTTGAGCAAAGCCTGCGCCCCCACATTGGCTTCCAGCACGCGTTGGGTGGTGGCATCCACCATCAAAACAGCTTCAGAAGAAGTGTCGAACAACACGCGGTAGCGCGCTTCGATGTGGCGCAGACGCAAATAGTCGCGCTCCATCGACTGCTGGGTCTCGACCAGTCGGCGCTGCAACTCGGCCAGGCTTTCCAAGTCGCGGCCCATGGCCAACAACTTGCCGCCGCCCAGGGGCAGCACCACATACTGCAGGGCCACTTCATTGCCTACGGGGGACATGTGGTTGACATGCCGCCAGCGCATGACCTCTGGGACGCCTTGCGACAGCAGCATTTCTTGGACTTTGGCGCGGCTCTCGCTGGTGACGGTGTCGATCCAGCGACGACCGATCCAAGTCTGGCAACCCAACGATGCCAAGGTGTCACGACCGGTTGAAACGTCTTCGATCACCCCTTGCGGGTCCATGACCAAGGTGACGTCCGACACCACGCCCAGCAATTGGGAGAAGGTGGACGGGTCCAAAGAGGGAAGCTTCATGTTGTAAACCAAACGGGTTTGAGCATCAGGAAGTTGACACTTGTATTTGTCATCACAGTATAGGGCGGTGCAGCCTTATCAAATCCGCAAACTTGTGATTTAAGTGCAAAAAAAGTGACCGAATTGACATTTTATGTGGCCCTTGCGCTTGACAAAAGCATGCCGCGCGTGACGCAGGCCACGGTCTCGGGTGCATCTTCAGCGATCAGTTGGGCCGGCAGCCCTTTGAGCAGCTCGGGCGCCGTGAAAGCCATGGGCCCGCCCACAAAGACTTGCAAGTTCAGGTTGTCTGACGCCTCACGCAGTTGTGGGAGCAAGGTCTGCAGGGTGCCCAAATGCCGATCTGTGCTGATGGAAATGCCCACCGCATCGAACCAATCGGACACAAACAATTTTTTGAAATCCACCACGTCTTGGGGCACGGCCACCGTCACCACCCAACCCGAGCGCTTGAAGAACTCACTGAGCATGAACAAACCCATGCTGTGCTGAGCCCCTGGCTCGGTCAACAAAAGCAAACTCAGGCCATTGCGCTGCTGAAGCGACTCTTGGAGAAACTCTGCGCTGAAATCATGCAGCAGCTGCTGGAGATGGGCCGACGCAATGGTCGTCATGGCGAAATCCAACCGGTCCGAACACCACCAGTCCCCCAAGAGGCGGGCACACGGTGTGATGCCTTGTATATAGATGTCTTCCAGCGACTGGCCTTGGCGCTGCCAACCAAACACCACCTGCCTTGCCGCATCCAGGCCCTGCAAACAGGCCTGGGCCAAGATCTGGATTTGGGCCAGGTCAATGGCCGACTTGCCGGCAAATGAGGTGCCGCCGACCAAGCGGGGGCCCACAGGCGTGCCTTGCCGCAAGGCTTCAGGCAAGGGCATCACCCCTTGCACCAAGGGCGGGGATGGGGAGTTTTCGAAATTGAACTTCGCCATGACAAGCACCGTTCATCAGAGGGATACACCAGCGGCAGGCTCCGGGACGTCGGAGTGCTCGTCGCAAGAAAGCAAATGAAGCCATCCAAATGACCCCATTCAACACAAGCTTGAGTGTGGTTGGATTTCAGCGCATTGTATCTAGTGTAAACCCTGATCACTTAAAATATTGTCAATTTATGTTGACACACTGTATGTCCAGACTTACATTCACTCCAAGCCCCAACACCCCATCAGGTTCTCCATGCCCGCTTCCAGTCCCCAGGTTTTGTACACGCCAGCGCAACGCGCCCGGCGAGACGCGACCGCCTGGACCTTGGTGCAAGGCATCTTGGCCCCAGTGCAGTTCCTGATTTTTGGCGTCAGCCTCTATTTGGTGATCAACAGCCTGCACACCGGTGAGCACACCGACTGGGCCCTGGCCTCGGTGGTGCTCAAAACCGTGGTGCTCTACGCCATCATGGTCACGGGCGCCATTTGGGAAAAAGTGGTGTTCGGCCAATACCTGTTCGCCCCCGCTTTCTATTGGGAAGACGTGGTCAGCATGGGGGTCATGGTGCTGCACACCGCCTATGTCTGGGCTTGGTGGCAAGGCGCTTGGAGCGCCAACGACTTGCTGTGGCTGGCCTTGGCCGCTTATGGCAGTTACGCCATCAACGCCGCGCAATACATCCGCAAGCTGCGCATGGCGCGGCTGCAAAAACAACCCTCATCCACTTCTTTGCCCGACACGGGCGCACAGGCCAGCACATGAGCACTGTCATCCCGATCCGCGCCGAAACCTCCGCGCAAACCGCTGGTTGCACCGACGTTGTGCCTTTGGTGGAACGCGGCCAGCGCGAGGTGTTTTGTGGCCTCACCGGCATCATCTGGCTGCACCGCAAGATTCAGGACGCTTTCTTTTTGGTGGTGGGCTCACGCACCTGCGCCCACCTGATCCAGTCGGCTGCGGGCGTGATGATTTTTGCCGAGCCCCGCTTTGGCACCGCCATCATCGACGAACGCGATCTGGCAGGCTTGGCCGATGTGCACGAAGAACTCGACCGCGTGGTGGGTCAGTTGTTGGCGCGCCGCCCCGATATCCGTTTGTTGTTTTTGGTGGGCTCCTGCCCTTCTGAAGTCATCAAGCTCGATCTGTCCCGCGCGGCCGAACGCCAAAACCAGATCCACCACCCCAAAGTTCGCGTGCTCAATTACTCGGGCAGCGGCATCGAAACCACCTTCACCCAAGGCGAAGACGCTTGCCTGGCGGCCATGGTCCCCGGCCTGCCCGCCAGCGCGGCCGACACAGCCCCCGCCCTGATGGTGGTCGGCACCTTGGCCGACGTGGTCGAAGACCAGATGCGCAGCCTGTTCGATCGCATGGGTCTGCAAGTCAGCTTTTTCCCGCCGCGCAACAGCCAGGCCATGCCCGCGGTTGGCCCGGGCACCCGTTATTTGTTGGCCCAGCCCTTTTTGGCCGACACCGCCCGCGCCCTGCAGTCGCGTGGTGCGCAGCATTTGCCCGCACCCTTTCCACTCGGTGTGGAAGGCACCACCGCCTGGTTGCAAGCGGCCGCGACCGAGTTGGGTGTGGCCCCAGAGGTGTTTGAACAAGCCACCGCCGCCCCGCGCCAGCGCGCCGAAAAAGCCCTGGCCGTGCAACGCCAAATGTTGCAAGGCCAGCGCATCTTTTTCTTCCCCGACTCCCAGCTCGAAATCCCTCTGGCCCGCTTTGTGCACCGCGAACTGGGTATGGATTTGGTGGAAGTGGGCACGCCCTATTTGCACCGCCAACACATGGCCGCCGAACTCGCGCTGATCCCCGCAGGCACCCGCATCAGCGAAGGCCAAGACGTGGACCTGCAGCTCGACCGCTGCATCGCCGACGCGCCCGATTTGGTGGTCTGCGGCCTGGGCCTGGCCAACCCCCTGGAAGCGCAAGGCATCACCACCAAGTGGGCCATCGAGTTGGTCTTCACCCCCATTCAGGGCTACGAACAAGCGGCCGATTTGGCCGGTCTGTTCAGCCGCCCCCTCAAACGTCGCCTGAAGCTGGCGGCCTGAAAGCGCAGGAACACCCCATGCAACTGACGCTCTGGACTTACGAAGGACCGCCCCATGTGGGCGCGATGCGCGTGGCCACCGCCATGACGGACGTGCACTACGTGCTGCACGCCCCTCAAGGCGACACCTATGCCGATCTGCTGTTCACCATGATCGAGCGCCTGCCGCGCCGCCCGCCCGTCACCTACACCACCTTCCAGGCGCGCGATCTGGGTGGCGATACGGCAGAACTCTTCAAAGACGCTGCACGCCAAGCCATGGCGCGCTTCAATCCAGCTGCCATGTTGGTGGGCTCATCGTGCACGGCTGAGCTCATCCAGGACGACCCGGGCGGCTTGGCCCAAGCGCTGCAGCTGACCATCCCCGTGGTGGCGCTGGAGCTGCCGTCTTACCAGCGCAAGGAAAACTGGGGCGCCAGCGAAACCTTTTACCAACTGTGCCGTCACCTGGTGCACAAGCCTGCCGACCCATCTGAAACAGCCAACAAACCCGCCAAGGCCCGCCCCAGCTGCAACATCCTAGGCCCCAGCGCCCTGGGTTTTCGCCACCGCGACGACGTCAAGGAAATCACCCAGCTGCTGAACCAACTCGGTGTCGATGTCGCCGTGGTCGCGCCTTTGAGCGCGAGCGTCGCCGATGTGCAAAAACTGGCCGAAGCCGACTTCAACGTGGTGCTCTACCCCGAAATTGGCCTGGCCGCAGCCCAGTGGTTGCAACGCCAGTTCGACCAGCCTTACACCAAGACCGTGCCCCTGGGAAGTCACGCCACGCGCGACTTCATCGCCGAAGTCTGCACGCTGACCGGCCTGCCCCAGCCCGCACAAGACCCGAGCAATGCACACGCCCACTGGTACGCCAAGTCGGTCGACTCGACCTACCTGACCGGCAAGCGGGTCTACATTTTTGGCGACGCCACCCACGTGGTGGCCGCCGCCCGCATCGCCAGCCAGGAGATGGGCTTTGAGGTGGTGGGCCTGGGCAGCTACAGCCGCGAATTTGCCCGCGAAGTGCGCGATTGCGGCAAGCGCTACGGGGTCGAAGCCCTGATCACCGACGACTATCTGGAAGTCGAAACCCAGATCCAATCGCTGCAGCCCGAGCTGATTTTGGGCACGCAAATGGAGCGCCACATCGCCAAGCGCCAAGGCATTCCCTGCGCCGTGATTTCGGCCCCGGTGCATGTGCAGGACTTCCCCGCCCGCTATGCGCCGCAAATGGGTTTTGAAGGCGCCAACGTGCTGTTCGACACCTGGGTGCACCCACTGATGATGGGCCTGGAAGAACACCTGATCGGCATGTTCCGCGAAGACTTCGAGTTCCATGCCGGGGCTGCGCCCTCGCATTTGGGCAGCACACGGCCTGCGGCAGAGAACGTGGCTCCGATCGTCGCTGCACCTGTTAGCGCACCACTTAGCGCACCCGTTGCAACCACGACGCCAATGCCTGTGGCAGCTCACGCGCCCACCGAAACATTGAGCACCGACAGCGTTCAAAAGGTCGCCGCCCCCGCCCAAGCCGCTTCGAACCAAGCCACCTGGAGCCCCGAAGCCGAAAAGGAGCTGGGCAAGATCCCGTTCTTTGTGCGGGGCAAAGCGCGCCGCAACACCGAACGATTTGCCCAAGACCAGGGCGTGGCGACCATCACCGTGGAGACGCTCTACGATGCCAAAGCCCATTACAGCCGGTAAACAGTCCACCTCAACACCGCGCATGAGCGTGGTGCTGTTGACCATGGACAGCCACTTGGCCAGCGCCGCCGACAGCGCCGCCGAGCGCTTGGCGCGTGACCTGCCCGGCCTGCACCTGCAAACCCACAGCGCCTCGGCCTGGCGTGACAGTGACAAGGCTCTGGCCGCGTGCTTGGCCGCCGTGGCGCAGGCCGACCTGGTCATCGTCACCATGCTCTTCATGGAAGACCATTTCCTGCCGGTGCTCGACGCCCTGCAGGCGCGCCGCGAGCATTGCGATGCCATGGTCTGCATCATGTCGGCCCCGCAAGTCACGCAGCTCACCCGCATGGGCAAGCTGGTCATGGGCCGCGAATCAAGTGGCCTGATGGCCTTGCTCAAAAAGCTGCGCCCCAGCGCCAAAAACAAAGACACCGGCTCTGACACAGGCGCGCCATCGAGCGCCGGCGCCAAGCAAATGGCCATGCTGCGCCGCCTGCCCAAACTGCTGCGCTTCATCCCCGGCACCGCACAAGACCTGCGCCTGTTCTTCTTGACCATGCGTTACTGGCTGGCCGGCTCGGAGCACAACATCGAGCACCTGGTCAAAACCCTGGTGCACCGCTACGCCCAAGGCCCGCGCGAGCCGCTGCGCGCCTTGGCCCAGCCGGAAGACCCGATCGAATACCCCGAGGTGGGCCTGTACCACCCGCAGATGAAAAACCGCATCAGCGAACAGCTGAGTGACCTGCCCGGCCACGGCCGCAAAGACCAACCCGCTGTGGGCTTGTTGCTGCTGCGCTCCTATTTGCTGGCCGGTAACACCGCGCATTACGACGCGGTCATCGCATCGCTGCAAGCGCGTGGCCTGCGCGTCATACCCGCCTTTGCCAGCGGGCTGGATGCCCGCCCGGCCATGGACCGGTTTTTCAAAGCAGGCACGGGCACAAAAATCCAATCCTTGGTGTCGCTCACCGGTTTCTCCTTGGTCGGTGGCCCCGCTTACAACGACGCCAGCGCCGCCGAAGTGGCCCTGAGCGAGCTCGATGTGCCTTACATCGCTGCGCACCCGCTGGAGTTCCAATCGATCGAGCAATGGGGCGACTCCACGCGCGGTCTGCTGCCGGTGGAGAACACCATCATGGTGGCCATCCCTGAACTCGACGGCTCGATCTTGCCCATGGTGTACGGCGGCCGGCCCGGCCCTGCCGGTCAAACCTGCCACGGCTGCGACAAGCGCTGCACCTTCCCCAGCGGCCCGCGCAGCCAGGACATGTTCACCTGCAGCGAGCGCACCGAGATGCTGACGGCTCGCGTGGAACGCCTGGTGCGCCTGCGCGATAAACCGCGTGCCGAGCGCAAGCTGGCCATCGTGCTGTTCAACTTCCCGCCCAACGCGGGCAGCGTCGGCACAGCCGCTTACCTGTCGGTGTTCCAGTCCCTCTTCAACACCTTGCAGCGCTTGTCGCTCGAGGGCTACCAAGTCACATTGCCAGACAGCGTGGACGACCTGCGCAACCGCCTGCTGCACGGCAACGCCAGCCAGTACGGCACGCAGGCCAATGTGCTGCATGCGATCGACACCGGTCACCATGTTCAACATGAACGCTGGTTGAATGACATTGAAGCGCAATGGGGCCCCGCCCCCGGCAAGCACCTGACCAATGGCCAGTCCATCTTTGTGCTCGGCGCAGACTTTGGCCAGGTGGTGGTCACGGTGCAACCGGGCTTTGGCTACGAAGGCGACCCGATGCGCCTGCTGTTTGAAACCGGCTGCGCGCCCACCCACGCCTTCAGCGCCTTCTACCGCTACCTGCGCGAGGATTACGCCGCCGACGCGGTGCTGCACTTTGGCACGCATGGCGCACTCGAATTCATGCCCGGCAAACAAACCGGTCTGTCGGCCCAGTGCTGGCCGGACCGCCTGATCGGCGCATTGCCCAACATCTACCTGTACGCCGCCAACAACCCGTCCGAAGGCGCATTGGCCAAACGCCGGGGCGCAGCCACGCTGGTGAGCTACCTCACGCCCTCGCTCACACATTCGGGCCTGTACAAAGAACTGGTGAGCCTGCAGCAATCCATCGAGCGCTGGCAGCAAATGGGGCCCGACCAAGCCCAGGACCGCGACAGCCTGACCGCGCTGATCCACGAACAAGCGCAGAGCATCGACCTGGCCGTGCCCACCACACAGGACAGCGACCCCACCGCCTGGATCGAGCAACTGCAAAACCAGTTGCTCGAACTCGAATACGCCCTGATCCCCGAAGGCCTGCACGTCATGGGCCAGGCCCCCACCCGGGAGCAACGTTTGGGCACCCTCAAAGTCATGGCCGATGCCATGGGATTGACCGGCGCTCAAAATGCCACCTTGATGGGCGCCTTGGTCGACGGCGCCAGCGAGGCGGAACTGAACGCCCAGTTCAGCGCCGACCTGATGGCTGGCGACAAAGCCCAGGCCGAGACTTTGCGCCAACTGGTGCGCAGCAACCGACTGCTGGGCGAAGACCACGAAATGCAAGGCCTGATGCGCGCCCTGGACGGCCGCTACTTGCAGCCGGCCCCGGGTGGCGACCTGATCCGCAACGCCAATGTGCTGCCCACCGGGCGCAACCTGCATGGCCTGGACCCCTTCCGCATGCCGTCCGCCTTTGCGGTGCGCGATGGCCAGCGCCAAGCCGACAAACTCTTGGCCCGTTACCAGCAAGACCACCAGGCCCTGCCCGAGACCGTGGCCATGGTCTTGTGGGGCACCGACAACCTCAAAACCGAAGGCAGCCCCATGGCACAGGCCTTGGCCTTGATGGGCGCAGCACCCCGCTTTGACAGCTACGGCCGCTTGGCTGGCGCGCAGCTGATTCCTTTGGCGGAGTTGGGCCGCCCCCGCATCGACGTGGTCATCACCTTGTCGGGCATCTTCCGCGACCTGTTGCCCATGCAAATTCGCTTGCTGGCCGAAGCCGCGTTTTTGGCCGCCAGTGCCGACGAACCGGTAGAACACAACTTTGTGCGCCAACATGCGCTGGCCTACTTGGCCGAGCACGAAGGCAGCACCCTGGAAACCGCTTCGCTGCGCGTGTTTGGCAACACCGAAGGCGCTTATGGCGCCAATGTGAACCAACTGATCGACAGCAGTTGCTGGGACAACGAAAACGAACTCGGCGACGCCTTCACCCAGCGCAAGGGCTTTGCCTACGGCCGTGAAGGCCGCCCGGTGCGCAACACCGCTGTGCTGCAAAGCGCGCTGGCCAGTGTCTCGCTCACCTACCAAAACCTCGACTCGGTCGAACTGGGCGTGACCAGCATCGACACTTACTTCGACACCTTGGGCGGCATCAGCCGCGCCGTGCTGCAGGCCAAACACCAGCGCGACGGCAACGCCGCCGAAGCGCCTCCGGTGTTCATTGGTGACCAGACCCAAGGCGACGGTGTGGTGCGCAGCCTGACCGAGCAAGTGGCCCTGGAAACCCGCAGCCGCATGCTCAACCCCAAATGGCACGAAAGCATGCTGCAACACGGCTACGAAGGCGTGCGCCAAATCGAAGCACACCTGACCAACACCATGGGCTGGTCGGCCACCACTGGCCAAGTGCAGCCCTGGGTCTACCAGCAGCTGGCCCAGACCTTTGTGTTGGACCCTGCCATGCGCGAACGCATGGCCCAACTCAACCCCACCGCATCGGCCAAAGTGGCCAACCGCCTGCTGGAGGCCACCCGCCGCCAGTACTGGCAACCCGACGCCGAGACCATGTCAGCTTTGCTGCGTGCCGGCGAAGAACTTGAAGACCGCCTTGAAGGCATACAGGAAGGACTCCCAGCATGATCGAAACCACCAGCATCCCCGTGAACAGCATCCAGAGGGTACGCGGCGCAGACGGCGAAGGCAGCGTGCAGTTCCAGATGGATCCCACCGTCAAGATCGGCACCGCCAAGGTGTTTGCGGTCTACGGCAAGGGCGGCATCGGCAAAAGCACCACATCGTCCAACCTGTCGGTGGCTTTCAGCAAACTGGGCAAGCGCGTGCTGCAAATCGGCTGCGACCCCAAGCACGACTCCACCTTCACCTTGACCAAAAAGCTCATGCCCACCGTGATCGACGCGCTTGAAACGGTGGACTTCCATGCTGAAGAATTGCGCCTCGATGACTTCGTGTTCAAGGGCTACAACGGCGTGATGTGCGTCGAAGCCGGTGGCCCGCCCGCAGGCACGGGCTGCGGCGGCTACGTGGTCGGCCAGACCGTCAAATTGTTGAAAGAACACCACCTGCTCGAAGACACCGACGTGGTGATTTTTGACGTGCTGGGCGACGTGGTGTGCGGCGGTTTTGCTGCGCCACTGCAACACGCCGACCGTGCGCTGATCGTGACTGCCAACGACTTTGATTCGATCTTTGCGATGAACCGCATCGTCCAAGCCATTGGTGCCAAGGCCAAAAACTACAACGTGCGCCTGGGCGGCGTGATCGCCAACCGCAGCGACGCGACCGACCAGATCGACAAATACAACGCGGTCACGGGCCTGAAAACCATGGCGCACTTCCCCATGCTCGACGAAATCCGCAAGAGCCGTTTGCAAAAGTGCACCCTGTTCGAGCTGGAGCCGACACCCGCCGTCAAAGCCGTGCAAGACGAGTACCTGCGCCTGGCCGCTGCGCTGTGGCTGGGAGCCGATGCACTGCCGTCTATCCCGATGAAAGACCGCGATATTTTTGACCTGTTGGGTTTTGACTGATCCGCACGGAAAAAACGTATTGAAAGCAAGACATGAACAGCACCACCGCCTACGAACAACGCCGCAGCCAGATTGAGCACTACTTTGACCGCACCGCGGCCGATGCCTGGGCGCGCCTGACCTCGAACGAGCCGGTAGGTCGCATCCGCGCCACCGTGCGCGCCGGGCGGGACACCATGCGCGAGACGCTGCTGTCGTGGCTGCCGCAAGACCTGCGCGGCAAGCGCGTGCTGGATGCCGGTTGCGGCACCGGCGCCCTGGCCCTGCAAGCGGCGCTGCGCGGGGCCGAGGTCGTGGCCATCGACCTCTCGCCCACTTTGGTCAAGCTCGCTGCCGAACGCATGGCGGCCGAACACCCCACCCTGTCTGGCTCGGTGGAATTTTTGTCGGGTGACATGCTCAGCCCCGACTTGGGCCACTTCGACCATGTGGTCTGCATGGACTCGCTGATCCACTACGACAGCGACCAAATTGCCGAAGCTTTGGCCGGTTTGGCGCAGCGCACGCGCGGCTCCATGGTCTTCACCTTCGCGCCGCGCACGCCCCTGTTGGCCCTGATGCACGGCGCGGGCCGCCTGTTTCCGCGCAGCGACCGTTCGCCCTCGCTCTCGCCTGTGGCGCACGCCGATTTGCTGCAACGCATGCAAAACCACAGCGACCTGCAGGGCTGGCAAGGCGCGCGCATGCAGCGCGTAGCCAGCGGTTTTTACACCTCACAAGCCTGGGAGTGGACCCGCTCATGAAACTGCGCGTTCCCATGCCCCGCTGGTTCACGGCCTACGGCACGCGCTTCATGCCGTTTGCCGACGCGGCCTCGCCCGAGCTGCCGATGGCGCGCCTCTTGCGCCTGTCGCTGTTCCAGGTGGTGATCGGCATGGTGACCGCGCTCTTGGTGGGGACGCTCAACCGGGTCATGATTGTGGAGTTGCAGGTGCCCGCTTGGTGGGTGGCCCTGGCAGTCGCCATTCCCATGGTGTTTGCGCCCTTGCGCACCTTGATCGGCTACCGCAGCGACACGCACCCCTCGGCGCTGGGTCTGCGCCGCATTCCTTACATGTGGACCGGCACCTTGCTGCTGTTTGGCGGCCTGTCCATCATGCCTTTTGCCTTGTTGCTCTTGTCCGAGCCCGAGGCAGCCAACCTGTGGGTGGGCCAGCTGGGCGCATGCCTGGCCTTTGTGCTGGTGGGCACCGGCATCCAGGTCACGCAAACCGCGGGCATGGCCCTGGCACACGATTTGGCCACCGACGACAAACGCCCCCGTGTAGTGGCCTTGCTCTACAGCATGCTCTTGGTGGGCATGATCGTCAGCAGCGCGGTGTTTGGCACCTTGCTCGCTGACTTCAGTCCGCAAAAACTCATCCAGCTGGTGCAAGGCTGCGCCGTGATGGTGGCGGTGATGAACCTGGCTGCCTTGTGGAAACAAGAAGCCCGTGGCACCAAGCGCGGTCGCCGCGAAGCCGGTGGCTTTGCGAACAGCTGGCGCGAACTCATGGCCGAGCCCCAAATGCGTCGCTTTTTGTGGACGCTGGCTCTGGGCACTTTCGCCTTCAACATGCAAGACATCGTGCTGGAGCCTTACGCCGCCGAGATTTTGAAACTCGATGTGGGCTCAACGAGCGCCCTCACGGCTTTGAGTGCCGGTGGCGCTTTGCTGGCTTTCTTGTTGTCAGCACGCTGGCTGGTGGGTGGCATGCACGCCTGCCGCCTGGCCAGCCTGGGTGTGCTGTTGGGTTTGCCCGCGTTTGCGATGGTGATTTTTTCGGGTCCGCTTGAGGCGGCCTGGATGTTCCGCATCGGCGTGGGCCTGATCGGTTTCAGCGGCGGTTTGTTTTCCGTGGGCATGCTGGTCACCGCCATGGGCATGGCCCAAGACGGCAGCCCGCTGGGCAAGCTCGGCGGCCTGGTCATCGGCACCTGGGGCGCAGTGCAAGCCACCAGCGCGGGCGCGGCGATGGCGCTGGGCGGGGCTTTACGCGACGGCGTGTCGGTGCTGGCCATGTCAGGCGCTTTGGGTGAGGTGCTGGTCACCCCCATCACCGCCTACAGCTTTGTCTACCACGTGGAAATGTATTTGTTGTTTGTCGTGCTGGTGGCCTTGGGCCCCATGTTGCGTGCCAGCCGTTTGGCTGCGCGGGCAGAGGCCCCAAAAACCAACACCCACACACCCCCCCAACCCTTTGGCTTGGCACAACTGCCGGGCTGATGCATTGATTTTTTGAAGGAGAACAGCCATGGAAACAGGCGCAATCACACAGTACATCGATGTGGCCCAAATCGTGTTGTACATGTTCTGGGCATTTTTTGCCGGGCTGATTTATTACCTCGTGCGCGAAAGCCACCGCGAGGGCTACCCCATGGATTCGGGTCGTGAAAACGGCCCCAAGATCGAAGGCTGGCCGCCCGTGCCAGAACCGGTGAGCTACAAAACCGAAGACGGTCACACCTACCTGTCGCCCGACCTGAACCGCCCCGACGGTGAATACAGCGCCCAGCCCACGCACCGCTGGAACGGCGCTCCCCTAGAGCCCGTGGGTGACCCCTTGTTGGCGGGTGTCGGTCCTGGCGCCTGGGCCATGCGCGCCGACGTGCCCGACATGGAACACGGCCACCCGAAAATCGTGCCCATGCGCATCGCCACCGACCACTCGGTGGCCAAGCGAGACGTGGACCCGCGCGGTCTGCCGGTCTGGGGGGCAGACAAAATTGTTGCGGGCACTGTGGTCGACCTGTGGGTGGACCGCATGGAAATGGTGTTTCGCTACGCCGAAGTGCAATTGGTCAACTCCGACAAACGCGTCTTACTGCCCATGAACTTTGCGCGCATCAAAAAAGATGGCTCGCATGTGCAAGCGATTTTGGCGCACCAGTTTGCCAACGTGCCGCAAACCAAATCGAACGACCAGATCACCTTGCTCGAGGAAGAAAAAATCACCGCCTACTACGGTGCGGGCACTTTGTACGCCACCCCAGAGCGCCAGGAACCCATCATATGAAAGCCTCCCACGAACACGAGTGGGAAGCCGCACCCGGTTTGCCCAGCGCTTTGCCCCCGGGTGAGCGCGTGGTCTGGCAGGGCGCACCCGACTGGCAGCGCTTGGCCATTCACGCCTTTCATGTTCGCAAAGTCGCGCTGTACTTTGCGCTGATGTTGGCGGTGCAGGCCATCAACCTGACCGCGCCCGAGGGCCAGATGGATTGGAAACCCTTGGTGGTGGCGGGCAGTCTGTATGCCTTGGCTTTGGGCTTGCTTTTGGGCACTGCGTGGTTTTCTGCCCGCAGCACGCTCTACACCCTGACCAACAAGCGCGTGGTCATGCGGATTGGCATCGTGCTCACGCTGACCTTCAACCTGCCCTTCAAACGCATCGCGGGCGCTTCTTTGAAGGCCCAGGGCGCTGGCACGGGTGACATCGCTCTGGCTTTGCATCCTGAAGACCGCATTGGTTGGGCCCACCTGTGGCCGCACCAACGCGCATGGCACATCACACAACCGCAGCCCACACTGCGCTGCGTGCCCAACAGCGTCCAAGTGGGCGAGCAACTCCTGGCCCTGTGGCGCGCCGAACGGGCAGGTCAAAGCTTGCACTTGGGTGATGCGCCTGCGAGCGAACCCGCCCACGCACCCAAGCAAGGCATGTTGGCATGAACACCATGCCCAAGCACGGCTGGCAGGTTCACAGCCTGAACCGACCCATGGCCTGGATCGGCGTGATGCTGCTGTCGATGCTGATCGCCGTGGGACTGGCCCGCTGGTCGGGTCTGGACCCGCGCACGCCCGACGCTGCCGTGCAGTGGCAACGCGACCTGCAGTTTCGCGATATGCCCAGCGGCGACATCGCCGTGCTCGACGTCCGCACGGGCCAGCAGGTGGCCCAGTTCTCGGGTGAACAAGGTTTTTTGCGCAGCACCCTTCGGGCCTTGGCGCGCGAACGCCAGCGTGAAAACTTGGGCAAAGAAGCCCCCTTTTTGTTGATCGGCCGCACCGATGGCCGCATGACCCTGCAAGACCCCAGTACCGGCCAGCGCATTGACCTTGAATCGTTTGGCCCCAGCAACGCCGCCGTGTTTGCCAGCCTGCGACTGGCTGGCTACAAAGCCCCCTGACATTGAAACATCCCGCACCGGAGAAGCCCATGACCGCCAATGCCGTCCACACCATCGAAACCGCTGAAGATGCCAACAAAAAGGCCGTGCACGACGACATGATCAGCCCGCGTTTTTACACCACCGACTTTGCGGCCATGGACCGCATCAACATCGAGCCGGTGCGTGCCGAATGGGACCGGATGATGGCCGAGTACGAGGGCGACAACAACCACGACCACTTCCAGCGCGACGAAGCCTTTGCCGGCGAAGTGGCTGCGGGCATGGCCAGTCTCTCGCCCGAGATGCGCCAGGAGTTCATGGATTTTTTGGTCAGCTCGCTCACGTCTGAGTTTTCCGGTTGTGTGCTTTACAACGAGATCCGCAAAAACGTCAGCAACCCCGACATCAAGCAGCTCATGACCTATCTGGCGCGTGACGAATCGCGCCACGCGGGCTTCATCAACCTGTCGTTGCGCGACTTCAATCTGGGCATCGACCTGGGCAACTTGAAGCGCACCAAGAAGTACACCTTCTTCAAGCCCAAATACATTTACTACGCGACCTACCTGTCCGAAAAAATTGGCTACGCGCGCTACATCACCATCTTCCGCCAGCTCGAAAAACACCCGGAAAAACGTTTCCATCCCATTTTTCGCTGGTTTGAGCTGTGGTGCAACGACGAGTTCCGCCATGGCGAATCGTTTGCCTTGATCATGCGCGCCAACCCCAAGCTGCTCAGCGGCGGCAACAAGTTGTGGATTCGCTTTTTCTTGCTGGCCGTGTACGCCACCATGTACGTGCGTGACCACACCCGCCCCATGCTGCACGAGGCCATGGGGCTCGATTCGAGCGAGTACGACTACCAGGTGTTCCGCATCACCACCGAAATCACCAAGCAGGTCTTCCCCTTGGCGCTGGACACCGACCACCCCAACTTCCGCCGAGGCCTGGAGCGCTTGTTTGCGATTTCGCAAGCCATGGAAAAAGCCAAGGCGCGTGGCGGTGTTTTGGGCAAGCTGCAGCAAGGCGTGTGCGCCGTCAAAGCGGCGGCCACCTTTGCCCGTCTGTACTTCATGCCGGTGATTGAACAAGACCTGTCGCCCCAGGTCCGCATGGAACCGGCATGGTGACTGAAGTCGTTTGGGCCTGCGTATTCACGGCACTGTGCTGGTGGCTCGGCACGGGCGTGATTTTGTGGCTCGACCGGCTGCCAGCGCGCAGCTTCCGTTTCAGCCTGGCAGGTTGGACGGTGCTTTTGGCTTTGAGTTTTTGGGGCGTGGCCCACAGCATGCAAGAGGTCAGCGTGTTCAACGCTTACCTTGCCTTTGGCAGCGTGATTGTCATGTGGGGCTGGCACGAGTTGGCTTTTTTGACCGGCTGGATCACCGGGCCGCGCAAAACCCCGCTGGACTCAGGCGTCACAGGGTGGGCGCGCTTTGTGCAATCGGTGCAGGTCATGCTCTACCACGAGCTGGCCTTGCTGGCCAACTTTGCCATTCTGTGTTGGATGCAAGAGGGACAAACCAGCCATGTGGCCATTTGCACCTTTGCGCTGCTGTGGTGCATGCGCCTGTCGGCCAAACTGAATTTGTTTTTTGGTGTGCCGCAAAACGGCGCGCAATACCTGCCCGAGCACCTCACCTACCTGGCCAGTTATTTCCGCACCACCACCGGCATGTCGCTGTGGTTTGTGCTGTCCATGAGCGTGGCCATGGGCACCTGGTTCTGGTTGGTGTGGCTGGCGCAACAAGGCGCTGTGGCCATCACCACCGGCTGGGTCATGCTGGCCACTTTGCTGGGTCTGGCGATTGTTGAACACGTCATCATGATTTTTCCTTGGCCACTGGAGCGGCTGTGGGGTTGGGCCATGGGCCAGACCACCAAACCGGCTTTGACCACACCCCCTTGAAGGCCCCATGAACAGCAACACACAGACCTACCGCACCGAGGGTTTCGGCATCCCGGTCACACCCAAGCGCTCCGACCCAACGGCCCAGGCGCCAGCCCATCAACGCCCAGTGGCCGTGGTGATTGGCAGCGGCTTTGGGGGTCTGGCTGCAGCGATCCGCTTGAGCGTCAAGGGCTACGAGGTCAAAGTCTTTGAAAAACTCGACGCCCCCGGTGGCCGTGCCTATGTACACCATCAAGACGGCTTCACCTTCGATGCCGGCCCCACCATCATCACCGCACCCTTTTTGCTCGAAGAGCTTTGGGCGCTGTGTGGCAAGCGTTTTGCAGACGACGTGAAGCTGGTGGCCATGGACCCGTTTTACCGCGTGCGTTTTGCCGATGGCTCTTGGTTTGACTACAACGGCGACCCCGAGCACATGCGCGCCGAAGTGGCGCGCTTTGAGCCCGATGACCTGCCCGGTTACGAGCGCTTTTTGGAAGAAGCCGAGCGCTGCAAAACCTTGGGTTTTGAAGGCATGGGCGACATGGCCTTTGACAAGGTCAGCGATCTTGTGGCCGCCATCCCCGACTTCTTGCGCATGGGCGCCTGGCGCAGCCTCTACAGCCTGGTGGCCAAGCACATGCGCAACGACAAGCTGCGCATCGTGATGAGCTTTCATCCACTGTTGATCGGCGGCAACCCCTTTGCCGTGACCTGCGCCTACGCCCTGATCAATTCGCTGGAGCGCTCCTGGGGCGTGCACTCGGCCATGGGCGGGACTGGGGCCATTGTGAAAGGCCTGGTGGGTCTGCTGGCAGAGCGCGGCGTGCCGCTGCGCTGCAACGCACCTGTGACGCAAATCCGCATTGCGCATCGCCGCGCCTGTGGTGTGGAACTGCAAAATGGCGAATTCGTGCCCGCAGACATCGTGGTGAGCAATGGCGACACCGCCTGGACCTACAAAAACCTGGTGGCCCCCGAGCACCGCCGCGTCTGGACAGACCGCAAGATTGCCAACGGCAAATACTCCATGGGCCTGTTTGTCTGGTACTTCGGCACCTCCAAGCAATACCCAGACGTGCCGCACCACATGATGGTGCTGGGCCCGCGCTACAAGGGCCTGCTGCAAGACATTTTCCAAAAGCACAAACTCGCCAAAGACTTCAGCCTGTATTTGCACCGCCCCACGGCCACCGACCCCTCGCTGGCGCCGGAGGGCTGCGACACTTTTTATGTGCTCTCGCCCGTTCCGCACCTGGACAGTGGCACCGACTGGCCTGCCTTTGCCGAGACCTACCGTGCCGCCATTGCCGAAAGCTTAGAGGCCAGCGTGCTGCCGGGTTTGCGCGAACACATCGTGACCAGCAAGGTCAGCACGCCGCAGGATTTTCGTGACAACTTGTGGTCTTACAAGGGCGCAGGATTTGGCCTGGAGCCGCTGCTGCTGCAAAGCGCTTGGTTCCGTCCGCACAACCGCAGCGAAGACGTGCCGGGCCTGTTTGTGGTGGGGGCCAGCACCCACCCCGGCGCGGGCGTGCCGGGCGTGTTGATGTCTGCCAAAGCCTTGGAAACGGTGGTTCCCCATGTCCATGCCTGAACGCGTGACCAACCTGCCCAGCCACTTGAGCGCTGTGGCCAAGCCTGCAGCCAACCAGCCCACGGCACACGTGGTGCTGCAAGAACTCGACTTCGACTCGCATGACCTGCAAGCTTGCGTGGCCATGATGCAGGGTGGCTCGAAAACGTTTTTTGCAGCCAGCCGTTTGCTGCCGCTGCGCGTGCGCACTGCCGCCATCGCCCTCTATGCCTTTTGCCGTGTGGCGGATGACCTGGTGGACGAGGCCGCACCCGGCGATCAGCCCTTGGTGGTGCTGCAAGAGCGCTTGGACGCCATTTACGCGAGCACACCGCACGACCATGTCGAAGACCATGCCTTGAGTCTCTTGGTGCAGCAGTACAAGCTGCCTCGCCATTTGCTCGATGCCCTGATCGAAGGTTTTGCCTGGGATGCTGCAGGCCGCACCTACGACAGCATCGAAGACCTGCACGCGTATGGCGCAAGGGTGGCGGGCAGTGTGGGCGCCATGATGAGCTGGATCATGGGACCACAAAGCATGGACACCTTGGCACGCGCCTGTGAGCTGGGTGTCGCCATGCAACTGACCAACATCGCCCGCGACGTCGGTCACGACGCCAGCATTGGCCGCCTGTACCTGCCGCGCCGCTGGCTGGTCGAAGCCGGCGTGAACCCCGAAGAGTGGATGGCCGCGCCCTTGTTCACGCCCGCCATTGCCGGTGTGGTGGCACGCCTTTTGGAAGAGGCCGACCGCCTGTACAAGCAAGCCCACTCCGGCATCGCGGCCTTGCCGCCCGATTGCCGCGCTGCCATTTGCGCGGCCAGCATGATTTACGCCGAAATTGGCCACCAACTGCGCCGCGATGGTTTGGATTCGGTCAACAAGCGCACGGTGGTCAGCACCACACGCAAACTCATGCTGCTGGCGAGTGCGTGGACGCAGGTGCATTGGATCCGCGTGAGCGCGCACACGCCTGAACCACTGGAAGCGATCGTGGGCTTGGTACAAGGCTGTCGCGATGCCGTTCAGCAAACGGGCAACAAGGCGTATTTCCCGAATCGCGCCATGCCCCAACGTGTCGCCTGGATGCTCGACCTGCTGGAGCGCCGCGAAGCAGAACGCCTGGGCCGCAAAGCATGAATGTCACGTCCATGACAGGCCCCACGACACGGAGCGTCCCATGAGGGTCCCGAGCCACAGCATCAACGTGCGCTTGCTCTACGTGAGCCGCGCAGTCGGCCCGCAAACCACCACCATGACCACCAGCATCCTGTCGCAAGCCCAAGCGCACAACCAGGCCAAAGGCATCACCGGTGTGTTGTGCCAAGGTCAAGGTTTTTTCTTCCAGGTGATCGAAGGTGAGCGCAGCCAAGTGAACGCCGTGTACCGACGGATCTGCGCCGATGCGAGGCACCAAGATGTGGATCTGCTGCTGTATGAAGAAATCAACGAACGGCGCTTTGGCCAATGGTCCATGGCCCTGATCCACCTGTCGGTGGACGACCCGATGGTCAGGCTGCAACACCCCGACTTTGACCCTTACTCGGCCACCGGTGCTCAGGTCATGAAACAAGTCATCGACTTGTTGGAGGGCGGTCAGCCCATTCGCTTGCCAGAGGCTTGAACGTCAAGCGAAAGTCCAATCAGGTCAGTGGCTCAGCGCACAGGCCGACTTCAGCGCGCAGGCGACACCTTGGCGTGTCCCAGCATGGCGTGCAGCAACACATTGCAGCCCGCTTCGATGTGCTCGGGCTTGGCGTCTTCGATTTCGTTGTGGCTGATGCCGTCTTTGCAGGGGATGAAAATCATGCCGCTGGGGGCCAGACGGGCAGTGTAGATGGCATCGTGCCCGGCACCTGAGACCACCGGCATTTGGCTGTAACCCAGCTGCGCCGCAGCGGCAGACACCGCCTCCACACACGCCGGGTGGAAGGGTTGCGCCGGAAAACTCGACACCAGGGTCAGCTCGATGCGCAGGCCTGTGCTGTTCTGCAAACTTTGAGCCAGTGCTTTGATTTCATCGGCCATGACCTCCACTCCGGCGTCGGTGTTGTTGCGCAGGTCGATGCTGAACTTGACCCGCCCCGGAATCACATTACGGCTGTTGGGGTGCACATGCACCATGCCCACGGTGCCTCTGGCGTGCGGGGCGTATTTGTGGGCCGTGCTCACCACGGCTTGCATCAAGTGCGTGGCCACTTGCAGGGCGTCCTGGCGCAGGGCCATGGGGGTGGGGCCCGCATGGGCCTCCATGCCTGTGACGATGCAGTCAAACCATCGGATGCCCAAAGAACCACTGACCACGCCAATGGTCACGTCGGCGTCTTCGAGTACCGGGCCTTGTTCGATGTGGGTCTCGAAGTACGCCCCAATGGGGTGCTGACCCGGCACCTCGGTGCCGACATAGCCAATTCGCTGCAACTCCTCGAGCACGGTTTTGCCCTCTTGGTCTTGCGCTTTGTAGGCATGCTCCAGAGAAAACGCACCCGCAAAAACACCCGAGCCCATCATCACCGGCACAAAACGCGAGCCTTCTTCATTCGTCCAGAAGGCCACCTCGATGGGCGCCTCGGTTTCGATGCCGTGGTCATTCAGGCAGCGCACGACCTCCAGTCCAGCCAGCACGCCGTAGTTGCCGTCGAATTTGCCACCTGTGGGCTGGGTGTCGATGTGGCTGCCGGTCATGATGGGCGGCAAGTCGGGCTGTCGCCCGGCCCTGCGCATGAAGACGTTGCCGATTTGATCGACCGTGACCGTCATGCCCGCTTCGCGTGCCCAGGTCGTGACCAGGTCACGGCCTTGACGATCCAGGTCGGTCAAGGCCAGGCGACAGACACCGCCTTTTTCGGTGCCACCGATTTGGGCCAGCGTCATCAGCGATTGCCACAACCGCTTGGCGTCGATGCGCAAGGAAGACAAATGTTCGGGCTTGAAATTCATGTTTCGATCTTCAGAGGTGTTGATTCGGGGCTGTCCCGGTAGGCTTGAAAGACATCGCGCAATTGCCTTCGAGGGGCCGTTGGATCCGTCAGGGACTGCTCCAGTTCGTTGAGGTGTTTGCGCATTTCAGCGCCAGCCGCTGCAGGATTTTTTTGCAGGGCTGCGATCAGATCGACATGGCGGTGGGCCACACACACTTGCCCCCCTTGGCGTTTGAAGCGGGACATGAGCAAAGAGGTGGTGGGCAGCAAACCATTGAGCCAACGGGTCAAGACCGGGTTGCCGTGCATCTGCGCCATGGCTTGGTGGAATTCACCCGAAAGACGAATGGCCAGCGCATGCTCGCCTTGGCGATCGGCCTCGGTTTCCATGGTGGCCAAATGCTGCAAGGTCTGCAATTGCTCCGCGCTCATTCGTCCGGCCAGCTGCCTGGCCACTTCGCACTCCACCACCCGGCGGGCATCAAAAACACTGCCCGCATCTTCCAGGCTGGGGATGGGCACGCGTGCACCGCGGTTGTGCAGCAGCTCAATGACTTGCTCTTGCGCCAGGCGTTGCAGCGCCTGGCGCACCAAGGTGCGAGAGACGTTGAACTGCTCGGCCAGTTCTTGCTCACGCAAGCGCTCCCCCGGAGACAGTCGGCGCTCCAAAACGGCCTGATAAATCGCCTCGTACACCCGATCAGCACCTGTGCTTGGGACCCCTGCACGCGCCCGGGGAACACTTGACAGCACAGGAGCCGCCTCCAAGCCTGTCGAGCTCTGATCCGGCTTGGTTTTTCGTGACAGCGGCACGCCCATTTGACGTTCATCTGTCATGATGGCCCCTTGGCAACCGAGTCATTTCATGAACACTGAACAAACTCTTGGCATCCTGTCTTGTCAGCCCCTGACCCCACCTGCTTTTTCGCCCTATGGCGAGGTGTTGAATTTGTTTGCACCGGCACACCAGACCATCAACCAAGGCACCAGCGGGCGACTCAATTTGCCCGGCGGGCTGGACTTGACGGGTGATCAGGGCCAAGCGGTGTTGGCGGTGTTCCACGCGCTGGCGCAAAACCCAGAGGGCCCTTGCCACATGCTGGAGCGGCACCAACTCGGCAGCCAGACCTTTGTGCCTTTGACAGGTGCGCGCTGTCGTTTGCTGGTGGCCTTGGGCCATGACCAGCCCGACCTGCGCACGCTCAAATGCTTTGAGGTCACGGGTCAGCAAGGTTTCACGCTGCACACGGGCACTTGGCATCACCCCCTGATGGCCTTGGACAACGGGGCCTTCTTGGTGCTGGAGCGCCAAGGTTCGGCCGAAGATTGCGAGATTCATTCGCTGCCTGTGAGCGTGCGCCTGAGTCCCCTTTGAAGCCGCTCGCATGGGATGACCCTGCGGGTTTCAGGACCAAGCGCGGTGGATGTGTTCCGCCAGTTGGACCAGGCTGCGGTCTGAGCCTTCGGGTCCCACCAAAGAGATGCCCAAAGGTGCCCCCTGGTGACTGGCCAGCGGCAAGCTCACTTGCGGCAAGCCGGCCATGCCCGAGACACACAGCAAGCTGGTGGCGCGGTTTCGGTAGTCTTCCAGTTCGGCATCGGTCTGACGGATCCAAGGGGCCACATCGGGCATGGTGGGCATCAAGAGCACGCCGTCGGTGCCCAAGATGTGTTGCATGTGGGTGCGCCAGCCTTCGCGAAAAGCCCGGGCCTTGGCCACTTGCTCGTCCGTGACTTTGGAGGACCAATCAAAGCGCTGGGCCACCGCAGCACCCAGCACCGGCTGGAAACGCTGAAGAAAACCGCCATGCACGTCCCAGGCCTCACGCCCCTGAATGGCGCGGAAATGCCAATACATGGTGTCCATGTCACCCTGCATGATGCGAACCGGTTTGGCCTTGCCCAAACATTGCTCTATTTTTTGACGCACAGGCTTCAGAGCTTTGAGGGCCCCCGGTGTGGCCAGCGCCCACATGTCGGTGGGGGCCAACACGCGGATCTGCTCGGGCAAGGGCTGCGCATCGTCACCCAACAAGACATCTGCCACACGGGCGAAGGTGGGCACATCACGGGCAAACCAGCCACAAGTGTCCAGGCTCGGCGACAAGGCCATGGTGTCTTGCAAGCTGATGCGGCCGTGGCTGGGCCGCATGCCCACCAAACCGCAATGGTTGGCCGGGGCACGCACCGAGCCACCGGTGTCTGAGCCCAAAGCAACATCGCACAGGCGGTTGGACACGGCAGATGCCGAGCCCGAAGAGGACCCGCCGCTGATGCGTTCGGCCACCGCGCCATTGATGGGCGCGCCGAAATGGGCGTTTTGCCCGTTCATGGAAAAGGCCAGTTCGTCGGTGACCGTTTTGCCGACAAAGCGGGCACCGGCGTCGAGCAAGCTTTGCACCACCGGGGCCGTTCGGTCCTGAACACCCCACAAGGCCATGAGCATGGGTTGGCCACCGCTGGTGGGGTAGCCCTTGACGTGGTAGATGTCCTTGGCCGCAAAGCTCAGACCCGACAAAGGACCCGTGGCCGCATGGGCCACGGGGCTGGCCGTGTAAGGCATGAAGGCGTGGGCTTTGTCCCACAAGACGTCGGTGTGTCGGCTCATGTTCAACTCACTTTGAAAAAATGATCATTCCCATGGATCAGGCCAATTGCGGGGACTGCGGCTGGGGCTGGGCCAGCAGGCAGCGAACACTGTGGCCATCGGCCAACCAGGTGATGTCCGGGCGTGTGGCATTGCACTCGGGCACCGCCATCTTGCAACGGCTGGCAAAGGCGCAGCCCTGTGGCAGATTGGTCAAGTCAGGGGGTGAGCCGGCAATGGTTTCCAGGCGCTGGCCTTTGGCCAATGCCCCGTCAGCCCGGCTTTGCAGCAAAGCGCGGGTGTAGGGATGCCGGGGCTCGCGCATCAGTGTGCGGGCGGGCCCCTCTTCCACAATGCGGCCGGCATACATCACGGCGATCCGGTCGGCCACCTCCACCGCAGCACCGATGTCGTGGGTGACAAAAATCACCGACAAGCCCATTTCTTTTTGCAGTTCACGCAAGAGCAGCAGGATCTGGATTTGGACGGTCGCGTCCAATGCGGTGGTGGGTTCATCGGCCAGCAGCAACTGGGGCTGGCAAGCCAGGGCCAGGGCAATCATGGCGCGCTGGCGCATGCCGCCCGACATCTCGTGTGGGTAAGCCTGCAAACGACGCTCTGGACTGGGAATGCGCACCCGCTCAAACAAGGCCAAGGCCCGCTGCCTGGCCGTGTCCTCGCTCACATCTTCGTGCCGGCGAATGGTTTCGATGATTTGCTGGCCCACGCTGTAAACCGGGTCCAGCGCCAGCAAGGGCTCCTGAAAAATCATGGAAGCCACGCGTCCACGGAATCGGCTGAGCTGGTCCTGCGACAGCGACAGCACATCCTGATCACCCACCCGGATTTGCCCGGTGATTTGGGTTTTCTTTTCGGCATGCAAACGCAGCAAGGTCCGCAAGGTGACGCTTTTGCCAGAGCCTGACTCGCCAATCAGGGCGACCACTTCGCCGCGCTGCACGCGCAAGTCCACGCCCGAAACGGCCTGAACAGGTTTTTTGCCGCCGGTGAAGGTGACATGCAGTTGACGGATGTCGACAAATGCGGGGGTAGGCGTGTCTGGTTTCATGCTGCGACCTCCGAGGGGATGACCCTGCTTTGAACGGCGGGTGCCCCGGTGTGCGCTGCACCGGCCACATGCATCCAGCAGGCCACTTGCTGGCCATGTTGAGCTTGGGCCAGCACCGGCATCTTGTCGCTGCAAATGGCTTGGGCGTGCACACAACGGGTGTGAAAACGGCAGCCACTGGGTGGGTTGATGGGGTTGGGTGGGTCGCCCGCCAAAGGCGGGGTTTCGGTGCGCCGATCCGGGTCCAGCGTCGGGATGGACGAGAGCAAGGCTTGGGTGTAGGGGTGCGCGGCATGCTTGAACAGGGTTTCACTGTCGCCCACTTCCACCACTTGGCCCAGGTACATCACCATGACCCGGTCGCTCATGTAACGCACCACATTCAGGTCGTGGCTGATGAAGATGTAGGTCAGGCCAAACGCCTCTTTCAAGTCGAGCAAGAGGTTCAGCACCTGCGCTTCCACCGACTTGTCCAAGGCAGAGACCGCCTCGTCCAGGATGATCAAACGCGACTGCAAAGCCAAAGCCCGGGCAATGTTGACACGCTGCCTTTGCCCGCCTGACAACTCATGGGGGTAACGCTCGGCAAAGCGCTGCGGCGACAGCCCCACCCGTTCGAGCAAATCACGCGCCCGGTCAATGGCCTCGCGCTCGGGCAGTCCGTGCACCATGGGGGCAAATGCGATCGAGTCTTCCATGGTCAGGCGTGGATTCAAGGACGCGTAGCTGTCTTGAAACACCATTTGGGCCTGACGGCGATAGTCCTTCAAGGGCAGCGACTTGCTGCCCACCGTCTGGCCGTCGAACACCAGATCGCCCTGGTCGGGCGTGATCAGCTGCATGAGCAAACGCGCCGTGGTCGACTTGCCGCAACCGGACTCGCCCACCACGCCCAGGGTCTCGCCCTTGAACACATCAAAGCTCACCCCATCGACGGCGCGCACCACGCCCGCGCTGCGCCCCAACAAGTCTTTCTTGAGTGGAAAGTGCTTGACCAAGCCACGCACCGAGAGCATCGGCTGGCTGGATCCACCCGCCTCATCATTGGCCATTGTCATTCGGACCTCACTGTTTGATTTCCATGGCCGAGCGCAAACCGTCGGCCAGAAGGTTGAAAGCAATCGATGTCATGAAAATCATCGTCCCAGGCAAAGCGGCAATCCAGGGTTGGGTGTAAATGGCGGTGCGCAAGGTGTTGAGCATCAAGCCCCACTCCGGCTCAGGAGGTTTGACCCCCAGGCCCAAAAAGCTCAGCCCCGAGGCCAGGATCATGGACACCGCGATCAAACTGGTGGCGTAGACAAAAATCGGCCCCAGCACATTGCCCAGCACATGCACCCGCACGATGGTGAAAGCGGACGCGCCCGAGGCCCTGGCCGCCTCCACAAAATCACGCCCCCGAATTTGCGTGGTCACGCTTTCGGCCACGCGCGCCAAAGGCGGTATGAACACAATCGTCAAGGAAATCAGGGAGTTGGTGATGCCCGCCCCCAAAGCACCCGACAGGGCGATGGCCAACAAGACCGAAGGAAAGGCATAAAAAACGTCGATGGTCCGCATCATCACGCTGTTGATCCAACCACCCATGTAACCGGCGGTGATGCCGATCAAGGAGCCGATGACGAAGGCACAAATGACGGGAGTGATGCCCATGAACAAAGACAACCTGGCACCGACCATCAAGCGGCTGAGCATGTCGCGGCCCAACTCGTCGGTGCCCAAGGGGTGGCCTTCAAAGCCAATCGGCTTGAGGCGTTTGAGCATGGCGGACTGGTAGGGGTCCATCGGCGCGAGCCAGGGCCCTAAAACAGCCAGCACCATCAACAACAGCACCACCAAAGCGGCACCCACGGCCACTTTGTCACGCAAAAACCGCCGCCACACGGTTTCCCAATAACCGGCAGAGCGCTCATACACCAGCGGAAGCACGGGGCTGGCAGCCCCATTCAATGAAGTCATGTCAATTCCTTGGGGTCGTGATCAAGCGCGTGCAATGCGAGGGTCCAGCAAGGTCTGGATCACATCCACGATGAGGTTGAGCACCACAAAAAACATGGCCAACACCAAAATCGTGCCTTGCAGCAAAGGCAAGTCGCGCTGGAAGATGGCCGAGTTCAGCAAGAAGCCCGTGCCTGGCCAGGAAAACACCGTCTCGATCAGGATCGAGCCCCCGAGCAAGTAACCCAGCTGCAAGCCCATCACCGCCAAGGCCGTGGGGGCGGCGTTTTTGACCACATGCCAAAAAATACCCAAATTGGTCAATCCCTTGGCGCGCAAACCCACAATGAACTCCTGCGCCAAGATGTCGGCCACCAAGGCCCGCACCGTGCGCGCAATGATGCCCATCGGGATCACGCTCATGGTGATGGCAGGCAAGAGCATGTGCTTGACGTGCTCCCAGTCCCAAACCCACTGGCTGGAACCCCCCGGCCCAGCGCCACCCGGCGGCAGCCACATCAGGATCGAAGAAAACACAATCACCAAGACCATGCCCAGCCAGTAGTGCGGGACGCTGACGCCCAGCACTGAGAGCAAAGAAGCGAACTTGTCCAGCCAGGAGTTCTGGAAGTACCCAGCGACAAAACCAAAGAAACAACCCAGCACAAAGCCGATCAACGTGGCCAGCATGGCCAATCGCAGGGTGTTGCCCACGGCGGTCATGACCTCGGTCGCCACCGGTCGGTTGCTGGCAATCGATGTCCCCAGATCACCCTGCAAGGCACGCCAAACCCAAGTCACAAATTGCTCAGGATAGGAACGGTTGAAGCCGTACAACTCGATCAACTGCGCCTGCAAGTCGGCCGATGCGTCCGGCGGCAAAATCGACACCAGAGGATCACCCGGTGCCAAGTGCACCAAGCCAAAACACACCAGCGCCACCCCCAACATGATGGGCAAGGAATAAATCAGACGCCGCAACAAAAAGCCGAGCATGCCATCACTCCAAAACTGCAATCAAAACGATGCGCAGCCAAGCATGGCCTGGCTGCGCACCCTGGGGTGTGGGCCTGAAGGCCCACACCGGGACCATCAGTCCATCGACACGGGCGCCAAATCGACAAACCAGCTGCGGGGTTGCACGAAGCCTTTGACTTTGGCGCTCATGGCGCGGGGACCCACGTCATGGGCGATCCAGACAAAAGGTGCCTCTTCGACAATGCGCGCGTGCAACCTGGCCAGCGCATCGTCGCGCCGCTTGTCGTCAAACTGTGTGCGGGCATCGGCAATCAGCTTTTCAAACTCTGGGTTGCCAAAGTAACCCCAGTTGTTGGACACCGGTGGGAAGGTGCCTGTGCTGGTGAAGCGCACCATGCCAAAGAAGGGGTCCATGGCCGAGTAACTCACGTTGATGGCGTCAGCACCGTTGGCTGTTGGGTCTTTGGCGCCACGACGCCAGTTGGTGAACAAGGTGTTCCATTCGATCACGTCGAACTGCACATCAAAGAAGCACTGTTTGAGCGACTGCTGAACAAACTCGTTCATGGGCAAAGGCTGCATCTGGCCTGAACCCGACGCCGAAATTTGCACCTTGACTTTGAGGGGTTTGGCGGCGCTGTGGCCCGCTTGCGTCATCAAGGCCTTGGCCGCGTTCACGTCGTACTTGATGTCAAATTTGGGGTTGCCCCACCAAGGGTGACCCGGAGGCACGGTGCCTTTGGGGGCCGCCATCATGCCGCCCAAGAGGGTTTTCAGACCTTCCCGGTCAACACACAGGTTGGCCGCATGGCGTACCCGTCTGTCCAACCAGGGTGAGCCTTCTGCAAAGGACAACTGCCAAGGCCAGACATGGGGCTGGGCATTGCTTTCAATCCTGAAACCACGCTGGCGAATTTGCGGCATGGCATCGGGGGCGGGGGCCTCGATCCAGTCGACCTGACCCCCGAGCAAAGCAGCGGTGCGGGCATTGGCCTCAGGAATGGGGACCAGCACCACGCGGTCGACCTTGGGCATGCGCTTGGGATCCCAATAGGTCTTATTGGCCACCATTTCCAAACGCTCACGCGGCACGAATCGGGCCATCTTGAAGGGGCCGGAGCCAGAGGCATCTGCGGCAAATGCAGTCCAGGCTGCCCTGGATTTGTCGGCAGGCGTGGCGCCCGCAGCGGCATCAAATTTCTTTTGCCAATGGCTGGGGGAAGCAATGAACAAATTGGTCAAGTTGATGGGCAAGAAAGCATCGGGCTCACTGGTGGTCAGTTCCACCGTCAGGTCGTCGATTTTTCGAGCGCTGCGCAGTGTGGGCATGCGCGAAGCGGTCACGCCCACCTGGCTGGCGTCAAAGTGGACGGCGTCTTTGTCCAAGACCTTGCGCACGTTCCAAACAATGGCATCGGCGTTGACCGCCGAGCCATCGTGGAACTTGATGTTAGGGCGCAGTTTGAAGGTCCATTTGGTTTTGTCGGTCGCACCCACCGTCCATGAGGTGGCCAAGCCTGGTCCGACCACACTGGGCGCATCGGCTTTGGACAAGTCCCAGTGGGTCAAGGCGTCGTACATCGGGATGCCGGTGAACCGGTTGCCCTCAAAGCCTTGGTCAGGCTGCCCCAGCGTTCGGGGAATGTCCGCCGCCGTCATGGCAATGCGCAAGACTTTTTCTTGCGCCTGAACGGCCATGGAGATGGCGCTGAGCCCCATCCCGACAGCCATGGTGAACGCCCAAGATGTGGGCAAACGAGTGGAAAGGATAGACCGCTTCATCATCAAGACTCCAGAAAAAAGTGCGTTGAAAAATTGAGCACCAGACCTAAGGAACCAACAGATCGGTCCCGTAAACTAACATAAGCTTCAAAAGTCTGGCAAGCACTTTTTGTATGCAATCGCCGTGCCCGTTATGACGGTCAAACCATCCGTCTGTCGAATGAAGCCAAAGCATTCAAAGGTCCATTTAGCTGTGAAAATAAAGCACAAAAATGGTGTTTTCTGGCACCATTCTGGTTTGCACCTATGGAGTCACACCCCAATTTGGTGTTTTCTTTGTATGCAATGAAACCCGCTTCCATCGTCCAAACGCCAGCACCATGACCCATCATCCATCGGCCCCATACCCCTGGCATACGGACTTCAGGCAGGGTGAATGGTTTGACCCCGAGCCTTTGCGGACACCACACCCAAAGGCCGCCAACCCTGCGCACGGGCAGTGAAAAGGAATATGCACCATGGACACCACCGCACAACGCCGTTTTTTGTTGATCAACCCCAACACCAACCCCTTGACCACCCAACGTCTGCAGGAGGTCTTACAACCGCTGCTGCCTTTGAACGTTCAGCTGCGAGTGCAGACGGCCCGATTTGGCGCGCCCTACATTGCCTGTGAAGCCAGCCATGCGGTGGCGGCTCATGCTTGCCTGGATGTGTGGACCACGGAACGGGGTTCGCCACAGGCGCCCTTGAACGGCGTGCTGATTGGCTGCTTTGGCGACCCGGGTTTGTTCGCCCTGCGCGAGGTCAGTGCTTGTCCGGTCACCGGCCTGGCCGAAGCCTCTTTCATTCAGGCCGCTGCGCTTGGGCCCTTTGCCATCGTCACTGGCGGCGAACGCTGGAAGCCCATGCTGCAGCGGCTGGCCAACGGGCTGGGTTATGGTGACTTGCTGCGGCACATTGAAACCGTGGCCCCCACCGGAGCAGCGCTGCAGGCCGACCCAGACATGGCACTTCGCTGCCTCGGACAAGCTTGCCAAAACGCGGCGCAGACTGGCGTGTCCAGCATCATTTTGGGTGGCGCAGGTCTTGCCGGTTACGCCCGGTTGCTGCAAGACCACTGCACGCTGCCCCTGATCGACAGCGCCCAAGCCGGTTGGGAGGTCTTGCTGCAGCAGCAGCAAGTCATCGCTGGGCCGACAGCCCATGATGGTTTTTACGCCCCATGGGTGGGCCTGCCCGAAGCCTTTTCGCAGGTGCCACCCAAGGGCCATGGGTGAGCCAAAACGGCACAATTCCCCCTGTCGAATTCTTTCGCGCTTTGAAGCGCCCACCGCATGCGTGTGCTGTCAACAGTTGGAGATGCTCCAACCTCCTTCAAACTGATTGAAATAAAAAATTTGACTTTTATTTCATTTTGGAATATAGTCACCGTTTGTTCTGCACCACCCGCATGAACAACACGCAGAAGGCTCACAAGGCGTCTGCATTGGCATCGATTGACTTCGAACACCGTCTCCTGTTGAGCTGCAGGCCTCGGCATTTTTCTCACAGCTCTGCGCAAGCCCCTGGATGGTTTGCGATCCAATTGATTTTGATCTCCCCGATAAACACCCGCACGGGCTCCCCGGTCGCTTCGCCCTCGACACACCCTTTTTGCACCGGCCTTGGCCGAACCACAACTGCCAGGGCTTTGCGCCAGGCCCGCCCTGCTCTGCAAGGCCTGGACCTGACAGCCGCCCAGCATCGCTCGGCTTGTGCTTTCACCCAACATGCTGCGCGCCGTGTCCTCGACACCACGCGCGACTGGCTGCAAAACAGCCCCTGCCCCGAACAAATGCGCTAAGGCCTCAAGGTCTCCGGCGCGTTTCCCTGCGGCTTCTGGGCATCTGCCAAGAATCCGCTTTTTCCTGCATGTCGGCTTCGTTTTGAAACCGCCACGCCACCTCTCTGAAAGGCTCAACCATGAGCAGCAAAATTTACGTGGGCAACTTGCCCTACACCATCGACGACGCCAGCTTGCGTCAAAACTTTTCTGAATTTGGCGGCGTCTTGTCGGCCAAAGTCATGATGGACCGCGACACTGGCCGCTCCAAAGGTTTCGCCTTTGTGGAAATGTCCAGCGCCGAAGAAGCCCAAGCCGCTATCACCGGCCTGAACGGCATGTCGGTCAGCGGTCGCTCGATCGTGGTGAACATCTCCAAGCCCAAAGAGCCGAGCACCGGCTATGGCAGCGGTTACCGCGACACGCGCAACTGAACCGATTCAGTCGCCCACAAAAAAGCCACCGCAAGGTGGCTTTTTTTTGGGGGAATCACCCCGTGACCGAGGCGGGGTTTACTTGCGGGGGCGGTTGAACCAGTTGGCCAGCATGAACAGGCAGAAAACCGCGAACATGATGATGAGGATGTGTTTGATTTCCATGGTGAGTCCTTGGGTGGTGGGTCGAGGTGAGGGATTGAAAAGAAGTTGATTATGCAGAGTTGGGTTGGGGTCGCACAGCAGAGCGCATCAAAGGTCCCATCGCCCACAAGGTCAGCGCCAGCAACACGATTTCAATCAGGTACACCGCCGAGTAACCCATGACCGGGCTGCTGACCATGGCCACGGCGTCGCGCACGATGCCGCCAATGGCCATGCCCACGCCCGCGGCCGTCGCTTGCACGGCGCCCCAAGCCCCCATGGCCAAACCGACCTGACCGGGTGGCGCCAACTGCATGCTGGCTGTGAGGGTGCCGTGCGCGAACAAGCCGCCACCCAAGCCAATCAAAAAGATGCCCAACACAAACACCGTGGGAGAGGCCAAGGGGGCCGCGCCGATGACAGCCACAAAAGCCGGCAAGCCGATCCAAGCACCCCAACCCGACATGCGGTAGGCATCGCCTCCCCGTCCCAACACACGAGAGGCCCAGGCAAATCCCAGCAAACCGCCCAAGGCCAGCGTGGCCGACAGCAAGGTGGTGCTGGACACGCTCATGTGCAAAATCTCACCGCCATAAGGTTCGAGCAACACATCTTCCATGGTGAAGGCCATGGTGCCCAGGCCCACCGCGAGCAATCGCCGGACGGTGTTGGGGCCTTGGCAAAACAACTGCCAGGCTTGGGCGAAGGTGTGCTCGATGGGCGTGCCAGGTTTGCGCAAGCGGCTGCGCGGCTCTTGCTTCCACAGCGCGATCACGTTCAAGACCAGTGTGGTCACCGCCACAGCCTGCACCACACGAATGAGTTGGCCGGGACTGTAGTCGTGCAGCAAATAGCCCAGCATCAAGGCGCTGCCAATCATGCCGATCAGTTGCATGACGTACATCAGGCCCACCACTTGGGGTTGACGCTCTGGCGGGGCCAAGTCGGTGGCCAGCGCCAGACCGGCGGTTTGTACGGTGTGCATGCCCAGGCCCACCAAAAGGAAGGCCCCTGCCGCACCCACTTGGCCCACCCACGCCGGGGCCTGGCTGGACTGACCCGCACCCGCCAGGACCAAGAGGGCAAAAGGCATGATGGAGAACCCACCAAACTGCAGCAAGCTGCCCATCCATATATAGGGCACCCGGCGCCAACCCAGCTGCGAGCGGTGGTTGTCAGAGCGAAAGCCGATCAGCGCACGCAAGGGGGCAATGAGCAGGGGCAGCGCCACCATGAAGGACACCAGCGTGGCGGAGACTTTGAGCTCCACAATCATCACGCGGTTGAGGGTGCCCACGAGCATGACCATGGCCATGCCCACAGAAATTTGAAACAGCGACAGACGCAGCAAACGCGACAGTGGCAAATCTTCACTGGCGGCGTCGGCAAAAGGCAAAAAGCGTGGCCCCAAATTGGCCAGCGATTGCGTCCACGATGTGTTGGTTTTGTTCATAAAGGAAGGACCAGGCGCTCGCGCGCCTGGCCTTTCGGCGGGGCAAGCCCCTTACTTTTTCGCCGCAGCATCCGCCGGAGCGGTTGCAACGACTTTGGCGCCGCCATTGAGGAAGCCCTTCACCCACGTGGTGTTCATGGTCAAAGCCAGGTGCACGCTGAACGAGGCAATTGCCACGGCCGCAATGAACACTGGAATGCCCACAGAAGGTTTCACCACCAACCACATTTTCGAATAGATCATGAGTTGTCCCCTTTACTTGAGCCAGGGTGAATAGATGTAGGCCAACAGGTGAGCAAATGCGGCAATCATGCCGAAAATCTGCGTACCCTGGATGAGATTACGGTGAATCTCTTCCGATTCGGCCTGGGTCAGTCCCGTTGGCCAGACTTTGTCTGAGTTAGACATAGTTTTCTCCTTGCAGAAGACGTGCACGGCCCGCACGAGGGCTATTCTTGGCCACCACGGCCAGGAATGGGGTTGCCTTGACATCACGTTCAAGGGTGTTCATCTCAAGCCCGCCTTGGCATGCGAAAGGGCAGCATGGCTTGAACCACCGGTGACACCAAACGTGGCACCGACAGGGTTTCGTGGAAGGCAAGCAAAGGCTCACCCGCGTGATCAAATTGCAGCAAGGCACGCTGGTAAAACGGCGTGTCTTCGAGTTGTTCGTGCACGCGCACGGCTTGCGTGCTGCGCATGCGGCGATCGATGCGCCAACCGGTCTTGGACAAGTTCTGCACGGGCGGCGTGGCCATGGGCTCGACCGTGCCCTTGGGGCTAAAACGCAGCGACAGCACACGGTCTTCGGTGCCAGGTGCTTGCATGTCGTAGAACACCACCGTGCTGCCATCGCGCATGCGGGCACGTGACCAATCCCAAGTGTGAAAGCCCTGCTCTACAGGTTCATCGCCCTCGTTGGAGTCCAGATAAGCATGGCCTTGCCACTTCAGATCGGGGGCACTCAAATTGACCTCGATGCGAGAGGATGGCGCCAAAGGCCCCCAGCGGTGGCGACCACCCACGTCCAGCGGTGTCGAATAGGCAAACAACTGCTGAGGCCACAATTTGATGCGGCCCCGAATGCGTCGCGGAATGGGCACACAGACTTCGTCGATGTCAATGTTCAGGCAATCACCGTCCCAGCTCATTTGACTGGGACCGATCGTGAACTGGCGCTCGGTGCGCGAACAGTGGCGTTTACCCCGCTCTGTCATGGCCCAACGGCCTTGGCCTTTGCTGTAGATGGCCACATTCAGGGCGCAGTGGTTGTCGGGATTGGCCCGGCCACGTCGACGCGCCCAGGCGTAGTAAGGCGAAAACACACTGCCGACAAAGGCAATGAGGGTGATGCCGTGTTGACCGTCGTCACTCATGGCGTCGACATACCACCAAAGGTAGCCCCCGTCTGGAACGTTTTGGTTGAAGCGAGGCTCGCCATCACAGCCTCGGCCGCCCGTTGCCCGGACAAGGCTGCCATCGGCACGCCCGGCCCCGGATGCACGCTGCCCCCCGCCAGATACAGGCCCTGCAGGGGTGTGGTGGAGCCAGGTCTGCTGAAGATGCTGGTCCAGCCGTGCGTCGCCTGCCCGTACAGCGCCCCCCCGCTCGCCGGAAAACGCCGATGGAAATCCTGCGGTGTCGTCCGAAGGCTGTTGGCCGGCGTGGGCTGCAGTGACAGACCCAGCTGCTGAAGGTGCTGAAAGGTGCGGGTTTGGCATTGTTCAATGGCCTCCTCGGTGATGCCGTTGCCATCACCGCAGGCGGGGGCGTTGACCAAACAAAAAATACGCTCGGCCAGGCCGGGCGCCAGCTGCGCGGGCCGGTCTTGCGCGCACACATAGACCGTGGGGCTGTGCGGCAGGCGCTGGCGTTCGAAGATGTCCTCGAACTCGCTGGCGTAGGTGCTTTGAAAAAACACGTTGTGGCGGTCCAGCTTGACGCCCTCAGTGGGGGTGTGCATGGACCATGTCAGCGCCGACAAAGAACGCGGCGGGGCGTCCCGAGGGACAGCCCTGCGGACATCTTCACCCAAGAGACCTTGGCGCAAAGCACCGGCATCGCCATTGAAAATCACACGGTCTGCAGGCAAAAACTCACCCGACTGCAAGTGCACACCCGACACCCTGCCCTGGCGCTGTTCGATGCGCTGACAAGTGCTTTGGTAGCGGAACACCGCACCGTGACGTCGGGCGACACGGGCCAGCGCTTGGGCCATGCCATGCATGCCACCCTCCACCGACCAAACGCCGTCCATCTCCACTTGCGCAATCAGCATCAAGGTCGCTGGCGACTCCCAGGGCGATGAGCCGCAATAGGTGGCGTAGCGTGCAAACAATTGACGCAAACGCGGATCGGAAAATTGTTGGCCCAGTTGCTGCCACAGGCTGCGCATGGGACCGAGTTGGGCCAGAACACCCAAGCCTTTGAACCCCAAGTCGCCCATGAAACCGCCCATGCTGGGGCGCTGGGCGCGGATCATGGGGCCTTCCAGCGTGGCGTAAAGCTGGCGCGTGGTTTTGCAAAAATCTCGGAAACGGCGGGCCTCGTCGCCACTTGACCATGCGGCAATGGCCGCTTCGCTCTCGCGCGCGTCAGCCGACAAATCGAGTTGGCTGCCATCGGGCCAAAAGTGGCGTGCCAGGACCTGCAGCGGCTTGATGCGCATCTCAGACTCGACGCTCGTGCCCACACTGCGCAGCAAGGCGTCGAACACCCAGCGCATGGTGAACACGGTGGGGCCGCTGTCAATGTGGGCGCCATTGACTTCGCGGCTGTGCACCTTGCCACCGGGGGCATCAGCAGCCTCCACCACGGTGACATGCAAACCTTGGTAAGCCAGGGCAATGGCACTGGACAAGCCGCCCATACCGGCACCGACGATGACCACCCGTTGCTCAGACATGGCTGGGCTCCAAGGCCGACGCCTTCAAATCGACAGGGGGAGCGGCCGAGAGTTTGAGCACCTGCGGTTCATAACTGCGGCCCATCCAGACGCCCGCCATTTGCAAAACCTGCATGCGAACAAAAAGAGATTCCGAGAAAAACTGGTGTTTGTAAGCGGCCGCACTGGCCACTTGATGCGCCCCCTGCTGGGCGTACTGCAGCATGCTGCCCGTGTCTTTCCAAAGGCTGAAAGTGCATTGACGCACCAAAGGGGCCTCCCCCAAACCCATGGCCAACAAGCAACCTGGGGCTTGCGACAAATCGGCTTGTGCAGCGGGTGCATAGCGCCAAAACGCCATGGCCTTGGTGGGCACAATGCTCGCCCGTGTCAGCACCGCAAAAGGGGCACGCTGGGCTTCTTCGCTGCCTGTGTGCTGGCCCAAAGCCTCTGGACTGGTGGATTGCCAAGCTTGCTTGTCCCAATGGCCCCTGGCCGATTGCACCGACATCACGCCAGTCCACCACTCACGGGCGCGACTGCGGTAAGCCTGCACGGCCGGACTGTCCAAAAACCGCAGTGCCAAATCGAGGTGGCTGAAGTTGCAGATCAGGCCTTGGTGCGTGGCACTGGGCCTGAGGCTAAAACCCCCGCCGTGACCACTGCCCATGACCTTGATCATGGTCAGGCCGGGCACTTCTTTGTAGGGCGTCGCACCGGCGACCAAGCGCAACCAACCCCATCCTTGGTGCTGCCGCAAAAAGTCGGCCAACAGCACCACCACCACACCGGACAGTGGGTCATGAAGTGAGGTGCTGGCTTCCATGACGGGTGTCCGGTATGGCGCTGCTGAGACTACTTGGCCGCCACTTTGGCAGCAGCCAATGCGGGTTTGAGCAACTCAGGGAAGTCCTTGGCCATCGGTGCGCCATTCAGTGGCTTGTAAGCACCTTGGTGGCAAGTCGCGCAGTTCATCTTGGCCACGTCACCCAAAGGCCCCTTTCGGTGCGCCGGGAACACCTCGGTCAAAGGCTCCATATAGGTCAGGTTCAGGTCACGCGCCATGCGGATCCCATGCCAAGCCGTCGTGCGTTGTGGGGGACTGATTTCCCAGTTCTGGAACGACTGCGTGTTGTGGCAATAGGTGCAATTGACACCCAATGCGGTCGACATGTGGGTCATCAAGCCATACGTCCACTCGCCCTGCTTGATCGACTGGCGGTTGCCCGATGGCAGCGCTGTCGGACCATTCAGACGGATGTTTTCATTGCCCAGCAAAAACGGTGTGAACGGATCGTTGGGCAAAGAGGACAAATTGACCACTGGAGAAGGCTCGTTTTGGCCCGCCTTGTCACCCATGAAGTTGGAGCCATAAGGCTGGTGGTTGGCTTTGAACCAGATGGCATTGGGCACAGGCTCGCCACGGTGGCAGGTGTAGCAAGTCACCCCGGTTTGGGCGACGTGCGGCTGCCAATCCGAGTTGATGTGTTGCGTCATCTCGACCATGCGACGGGCCACCACTTTGGTGTACTTGCTGTCGTCTTCAAAGTTGGGCAAGGCGTGGCAGTAGGCGCAGCCTTCGTTGGGGGCCACCCAGCTGGTCATCGAGACCATGAGCCGGTTGAACTCACCCACACTCAAGTTGCCCAGCACCTTGACGTTTTTGTAAACCTGCGAAGCCTTGGGGCCTTCCGATCCAGGTGATGGAATGACTGCGGGCGGTTGGTTGAGGTCGGTTTTGACCTCGAGCAAGCGGGCGTTGTAGATCTGCGCCATACCGGTGCCCCGGTAGCCGCTTTGTACGGATTCGGGAATCGGGCGCTCACAGCCCGCCAACACCAAACCCGCCAGTGTCAGTCCCAAAGCTTTGACCATGCGGCCGGTCCAGCCTGTTGTGGAAGAAATAGTCATGTTCATGGCTTGGCTCCAGTGCTCAGCGCAGGGTCAACCATCCCTGGGAAAATTTCGGGGTATGGCGGTGCCACACCATGTTTGATGGCCCACAGGTACCAGTTGTCCACCACCGTGCCGGTGAGCAAGATGCCAATGCCGCCTGTAATGGGGCACAGCACCGCAAACCACCAAGCCCAGCGGTGAATCGATTCCATCGTGGCGTTGAAGCCCATGGTCCAGCGCCAGAACAACGCGGCGCGCTCTGAGGCCGTGCCGCGATCGGTGATTTGCTCGATCTCGCGCTCACCACCGAAACGGGTCACCGCCAAAATCGTGGCACCGTGCATGGCAAACAACAGGGCTGAGCCGTACAAGAACACGATGGACAAAGCGTGGAAGGGGTTGTAGAACAGGTTGCCGTAGCGCAGCGAGAAAGCTGCCGTCCAGTCCAGGTGAGAGAAGATGCCGTAAGGCACAGCCTCACCCCATGAACCCATCAAGATGGGGCGGAACAAACCGAGCACCAGGAACAACCAAATGGCTGCAGCGAAAGCCCAGGCGATGTGCGTGCCCATGCCCAACTCCACCGCGCGGCGGTAGGTGCGGGCCCACCAGAACAACACCGATGCGGTGAGGAACAGGCCGACAATCAGAAACCAGCCGCCTTGGTTGAGGGGCGGCATGCTCAGGCCGTAACTGGGTGCAGGTGGCTCCAGTGAGAGCCAAAACAGTTGGCGCACAAACTGAATCGGGTCGTAATTGACCGAAGCCAGCATGTTCATGCCAATCAGGGTGAAGGCGATCAGGCCCAGGATCAGCGAGATCAGGCCCAAACCGCCCAAGTAAATCGGACCCAGCTGCGCATTGCCCAGCTTGCCCACCCAGTAGTTGATCAGGGGCTGCCCCGTGCGAGGGCTGTTGCCGGGTCCGAGTGGCACCCCTTGGTGTACCGGACCCACAGCTTGCACCGTGGTGAACAGGTTTTGATAGTCGGCCATTTGCTTAACTCCTCAATTCTTTGGATTCAGTCTGTGTGTGTTCAGACCGTCTCAGACGGGCCACTGTGACCAGATCGGCATGTTCAGCCACCAGCTCCACCACTCGGGCCAGCCACGGCTCCAGAAGGGGCCGCTGAGCACGATGCACAGGGCGCTGAACAGCACGGCGGCCAAGGCCAAGAACAAACCCAAACGGTGGATGCCCAAGGTGCCAATCGAGTAGCCGATGATGTCGCGGAAGAAGGTGTCTTCGTGCTCGGGTGTCTTGACCACGGTGCCCGGTGCGGGGTTGGTGGAAGACAAAATCAAACCACCGTGCAAGGACAATGCAAACACGCTGGCGAAGAAGAAACTCACGGCGATCATGTGCGCCGGGTTGTAGTGAAAGTGCAGGTACTGGTAGCCCACGTTGGAGACCCAGTCCAAGTGGCTGTAGATGCCGTACGGGAAACCGTGACCCCATGCACCCATGAGCACAGGACGGATCACCACCAAAGTGAAGTACGCAGAGATCGCCACACCAAAAGCCACGGGCACATGAAAGCCCATGCCCAGCTTGCGGCAGATCTCGACCTCGCGCATCATCCACGAGCCAAAGGCGCCCAGGGCACACACCGTGATGAGCTGCCACAGGCCGCCTTCCATCAGGGGTGCAAAGCGCAGGCCGTACGACAAATCAGGCGGTGCGATGCTGATTTGCCAAAGGTTCCAGGTCGGGCCTTGTGAGGCTCCCCACAAAATGAGCGCCGTGCCCAGGAACGAAAAGAAGAGGGTTGTGACGCCGAAAAATCCGACGTAAAACGGGCCGACCCAAAAGTCGAACAAATCACCACCCAGCAGGGTACCACCGCGAACACGGTACTTTTTCTCAAAATTCAGCATGGCCATGGTTGGGTCCTCCTGCTTTCAGTGGATGAACAGGTGCTGCATTGAGCGGGGTTCAATGGCAGCACCTGGACGGCAAGTCCTGGATCAGGACTTGGGCGCTGGGAGCGAAGCCACAGCAGCGGGCAGCGGCGAGTTTTGCGCCGATGCTGCTACGGGTTTTTTCGCGCCGTCGAGCCAGTTGAATTTGTTGGTGCTGAGCAAGATGAGGTGAATCATCGCGGCCAGGCCAAACAAGAAAATACCCTGCAGCACCATGGCACGCAAAGGGTCGTAAAGTCGCCAAATTCTCCACATGGTGAATCTCCTAAATGATGTGGGACATGAAGGTGTACACAGCAGCTTTGACCCCCTGACTCATGCTCTTGGCATCTTCAGCACCGGGCAACAAATCCCGCCAGTGAACGCCGACCAGTTTGGCCAGAACGACGACCACAAACAGGCATCCGAATCCGATGAGGAAAATGGACCAGTAAGCAGGAGACTCATCCGCACGCGAATGGGTCTCGTTGAGGTGGGTGGTGTTTTGCATGACCGTGACTCCGTCAATCTATGGTTGAAAAATCAGGCTCTGAATCAGAACCAGGGACGCCACGCCCAGACCAGGATGTGGGCCAACACAGCAACTGCTGTGAAGCCTACGGTGCCCTGCATCCAGTAGTGGTGGAACTCCTGGGCTTCCTCATCGGTGAGTCCGGATATTGATGTCTTGGTGGACATGTTTTGCTCCTTCTAAAGAGGCCTTGCGACCCGGGTTGCGCACAGCCCGCGCAGATGGGCATCCGCAGCCAAAGGCCACGACATCGGGGTCAAGGCACCGAACATGTCGGCCCCTGCTGTTGTGTTGATCCGGGTGTGGCTCATGCCGCTACCCCCAAGCCCAGTTCGCGGCTGGCCGCGTTCACATGGGCTTCAGTCACCTCGTTTTGGCCTTGCGCTTGCGACAGCTGCTCGGCTTGATCGCGCAAGCGTTTGGCCGCAGAGATCTGCACCAACACCGGTTGGCTTTGCACCACATCGCGCAGGCGTTGCTGAGCCTGGTCTTGCCAACTGGCGTTGGGGGGCGCCACGCCACGCGCTTGTGTGGCCGGGGCCTTGTCCATGTCGGTGCCCAAGGGCAGGATGTGGAACAGCGCATCAAACAACGCGTTGCACACCTCTTGAATCAGGTAGCTCGCGCCGCTGTAACCCATGAAGGGGGTCCCAGTGTGGCGGCGGATGATGGCGCCCGGAAACGATGCGGGAATGAAAGCCGCGCGCATCGGACTGCCGCCCGAAATCTCGCTCAGGTACATGCGTTCGTTGTAACTGCCAAACATGATCAATGGCGTTTGGGTTTTGACCAAATCACGCACACTGGCGTTGTCTGTTTTGTTGCCTGCAGTGCGCGACACGCTGAAGCGACAGGGCAAGCCCATTTCTTTTTCAAGGAAGTTTTTCAGGCCCCGCGAATAAGTCTCGCCTGCCACCACCGCAAAGCTCGCGGTGGCAAAGAAATCTTGCGTGACCGAGCGCCACAGGTCCCACATGGGCTTGAGGGTGGTGTGCTTTTCGCGCTCAATGAAAGGCTCAGGGTCCAGGTGCAGCAACTCGCCCAGCTTGCGCAGAAAGTGGGTGGTGCTGTGCAGCCCGATGGGCGCTTGCAGGTAGGGGCGCTCCAGCGCCTCACACAACATGCGGCCGAACTCGCGGTACATGCAAATGTTCACATCGGCTTCCACCAAGCGTGACACATCGGCCAGGTGGCTGCCCAGCGGGAACACCATGTTGACCTCGGCCCCGATGCCTTGCACCAAGCGGCGGATTTCGGCCAGGTCGCTGGCACTGTTGAAGGTGCCGTAGCATGGGCCGATGATGTTGACGCGGGGCTTTTCGCCCACGGGGCGTTCTTCAAAGGGTTTGCGCGCAGGCACTTTGCGCAGACCGTATTCGCTCCAGAGCCAATACATGGCGCGGTTGGCGCATTGCCACTGGTCTTCGTCGATGGTGCGCGGTAAAAAGCGCGCGATGTTGGTGCCTTCGGGCGTCACGCCACCACCGATCATCTCGGCGATCGAGCCGGTCACCACCACGGCAGGAAGTTCGGGGTCCAGGGTGGCATGGGCACGCTTCATGGCGCCTTCGGTGCCTTCGCGACCCAGCTGTTCTTCAGCCAAGCCCGTCACCACAATGGGCAACTCGTGTGGGGGCAATGCGTCGGTGTAGTGCAGCACAGAGGTCACGGGCAGGTTTTCGCAACCCACAGGGCCGTCGATCACGACTTGCAAGCCCTTGATGGCGGTGAACACGTACACCGCACCCCAGTAACCGCCTGCGCGGTCGTGGTCCAAGATGAGGGGCGATTTGGGCTTGGCCACCGAGCTGGGGGGTGGAGACACTTGGTTCATGAGCCCATCTCCTCGGCTTTGCGCTTTTTCAAGAGCTTTTCAATTTGGCGGCGCGTTTCAGCCTTGAACTCGGGGCGGTCTTTGGGTACGGACTCCCACACGCCTGCGGCGTGGCCTGCCCCTACATCGCCAAAGAAATCCTTCATGGCGTCAAAGCGGGCCTGGTTGCCCATGGCCGCTTGCACCACCTGCACCAGCGAACCCGCGCCGGCCACACCCATCAGGGGCCTGGCCGAAATCAGGTTGGTGAAGTACAGCGAAGGCACGCTGTTTTGTTTGGCGATCTGCACCACCGGTGTGGTGCCAATGGCCAACTGCGGCCGGTACTCGTACATGGCATTGAGGTCTTGCTCGAGCGAGGCGCGCATTTGCACCTGCACGCCTTTGGCTTTGAGCCACTCGATGTCGTGTGCGTTCCACTCGGTGGCGGGGCACGCTGAGCCCACATAGCGCACATCGGCACCGCATTCGATGAGCAAGCGGCCGACCAACAACTCAGAGCCTTCGTAGCCACTCAGGGTGATGCGGCCCGAAATCGGCTTTTGCATCAACAAACCGCGCATTTGCGCGAGGGCTTGGTTGCGCGCCACATCGATTTGCGCCTGCGCGATGCCTGCCGCCTGGCCGATGTTTTGCAACCAGTCTTGTGTGCCCTCCAAACCTACAGGGGCCGAACCCACCACGGGGCGACCCGCCGCTTTGAATTCGCGCACGCTGGCGGTGTAAAACGGGTGGATGGCGGCAGCCACCGAGCAGTCGAGCGCGGCGTACAACTCGCGCCATTCGCGGGTGGGCACCACGGGGCCTGCGGCCAGGCCCATGGGGGCGAGCATCTGGCCGATGATGACCGGATCGGCCGGGAACATCTCGCCGAGCAGGGCCACCGTGGGCAAGTCGCCACGACCGGCACGGGGCGCGGCCACCGGGCCACTCATGATTTCTTCGCGGGCGTATTTGAGCATCGCACCGGCCAGCACGTCCTTGGCTTCGGCATGGGTGGGTACGCCAAAACCGGGCACGTCGATGCCGATGATGCGCACGCCATTGATCTCTTTGGGCAAGAGCTGGAGCGGCACACCACTGGCGGTGGGTACGCACAGGTTGATGATGACGATGGTGTCCACCTGCTCAGGGTCAGCCTCGGCGTGCACCGCATCGCGGATGTCTTCGAACAACTTGCCCGTGACCAGCGACTCGGAGTTGAAGGGCACATAGCCCACGCTGCGACGCGCACCGTAAAAGTGCGAAGTGAAGGTCAGGCCATACACGCAGCAGGCCGAACCCGACAAAATCGTGGCCGTGCGTTTCATGCGCAAACCCACGCGCAGCGAACCAAACGCCGGGCACATGCTTTGCGGCTGGTCGTGTGGTCCGGCATCGGGCTGGCGCGGGTAGTCGCGGGCGTATTGGTCGAGCACCTCGGACTTGCCCGCTTCTTTGGCTGCGGCCACCATGGCCTCTGTCCCAGCGTGGCAACCCATGCCGTCGCCTTGCAGCCCCGCCGGGTTGGCAGGATCAGCAGCTTTGGGGCTGGGGTGAATCGGGATGGTGCGTGTCATGGCCGTGTCCTGGATGTGTCAGCGTGTTTTTCAGCGGGGGGGTGCAACAAGGCTCAAGCCGCGTCGTAGACGACTTCCAGCGAGGGTTTGATGTCTTCGTGCTTGCCCACCATGTCGAACACGGTGGCGGGCTCGAGCACCACGTTGCGACCGACCACGTCGGCGCTGAACAGGCCCAGCAATTGGTCTTGGGTCTGGGGCTTGGGGCGCTGGGGCGGTGCCTCGGCCACGTTCTTGGCCAATTCGGCGAACAACGGGCCCCACTCGCCATCAGGACGGCCAATGATTTCGTAGCTGGCGCTCTTGCGGCGGATGTCTTCGTTGGCAGGGATCGCGGCCAGCACGGGGATGCCGGCGTTGGTGGCAAAAGCCTGGGCCTCGCCTGTACCGTCGTCCTTGTTGATGACCATGCCGGCCACGCCCACGTTGCCGCCGAGCTTGCGGAAGTATTCGACCGCGCTGCACACGTTGTTGGCCACATACAGCGACTGCAAGTCGTTGCTGGCGACCACGATGACTTTTTGGCACATGTCACGGGCGATCGGCAGGCCGAAACCGCCGCACACCACGTCGCCCAAAAAGTCGAGCAGCACATAGTCAAAACCCCAGTCGTGGAAACCGAGTTTTTCGAGGGTTTCAAAGCCGTGGATGATGCCCCGGCCGCCGCAACCGCGACCGACTTCTGGGCCACCGAGTTCCATGGCGAACACGCCATCGCGCTTGAAGCACACATCGCCAATGCTCACGGCCTGGCCAGAGAGCTTGAGGCGCGAGGAGGTCTCGATGATGGTGGGGCAAGCCTTGCCACCAAACAGCAAGCTGGTGGTGTCGCTCTTGGGGTCGCAGCCGATCAGCAGCACTTTTTTGCCTTGCTGGGCCATCATGTAAGACAGGTTGGCCAGCGTGAAGCTTTTGCCAATACCGCCTTTGCCATAAATGGCAATGATCTGGGTTTCTTTGGTCACTTCGCTGGTGCTGACGGCGTCGGGTTCGACGTCGGCCTCGCGGCGCAACACTTCAACAAATTTAATGGGCTGAACAGTGGTGTCGGTAGTCATGCGTTGGCACTCCAATCAAGGATCATCTTGAGACAGCTCGCATCTCCGAAGGCTGTCTCGTAGGCTGAACCAGCTTGTGTCGATGGCTGGGTATGGGTGATCAAACCGTCGAGCGACAAGCGACCGGTGTGCACCAGTTCGTTGACGGCCAACAGGTCGGGGCGCTTCCACTCGGCGGCGATGCGCATGCGTGCTTCGCGCATGAAGGCCGGGGCGTAGGCGAATTTCAAATCTTGTTTGTAAAAACCGGCCAACACCAACTCGCCACCGGGGCGCAGGCGTTGGATCAGGCTGTCGAGCAGGCTGCCGTCGCCGCTCACGTCATAGATGGTGTTGTAGTCACGGCGTGGGTCGTCTTGCGGCTGCATGACGGTGTAGCCCTCTGCCCCCGAGAATCGGTCGGTCTGGGTTTCCCACACGGTCGGGGCAGGCAAGCCAGCAGCCACCGTGAGGCGCGCCAGCAGGCGGCCCATGACACCGTGGCCAATGATGAGTTCAGGTGCCTCAAATGGCGCTTGTTGACCACCACCTGAAACGGCGTGGTAAGCCGTGGCGGCCAGCGCCAGCAGCACGGCTTGCGCACCCAAATGATCCGCAACAGGCACCACTTTTTGCTCGGTGACCATCAAATGCGAGGCCGCACCACCGAACAGGCTTTTGACGCCCGTGAAACAGTTGGCACCCGGCACAAACACGCGTTGCCCCACTTGCACACCCTTGTCTGAGGCGCTGCGGACCACACGGCCCACCGTCTCGTAACCGGGCACCAAGGGGTAACCCATGCCTGGGAAGGGGGGCATGCTGCCGTCCCAGAGCATGCGCTCTGTGCCGGTGCTGATGCCACTGAACTCCACGGCCACTTCGATCTGTCCCGCTTGCAGCGAGGGCAAATCCAGCGCCTGCAAGCTCAGTTGCTTGGGGCTGTTGAAAACGACGGCTTGGGATTTCATGGTTGTATTTTTTGTCTTACATCAAGATATGTCAATGTTAACTGACACTATCTTGATGAATTAAGGGTAAACACTGAGATTTACGCCCCACAAGGATGCGTGCGTGGATCGGCATGGCATTGGGAACCTGCTCGATGTGGGTGAAACCGGCCTCTTGCATCATGGTTTGCAGCTCTTGCGGCGTGCGCAGCCGCCCTGCACCCATGGCCAGCAGATAAAAGTGGAAATAAGCATCGACCGAGGCCTCGGGCTGCCCTGCTTCTTCGTCGGGTTGCGCCATGGGTTCGGCGAGCAACAAGACGCCGCCCAAAGGCAATGCCGCAAAGGCCTTTTGCAAAATTTGCCGCACCACCGCATCGGGGTGGTCGTGCGCCACGCGCACCAAGGTGATGAGGTCGGCCCCTTCGGGCAAGGGGTCGTCCAGAAAACTGCCGGGGTGCAAGGCCACGCGATCGCCCAAGCCTTTGGCTTGCAGGCCTTCACGGGCCAGCGCCAACACAGGGGGCAAATCGAACATCTTGAACGTCAGGTGAGGGGCGTGCGCAGCCAACTCACTGACAAAACGGCCCTTGCCCGCCCCGACGTCGAGGACGCAGCGGTGCTCGTCAAAAAAGTAGGACGACAAGATCTCTTGCACCACAAAACCTTGCGATGCGGCCATGAGGTGTGAATAACGGGTGAACTTGTCCACTTCCGACGCAGGCATGGCAACGGCCGGTTTTTCGTGGGCATAAGGCCAATACTCGGCCATGCCGCCACTCCAGGCGTTGTTCAAAAACTGCACGGGGTCTTGCATGTCCTGGTAGAGCAGGTGGTTGTGCTCGATCATCTGCGCAATGCCCTCGTGCTGCGCCAAGGGCACACCCAAGGGGCCCAAGCCAAAACGGCCCTGGCTGCGGTGCTCCAGCAGCCCCAGCGCCACGGCGGAGAGCAGCAAGCGCTGCAAAACCGCAGGCGCCAAGCCTGTGCGCTGTGCCAGACTGGTCAAATCGGCGGGGGCTTGGTGCAAAGTGCGAAACAGGTCCAAGCGCACGCAACCCAACAGGACTTGGCTGTGCACAAAGCCCGCCATCAAATCGAACAACTTACGGGTACGCCGTTGCGTCAACCAACGCGTGAAGGGGTTGCCCAGTGACCAGCGGTAGAGGCCAGGGTGTGCATACCAGCGCTCTAAGCGGGCTTGCCACGCATCTTTGAAAGAGGTGGCAGAAGAAGGGGCCTGCAGGGCGGCCAGATCCAGCGGTTGGGACATGGGGGTTCCTTCGCTTTTGTCGGTCTGAGCGCTCAATGCGGGGCACTGACGCGGCGCGTGGCCACCTCAGGATGGGACTTGAAATAACCGTCGCACAGGGCTTTGGGTACCAAACGCTCGGCTTCGACCTGCACCAACTGGCGCAACATGTCACGGCATGAGCAAGGTGGAATCGAAGAAGCGGCTTGGTCAATCAGGTGGTCAAAGTGGGCAATGGCCCCTTCCAACCCCAGCGCCTGCGCTGAACTGGGGCGGGCATGCAGCGCATCTTGGCCTGAAGGCTTGCCCAAGGTGGCGGCATCGGCGATCACGTCGCGGATGTCATCGGCCACTTGGTAGGCCTCACCCAGGTAATTGCCCAAATGCGCCCATGGCTCGGGCTCTGCACCGCAACTCAGGGCCCCTGCACAAGTGGCTGACACGAACAAAGCCCCGGTCTTGGCGCGTTGGTATTGCCCCAAATCGGCGCTGGTTTCACACTCCCACGCTTGTCCGGCGACGATGCCATTCGGCAAACCCACACCGGCGGTCATGTTGTCCATCAAGCGAATCAAGCGGTCGGGGTTGGGCGCGCCAGCTAGCAGCAAAACACGGTAGGCCATGACGATCAGGCCATCGCCGGCCAACAGCGCCAGCGGCTCGCTGAACGCCTTGTGCACCGTGGGGCGACCGCGACGGGTGTCGGCGTTGTCGAAAGCCGGCATGTCGTCGTGCACCAAAGAAGCGCAGTGCATCAACTCCAGGGCCACAGCGGCGGCATTGGTGAGTTGGGGCGCGTTGTCGCCGCAAGCGGTGGCCACAGCCATGCACAGCTGCGGGCGGATGCGGGCCCCACCCGAAAAGACCGCATGCCGCATGGCCGCCACCAGCCGAGGCGGAGCGCCCACACCGGCGGCCAGCTCAAAATGCGTGCTCAAGGCTTGTTCAGCGCGTGTCAACAGACTCATGGGACCTCCGACAGAAAAACCTGTCAACTTAACCTGACGGGCATGAGTGTCAATATAACCCGATAATTGAAGCTGTCAACCTTTATTGACACACCCGCAATTGGAGGCAACGCCATGGGAATCTGGTTGGAATTGGGGATTTTTGGTTTGGTGTTCGTGTTCGCTTTTTGGCAAATGCACGATGTGCGCAAGGCGCAAGAACAAACACGTCAACAACGGGCGCGGGAAAAAGCGGCCCAAGAAGCGCGTGATGCGCTGGATCAGGAAACGGCTGCCCAGCAAGCAACCGACCCCACAGACAAAAAGTCGTGAGTCAAGCGCTCCTCTTGGTCTGAAGACCAGAAGGTTCAGGGGCAGTTTGGGCGCGCACGCCACGCCTATCGCCCACGGGGTGGGCTCCTACAAAGCATGGATTTGCCACATCGTCCAAAGGCGTCTGGGGGTTTGTAGGAGCCCACCCCGTGGGCGATGGCATATGGACCAACGATGCTTTCCGCCCTGCAGCGCATGCAATCAGTGTTCACAAGGCCTGCAGTATGGCTTAGGCTGCACCTGCAGGGAGAGAAAAATGACACGCATCACAGCCAACTCGCACCGTTTGCGATCGGGCCGCTATTCACAAAGTGGGCAGGTTTACATGATCACCGTGGTCACGGCTGAGCGGCGGCGGATTTTTGAGCATTTTTCAGCCGCCAGGACCTTGATCGGTCACCTGAAAACAGAAAACGATTTACAACGGGCCAGCACATTGGCTTTTGTCGTCATGCCGGACCACCTGCATTGGCTGATGCAATTGGGCGAGGGCGCAACACTTTCTCAAGTTGTGCGTGGTGTGAAATCGCTCACTTCTCACCGCCTTGGTTATCCGATCTGGCAGCGCGGATACCACGACCGTGCCGTGAGGCATGAAGAAGACCTCAAAGCCATGTCGCGTTACATCATTGCCAATCCAATCCGCGCCGGATTGGTGTCATCTGTTGGCGATTACCCCCATTGGGATGCAGTTTGGCTTTGATCGCTAAAGACCCGCAAGCCCCACAGGGCTGCGCCTTTCGGGGCGTGTGCCACGCCCATCGCTGAGGACCCGCAAGCAAGCCCCACAGGGGTGAGAATTTCAGGGCGTTTACCACGCACATCGCCCACGGGGTGGGCTACTACACAGGGCTGAACTGCAGGGCGGCCAGGCTGGCGTAGAGGCCGCCTTTGGCTTGCAGCTGGGCGTGTGTGCCCTGCTCCATCAAGCGGCCGCGCTCCAGCACCCAGATCACATCGGCGCGCTGCACCGTGGCCAGGCGGTGGGCAATGACCAAGGTGGTGCGGCCCACCATGGCTTTGTCGAGGGCGGCTTGCACCATTTTTTCACTTTGCGCATCCAAAGCGCTGGTGGCTTCGTCCAGCAACAAAAGCGGCGGATTTTTGAGGATCGCCCGCGCAATCGCGATGCGCTGGCGCTGACCACCCGACAGGCGCACACCCCGGTCACCCAGATAGGTGTCAAAGCCCTCGGGCAACTCGCGAATGAACTCCTGCGCATAAGCGGCTTCGGCGGCAGCATGGACGTCTTCGAGACTGGCGTCGGGTCTGCCGTAGCGGATGTTCTCGATCACGGTGCCCGAAAAGATCACGGGTTCCTGCGGCACGATGGCCATGCGCTCGCGCAGATCGTGCAGTTCCATCTGATCGATCGACACGCCATCCAGCACAATGCGGCCCGATTGCGGGTCGTGAAAGCGCATCAGCAAATCAAACAAGGTGGTTTTGCCCGCGCCGCTTGGGCCCACCACGGCCACGGTCTGTCCAGGGTGGATCTGGCCTGTCAACTGGTCCAGCGCCCAAGTGTCGGGCCGCGAAGGGTAATGAAAGCGGACCGACTCCAGCTGCAAGGCAGATCCGCCTTGCGGCCAGAGCGCTTTTTGAGGCTGCGCAGCGATTTTCAGATTCGACTCGGTGTGCAGCAATTCCATCAAGCGCTCGGTGGCACCGGCAGCTCTCAGCATGTCCCCGTACACCTCGCCCAAAACCGCAAAGGCACTGGCCAACAAGATGACATAAAACACCGTCTCGCCCAACTGGCCAGCGGTGCTGGTGCCCGCGCGCACAGCCAGTGTGCCCATGTACAAGCCCCACAGCAACACAGCACTCGAGGCCATGATGATGAAGCCGACCAGCACAGCGCGTGCGCGGATGCGGCCCAAAGCGGAGCTCAGGGCGCGCAGCGTGGAGTCAATGAAGCGGCGGGTTTCGCGACCTTCGGCGGTGTAGCTTTGCACCACGCTGATGGCGTTGAGCACCTCGGAAGCGATGGCACTTGAATCGGCCACCCGGTCTTGGTTGGTGCGGGAAAGGCGGCGCACACGGCGGCCCAAATAAACGCTCGGAAATATCACCGCCACCAGCACCGCCACGACCTGGAGCATCAGCACCGGGTTGGTCCACACCAGCATGATCAGCGCCCCGGCGCCCATGACCAAGTTGCGCAAGCCCATCGAAAACGAAGAGCCCACCACGGTTTGCACCAGTGTGGTGTCGTTGGTGAGGCGCGAGAGCACCTCGCCCGATTGTGTGGTTTCAAAGAAGGCCGGACTTTGTTGAAGAACATGGCCGTACACCGCGTTGCGCAGATCGGCCGTGATGCGCTCGCCCAGCCAACTCACGGTGTAGTAACGCCCCGCCGAAAAGACCGCCAAAGCCGCCGCCACACCAAAAAGCTGCAAAAAGTTGCCCGACAGCTGGTCGGCGGGTGCGCCACTGGCCAGGCCTTGGTCAATCAGCTGACGCAAGACCCAGGGGAAGGCCAGCGTGGTGCCCGCGGCCAACAAGAGAAACAAGGCTGCCACGCCCAAGGCCACGCGGTAGGGCTTGAAAAAAGGGGCCAGGCCCGAGAGCGATTTGGGAGAAGTAGCCATGAACGATCAAAAAAACCAATGCAACAACAAGGTGCCATCAAAGCCCTTCAAGCATAACGGCAAACCTTGCGCCCGACAGCCTGGCCGATCCAGGCACGGTCCGTGGCCCGACTCACACATCGATCACCACATTGCCCACGATCTGCCCTGACTCGACGCTCAGGTGCGCCTGGGCCACTTGGTCCAGCGCCAAGCGTTGGCCAATGCTGTGCTGCAATTGGTCCTGGGCCAACATGTGCGACAAACGGGCCACAGCCCTGAGTCTGTCAGCGGCGGTCAGGTCGTACACCAAGAAAAACTTGACGCCCATGGACTGGAACAGCCAAGGGCGAAAAGGCATCTGCACCTCTAAAGCATTGGAGCCGAAGCAAATCACCTGGCCGTGCGCCGCCAAAGCACCTTCAGCAGCCCAGCGAGCGGTGGTCGAAAAATCCATGTCGATGATCACATCGGCACCACGCCCGTGGGTGAGGGCCTTGACGCGATCGGGCACCGATTCGGTCTTGTAAAAAATCGCTTCTTGCATGCCCGCAGCGCGGGCGTGCGCAGCCTTGGCTTCAGAGCCCACGGTACCCACCACACGGCCTCCGGCCAGCGTCACCATTTGCGTGATGTAGTGGCCCACCGCCGATGACGCGCCGGTGACTAAAACGGTTTGCCCCTGCAAATCGCCCGCCATCCGTTCGGCCAGGATCACCGACTGCACCGCCGTCAAGCCCGGAATGCCCATGCAGGCACCGGCCGCAAAGTCTGTGCCCTCGGGCAAAAGCACCGCTTGCGCCGCAGGCAAGGTGATGTATTGCGCACACGTTCCAAAGGGCCGCTGCCACTGGCCGTTCCACACCCAGACACGCTCACCCACGCGGGCAGCCGGCACACCAGAGCCCACGGCCTCGATCACACCGGCACCATCGCTGTGGGGCACGATCAAGGGGTCTGACAAGGGGCGGGCTCGGCGCGACTTGACGTCCGAGGGATTCACACCCGAAGTCGCCAAACGCACCAACACCTCTCCGGCTTGTGGGCTGGGGGTGGGCAACTCGCCGACCTGCATCACATCTTGCGCTTCACCGTTGGCGCTGTACCAAGCTGCTTTCATGCGGCACTTTCTTTTGAAATCTTGAGCCATCCGGCCGATGCACTTCACGTGCACAACCGATCCAAAACGTCAATCATGATGCCAGAAACCCCTGGCTCTGAAGTCGTATTTGGCGCCTAGAAGACAGCACCGGCAAGGGACCACACAATACGCATCCCTTCACCCACTGATCTTGGATTCTCATGACCCACTCTGGCTTGAACGTTCTCGGTGGCGAATTGATCCCCTGCTCTTATGACCCGCTCACGGGGTATCACAGGGACGGTTGCTGCAACACCAGCGATGAAGATGTGGGCACGCATGTGGTTTGCGCCAAAGTGACCCAAGATTTTTTGAACTACTCACGCTCGCGGGGCAATGATTTGATGACGCCCCGACCCGAACACCGCTTTGCGGGTTTGAAGGCAGGCGACCGTTGGTGCCTGTGTGCCATGCGCTGGTTAGAGGCTTTTCAAGCAGGCGTTGCGCCCCGTGTGGTGTTGGAGAGCACGCACCAAAAGGCGCTGCAATACGTGACCTTGGAGCAATTGCGCGAGTTTGCCTGGGAGCCGCACTGAGCGCGGCGTCGCTCACATCATCATGCTGAGCTGAAACACCGAATTCGGTGCACGGGGCATGACCGGAGGTGGCAGTGGCTTCAAACGGAACTGCCCCATCATCGAGGTGACCCGCGCATCGCGCGGCATGAAGGGCACCGCCACATCGGACAAGGTTTGGGCTTGCAACAAGGCCTGCATGTTGTCTTGGATGCCCGTCTCGAGCGCTTTCATCGGGTGATTGGCATCGGGGTACAGCGCGTCAAAGCTGTGCACTTCTTCAAAGTGCTGCACCACATCCCAAAGGCTGATGTCTTCGGGGTTGCCACGGATTTGGTAACCGCCACCTGGACCGCGGTGGGCGCGGATCAGACCCGCTTCGCGCAGTTCTTTGAGGATGGATTCGGTGTACGAAGAAGACAGAGACAAGCCATTGGCGATCTCTTCGGTGGTCACTGGCTTGTTGACCGAACGGGACGTGATGAACACAGCGATGTCAAGGGCTTTGACGGTTTTCTTCTGGATCATGGTCTTCTCCATTAACGATGAGATATTCTATGACCATACAGTCACAAAACAACCAATTATTTTCGAAATAACTTTTCATTAACCCATGATGTTTCTTTTTGTACTACAAAAAAACAAGCAGCCAGCTGGGACAGAGGCCCCCGTTCAAGGCCTGCAGTCATGAAACGGCATGTGGCCGCCATTTTGGTTTTGCTCACCACGGCCGTGGTGATCGACAGCCATGTGGACTGGGAAAGCCTGGATGGCCGCCGTGTGTTGACCGTCAGCGGCCAACCTTTTGATGTTGAGGGTTGGGCCGCTGAACAGGCCCTCCTTTGGCGCCGAGATTGCAGCGCGCTCAAGCCACTGCCAATGGACAAGCCCACTGTTAACACATGGTTGCAGGTCATTCAGCAGCACAGCTTGCCCGATTCGGAAAGTGCCAGGGGATTGCAAATGCGCCAGTTGGGCGACTGGGGCGTGGCCGAAGTGGCTTTTGAAAAACTCAAGCCCGCCTTGGTGGTCTTGCGCCTGCAAGAGGGCCAGTGGCGCGTCCAAGACCAAGCGGTGTGGAGCGGTTCGACCGCGCCGTGGAACAGTGCCCACTTTGTACGCCGCTACCTGCGCCAGCAAGCACCCCAATTGCCGCAGGCTTTGCTGCAGTGCATCGACATCGACCCCCAGCGTTACGGACCAGGGCCCGGTGGGCTTGGGCCCGTGCCAGCCAGCGTCACACGTCAACCATGAGCTACCGCGTCGTTTGGTTCAAACGTGACCTGCGCCTGCAAGACCATGCGCCATTGGTGCACGCTGCAAACCAAGGTCCGGTGCTGTGCCTGTACATCGTCGAGCCAGATCTGTGGGCACAACCCGACATGGCTTTGCAGCACTTTGAATTCGTGCGCGAATCTTTGACCGAGCTGCACCAAGCATTACAAGCACGGGGCGGCAGCTTGCAGGTGCGCGTGGGGCCTGCGGTGCAGGTGTTGGCCGCACTGCACGCGCAAGCGCCGTTCGCCGAACTGGTGGCGCACGAAGAAACCGGCAACGCTTTTACCTATGAACGGGACCTGCAAGTGGGCGCATGGTGCCGCAGCGCGGGCGTGGGCTGGACCGAGTTTGCGCAGTTTGGCGTGGTGCGGCGCCTGAAAAGCCGCAACACCTGGCAAGCCCGCTGGGAAGCACACATGGCAGCGCCGCAAGCCGTTTTGCCCGACTTGCGATTTTTCACCCCCCCGCCAAACCAGGGGCTTGAGGTGATGATTGCCCCCACCGGCTTGCAGCACAACCCCGCTGAGCGCCAACGCGGAGGCCGCAGCCACGCCCTTGAAACCTTGCACAGTTTTTTGGATGCAAGGGCACTGGCTTACCGGGGCGGTATCTCCTCGCCACTGACATCGCCCACGGCGTGTTCGCGCATTTCGACCTACCTGGCCTATGGCTGCATCAGCCTGCGCGAGGTGGTGCAAAGCACCCGCGCCGCGCTCGATGCCCTGCCGCCGCAAGCCAACAGGCACAAGGCCGGTTTGATCGGTTTCATCAGCCGCTTGTACTGGCATTGCCACTTCATTCAAAAACTCGAAAGCGAGCCCGAAATCGAGTGGCGCAACATGCACCGGGGTTACGACGGTCTGCGCGAAGACGGCTGGAACGATGCCCACTTTGCGGCCCTGACCGCGGCCCGCACCGGCTGGCCCATGGTGGACGCGTGCGTGGTCATGCTCTACCAAACCGGCTGGCTCAACTTCCGCATGCGGGCCATGCTGGTGTCGGTGGCGGCCTACCCGCTGTGGCTCGACTGGCGGCCGGTGGGCCATTGGCTGGCCACGCAGTTTCTCGATTACGAACCCGGCATCCACTGGAGCCAGTTGCAAATGCAGTCGGGCACCACCGGCATCAACACCACGCGGGTGTACAACCCCATCAAACAAGCGCAAGACCACGACCCCAAAGGCATTTTTGTGCGCCGCTGGTTGCCCCACATGCGCCGCGTGCCCGACACTTGGTTGTTCGAACCTTGGCTCATGCCGCCCGAGGTGCAGCGCCACTGCGGCCTGACCGTGGGCAGCGGGCCAGAAGATGCGATCCCACTGCCCGTGGTGGATTTGGCCGAAGCCACGCGCCAATCCAAAGCCGCGCTGCATGCGCGCCGGGCCGAACCGGGTGTGAAAGCGGGCAAAAAAGCCATCGTCGACAAACACGCTTCGCGCAAACATGGCATTGGCCACCAACGCGACGTGTTCACACGCGACAGCGACACCCCCAAAACCTCCCGCCGAAAAGCGGCAAAGACGACTTCACCCGATACACCACCCAGCCAGCAGCTGGGCTTTGACTTTTAATCCATGCGCTCCACCCTTTTCTGGTTTCGAAACGACTTGCGCCTGCACGACCAACGCGCACTGCAGCAAGCCATCGCCCACGCCCAAGCGAACCAGCAAGCCCTGATGCTGGTCTATGTGCACGAACCCGTGCAAGACGAGCCCACCGCCTGGGGCTTTCGCCGCATGGGCGCGCACCGCAGGCGTTTCATGGCCGACACGCTGCAAGACCTGCAAAACGCGTTGCAGGCACTGGGCCAGCGTCTGGTGTTGCTGCACGGCCCCGTGGCCGAGGTGTTGCCCGCCTGTGCACGTCTGGTGCAAGCCGACACCGTGTTTTGCGAAGACATTGCCGCGCCCGAAGAAGAAGCGCAGGTGCAAGCGCTGATCAACGCGGGACTCACCGTCCAGACCTTGTGGCAGTCCAGCTTGATCGAACCCGACGCCCTGCCCTTTGCGGCCGAAAACATGCCGCAGGTTTTCACAGAATTTCGCCAACGCATCGAATCGGCGCGGCTCCAACCTTTGGCACCGCTGCCCGCGCCCGCCCAGTTGCCTGCGCCTCCGAGTGAGCCCGCCATCGCATGGCACAGCTGGCCCGGCTGGACAGACAACGCTTTCACGCTGCTGCAAGCGCACACGGAAGATGACGCGCACCCACGCTCCAACTTCCCGTACACCCAAACGGCTTACCAGGGCGGAGAAGCCAGCGCTTTGGCGCACCTGCAAAGCTACCTCACGCCGCCTTGGCCCGACCGCTACAAACAAACCCGCAACGCCCTGCAAGGCCAGCACACCAGCAGCCACTGGTCGCCTTGGTTGGCCACGGGCGCGGTGTCGGCCCGGCGCATTTGGGCCGAGCTCCATGCTTATGAACAAGGGCACGGCAGCAACGACGGCACATACTGGCTGTGGTTTGAATTGCTGTGGCGCGACAACTTCCGCATGCTGCACCTGCAACACGGCCCGCAACTGTATGCGGCACGGGGCTTGTCGAACTTGCCCAAGCCCTCGCACTTTCCCAAAGACTTCCAGCGCTGGTGCAACGGTCAAACGGGCGAGCCCATCGTAGACGCGGGCATGCGCGAGCTGGCCGCCACGGGTTTCACCTCCAACCGCATGCGCCAGATCGTGGCGAGCTTTCTGGTGCACGACCTGTCTTGCGACTGGCGCGCGGGTGCGGCCTGGTTCGAATCGCAGCTGGTGGACTTTGATGTGAGCAGCAACCAAGGCAACTGGTTGTACGTGAGCGGGCGGGGCACCGACCCGCGTGTGGGCAGGCGCTTCAACCCCGTCAAGCAAGCGCAAGACCACGACCCACAGGCCCGGTTTCAAAAGGCCTGGCTTTCGCCCTGACACTGGCCCCAATCTGCCGGGGGTGCAAGGATAATGCGCACCATGTTGTCATCGATGCGCCCCCTTAAGCTTAAGAACCACACGCTCAGTGCCCTGGCATGCTGAGCGGTGTGCTGTTCGCTTTGGCCGCAGGCCTGATGTGGGGCCTGGTGTTTGTGGGGCCCCTGCTGCTGCCCGACTACCCCGCCGCACTGCACACCTTCGGCCGCTATCTGGCCTTCGGGCTGATCGCCCTGCCCCTGGCCTTTGTGGACCGCGCCGAAATCCGGCGCCTGACCCGTGCCGATTGGTGGGTGGCGCTGAAACTCGCCGCCATCGGCAATGTGCTGTATTACCTGTTCCTCTCGAGCGCCATCCAGCGTGCGGGCGGTGCGCTCCCCACCATGGTCATCGGCACGCTGCCGGTGGTCATTGCGGTGGCCGCGAATGTGCTCAACCACCAGCGCGACGGGCGTTTTCCGTGGCGCCAACTGGCTCCACCTTTGGCGCTGATTTTGCTCGGCATCGCGTGCGTGCACCACGTGGAATGGACCACCCTGCTGCAAAACCCGCAAGCCGACACAGCCCGTTACATCACCGGGGCCGCGTTGGCCGTGTGCGCGATGGTTTGCTGGACGTGGTACCCCCTTAAAAATGCCGATTGGCTGCGCGGCCACCCCGACCGCAACCCGCGTGTCTGGGCCACGGCGCAAGGCATCGCCACGCTGCCCCTGGCCTTGCTGGGTTATGCCGCGTTCTGGCTTTGGTCCAGCGCCACACAGGACTCACTGCCCATGCCCCTGGGACCCCGCCCGTTCGAATTTTTGGGCCTCATGATGACCATTGCCCTGTTGGCCTCTTGGCTGGGCACGCTGTGCTGGAATGCCGCCAGCCAAAGGCTGCCCACCGCCCTGGCGGGCCAGCTGATCGTCTTTGAAACCTTGGCCGCCTTGGGCTATGCCTTTTGGCTGCGCGGCCAATGGCCCGAGCCGTTGACCTTGGCAGGCATTGCGCTGCTGGTGCTGGGCGTCATCGGCGGTGTCCGGGTCAAAGCCGTTGAGGCCAAGCCCTGAAAGCTTCAGGGTTTTCACCGATCCCACCCAGATTCAATGTGTATACAGTTGAGAACACAAAAAAGGAGCGCACTCTCTGGGGAACCTTTTTGGTGCGGCATGACCGGCTCAGCGGCACCACAAACGGGCATTTCTAGGGGATCAACCTGACAAACCTTGTCAGGAGAGTGCTTGATAATGGCACCGATATTGCTAATTACAAATCACCGTTTATTTGAACCTGGAGTCCCCATGAACAAGCGTTTCCTCATCAAGGCCACGGCCGCTTTGGCCGCAGTCGCCGCCTTTGGTACTGCGCACGCGCAAACCACACCCATCAAGTTCCAAATGGACTGGCGTTTTGAAGGCCCATCGGCTTTCTTCTTGCTGCCTGCTGCCAAGGGCCACTTCAAAGACGCCAAGTTGGACGTGACGGTGGACTCCGGCAACGGCTCTGGTGGTGCCGTCACCCGTGTGGCCTCGGGCACTTATGACTTGGGCTTCGCTGACCTGGCCGCCTTGATGGAATTCCACGCCAACAACCCCGATGCGCCCAACAAGCCAGTGGCCATCATGATGGTCTACAACAACACACCCGCTTCGGTGATGGCTTTGAAGAAGTCCGGCATCAAAACCCCGGCTGACCTGGCTGGCAAGAAGCTGGGCGCGCCCGTGTTTGACGCCGGTCGCCGCGCATTCCCGATCTTCCAAAAGTCCAACAACATCGGCAACGTGACCTGGACCGCCATGGACCCACCATTGCGCGAAACCATGTTGGTTCGCGGTGACGTGGACGCCATCACCGGCTTCACCTTCACCTCGCTGCTCAACATCGAAGCGCGTGGCGTGAAAGCCGAAGACGTGGTCGTCATGCAGTACCCTGACTTTGGCGTCAAGCTGTATGGCAACGCCATCATCGCTTCGCCCAAGATCTTGAAAGAAAATCCAGCCGCTGTGAAAGCTTTCTTGACGGCTTTTGCCAAGGGCGCCAAAGAAGTGATGGACAACCCCGCCGCGGCGATTGAAACCGTCAAGGCCCGCGACGGCATCATCAACACCGCGCTCGAGACACGCCGTTTGCAGTTGGCCATCGACACCGTGATCAACAGCCCATCGGCCCGCGCTGAAGGCTTCGGCCAGGTTAACGGCCCTCGCCTGTCCTTGATGGCCTCGCAAGTGTCTGACGCTTTCAACACCAAGACCCGCGTCAAGGCCGATGACATCTGGAACGGTTCGTTCTTGCCCACGGCCAAAGAACTGGACATCTTGCCCAAAGCCAAAAAATAAGCCCCCTGGGTTTCGGTCGGCCCAGTGCCTGCCGAAACCTGGGTCATCTCCGGGTGTGTCAATGCCCTGGCTTGAGCCCACTTCAACTCTCCCGAGTCAGTGGGCTTTTCAAGGGGATGTTTTGTATACACTTTCGAACACCATTTCAGAGTCCGCACCATGACCCAAGAATCATTTGTTGATTTTCAAAACGTCTGGCTGGCCTACAACGACGAGTTGTTGGCGCAGAACCATTTCGCCGTTGAAGACATCAACCTGCAAGTCAAACAAGGCGAGTTCATCGCCATCGTCGGGCCCTCAGGCTGCGGCAAGTCCACCTTCATGAAGCTCACCACCGGTCTGAAGATGCCCAGCAAAGGCCGCATCCTGGTCGATGGCCAGCCTGTGACCGGCCCGCTCAAGATCAGCGGCATGGCGTTTCAGGCCTCGTCCTTGTTGCCCTGGCGCACCACGCTCGACAACGTGTTGTTGCCCCTCGAAATCGTGGAACCCTACCGCTCCAATTTCAAGGAAAAGAAAGAAGAGTACGCAGAGCGCGCTCGCAAACTGCTGAACACAGTGGGCTTGGGCGGCTACGAAGACAAATTCCCTTGGCAACTGTCGGGCGGCATGCAGCAGCGCGCCAGCATCTGCCGCGCCTTGATTCATGAGCCCAAAATGCTGCTGCTCGACGAGCCCTTTGGCGCGCTCGACGCCTTCACGCGTGAAGAGCTGTGGTGCATCTTGCGCGACCTGTGGACCGAGCAAAAGTTCAACGTCATTTTGGTCACGCACGACCTGCGCGAATCGGTCTTTTTGGCCGACACGGTGTACGTGATGAGCAAGAGCCCCGGCCGCTTTGTGGTGAAAAAAGAAATCGACTTGCCACGCCCGCGCGACCTTGAGATCACCTACACCCCTGAATTCACCAACATCGTGCACGAGCTGCGCGGCCACATCGGTGCCATGCGCAAGACCGGTGCAGCCATCAACCAATGATCGGGAGCCTCTCATGAATAAAAAATCCCTCGAAAGCTGGTCCCCCTGGATCTTGTTGGTGCTGAGCATCCTGATTTGGGAAGGCCTGTGCCGCGCCTTCAACGTGTCGGAATTCGTGTTCCCCAGCCCCTCGCGCATCGCACAGCAGACCATCGAATTCCGCGACGTGATCGCGGGCCACGCCTGGCGCACTTTCTGGGTGACCATGGTCGGCTTTGGCATCGCCATCGTGGTGGGCGTGCTGCTCGGCTTCATCATCGGCAGCTCACGCTTGGCCTATGCCGCCGTGTACCCGCTCATGACCGCCTTCAACGCCCTGCCCAAAGCGGCCTTTGTGCCCATCTTGGTGGTGTGGTTTGGCATCGGCATCGGCCCCGCCATCTTGACGGCCTTCCTCATCAGCTTCTTCCCCATCATGGTGAACATCGCCACCGGTCTGGCCACACTGGAGCCTGAACTGGAAGACGTGTTGCGCGTGCTGGGTGCCAAGCGCTGGGACGTGTTGGTCAAAGTCGGCCTGCCACGCTCCATGCCTTACTTTTATGGCTCGCTCAAAGTGGCCATCACGCTGGCCTTTGTGGGCACCACGGTCTCCGAGATGACCGCCTCGAACGAAGGCATTGGCTACTTGCTGATCTCTGCCGGTTCGGCCATGCAGATGGGCTTGGCGTTTTCTGGTTTGGTGGTGGTGGGTGCGATGGCCATGGCCATGTACGAACTGTTCAGCGCCATCGAAAAGCGCACCACCGGCTGGGCACACCGCGGCTCGCAAGGCGAGTAAGGTGCATGAGGTGAGCCAGGTCAGTGGGGGGCATGCAGCAGACGTGTCCGGACGCTCGACTTGGCACGCCAGCCTGCAGCTCGACTACACGCTGGCGTCCAAGCGCAGCGTCGCCCGCTACCTGCACCAGGGCCCGCTGCGCATCTTGCAAAGCCTCTACCCCGAAGGCGATGCGGTCTGCCACAACGTGCTGGTGCACCCGCCCAGCGGCTTGGTGGGTGGCGACACGCTCGACATGCAAGTCACTGTCGCATCAGGGGCGCATGGTCTGGTGACCACACCCGGTGCCACGCGCTTTTACCGGTCTGAAGCAGGCCTGGCCACACAACAGGTGCACGCGCGGGTTGAAACAGGGGCGCGTCTGGAATGGTTGCCTTTGGAAGCCATTGCCTACAACCAATGCGATGCCCTCAACCACGCCGTGTTTGACCTGGCCCCGGGTGCAGAAATGATGGCTTGGGACATCACCGCCTTTGGGTTGCCTGCGGCCGACTTGCCCTATGTGCAAGGCAGGTTTCGCCAACACTTGGAAATCCCCGGCGTGTGGCTGGAACGCGGCACCCTGAACGCTGAGGACACCCGCCTGATGGACAGCCCGCTGGGCCTGGCAGGCCAGCGCTGCATGGCCACCCTGGTGTTTGCAGCAGGCAGCGCATTGGCCGATGAGCGCATCGAGCGGGCTTTGGCCTGCGCCCGCGATGGGCTCGAAGCGTCTGAACTGCGCCTGACCGCCGGGGCCACCTCACCGCACCAACAAGTCATCGTGCTGCGGGCGCTGGCACCCGTGACCGAGCCTGCCATGCACTTGCTCAGAAAAGTATGGGCAGCGTGGCGGCAAGAGATGTGGGGCTTGCAAGGCACCTACCCTCGGCTTTGGCATGTCTAAGCCTTGAGCTTTGCGGCTCGGCCAAACCGTCCTAAGCCCAGCTCGATCAGGCCTTCACCACGGCGCATCAAGAACAACACATCCATCCCCATGCGCTGGGCCATGGCCAAACCTTCATCGGGGCCTGCCACCAACAAGGCTGTAGTCCAAGCATCTGCTTGCATGCAGCTTGAAGCCAGCACAGTGACCGATGCCACGCCATTGTTCACCGGCGCCCAGCGACGTGGGTCCATGGTGTGCGCAAGGCGCGCGCCGCCAACTTCCAGACAGCGTCGGTAGTCGCCCGAGGTGGCCACCGCCAGATCCTCCAGTTCGATCACGCCGCGCACCGCACGGCGATCCAACTCGGGGCTTTCGAGCGCCACCGACCAAGAGGCGCCGCTGGACTGTGCGCCCACAGCACGCAACTCGCCATCCAGCCCTGCCAGTGCATGCCGAACGCCGTGTTCTTGCAGCACATGGGCCATGCGGTCCACCGCGAAGCCCTTGGCAATGCCGCACAGGTCAAGTTGCAAGGGCGCCCGCTTGCAAACTTTGCCCGCGATGCTGTCCAGCTCCACACAGGCGCGGGCAGCAGACGGCTGGGATTGGCGTGCGATGGGAATGGCGTGCGCGTTGGGCACATCGCCCTGCGCACCAAAACCCCAGGCATTGACCAGCCGACCTACGCAGGGGTCAAAGGCGCCCGCGCTCTGTTGGTGAACATCCAGCGCACAGGCCAAGACCTCCAGCATCTCTGCGGGCACCTCCACCCAAGCGTTTACAGGCGCCCGGTTCACGCGCATGAGGTCGCTGTTCGGCTTCCAAGGCGACATCTGTTGGTCCACCTGATCGACCGCTGTGGCCAGGTCATGCTGCAAGGCATTCATGTCCAGGCTGTCGTCGGCATCCAAGGTGGCCGACCAGCGCGTGCCCATGCTCGGGCCGTGTAAGGTGATGCGTTGACACTGTGCAGCAGCTTCAGAAAACATCTTCGGCATAGCGTTCTTTGGCTTTGAGTTTGGCGACGCTGAGCTTCAGGGGGGCCAGCACCGCATCGAGCGCATTGGTCACGCCCTGCGCCATGGCGCGGCTGCCGCAGACCCGCACGATGGCGCCTTGGCTGACCCAGTGGCGCACGCGCTCGGCATCGCGGCGCAGCGCGTCCTGCACATAGCCGCCCCCTTGGGGCACGCGCGAGAAAACCGTCTGCAAGCTGGCCAAGCGCCCTTCACCCAACCAGCGCTCGATCTCGGCGCCGAAGTAAAAATCTTGCGTCGGATCGCGCCCGCCAAAGTACAGGTGCATGGGCCGCATGCGCTCGTTGCGGCGGATGAAACCCGCCAGCGGTGCCACCCCCGTGCCCGCACCGATCAGCAACACCGGCTTGCGCGTCTGGGGCAGCGCAAACCCCGGGTTGGGCCGGATGAAGGCCTGGATGGCGTCATGGGTTTGCAACCCCAGCAGGTGCGTGGAACATTGACCACCGGGCATCTGGCGCACGCAAATTTCAAGAAAGCCGTCCTGCCAGCCCGACGCCAGCGAGTAAAAACGCGGCACGCTGGAGCCGGGTGGCACGATGCCCACCAGATCACCCGCCGAAAACCGCGCCAAACCATGCGTGCCCAGACAAGTGCGCAAGCCATCTGTCGGCCATGCAAAGCGCAATATGGCGGTCGGTTGGCCGCCTGCAGCGGCGAAGTTTTGACGCCCGATCAAGGTCAGTACCGTGGTCGGTGGTCGTCGCGGCACATGCGATAACACCAACGGTTCGTTCAGCGCCTGGGCCAAGGCCAGGCCCCAACGTGCGAACTGCTGCGCGGATTGTTGGTGGATGCATTCGAGCGGCAGCAGCGTGAGCCAGCCTTGCCCGCGCAGCGTCTGATCCAGCGCCTCGGCAAAGGCGCAAAACGCCGGATACTGCCGATCACCAAAACCCAACACCGACACCGGTACCTTGTTGGCCTTGAGTTTGAAAATCAGCGCAAGCGCACCACTGGCATGGGTCGGAGCCTGCCCTTCACCATAGGTGGCCGCCAGCACCAACACCTGTCGCGTGGCGGTGGTGGTTTGAAAATTCTCCAAAGCACTGGTGTGCACGCGGTGGCCGCACAGGCTCAGTGCGTCTTGCAGTGTTTGGGCAAAACCCCAGGAGCTGCCCCCCTCGCTGGCCACGAAGATGAGCACATCGGCCTGCGCCATGGGGACGTTGCCGGTGATCTGGGGGGTCTGGTTGCGCGCTTGCCACCAAATGAAAAAACCCGACAGCCAAAACAACAGCACGCTGGCACCCGCAAGAGCCAGCACCAAGGCCCACAGCCAAGCCGATTCGCCCGTGTGCAACACCACGGCCAGCGCGTACACGCGCTGCGCCAAGCTGGCTTCTTGCCAAGCCAGCATCTGACCCGAGTACCGGTCAATCCAGCCCTGACCCTGGGCGGTGGTGAGCTTCCAGGTGTCTTCGGGGTCGGTGGCACCTGGCACATTCAACTTGCGCAAATCTTGGACCAGCAGGCTTTGCAGCGGGGCCAGCTGCGCACCGGACAAGGCAGGCTGGCCGGACACCACCGAAAGCACCTCCGGCTCAGTCCCCGCATCCAGCGCCACCCACCCCAAGGTCGAGGCGCTCATGGTCAGCGCGGTGACCGACGTGAGCCACAGAACCAGCAGCACCACTCGGCCGGTGAGCACATGGATGCGTTGCGCCAGCGTGCCGCGCACTTTCTTGGTCACTCGCTGCCAGCCACCCATGCGCCGCAGTAGCAGCACCAGCGCCGATGCACACAGCAGCGTCATGACCAGCGCAATGCCCGCTGCCAGCCAGCGCCCGGCGTCCCCCAGCAGCCCAGAGCGGTGCAGGTTCTTCACCCAGCGCGGCAGCGCCGAGGCTTGCCAAGGGCCCAGCACCCGGCCATCGGTTGGGTCGATATAAGCCGCTTGCGGCTGCTCGCCAGCAAAGCTGAACACCACGATGGCACCCGAGGGCAGATGCCGGATTTCTTCGGCGTACGGCACCGTGCGTGTCACGCGCTCGACCAAGGTGGCCACAGTCAAGTCGCCAGGCGCTGCGCTGGCCTGCCAAGCCTGCTGCACCGGGTCGATCGCCAGAATGGCACCACTGATGCCCAGCACCACAGCCAGCGTGCCCACGGTCAAGCCCAACCAGCGATGCATCGCTTTCCAGCTCATGCCCTTTGCTTCATTGAAGTTGGAAGGTCGCCGACTGGATGTAGGGCTTGCCGGTCTGCGGCTTGCCCGCATTCGCTTTGGTCAGCGGGATGCGAACCTCTGAGGGGCTGTCGCGCATGTCTTCGGCGGCGGCATCGATGCGGATTTCATAGCCCGCGTCGATCAGTGCATCCGCCAGATCGGCCGTGACCTTGAGGGTGCGCCCCGCGCCCACGCTGGCACCGGTGACGCCCTCCAAACGTTTGGCATCACCGGCCGAGAGTCGGTACCAATCCGATAAATGCTTGTGGTACTTGGCCTTGCCACCGGCCACCCAGAGGGTGCGCACATAGGCACCCTTGGCATCGGTGAGGTAAGCCGCCAGGTAGGCACCGTCACCGCCGTAATTTTTGAGCTGCGCGGTCAGCGTGACCGGGCGGCTGTGTGCCAGGGCGGGAAAGGTCAGCGCACAGGCCGTGGCCACAAGGGATGAAAGAGGTTTGGACATGGTGGTATTTCCGTGAAGCCTGTTGAATGAAGAACCTATGACGCTTCGCGTTCACGTTGAAGCTCGCGTTGGTGCCCGTCCTGCTTGAGCTTCAAGACCTTGAGCGTTTCCGGGTCGATCTTGGCTTTGAATCTGCGGCCCTGCGCATCGGTGAACCGAATTTCATAACAGCCGTCATCGATCTTCAGCCGCTCGATCTGCCAGCCTTGGGCTGCGGCCATCTGCCGCACGGCATCGCGTGATTGCCAGCGGTTGAGCGGCGCATCGCAATCCACCTCGGCCAAAGCGGGCATGGCGGTCAGGCCCAGAGACAACACCAGCAGCCCCTGGCTCCAAGCGCGATTGCATTTCATGGGAGGCTCCTGCAAGCCGGGTTGAGCATCAGGCTTTGGGTTGAGGGCATGGTGAAAAAACCATGGGCATTCAGACCTGTTGGCGCGCTCACAGTCGATGCGCCTCAGAAGTGAATGATCAAGGTTCTTGTTCGAATCCAAGTTGATCAAAGTCAATGCTTGTCGCCAACCCTCATGCTCAGATGCGGATGATGTTTCTTTTGTCATGAACACCTCCGCACATTGGATCGGTTTGCTGACCGCCTTGGGGGTGGGCTTGCTGATCGGCGTGGTGCGTGAGCGCCGGCACGAGCCAACCAGGACCAAGGCGGGCACGCGAACGCACGCGCTGGTGGCGATGCTCGGCTATGTGAGTTGGGGTTTGGGCACTGGGCCATTTGTGGCCACGGTCTTGGTGATCGGCGCGCTGGTGATCGGGGGTTATCAGGCCACCGCCCGAAGCGATCCTGGCCAGACGGGCGAAGTGGCTTTGCTGGCGACACTGATGCTGTCGGCGCTGGCGCAGCAAAACCCGAGCTTGTCTGCCGCTCTGGGCGTGCTGGCTGCGGCGCTGCTGCATGCCAAGCAAGCTTCGCAGCGCATCAGCCGTGTGCTCATCACCGATCAAGAATTGCAAGACGCCCTGATCCTGGCCGCCGCAGCACTGGTGGTGATGCCGCTGCTGTCGGACCAAGCGATGGACCCCTGGGGCGTGCTGCAAGCCACCACGCTGTGGCGCATCGTGGTGTTGGTCATGGCAGTCGGCATGCTGGGCCATGTCGCGCAGCGGGCGCTGGGGGGGCGTTGGGGCATGCCACTGGCGGCCTTCTTTTCGGGTTTTGTGTCTTCCACCGCCGTGGTCGTCAGCACGGGTCAGCGCGTGCAGGCAGGCCACAGTGATGCGCTGCCCGCAGCGGCTTGTGCCCTGCTGGCCAATCTGGCGTCGTTGGTGCTGTTTGCCGGGGTGCTGGGGGCTGCCTCACCGCCCCTGCTGGTGGCCATGCGCTGGCCACTGGTCTTGGCTGGCCTGGGCTTGCTGTTGGTGGTGGTGCTCGCCTTGCGTCGCATCGACGGTGATGGTGCCGAGACCCCAACAGGACACGCTTTCAAACTGACCCATGCCTTGGGCATGGCCAGCATCATTGCCTTGATGTCATTGCTTGCCGCCTGGCTGCAACATGTTTTTGGCGATGTGGGTGTGCTGGTGGCTGCGCTGTGTGTGGCCTGGGTGGAGGTGCATGCTGCTGCCGCCAGCATTGCGCAACTGATACAGACAGGCGGCATGACGCCTGAGTTTGCGCAATGGTCACTGGTGGCCGTGCTGGCCTCCAGCGGGTTGGCCAAAACCGCCTTGGCGATGGTCAGCGGCGGGATTCGCTACGGATTGACAATAGGTCTGGGATTGGTGGCCATGGTGGCGGGTGGCGCGGTGGGTGTGGTGTGGTTTACCTGAGTTGATGCAGCAGGCTTTTGAGGGATGAGTGTCTGCGAAAGGCTGGTAGCGGACTACGACAAGCTGGCACGAAGGGCAGGAACCGACCCATTGCAGTCGGTCGTGTCTTCTAAGACGTTGACTTGCTTACAGCGGTATCAGTCGTAGGAATCCCCTCATCGACCACAGCACCTGCTGCAAAGAGAACCAGCTTCGGTTTAACTTGACAAAGGTCAAGCTGACGCAGTGGTCACGTGTCTAAACTCAAAAGACATAAAAAGAGGTACCCATGGACGATGCATTGCATTTGCTGGGTGGCGGCGTTGGTAACTTGGCTGCCTACTTGGCAGCTCACGTGTTGCTGTGTCTTGTGCCTGCGTTTTTCATTGCGGGTGCCATGGCGGCACTCATTCCCAAAGCCAGCATTACCCGCTGGTTGGGACGTAATACGCCGGCCTATGTGTCCTACCCAGCAGCCGCTGCGGCAGGCTCATTGCTTGCGGTGTGTTCTTGCACCATCGTGCCACTGTTCGGCGGTATTTACCGCAAAGGTGCGGGTGTGGGGCCGGCCATCACCTTCCTGTTTTTCGCGCCTGCCGGCAACATCATGGCACTGGCCTACACAGGCAGTGTTTTGGGCATAGAGTTCGCGATGGCCCGTTTTCTGTTGTGCCTTCTCTTCGGTATGGGCATTGGTTTGTTGATGGCCATGTTGTTCTGGCGTGATGACGCTACCCACGACGCCCAGACCGATGCGCTGTTTGCAGAAAAAGCCAGCGTTGGGCCAGCGGCCACTGGCTTGTTGCTGTCTATGGTGGCGCTGCTGATTGCGGGCACGCTCAAACTCTGGCCACTGACCATCACTGTGGCGACGCTGACCCTGCCCCTGGGCTGGGCAGAAGCTTGGCAGGCCACACTTTTCGGCTGGGTACCGTTTGATGCGGCCAAGGGCGAAGAAGGCGTGACTTTCCAAGGCTCCATGCTCATCTTGCTGCTGCTCACCATAGCGATGACTGCCTGGAAGGGCTTGGAAGACATCATTGAGGGGGCCAACCGCTGGACATGGGTGACTTTGGGCTTGACTGCATCCACCTTGCTTGTGGCCGCCTTGCGTTTCACCCCGCAGCCAGGCGGGCTGGAGTTGGCCATCACGGGTCGCTTTTTTGGTGTTGCGGCCGGCCTATGGGCGGTTTGGTATTACGCAAACGCCTTGGATGTCAATGACCGCCAAGCCTGGTTGTGGGAAGCGTGGCGTTTTGTGAAGCAAATTTTTGGTCTGCTTGTGGTGGGCGTGTTCATCGTGGGCGTGGTACGCCAGCTCATCCGCCCCGAATGGATTGAGACCCTGGCTGGCACCAACAGTGTGACGGCCAACATGGTCGCCGTGGTGTTCGGCGTGTTCATGTATTTCCCCACCTTGATCGAAGTGCCAGTGGCCAAGATGTTTTTGGACCTGGGCATGCATCCCGGCCCCTTGTTGGCCTACCTGATGGCTGACCCTGAGCTGAGCCTGCAAAGCATTCTGATGGTCATCGCCGTGATTGGGCGCAAGAAGACCTTCTCCTACGTCGGCCTGGTGGCACTGTTCAGCGTGACGGCGGGTTTGCTCTACGGTTCATGGGTGGACGGGATGTCTGCCACACGGCTGGTGATGAGCATGGGTGTATTCGTTGCGGCGCTGGGTACTTTGCTTTTTGCCCTACACCGGCGCCAATCGTCCGCTCTAGGCTCTTGATGGTGTGTGATTGACCAAGGAAAACCCATGCTGAAAATCAAAATTCTGGGCTCGGGCTGCGCCAACTGCAAAAAGCTGGAAGCGGTCGCGCGCGATGCTGCCACTACCGCTGGCCTGCAGGCAGACTTCGAGAAGATCACCGACATGAACGCCATCATGGCTTACGACATCTTATCTACCCCCGCGCTGGTCATCAACGACAAGGTGGTGGCCAGCGGTCGCATCCCTACCAAGGCCGAAATTCAGCAGTGGCTGACGTCCTGAGTCTGATTCATCCATCTCGGCTCCCCAGCGCCTGGCTTTGTGAGGAGCTTTGCGTCTCCATTCAGCAAGAATTGATGAGACCGAGGCTGGACGCAGACGGGAGCGGGACGGCCCGAATTGGCGCCATTGAGACCAATGACTAAGGGATCAAGATGGTCGATAACTTTACTTCGTGGTGCATGGTTCGGGTGTTGCCATCTTCACCGCTCGGCACGATAGCCTTCTTGATAAGCACACTGAGTTCTCACATTTGATTTGGAAAAAACCATGAAAAAAAACACTTTGCTTTTTGCGCTCGCCATATGTCTGCCTTTTTCAACCCTGGCGCAGCACAACCACGGGGCACAGACGCCCTATGCCGGGATGCAAAACCGAGCCATCAAATCGCTGTCCGACAACGACATCAATGAACTTCGGCGTGGTGGCGGTTGGGGCCTGGCCCTTTCCGCTGAACTCAACGGTATGCCCGGCCCAGCGCATCTTCTGGAACTCAAGGATCAGATTCCATTGAATTCCGACCAAGTGACCAAGACCCAGGTCCTCTTGGATGAAATGCGCAAAGCCGCCATCCCCACAGGCGAGCGCCTGATCGCAGCAGAGAAAGCCCTGGAAGCCGCTTTTGCAGCCGGGAAAGTGGATGAGCCATCCCTGCGCCGCTTGCTGGCCGAGACCGAATCGGCAAGGTCCGAACTGCGCTTCATCCATCTTTCACAGCACTACAAGACTGTGCAGTTCCTCACACCAGAACAGATCAAGCGGTACAACGTTCTTCGCGGCTATGTCGACGATCCGTGTAAGAACATTCCCGCTGGTCATAACCCCGAGATGTACAAGAAACACATGGGATGCAGTTGACGGCTTCTGGCCGACAGATGCAGTTCAGCTTGTGAGGATCGATGGCCACAATCGCTGCAATTCAGACCCTCGCCCTTGTAAGTTGCCTAAAGGCTGGTAGCGGACCATCACGGCGAACATGTGACCAGCACCAGCTGGCTCTTGTTGGACATTTGAAAGCGAGTGAACCCTTATTCCCCCCCAAGTTGTGTCAAAGCAGCAAGGCCTTGAAAGACAAAGACTTGTTCCCATATCACCGGGCGGGCATTTCGCGCAATGTATAGACCACATGCACCCGAGCATCTTCAGGCACAGGGGGCACTTGGGCATTCCATTGGAGCCAGGCGGCCCTCATGGTCCTGAACTTGTCCTGATGACGGTGTGCCTGATTGGCCCTCTCCCGGGCATCTTCAGACAGGTTAAAGAGGTATTCGTTATCGTCGACCTGGAGGTATTTCCAATCACCGTCCCGGTGCGCCCGCTGCTGCTTGTATTTCATCCGCCAGAACATCGGTCGCTCAAAGGTCTTTTGAACATTGTGCATGGTCGGTTGCATCGACACACCATCCAGCACATGGCCTGCAGGCAGCTGCGCTTGGGCAATGTCCAGCACGGTGGCGGTCCAGTCCATGGTCATGCAGTGTTGTGTGCAGACGCTGCCGGGCTGGACAATCCCCTGGGGCCAATGCACGATGTAGGGAACACGGATGCCCCCCTCCGTCAAGTCCATTTTGCCGCCCACCAAGGGCCAGTTGTCAGAGAAGCGCTCACCACCGTTGTCGCTGGTGAAAATGATCAGCGTATCGTCCAGTTGCCCGGTCTCGCGCAAGGCATCCACCACCCATCCGATGCCCTCGTCCATTTCGCGGATCATCGTGCGGTAGGTCTCCACATTGCCACCATCGAGGTGCATGATGTCTTTGACGATCTCAGGGTTGATTTGTCCCTGAGCGCGCGTCTCCCAGGGCCAATGGGGCGCGGTGTAATGCAAGCTCAGAAAGAATTTCTGGCCATCGGCTGCACGGTCACGCACATACTGCGCGGCTCGCCTGGAGATCAGGTCGGTCAGGTAACCGGGCTCATCGTAGGGCTGGCCATCCAGCTCCAGATCCGAGTCAGTCCCACGCGCGTTGTGACCGTAATAGCTCACGCCGCCCGACATGGGGCCGAAGTGGTGCATGTAGCCCGATTTCTCAGGACCAAAATGAGGCCTGAATCCAAGATGCCACTTGCCAATCAAGGCTGTGTGATAACCCTTTGCCTTGAGCATGGACGGCAAGGTCGGCAAGTCGGCGTGCAGCCCCATTTCAGGATGACCACGCGTGGCCCCCAGCAAGGGCTCTTCACTCGCCCCCCGGACCCAATACTGGTAGCGACCGGTCATCAATGCAAACCGTGTGGGAGAGCACACCGGCGAGTTCGAATACCCATTCACATACTTCAGACCATGCGCCGCCAGACGGTCCAGCACCGGTGACACGGGCCCAAACCCGGCCTCGCGTCCGCCATAGCAACCCAAGTCAGCGTAACCCAGATCGTCGGCGACGATGAAAATGAAGTTGGTCATAGGCCCCAAACAATCAGACGGGATAAGGCGCGCCTTGGTACGCCAGCATGCGCATGACTTGCTGCCCATCGGCACCAGGCTCGGGCATCCACACCGTCAGAAACAAGCTGCGGATCGCTTTGGACTGGCCACCGATGATCACCTCGGCCGACATGCGTCCAGTCACCATTTCGCCCGGGCCTGCCGCATGCACCTGCAAGTCTTCAAAAGACAACGTCAGGTACTTCAGGCTGCCGCTGGCCAATTTTTTCAAGTAGGTGGTCTTGGTATCGCGCCCCCCGGTGGAATGCACATAAACCAGCCCCTCCGACAGCAAGGCTTCGAGTGCCGCAATGTCCCCGCCCAGCATGGCTTGGCGGCGTTGCTCTTCTGCGATCAATGCGCTCATGTTTTTCATTCCATTTTGATGTTCGAGCGACGCGCCACGTCCGCCCATTTGGGGATTTCTTTTTTCACCAACTCGCCAAATCCAGTCACCGTGCTGGTCTGCAGATACACCCCCATCTGGGAGAATCTTTGCTCAAGACCTGCTTCCGACAGTGCCTTGCCCACCTCAACATTGAGCCGCTCGACCACAGATGACGGCAATGCAGCAGGACCCACCAGACCGGCCCAGTCCCGGACATCAAACTGGGGAAATCCAGCTTGGGTAAAAGTCGGTACACCGGGCAGCGCTTCCAGTGGTTCTGCCGCCGTCACCGCAATGGCCCGCAAACGACCGCTCTTGATGTGGGGCAGCGCGGCGGCCAGCGAAGCGAACATCATGTCCACCTGCTCGCCCATCAGGTCTTGCAAGGCCGCCACCGGTCCTCGGTAGGGCACATGCAAGATGAAAGTGCCGGTCAGCTGCTTGAAATACTCGCCCATCAAATGCGCGGGTGAGCCTGCACCACCGGAGCTGTAAATCAGCTTGCCTGGACTTTTACGGGCCAATGCCATCAAACCGCTCACATCCCGCACAGGCATGTTGCTGCGGACCACGAGCACGTTGTAGGTCCACTGCGTCTGGCTGATGGGCACGATGTCTTTCAAGGTGTCGTAAGGCATCTTGGCGACCAGCGCGGGCAATACCGTGTGCGGCATGAACATGATGCCCAAGGTGTGGGCGTCACTGCTTTTGGCCACCTGGTCCATGCCGATGAGCCCGGTGCCCCCGGACCGGTTTTCAACAATGAAGGGCTGCCCAAAAACTTTGGACAAGCGGTCTGCCAAATGTCTGGCCATGGGGTCCCAAGGGCTGCCTGCAGCCGATGGCACCACGATGCGCACCGGTTTGGCGGGCCAAGCCTGGGCGCGGCCGACACAAGTAAGGGACGCCAGACTCGCCGCCCCGATCGTTTGAATGAGTTGCCGACGGGTTTTCATGGGTCAGTCCAGCTTCACGCCAGCCTTGCGAATGGCAGGGCCCCACAGGGCGTCATCTTGTTTGAGGAAGGCTGAAAATTCGGCCGGGGTCTGAGCCTTCAGATCACCGCCATAAGAGCGCCATTTGGCAATCAGCTCAGGGTTTTGGGCTGTGGCTTTTTGCATGGCATCGCCCAGTTTGGCCACCACAGCAGCAGGTGTGCCCGCAGGGGCAAACAAGCCTATCCAGGCGGTGGGGCTGAAGTCTTGCAAACCCGACTCGGCAAAAGTGGGCACATCCGGGAAGTTGGGATGCCGCGTCTTGCCCGTCAACGCCAGAATTTTGAGCTTGCCTGCCTTGACGTTGCCAATGGCTGCGGGCAAGGCGTCGAAAATCACATTCACCTGCCCTGCCACCAGATCCGCATAAGGGCTCGACGTGTTGTAGGGGACAAAATTGATCTTGACCCCGGCGTTCGAGGCAAACCACTCACCAGCCAGATGGGAGTAGCTGCCCACACCCGATGTGGCCGATGTCAAGGAGCCGGGCTGTTTTTTCAGGCGCTCGATCAGTTCCTTTGCATTTTTCTCGGGCACGCTCGGGTGGGCGGTCAAAGCGGTGTTGAGCAAACCCACAACGCTTATGGGTACAAAGTCCCGCTCCACCTTGTAAGGCACTTTGGCACCATAGGTGTAGGGCAGCACAGACATCGAGGTGGTCGAGCCCATCACCAGGGTATAGCCATCGGGTGTGGCCTTGGCCCCCGCTTCCATGCCAATCATGGTGGAGGCACCCGGACGGTTTTCCACCACCACCGACTGCCCCAGCACCTTGGACAACTCCAGCGCAATTTCACGGGTGTTGGCGTCAGGGCCTGTGCCCACGGGGAAAGGGGCAATGATCTTGATCGGCTTGTTCGGATAGTCCTGAGCCATGGCGGGGAAAGCACTGAACAAAGCCAAGGCCAAAGTGGCCAGGCCCATGCGGCGGGTGGTGCGGTTCATACGGGTGTCTCCTGATTTGTTGAGGGTCACGACCTGGAGGTCTGCCAGCATTCTTTCAAACACTTAAAATTATCACCATGGGATAAACCATTAGTTTTTTATCGGTGAATCAAAATATAATTCATGAAATTTTTGCAAAAGGAATGATCATGTCCAAGCCACTTGCCCAGTCCAATTCGCTGGTCTTCAGCCACATGGGTATTTATGTGCGCGACCTCGAACGCATGGCCCGCTTTTACAAAGACGTGATGTGCTTCTTCGAAACCGATCGCGGCGATCTGGGGCCTGTGCAACTGGTCTTCCTCAGCCGCGACCCGTCAGAACACCACCAGATCGTGCTGGCCACAGGCCGCCCTGCGGACTTGTCGTTCAGCGTGATCAACCAGATTTCGCTGCGCGTGCCCGACTTGGCCTCTTTACGCGCGGTGCGTGACCGCGTTCAGGCCGATCCCGATGCGAGCGACTTGGTCTGCACCAGCCATGGCAACGCGGTGTCGATCTACTTTCGCGACCCCGAAGGCAACCGTCTGGAGGTGTTCCTGGACATGCCTTGGTACTGCGAGCAACCGCTGCGCGAACCGATCGACCTGGACCAAAGCGACGAAGCCGTGATGGCCGCTACGGAAGCACTGGCGCGTAGCCGTCCCAAATTCCGCAGCCGCGCCGAATGGTTGAAAGAGATGCAGCAACTCATGGGCTACGTGGCATGAACCAGACGGTGTTTGACGTCGCCATCATTGGCTACGGCCCGGCGGGCGCCACGCTGGCAAACTTGCTGGGCCAATATGGCCTGTCGGTGCTGGTGCTCGAGCGCGAGGGCGAGATCTACCCCCTGCCGCGCGCCATCCATTTCGACGGCGAAACCATGCGCGTGTTCGAGACCGCCGGTTTGCGCCCACAGGTCGAGAGCATCTCGCGCCCGGGCCTCAAAGGCATGTACTTCAACAACGCCACTGGGGAAACCTTGCTGATCCGCGCCGGCACCCAGGAACGTGGCCCGCACGGCTGCGCCACCAACCACTACTTTCACCAACCCGAGCTCGAAGCCGTGTTGCGGTCTGGCTTGCAACGCTACCCGCAGGTGCAAGTGCGCATCCGTCACGAAGTCACCGCCATCAAAGACGGCGCTGACGCCGCCACTCTGCAGGTCACCGACCTGCAAACACAACAAAATCATGCGGTGCAGGCACGCTACGTGATCGGCTGCGACGGCGCTCGCTCGCTGGTTCGCAAAGTGCTGGGTACCCGCATGCGCGATCTGGGCCTGCACCAGCCTTGGCTGGTGTTCGATGTGCGGCTCAAAACCAATGTCCCCACCCTGCCCGACCACACCGTGCAGCACTGCGACCCGGCACGCCCCATGACGTATTGCAACGTGACCGGCAACCGCAGGCGCTGGGAAATCATGCTCATGCCCGGTGACCAAGAAGATCAAATGGTCCAGCCTGAAACTTTATGGAAACTGGTGAGCAAATGGATCACGCCCGAGCAAGCCGACATCGAACGTGCCGTGATTTACACCTTCCACTCGGTGATCGCCGAAGGCTGGCGCCAAGGCCGCTTGATGCTGGCCGGTGACGCGGCACACCAGACACCACCCTTCCTGGGCCAGGGCATGTGCGCGGCCATCCGCGATGTGTCCAATTTGGCCTGGAAGCTTGACGCCGTGCTGCGCGGTTGTGCAGACGATGCGCTGCTGGACACTTATGAAAGCGAGCGTTCACCGCATGTGCAGGCCTTCATCGACTTGGCCGTGAAGCTGGGCGACATCATCCAGACCACCGACCCGCAAGCAGCACGCGAACGCGATGCCAAATTCAAAGCTGGGCAGCCCGAGATATTCCAATTCCCGACGCCACGCTTAGGTCCTGGCATCTGGTTGGGCGAGCAGGCTCCGGTGGCCCAAGTATTCCCGCAACCCACACTGGCCAATGGCCATCTGCTGGACACGCTGCTGGGCTTGAACTTTGCCGTCCTGGGTGAGGACTCTGTGTTGGCGCAAGTCAGCGAAGACACCCGTGAGCGCTGGCTGGCGCAAGGCGTGGTCACCGTAGCTGCGCGCGACCCCGAGGTCAAAGCCTGGCTGGACCAGCAGGGCGTACGCGCCGTGCTGCTGCGCCCGGACCGCTACATTCTGGGCCTAGCTCAAAACAGTGCCGACCTTGATCGCATCAGCGCCTTGCTGCCCGTTGCGGGTGCCTTGGCCCATGGATGTTGAACAGAACTCACCATGATCGATAAAGCCGATACCAGCCTTGCCCGCATGCTCAGCGTGCTCGAGCTGTTCTCTGACCAGCGCCTGCACTGGAGCGCCGAAGATATCAGCGAAGCACTGGGGGTGTCCTTGCCCACCAGCTACCGATACCTCAAGACCCTGAGCGATGCGGGTCTTCTGCGGCGCGGCAGTGATGCCCAATTCGCACTAGGGCCTCGCATCGTCATCCTGGACCACTTGATCCGCCAAGCCGACCCGGTCCTGCAATGTGGCATCCCGTTCATGAAAGAGCTGGTGGCCCAGACAGGTTTTGACTGTGTTGTGTCCAGCTTGCATGGCGACCAATTGCTCGACACCCACCGCGAACTGGGCTCCATGCCAGCCAACCTGAGTTATGGCCGTGGACGGCCGCGCCCTTTGTTTCAAGGCGCTGCGCCCAAAGTCATCCTGGCAAACTGGACGCCTACCGCGTTGCACAAATTGTTCGACCGTCACACCGAAGACATTGCCGCATCGGGCTTACCGAGCGATTGGTCGGCGTTTCGCCGCTACTACAGCCAAATTCGTAAAAATGGCCACTACTTTTCAGATGGCGAACTCGAATCCAATCTGGCAGCCGTGGCCGTGCCTCTTTACCAAGCCGATGGCAACGTGATCGCCGCCCTCTCCCTCGTCACCAGCGTGCAACGCATGGCTGTGATCGACCGCAGCAAACTCACCCCCCTCATCCAGCGGGCCGCGCAGGAAATTTCTGCGCGGCTGAGCTGAGCTTTTACTTTTTTAACCTCACCTGAAAGCCAGAACATGAAACTCATCAGCTTCCTGAACCAGGGCCTGCCCTCCTACGGCGTCGTGACCGGCGACGACGTGCTCGACCTGAGCCCCATCCTGGGCGCACAAGCGCCCGACCTGAAAACCCTGATCGCCAAAAACCTGTTCAGTGCAGCAGCTGATGCAGCCAAGGCGCACAAGCCCACGCTCCAGTTCTCGCAACTTCAGCTGCTGCCGGTGATCCCCAACCCGGGTCAGATCTTTTGCATCGGATTGAACTACGCCGAACACGTGCTCGAAACCGGCCGCGAAGTGACCGAAACGCCAGTGATCTTTTTGCGCTTGGCCGACTCACAGGTCGCGCACGGTCAAGACATCCTGCGTCCACCGGAGTCGCACCGCCTCGACTACGAAGCCGAGATTGCCGTGATCATCGGCAAAGGCGGCCGCCGCATCCCGGAAGCTGAGGCCTGGGACCACATTGCAGGCTACAGTTGCTACAACGATGGCTCGGTGCGCGACTGGCAAATCGCCACCTCTCAGTGGACACCTGGCAAGAACTTCTACAAGACCGGCGGCTTTGGCCCCTGGATGGTCACCAGCGACGAGATCGCGCCTGCGCAAGTGATGCGCCTGCAAACCGTGCTCAACGGCCAGGTGCTGCAAGACACCACCACCGACAAGATGATCCACAGCATCCCGCGCCAGATCGCCTACATCTCGACCTTCATCCCACTGTCGCCGGGTGACGTGATCGTGACCGGCACCCCTGGCGGCGTGGGTAACAAGCGCAACCCGCAGATATTCATGAAGCCCGGTGACGTGTGCGAGATCGTGGTGGATGCCATCGGCACGCTGCGTAACGGCATCCGCGACGACGCATGAGTTTGAATTACAACACTGCCGATGCCCAGAGCTACTTTAGCCGCATGTTAAGCGGCGAGGTCGCTCGTCCGCCCGTGCTCACCTTGCTGGGCAGCCGCATCGACGCGGTAGACGCGGCGGCAGGCATGCTGAGCGCCACCTACGAAGCACCGCCCGACTTTCGCAACCCGGCTGGCACGGTGCAAGGTGGCATGCTAAGCGCTATGCTGGATGACCTGACCGCCAGCCTGGTAGATGCCACGCTGGCCGCAGGGCAAGGCGTGGCCACACTCAATCTGAACGTGTCCTTCTTACGCGTCGCGCAGGTGGGTACGCTGCAGGGCGAAGCGCGCTTGCTGCGCCGTGGGCGCGATGTGTGCCACGTCATGGGCTCGCTACTGCAGGACGGAAAAGAAGTAGCCACCGCTGTGGCTGTGTGTAAAGTTGTGCCCGTTACCTGAACTCTTTTTTCGGAGATCCGCCATATGAAACACTTGTTGATCCGTCTCGGCCAGATACTGGTTGCTTCGCTGGCTTTGACCACTGTCCTGGCGCAAGCCCAGGACGCCTGGCCTGCTCGTCCCATCAAACTGCTGGTGGGCTTTGCGCCAGGCGGCAGTAGCGACATGGTGGCACGCCTTATCGCCACACCACTCGGTGAGCGACTCGGTCAGCCTGTCGTGGTCGAAAACCGTGCGGGTGCAGGCGGCAACATCGCGGCAGACGCAGTGGCCAAAGCTGCATCTGACGGCTATACGCTGGTGCTGCTGCCCAGCGGGCATTCGAGCAATGCTGCCATGAAGAAGAATCTGCCCTTCGATGCAGTCAATGATTTTGCTTGGATTTCCACAGTCACGACCTACCCACTCACGCTGTCCGTGCGCCCCGATTCACCGATCTCCTCATTCAAGGATTTCATCGACCGCGTCAAAAACGAGCCCAACCGCTACACCTACACTTCGGTCGGCGTGGGCACAGCCATGCACCTGTTTGGCGAATGGCTGATGGCTGAGAGCGGCGGCGCGGCTACACATGTGCCTTTCAGAGGTGGCACTGCCCCCATGATGGAACTGCTGGCAGGGCGCGTGGACGTCATGATCGACACCATGACCACCACCGCACCGCTGTTCAAGGACAAACGCGTGCGCGTGCTCGCCACCACGGTTCCCGCTGGGCAACAGGCCCTGCCAGGCGTGCCTGCTGTGGCCGACAGCTTTGCAGGCGTGGTGTTCGATTCATGGTTGGGAGTGGCTGCGACCAAAGGCACGCCGCCCGCCGTCGTGGAACGGCTCAATCGAGAACTGCGGGCCGTTCTGGACCAACCCGCCATCAAGCAAAGGCTGATTGACTGGGGCGGTAGCCCACGAGCCAGTACTCCCACTGAGTTTCGCAACCGCGTAGAAGGTGAGATCCGTCAGCTCAGCAAAATCGTGACGGAGCGCAAGATTGAGGCACAGTGAGCGACAGTGAATCAATGGGCTTGTGATGTGTGCCATGTTGTGCCACATCGAGCCCGAAGGATGCTCTCAGCTTGAATGACCGATATCGGCCAAGGTCTAATTCAACGAAGGACTGCTTACGGAGATGACCTCAACTGACCGCTCTTGACCGATTGCAGGCCCACACGGCTAAGGGCTGACTGGCAGGAAACGCTGCTTAGCCGACCTACACCATCAACACTTCAACATCCGGCTCCTCAAATCGCCACCAACTGCTGAATGTTCTTGTCCTTCATCTCACTCCCCGGCCCGCTTGCGATCACTTCGCCCCGCTCCATCACCAAGTACTGATCGGCCAGTTCTTCGGCAAAGTCGTAGTACTGCTCGCACAGCAGCACCGCCATGCGCTGGCCTTGCAGACCCACATCGGCCAGTTGGCGGATCACGCGGCCGATGTCTTTGATGATGCTGGGCTGGATGCCTTCGGTGGGTTCGTCCAAGATCAATAAACGCGGTTTGGCAGCCAGGGCGCGGGCAATGGCCAGTTGTTGTTGCTGACCGCCCGACAAATCACCACCCCTGCGGTGCAACATTTGCTTGAGCACCGGAAACAATTCAAACAACTCAGGCGGGATGGGCGTGCTGCCGGGCTGTGTGGCCAAGCCCATGCGCAGGTTGTCTTCGACCGTCAGGCACGCAAAGATTTCGCGGCCTTGGGGCACATAGCCCACACCCGCTGCAGCCCGTTCATAAGGTTGGGCACTGCTCAGGTCTTTGCCGTCCAGCACCACGCTGCCGCTCTTGATCGCCACCAAGCCCATGAGCGATTTGAGCAGCGTGGTTTTGCCCACGCCGTTACGCCCCAACAGCACCGTGACTTGGCCTTGTTCGGCGCTTAGGCTCACATCGCGCAAGATATGAGAGCCGCCGTAGTACTGATGAATGTTCTTGACTTCCAGCATGTTCAGCGCCCCAAATAAACTTCGATCACCCGCTCGTCGGCCTGCACTTGGTCGAGCGTGCCTTGGGCCAGCACGGATCCGTCGCACAGCACGGTGACGATGTCCGAGATGGTGCGGATGAAGCCCATGTCGTGCTCCACCACCATGAGCGAGTGCTTGCCTTTGAGTGTCAAGAACAGCTCGGCGGTGCGCTCGGTCTCGTGGTCGGTCATGCCCGCTACCGGTTCATCGAGCAGCAGCAACTTGGGGTCTTGCATGAGCAGCATGCCAATCTCCAGCCACTGCTTTTGGCCGTGGCTGAGCGTGCCCGCCTGCACCCTAACGCTGTCCGCCAAGTGGATGGTGTGCAGCACTTCGGCCAAGCGGTCGCTTTGGCGTGAATCGAGCTTGAAGAACATCGAGGCTTTCACGCCCTTGGGGGTTTTCAAAGCCAGTTCGAGGTTTTCAAACACGCTCAGGTGCTCAAACACGGTGGGCTTTTGGAACTTGCGGCCAATGCCCAGCTGCGCGATGGCGGGTTCGTTGTGGCGCAGCAAGTCGATGGTGCTGCCAAAGAACACGCGGCCTTCGTCGGGGCGGGTTTTGCCGGTGATGATGTCCATCATCGTGGTCTTGCCTGCGCCGTTGGGGCCAATGATGCAGCGCAGCTCGCCGGGTGCGATGTCGAGCGACAGCTTGTTGATGGCCTTGAAGCCGTCAAAGCTCACACTCACGTCTTCCAGATACAGGATGCGGCCATGGGTCACATCGACTTGGTTGGCGTCTTGCACCACGCGGCCATAGCCCGCGCTGCGGCCACCGGATTCTGTGGCTTGGACGCGTTGTTGGGCCACGCGGGCCACGCGCTCAGCGCCTTTTTGCAGCAGATCAGGCGTCATGCGGCACCGCCTTTTTTGCCCTGCGCGTCCGACACGGGTTCTGATGGCGTTTGCGCGGTCTCGCGTTTGCGCCACACTTTGCGCACCAGGCCCACCACGCCTTGGGGCATGTACAAGGTCACGCCAATGAACAGCGCGCCCAAAAAGTACAGCCAAAACTCAGGCGCACTCACGGTGAGCCAGCTCTTGGCACCGTTGACCAAAAACGCACCCACAATCGGCCCGATCAAGGTGCCGCGCCCGCCCACCGCCGCCCACACCGCGATCTCGATCGAGTTGGCCGCGCTCATCTCGCCGGGGTTGATGATGCCCACTTGCGGCACGTACAAAGCCCCGGCAATGCCGCACATCACGGCCGAGATGACCCAAATGCTGAGCTTGTAAGGCAAGGGCGAATAGCCCGAGAACATGACCCGCGTTTCGGCATCGCGAATCGCCATCAACACGCGGCCGTACTTGCTGCCCACCAGCCAGCGCGAGAACAGATAAAAACCCAACAAGGTCAGGCCAGTGATGACAAACAGCGTCATGCGCATGCCCGGGGTGGCAATGGGCAAATCAAGAATGCGCTTGAAATCGGTGAAGCCATTGTTGCCGCCCAGCCCGGTTTCGTTGCGGAAAAACAAGAGCATGGCCGCAAAGGTCAGGGCCTGGGTGATGATGGAAAAATACACGCCCTTGATGCGCGAGCGAAAGGCAAAGTAGCCGAACACAAAAGCGATCACACCCGGCACCAACACCACCAGCGCCAGCGTGGCCACAAAGCTGTCTGACAGCATCCAGTGCCAGGGCAGCTCTTTCCAATCCAGAAACACCATGAAGTCGGGCAAATCGCTTTTGTAGTTGCCGTCTTGGCCAATCTGGCGCATGAGGTACATGCCCATGACGTAGCCGCCCAAGGCGAAGAACAAACCGTGGCCCAGCGACAAAATACCGGTGTAGCCCCAGATCAAGTCCATGGCCAGCGCGCAGATGGCGTAGCACATGATCTTGCCGATCAGGGCGATGGCGTAGTCGCTCAAATGGAAGGGGCTGCTCTCGGGGACCCACAAGTTGAAGACCGGGGCCAGCACGCCGACTACGATCAGCGCCAGCAAAAACGCCGACCAGGCTTGGCGGCCCATCAATGGGGCGGGGCTGGGGAGTTCAAATTTTTTCATCTTTATGCCTCCGCGCTGCGTCCCTTCATCGCAAAGATGCCCTGCGGGCGCTTCTGGATGAAGATGATGATGAACACCAGCACGGCAATCTTGGCGAGCACCGCGCCCGTCCAGCCTTCCAGCAACTTGTTGACCAGGCCCAGGCCCAACGCGGCATACACCGTGCCTGCCAGCTGCCCCACACCGCCGAGCACCACCACCATGAACGCGTCCACGATGTAGCTTTGGCCCAGATCAGGGCCCACATTGCCCACCTGGCTGAGCGCGCAGCCCGCCAGGCCCGCAATGCCTGAACCCAATGCAAAGGCATAGGTGTCGATGCGGGCCGTGTTCACGCCCATGCACGAGGCCATAGGGCGGTTTTGCGTGACGCCACGCACAAACAAACCCAGCCGTGTTTTGCCAATCAAGAGCGCCACCCCGACCAACACCGCCAGCGCAAACACGATGATCAGCACCCGGTTCCAGGGCAGCTGCAAATTGGGCAGCAGCTGCAGCGAGCCGCTCATCCAGGAAGGGTTTTCCACACCCACGTTTTGCGCGCCAAACAGGCTGCGCACGCTTTGCATCAGCACCAAGCTGATGCCCCAGGTGGCCAGCAAAGTCTCAAGCGGGCGGCCATACAAATGCCGCAGCACCGTGCGCTCCATCACCGCGCCCACCAAGGCCGCAGTGAAGAAAGCCACCGGCATCGCCACAAACAGGTAGGCGTCAAACACGCCCGGCCAATGCTCGCGAAACAGCGCCTGCACCACATAGGTGGCATAGGCGCCGATCATCATCAACTCGCCATGCGCCATGTTGATGACGCCCATCAGGCCATAGGTGATGGCCAGGCCCAGCGCCACCAACAACAAGATCGAGCCCAAGCTCAGCCCAGTAAACATGGCCCCCAAGCGCTCGCCCCAGCGCAGGCTGTCCTGCACTTGGGTCAAAGCCGACTGGATTTGTTTTTTGACCGCAGGGTCTTGCTCTTGGGTCAGTTGTTGGTTCAGCAGCAGCAGGGTCTCGGGTTGTTTGCTGCCCGCCAACTCGCGGGCGGCCAGCAATCGGTCATTCGCAGCCTCGCCGCTCAGCAGGGCCGCTGCGCGGGCTTGGCGCACCAAGTTTTGCACTGTGGGGTCTTTCTCAACCGCCAACGCTTTCTCAAGCAAGGGGGCGCGGCTGGCATCGGGTTCTTTGAGCAGGGCCAAGGCCGCTTGCCTGCGCAGCTTCACATCGGGGCTGAACAACTTCAGGGCCGCCAGGGCCGTGTCGATCTCGCCACGCAGGCGGTTGTTCAGCATCACATCTTCGGCATCTGCCGGTAGAGGAACGGCTTGTCCAGTGACGGGGTCCAGACCTTGCCCGTCGCGCACCACGATCACTTGATCGCCGGCGATCTTGACCACGTCATCGGCCAAGGCTTGCAAATAGGCGGCGGTTTTTTCGCTGCCTTGGGCCACCGCTTGGGCGATGGCCGCCACGCGGGCATCGCTGTCGCCCACGGCCATCCGTTTGGCGTCGTCCATCGTCAGGGCTTGCGCGGCCGACAGACCCCACAAGGCGCTGGCGATCAACGCCGCTTTCAACATCCATCTTTTCATCGTGCTCTTCTCTGAGTCTGACCCAGCTTGGCTGTCAGATTCAACGCCCACAAACGCGTCAGTCGGGGAAAAGCCACCGACCTCCCTGAAATTCATGTTTGTCGGCGCTTCAGCGCCGACAAACATTCACGCGGTCAAACCATCACTTCTTGGCAGGCTCGTCAGGCTTCTTGTCGTTGCCCGGGATGTAAGGGCTCCAAGGCTTGGCTTTGACGGGGCCGGGTGTCTTCCACACCACATTGAACTGGCCGTCTGCCTTGATCTCGCCGATGAACACCGACTTGTGCAGGTGGTGGTTTTTCTCGTCCATCTTGCTCACGATGCCGCTGGGCGCCTTGAAGGTTTGGCCTGCCATCGCGGCGATCACTTTGTCGGTGTCGGTCGACTTGGCTTTTTCCACCGCTTGCTTCCACATGTTGATGCCGATGTAAGTGGCTTCCATCGGATCGTTGGTGAGGGGCTTGTCTTTGTGGCCGGCAATGTTTTTGGCCTTGGCATAAGCCGCCCACTTTTTGGTGAACTCGTCGTTGGCCGGGTTCTTGATGCTCATGAAGTAGTTCCATGCCGCCAAGTGACCGACCAGGGGCTTGGTGTCCACGCCGCGCAGCTCTTCTTCACCCACCGAGAAAGCCACCACAGGCACGTCTTTGGCCTTCAGGCCCGCGTTGCCCAGTTCTTTGTAGAAAGGCACGTTCGAGTCGCCGTTGATGGTGGACACCACAGCGGTCTTGCCACCGGCACTGAACTTCTTGATGTCGGCCACGATGGTTTGGTAATCGCTGTGACCAAACGGGGTGTATTTTTCGTCGATGTCGCTGTCTTTCACGCCCTTGCTTTTCAGGTAAGCGCGCAAGATTTTGTTGGTGGTGCGGGGGTACACATAGTCGGTGCCCAGCAAGACCCAGCGCTTGGCGCCGCCACCGTCTTTGCTCATCAAATAATCCACCGCAGGAATCGCTTGCTGGTTGGGCGCAGCGCCGGTGTAAAACACGTTTTTGGACAGCTCTTCACCTTCGTACTGCACGGGGTAGAACAGCAAGCCGTTCATTTCTTCGACCACCGGCAACACCGATTTGCGCGACACCGAAGTCCAGCAACCGAAGATGACCGAGACTTTGTCTTGACCGAGCAGTTGCTTGGTTTTTTCAGCGAACAAAGGCCAGTTGGAGGCCGGGTCCACGATCACGGGCTCGAGCTTTTTGCCCAGCACACCGCCCTTGGCGTTGATCTCGTCGATGGCCATGAGCACCGTGTCTTTGAGCACCGTCTCGGAAATCGCCATGGTGCCCGACAAGCTGTGCAGCACGCCGACTTTGATGGTGTTGCCGGCTTGGGCCTGGACATGTTGTGCAAAGGTCAGGCTGCCCGCTGCGATAGCGGCTGCAGTTGCAAGGGCTTTGAGGTTGCCACGTCGATTCATCATGAGATCACTCCAATCAGGAAAGAAGGTTGTTCAAACACGCACCGAAAAACAGCGCTCTCCTCCCTCTGCAATCACCGTGCCAACCCTAGGGAGAACCCTGAAAACCACATTTCTCCAAGGGAATTTTTCAAAGCCCCTATAAAAGGCACGTAATTTGCTTGATCCAAGCCATTCAATGCACCAAGACGTTCACCACGCACCAATATGGAACTGACCCCTCGCGAAAAAGACAAGCTCCTGATCTTCACTGCCGCCCTGCTGGCCGAGCGGCGCAAGGCCAGAGGACTGAAGCTCAACTACCCCGAAGCCATCGCCCTGATCAGCGCTGCCGTGATGGAAGGCGCACGCGACGGCAAAACCGTGGCCCAGCTGATGAGCGAGGGCCGCACGGTGTTGACCCGTGCCGATGTGATGGACGGCATCGCCGAGATGATCCCCGACATCCAGATCGAAGCCACCTTTCCCGATGGCACCAAATTGGTGACCGTGCACCAACCCATTGTTTGAACCGAGAGAGCCAGAACATGAAAACCTTTGCATCCTCTGTCAGCACCGCACTGGCGCTCACCTGCCTGCACACCCCCGTTTGGGCGCACGAAGGGCACGGCCTGTGGGGCAGCCATTGGCACGCCACGGACGTTCTCGGTTTTGTGGTCGTCCTGGCTTTGGCACTGGGCGCCTGGGTCATCGGCCGCCGCAAGTGAGGACGCCCCATGATCCCCGGTGAATTTCTGATCGACCCCGGCCAACACGCCCTGAACGTGGGCCGCCGCACCTGCACCCTGGTGGTGCAAAACGCCAGCGACCGCCCGATACAGGTGGGTTCGCATTACCACTTTGCCGAGACCAACGCGGGTTTGCGCTTTGACCGCAGCGCCGCACAAGGCATGCGCCTGAACATCGCTTCGGGCATGGCCGTGCGCTTTGAGCCGGGCCAACAACGCACGGTGGAGCTGGTGGACTTTGCCGGAGAACGCCTGATTTACGGGTTTCGGGGTCTGACCCAAGGCGCACTCGACGCGCACAAAACACAAGGCAACTGACATGGCCCACATTGACAAACGTGCTTATGCCGAAACATTTGGCCCCACCGTAGGCGACCGCGTGCGCCTGGCCGACACGGCCCTGGTGATCGAGGTGGAGAAAGACCTCACGCTGCAAGCGGGCGGCTATGGTGAAGAGGTCAAATTTGGTGGCGGCAAAACCATCCGGGATGGCATGGCGCAATCGCAGCGCACCAACATCGCTGGCGGCTCAGGCCCGCAAGCGCCCGGCGCCATGGATTGCGTGCTCACCAACGCCCTCATCATCGAGCACTGGGGCATCGTCAAAGCCGATATCGGCTTGCGCGGCAACCGCATCGCGGCCATCGGCAAGGCGGGCAACCCCGACACACAGCCTGGTGTCGACATCATCATCGGCCCCGGCACCGAGATCATCAGCTGCGAAGGCCTGATCGTGACCGCTGGCGGCATCGACTGCCACATCCACTTCATCTGCCCCCAGCAAATCGACGAGGCGCTGGCCAGCGGCGTGACCACCATGTTGGGCGGCGGCACGGGGCCTGCTACCGGCACCTTTGCGACCACCTGCACACCTGGCCCCTTCAACATCGAGCGCATGCTGCAAGCGGCCGATGCCTTTCCGATGAACCTGGGGTTCTTTGGCAAGGGCAACGCCAGCTTGCCTGCCGCCTTGCACGAGCAAATCAACGCGGGTGTGATGGGCATGAAGCTGCACGAAGACTGGGGCAGCACCCCGTCGGCCATCAGCAATTGTCTGGATGTGGCTGACGAGACCGACATCCAGGTCGCGCTGCATTCGGACACGCTCAATGAATCGGGTTATGTCGAAAACACCATCGAAGCGGCCCGAGGCCGGGGCCTGTGCGCCTTTCACACCGAAGGCGCAGGCGGCGGTCATGCGCCCGACATCTTGAAGGTGGTGGGTCAGGCCAACTTTTTGCCCAGCTCAACCAACCCGACCATGCCCTTCACACACAACACGCTCGATGAGCATGTGGACATGCTGATGGTCTGCCACCACCTGGATGCCAGCATCGCCGAAGACCTGGCCTTTGCCGAAAGCCGCATCCGCAAAGAAACCATTGCGGCCGAAGACATCCTGCACGACCTGGGCGCCATCAGCATGATGAGCAGCGACAGCCAGGCCATGGGCCGTGTGGGCGAAGTCATCATCCGCACCTGGCAGACCGCGCACAAAATGAAGCAGCAGCGCGGCAGCCTGCCCGGCGACACCGACCGCCACGACAATGCCCGCGTCAAGCGCTACATCGCCAAGTACACGATCAACCCCGCGATTGCGCACGGCATCAGCCACGATGTGGGCAGCATCGAAGTGGGAAAATGGGCCGACTTGGTGATCTGGAAACCAGCCTTCTTTGGTATCAAACCATCTCTGGTGCTCAAGGGCGGTTTCATTGCGCTGGCAGCCATGGGTGACCCCAATGCGTCCATCCCCACGCCCCAACCGGTGCACTACCGCCCCATGTTTGGCAGCTTTGGTGGCGCGCTCACGCGCAATGCGCTGACCTTTGTGTCGCAGGCAGGCTGGCAAGCCGGCATTGACCAGCGTTTTGGCCTGCAAAAACCACTGTCTGTGGCGCACAACATTCGGGGCGTGCGCAAGCAAGACATGGTCCACAATGCCTACCTGCCCCACATGGAGGTGGATCCCCAAACCTATGCGGTGCGTGCCGACGGGCAGCTGCTGGTGTGCGAGCCCGCCACCAGCCTGCCCATGACCCAACGCTACTTTTTGTTCTGAAAACCATCCTTGTAGGAGCCCACCCCGTGGGCGATGGGCGTGGCACACGCCCTTCAAACCATCGCCCACAGGGGTGGGCTCCTACAAAACCTAAGACACATGACCTCGCTTTTACATTGCTCCAAACTCATGCCACAAGGCCGCGGCCTGGCCCGCGTGCTGGTCCAACGCGCCAGCAGCATCACGCTCGATTGGGATACTCGGCAAAAAAGCCGCTTTGACGTCACCGACAGCCAAGGCCGCCAACTCGGCGTGTTTTTGCCCCGGGGCGCCGTGGTGCGCGGTGGCGATGTGCTGGTGGCCGAAGACGGCTCTCTGGTGCGCGTGCAAGCCGCGCCGCAAGCCGTGCTGCGCATCACCGCGTGTGCTGAGCACGGCTCGCCGTTTGACCTGACCCGCGCCGCCTACCACCTGGGCAACCGCCATGTGCCCATTGAGTTGCAACCCGATCACTTGAAGATCGAGCCCGACCATGTGCTGGCCGACATGCTGCGCGCCATGCACATGACGGTGGTGGCGGTGTCTGAACCTTTCGAGCCCGAAAACGGGGCTTATGGCGACCACGGCGCGTCCTCTCATGGGCATGGGCATGGGCATGCACATGAGCATGGGCACAGTCACGAACAGGGTCATGGGGGTCATGCGCACGCTGTCCACGCCGAGCCCCATGTGCATGGGCCCAATTGCCAGCACGAACATGCGGCCCCGGCGGCCATACCGTCAGCTGTCAAACGCATCGCCATCCCAGTTCGTGCGGCCTCTGCTGAACCGCATGTGCACGGCCCCGGCTGCCAGCATGACCACTGAGACCGCGCCCTCGGCCCTGCTGCAACTGATCTGGCTCGCATCGCCTGCGCTGCCGATTGGCGGCTTCTCGTATTCCGAAGGGCTCGAAGCGGCCATTGAACAAGGCCTGGTGCACAACGAACAAAGCGCCACCGATTGGGTGGTGGACCAGCTGCAACTGACGCAGTCGCGCGGCGACATGGCCGTCATGGCACAAGCCATACCCGCTTGGCAGTGCATGAACACTCAGCGCCTTCAAGCCCTGAACGATTGGGTGATGAGTACCCGCGAAACCGCCGAAATGCGTTTGCAAGCCGAGCAAATGGGCCGGTCCTTGCTCGACTGGCTGCGCAACCTGCATCAAGCCAGCGACGCGCAGATCCAATGCTGCGCCCAACTGCCACCCACCTACCCGCTGGCCATGGCGCTGGCTTTGTCTTTGGCACAAGCCCCGCTGGACCAGGCCCTGCAAGCAGGTGCCTTTGGCTGGGCAGAAAACATGACCCAAGCCGCGCTCAAGGCCGTGCCCTTGGGCCAAAGCGCTGGCCAGCGCATGCTGGCGCGGCTGGCCCGCGAGATTCCACTGGCGGTGCAAACCGCCTTGCACCTGAACGATGAAGACCGCCAGGCCTTCAGCCCCATGCTGGCCATTTTGTCGTCTCGCCACGAAACCCAATACTCACGCATCTTCCGATCATGAACACTTCGTCTACACTGCACCACATCCCGAACCGCACCCAAAAGCTGCCGCCACTGCGCGTGGGCATCGGCGGGCCAGTGGGCTCCGGCAAAACCACCTTGCTCGAGATGCTGTGCAAAAACATGCGCGAACGCTGGGACCTGATCGCCATCACCAACGACATCTACACCAAGGAAGACCAGCGCTTGCTGACGGTGAGCGGTGCGCTGCCTGCCGAGCGCATCATGGGCGTGGAAACCGGCGGCTGCCCGCACACCGCCATCCGCGAAGACGCGTCGATCAACCTCGAAGCCATTGACCGCATGTTGGAAAAATTTCCGAATGCCGACGTGGTCTTCATCGAAAGCGGCGGCGACAACCTGGCCGCCACCTTCAGCCCCGAATTGAGTGACCTGACCATTTATGTGATCGACGTGGCCGCAGGCGAAAAGATCCCGCGCAAGGGCGGCCCCGGCATCACCAAAAGCGATTTGTTCGTGATCAACAAGACCGACTTGGCCCCGCATGTGGGCGCGGATCTTCAAGTTATGCGCGACGACACCGACCGCATGCGCCCCAACCGCGAAACCCGGCCTTGGGTGATGACCAACCTGAAAACACTGGATGGGCTGGCCGAGGTGGTGGCCTTCATCGAAAAACGGGGCATGCTGGGCAGCGCCTGAGCTGCTTTTGACGCGACCAGCGCTTGCCCCCCCGAATCAAGGGGTTTAAATCGCTACAATCACACCCCAAGGAAGCGTGGCAGAGTGGTCGATTGCACCGGTCTTGAAAACCGGCGACTCGAAAGGGTCCGTGAGTTCGAATCTCACCGCTTCCGCCAGTTAAGAACCCTAAGTAGTTGATTTACTTAGGGTTTTTTCTTTTCCATCCCACGAAAGATACACTGAAAGATACACTTTTTTCAGTGCTCATTTGCTTAAAAAATAGGCAAATTCGACAACAATAGCACGTCTAAAGAGCTTAGACAAGAATACTTTTGGGCTGTATCAATAGTCTTCTTGATGCGATTATTTGGTCAGTGCAGCTAAGACCTACGAGGAGCCCCTTTGAGCGACTTTTTGTGGGGCTTAGCAGTCAGTCTGCGTGGAGTGCTTCTGATCGTTCTGTGTTGGATCTGACAAACTGTGGGGACTGCGCTAGCAGTCAATCTCAGCGTTTATTGCTAGCGCTGACGCCACTAGTTGCTTTCATCAAGTTCTGCTGAGCCTTCGCCATCTGCTGACGCGCTTTCAGTGTTTTCTCTTGTTGCTTGTAGTCCTCTGCCTTATCAGCAAGCGCCTTCACTTGAAGTTCTTGGGGACTGAGCTTCTTGGTACCCTCAGTCACCTCATCATCTTCAGACATCACTTGGTTAATGTTCAAGACATTGCCATCTCCGTAGATGCGTGTGAGCATTAGCTTGGCTTGCTGAACTGTGTCTGCTCTGATTGTGGTTCGTGCTGTGACGTTTGAATCACGCAATACGACACGAACTGTCGCTACGTAGGTTTGAGGGATGTTGGTGACTTCGTTAATCTTCATGTTCGTATTTATCAACACGAAGACCTGACTTCACTGCTCACTTTGGAAAAATTACTTCTATAAATTACCTTGAAATGGCATACTTGGTGAATGAGTAAAGCAAACACAAATGACAAGTACTTTGAAGCATTCGACAAGATCTTCGAGAGCCTCGTTGATGGTCAGTTTTTATGGGTCGAGGACGTACTAAATGATGTGAGAACACCGCACGTTTCGGGCTCTACAAAAAGAAACAAACTTAAAGAATATATAAACACGAAGCCATCAACCATTGAAAAAGTTCGTGGCATCTATCCAAGTGCCTCTACTCTTGTTGCTCTTGTTGAACAAAAGATCAACACGCAAGTCACAGAAGCCAACCTAGAGTTATCCAACAAGGTCGCAAGTGATATTGTAGGAAGCATCTCAGAGCCGTTATTTAAAAAATTCCTTGCTGACAATCTAGGTGAGCATTACAAAGGTGATCGAGTTGACATACCTACAACAAAACTCGTTGAATTTCTGATGAACGAGCTTTCAGACTTCTATGCGAAGTCAGGAAACGCACTCGTATCAATTGCGGGAACACTAAACGAGCAACTACTTGAACAAGCAATGATCAATCAAGGCATGACAGACCTTGAGTACAAACGAACAGGAAAGAACTCGGAAGGCGATTTCGTCATCTACTCATCTGTAGGCAACAGGACTCAAATCGGAGTTGAAGTTAAGAGTTACCACGCTAGGGAACGTCTTCTAAGAGGTCTTCAAGACATCACTACAGAAAACAAAGTTGGTTTTGGATACTTCATTGATCCATCAGAATTCAACAAGCACAGAACAGTTACTTTGCTTCAATCAAACGCTGCTGCAATCTACATGCCTAGATCTACTCTTGAAAAAGTTGAGGCAGAAGCACAAAACATGACATCAAACAAACAGGTCTCATTTCAGCACAGATTTTACAGACCCATTGAGGTGTTTGTCTCTGATATGAAGCACTTTTGCCGAAGTGGTCGTTTGCCACCCTACTGATTTTATGGCGTTATTTTTTAGGCGCTGACTTCTTTTTTGCTTTAAGTTTTTTAGCAACAAGTTTGGCAACAGCTTGGAACACAGGAACAGCGACTGAATTACCAAATTGTTTGTAGGCGCGAGTGTCAGAAACTGGTATTTTGTATGTGTCAGGAAATCCCATTAACCGCGCGCACTCACGTGGCGTGAGTCGTCGAGGATTTTTCTTTGCGCCTTGCTCGACAAGAATTTCAGAGCCATCTTTGTAGTACCGAGCAGACAACGTCCTCGCAACACTAGTCTTGCCAACGAGTCCAAAGCCAAAGCCGTTTCCCTTCTCACGATGCTTGGCTGCGTAGTTTTGAAGATATTGCCAAAGTTTGTCTGAGAGAGTGTATTTTCCATGAACGGTGTTGCTCTTGTGATCAAAGTATTTGCCTTCATCCCAAGCCAAAACTGGTTCGCTTCCATCAGTTTTATGGAGTATTTCACCAAGTAGACGTTCGCCCTTTTCAGGCAATTCAAGATCATCGAAAGAGAAGCCAACATCGTTCTTGAATCCAACAATAACTATGCGCTCTCTGTGCTGAGGAACGAAATGCGCCGCGTCAATGATGCGATAGTCAATCGTGTAGCCTAAGCCTTGCGTTAGTGTTTGCTTGATCACATCGAATGTTCGCCCCCTATCGTGCGATGCCAAATTTTTGACGTTTTCAAGTAAGAACGCTTGTGGCTTCTTTTCAGCAATGATCCTTACAATGTCAAAGAACAGTGTCCCTTGTGTCTCATCTAAAAAACCATGCGCTCTTCCAAGAGCATTCTTCTTAGACACACCCGCAATCGAGAACGGTTGACACGGAAAACCTGCTAAGAGAATGTCGTGATCAGGAACAGTCGAGGCATCAACTTTTGTAATGTCGCCACTAATCCCATGATCATCACCATAGTTAACACCGTATGTACGTTGAGCGTAGTCATCCCATTCACTAGTAAAAACGCACTGCCCACCTACGTCTTCAAACGCAAGGCGAATACCACCAATGCCCGCAAAAAGATCAATGAATTTGAATGAAGGTGATGGCATTTTGCGTTTCTCGGATTCAGCGATCTTTTGAAGAGCGTCAGTGATGTAGTTCATTGGCTGTGTCTCTGATGCCTCCCATCTTCTGATAGTTCTCTCAGAGACACCCAACTCTTCAGCCACACGAGACCTAGATGTTCGAGAGATCGCCAAGCGAAGCAAATCAATAGTTGATGCAGTCATACAGCAAGCAGATTCCTAGGGAATAATTTTGACATTTTGTCAAAATTTCCCCCTAATTGAATTGTACAGTACTGATCTTATGTACAGCACATTGTCTGATGTAAATATAGATATTTTTGCTTGCTCACTTCGCAAATCTAGCCTTCACAGACTCAGCAGCTACTTCGATCTGACCATCAAGTGCCCCTTCGACTACTGCCTCCTGAAGTTTCAGTAGCACTGCGATCAGTTCATCGCCATTCGACACCTCGACAGCGTTCTTGCCCTTCGCCAAGTCGATGACCTTGTTCCCATAGAACAACTGCACAGCCACACGCTTCGTGTCATTGTTCGTGAACCACCAAGTCTTCGTACGCTTCGCTACCTCGATCAGTGAAGCCTGACCACTGACCTCATCAGTGACCTTCTTCATGCGCTTGACTGTGAACGAATCGCCTCGACTCAAAGCCTTAGCCATCTCGATCTGAATTTTCAGCTTCTCATTTAGCTTGGACCTACGGAATTGGATCGGATCGACAGTTTTCTGTCGCTTCGCATTGACCAACTTCAGACTTGCAAGTGCTTGACTCATGTGATTTCTCCTATGTGTTGATAAGTGAATTCGAGCCTATTGCCTAGCCCATTTCGTTCCTAGCCTCACACATTGCATTCAGTTCGGAATTCATGACATTTCAGCCAAGAAGTTATGAAATCCCGTTCGGTCCGCTGACGACACAAAGGAACTGAATTCAATTCGAGATCAATGGGGTGGGATCTTGTTCAATATGGAACAAGTGCTCTATGACACATCTGTTTCTATTAGCGTGTGACTTTTTTATTTTTGAGGGTGTTTTCTAGATAAATAGATGTGTGACTTTTATAGGAGACATCACATGCTAAAAATTACAGTCAACCCCATCGTCCTGCAGACGCTACAAGCCCACTTCCCAAAGAAGAATTCAGCTCAACGAGCCCTTGATAAATACGTGTCAATGCTCGAACAGCAGTTCACTCTGTCAGTGATGCATGGACGCAGTGCTTGGATGAACACGAACGATCTTTATTCGATCTCGCTTCACAAGCAGCGCAATCGAGGTGGTCAGATTGGACCGAACAAGATACGTCTTCAGAATTGGCTCGAAGACAACGATCTCGAATTGGTCGAAGTCAGCTTGCTTGGATCAAACATGACAAAGCGACTCAGTGTCGTTCGACTAACTCATCTTGCCCATCTGTCCCAAGCAGTGACTGTGTTCAAGACGCAAGCAGAAGAGGAAACAGAAGAGTTGAGACAACTACTAGACGACCAATCCATCACCAATCAACAGTTCTTTGAGAAACGATATCCCGAAATCGCATCGATGACTGAAGCTGAGATACGAGACATGTTCGACATCGTGCCTATCGACATGAAGTCACTACGCAACTACATGCATTGGGTTCAGCATGACGCAACAATGATCGAGGGCAAGAAGAAGTTTCAGATCATGACCCAAGCAGACGAGATCATGCGTGTGGCGCAGCATACTGATGGTTTCTATTTTCAGCGCAAGAAAGAAAGTGCATTTGGTCGTCATTACTACAGTGGCACGAGCGTACAGAACGTCAACAAAGAACTACGTCGAGCAATGCTTGGGCATTGTTGGGAGTACGACATTCGGAGTTCAGTGTTTGCATGGCAGATGGGTCATGCACGTGAGTGCTACGAGACGCTAAAGACCACTGAGACTTTTCAGCAAGTCTTCTCGCAAACCCTACTGTTCCTCGAAGACAAGAAAGACTTCATGGCATCAGTGCGTTACTACACGTTCAAAGAAAACTCGAACGTGCCACGTGACTTGCAAGACAAGCTACTCAAGCAAGCAGTTACAGCGATCAGCTTTGGTGCTCGACGTGGAACGAAGGGATGGCGTGTGTCAGCGACAGAGTGGTCGAATCCCGCACTCGTTGAAATCTTCAGAAACAACGAAGAGCGTGAACGCTTCATGAACTGTCCAATTATGAAGAAGTTCATCAGTGAGCAGAACACACTCGACAAGTTCATCTATCAAACGTATCGTGAAGCGAATCCACCATTCATGTCACTGCCTGAAGTCAGAACTCAGTGCGGTGTCTTGTCGAAAGCGAAGGTCATTGCGTATCTGTATCAGCACTTCGAGACTCAAGTCATGGATGTAGTCGCTGAAGAGATGGAAAAGCGTGGTCGAAAAGTCTTGGCACGAATCCACGATGCGATCATCATCGACAAGCGACTAGGCGTGGACAACAAGTACGAGATCGAATTAGCGATGCAGAGTGCCACGTCGAATCCATATTGGCATCTGACACCAAAGGAACTTCAGCCCTTCGAGCGTCCTTACAGCCTAGATCGAGAAGAAATCGAGGCTCATCGAGAGCGAATGGCTAAAGCAGATCGTGAAGCGATGGACAAAAAGTCGAAGGGAATGCTGAGATCGATCTTTGAGTGGGTTGGCTGATATTAGACAGGCGACTCAATTACGTTGCCGTTTGCATCATTGAACGACATCCAATTTTGAGGTGATCGTAAATTTGATTTTTCAACTGCTGCAGCCACAAACCCTAGAACATGACCTGCCTCCAAAATGAGCATCGCATCAGCTTCAACAGGAATGCTTACCCCAATGACATTGTCTTTTTCACTAATGAATACTTCTACATCATCTGCCCCACCCCACAAAGCAGTGTCATGCAGAAGGGTTTGCCATTCAGAAATGATTTTTGGTTCAAGATTTTCGGAAATTCGGAAAGTCATCCGTGCGAAGACCTGACTCATAGCATTCCTTTCAGTAGCCATCAATATATCAGTACTCACTCGTTAGCATAATTGCCCAATGCTCGCCATCGAATCCACAGTACAGTTTGATCTGATCGAGTGGGAAGTCTGTGTATTCGATGTTCTGACGTGCGAAGACGTTTCCACTCCCATCATCGAGCGTCAAGACAGCAGACGTGCCATCGATAGTGAGATTGGCAACGGCGAAGTGGTCATGAAATTGCTTGGGAAGATGTGAGGCGATAGCGTCCATAAGCCAAAAACACTGTGCTTCTTCAGCAAGATACTTTGAGCCATCAGTCAATAAATGACGTGGTGAGATGCGATAGTAATTTTCAGTTCCAATGAATTGACTGAGATTCAAGAGAATTTCGTTTGTGTTCATGTACTGAAGTTTGCTCCCATGTCCAATTCATTCCTAGCCTTGATCGCTATCTCCGTTGTTTCAGGCAGACGGTAGACTAGGGATAAAGGAGTTAGTGTGGAAAAGTTGCTGCCATTTTTCAGACGGTACGGACTATTGCTGTTCCCATTGATCGTGATGGGTCTTGCGATTGATGCTCAGATTTACATCTACACGCATTTCGGTACAGTTGCAGATTTAGACTCGTGGGTATTGCATCTTCTGTACTTGTCATTTGGACCGTTCATATTCTTTCATCAGTCTGAAAAAATGCGATTTAGACATCCATTCAATGCTTGGAAGCGAGTGTTTTGGGCGTTATACATTGGGTTAGCTACGTTTTACGCCATTGCATTCATCGGTGCAGCACTGCTCTGAGAAGGCTATTGGCTCTGCACAACAGCACTGATTGGCTATAGAGTCTTACTGATGAACACGAGCACACAAAAATTTCTAAAAGGTCAAGTCGTCAAGATTCGCCCTGAATTTCAGGATAAGGGGGATGACGAGTACACATGGGTCGTCTTGAACGATGAGGAAAAAGGGCGAGTTGACATCAGTGCCATAGACAGTCTGTTGAAGATCAAGCCTATTCACACCGTTAAAGTCGAGTGGCTTGATCGCAGCTGAACACCGTCACCAAAGTCTGCTATCAGTGTAGGAATGCAATCGCTTGTAACAAGCACATAAGCGTTTTGCTCATAGCGACTTGACAGGCTGTCAGCCTCAGACTCAGTCATCCCTAGAACAAGAAGGCTCTGCTCAGTCCACGCAGTTACTGAGTCTTGACCGATCCCGATGCCGTCAATGACTTGATAGCCCATTGCCTTGATTTCTTGTTCCATTTGGAACAATCGAGCAACGTTTTCCTCGTCAGACAGTTTTTCACTTAGTGGGTTGAAAGCAGTGATGAAAACAGCAGAGTTGACAAGGCTCTTCTCAAGAATCCTCTTTATTTCAAGACAACGTTTCCCAACACACATCGAAAACGGCTCATCAGCGAGGACCCTGTACTCTGTTGATTGGTAAGCTCGAAAGAGTTCGGAAAAACGTCCATCTTCGTTGATCAACATAGTCATTTCCTTTGTGACTCAGCTATTGCGCTCTCATAGAGTGGAATCAAGGCTTGATCTGCGACACAGATCCGAATCCATTTGATGCATGAACTCGTCCATTCATCACGAGTCAGAACCTGAGCAGTGATGCGTGCACCAAGTAGAGGGGGCATCTTGAACATGCCAAGACCGATTGCAGGCATTGCTATCGACTCCACATTGTTCTCAATGGCTACCTTCAGCATCGACTCGACAGCCTGAGCGAGTACCTCTTCGGCGTTGTCAGTTGTGACGTAGTTGGCTGCTCTTGTGTGAATCACGAATTGATTGGGCAGCTTGAACGCAGGTGTGATGATTGCTGCGCCAAGTGCCAATGGAGCGAACTGCTCACAGTAGTCCTCAAGTTCATCACCTGCTGCCCCGTGAATCGCACCTGCTACGCCTGATCCGAATCTCAGGTTGGCATTTGCTGAATTTACGATTGCCTGAGCATCAGGCTGCTTGATGATGTTTCCGTAAATAACTTCGATATTCATAAAAAAATTAGTCACCTACGTGATGCCATTGCTCTTCTGTCAGATCCCTGAGATATCGGTCAATCTCCTCAATGGCACCATGAGAGTTAGCCCATTCAATGTGCTCTCTGAATCTTGCAATTTTTAGCATCGCTGGTGTGTCGTGCCATGCACCAAGAATCAGCGGCAGAGCAGGATTCCATCCAACGCCTTTTTGCTGCTTGTCAGGTAGTTTCTTCCAAAGAAGATTCCACTCTTGAGGCTGTGGGCACACACGCTTATTCATTGAACAGTAACGCATGAGTTCTTCAAGTATCTGTGTAGACATCATTTTCCTTTGGGGTAATTGCCTGATCTGATCGCATCATGAGGCGAAGGTGCACCGCACATATCGAATCGAGCAACTTTACCGCCCTTGACCTCAGCAACAACAAGTGAAATCAAGTTGTCTTGCTGATCTTGTGCAAGCACTACGCATGGACCAGGAATCTCCCGTTCAAGTTCTGCCATCTCTGCCCAAACTCTCTTTCCTGATGCTTTCACTGCCTCAAGTTTGGGTCTGATGTAATCAAGAAACTCCTGCTTAGACTTGATTTCTGAAAAAACCCATTGTGATGCGTAGTGAAAGTCGTCAGAGAGGATGCTCTCGATGTGGCTCGCATCGAGAGTGTTCATCATTGAGGCATACGCCTTGAGTGCCACCTCTTTTGTGAGTTCATTTGATTTCATTGCCAATAGTCCTTGCTCTCAGAGAGCCAACGAATAGACGTTCCCACTTGTGAAATGGAGCTTCGATTGCTACGCACAGATTTGATTTGATCGCATGCAAGAGAAGTTCGTCTGTGTCGCAGAGATGAACCTGCTTCTGACATTGATTACAGAATCTGATTCGCTTCTCTTTTGTCTCATCAAGATCATCCCATTCAGCCTCGCATTTGAAGGCTATCTCGCAGTTTCTTATCTGAAATTTCATCTCATCGTCAGTCATACTTGTTTTCCTCTCAGTCATCCCATGCAAAGCTGAAATCGCCTCGTTGAAGATACTCAGCGAATTCAGGAATTAAGTCTAGGTAGTAGCGATTCATGCGTTCGACCTCCTCTCGATTCATGCTATCGCTGATGAATGTTGTGCCACTTTTCTTGGGTGCCTGAATATCCCCTTGATGTACTCGATTCAAACCATTCGTGAGTGCCTCAGCAAGTTGCCTTGCATCTTCACCATCAAAGTACTTTGTCAAAGCCATGTCTTTTGGCTCATAGTCTGAAGTGAAGTGCTTCATGTACTCAGGGTTACTAGTCTGCTCAGGATCAGGCTTGGTTCCTTGAGCAGACCACCCATTTTTTTTTGCGAAATCAAGAAGAGTACGCCACGTCCACACATCAAGCATGTACTCTTCAAGAGAGCCATCCTGATAGCTCCCTCGATACATTTCTACTCTGAATGTCATGATCAGAACTCACATTTACTTGGGTCACTCATTTCAAGTCTGCGCATTTCACAACGCTCCTCGTACTCCATGATCATGAATGTTCCACAGTTCATACGCTGAGTTGGGTTCTCTTTGAGCCGTTCATAGTGGGTTGAACTTTTTAATGGCTGTAACTGATTTTCAGGCACAGGTCCAAAATTTTCCATGAAGTGCCTCCCCCACATATTCCACTTCAATTTCTCTGCTGAGTGGACAATCCATACCGTTCCTTGATGTCGAATTCTTAAACGTTCACGCATCGTCTGTTTTCTAAGTACCTTCACTATTTTCCCTATGTTCTCAGGGTTGTATGCGTCAATGATGATTGCCATGTCGCCTTCAAAACACTTCATGCTGCCACCTCTAACAACGACTTGCGTTCGACATGCTTGCTCCACAATGGGATCATCCAAGAGTCAGGGTGCTCAATCTTTTCCCTGAATGGTCGAACATCAGTTTCGATGTAGCCATCATTAAAAACATGCCAAGTCTCGTCATACTCAGGCTCAATCAGCCAACAGATGCCTTGATTTTTATCTGAGCGCGGTGACCCAAGTACCCTCACGATTCGACCTACGTTATCTTCACAGCCTCTTTCATCGAAGATGATGACCGCTAGATCACCCTCTCGACACTTTAGAGACTGCATGTCATCAATCTCTTCATTCACAGCCAACTCCCTTTGTAATCGTTGCGACAAGGGATAGCAAGTCAGCCTTGCTGCAGGTCACTTGAAATTGAGTCTGCTCAGCATCGGGGTTCTTTGCACTACCCCACTGACTTGAAATCTTCAAGCTATAACTGTCTTCAACTAGATCGACCTTCGTGATTTCTGCGAAGTACTTGAAATCGCTGCTCTGAAAAAATGCTGTTTTCATTTCCACCTCTCATCCTGCATCACTTAGGATGCGTCTTGCAGCGTGCAGGGGAGTCGCAGCATGACGCTTTAGCAGTACTTGATTAATCGCTCTGCAAGTTGCCCTTAAATCAGCGATCCCCACATTAAAGAGCGTGGGGGGCTCTGTCTTCAATCTTTTTTTGTTTCTTCTTCATCCAAACCTAGCGCAGCTCGTCGCTCATCAAGCCATGAATCTATGCGTTCATGAATAAGTTCCCCGAACTCTGCGTAGAAACTTGAACTCGCATCCACAATAAAGTCATGAACTTCTTCTCGTGGATAGTTTTCATACTCAAAATTCGCATCGAGACATGCAATCAAGTCCCACGCACCAATGAAGAAGTCAGTCAGCTGCTTTAGCGTAAGTGGCTTGCTAGATGTGCGACATGGGTTGTTCAACGTGTCCCCACCGTATTCATCAACCACTCTGTAATAGATGCGATTTTTTCCACGCTTCGCATAGACACATGTCACGTCTTGTGTCGTAGATGCGATAGTGATTCTTGCAATCTCCACCTCCTCACCGAGACGATCAGGGAGATATTCACCTCCCATGAATCGAGGGTGAATGCGTCCAATTGACTCTCTGTCATTTCTTGAAAGTGTTGGCTCTTGGATCAGGGTACTTGCAAGTTCAGTCTCGTCTGCCTCAACGAGCCTTTCGTACAGAGCCTTGCGCTCTGCGCCCTTTATGTCTGACGACAGTGTGATTTTTTTGTCATGCGCCCAAAAGTACGTTTCAGGGCGATATGCGAGGTCAATCGCAGACGAACGAGTAGTTGGCATTGCCATCTCCTTTTTAGCGACTTTGACAATGCGTCGGGGGTCGCAATAGGGAACAAATCCCCCCAACCGTTTAGGACGGTCAAGCCATAAAAAAACCCGTCTCAAGGACGGGTTAGCACTTGTGTTGTTGTCTGTTCAGACCACATCGCCTTCTAGGCGACCACCTTGCTCAAGAAAGCAGGTTGGTGCGAGTGCTACTCGTCTCTTGATGTGCTTCCACTGTATCACAATGGAAATGTGACGGTCAAGCGATAGCAAATTTGTTACGATCCTGCCCTTCGATCCACTTAGGTGCTTTGCCACGACCTGTCCATGTAGCACCACTGATGGGGTCTTTGAACTTGGGTGCAACTGAGCCACTAGCCTTGCGTCCACGCTTTGCAGAAGCACCAAACACATCTTCTTTGGTCAAGCTGTACTCAGCAATGATCGCTTTCACTTGAGCTATGCCTTCAGCTACATGTGCTTTCTGTGCAGCCTCAATCTGAGCTTCAAGGGCAGCTTTCTGAGCGAGAAGTTGGGCAACCGTGGTCATGTGTGATTCCATCCAAAAGTAGTTGTGATTAATTGGAATAGTACGTCACAAACTGCAGAGATCCAAGCACAAGCTCATTTTTCATCCGTATACGGACCATATACGGAAGATGGTAATTGCGCTTGCCGTGTTGGATCTGACGAAGAGGTAGAACTTTCCTTTTGCCTCTGCACAGTTTGGGTTCTACGGTAGCTAGCGCAGAGGCATGTCTGCGAGTATTTGAGAATACACACAGACGCATCAGATCCACGCACAAGCGATTTTTTCGTGGTCAGTGACTCAGTGTCAGTCATGGACACTCATGCACTCAAATCGAGTTTTTTGGAGAAAATGTTGACTAATCCATATTAATCAACATTCCTCACTTAACTTATTGATTTCCAAAGAATTTGCCAATCTTTTTCTAAAGGCTTGTCCTACCTAATGTTTGGGAATATCGTATAGCTCATAAATCTCAACATTTGGGCTACTAAGATGAGTCAAGCAAAAATTCTCACTGAAAAAGAATATCGTCGTGTCTTACTTCTTCTTGCGAAGAAGAAGCATCAGTCACGTAACAAGTGTCTTCTTGCAATTTCTCATCTTGCAGGTTTGCGAGTAGGCGAAATTTCAAGTTTGACACTCAAGCACGTATTGAATGAGGATGGTTCGATCAAAGACGAGGTTTTTCTGTCAGCAGACGAAACGAAAGGCAATCGTGGTCGCACCGTTCTGTTTCCTCAGAAACTGCGTGAAGCAATCACAGACTATCTGTCTGTACGATTCAAGCTCAAAGAGAAAGACTTGAAGGTCTTGAATCAAACAGACACATCACGTGCATTGTTCTACTCGCAGAAATCGCACATTGAGGGTTTCGATCCCAACACTCTTTCGCAGTGGTTCAGTCGCATCTATCGTGAGAGTGGACTGAGTGGCTGCTCAAGTCACAGTGGCAGACGCAGATTTGCCACTGTATTGAGCGAAAACTCAATCAATCCAAAGATCATTCAGAAATTACTTGGACATCGTCAAATTCAAACCACTTTTCTCTACGTGGAAGTTTCGCCCAAGAGCATGAGAACTGCTGTTGAATTGTTGTCTTAATCTTTTTTAGTGGCACGCTTTACAAGTTTGTCACTGAGCTTGCAGTTTGGATTCCGTCTCAAATGACCAAAATATGCGGTAGCTCCTACTGCCTCAGTATGTGGTCGAACGGGTTTACCGCATTCAACGCATTTGAATTTTAAAGGCGAGTCTTTGACGACTGAATCGTTATAGTCTCGAATTTTTAATGCTTGAGCCACACTCAGTTTAACCATGCAAAATTTTGCTCTAGCCATTTCTCTCTCCAAAAAACTCAATAAAAATTTATTGAAAATGTGAATGATTTATTAGGGAAAAATTCCCTTTGCAACTCGTTCAAGAATTACATTCCCTTTTATTAAATATTCACGCACAGCATTTATCGACTGTGTGGCAACTTTGGGATCGCTGTGGTCGCTGACAACAATCTTTGTTGGGTCAGTTTCGTGACCACCATCGCCATGTTGCAAACGAACAGGCATTTGATCACCTTTCAGCTTGTAACGTTCAGCCTTCTTAATGTAGTAGAGACGCAGCGCAGCAAGTACCTCAACCATCTTTACATCTTTTTCCGTTTTGCCATCAGTAATTGCTTGCTGAGTAAGTTTGGCATGGCAATCGAGCGCATGTAGGTAGATACGCATGGACTCAAGCTTAGGTGCAGCGTCCTCTGTCAGTCTCCACTTCGCATTCAGCTTGTGTTGCCCATGCTCAGCCTTGAGCCTCTTCATCAACTTCTCAGCTTCATCACGTGTCTGTCGTGGAGATAGATGCTTGGGGATGGCAAACAAGTAGTAGTTGTCATCAGTAGCTGTGGCTTCAGTCGCAAGGTCAACGCCATTCGAGACGATGGTGAACATCTTGCTCCCATGAGATGTCCACCACCTATCAAAACCAATGCTCGTGTCACCCCACTCAGCATAGTCCTTAGACACGACCATACCTCGCAACTTCGCACGTTTCAAGAACTCATACCACTGTCTGTATGGCTCTTTGTTGAGAGGGCTTGCTTTAGGGAGTCGTCGTGTAGTCATGAAGTTGTTCAATTTGGAACAGTTCATGGATCTTATGTGGAAATTTTGGTCAAAGCAATATGCAAATTCAAGATGCTTGGACCATGATTATTTGATTAATTTCAATTCGCACATATGGATAATAAAAGTCGAATTAAATGAACTGACAACTCAGCCCAATAATTCAAGATGCTTGGTCCAAGTTTATTAAGTTAACGAAAAATCAATATTTTGAGATACTAGAGTCTGAATTAGGCGAGGTGCTTAATTTATTTTAAATTGAATAGGAGATTATTATGGAATATTATGATAGCGGCACTTGCCTATCTGAGTTTTATGCAAATGAGGAGAAATTTTACGCCAAGGAGCAAATTAATATTGTGGAAATTTTTAACATTAAAGAGAAACGTAAATGGATGGAGTTTTTCATGAAAAATTATAGTGGCGGTAAGATTGAATTGAATGAAAAAATGTTTGGTGTTAATTGTAGGTTTTTTGTTGCGAAAAAAAATGATAGTAGTCTTGGATACATCAGAATTACAGATAAAACAAAGGCATATGAAAAATATTGCAAACAAGAGGTGTGGTGCGCATCAGATGCATTTGTTAAGAAAACATATAGAAATCAAGGTATTTTATATGAATTGATTAATTATGTGATTAAGAACTGCAAAGTTAAAGTATTGAGAGCTGAAACTGAGCGTCTGGACCGCTACTCTTATTATTATCAATCACTGGGATTTACCGATTCATTTCAAATAATTAATAGTAGTTTATCAATTGCCGTGCAAGCAGACTTCGCGGAGATAAGCAACAAGCGAAATTCCGACTTTAGTTGATTATTTCAAGATGCTTGGACCAAGATTATTGAATTATCAAAAAATCATTAATCTGAGATACTACAGTCTGAATTGAGCAATTTGTTTAATTCTTTTTTAAATAGGAGTTTGTGATGGCTAAGTTTGCAATGGTTATTTCTAAAAATATAGACTTGAAATCCGTCAAGTTATTTCAGAAAAAATATACTGAAAAAAATCTTAAGAAAAACTTTAAATGTAACAGCGTAACTTTGTTCGATAGAAATGTGAATTCATGGGATGTCTTCGAAAAAAAATTCAAAATTAAAGAAGAGACATTCGAGAAATTGTCATGGCTTCTTCTTTCTGCAGATAAAGATACATTGATTGAGTATGAGCATGTTAATTTCTCAACTCGCAAGTTCTTCATCTTTAGCAATGATGCAATGCAACCAATTTTAAGCTTTGATTGCTTGTCTGATGATGTTTATATTGCATCGTTTGAGTTAAATCAAGACTCTGCTGAGGAATTTATAGAGAAGTTGGATGGTGTTAGTGATATTGAATATCGAATTGGACAACTAAATGAAGCACAAGAATTATTCGACTCATTAGAAAACATTGCTGACGAGTGTAATCTGAACATTTTTTATAGAAGTGCTAAGGACGATATTGATGAAGCATTGCATGATGCAGAAACAAATTTTGAAAATCTGAAATCAGAGATTCAAAGCATTGTCAATTCGTCTTGGACTTCTGCAGTAATTATTTGAGCGATGAAAAATCAAATTTAAGAAGTGTGGTCCACACTTTTTGAATTATCAAAAAATAGTGTTTCTGAGATACTAGAGTCTGAGTTAAGCAAGGTGCTTCACTCATCACCAATGAGTAAATCGTAGCCTGATTTACTTGTAAATTTTATTTTAATCTAATGAGGAATTATATGAAGAAAATTGATATTAATGTTATTTTGACTTTCTGTAGCTATAAAGAGTATGGTTCTCAGGAAATTTTTGATGTCAGCTTGAGCTATGGAAAGAAAGATAAAAGCGCAAGAAAGCTGCTAGATCAAAGTGGTTTCTTTGACACGCTAGTGCAAATATGTCGCGAGCGTGGACGTCTCCCCACTGAATTAGTAAAAATTAGTACGGCTGCTGATTGGACTAAAAATGGATTTGAATTTGATATAGAAAATGGCAAATGGAGTTTTGGAAGTTGGCGTGGACAAAATATCTCGTGGTCAGATAATCTTGTGAAACTTTATAGTTTTGGAATGGACGATGACACTGCTGACTGCGATTTGAATTTGCATGCAATGCTTGGAATTATGGCTGCTAAAAATGCAGCTAAAGCACTTAAAAAGATAATGAGCAATTAGTTGATGGAACAAAGAAACGTCTTTCATGAGACTTTTAAATTCAAGAAGTGTGGACCACACTTTTTGAATTATCAAAAAATAGCTTATCTGAGATACTGTAGTCTGAATCGATAGTGATTCGAATAACCAAAGAGGCATTTATGAATAATATGTTTTTCAGCGAAGAAATTATCGATATTGAATTTTATTTTGGAATTTACATGGAAAGCAAGGAGATGGTATTTTACTGATGGCAAATTGAGTTGGTTGGTTGATTTGTAAATTATTTTATTTAAGGATTTATTTTATGTTTAAGGCAACGAATGTTCAAATTGGAACATATAAGCAGTTGGGTAAGGACGTTGGGGTTGTTGCTGCAGTAAACAGTGACTCAAATATGAATGTCTCTGTTTATTTGTCTGAGCGTGACAAGTACAAGACTGAGTTCAACTCGTGGTCGAAGAAGACTGCTCAATCGACGCTTGAGATGTGTCGAGTGGTCTTCGATGCGAAGAAGGAGCTTGGCAGTCAAGACTTCTTGAAGTTCTGCAACGAGATTGGTCGCAAGGGCGAAGATGCGACTGTTCGCAAATACCTGAAGATTGGCGAGAAATACGACAAGTTCTATCAGTACGCAGAACTGTTGCCCAACTCTTGGACAAGCATCTACGAAATCACTCAATTGCCCTCTGAAACATTCGAGGCACTTGTGGCAACTGAGAACAGCTTGGCGAACATAACGGGCGATCAACTGAAGCAGTTGATGGGCAAGAAGACTGAAGATAAGTCGAAGACATCTGCTGCGAGTGCTGTTGCCCCCAAGACTACTGCCCCGACGACTCCTGTGCTCACGACTATTACGCCCGCGAATGCAGTGCCTCAGACTGCTCAGACTACTCAGGAAGCGCATGAAGACATCAACGCTGCATCGAGCAAGACTGAACTGTCTTCGACAGCTACAGCGTCTTCTGATGCTATTCAGAACGATTCGAGCGAATCGGTCAAAGAATCCACTGACGAAGTGAATGAAGTCAAATCAAGTCAGTCCACTCACGAGTTCGCAAAGCAAGCGACGAGCACGATGCTTGAGCGTGTTGCTGCGACTGCAATGACAACTGTTGAGTTCGAAGCTGAAGAAGTCTTTGAGCCCTATGAAATCACGATTCGCTTCAACAAGATGCCATCTGATGAAGCCAAATTTGAACTCGCTGAATACGTCTACAAAGTTAAAAACAAGTACCGTCTCGATATTGAAATCGTGAACAACTACGTCGAAGTTTGACGATATCGAGAGAACAGCGGAGTCCGCTGCACTCTCATCTATGAAAGTACCTTATGTTTATCAATACAGCTAAAAAATATTCGCCTCAGTCATTGAGTGACTTCATATTCCCCAACGCAGAGGCGAAGGACACAGTTGACGCATATGTTCTTGGTGGTGAAGAACGACCACTGATTTTTCATGGGACGAATGGGACAGGAAAAAGTCTGCTTCAGAGACTAATCCCCAATGCCATCGAACAACGTGTAGCAAGCCTTCAAGTCGTAAAGTGTGCTGATCTGAAATCTGCTGACGACATCCATGATTTGTATGGACGTAACAAATATTTCAACCGAACGTTCACGATTGATGGTCAGCGATTCAATTACATCATCATCGAAGAGTTCTTCATGACCAACAAGAAGATGATTGACGCATTGAAGATCGAGCTCGATCAGACTCTTGGCACTGACTTGACGATCTTGAGCACAAATCGTTTCGAGAAAATCGATTACGGCATTGTGAGTCGATCAATTGATCTCGAACTGATCCCATGCGAGCCAAACACCTTTTTTCCACATGCCAAGAAGATGTTCATTTCAGAGGGCATTGTCTACGACGATCAAAAGTTGCTCAAGACACTTGAAGTGACCTACACCTTGCGCCGAGACAATCGCAAGTACTACCAAGCAATCGATAGCTTGTTTCGAACAATTTAATTTTTACTTTATTGGAGCTACAAATATGAGCAAACTACTGCGTGTCAGCGATATCGTGCGCAACAAGAAAAAAGGAACTGTGGGTTACTTGCCCATCTCGAAGTCTGCTTGGTGGAGTGGAGTTGCTGAAGGCAAGTACCCTCAGCCCATTAAACTTGGACCAAAGACAACGTGTTGGCGAGAGTCAGATATCTTGGCTCTCATTGAGCGAGGTCTTTAACGGACATGTGAGTGAATGAATCTCTTGGTTCATTCACTCTTTTTTATGCCGAAGCAATAGTCTGCCCACGCTTGCATGAGTTCTTTGCGCTTCTCAAAGTAGTCACCACGCTGATACGCTGCTTCGGTCTGATCTGCCAACGAATGTGCCAATGCTTGTTCGCAGACTTCACGTGGGAAGTTGCCTTTCTCTGCAGCCCAATCTCGGAATGACGATCTGAATCCATGCACAGTGAACTTCTCGCAGCCTTTTTTGCGCTGCAAATATTTCAGCATCGTCATATTTGAGATTGGCTTTGTTTTTCTTGTGGCACCATGAAAGACATAGGTGCTTTCTTTCTGATCCATTGGCTGCAGGATCGCTGTCAATTGCGTTGACAATGGTACTCGATGCTCAATCCCACGCTTCATGCGTGACTTGGGCACGATCCAAATATTCTTGTTGAGATCTATCTCTTTCCATTCAGCGTCTGTTGTCTCTGTCGTGCGTGTCGCAGTCAGAATGCAGAACACAAGAGCACGTGCAGACGTTGATGGGTCATATTTGATTGACGCAAAGAAGTTGGGTACATCGTCGTAGGGCATTGCAGCATGATGTTCAATTCGCTTGCGCTTGTTGATCGTGGGCAGTAGTGGCTGCAAGTTATCTTTGTAGGCAGCGGCGTTCGAAGCTGCTCTGTAACCTTTAGCGATAGCCCACCCAAGCACTTTCTCAATACGCCCACGCAAGCGTGTTGCTGTTTCATGCTTCTCTGTCCAAATAGGCTTCAAGATAGAGAGCACCTGATCTTTTGTCACCTCAGCACATGCCACTTTGCCAATCTTTGGATATGCGTAAGTGTCTAGCGTGTTCTCCCACTGCTGAGCATGTTTCTCATTCTTCCATGATGCTCGATTCGTTTTGATGAATTCCTTCGCTGCCTTCTCAAACGTGATCGAATGTGCCTTCGCTGCTTTCTGCTCAACCTTGACCTTGTCACGTTCGTCACGTGGGTTCAGTCCGTTTGCGACTAACTTCTTGCATTCAAGTGTCTTTGCACGAGCATCAGCGAGTGACACATCTATAAGTGAGCCAAGCCCCATCGAGTTCTTGCCTTGAGCGCCCCATCGAAAAATCCAACTCTTATTGAGCGTGTTAGTCTTCTTCGACAGTTGAATTTTCAAGTGCAAACCATTGCCATCAGAGTGCATGCCAACCTTAGTCAATGACTTGATTTTGAGTGCGTTCAGCTTGCTCATTTTGGTGTCAAAATAGTTCTAAAAAGATACACTCTAAGATACACTATTTGCTCTGACTAGTCAAATTCTCTTTGGACAAATTTGGACAAATATTTACGTAACTAGTTGATTTATATAGAAATAATTGGACAATTTGGACGATAAAAAACATGTTCAAGCATACAGTCCTAAAGACACCGCTTCCGCCAAGACACCACGAAAAACGCCCCTCTCAAGGGGCGTTTTGCATGAAGCACGCCATTCAGCCTTTGCCCGCCAGCATCGCCTCCACCAGTTCCTGCACCGCCAACGCTTCTTCGGCCGTGGCCAATTTGTGCGGCTGACCGCGCAGCCACAGGTCCACTTCGCTCAGTTGACGCTGCAAGGCGCTTTTGCGCGGGTCTTCGGTGGACCAGTCCAATGCCTCGACCCAAGGGCCGCCATCGGAGCGCCAGAGTTGGAAAAATTCGCGGAACTGGTGGTTCATGCGGCTGCCGCGCACCGTGACTTCTTGCCGATCTGGCTGTTGGCCCCCCGTGGTCGCCATCACGGTCACCGGTTTGCCGTCCGCTGTGGTCAAACGGGCCAGCATATCGAGCTCGCACAAGGTGGGGTCTTGTGGGTAACGGGGGCTGGCCTGCTGCAAAGTCAAAGGGCCTAAAAAACGGCCAGCCAAGAACAGGAAGTGCGAAATGACCTCGCGGGTGTAGCCACCCTCTTCGCGCAGGCGCAGCCAATCGGCGTCTTTTTGCCAGGCGCGGGGCCACGCGGGGTAGTTCACCAGGATGTCGATGCCTAAAATTTCACCCGCTTCGCCCGCAGCCATGGCGCGGTGCAGCTCTTCAAATCCGCGCGAAGCGGCTTGGGTGAAATTGACCACGCCCGGCAAACGCCCCTTGGCCAGTTGGGCTACCAGATCACGGCTTTGCGCGTTGTCAGTGCCCAAAGGCTTTTCCATGAAAACACCTTGACCGGCAGCGGTGGCCTGCAAGGCATAAGCTTTTCGGGGTCCCGGCGGGCAGGCCAGGTAAACGGCATCGGCACCCGCCATGGCGGCTTCGGCGCTGGACTGGATGGCCACGCCCGGTAAAACTTGCCGCGTTTTGGCGACCGATTCGGCGGAAGGATCCCAAACCCCCGAAACCTCAAATGCAGGGTGTTGCAAGACGTTGTCCAGCATGCGTCGCCCCATGATGCCCAGCCCAATGATGGCCAATCGATGTGTCATCTTTTTTCCTTTTGTCGCCAGCTTAACAATTCACAGGCCCCTAATGTCGAAAAAATCCACAGATCCGATAAAATCACGGCATGGATAAAACCAACCCTCCAAACAGCCCTTTGGTCTCTGCTTACCTGCGGTTTCTTCAATTGGCCAAAGTCATCCAAGCCTTGCCCGATGGACAAGAAATGGATGCCAACGAAAAAGCATTGTTGCAGGCGGTGGTCTTGCGTTGGTACGAAGACCAGCCCATGACCGTTCGCGAGGCCATCGGCTTGGCAGATCTCGGCTCACCCGCTACGCTGCACAAACGCATCACACGCTTGCGCGAAAAGGACATGCTGAGCAACCTGAACCTGGAAGGCGACCGCCGAGCCAAGTTCTTGATTCCCACCCAACGCACACTGGATTACTTCCAAAACCTGGGGCAATCCATGCAGCAGGCCCATCAAAACTCGGTGGCATGACCCGGAGCTTTCGTTATTTGCTAGAGCAAACAGCGCTGGCCATGTCCAGCGCTGTTTTGTTTGTGCTGTTCTTTCAACTCAACGGCTGGGCCTTTGCGCATTTTGCTTACAACGATGGCATCAGCTGGGTCTTTTTGCCTGCGGGCTTTCGGGTCATTTTGGTGCTGGTTTTGGGTTTTCCCGGGGCTTTGGGTCTGGTGCTGGGCAGCTGGTTCATCGACAGCGCGCTTTTTTCGGCGGAAACTTGGTTGTTGCCATTTTTAAATGGCCTGGTGTCCGGCTTGACGCCCTGGCTGGTGATGAAGTACCTGCAGCACAAAGGGTGGTTGGCGCCTCACATCATGTCCATGAGTGCCCAACGTTTGTTGCACATGACCTTGATCTTTTCTGCGGCCAGCGCCATCAGCCACCAGCTGCTCTGGTGGCTGTTCGAAAGGCCAGATGCCAACATCCTGGTGGACGTTTGGCCCATGTTCATTGGCAACGCCTTAGGGGCTTTGCTGATGCTCTACGGCTTCAAATTTGCCTTAGACCGCATTCGGGCAAGAGGTCAAACCTGACCGACTGAGCATGGGATGCTCAAACGCTCTCTGACAAAAAGAGCGCTTGCAGATCGCTCAAAAAGTCAAATCCTCGGTCTGTTGGCCAAACCCGGTTCAAGTCTCGGCCAATCAAGCCCTTCTTTTCAGCATCCAGCAAACCCTTTTGGATGCTGGTCATGGCCAAGCCCGTGCGGTCCGCAAAGTCAGCCAAAGCGAAGCCATCACGCAAGCGCAAGGCGTTGAGCATGAATTCAAAAGGCAAGTCCTGGCGTGACACTTCGGTGCTTTGCGTGACGGGCTCGCCCTTCATGGCTTGCTGCATGTAAAGCGCAGGCTCGCGGTAGCGCACCTGGCGCAGCACCCGGTGCGCAAAACTGAGCTTGCTGTGCGCCCCGGCACCAATGCCGAGGTAATCGCCAAACTGCCAATAGTTCAGGTTGTGGGCGCAACGGTGTTCAGGCTTGGCATAGGCCGAGACTTCGTAGCGCGCCAATCCCGCCAAAGCCGTGAGCTCGGTGATGCGGTCCATCATCTCGTAGGCCAGGTCGTCTTCGGGCAAGGTGGGCGGAAACTTGGCGAACACCGTGTTGGGTTCGATCGTGAGGTGGTAGATCGAGATGTGCGGCGGGGCAAAGGCCAGCGCGGTCTGGATGTCTTGCGTAAGACCTTCGAGCGTCTGGCCCGGCAAGGCGTACATCAGGTCTAAATTGAAAGTGTCAAACACCTGCGCCGCTTCGGTCACAGCGGCCAAGGCCTGATCGCGGTCGTGCACACGGCCCAAGGCTTTGAGGTGCGCGTTGTCAAAACTTTGCACGCCAATCGACAAGCGGGTGATGCCTGCTTGCCTGAAGGCCTTGAAGCGGTCTTTCTCAAAAGTGCCGGGGTTGGCTTCCATGGTGATTTCGGCGTCTGGCGCCAAACGCACACGGGCACGGATGCCACCCACCAAACGGTCTATCGCTTCGGGCGAAAACAAGCTGGGTGTACCGCCGCCCAAAAAAACGGTCTGGATGCTGCGACCCCAAATCAACGGCAAGCTGGCTTCAAGGTCGGCAAACAGCGCGTTGATGTAGGCGTCTTGCGTGGACACCGGATCAGCGCCTTCGCGCAATTCGTGCGAGTTGAAGTCGCAATAAGGGCATTTCTTGATGCACCAAGGCAGGTGCACATACAGCGACAGCGGCGGCAAGTTGTTCAGGTGCAGCACGCCTGGGCGCATGGCGTGCACCGGGTCCATCGTGGGGTTCATGGTGCGGCGCTGTCCAGCCAACGCTCGCGCATCAGCACCAACATGGCTTGCGCAGAGCGGCCTCGGTGGCTGTTGGCGTTTTTGACTTCGGGTGGCAGCTCGGCAAAGGTCTTGCCGAATTCAGGCAAAAACATCACCGGATCAAAACCAAAACCGTTGGTGCCCCTGCGCTCGGGCGTGATCTGCACCACCACACGGCCCACGGCAATCAGCGGCTCCGGGTCGTCTGCGCTGCGCACCGCCACCAGGGTGCTGACCATGGCGGCGCGGCGGTTCGTGATGCCCTGCATTTGTTCCAGCAAAGCGGTGACGTTGGTGTCGTCCCCCTTGGGGTAGCCAAACAGGGTGGCGTAATAAGCCGTGTCCACGCCGGGCTGCCCCCCAAAGGCGTCCACGCACAAACCGGCATCGTCTGCCAAGGCGGGCAAGCCGCTGAGCTGGGCTGCGTGGCGCGCTTTGGCCAAGGCGTTTTCAACGAAGGTTTTAAACGGCTCTGCGGCCTCGGGAATGTTGAGTTCGGACTGGCGCACCAGCGTCATGCTCAAGGGCGCAAACAAGGTTTGCAACTCAGCGAGTTTGCCCGCGTTGTTAGAAGCCAGAACGATTTTCATGAACCGGATCGCCTGCGCTTCAAGCGCTGAAAGTCAAAGTTTGGGGCTGGTCGTGCGCTTGCTTTTGCAACTGCACCAACTGGGCAATGCCTTTTTCGGCCAGCGCCAGCATGCGGTCCATCTCGACGCGGGTGAAGGCCACGCCTTCGGCCGTGCCCTGCACTTCCACAAAGTTACCGGCGCCGGTCATGACCACGTTCATGTCGGTGTCACAGGCGGAATCTTCAGGGTAATCCAGGTCCATCAAAGCGGTGCCGTTTTTCAGGCCCACCGAGATGGCGGCCACGCGGTCGAGAATGGGGGATTCGGTCAGTTTGCCGGTCTTCATCAACCAATTCACGGCGTCTTGGGCCGCTACAAAAGCGCCCGTGATGCTGGCGGTGCGGGTGCCGCCGTCGGCTTGCAGCACGTCGCAATCGAGGTGAATGGTGCGCTCGCCCAGTTTTTTCAAGTCAAACACAGCCCGCAGCGAGCGGCCTATCAGTCGCTGGATTTCTTGGGTGCGGCCGCTTTGCTTGCCGCGTGCGGCTTCTCGGTCACCTCGGGTGTGGGTGGCGCGGGGCAGCATGCCGTATTCGGCCGTGACCCAGCCCTCACCGCTGCCTTTTTTGTGGCCCGGTACTTTTTCTTCGACCGAAGCGGTGCACAGCACGCGGGTTTGGCCAAACTCGATCAGCACCGAGCCTTCGGCGTGCACGGTGTAACCCCGGGTGATGCGAACTGCACGCAGGGCGTCGGCGGTGCGACCGGTTCGGACGTAGGAAGTGGTGTTCATGGTGGCTCTGAAATGGTGTTGGGTCTTGGGCCTGACAGTGCGCCCGGCTTTGAGCGGGCGGGTCGGACCCCAGAGTTTGAGATAATGCCTCGTTTCATGCTCAGTGCTTAGGCTGGGCATTTGCAGTGCACAAAGACCGGTTTGGTCAGGCACTGCCACAAGGAACTTGATCAATGCCAGTTTACAGTATGACCGGATACGCCAGCGTGCAGCACAGCCCGCTGGCCGCAGACGGAGAAACCCCTGCCAGCGCGGCCCCAACGGCCCGACTGGGGTTCGAAATCCGTTCGGTCAACAGCCGTTTTCTGGACCTGAGTTTTCGCCTGCCCGAGGAGTTGCGCCAGCTCGAGCCCAGCCTGCGCGAGCTGATCACACGCCAGATCAAACGCGGCAAAGTGGAAGTGCGTGCCAGCCAGGATGCGGGGGATGGCGCCACCTTGCAAGCCCCCAACCACCATGCCCTGCAAAAAATCGCAACGCTGCAAGAAAAAATTCAGGATTGGTTGCCCCAGGCCCGTGCCTTGAGCGTGGCCGACGTGCTGCGCATGACCGCAGGCAGCTCGGGCCCGGCTGCGGCCGATGAAGCCGCCTGGATGCAACTGGCCAGCCAAGCCGTGGATGCCCTGCGCGAAGCCCGCGCCCGTGAAGGCGCCCGCCTGACCGAGATGCTGCAAGGCCACATCGAGCAATTGCGGGGCTTGGCCGAGCAGGCTGTACCGCTGGTTCCGCAATTGGTCGAGCAACAGCGCCAACGCTTTTTGGAGCGATGGAAAGACGCTATGGCTTTGGCCGATGGCAGCCATCTGCCCGAAGCGGCGCAAGACCGGGCACTGACCGAAGCCACGGCGTTTGCCATCCGCATCGACGTGGCCGAAGAACTGACCCGCCTGCGCTCGCATCTGGATGAACTCAGCCGCCTGCTGATCAAAGGCGGCGACATTGGCAAACGTCTTGACTTCCTGATTCAAGAACTGCACCGCGAAGCCAACACCTTGGGCTCCAAATCGGCCGCGCTGGAGATGACGCGCATCTCGGTGGACATGAAAGTGCTGATCGAACAAATGCGTGAACAAGTCCAGAACATCGAATAAAGAGCCTGCACATGGATTACCCCGGAAACCTGTTTGTCGTGGCCGCCCCCAGCGGGGCGGGCAAATCCAGCTTGGTCAAGGCCTTGATGGAACTGGACTCGCGCGTTCAACCCACCGTGTCACACACCACCCGCGCGCCTCGTGGTCAAGAAAAACATGGCCGCGAATACTTTTTTGCCTCAGGGCAAGAATTTGATGCCATGGTGCTGGGCGATGCCTTTGTCGAGTGGGCCCATGTCCACGGCCAGCGCTATGGCACCTCCAAAAAGATGATCGAAGACCGCATGGCCCAAGGCGCGGACGTGATTCTGGAAATCGACTACCAAGGCGCCTTGCAGATCAAGAAGATGTACGCCAATGCGGTGCTCATTTTCATATTGCCCCCCAGTTGGGAAGAGCTGCGCTCGCGCCTGGAGCGTCGGGGGGAAGACACCGCCGACATCATTGAGTTGCGCTTACAAAACGCCGCTGTCGAAATGGCCCAAGCCTCAGAATTTGACTTCGTTATAATCAACGAAGTATTTGACCGTGCCTTGTTTGACCTGAAAGCGGTTGTTCACGCCCAGCGTCTCAAGTACCACGTTCAGCGCCGAGCACGGCCTGAAACCTTTCAAGCTCTCAAAATGGCTTGAACCCAGCACAGAAATTTTCAAGGAAAACATCATGGCCCGCATCACCGTTGAAGACTGCCTGGAACAAATCCCGAACCGCTTTCAGTTGGTTTTGGCCGCCACTTACCGCGCACGCATGCTGAGCCAAGGCCACACTGCCCGCATTGAGAGCAAAAACAAACCCGGCGTGACTGCACTGCGCGAAATCGCAGCGGGCAAAGTCGGTATCGAGATGCTCAAGCGCGTGTCCTGAAATAAGCCCCAAGGCCAAGACCGGTTGAAACCGGTTTTGCCCCCCAAAAAATAGCCCCATGTTGGGGCTTTTTTTTGGCTTTTTTCAAGTCTCCTATGGCTTACGTTACATTGATGCCATGAGTGCCGTGATGCCCAAACCCCCCAAAGCCAGTCTCAGCCGCGTCAAGCTGTTGGACCCGGCCGCTGCCAATGCCGCAGCCGCCAGCTTTGCTGTGCTCGAAGCACAACTGGGCTACCTGAACGAAACCGACACCGACATGGTGCGGCGCGCCTATAAGTTTGCCGATGAAGCCCACTTGGGCCAGATGCGCAAGAGCGGCGAACCCTACATCACCCACCCCATCGCGGTCGCCGGTTTGTGCACCGAATGGAAGCTGGACGCGCAAGCGCTGGCTGCCGCTTTGCTGCACGATGCCATGGAAGATTGCGGCATCACCAAAATTGAATTGATCGAGCGTTTTGGATCGCCCGTGGCCGAATTGGTGGACGGCCTGACCAAACTGGAGAAGCTGGAGTTCAACACCCGAGAAGAGAACCAAGCCGAGTCGTTCCGCAAAATGCTGCTGGCCATGGCCCGCGACGTGCGCGTGATCCTGATCAAGCTGGCCGACCGCACGCACAACATGCGCACCATGTCCGACATGCCCCGCAGCAAGTGGGCCCGGATCGCCTCTGAGACGCTTGAAATCTATGCGCCGATTGCCCACCGCTTGGGCTTGAATCAGATTTACCGCGAACTGCAAGACTTGTCGTTCAAGCACCTGCTGCCATGGCGCTACGCTGTGCTGTCCAAAGCGGTATCGCGTGCACGCAACCGCCGCCGCGACCTGATCCAAAAAGTGCAGGCCGATGTGGAGGCGGTGTTTGCCCAATCCAAGATGGAAGTGCGCATCAGTGGCCGCGAGAAAACGCTTTACTCCATCTATAAAAAGATGGATGAAAAGCACCTGAGTTTTGCCCAAGTCACCGACATCTATGGCTTTCGGGTCATCGTTCCTTCGGTCACCGACTGCTACACCGCACTGGGCTGCCTGCACCAGATCTACAAGCCGGTACCCGGCAAGTTCAAGGACCACATCGCGATTGCCAAAGTCAACGGCTACCAGTCGCTGCACACCACCTTAGTGGGGCCTTCCGGTGTGAACGTCGAATTTCAAATGCGCACCGAAGCCATGCACTTGGTGGCCGAATCGGGTGTGGCCGCACACTGGCTCTACAAAGAGCACGAGTCGGCCAGCGCTCAATCGGAGCGATTGGGCACGCAGTGGCTGCAATCGCTGCTCGACATTCAAAAAGAAACCCGCGATGCCGCCGAGTTTTGGGACCATGTCAAGGTCGACCTGTTCCCCGATGCGGTGTATGTCTTCACCCCCAAAAGCCAGATCATGGCCTTGCCTCGCGGGGCCACGGTGGTCGATTTTGCGTACGCCATCCACAGCCGCGTGGGTGACCACGCCATGGCCGCCCGCATCAATGGCGACCAAGTGCCCCTGCGCACTGAACTCAAAAACGGCGATGTGGTGGAGGTGATCACCGCCCCGGTGTCCGCCCCCAATCCCGCTTGGCTGGGTTTTGTGCGCACGGGACGCGCGCGCTCCAAAATTCGCCATCACCTCAAGACCATGGCCCAAACCGAGTCGGTGGGCTTGGGCGAAAAACTCTTGTCACAAGCCCTGCGCGCAGAAGGCATTCACCAGTTGCCCGCACCCGACGATGCGCACCACGCGCTTTGGGAAAAACTGCTGCGCTTCACGGGTAACCGCAATCGCCAAGACCTGTTGATGGACATTGGCTTGGGCAAACGCATCGCCACCATCGTGGCCAAGCGTTTGACCGCCTTGTTGTCTGAAATAGGCCAAAAACCCGATCCTCTCTTGATGACGCGAGAGCGCTTCACGGCGCACGAGTCCATTTCTCAGGGTGCCATCATTTTGGACGGCAGCGAGAACGCCTCTGTGGTGTTTTCTCGTTGCTGTCGCCCTTTGCCGGGCGACGACATCGTGGGCTATTTGGGGCGTGGCGAAGGCTTGGCCGTGCACACACGCGATTGCGCCACGGCCCGCAAACTTGAGCACAAAGACAGCGAACGCTTCATTGGTGTGGAATGGTCAGATGAACTGAGCCGCAGCTTTGAAACCGCACTCACGGTCACCGTCGTCAACGGCCAAGGGGTTCTGGCGCGGGTGGCTGGCGCCATGGCCAGCGCCGAGACGGACATCGTCCATGTGGACATGGGGCAAGAGTCACCACAAGACACGGCCGAACTGAAGTTTGTGATCACTGTGCGCGACACCAGCCACCTCGAACAGGTATTGCGTCACCTCAAACGTACCCCCTCGGTCATCAAGGCCGAACGGCTCACCCACAAAGGCACCTCAAGCCATTGACCGCCGAGCTTCAAGTGGGACTGGGGTAAGAGACTTTCAGAACCTCGATCAGGAGCACGCCCGACGGGGTAAGCAGTTTGAGCTCGTCGCCCTCGCGTGATTTGAGCAAGGTGCGGGCAATCGGTGACACCCAACTGACCTCACCGTTGAGACTGTCTGCTTCATCGATGCCCAAGATGGTGACTTGGCGCTCCAAGCCCGACGCTTCGACATAGGTGACTGTGGCGCCGAAGAAAACTTGATCGCTGCCATGGTGCACCGCTGGATTGACCACTTCGGCCAGTTCCAAACGTCGGGTCAAAAACCGGATGCGGCGATCGATTTCGCGCAGTCTTTTTTTGCCGTACAGGTAGTCGCCGTTTTCGGACCGGTCGCCATTGCTGGCGGCCCAATGCACCACCTCCACCACCTTGGGACGCTCGTCGTCGATCAAGGCAAATAACTCGGCTCTCATGGCCGCATAGCCTTGGGGCGTCATGTAATTGCGCGTACCCGCGGGCAAGGCGGGCAAACCCAATTCTTCGTCGTCTGCTTCAGGGGTGTTGGCTTGGCTCATGGTCATTGACCCAAAGAAAAAGCCCACAACTTTCGTTGTGGGCTTTCTTGTTTTTGGTGCGGCTGGCAGGAATCGAACCCACGACCCCTTGGTTCGTAGCCAAGTACTCTATCCAGCTGAGCTACAGCCGCATCATGCCTCGAATTATAACAAGCTTTTGAGGCGCTCTGGATGGCGCCGCAATTAAATGGCCCCGCGACATACCCCTTGGAGGATACGTGCCTCAAACGCTATCCTCACACCACATGACACATGCTATCCATGACGGAGACACCTTGAACATGCCGAACACCAACATCCATGGATCCATCGTCGACGTGCCAGGCCTGCTGGTCGGTCACTTCACCTTGCGCGAAAGGCTCACGGGCTGCTCGGTGGTGCTGGCCCCCCATGGTGCCGTTGGCGCAGTGGATGTGCGCGGGGCTGCTCCGGGCACCCGAGAGACCGATTTATTGGACCCGGCCAACCTGGTCGACAAAGTGCACGCCGTGGTCTTGAGTGGCGGCAGCGCTTTTGGCCTGGACGCGGCCACAGGCGTGGTGCGCTGGCTGGAAGAGCGTCACATCGGCTTTGAAACCGGCTACGGCCACGTGCCCATCGTGCCCGCCGCCGTGCTGTTCGACTTGCCCGTTGTGCGAGAGGGCGACAAACCGACAGCCCGCCCGACCGCGGAGTCCGGTTACGCCGCCTGCGAAGCGGCCTCGACCGCACCGCCCGCAGCAGGCAACGTGGGCGCAGGTGCAGGCGCCTGTGTGGGCAAATTGTTTGGCTTGGACCGTTGCATGAAAGGCGGCATCGGCAACGCCAGTGTTCGCATAGGCCCCTGGGTGGTGGGCGCCTTGGTGGCCTGCAACGCCGTGGGCGATGTGATCGATCCGGCCACGGGCCAGGTACTGGCTGGTGCACGCACGGCCGATGGGCACAAGTTGCTGGACACCCAACGCGCTTTGTTGGCGGGCGAGCGCGGCAAGCGCCCCCTGGCAGGCACCAACACCACGATTGGCGTGGTCGCCACCAACGCCACCCTCACCAAGGCCCAAGCCAAGCGCCTGGCGATGAGTGCCCACGACGGCTTGGCACGCAGCATCCGCCCCGCGCACACCACGCTGGACGGCGACACCTTGTTTGCCTTGGCAACCGGCACCGAAACGGGCACGCCCGACCTGATGCTGCTGACGGTGATGGCGGCCGAAGCCACAGCACTGGCCACAGTGGATGCGATTCGGCAAGCGCTGGGCATCACCACACCATCGGGATTGATCCCTTCAGCCAACGGCAGAGCGGCTTAAGTCAAAAAACAAAAAAGCCCACCGGTTTTGCCAGTGGGCCCGTCCAATGATTGAAATGGTAGGGCGTGACAGACTTGAACTGTCGACCAAAGGATTATGAGCAATGCTGCCGAAACTAATTTGCTACTTAGAACAACATTTTTTAGCGTGACACGAAACTGGTGTAAGCGTTCTTGCCTTGCACAACACCCTGCAAAAGTTCGCAGCGTGTCAAAAAGTATTTTTGCTATGCCTGTCATTGATGTCACCATCATTTTTAATCATTGCCTTTGCCATCACAAAACCAGCGATTTCACGCCGTTTTGCAACATTTCAGCGTTGCACTACGCTGTCAAGCACAGCACCACGCAGCGTTAAAAGCGTTGCTGTTGTTGCTTGCGTTTGCGTTCTGTTTCACGCTGCTGTCGTTGTCGCTCGCGTTCTGCGTGTAGTTGTTCTCTACTACGCTCCACGCCTTGCTTGAGCGAGTTGATGCGGGCTTGTGCTGGTGTTGCTGGAGGCTTGGGCTTGATGGTGCTGTCAAGCAATGTGCTGTCATCTTCTGCTTCTGCTTCATCTACACGCACAGGACTTACAGCAATGCTGTTCATCCCATACTTGTATTGACACAGCAGTTTTGCGTGAATGGTGCTGTCAGCAAATACTGCTGTTTTCACCAACTGCCCACCTACACGCACGGTCACCAAATATTTGTTCATCAAGTATTTAGTGCCCACATATTGCTGCATCAACAGCCCCTGTTTATCGATAAGCACGGTTTTTCACCCTACCCAAGCAGCGTGGCAAAAACCGTGCTTTTCAATAAACCATACCCTCTACCCCCAATCCTTACCCCCCAAAGCCCTCACGCAGCTTGTTCGCCGCATTCTCAATCGCCGTGTCCAACTCGCCTGCCAACACAGCAGCCTTAATCACTGTCAACACGCCTACCAAATCTTTTTCAGCACCAACCTCTACAGCGTGTTTGCCCTTTGCCAGTTCCAGCACCTTCGTCCCATAACGCACGGACAACGACAGCTTGCCGTTGTCCGCAACAAACCACCAAGCCTTTACTCGCTTGTTGGTTTCCACTTGCTTGCGTAATCCTGTTTCGCTGTCAGTAATCGAGCGGAACTTGGTTGGTGTGTACTGCGTCCCTGCTTGCTGCGCCTTCGCAAGTTCCATCTGTTCCCACAAGCGTTTAGCCAACTTGTTGCGCCGCTGCTGCACTGGCAGCATTTGAGTGGGCTTCTGTGCAGCTGTCAGCTTTAAAGTGCTCATCGTTGTCATTGCATTTCCCTTTCGTTAGTAGCAATGAACAAACTTTAGTTTCGGTCTTCTGGTTTGGACAACCTCTTTTTACAAATCACTTTGGCAACCAAATAAAAAGCCAGTTTTTGTAGCCAGTTGTTTAGTCGATGCTAAATAAATGTATGAACGCATACAAGAACTACAAAGACGATGCACTGACAGCTGATTGGCTGCGTGACATTGGTTTTAACGACAAAACTTTCAACACCGCCAAACTCAACGTGGTTAGGGCACAAACGATGGCACACACATTGCTCACGCAACATCGTGCTCTGTTGTCCAATAGCCAACTGCACTCGCTCACAGCGTTTGAACAGGCTTGCAGCAACAAACGAGAAAGCCAACGCATTACGGATGCTTTCTGTCATTGCGTGATGAACATCAACACACGCATCAATCGCAAACTCTTTAAACAACACCGAAAACTAAACAAAACAATCATTACGGCAACCAACATCTAATCAACTTAGGCAACCACAGCAGATAAACAACTGCTTCACCAAAGTGTAAAAACCCAGTTTGTAATATGACGGCTAATGAGACTGGACTTGTCGCACTGCACTATGGAGCTGTGAGACGTAAAAGTGAATGCCGCAAAGTTTCACACCAAGCAAGTCAATGCTGAAATGTGTTGAGAGTTTTACTACGATCGTCTCTCATAAAACTTATCCATAGTCGTGTGCGATGGGCAATCCTTCAATCACTATGCGACGGTTTAATGTGACTTTTCCAAGTCGCATAGCCGTCGCATGCTCCAAGCAATCATCGAACTTCAATCATCAACTTACTTAAATATGTGCTGAACAAAACGCAGAGCGAGAGCGAAGATGTTTTGTGACAGCACAAGCGTACGCAGTACGCTCTTAAACGTTTATTACTGGTTCTACAAAATCACCAGCTGAGATATTTTCTGCATCACGCAAAAACTGCAGCGTAAAAATCTGTACGTACAAATGCCATTTCATGAATCAATGCACAGCAACGCACAAAAACGCCGTTTTAAGCTGTCGATTAGCTCGCATTGATCGTAGCGGTAGCGGTCGAGAAGATCGCAGCTTATAGGGCATTTTGTGCGTTCACGACATTTCGTTGCTCATTTGCCACGCATGAGTTAAATACAAGAGACCAAACAGAATACACAAACAGTGTTGAAGGCAACGCAACCTGTTGTTTTTAAACAGATCACTATTAACCCGCCAACGTATCGGGTCTCACTTGCTCATTCACTAGCAAAGAAAACATACTTACAACACAACATTATTTGGAGCACTACATGGCAGCAGCAAAATCACTCACACCAGCAGAACTGCAAACAGTTCTCACTTACACAGCAACGCAACCCTACGCACAACGCAACAGGGCAATGCTGATGATGACAGTTGCTGCAGGCTTGCGTGTATCTGAAGTGGCTGGACTGACACTGGGTGATGTTTTGGACAGCAAGGGTGCTGTGCGCAGTGAGGTTTTTCTTGCTGCTCATCGTGTAAAGCATCAACACGCTCGCACCATCTTCATCAACAGCCGCTTGCAGCAAGAATTGTCAGACTACATTGGCACACGCACTAACAAAGATCCAGCGTTGCCTTTGTTCCCAACACATCGTGGTCCACGCCGCTCGTTTTCACCCAACACACTTGCACAACACTTTTACTGGTTGTATCGCAAGGCTGGCGTTAGCAATGCCAGTAGCCACTCAGGTCGAAAGACATTTCTCACTTCGCTCGCCAGTCAAGGCGTATCAGTTTTCGTTCTTGCAAGTTTGGCGGGACACAAATCAATTTCTACTACACAACGGTATGTGACAGTAAACGACGATGTAAAGCGCCGTGCTGTTGAGTTAGTTTAATAAATTATTTTTTACACATCTATCGTCATAACGCAAAATTGGAAATTCAACACTACATACATTTGCTTGCTTCTTAAAATATCGGTAAGCAACCTTACAGGTACCATTAGTATCATAATCAATACTCACACATATTCCACTCATGATCGTACCTTTTTCGGTTTTATCATAACGACATGTAAATCTTTTAAACATCATGTCTGGATCACTTTCTTTTACCTCAACTACCTCACGACAGTCCGAGTATTTAACTGTACCCTCTCTTTCTGTGCAACCAACTAGGACGATAGAAAGCAAAAAAACAATTATATTTTTCGAAAACATTAGCAATCCTTATTTAAAATTAAATTTTCAATAGTTGATCAAGTAACACAAAGTTGCTTTTCATGCTGGCATTTACAGCAAGTTTTTTCTTTTCTAATTCCGCTCGAATAGTACTGACACCATTTCCCAATAGCATCAATTCTTTTATTAGTTTTTTGGTATCATTTTTAGCAGTTCGACACTCTTTAAAAATAGTCACTGTCGGACTTTCTCTGTGCCGTGTGTAAATCTTTTTTCCGTACGTGTCTACCAACCTAACCTTGATATCCTTCTCGCTTGCTTGTGCCCACAAGTAAAAAGAAGATGACACCAGGTTGTACAGCTCATCTGCAACCTGTGTTTCGCTCATCGTTGTTGGTGCAATCATCCGCAACTGATCTACAGCATCATCAACTTCTTCACCGTTCACGATCTGCCTTGCTTTTATCTTGTCCAACTCAAAAGCAATAGTGTCATTTTCGCTCGACCAGTCGCGAACACCAGCAAAGACTTCCTTGAACCTGATCACGTTATTTTTAGCAATATCTGCTATAGAAAAATATAGATGACTGGAGTCATGCTCGAACAGCTTGTACAACGCATTGGTCTCAAGCAATGCATCCAATTTCTGCTTGGTTGCGATGTCTGCATTGAGCAATGATTTATAGGTTGTGATAAGTTGCTTTGTCATACGCGAAGTTTTCGCCATCGTTTTTCCTATCTGAAAAGCAATACTGGTTTAGCAAAAAGCATGGTTTTTCACACAACCAAACTGTTTTGGCAAAAATCGTGCTTTTTAATAAACCATATCCTAAATGAGCTTAAGACCAATAAGACCAAGTCGACCAAACCACGCCAAGTCCCTATTTATAAGCCTTTCCAGTCTTTGCCCTTGTCTTAACCTTGCTACTGGCTAATGCTCTTTCGTGCTCTTCGGCCAACTCAAGTTGCTCAAGTTCATCAGGTGTCATGTTTTTGCGTATCTCTGCACGTATTGCATCCTCCATTGCCCACACCTCTTTATCGCGAGCATTCATCCGTGCCGCATCAACCTTTTCAAGATGCGCTCTTTTCAGTTCATTCTTTGCAGCCAAGTCAGCCTGATATGCTTCCTTGCCTTCATCCTTTTCTGAAAAGTACGCATCAAGATAAATCTTAGCGGCACGTAATTCAGCTTTATCTAGTCTCTCTTGATATGCTTCCAGTAGCAAGTCGTTGGCTTCATTCAGTGCACGCTCGTATGCCTCTATGTAAATTTCTCGCTTGGTCTTCCAGCCAAACGCTTGCTCTTCTTCTTTCGTTCGTGCTCGCTTGTTTTTTCGCAGTGCTTGCTGTTCTGCCCACGCCGCATCCATTGCTGCAATCTGCTCGTCACTCAACAATGCCTTGACATCTCGTATCGCAACTTCTTTTCCTGCCTTCAAGTCAGCAAGTCGTTGTCCAAGTCTTTCAGGCAAATGCGTTCCGTCAAGTTTTGGCATTTTTCTTCCTTCGAAAGCCAGCAACTGCCCATTTCACTAACCAATACATAGTAATCAAAAATACAAGAAAATAGAATGGTGCATTTATCATCGCCATCGTGAACATCCACACTACAACATTCACACTATCCTCTGATACAGTGTCCGCCGAATCAAGCCATTCAGGTAAACACTCATCAGGTTTTAAACTACATAGTATTTTATTTCTTTCATTAGCCCTCTCTACCGTCCAATAGTCGTATCCGATGTAAGTTGCGAGTTCTTTATAGTTATCTGCTACACCGTAGGAAAACCACAACAACCACAAAGCAAGATACAACCTAAATAATCCTCTACCCATCTTCTTCTCCATAAAAAAAGCGTGAGTTGTTAGCTCACGCTTCAAGTTGCTAAATCCGTTTTGTTAAGCTCTCAGCAATGTGCGTTGCGTAAAATTCCTGCATCTATTTCTTTCTTCGAAAACCAGCAATCACCCACTTTACCAACCAATAAAAAATTACCAAAAGAAGCAAGAAAAAAAACGGTGCTACAAACATAACCGTCCCGAAACCATTTATAGCGTTCTTTACTTGATCTTCACTAACAACATCTTTTAATGGAACCCAATCTTCTGGCGGGCAATTGGCACTCAATGGCTTTCCCTTACATTCCTTATTCCATCTTACCGTTTCTTTTTCTGCTGCTTTTTCAAACGTCCATTCATCAGACCCAAGATATGTTGCAAGTTCTCGATAATTAGCTAAAACACCATAACAAACCCATATTGCCCATAACGCTACATACAACCTTATCAACCCTCGTCCCATCTTCTTCTCCATAAAAAAAGCGTGAGTTGTTAGCCCACACTTTTTGTTCTACATCTAGTTAGAATTACTTGGCTTTGGTTGTTTTCTTTGCAGCTGTCTTCTTAGCAGCTGGCTTCTTAGCAGCTGGCTTCTTTTCAATAGCCGCTGCTGCTGGCTTTCGCTTGCCCTTTGTTGCCAAGCATCCACGTAGTTGTGTTGCTGTAAATCCATGCTGCTTGCACAACTTCTTCACAGTTTCCAAGTCAGCATCTTTGCTGGCTTCAAGCAACTTGGCTTTTTCAGCAGCAAGTGCTTGTTCTTGTTTTGCAATTTCTTCAAGTCGTTGTTGCGGTGTACTCATTTCAGTTGCTCCTTTTAATAAATGCGTTGTTCAAATCATATTTTTTTCAAAAACTTTTTCAAATGAGTGACATCATCACCAAATTTTTCATTGCAATTCTTTGCGTAATCAACTATTTTTCCGTCTTTAGTTATTGCTTTGCTTTCTGTCACGATGGCTCCAAACGCATTTGTCGCCCTGTAAGTTGTACAAAGAATTCCGTTTTTTAGATTTATAGCCTCAACCAAATCAAAACTTTGTGGATTCTTCATATCTTCTCTTAACGCTGATATACGCAAAACTATTAGTACATTTTTTGCATATTCTTCTTCTCGTTTTTTCTTTTCTTCTTGTGTTTCAACTGAAGATGATGAATCCACTGGTTTTGTTGATGGAGAATTAAATCCATCCATCACAGAACCTATTACAAAAAGAACGAATAATCCAATAAATAACTTTCTAAAAAATCCCATCTTTTCTGGCTTTGCTCCACACGAAGGGCAACTTTCTGCTTCATCGCTAATTTGCTTTCCGCACTCCTCACACTTCACTAATGCCATTTAGGATTCCTATATTTCATTTTGTTCGCAATCATACATATCTCAATTCAATAAACAAGCCCCTCTTCAAGCAAGCCTATCCGCCGCCATCGTTGCTGTGAGTTTGCTGTAGTGCCGCTCAATCATTGCCGCTGAGTTGCCCATCTGCTTGCTGAGCGTGTGTATGTCCGTGCCCCCACGCAACAATTCAAAGGTGGCATAGGTGTGCCGCAGGCTATACAGCGTTCTGTTCTGCCCATCCTCGTTCTTCAGCAAGCCCGTGTCACGCATAAGCCGCCTGAATGTGCCGTTGAGGCTTGGCGGTTGGTAGCCGTCGCTGAACCTGAACAACTTTTGGGGCACACGCTCTGCGAATGTCGTTTCAAACGACAAGTCACAGATGTCTCGTTGCCGTGCGTGTAAGCGTTTCAACACTTCAACTGCCCTGTGCTTGGCAATGAGCCACCTGCCGCCAGTCTTGCCATCAACCCAAATACGCAGGTAGCGAACGCCTTTGTCCGTGTGCCATTCCAAGTGTCGCCAGCAAATGCCCATTGCTTCTGTGCCGTGCCGCATACCTGTGAGCAGCAACATTTCCACATAGTCACGTAGCAGGGGACGCATTTCACGTTCAACTGACTTAACGCCCTCGTGCTGCCAAGTCTCCATAAATGCCATCAGGTGCTTGATTTCGTCTTCACTGAAGCCAGGTCGTGCCTTGCCCTTCACGCCCTTTGCTGTGAGTTTGGGCACGGGCACACGCTCGCTGATAAAGCCTCGCTCCACAGCAGTGGCAATCACACGGTTCCAAGCCGTTGTGAAATTGTTCAGTGTTGATGTTTTGGGTTTGCGAGTCATCTGCCTGTCCCGCCACAGTTCAAACTCACGCACATCTGTGTGCGAGATTTCCTCCAGCACCTTCTCACCAAAGTAGGGCAAGAAGTATTTTTCAATACAGGTGGCGTAGGAATGAACCGCAGTTTTGCCAGTGCTCAAGTCAATTTGCTGACGCATTTCTGCCAGCGTGATGGCGGCTATCTGTGCAAAAGTGTGTGTTCTGTGTGCTAAGCCCAGCCGCTGACGGTATCTGGCTTCGTCATACATATCGCAGGCAGCGGCAATGGCGTTTTCTAAACTGGCTCGGCGTGTTGAGAATCTGTGCCACTTACCATCTGCCAACTTGAAGCGGCACTGGTAAAGCAGACTGCGTGTGCGGCGATACAAGACCAATTCACCGTCTCGCAATAACAAGACGCTGGGCGACGCTGCTATCAGTGCGTCAATGGTGCGTTGCTTGCTGGTTTTGACGGTGGCTGCTACTGCCGCCAGCGGTGTGTCAGCGTGGCGTAGAGTCATAGCGCACAGCCCCCCAGCGTGGAACTACTGGGCTGGCAGCGTGTGCCAACTTGAAACAGCCCAACAAAAAAGTCACTTTGCAGCGCCGTACAAAGTGACTTGAAGGATTGAAATGGTAGGGCGTGACAGACTTGAACTGTCGACCAAAGGATTATGAGTCCTCTGCTCTAACCAACTGAGCTAACGCCCCAACCGAAGCGTTGATTGTAGTGGGCCTCAACCGCTTATTTCGACTGGCTGAGCGCGTTGCTTACCAGGCGCGAGGTGATGTTGACGATCTGGATCATGCGGTCATAGGGCATGCGAGTAGGCCCGATCACGCCCAAGGTGCCGACAATCTGGCCGTCCACCTCATAAGGCGAGCTGACCACAGACAACTCTTGCATGGGCACAATCTGGCTTTCTCCGCCAATGTAGATGCGCACGCCTTCGGCCTGGCTGGACACGTCCAGCAAGCGCATGAGCTGGGTTTTCTGCTCAAACAGGTCAAACGCCCGGCGCAAATGGCCCATGTCACTGGAAAAGTCACTCACCGACAAAAGGTTGCGCTCGCCGGCAATGACCACTTCATTTTGGTCTTCAGCCAAGGCTTCTGTGCTGACCTGAACGGCCGCTTGCATGAGGGTGGCGATTTCGCTTTGCAGGCTGACCAACTCTTGCTGCACCCGGCTGCGTACCTGCTCGATGGCCATCCCCGCGTAATGGCTGTTCAAAAAGTTGGAGGTTTCGATCAGCTGGCTTTGCGAGTAATCGGTCTCGGTGAACAAGATGCGGTTTTGCACATCGCCTTCGGGCGAGACGATGATGACCAGCAAGCGCCGCTCAGACAAGCGCAAGAATTCGATGTGGCGAAATACCGAGGGCCGGCGTGGGGTCATGACCACGCCCACAAAATGCGACAGGCTGGACAGCAGGTTGGCCGCGCTGGCGATCACTTTTTGCGGCTGATCGGGAATCAGGGCCGGGGTTTCGAGGCCATCCCGCTGCACGGTCAACATGGTGTCCACAAACAAACGGTAGCCCCGGCTGGTGGGAATGCGGCCCGCTGAGGTGTGGGGGCTGGCGATCAGGCCCAGCTCTTCCAGGTCAGACATGACATTGCGGATGGTCGCGGGGGACAAGTCAAGGCCCGAGGCCTTAGAGAGCGTGCGAGAGCCCACAGGCTGGCCATCCGCGATATAGCGTTCTACCAGGGCTTTGAGCAATAACTTGGCACGATCATCTAGCATGCGGTCATTTTAATGATGTAATTTGCGAATGAGATCTAAGTTCCGTCACGTTGCACTTTTTGGCAAATACCACACCACGGCCCACGGTGGGGCGCTGGAGAGTTCGCGCCGCGCCTTAGACGACGTGGCCCAGTTTTTGACGCGACAAGGCTGCGAGGTGGTGCTGGACAAGGAAACGGCATCGCACACGGGCCTGAACCAATACCCGGTTCTGGAGATGCCCGAGATTGGCAAGCAGTGCGATCTGGGTTTGGTCATTGGGGGCGATGGCACCATGCTGGGGATTGGCCGCCAGATGGCGCGATTCAATTTGCCCCTGATGGGCATCAACCAAGGACGACTGGGTTTCATCACCGACATTCCCCTTCAGAGTTACCAAGATGTGTTGCTGCCCATGCTGCAGGGCCATTACCAGACCGAAGACCGCAGCCTGCTCCAAGCCCATGTCATGCGCGATCAGCGCAGCGTTTTCAATGCTTTGGCCATGAACGACGTGGTGGTCAACCGGGGCGGTACTTCAGGGATGGTGGAGCTTCGGGTAGAGGTCGATGGCCGTTTTGTGTCCAACCAACGCGCCGATGGTCTGATCATCGCCACCCCCACAGGCTCCACCGCGTATTCGTTGTCAGTGGGTGGCCCTTTGATGCACCCCGCGATTGGTGGCTGGGTCATGGCCCCGATTGCGCCGCACACGCTGTCTAACCGGCCCATTGTGTTGCCCGAGTCGTCTGAGATCAGCATCGAAATCGTGGCGGGGCGCTATGTCAGCGCCAACTTCGACATGCAATCTCTGGCTGACTTGATTTTGGGGGATCGGATTGTGGTCAAACGGTCCGAACACACGGTGCGTTTTTTGCACCCAGCGGGTTGGAACTACTTTGACACCCTGCGCAAAAAAATGCACTGGAATGAGGGCGCTTAAGCCGTGGCACTGACGCACATCACCTTGCGCGACTTTGTGATCGTGCAAACTTTAGAGCTTGACTTGGCGCAAGGATTCAGCGTCTTGACGGGTGAAACGGGCGCCGGAAAATCCATCTTGATTGATGCGCTGCAACTGGCTTTGGGCGCCCGAGCCGAGTCGAGTGTGGTGCGAGAAGGCGCCAGCCGCTGTGAAGTTTGTGCCGAGTTTGACGCAACCCCCGCCATTCAAACTTGGCTTGAAGAGGCAGGCTTTGAGGTCAACGCATCTTTGCTGCTGCGCCGTACCGTGGACATGGCTGGTAAAAGCCGCGCTTGGATCAACGGCAGCCCGGCCACTGCCACGCAACTGCGTGAGCTGGGCGAGCAGCTTTTGGACATCCACGGCCAACACGCCTGGCAAAGCCTGACACGGCCCGAAGCTGTGCGCGGCCTGTTGGACGCCTACGCCAGCATCGACACCCGCCCCCTCAAAGCATCTTGGCAAACCTGGCGACAAGCGCAGCAAGCCTTGGCTGACGCAGCGCAAGCGCAAAGCACACTGGCTAACGAACGCGAACGGCTGGCGTGGCAAATCAGCGAGCTGGACAAGCTCAACCCTCAAATGGACGAATGGCAAGAGCTGAGCACCCAGCACAGCCGCCTGGCCAATGCACAAGCCCTGATTGACGGAGCCACCCAAAGCACGCTGCTGCTCGAAGGCGGCGACAACGACAGCGAAACCGGCGCTTCGCGCCAGCTGTCCCGCACCATCCAGACCCTGCAGTCACTTGCTCAATTTGAACCAGAATTCAATGCACTGGCCGAAGTTTTGGTTTCTGCACAAGCCCAAGCCGAAGACGTGGCCCACAGCCTGCACGCGTATTTACGCAAAACCGACTTGGATCCGGCCCAATTGACGCAACTGGACGAGCGCATGGGCCTGTGGTTGTCACTGGCCCGCCGCTACAAAAAGAGCCCTGACGAATTACCGCAAGCCTTGCAGGCCTGGCGCAAAGACCTGGTCCAGCTTGACGCTGCAGCGGATTTGGCCGCTTTGCAAAAAGCCGCAGAAGCTGCGCAAACGGCTTGCACACAAGCCGCCAAAGCGGTTTCACGCCAACGCCAAAAGGCTGCCAAGCCCTTGGCCCAAGCCGTCAGCAGCGCCATGCAGCAACTGGGCATGCAAGGCGGCCGCTTTGAAGTGCAGCTTCAAACCTTGGATACGCCCGCGCAACACGGCCTGGAAGAAGTGAGCTTTCTGGTCGCGGGACACGAAGGCAGCACGCCCCGGCCCGTGGGCAAAGTGGCCTCGGGTGGCGAACTCTCGCGCATCGCACTGGCCATCGCGGTGACCACCAGCGAGCTGGGCGAAGCCGGCACCTTGATTTTTGACGAGGTGGACTCGGGCGTTGGCGGCGCCGTGGCCGAGACCGTGGGCCGCCTCATGAAACAACTGGGCCAACACCGCCAAGTGTTGGCGGTCACCCACCTGCCCCAAGTGGCGGCCTGCGCTGATCACCACTTGCTGGTGAGCAAAGCAGCGGACAAGGGCCAAGTCAGCAGCCAAGTGCGCGGCGTCAACGGCGAAGAGCGTGTGAGCGAGATCGCGCGCATGCTGGGCGGCGAAAAGTTGTCTGCCACCACCTTGGCCCACGCCCGCGAAATGCTGGGCGCCCCGACACACGTTTCTGGCCGCAAAGCCGCACAAAGCTGAGCATGGACATCATCCTCATCACTGGCATGTCAGGCTCTGGTAAATCGGTGGCACTGCACGCCCTTGAAGACGCGGGCTATTACTGCGTCGACAACCTTCCCCCCGAGTTGCTGATCCCCTTCGTCAAACTCGAAGAACAGCAAAAAGAAAAACGCTTGGCGATTGCGATCGATGTGCGCAGCGCCAACTCGCTGCACTTGATGCCCGAGCAAATGGCCTTGCTGCGCGACATGGGCATGACGGTGAAATCGGTTTTTCTGGATGCCAACTCGGACACACTGCAGCGCCGCTATTCAGAATCAAGGCGCAAACACCCTTTGTCAGGGGGTGACAAGCCGCAAAGCGATAAAGCGCTTGTTGAGACCATTCAATTCGAGCGCGCCTTGCTCGCCGATCTGAGAGACCGCGCCCACGTCATCGACACCAGTTTGCTGCGCTCGGCCCAACTGCAAACCTACATCAAGACCTTGGTCAGCGCGCCCCAGGCTCAACTGACCTTGGTGTTCGAGTCTTTTGGTTTCAAGCGCGGCATCCCCACCGATGCCGACTATGTGTTTGACGTGCGCATGCTGCCCAACCCGCACTACGAAAGCGCTTTGAAACCCCTGACTGGGCGTGACGAACCGGTGCAAGCCTACCTGCGCCAGTCCGAAGAATTCGTGCAGATGCAGCAGCAGATCGAAGGGTTTTTGAAGCAGTGGATTCCCGCCATCGAGCGCGACCACCGCAGCTACGTCACAGTGGCCATTGGCTGCACAGGTGGCCAACACCGCTCGGTGTTCATGGTGGAACAACTGGCACAAAGCTTTGGCGCACGCTGGCTCACACTCAAGCGACACCGGGAACTGGACGCGCTCTGACGCAACTCGCTTGTTGGGCCTGGATCAAGACATCAACAAGGTCCGGACAGGCGCTGGCAAGCCCATCGCAGGCCAAGCGTCTGCATCGACCCACTGCCCCTCGCAAGCGGGGGCTGACTGAGCGCAGCCGTGCAACCTCACCGGGTGCAAATGCAAATCGCGGTGCGTCAGCACATGCTTCCAGGGCGTGATGTATTGCGGCGCTGTGCCTTGCGGCCAAGCGGCCAGCACCTCCAACTCAGACTCAAACACCGGCAAGCTGAACAAGCCAGCCCAAATGCCTGATTCTGGCCTTTTTTGCAGCCACACTTGGCCCTGTGCGTTGACTGCCCACAGCAGCCACAGCGTGGCGCTGCTGCGTTTGAGTTTGCGGGTTTTGACGGGATAGGCCAGCGGCTCGCCCTGAGCCTGCGCCTGACACACAGTAATGACCGGACAAGCCTCGCACTGCGCTTTGCGCGGCAAACACACGGTGGCCCCCAAGTCCATCAAGGCCTGGGTGTAGCGCGGCATGTCGGCCGCTTGCGCGGGCAACAGGTCTTCGGCCAGCGCCCAAAGGGCTTTTTCGTTTTTAGAAACCGCCAGATCCGCGCCATAGCCCAGCACACGGGTCAACACACGCTTGACATTCCCGTCCAGAATTGCAGAACGCTCGCCAAAGCAAAAGGCTGCAACAGCGGCGGCGGTGGACCGGCCAATGCCCGGCAGGGTTTGCAATTCTTCGGCACGGCGCGGAAAGGCTCCGCCAAAACGCCCCATCACCTCTTGAGCGCACTTGTGCAGGTTGCGGGCACGGCTGTAATAGCCCAGGCCGCTCCACAGGGCCAGCACATCGTCTTGCGGCGCGGCCGCCAGAGCAGCCACATCAGGAAAGCGCCCCAAAAACCGAGGAAAGTAGTCCAGCACGGTGCTCACCTGCGTTTGCTGCAGCATGATCTCGGACAACCAGACGCGGTAAGGGTCCTGGGTGTTTTGCCAAGGCAGGCTTTGGCGGCCGTGCAAGCGCTGCCACGCCACCATGCGGCGGGCAAAACCTTCGGGCAAAGTCATCACGGTTTCTGGCATGAAGAGCAGTAAAAGGTGGTGCGCTGGCCTTGCAGCATGGACTGGATGGGGTTAGCGCATACGCGGCAGGGCTGGCCCGCACGTCCGTAAACCGCTGCCTCAAGCTGAAAGTAGCCGGTGCGCCCTTCGGCGTTCACAAAATCTTTCAGCGAACTGCCGCCCTGTTCGACAGCACGGGTCAACACCTGAACGATGGCCGCATGCAGCCTGGCCACCCGGGGCTTGGACAAACGCGACGCTTTGGTCGTGGGGCGTATGCCCGCCATGAACAAGGCTTCTGACGCGTAAATATTGCCCACACCCACCACCTCGTTGCCCGCCAGCAAAACCTGCTTGATGGCCGACTGGCGTTTTTTAAGGGCCACGGCAAAGGTGCCCACATCGAACTGAGCGCTCAAGGGCTCCACCCCCAAACGGCCCAACAACTTTTGCGCTTGGGGAGCGTCTTCACTTGGTGCCCAGACCACGGCGCCAAATCGTCGCGGGTCGTGCAATCGCAACACGCCCCGATCGGTCACCAGGTCCATGTGGTCGTGCGGCCCGGCTTCAGGCTGGGTAGGGGCAAAGTTCAAACTGCCCGACATGCCCAAATGCACCAAGAGCAGGCCTTGCTCCAGGTCCAGCAGCAGGTATTTGCCGCGCCGCCGAACACCCCAAATTTGCTGCCCCACCAAGCTGGCAGCGGCCACACCCAAGGGCCAGCGCAGGGGCTTGCCCATCTGGAGCGCCAAGATATGGGCCGATGCGATGCGGTCTGCAAAACTGCGGCGGGTGACTTCAACTTCGGGGAGTTCAGGCATGGGCTCTGGTGCAAAAAGGGACAAGGGCCGCGCAGCTTTTGGCGGCAGATGCGTGGATTATGATGAAGGCATGAAATCTTGGTTCCGACTTGCGTTGATGGTTCTTTGCGTGCAAAGCGCATGGGCTCAAGCCGTCACGCCATCTGCTGCCCCCCAAGACCGGCCTGCGGCTCAAAAATCCGGGCTGGATGCCATGCTTTTTTACCAACTCTTGTTGGGCGAAATGAACGTCAGAGGGGGCGCTCCCGGCAGTGGCTTCTCCATCATTTTGGACGCCGCACGCAAAACCCGAGACCCTTTGGTGTTCCAACGGGCCGTGGATGTTGCTCTTCAGTCGCGCTCGGGCGATGCTGCGCTTCAAGCCGCACAAGCTTGGAAAAGCGCTCTCCCCGAGTCTTCGGAAGCCAACCGTTACCTGTTGCAAATATTGTTGGCTTTGAACCGCTTGGATGAAGCCGGACAAGCTTTGACCGTATCGATACGTGAGTTGCCTGCCGATGAGAGAAATACAGCCATCGCGTCGATTCCGAGGGTTTTCTCACGCGTTCAAGACAAAAAACTGGCCGCTGATGCGGTCGAAAAAGCCCTCCAAACCGCCTTGAAACAAGCCCCCACAGCGGCCTCGGCATGGACCACGGTGGGCAGGATGAGGCGCGAGGCCGGCCAATTGGCTCTGGCCGTTGAAGCCACCCGCCAAGCCTTGCTGGCCGATGCCACGGCCTCCGGCCCCTTGATCTTGGCCCTGAGTTTGGTTGGCGCCGCACCGACTGAATTGACCCCCTTGATCACCCGCGCCATGCAAGGCCCGGTGCCACCCGAGCTTCGCCTTGGGTTTGCCCGCCTGCTCATTGGCCAACTCTCATACACCCAGGCGTTGGAGCAGCTTCAAAAAATCAACACCGAGCAGCCTGAATTTGCCGATGCGTGGTGGGTACACGGCCTGCTTTTGCTTGAAACAGGACAATGGGCATTGGCCGAGCAAAAACTGACGCAACATGTGGCGCTGGCCTCTGTTGCTCCCGACAAATCAGCCACTGCAGGACTCACCGAGTCTTTGATGGGATTGGCTCAAATTGCCCAACGCAAAGGTCAATGGACACAGGCCCAACAATGGTTGGCGCAAGTGCCTGCCGATGCCGACCCCATCAAACTGGCCAGCCGACAAGCAGATTTGCTGTCAAAACAGGGCCGACTGGACGAAGCCCGCCTGACTTTGGAGCGGATCAGAGCCAACACCCCAGAGCTGGCCATCAAAAAAGCCTTGGTGCAATCGCAATGGCTGCGCGAGAACAATCAAGCCGCCAACGCATACACCTTGGTCAAGCAAACCTTAGCCCAACACCCTCAAAACACAGAATTGATGTCCGAGTTGGCCATGGTCTGTGAAAAGCTCAAACGCTATGACGAGATGGAAAGTTTGCTGCGCGACATCATGAAGCGAAAACCCGATGATCCACATGCCTTCAACGCCTTGGGTTATTCACTCGCTGATCGAAACATTCGCCTGCCCGAAGCCCGCTTGCTGATCACGCAAGCGCTCCAACTGGCGCCCAACGATGCCTACATTCAGGACAGTTTGGGCTGGGTGGCGTTCCGGCAAGGCCAGCTGGCGGAAGCCCTGCAACTGCTTCAGATGGCCTACAAAGCCAAGCCCGACGCAGAAATAGCCGCCCATTTGGGTGAGGTGCTGTGGGTCATGGGCCAACGCGATGCGGCGGCGGTCATTTGGCGCGAAGGTTTGCTGCTCAAATCCGACAACGACACCTTGAACGAAACGCTCAAGCGCTTCCAGTTCAAACCATGAGTGACTTGATGACCCACACGGCTTTTGAGTGGCCCGCCGCATGACCTTACAGGTTTTACGCCGTTGGAGCCTTTGCGCATGGCTTGTGCTTTTGACGGCCTGTGCCACCCCACAACCCCAAGTTTCAACGCCTGGCGCTGATTGGTCTGGTCGCTTGGCCATTCAAGTGCTCAAAGAGCCACCTGAATCCTTGAGTGCCGGCTTTGAGCTGCAGGGCTCGGCCCAATCGGGGCAGATGGTTTTGCTCAGCCCGATTGGCACGACCTTGGCTCGCCTTCAATGGAGGCCCGAGTTTGCCCGCCTTGAACAAGGCGGGCAGCAGATCGACAGCACCAGCCTGCAACACCTGGCCAAAGGGCTCACTGGCACAGAACTGCCCATCACAGCCATGTTTGAATGGATGGCAGGCCGACCCGCCGATGCGGTCGGTTGGCAAGTTGACCTGTCGCAGCACGCCCAAGGCCGCATCACCGCAGAGCGGCGTTTGCCCGCGCCAGCCACGGTTTTGCGCATTGCATTGGACCGCTGATCGGTTCAAAACAGAGATCACCCGTTCTATGAAAACGCTGCACGATGTGCCGGCCCCGGCCAAACTGAATTTGTTTTTGCACATCACCGGGCGCAGACCCGATGGCTACCACCTTCTCCAGTCTGTTTTCATGCTCATCGACTGGTGCGACACGCTGCATTTCGAAAAGCGTGCAGGTGGCACCATCAGCCGAGAAGACCTCACCGTGGCTTTGCCTGCGCAAGACCTGATCACCCGAGCAGCCAGCTTGTTGCAGCAACGCACCGGCTGCGCCGATGGCGTGCACATCGCCGTCGACAAACAAATTCCAGCCCAAGCAGGCATGGGCGGCGGCTCGTCCGACGCAGCAAGCTGCTTGTTGGCACTCAATCGCCTCTGGAATCTGAATTTGAACCTGGCAACTTTAGAGAAATTGGGCCTGGAGCTGGGTGCCGATGTGCCTTTTTTCCTGCGTGGACGCAATGCTTGGGTCGAGGGTGTGGGTGAAAAAATCACCCCCATTGACCTCCCACCCGCTGATTTTTGGGTCATCAAACCGCCCGAAGGCATCAATACCGCTGAAATTTTTGCGCATCCTGGCCTGAAACGCGACACAAACGCTGCTACAATTTCGGTCTTTGCTGCAAACCCATATGACTTTGGTCAAAATGATTTGCAGCCTGTTGCTCAGGCTCTTTGCACAGGCGTTACACAGGCACTCCAAGTGCTCCATACCGCTGGTTTGAACGCTAGAATGACGGGCTCTGGCAGTGCTGTGTTTGCGCCTTGTGTCGCAAACACCCTCGAAATATCGGTACCCGATGGATTTCTGGCACGCTACTGCAGCAATATGGAGTCTCACCCTTTATTGGGGTGGGCATCCAGCGAAAGTTGATCGGTCGGCTGCCTTTGGCAGTCAACCCGTGTAGGGGAGTCGCCAAGTTGGTTAAGGCACCGGATTTTGATTCCGGCATTCGAAGGTTCGAGTCCTTCTTCCCCTGCCAAATACGTTCAAACGTACAGGCCCTTTTATCTGATCGCTGGAATGCACATGCAGCCTGCTTCACTCCCCCCCGAATTCATGCTGTTCACCGGCAATGCCAACCCGGTTTTGGCCGCCGAAATCGCCAAGCATCTGGGCACGCAGCTCGGCGCGGTCGATGTGGGCCGTTTCTCTGACGGTGAAGTCACCGTCGAACTCAAGCAAAACGTCCGTGCCCGTGAAGTGTTTGTGGTGCAGTCCACTTGCGCCCCGACCAACGAAAATCTGATGGAACTGCTGATCATGGTCGATGCGCTCAAACGCGCCTCGGCTGGCCGCATCAGCGCCGTCATCCCCTATTTTGGTTACGCCCGGCAGGACCGCCGTCCCCGTTCAACCCGCGTGCCCATTTCGGCCAAAGTCGTGGCCAACATGCTGCAGGCTGTGGGTGTGGATCGCGTGCTGACCATGGACTTGCACGCAGACCAAATTCAGGGTTTCTTCGACATTCCGGTTGACAACATTTACGCGTCGCCCGTTTTGTTGGGTGACCTGCGCCAGCAAAACTACGACGACTTGATCGTTGTGTCGCCCGATGTGGGTGGTGTGGTGCGTGCCCGTGCCCTGGCCAAACAGCTCGGCTGCGACCTGGCCATCATCGACAAACGCCGCCCCAAAGCCAACGTGTCTGAAGTTATGCACGTCATTGGCGAGATCGATGGGCGCAACTGCGTGATCATGGACGACATGATCGACACCGCTGGCACACTGGTCAAGGCCGCCGAAGTGCTCAAAGAGCGCGGCGCCAAAAAAGTTTACGCCTATTGCACACACCCGATTTTTTCGGGGCCAGCCATCGACCGCATCGCCAAGGGCGAGGCCCTCGATGAAGTCGTGGTCACCAACACCATCCCGCTGACGGCCGAAGCCGCAGCGTGTTCCAAGATTCGCCAACTCTCTGTGGCTCCGCTGATCGCAGAAACGATCCATCGGATTGCGCACGGTGAGTCGGTGATGAGCCTGTTCTCCGATCAAACCTGATCGGGAAGAGGCCAATAGCCGCCAGCCGTCCTTGAGGACTGGCTGGCTTTTTTGAGTCAGGGTCGCACTGGTCGCGGTGGACCCTAGAAGGAGAAATGTATGAAATTTGTCGCTTTTGAGCGCGCTAAGCAGGGTACGGGTGCGAGCCGCCGTCTCCGCAATTCTGGTCGCACACCTGGCATCGTTTACGGTTCCACTTCGGCCCCCCAACTGATCGAGCTGGACCACAACGCTTTGTGGCATGCCCTGAAAAAGGAAACCTTTCACGCTTCGATCCTGGACATGGAATTGAATGGTCAGTCCAGCAAAGTCTTGCTGCGTGACTACCAAATGCACCCCTACAAGCAGTTGGTGCAACACATCGACTTCCAGCGTGTCGATGCCAACACCACTTTGCACATGAAAGTGCCATTGCACTACAGTGGCCAAGACGAGTCCGAAGCCGTCAAGACCGACAAGTGCACGATCACCCACGTGGCCACTGAAATCGAAGTCGCTTGCCTGCCCGCCAACCTGCCCGAATTCATCGCGGTGGATTTGAAAGGCTTGACTCTGGGCAAATCCCTGCACCTGAACGACATCACTTTGCCTGCTGGCTGCAAAGCCATCACGCACGGCAAGAAGAACCCGGTCCTCGTGTCCGTGGTGGCGCCTGTCGAAGAAGTGGTCGCAGCCCCTGTGGCAGCCCCTGTGGACGCCAAAGGCAAGGGCAAAGGCAAGAAGTAATCTTCTCGCTGGGGGCCTTCAGGCCCTGCGCTTCCAAGGCCCGCGCAAGCGGGCCTTTTGCATGGTGCCCATGCTGCGCAAGGGCTCAGTCAGCACCACGGATAATCAAGCCCCATGATCAAACTGCTAGTCGGCCTGGGCAACCCGGGCAACGAATACGAAGACACCCGCCACAATGCCGGTTTTTGGTGGATAGACGCGGTGGCCCGAGAGCTCAAAGTGTCTCTGGTGCCCGAGCGCAGCTACCACGGCCTGGTGGCTCGCACCACCGTGAACGGCCAAAATTTGTGGCTGCTGGAACCCCAGACCTATATGAACCTGTCGGGCAAGTCGGTCAGCGCACTGGCCCGGTTCTTCAAAATTCAGCCCCAAGAGATTTTGGTGGCGCACGATGAGCTCGACATCGTGCCCGGCGAGGCCAAGCTCAAACTCGGCGGCAGCCATGCTGGGCACAACGGCCTGCGCGACATCCATGCCCAACTGGGAACGGCCGACTATTGGCGACTGCGCATTGGCGTAGGCCATCCCGGCGACAAAGCCGAGGTCGTCAGCTGGGTGCTGAAGAAGCCCATGCTGGAACACCGCAAAGCTATCGACGACAGCATTTTCCGGGCATTGACCGCTTTGCCTTTGCTCTTGGCGGGCGACATGGAAAAAGCCATGGTCAAAATCCACACCAGCAAACCCCCTAGGCCCAAACCGCCCAAGCCCCCCAAAGCGGCGCCGAGCCCCACGAGCGAACCCGACGCTCAGGGCTGAGCCTGGCGCCTCACTGCGCTTGCAGGCGGCGGTATTTGGCCCAAAGAGACTCTTGGTTTTCGATGTGCTGCGGATTGACAGGGATGCAAGCCACGGGGCAGACCTGCACGCACTGAGGTTCATCAAAATGACCCACGCACTCGGTGCATTTGGACGGGTTGATTTCGTAAATTTCTTCGCCCAAATAAATCGCTTCGTTGGGGCATTCGGGTTCACACACATCGCAGTTGATGCATTCGTCGGTGATCATCAATGCCATGGTTGGAGCTCCGCAAAATTCTGCAAGGGGGTCATGGGTGAATTATCGGCCACAGGCTTCAGCCTGAGCAATTGCAGGGCTGTTGGCCACCCTGTCAGGGGATCACAAGACCCCACAACCCGCTCCTGAACCAGCGCCTGCGCCTAAAATGAGCCCCATGATCAACGCCGACCTGCACTGCCATTCCGTCATGTCCGACGGCACCCTCACACCCGAGGCCTTGGCCGAACGTGCCAAAGCCAACGGCGTCGAACTCTGGGCTCTGACCGACCACGACGAAGTCGCCGGTCAAGAACGGGCCATGGCCGCAGCCAAAGCTCTGGGCTTGCCTTACCTGACGGGCACCGAGATCTCGGTCACCTTCGCCCACCAAACGGTGCACATTGTGGGCTTGGGGTTTGACGCCCACAACAGCGCCTTGGTGGCTGGCTTGCGTCGCACGCGGGGTGGACGCAGTGAACGGGCCCAGGAAATGTCAGATGGCTTGGCCAAAGTTGGCATCCTGAACGCCTACGAGGGCGCCTTGCAATATGTGGGCAACCCTGAGCTGATTTCTCGCACGCACTTTGCTCGGCACTTGGTAGAGACCGGGGTGTGCAGCGACACCTCAGAGGTGTTTCGCAAATTCCTCACCGAAGGCAAACCCGGTTACGTGCCGCACCGCTGGGCACGCTTGCAAGAAGCCGTGCAGTGGATCAGTGACGCCGGTGGTGTTGCGGTCATTGCCCATCCCGCCCGCTACGGCTTCACCCCCAATGAAGAATACGCTTTGTTCAGTGAATTCAAAGCCCACGGCGGGCGTGGTGTGGAGGTCATCACTGGCAGCCACTCCTCGCCAGAGGCGGTGCGCTATGCCGAGACCGCTCTGGAGTTCGAGTTGGCCGCCTCACGCGGCAGCGACTTTCACAGCCCCGACGAAAGCCGGATCGACTTGGGCACCCTGCCCTATTTGCCAGGCCAATTGACCCCTGTTTGGGAATTGCTCACCGACCGAATTCAGTGAGACTCCAGCTCACAGGCTTGAGCCCCAGCGTGCAATGATCTGAGTTCAGCAAGCCATGGCCCAATTTTTCTCAGTTCATCCGGACAATCCGCAAACCCGGCTGCTCAAGCAGGCGGTGCAGTTGCTCCAGCAGGGCCGGGTATTGGCGGTGCCTACCGATTCCAGTTATGCGCTGGTGTGCCACCTGGACGACAAAAGTGCAGCAGACCAACTGCGCCGCATTCGGGCCATCGACGACAAACACCACTTGACACTGCTGTGCCGCGACCTGAGTGAGCTGGCCAACTACGCGCGGGTGGACAACCAGCAGTTTCGTGCCATCAAGCAGGCCACACCCGGGCCCTTCACCTTCATTTTGGAAGCCACCAAGGAAGTGCCGCGTCGCCTGAGTCACCCTCAGCGAAAAACCATTGGCCTGCGCGTGCCTGAACACAAAGTGCTGCAAGAGTTGCTGAGCTTGCACGGCGCACCTATGCTGGCCACCACCTTGATCTTGCCCGGGGAGGACACGCCGCTGAATGACCCCGAAGACATTCGCGAGCGGCTGGAGCACCAGGTGGGCGCGGTCATCGATGCGGGTGCATGCTCACTCGAGCCCACCACCGTGATCGACATGAGTGGCAGCGAGCCCGAAGTGCTGCGCCGTGGTCGTGGCGACCCGGCGCTGCTGGGCCTCTAAAGCCCAAGGCCTTACTTCAAATCCCCTGCCAAGCTGGCCAAGGTGTCTGGAGACATGTCGATGTGAGAGGGGTAATGGGTGTGGTCACAACCCATCTTGACGCCAGCGCCAGCCTTCACAGCCGCACACATGGCGGGCTTGAGCTCGAAACGCACGAAATGCACCGCCGAGGTTTTCTCTTCGGTCTCGCGGTCCAGGTCTTCGTCGGCAATCGCGTAGACGCGGGCATGGCCTTCTACCTCGACAAACATGCGGTCTTCCACACCAATCAGCTTGGCCAGCTCGCGCTTGCGTTCGTTGATGTCGGTGTATTCGATCATCATGGTGGCTTTCCAGTTGCTGCCGTCCGGCACCAATGGGGCGTAGGCCTCGATCTCTTGCAGGATGCCTTCTTCTTCGAAGACCTTTTCAATGCGCAGCATCTCCTGAATTTGATAGCGGATCGTGGTTTCGCTCTCAAACTGCATGTTGATGTGTTCGCCCAGCTGCACGCTGCGCAGCTTGCGGTGAGCGATCACCTCGGGCTTATGGACCTTGCGCCACTTGGTGTAGGCCTCCAAAGACATCAGGGTCTCGGGCGTGATTTTTCCAGTCAGTTGCATGGCAGTGTTCCTTATTTGAGACCGTAGGCTTTGCGCACCAGGGTCAGAGGGTGGTTCAATTCTGGAGCGCCCAGACCGTTGACCTCAAAGCCCTGGGCAATGTGGTGGCCACCCAGCGGGCAGTCCGAACTAATGTAGTCAGGCTTGGAGCCATCCTTCATGGTGGCCATGGCTTTGAACACAGGTTTGCCAATCTTCATCGCCACCTCGTGTGAGCCTTTTTTGACGCCGTAGGTACCGGCGTGGCCCGAGCAACGCTCGATGGTGTTGATCTCGGTGTCCGGGATCATCTTGAGCATTTCTTCGGTCTTCTTGCCGATGTTTTGCACCCGGCCATGGCAAGGAATCTGGTAACTCACATTGCCCAGCTTTTGCGGGAACTCGGTCTTGAGCAAGCCATCGCGCTTGCGGGCCATGAAGTACTCAAACGGATCCCACATGGCGTCTTTGACCAACTGGGTGTCGGCGCAATCGGGGAACATCAGCGGAATCTCTTGCTTGAACATGAGCGCGCAACTGGGCACCGCCGCCATGATGGCGTAGCCGTCTTTGGCGTACTTGGCCAGCACCGGGATGTTGGCTTCCTTGGCGTCCTTGACCGAGTCCAAATCGCCCAGCTCCAGCTTGGGCATGCCGCAGCACTGTTCTTTCTCGACCAGCACATAAGGAATGGCGTTGTGGTCAAGGATCTTCAGCAGGTCGTGGCCAATACCGGGTTCGTTGTAGTTGATGTAGCAAGTCGAGTAGATCGCCACTTTGCCAGGGGTCTTCTCTCCGTCCACCACTTTCACCGACTGGGCATCCGGGGCGCTGGAGCGGAATTTTTTCGTCGCCAAGGAAGGCAACCAAGCGTTTTTGTCCACGCCCACCACGCTCTCCATGATGCTGCGTGCCGCTTCGGTCTTGTTGATGGCATTGACCGCCTGCACCACGATGGGGATGCCCGCGAAAGAACCGTGGGTGTCGGTGGAAGCCAAAAACTTTTCAGCCGCGCCCACTTCGCCTTTTTTGAACTTGATGGCCTTGGCCCGCAGCATGGTGTGCGGAAAGTCCAGGTTCCACTCGTGAGGTGGTGTGTAGGGGCACTTGGTCATGTAGCACAGGTCGCACATGAAGCACTGGTCCACCACTTTCCAGTAATCCTTCTTGTCCACGCCATCGACTTCCATGGTGCTGCTCTCGTCCACCAGGTCAAACAAGGTGGGAAAAGAGCCACACAAGCTCACGCAGCGTCTGCAGCCATGGCAGATGTCAAAAATGCGCTCCAACTCGTCAAAGCACTTTTCTTCGTTGTAGAAGTCAGGGGTTTCCCAAGCCAGCGCGTGACGGGTGGGGGCTTCGAGGTTGCCTTCTTTGGCCATGTTGTGCTCCTTCGGAATTCTTTATGAGGTTTTTCTGAAGACTCTGCAGCCAGAACCCTGAGAAAAACCCGCTGCACTTTTCAGCACAGCGGGCTGACGAAACAGGGGGGAATCAATCCACCAGTTCGTTCAAAGCTTTCTGGTAACGGTTGGCGTGTGAACGCTCAGCCTTGGCCAGGGTCTCGAACCAGTCAGCGACTTCGTCGAAACCTTCTTCGCGAGCGGTCTTGGCCATGCCAGGGTACATGTCGGTGTACTCGTGGGTTTCGCCAGCCACAGCAGATGCCAGGTTCTCGCGTGTCGAGCCAATGGGCATGCCTGTTGCTGGGTCGCCGGATTGCTCCAGAAACTCCAGGTGACCGTGGGCGTGACCGGTTTCACCTTCGGCGGTGGAACGGAACAGGGCTGCCACGTCGTTCTGACCTTCAACGTCAGCTTTGTTCGCGAAATACAAATAACGACGGTTGGCCTGTGATTCGCCTGCGAAGGCGTCTTTCAGGCATTGTTCCGTGCGCGAGCCTTTGAGTGCTGCCATGGATATCTCCTTGTGGATTTTGAGTGGATTGCCCTGGCAGGATCGCCAGAGAACCGGAAGATTAGCTTCAAACCTCTGAAGCGACCAATAAATTGATTTAATTCAATTGATTGATCCAGGCTATTAACCTGTGCTGACAACGCAGCACCATCGCCGAGGCCCTGAATGCCCCCACCCGGGACGGCTCGTTAAAATCGACAGGTCGGACGCACCCTGTCCCCTTCAGCACCTGCTGAGTTGCTGCTTTCATTTTTAAGAAGACCCCCGCCATGAGCAACGCCCCCGCCAGTCCGGTCCACCAGCCCGGCCTTGAGAGCCTGTCCAAATCGTTTGAACCCGCCACACTCGAAGCCCATTGGGGCCCCGAATGGGAAAAGCGCGGCTACGGTGTGGCCGGTTTCCGGGGGACGCAAGCGCCAAAGGAAGGCGCCCCGGCATTTGCCATCCAACTGCCACCGCCGAACGTGACGGGTACTTTGCACATGGGCCACGCCTTCAACCAGACCATCATGGACTCGTTGACCCGTTACCACCGCATGTTGGGGCACAACACGGCTTGGATACCGGGCACAGACCATGCGGGCATTGCCACGCAAATCGTGGTGGAGCGCCAGCTTCAGGCCCAAGGCATCAGCCGCCACGACATGGGTCCGACACCAGCCGAAGCCCGCAAGAACTTTGTGAGCAAGGTTTGGGCGTGGAAAGAAGAGTCCGGCAGCACCATCACCCGCCAAATGCGCCGCATGGGCGACAGCGTGGACTGGAGCCGCGAATACTTCACGATGGACCCCAAGTTGTCCCAAACCGTGACCGAAACTTTTGTGCAGCTCTACCAACAAGGCCTGATCTACCGTGGCAAACGCCTGGTCAACTGGGACCCGGTGCTCATGAGCGCGGTGTCCGATTTGGAAGTTGAAAGCGCCGAAGAAGAAGGCTCGATGTGGCACATCCGCTATGACTTGGCCGATGGCAGTGGTTCGTTGACCGTGGCCACCACCCGCCCTGAGACCCTGCTGGGCGACGTGGCCGTGATGGTGCACCCTGAAGACGAGCGCTACCAACACCTGATTGGCCAACAGGTCAACTTGCCCTTGTGCAACCGCACGATCCCCGTGATCGCCGACGACTACGTGGACAAAGACTTCGGCACAGGCGTGGTCAAGGTCACACCCGCGCACGACACCAACGACTACCAAGTCGGCCAGCGACACAAGCTGGAGATGATCTGCGTGCTGAACTTGGACGCCACGATCAACACCAACGCCCCCGAGAAATACCAAGGCCTCGACCGCTTCGTGGCCCGCAAAGCCGTGGTGGCAGACCTCGAAGCGGCAGGCGCTTTGGTCGAAGTGAAGAAGCACAAACTCATGGTGCCGCGCTGCGCCCGCACGGGCCAAGTGATTGAGCCCATGCTGACCGACCAATGGTTTGTCGCCATGAACCAAGTGGGTCAAGGCGATGCCACCGGCAAAAGCATTGCGCAAAAGGCCATTGACGCCGTTCAATCCGGCGAAGTCAAGTTTGTGCCCGAAAACTGGGTCAACACCTACAACCAGTGGATGAACAACATTCAGGACTGGTGCATCTCACGCCAACTGTGGTGGGGCCATCAGATTCCCGCTTGGTACGACGAAGACGGCAAGGTCTATGTGGCCCGCAACGAAGCCGAGGCGCAAGCCCAAGCTGACAAGTTATCGCCCGGCAAAACGCTCAAGCGCGATGAAGACGTGCTCGATACCTGGTACTCCTCAGCATTGGTGCCGTTCAGCACCATGGGTTGGAACAGCGACGCAGCAGGCGAGCGTGCCGGGACCGGACGCAGCGACATGGCGAGCGAAGCGAGTAGGAGCAAGACCGGTTCCGGCACGCTCGCCAGCGGAACCAACGACAACAACAGCCAAAGCGATTACGACCTCTACCTCCCCAGCAGCGTGCTGGTCACAGGCTACGACATCATCTTCTTCTGGGTCGCCCGGATGATCATGATGACCACACACTTCACCGGCAAAGTCCCCTTCAAACACGTCTACATCCACGGCCTGGTGCTCGACGCCCAAGGCAAGAAGATGAGCAAGTCCGAAGGCAACGTGCTCGACCCGGTGGACCTCATCGACGGCATCACTTTGGAGCCTCTGCTCGACAAGCGGACCCAAGGTTTGCGCAAACCCGAGACGGCCCCCAAGGTTCGCAAGCAAACCGAAAAAGAATTCCCCGAAGGCATTCCGGCCTATGGCGCGGACGCGCTGCGCTTCACCTTTGCAGCACTCGCCAGCCTGGGCCGCAGCATCAACTTTGACAGCAAGCGCTGCGAGGGTTACCGCAACTTTTGCAACAAGCTGTGGAACGCCACCCGCTTTGTGCTGATGAACTGCGAGGGCCAAGACTGCGGCCTGAAAGAACACACCAAAGCCGAATGCGAAGTGGGCGGTCCGGCGCATGGCTACTTGGCGTTCAGCCAGGCCGACCGCTGGATCAGCTCACAACTGCAGCGGGTCGAAGCCGACGTGGCCAAAGGCTTTGCCGAATACCGCCTGGACAACGTGGCCAACACGATTTATGACTTTGTGTGGAACGAGTTCTGCGACTGGTACCTCGAAATCGCCAAGGTGCAGATCAACACCGGCAACGATGCCCAACAACGCGCCACCCGCCGCACCCTGATCCGCACCTTAGAGACCATCATGCGCTTGGCGCACCCCATCATCCCGTTCATCACCGAAGAACTCTGGCAAAAAGTGTCGGTGGTCGCGGGCCGTGCGGGCGAATCGGTCAGCATCGCGGCCTACCCCGTGAGCCAGCCCGAACGCATCGACGCAGCCGCTGAAGCCCATGTGGCCAAGCTCAAAACCTTGGTGGACGCCTGCCGCAACCTGCGCGGCGAAATGAACGTCTCACCCGCCACCCGCATGCCCCTGTATGTGCTGGGCGACACCGCCTTCATGCAGAGCGTGGCGCCTGTGCTGCAGTCGCTGGCCAAGCTCAGCGAAGTCAAGGTCTTTGAGGCCGAAGCCGAATGGATCGCTGCCGCACAAGCCGCGCCTGTGGCCGTGGTAGGCGAGGCTCGCCTTTGCCTGTTCATCGAAGTGGATGCAGCCGCAGAAAAAATTCGCCTGACCAAAGAAGCCGCTCGCTTGGAAGGCGAAATCACCAAGGCGAACGCCAAGCTCGGCAACGAGGCCTTTGTGGCCAAAGCACCGCCAGCGGTGCTCGACGAAACCAGAAAGCGCGTGGCCGACTTCGGTGCCACGCTCGACAAAATCCGCCAGCAACTGCAACGTCTGGGCTGAAGCCCTGGGTGAACAAGGAATCGACCATGAGCCACAACGTCATCCGCAAAGCCGTGTTCCCCGTCGCGGGCCTGGGCACCCGCTTTTTGCCTGCCACCAAAGCCGCGCCCAAAGAGATGCTGCCGGTGGTGGACAAACCGCTGATTCAATATGCGGTGGAAGAAGCCTATGCGGCCGGTGTGCGCCACATGATCTTTGTCACGGGCCGCAGCAAGCGTGCCATCGAAGACCACTTTGACACCGCCTACGAACTCGAAAACGAACTCGAAGCCGCGCACAAAGACGAGTTGTTGGCCTTGGTTCGATCTGTGCAGCCCGATGACATGGTCTGCGCCTATGTGCGCCAAAACCGCATGCTGGGGCTGGGCCACGCGGTGCTGTGCGCCGAGCCGCTGGTCGGCAATGAGCCTTTTGCCGTGCTGTTGGCCGATGACCTCATGGTCAACCAGGGGCCATCCATCTTGTCCCAAATGGTTGACGCCTATACCAAGCAAGGCCGTTCTGTGTTGGCGGTGCAAGAAGTGCCTCTCGACCAGGTCAAGCGTTACGGCATCGTCGCTGGCGAATCGGCAGACAAACAGCTCATCCGTGTTGAGCAAATTGTGGAAAAACCCAGCCCCGACAAAGCGCCCTCACGCATGGGTGTGGCCGGCCGCTACATTTTGACGCCAGGCATTTTTGACGAGATCCGCAACCAGCCCACCGGCGTGGGGGGCGAGATCCAATTGACAGATGCGATTGCCCGCCTGTTGCAACGTGAGGCGGTTTACGCCTTTCAGTACCAAGGTAAGCGCTACGACTGCGGCAGCAAGGAAGGTTTTCTGGAAGCCACAGTGGAGCTGGCTTTGCAGCACCCGCAAGTGGGGGCGTCGTTCCGCGAATACCTCAAGGGCCTGAGTCTGTAACAGCGCAGCGCAGTTTTGTCATCGGCGTTTGAGGGCAAACACAAACGCCGTGTCGGTCTTTTCCTGCAGCAGCAAATCATTGCCGGTTTGCCGCGCAAACGCCTCGAAATCTCGCCAGGCTCCAGGGTCGGTCGCCGTCACTTTGAGCACCTGACCGCTGCTCATCTCGTTCAAGGCCTTCTTGGCTTTCAAAATGGGCAAGGGGCAGTTCAGGCCACTGGTATCAATTTCTTTGTCGATGTGCATCATGTGTCCTGATTCGCTTCCTGGCTCTGCGCGGCTCGCTCTTCCCATGTCATGAACTTGGGCTCGATGCCGATGGTGCGCAACCAGTCGCCCAAGGCGTAGCCAGTGCCTGCAGGCCAGCAAATCAAATCCTGAAAATCGAACATCTTGTACTCGGCCAATTCGGGCGACAAACGCACCTCGCCTTCGGCCACCGCATGGTAGGCAATGATCACTTGGTTCATGCGCTGGAAGTCGTACACGCCGATCAGCTTCAGGGCAGACACCTTGAGATTGGTTTCTTCGGCAATTTCTCGCTGGATGCCGTCCTCAGGGGTCTCGCCGGCCTCCATGAAGCCCGTGATCAATGCAAAGCGCCGACCTGGCCAAGCGGCATTGCGGGCCAACAAAATTTGGTCACCCACTTGCACGATGCCCGCCAACACAGGCGTCGGATTGTTCCAGTGGGTGAAGTCACAAGCGGTGCAACGCAGGCGCATGGTCTCGCCACTGTCCTCCATCTGCGAGAGCCAGGCCAAAGGACTGGCACACATCGGACAAAAACGGTATTCAGCCATGAAATCAAGCCTTCAATACAAAAGAACCGGTCAAGCGGGAAAGACGCCCGTCGACAAATAACGGTCGCCGCGATCGCACACAATGAAAACGATGGTGGCGTTTTGCGCCGTCTTGGCCACTTGCTGGGCCACCCAGCACGCCCCTGCAGCTGAAATGCCCGCAAAAATACCCTCGGTCCGCGCCATCTGACGGCAAGTTTCCTCGGCATCGCTTTGACTGACATACATCAGCTCGTCCACATGGCTCGGGTCGTAGATTTTGGGCAGGTATTCCTGCGGCCACTTGCGGATACCCGGAATACGCGATCCTTCACTGGGCTGGGCACCGATGATGCGAATCGCTGGGTTCTTTTCTTTCAAAAACCGCGACACACCTGTGATGGTTCCGGTCGTGCCCATGGCGCTGACAAAGTGGGTGACTTTGCCGCCGGTTTGCGCCCAGATCTCGGGCCCAGTGGTTTCGTAATGGATGCGCGGGTTATCGGCATTGGCAAATTGGTCAAGGATGCGCCCCTTGCCTTGCGCGGCCATGTTATCGGCCAAATCGCGGGCATATTCCATACCACCGCTCTTGGGCGTCAAGATCAGCTCCGCACCAAACGCCTTCATGGTCTGAGCGCGTTCAATCGACAAATCCTCGGGCATGATCAAAATCATGCGGTAACCCTTGATGGCCGCAGCCATGGCCAGCGCAATGCCAGTGTTGCCCGATGTGGCCTCAATCAAGGTGTCACCCGGCTTGATCTCGCCACGCTCTTCGGCCCGACGAATCATCGACAAAGCGGGCCTGTCCTTCACGGAACCAGCCGGGTTGTTGCCCTCCAGCTTGCCCAAAATCACATTAGAACGCGCAGCGCAGTCTGCGGCCCCCAAACGCTGCAAAGCCACCAAGGGGGTTTTGCCGATCGCATCTTCAATGGTTGGATAAATCATGGCCGTACTTTGCCATAAGTTGAACGCCCCTGATGGCAGTGAGCCCGTCTGAAACGACCGTAGAAACCCGACGCCTGATACCCCGACGGCAAATCACAAGGCCCGCCCACTGTGCCTCAACACACTGAAGCCATTGCGGCCTTCACACAGACTGAACAGTCGATCCGACGGCAACCAGCCGAGCTGCTGCGCCAAGGCGGGGGGCAGCTTGAAGCAGGGACCGAACCGACCAACCACCTCTGACTTTGCAGAGCATTGAGACAGGAGCCACCCATGCGCACTTTCACACTTTGCTCCCGCACCATCCCTTGGTGGCTGGCCCTGACGTTCAGTCTTCTCATGGCCGCATGCGGCGGCAGCAAAGACCCCATTTTGGGCTTGAGTCCCATCACATCGCAGCCCCCGAGCGTATCGGCCACAGCGCCTTTGGCGAGCAATCCGGCGGTCACAGGCGTGGCCACCAACACGCTCGTCACAGTCACCTTCAACAAACCCATGAACCCCGGCAGCCTGAACACCGACACGTTCACTCTGCAATGTCCAGCAGGCACGGCCACGAGCGGCAGCGTGGGTTACGACACCGCCAGCCGCGTCGCCACCTTGACCCCATCCACCATCTTGCCAACCGGCACCCGCTGTACCGCCACCGTGACCACCGGTGCACAAGACACCAACGGCGTGGCCCTGCCCGCCAACTTCACTTGGACCTTTGACACCGGCGCCAACAGTGACATCACGCCACCCACCGTGACGCAGCAAGTGCCCGCCCAAGGCGCCGTGGCAGCCTCTAACACACAGGTGAGCGTGACTTTCAGCGAAGAAATGACCCCATCCAGCCTGAACGCCAACAGCTTCGCGCTCAAAAGCAGCGCTGACAACACACCCGTACCAGGCACTTTGAGCTATGCCGTGGGCGCACGCACAGCCACCTTCACACCCACCAACCTCTTGGCCAACAACACCGCTTTCACCGCCACCATCAGCAGCGCGGCAACCGACTTGGCAGGCAACCCCTTGGTTGCACCCACTGTCTGGACCTTCAGCACCGCTGAGGCACTCGACACCACCGTCCCCACGGTCACGCTGGTCAATCCGGCTGAAGACAGTTTGGCCATTTGCACCAACAAAACTGTGAACGTCACCTTCAGCGAATCCATGGCGCCCTTGAGCTTGACCACCAGCACCTTGACTTTGGCGCCATCCAGCACCTTGGGGTCACCTGTCACCGCAGTGGTCACCTACGATGCACTGACCCGCATTGCATCGATCAAGCCCAGCACCAACCTGACCGCCTCCACGGCGTATACCGCCACGGTCTTGAGCGGCACCCAAGGCGCCAAAGACCTGGCGGGCAATGCCCTGCAGGCCGACAAGGTGTGGCGCTTTACGACGGGCGTGGGTGAATGCCAAAGCCCTGTGGCTTTGGGTTCGGCATCCAATTTCGCCATCTTGGCGTCTGCGGCCATCACCAACATTCCCACCTCAAGCATCACCGGCGATGTGGGCCTGACACCCGACACAGGGGCCAACATCACCGGTTTCAGCGCGCCTCTGACTTGCCCTGAAGTGGTGGGCCGCTTGTATGCGGTCGACAGCTCAGGCTCCGCCTGTGCGCTGGTAGATGCCGTGTTGCTGAGCAATGCCAAAACCGATGCCTTGGCAGCATTTGTCAACGCCACAGGGGCAGCACGCGGCACGCCAACCCCCATCAGCACCAACTTGGAAGGCCTCACCTTTTATCCCGGTCTGTACGAATCGCTGACCAGCATTGATCTGTCGGTCGGCGGCGTCCTGACATTGGACGCTCAAGGTGACCCCAACGCCGTGTTTGTGATCCGCAGCGCCACAACCATCAATGCCCTGTCGACCAGCCAAGTGGTGCTCAGCGGTGGGGCCAAAGCCCACAACGTCTTTTGGTCGGCCGGCAGCGCCATCACCTTGGGCGCCAACTCGGTCATGAAAGGCTCTTTGCTCGCCAGCACAGCCATCACGCTGCAAACCGGCGCGCAACTGGAAGGCCGCGCCCTCAACCAAGGTGCAGCCGCAGCGGCCATCACCTGCGATGCCTGCACGATCACCGTCCCCAGCCCTTGAGCCACCTGATCTTCAACCCCTGCACCACGCCCAATTGGAGAAAAAATGAACCCCTACGCCCGCCTCCCCACAACCTTGTTTTGGGCACTGGCCTTGTTGGCCAGCTCAGAACTTTCCGCGCAAGGCCTCACCCCCAACACAAGCATGTACATGGGTCTGGGCACGGGCGATTCCAAAGCCCGCATCGACGGCGGCCGCATTCAAAATGGCTTACGCAATGAAGGCCTGAGCACCAACGGCCTGACCGAAGACAAGGACGACATCGGCTACAAAGTTTATTTGGGTTTTCCCATCCACCCCAACTGGGCCGTGGAAACCGGCTACTTTGACTTGGGGCGTTTTGGCTTCAGTGCCGATACCACGCCTCTGGGCAGCCAGACGGGCTCAGCCCGCATCCGAGGCTTGAACCTGGACCTGGTCGGCACCTTACCCGTCACTGATCGCTGGTCAGTGATGGGTCGTGTGGGTGCAGCCTATGCGCAAACCCAAGATCATTTCAGCGGTACGGGCGCCGTGCTGGTGACCGACCCCTCGCCCAGCCGGCGAGAAATCAACTACAAATTTGGCTTTGGCACGCAATACGCTTTCACCCCCGCCCTGAGCATACGGCTAGAGGCCGAACGCTACCGCGTGAACGATGCGGTCGGCAGCCACGGCGATGTAGACCTCTACACCTTGGGTTTGGTGTACCGGTCTGTGGGGCCTTGAAAAAAATATGTCATAATCCAGCTCTTCACAAATACCGCCCGGGTGGTGAAATTGGTAGACTCAGGGGACTCAAAATCCCCCGCCGCAAGGCGTGCCGGTTCGAGTCCGGCCCCGGGCACCATCTCCGGAAACCCAGCATCCATGCGGGTTCCAAGCGAATCAAGGCCAACCTTCACGGGTTGGCCTTTTTTCTTGGCTTTAGATCAACCCATCATCCTTCGCAAGCTCTCAAAAAAGAGCTCGGACTGAAGCCGCTCACCATTGATCTGTTCCGCAACCCGCGCTGCCAGCGCCGTGTTCACGGGCGTCAACGGCACACCGGTCGAAGCCGCCAGCACCTGCGCTTGGCAGGCACGCTCCAGGTAGTACAAGTCGTCGTAAGCGTAGTCCACCCGTTCACCGCAGACGATGACACCGTGGTTGCCCAAAAACACCACATCCGCGCCTTGCATGGCATGGGCGATGCGCTCACCCTCGGTCATGTCCAGAGCCAGACCGTTGTAATGCGCGTCCACCGCCAAGCGGCCATGAAAGCGCATGGCGGTCTGCGACAGCGTGGTGTCCAATGCACGCGCCGCGGTCAAGGTCAGCGCCATGGCATGCGGCATGTGGGTGTGCAGCACGACAGACTTGCGTGCAATGCGATGCACCGCCGCATGAATGAACATGGCGGTGGGCTCTACGGGGTGACGGCCTGCCAGCTGCTCGCCAGCCGCGTTGCACATCACGATGTCGGCCGCTTGCACCTCGCTCCAATGCAGGCCACGCGGGTTGAGCAAAAACCAGTCGTCACGGCCAGGCACCGCCACGCTGAAGTGGTTGCACACGCCCTCGCTCAGGCCCTGATGGGCGGCCGCACGCAAGGCCAGCGCCAGATCTGTGCGCAGTGGCAAAAGGTCTTCAAAAGTTTCGTTGGCTTGCAAGGTGTACCTCCAGATTCAATCGGGTGGGTGGCTGCGCAGAACGCGTTGGGTGTGCTGACGCCAGCATGGGTTTCAGTCGATCCCCGCGCTCCAGCGGTTGTCCCAGGTTTTTTCAATCTGCCGCCGGTCACGTTTGGTGGGACGGCCTTGCTCGATGCTGAGCGCAGGCTCACGGGCCAGGCGGTTTTGCTCGGCGGCTTTTTGTCGGGCTTCTATGCTCTCTGGCGTTTCTGAGTACAGCAACTGCGCCACCGGGGCCGGGCCGCGCACGCCACTCAGGCCCTGCACCAATACGGTTCGCTGGACTGTGCCCTGACGCAGGCATACGGTATCGCCAACTTTGACCTCTTTGCTGGGTTTAGCGTCTTGCCCATTGACCTGCACGCGATTTTTGCCAATCTCTTCACTGGCCAAGCTGCGCGTTTTATAAAACCGGGCGGCCCACAGCCATTTGTCGATGCGCAATGCGTTCATCTGGCCTCCGCAAACAAGGCGCTTTGTGGACTCAGGCCATCGCGCACATGCGGGTAATGCAACTGCATGTTCAGTTCCCGTTTCATGCGGGTGTTGTCGATGCGCCGCGATTCGCTCATGAAGCTCAGCAGCATCAAGGGCAGTGCGGTGTTGGCGTCATGGCGTGAAATTCGGGGGGGCTTGGGCAAGCCAAACAGGCTGGCGGCCAGATCGAAGTAGTCGCCCATTTTCAAATCGGTGTCGTCGGTGACGTTGACCACGCGCTGGGGCTTGCCCCGCCACAGTGCGGCGGCGCAGGCTCGGGCCAGGTCGTTGGCATGGATGTGGTTGGTGTACACATCTTCTTTGGCCACCAAAACCGGCGTGCCGCGAAGCAAGCGTTCACGCGGGGTGCCCCCTTCGCGGTCGGGGGCATAAATGCCAGGGATGCGCAAAATGCTCACGCGCACGCCGCTGCGCCCCAAAAAGCGCATCAGGTTCTCGGCATCGACACGGCGCTGGGCTCGAGGGGTGTGCGGGTTCACGGGTCGCGTTTCGTCCACACGTTGGCCTCCGCAGTCCCCATAAACCCCGGTGGTCGAGCCATAGACCAAGGCTTGTGGGGCCGTGCGCAAACGCAAAGCACGCACCAAAGCCAAGCTGCGCGGGTCGCGATCGGATGCGCGTTGGCGATCGGTGGGGGGCGGTGCCAGATGGATGACCCGGTGCGCGATGCCACCCAAGCGTTTCAAACTGGCTGCATCGTCCAAATTGCCTTGCAAAGGGGTGATGCCACAGGCCCGCAGCAGCCGCACGCGCTCGGGCGAAGAAGTCAGCGCCATGAGACGCATGCCTTGGCTTTTTGGCGCTCCCAACTGCCCTGCGGTGCGCAAGCCCACGTCGCCACAGCCCACAATCAAGACACGCTGGCGGCGAAAACGGGCAGGCAGTGCGCCCAAGGGGGTTTGGTTTGAAGGCAAAATCAGGGTTTCCGGGTCACATTCACGCCCTCTAGGATACCCAAAAGATGAGCTTTCAAATTTCTGTGCAGCCCAGCGGCCGCAGCTTCACGGCCGATGGCACCGAAACCCTGCTGGCCGCTGGCATTCGCCAGGGCATTGGCCTGCCCTATGGTTGCAAGGACGGCGCTTGCGGTTCTTGCAAATGTAAAAAAATCTCGGGCATCGTGGTGCATGGCCCCCATCAGGCCAAAGCCCTGAGCGACGAGGAAGAAGCGCAAGGCTTGGTTTTGACCTGCTGCGCCACTGCGCAAAGCGATGTGGTGCTCGAATCCAAACAAGTGACCGCCGAAGGCGGCCTGCCCGTCAAGAAAATGCCGGTGCGCGTGGTCAGCCTGGACAAAAAATCACACGATGTGATCGTGCTGAAACTGCAACTGCCTGCCAACGACGTGATGAAGTTCCACGCTGGCCAGTACATCGAGTTTTTGTTGCGCGACGGCTCGCGCCGCAGTTACAGCATGGCCAATGCACCGCATACCCTGGAGGTGGCTCCGCCCACCGTGGAACTGCACATTCGCCACATGCCCGGTGGCAAGTTCACCGACCCGGTGTTCAGCACCATGAAAGAAAAAGACATCCTGCGCGCCGAAGGCCCCTACGGCAGCTTTTACCTGCGTGAAGACAGCAACAAGCCCATGGTGCTGCTGGCCTCAGGAACAGGCTTTGCGCCCATCAAGGCACTGATCGAGCACATGCAGCACCGCGGCATCACCCGCCCCGCCACGCTGTACTGGGGCGGCCGCCGCCCAGCCGATTTGTACATGGCCGACTGGATCGAAGCCCGCTTGGCCGAGATGCCCAACCTGCGCTATGTGCCCGTGATCTCGAACGCCGAAGCCGATGACCAGTGGACAGGCCGCACCGGCTTTGTGCACCAGGCGGTGTTGCAGGACTTCCCAGACCTGTCGGCTTACCAGGTCTATGCCTGCGGCGCACCCATCGTGGTGGACTCGGCCAAGCGCGACTATGTGGCGCAAGGCGGTTTGCCTGAGGAAGAGTTCTATGCAGACGCCTTCACCTCAGAGGCTGACAAAGCCCAGGCCTAATTCCCTTTTTCTGGAATCCCTCATGCCGTTGATCAATCGCCGCCAATTCACTGCCGCCTCACTCGCCCTTTCGGTCCCTGCATGGGCTCAAGGCAAAACGATCCGCATCATCGTCCCCTATGCCGCCGGCGGACCCATCGATGTCACGGCCCGGGCTTTGGCCGAACGGGTGAGAGACAGCTTGGGCACAGTGATCATTGAAAATCGACCTGGTGCCGGTGGCAATCTGGGCGCCGACTTGGTGGCCAAAGCCGCACCCGATGGCCTGACCATTGGCATTGCGGCCACGGCCACGCACGCCATCAACCCCTGGCTGTTTGCCAAGATGCCTTACGACGCCAGCCGCGACTTCGCGCCCATCACGCAAATGCTGCGCGTGCCCAATGTGCTGGTGATGAACGCTGAGACCGCGCAGCGCCTGAAGATCAACACCCTGGCCGATTTGGTGGCGTATGCCAAAGTCAACCCCGCCAAGCTCAACTTTGGCTCCGGCGGCAATGGCAGTGCAGGTCACTTGGCTGGCGAGATGTTCAAACGCGCAGCAGGCATTTTTGCGGTGCACATTCCTTACAACGGCGGCAACCCGGCTCAACTGGCCTTGCTGTCGGGGCAGGTCGACTTCAACTTCGACAACCTGGCCACGGCTGCCGCCAACATCAAGGCTGGCCGCCTGAAAGCATTGGCCGTGACCACCGCCCAACGCAGCAGCGCCCTGCCCGATATCCCGAGCATGAGCGAAACACTGAAAGATTTTGAAATCGACACCTGGTGGGGGCTGGTGGCCCCTGCGGCCACGCCCCGAGATGTGGTGGATCGCCTGAACAAGGCTTTTGTGACCGCGCTGCAAGCCCCCGAGACCAAAACACGCTTTGCCCAATTGATGGCCGAACCGGTGGGCAACACGCCTGAGCAATTTGGGGCGTTCATGAAGAAAGAACTGACACGCTACGAGAGCGTGGTCAAAGCCAGTGGGGCACGGGTGGATTGAGCTTGATCTGATCCTGGATGCAAAAAGCCCGGCTTGCCGGGCTTTTTGCTGGGCGGATGGTGGTGACTCATTCGCCCAAATAGGCTGCCCGCACCTTGGGGTCTTCCAGCATGTCCTTGCCCACGCCGGTCATGGTGATCAGACCCGAGTCCATCACGTAACCGCGATCGGCAATGGCCAGCGCGCGGCTGGCGTTTTGCTCCACCAGCAACACCGTGACGCCTTGGGCGTAGACATCGCGCACCACCTCGAAAATCTTGTCCACCATGATGGGCGACAAGCCCATGGAGGGCTCGTCGAGCAGCAAGACTTTGGGACGGCTCATGAGCGCGCGGCCCATGGCCAGCATTTGCTGCTCGCCACCCGACATGGTGCCCGCCAGCTGGTCCTTGCGCTCACGCAGGCGCGGGAAGATGGTGAACATCTTCTCGATGTCGTCCGCAATGCCTTTGGTGTCTGAGCGGATGTAAGCGCCCATTTGCAGGTTTTCGGTGATGGTCATGCGGGTAAAAACACCACGGCCTTCAGGCACCATCGCCAAGCCTTGCCTGACCAAGTCCCAGGGGCCTTGGCCCTGGATGCTTTTGCCCAAGTATTCAATGTCGCCCGCTTGCAGGGGCAAAGTGCCGGTGATGGCTTTCATGGTGGTGGTTTTGCCAGCACCGTTGGAGCCGATCAGGGACACCAGTTCGCCTTCGTGCACGTCCAGGCTCACGCCCTTGACCGCCTGGATGCCGCCGTAGCCCACCTGCAGGTCTTTGACTTTCAAAAGTACTTTGGCCATCTCAGTGCCCTCCCGTGCCCAGATAGGCTTCAATCACTTTTTCGTTTTTCTGCACTTCGGCAGGCGTGCCTTCGGCTATTTGCTTGCCATAGTCGAGCACTGTGACGCGGTCACACAAGCCCATGACCAACTTCACATCGTGCTCGATGAGCAAGATGGTGCGGTTGTCTTTGCGGATCTGATCGATCAACTCGCGCAACTGCACCTTCTCGGTCGCGTTCATGCCGGCTGCAGGCTCGTCCAGCGCGATCAATTGCGGGTCGGTGGCCAAAGCGCGGGCAATCTCCAAGCGGCGTTGGTCCCCATAAGAAAGCGTGCGGGCCTTGTAGTCGGCGTATTTGCCAATGCCCACATAGTCGAGCAGTTCTTGTGCCCTCTGAGCAATGGCCGCTTCCTCGGCTTTGAAGCTGGTTGTGCGGAAAATCGCCCCCAGCAAGCCCGAATGGGTGCGCACATGGCGACCCACCATCACGTTTTCAAGCGCCGTCATTTCGGCGAACAAACGGATGTTTTGGAAGGTGCGGGCAATGCCCGCCTTGGCCACTTCGTGCACCGCAGTGGGCTGGTAGGGTTTGCCCGCCAGCTCAAAGTTGCCGCTGTCGGGGGTGTAAAGGCCCGTGATCACATTGAAGAAGGTGGTTTTGCCTGCACCGTTGGGGCCGATCAGGCCATAGACCTGACCGCGCTGGATGGTGATGCCCACGTCAGACAGGGCCTGCAAACCGCCAAAGCGCTTTGAAATACCAGTGACATGGAGGACGGTGTCTTGGTGGACAGTTTGGCTCATGGTCGGCTCCGTCATTTCGTCTGGAGCGATTTGCCATGCTCAGGCGAAGGCCACAGCCCACGAGGCCGCATCAACATGATCACGATCATGGCCAGTGCCACGAGCAATTGGCGCAGGATGGAAGCATCCAAACGACCACCCGTCATCTCTTGCAAGGGGCCGGCCACGTAACGCAAAACTTCGGGCAAAGCCGACAGCAAAATGGCGCCCAAAATGACGCCGGGCAAATAACCCAAGCCGCCCAACACCACCATGGCGACGATCATCACCGACTCCATCAAACTGAAGGACTCGGGCGAGATGAAGCCCTGGAAACCAGCGAACATCGCACCCGACACGCCACCGAAAGTAGCGCCCATGCCAAAGGCCAAGAGCTTGAGGTTGCGGGTGTTCAGGCCCATGGCTTTGGCGGCGATTTCATCTTCACGAATCGCCATCCAAGCCCGGCCAATGCGCGACACTTCCAACCTGTGAGAGATCAAAATCGTCACCAGCACCAAACTCAGAAACAGGTAGTAGTACAACGTGACAGAGGCGATTTCAAAATCGCCCACCATCAGTTTTTTGCCCAAATTGACACCAAAAATAGAGATGGGGTCGATCTGGTCCAGCCCCTTGGGGCCGTTGGTGATGTTGACGGGGTGGTCCAAGTTGTTGAGGAACACACGGATGATTTCACCAAAGCCCAAAGTCACGATGGCCAGATAGTCGCCCCGCAACTTGAGCGTGGGCGCCCCGAGCAACATGCCGAACAAACCCGCCAAAGCGGCAGCCAAAGGCAAGATCAGCCAGATGGACATGTGCAAGCCACCGGGAAACGTGCTGGCCATGGTGGTGAACGTGTTGATCAGGTGCGGCGAAGACAGCAAGCCGTACATGTAAGCGCCCACCGCAAAAAAGGCCACATAGCCCAAGTCAAGCAAACCGGCGTAGCCCACCACGATGTTCAGACCAATCGCCAACAAGATGTAGAGCAGTGCCATGTCGGCAATGCGCACCCAGGCGTTGCCAAAACTTTGAAGAATGAGCGGCAAGACCAGCAAGCCCACGCCGATCAGGATGTATTGAACGGTTTTGTGGAGGTTCAAGTTCATGTTCATGTTCATCTCCATCAAGCGCGATCGGCCACACGCTCACCCATCAGCCCCGAAGGGCGCAGAGTCAGCACGATGATGAGCACGATGAACGCAAAAATATCGGTGTAGTGGCTGCCCAAAACGCCACCTGTCAGGTAGCCGATGTAGCCCGATCCGATGGCTTCGATCAGGCCCAGCAAGATACCGCCAATGACGGCGCCTGCCAGGTTGCCAATGCCGCCAAACACCGCTGCGGTGAAGGCTTTGAGGCCCGGCAAGAAGCCCATGGCATGCTGCGCCGTGCCGTAGTTGGAGGCGTACATCACACCCGCAATGGCCGCCAAAACCGCCCCAATCACAAAGGTGGCCGAGATCACCATGTCGGGCTTGACGCCCATCAAGGCGGCCACGCGCGGGTTTTCAGATGTGGCCCGCATGGCCCGGCCCAAACGGGTGTAGTTGACCAGCCACATCAAGATGGCCAGCGACACAGCCGTGACGCCCAAAATCATGATTTGGGTGGGCGTGATCACCACGCCACCCATGTTGATGGGCGTGCTGGACAGCAGCGTGGGGTAAGCCTTGTAGTTGGGCTTCCAGATGATCATGGCCAGTGTTTGCAACAAAATGCTCATGCCAATGGCCGTGATCAGGGGCGCCAACTTGGGGCTGTTGCGCAGGGGCCGGTAAGCGACTTTTTCAATGGTGAAGTTGAGCACCGCAGCCACGACACAGGCAATCAAGGTGGCCAAAATCAAAATGACCCAACCCGGCGAGCCGGGCATGGCGTCTTGCATCATGCCGATGGCAGACCAGCTGGTCAGAGCGCCCACCATCAGCACTTCGCCGTGCGCAAAGTTGATCAGGTTGATGATGCCGTACACCATGGTGTAACCCAAAGCCACCAAGGCGTACATGCTGCCCATGACCAGGCCATTGATGACCTGCTGCAAAAAGACGTCCATTGAATCTCTCCGTGTGTTGCGCTGCGCTTAGCAGCCCACTGCGTCGGTTGTTTTTTTTGATCAGACCTCGCCTTTTGGGTGAGCCCTGAGCACTAGCAAAAAACCCGCCAGATCTGTGATGCACCGGGCGGGGTGGCGGGATTGTAGTGAAAGAAATGAGTCCTTCCGAATTCAATCCGGTCAGGACTTACCCTGTGGCTGAATTTTTCTTTCGCAGTTCTTCCAGTTTGTCCGCAATTTTGATCTCTAGGCCCCGCCGAACGGGTCTGTAAAAGCCAGGCTCAGGCATGCCATCGGGCAAATAACGCTCGCCCGCCGCAAAGCCATCGTCCTCGTCATGGGCATAACGGTAACCTTTGCCGTAGTCCAGCTGCTTCATGAGCTGGGTCGGCGCATTGCGCAGGTGCATGGGCACTGGGCGGGTGCCATCTTTTTTCACCCACGCCTTGGCCTCTTTGAATGCTTTGTAGGCCGCATTGGACTTGGGCGCCATGGCCAGGTAAATCACGCACTGCGCCAGCGTCAGCTCACCTTCTGGGCTGCCCAATCGTTCATAGACATCGGCCGCATCCAGCGCCATGCGCAGTGCACGCGGGTCGGCCAGACCGATGTCTTCGCTGGCCATGCGGATCAGGCGACGGGCCATGTAGCGCGGGTCTGCACCGCCATCCAGCATGCGCACAAACCAATACAAGGCGGCATCGGGGTCGGAGCCGCGCACCGATTTGTGCAAGGCGCTGATGGTGTCGTAAAACTGCTCACCGCCTTTGTCGTAGCGCCGCATGCGCTCACCCAACACCCGCATCAACCAAGTGTCTGTGACCGGATCGATGGCCTCTTGCTTGGCGGCCATGGCCAAGGTCTCCAGCGTGTTGAGCAAGCGCCGGGCATCGCCATCGGCGTAGGCCAACAAGCGGGTCAGCGCTTCGGGCTCGATGGCGGGAATCGCCTGGATGGCTTGCGCCCGCACCACGATGTGGCCCAAGTCGTCTTCAGCCAAGGGCTGCAAGACATAAACCGCAGCCCGTGACAGCAAGGCCGAGTTCACCTCGAAGGACGGGTTTTCGGTGGTCGCGCCGATGAAGGTGAACAGGCCGCTTTCCACATGCGGCAAAAACGCGTCCTGCTGGCTTTTGTTGAAGCGGTGCACCTCGTCCACAAACATGATGGTGCGCTGGGGGTGCAAGCCGGTGCGGGCGGCTTCGGCTTTCTCAACCGCTTCTCGAATGTCCTTGATGCCCCCCAACACCGCGCTGATGCTCAAAAACTGTGCATCAAAAGCATCGGCCATCAAACGCGCGATGGTGGTTTTGCCCACACCAGGCGGCCCCCACAAAATGCAACTGTGCGGCTGACCCGACTCGAATGCCAGGCGCAAGGCCATGCCATCGCCGAGCAGGTGTTGCTGCCCGATCACCTCACCCAAGTGGCGCGGGCGCAGACGCTCGGCCAAGGGGGCATGTGGCGGAATGGGGGCGGCTTTCATGGACACCTGGACGGCATCAAGGGCGAATGATGTCGACGCCCGCTGGGGCTTTGAACACAAATTGGCTGGCGGGCAAAGCCGGGTTGAGCTGAAAACCCGCAAAGGTCAGCACCGAGCGCTGGCCCAAGCTGTCTTGCACATCGAGCACGGCCAACTCTGCGCCCGTGGGCGTGGCACGCAAACCCACCATGACCGCGCGGATTTGGCCGTCCTGCGCCACAGGCGTGGCACGCACCCACTCCAAACCATCACGGGCAGGCTCTGGGCTGAACTGAAAGTCCGTTTTGAGGGATTGCAAATCAGCAGCGGAAGTCAACAAGGCCACCGGCGTGGCGCCCAAAACCTGCTGCTGCTTGCGCGCCGTGACTTGGTTCAAGTCCACATCGTGCAGCCACAAGGTTTGACCATCCGCCAACAAGGTTTGCAAAAAGGGCTTGCGGTAATCGAACCGGAATTTACCGGGCCGTTGAAACTCAAAACTGCCGCTGGATGTTTTGCTGCGCGGCGCTTGGCCTGCGCGGCTTGGCGAAGTGACCACCTGGGTGAAATCTGCACGGCCACTGCGGGTTTGTTTGACGAACTGCGCCAACAAGTCAACGCCATCGGCGTAGACGGGCAATGCCAAAGACAAAACCCCCCACGCCATCCAACTCTGGAGACCCAAAACCCAAGCGCTGCGGCGCGTCATCGATTGACTTTTCATGCGAATCATTCAGCCCGGGCGGGCACCAAAATTTCACGCTGGCCGCTACCGCTCATGCTGCTGACCAGGCCCGCTTTTTCCATGTCTTCGACCAAACGGGCAGCGCGGTTGTAACCGATCTTGAGGTGGCGTTGCACCAGCGAGATGCTGGCCTTGCGGTTTTTCAAAACCACCTCAACCGCCTGGTCGTACATCGGGTCTTTTTCACTGTTGTCACCCTCGCCCAGAATGCCGCCGTCGTCGTCTGTGGTGCCGCCTTCAAGCACGCCTTCGATGTAGTCGGGCTCACCCTGGCTTTTCAGGTAGCTGACCACGCGGTGAACTTCTTCGTCACTGACAAAAGCGCCATGAACGCGAATCGGAAAGCCCGTGCCTGAAGGCATGTAAAGCATGTCACCCATGCCCAACAGGGCTTCGGCGCCCATCTGGTCCAAGATGGTGCGGCTGTCGATCTTGCTCGACACCTGAAACGCAATGCGCGTCGGAATATTGGCTTTGATCAAACCTGTGATCACGTCCACGCTGGGGCGCTGGGTGGCCAGTATCAAGTGAATACCCGCTGCGCGGGCCTTTTGGGCCAGACGCGCAATCAGCTCTTCGATTTTCTTGCCCACCACCATCATCAGGTCGGCCAGCTCATCGATCACCACCACGATGTGGGGCAAGCGCTTGAGTGGCTCGGGATCATCAGGCGTCAAGCTGAAGGGGTTGTAGATGAACTCTTCGCGGGCCGTGGCCTCGTCGATTTTCTGGTTGTAACCGGCCAGATTGCGCACGCCCATCTTGCTCATCAGCTTGTAGCGCTTTTCCATCTCGGCCACGCACCAGTTCAGGCCGTGCGCGGCTTGGCGCATGTCGGTCACCACCGGAGCCAGCAGGTGCGGAATGCCTTCATAGACCGACATCTCCAGCATCTTGGGGTCGATCATCAAGAGGCGCACATCACGCGCTTCGGCTTTGTAAAGCAGCGACAAAATCATGGCGTTGATGCCCACCGACTTGCCCGAGCCGGTGGTACCAGCCACCAAGACGTGCGGCATCTTGGCCAGATCGGCCACCACCGGGTTGCCGATGATGTCTTTGCCCAAGCCCATGGTCAACATCGACTTGGCCTCGTTGTACACCTGAGAGCCCAAAATTTCGCTCAGCTTGATGGATTGGCGCTTGGCGTTGGGCAACTCCAGCGCCATGTAGTTCTTGCCCGGAATGGTCTCGATCACCCGGATCGAGACCAAGCTGAGCGAACGCGCCAGGTCTCTGGCAAGGTTCACCACCTGCGCGCCTTTGACGCCCGTGGCGGGTTCGATTTCGTAACGCGTGATCACAGGGCCTGGTGCAGCAGCCACCACGCGCACCTCAACACCAAAATCCTTGAGTTTTTTCTCGATCAGGCGGCTGGTCATTTCCAGCGTTTCGGGTGACACCGTCTCTTGGCGGATGGACAAGCTGTCGAGCAAATCCACTTGGGGCAACTTGCTGTCCGGCAATTCGTTGAAAAGTGGTTTTTGACGCTCTTTGACCACGCGTTCGCTGCGCGGCACTTCGATGACACCGGGCTCAATGACCATGGGGGCTGGGGACTGCGCCATCAAAGGGACGGGCTCCAGATCCAACTGTCCTTCGGGGGCGATGACCGGGTCCAAGTCCCACCGAGGCTCCACCGCCTGCACTGAGAGCGATTTTTCGCGCTCGCGCAAAGCCCGCTGCCCCAAAGCCAAGTCTTCCTGTATTTCGCGCTTGACGTGTCTGGATTGGATCAAGCCATCGATCCGGGCGCCCAGAGCTTCGGCCAGCTCGCCCCAAGAGAAACGAAAAACCCAAGACACACCCAAAACCACCAAGGAGAGACTCAAAACGGCAGCGCCTGTGAACCCCAACCATTGCTCGCTGATCGATCCCATCCAATAGCCCAACACACCACCGCTGTGGCCCGGCAGCAAGGGCTCAAGACGGTACAAACGTGCCCATTCCAAGCTGGCGCTGGCGGCCAGCAACACCAGCAGCCCGGCCCAAAACGTCCAGCGGCTTTGCCGCCAAGCTGAAGGCAAATGGGGGGATTCGTCCTGAGCCGGACCGCGCATCCAGCGGGCAAAACCGGAAAGCCAGACCTGTGCGCCAACCATCAGGCACCACCAAGCCGAAAACCCGAGGCCAAAAAACGCCAGGTCAGACACCCAAGCGCCCGCACGCCCCACCCAATTGCGCAGACCCTCACCATGGCCCGATGTGGACCAAGCGGCGTCGCCCGGGTGATACGTCAACAACGACAGCAGGGCCAAAACAAGCAACACACCACCCAGCAACAAGCCAATTTCTTGCGCAAACCGCGACCAGAACGACGCAGGCGCGTCGGGCTCTCGGCTTCGGGCCGTCGGGTTGATCAGGGTGTGGAGTGAATAGGTCATAAATTAGCCGCCAAGCTTACCCGATCAGGCCTGGATTTCGCCTGACTGGTCTGAGCTGTAAGCCCCCAGACCCACCTGACTTTGGTGGTTTCTTACAATCCAAGGTGCAGCAATAGTCTGTAGCTTGCTTTTTACCTCGAATTCACTCGCCGATTGCCCCATATGCCCGCCTCTCCCAAGCACGCCCAAGTTCTGATTCTCGGCTCTGGCCCTGCCGGTTACACCGCTGCCGTGTATGCCGCACGCGCCAACCTCAAGCCCCTGTTGATCACGGGCATGGCCCAAGGCGGTCAGCTGATGACCACCACCGAAGTGGACAACTGGCCAGCCGACGTGCACGGCGTGCAAGGCCCCGACCTGATGCAACGCTTTCAGGAGCATGCCGAGCGTTTCAACACCGAAATCATCTTTGACCACATTCACACCGTCCAACTTGAGCAGCGCCCTTTCACCCTGATCGGCGACAGCGGCACCTACACCTGCGACAGCTTGATCATTGCCACGGGTGCATCGGCCATGTATTTGGGCTTGCCATCAGAGACCGCCTTCATGGGCCGTGGCGTGAGCGGCTGCGCCACCTGCGATGGTTTTTTCTACCGCGATCAGGTTTGTTGTGTGGTGGGGGGTGGCAACACCGCCGTTGAAGAAGCCCTGTACCTGTCCAACATCGCCAGCAAGGTCTATTTGGTCCACCGCCGCGACAAGTTCAAAGCCGAACCCATCTTGGTGGACAAGCTGATGGACAAGGTGGCCGCAGGCAAGATTGAGCTGAAAACCTTCCAGACCCTGGAAGAAGTGCTGGGCGACGCCACGGGCGTGACCGGCGTTCGCCTGAAGAGCACCGTGGACGGCAGCTTGCACGATGTCGAGCTCAAGGGTTGCTTCATCGCCATTGGCCACGCCCCCAACACCGAAATTTTCCAGGGCCAACTGACGCTGGAAAACGGCTACATCGTGACCCAAAGCGGCTTGAAGGGCTTTGCCACCCAGACTTCGGTGCCCGGTGTGTTTGCCGCTGGCGACGTGCAAGACCACGTTTACCGCCAAGCCATCACCAGCGCTGGCACCGGTTGCATGGCCGCACTGGATGCACAACGGTTCTTGGAACAAAACCAAGCCTGATTTCTGGTTATAATCCAAGGCTTTGCTGCATCTGCTCTGCCCTGGGGTTGGAGATCACAGGCTCAGCGATCTGGGATACCGCCACCCATCTTGGCGAGGTGAGGCTGGAGCGCCAAGCCCCATGCAAATCTGCATGAGGCCCATCGGCACCGGCTGTTTTAAAAGTATCGGAGTGTCCACATGGCACGCGTTTGCGACGTAACGGGCAAAGGCCCAATGACGGGAAACAACGTTTCCCACGCCAACAACAAAACCAAGCGCCGGTTCCTGCCGAACCTGCAATACCGTCGTTTCTGGGTTGAAACAGAAAACCGTTGGGTGCGTCTGCGCGTTTCCAGCGCCGCTCTGCGCCTGATCGACAAAAACGGCATCGATGCCGTGCTCGCAGATCTGCGCGCACGCGGTCAAGCCTAAACCCAGAACATTAGGAGTCATACACCATGGCAAGCAAAGGCGGACGCGAAAAAATCAAGCTGGAATCCACAGCTGGTACTGGTCACTTCTACACGACCAGCAAGAACAAGAAAACAATGCCCGAGAAGATGTCGATCATGAAGTTCGACCCCAAAGCTCGCAAGCACGTTGAGTACAAAGAAATCAAGCTGAAGTAAGCCTTCAACCTGAACCTCTTCAAAAAACCCGCCTCTGGCGGGTTTTTTTGTGGCCTGTTGTCACCTTCAACGACCGTTTAGCCCCCATGCTCGAGGTCAGCGGGTATGGAGAGTCCATGAAAAAAGGGGCCCGAAGGCCCCTTGGTTTGGCATGGCGAGATGGCTCAGGCCGTCTGGCGCACCGCACGCAGCTTGACTGAGAAATCACGCAAAGCAGCGATACCGCTTTCCTCGGCACTGCGGCACCAAGCTTGCAGGTCAGCCGCCAATTGCTCGCGCGAATGCGAGGTGTTGAGCCAGATCTGGCTGAGCTCTTCACGCATCTGGACCATCTTGTCGAGCACGGGGCTGGCCGCACGGGCCAGTTGGAGTTGTGCCTGGGCAGAGGCGGGGACTTTGGCAGCGTCGCGGTGCAACCAGCGCTTGGCCGTTTGCAGCGCATCGGCGTCAAGCTTGAGCTTGCTGGCCTCTTCTTGCATCACAGCGCGAACATTGCGTGCGTAACCGGCCATGACTTCGTAGCGGTTGGCGATCAAGGCTTCAAGAGTTTTCTCGTCGGCCACAGGGCGAATGTCGCCATAAGCCAAACGTGGCGGTGTCTTTTTGACCGTGGCCAGACCCAAGGTTTCAAGGGTGCGGATGTACAACCAACCAATGTCGAACTCATAGGGCTTGACCGACAGCTTAGCCGAGGTGGGGTAAGTGTGGTGGTTGTTGTGCAACTCTTCGCCACCAATCAGGATGCCCCAAGGCGAGATATTGGTGCTGGCGTCGTGCGCCTCAAAGTTGCGATAACCCCAGTAGTGCGCTGCACCATTGATGATGCCGGCGGCTGTGATCGGAATCCAGGCCATTTGCACCGCCCAGACCGTCAAACCGATGAAGCCAAACAAACTGACGTTGATGATCAGCATCAGCGCCACACCTTGCCAAGAAAAGCGGGTGTACAAGTTGCGCTCAATCCAGTCGTCTGGCGTGCCGTGTCCAAAACGCTTGATGGTGTCGAGGTTTTTGGATTCTTTGCGGTACAACTCAGCGCCCGTGAAGAGCACGGTTTTGATGCCGTGCACATGGGGGCTGTGCGGGTCTTCGGCTTGCTCGCACTTGGCGTGGTGCTTGCGGTGAATGGCAGCCCACTCTTTGGTCACCTGACCCGTGGTCAACCACAGCCAAAACCGGAAAAAATGCGCAGGAATGGCGTTCAAGTCCAAGGCACGGTGGGCTTGGTGACGGTGCAAGTAAATCGTGACACTGGCGATGGTGATGTGGGTCAAAGCCAAGGTGATCAACACCATTTGCCACCAAGCCAGATCGAACAAGCCGTGGCCCATCCAATGAATCACTGCATCCAATAAAGCCCAGTCAGGCAACAACATGAGTTTGTCTTTCTAATCACGCCCTTTTCAGGGCAATCCAACGATTTTATGTTTTTCAGAGGAAAAAAGACAGCACTTTCAAACGGTCAAAGGCCTCAGAACGACCAAAGAGGTTACTTTCGTACCCATGAAGCCGCGAAAAAACCGTCCGTGGCATGGCGATGGGGCCACAACCTCAAAAACTGCCCGGCAGGCACGGTCTGCACTTCAGCTTCGCCGGACACATCGGTGGTGCAAAGATCAGCGGCATTGGGCACTTTGAGACGCTCCAACTCCTGGGCCACATTGAGTGGCACAAAGTCCGGGTTGGCCGCGCTGAAAGCCAGAGCGATCCTTTCGTTTTCTTCGGGCAAGACGCTGCAGGTGGCATAGACCAAGCGTCCGCCCGACTTGACCATGCGCGAGGCGCTTTGCAAGATGGCCAGCTGCTTTTCGGTCAACTCTTGCACAGCTTGGGGTTTTTGTCGCCACTTCAAGTCGGGGTTACGGCGCAGGGTGCCCAGACCCGAGCAAGGGGCATCGACCAAGACGCGGTCGATCTTGCCGGCCAGGCGTTTCACGCGGTCGTCGCGCTCGTGGGCAATGGCCGCTGGGTGCACGTTCGACAAGCCACTGCGCGCCATGCGCGGTTTGAGCGCGTCCAGGCGGTGGCCCGAGACATCAAAGGCATACAAACGACCCGTGCTGCGCATGGACGCTCCCAGCGCCAGCGTTTTACCGCCTGCGCCGGCGCAAAAGTCCACCACCATCTCGCCCCGGTGCGCGTCGACCAGCAAGGCCAGCAGCTGCGAGCCTTCGTCTTGGACCTCAATGGCCCCACGGGTGAAGGCGTCGGTCTTTTGCAAGGCAGGCTTGCCTTGCAGGCGCAGGCCCCAAGGCGAGTAAGGCGTGGGCTCTGAGGCGATGCCCGCTTGCGCCAGCTCTTTTTGAACCTCGATGCGCTTGGCATGGAGCATGTTCACACGCAGGTCCAGCGTGCCGGGCTGTTGCAAGTGTTCGGCCAAAGCCCAGAAATCCTCGCCCAATTGGGCTTGCAGGGCCTGCGCCATCCACTCGGGCAGGTTGTGGCGGTGCGGGGCCATCAAGGCGTCGGCTGGAATGGCATCGCAGGTGGCCAGCCATTTTTTTTCGGTGTCGTTGAGCGCTGAAGCTAAAAAATCGCGCGGGCCGAAAAAGCCCAAAATCGCCAGCTTGCGCTCTTTGGGGCCAGAGCCCGAACGGGCCAACTGCTCAAACAGCAGCTTTTTGCGCAATACCGCAAAAGCGGTTTCGGCCAGGGTAGCGCGTTCGCGGGGGCCCAGCGAGCGGTGTTCGCGAAAATAGCGCGATACCACGGCGTCGGCAGGATGTTCAAATTGGAGGACCAGCCTGACCAAATCGGCGCAGGCATCTAACAGGGCTTTTGGATGCATAGGGGTGCATTGTCCCATCTCCAACCCTTGAGACAGACACACATGAGGAAATCCATGTCCGAAAAATTACCACCTCTGATTGAAACGCCCAAAGGCCTGTACCGCCATTACAAAGGGGGCCAATACCGCGTGCTGGGCACCGTGCGCCACAGCGAAGATCTGCAAGCCATGACGCTGTACCAAGCTCTGTATGGCGAGCAAGGCTTGTGGGTGAGGCCTGCGGCCATGTTTGCCGACGTGGCCGAATTCAACGGGAAAGTTCAGCCGCGCTTTACCCGCATTGGAGACTGAGCCAACCAGGCTGCCACGGCTTGCGGATACATCTGGTGCTCTTGGCTGAGCACACGCGCCGCCAAAACGTCGGCGGTATCGTCCGCCAGAACTGGCACCACCGCTTGGGCCAAGATGGCGCCATGGTCCAAGTCGGCCGTGACCTGGTGCACCGTGGCCCCGGCAAAGCGGCAACCGGCATCGATGGCCCGCTGGTGCGTGTGAAGCCCCGGAAAAGCGGGCAACAAGGACGGATGGATATTGAGCAATCGCCCGGCGTAATGCGTCACAAAACCTGGCGTCAGGATGCGCATGAAGCCCGCCAAGACCACCAAAGCAGGGGCATGCCGGTCAATCTCGGCCATCAGGGCGGCATCAAAATCTTCGCGGCTGGCAAAGGCCTTGTGGTCCAGCACGGCGGTGGCCAAGCCGTGTTCTTGGGCCAAGGGCAGGCCCTGGGCATCGGCCCGGTTGCTCAGCACGGCGGCCACCCGGGCGTTCAGGCGCTCGGCCCAGCGGCCCTGTTCAGCGGCACGAACAATGGCCGCCATGTTCGAACCTGAGCCAGAAATCAAAATAACGATGTTTCTCATGAAGGGCTGAATTATCCCTGCAGACCTTGTGCATCTCGGCATTTGTCGCACCAAGGACAAGCCCAAACGGCTGGCGCATGATAAAAAGCACGACCGTTTGATTTTGAGAGAACACCCCATGGATTTGGCATTCACCCCCGACGAACTCGCGTTCCGCGACGAGATCCGCACCTGGGTCAAGGACAACTTGCCCGCCGATATTTCACAAAAAGTGCACAGCGCCATGCGCCTGACGCGTGAAGACATGCAGCGCTGGGCCAAAATTTTGGGCAAAAAAGGCTGGCTGGGCTGGGGTTGGCCCACGCAGTTTGGCGGCCCAGGCTGGACCGCTGTGCAAAAGCACTTGTTCGAAGAAGAATGCGCTTTGGCGGGCGCCCCCCGCGTTGTGCCCTTTGGCCCTGTGATGGTGGCCCCAGTCATCATGACCTTTGGCAATGCTGAGCAACAGCAGCGCTTTTTGCCCGGCATCGCCAGCGGCGAAGTCTGGTGGAGCCAGGGCTACAGCGAGCCGGGCTCCGGCTCGGACTTGGCGTCCCTCAAAACCCGCGCCGAGCGTGTGGGCGACAAATACATCGTCAATGGCCAAAAAACCTGGACCACCTTGGGCCAATACGGTGAGTGGATCTTCTGCCTGGTGCGCACCAGCAACGAAGGCAAGCCCCAAACCGGCATCTCCTTCCTCTTGATCGACATGAAGTCGCCCGGCATCACCGTGCGCCCCATCAAGCTGCTGGACGGCGAGTGCGAGGTCAACGAAGTCTGGTTTGACAACGTCGAAGTGCCCGCCGAGAACCTGGTGGGCGAAGAAAACAAAGGCTGGAACTACGCCAAGCACTTGCTGGCCCACGAGCGCACCAACATCGCCGACGTGAACCGCGCCAAACGCGAGTTGGAGCGCTTGAAGCGCATCGCCAAAGCCGAAGGCGTGTACGACGACATGCGCTTCCGTGACGAAATCGCCAAGCTCGAAGTCGACATCGTGGCCCTGGAAATGCTGGTGCTGCGTGTCCTGTCCGCCGAAAAGTCGGGCAAGAACTCACTCGACATTGCGGGCCTGCTCAAGATCAAGGGCAGCGAAATTCAGCAGCGCTACACCGAGCTGATGATGCAAGCCGCAGGCCCCTTTGCCCTGCCCTTCATCTTCGAAGCCATGGACGCAGGCTGGCAAGGCAACTACCCAGGCGGTGTGGTGGCCAATGCGCCACTGGCAGCCAATTACTTCAACATGCGCAAGACCACCATTTACGGCGGCAGCAACGAAGTGCAACGCAACATCGTCGCCCAGACAGTTTTGGGTTAAGGAGACACACATGGATTTCGATTTTTCTGACGACCAAGAACAACTGCGCGACGCAGTTCGCAAATGGGTGGACAAGGGTTACGACTTTGACCGCCGCCGCGCCATCGTCGCAGCCGGCGGCTTTGACCGCGCCGCTTATGGCGAAATGGCCGAGCTGGGCCTGACAGGCCTGTACGTGAGCGAAGACCACGGCGGCATGGGCATGGGCCCCACCGAGGCCATGGTCACAATGGAGGAACTCGGCCGCGGCATCGTGCTCGAACCCCTGACCCAAACCCTGATCTGCAGCGCCACGCTGCAAACCCACGCCCCTGCTGCTTTGCAAGCCGCATGGCTGCCCCGCATGGCCGCAGGCGAAGCCATCGTGGTGTTGGCGCAGCAAGAGCGCGGTGCCCGCTATCAGCTGAACCGTTGCGCCGCGCAGGCCAGCGAATCAAACGGTGCATGGACCGTGCGCGGCACCAAGAGTGTGGTGGCCATTGGCGATCAAGCCGACGCCTTCGTGGTGCCCGCCACCGTGAATGGCCAGATCGCTTTGTTTTTGGTGGAACGCAGCGCGAATGGCGTGAGCACCCAAGCCTATGGCACGCAAGACGGCTCACGCGCTGCCGAAGTAGTGATGAACAAAGCCCCCGCGCAGCTGATCACATTGAACGGCCTGAGTGCTTTGGAAGAAGCGGTTGACATCGGCATCGCTTGCACATGCGCCGAAGCCGTGGGCGTGATGGACAAGACCCTGGCGATCACCGTGGACTACATGAACACCCGCAAGCAATTCGGCGTGAACATCGCCAGTTTCCAGGCCCTGCGTCACCGCGTGGCCGACATGAAGATGCAGCTGGAGTTGGGCCGCTCGATGAGCTACTACGCCAGCCTGAAACTGCACGCCCCTGCCGACGAGCGCCGCGGCGCCTTGGCCCGCGCCAAGTACCAGTTGGGCGTGTCCATGCGCTTCATTGGCCAGCAGGCTGTGCAGCTGCATGGCGGCATTGCCGTCACAGACGAGTACATCGTGAGCCACTACTTCAAGAAATTGACGCAACTCGATATGAGCTTTGGCGACACCCTGCATCAGCTGGGTGAAGTGTCGGCGCGCATGCAAGACACGGCGGGCGTGTTTGCCTGAAGGGATCAACAGACCGGAGCGAGGCGGGAGGGCGGTGCGGCTCACTCCGCCTCGCGCACCCGCACAAAAGAGGCAAAGCGTGGTAAACCTGAAGGCGTGCGTTCGGGGTACCGATAAGTGACCCACGACCCGACAGGCGGCGGATCTCGGCGCAAGGCATCGCTCAGGCCCGATCCCAAGCTAAAGCGCTGGCCCGACGGTGTTTGCACCCACAAAGCCCCGGTTTGGCCCTTCAAACGTCCTTTGCCCGCTTGGTGCCCCACCACCAAGCCTTCTTCGTCCAACTCGGGCTTGAACTTGAACAGTGCATCGGTGCGGCCGTCCTGCCACAGCGCATCGATCCGGTGCAACATCAAGCCCTCTCCGCCTTGACGCACCGTTTCTTGCAACAGGGTTTGCAAAGCCCCTGCGTCTTTCACCTCATGTTGAGCCACGGGTTTTAACCACGGCACTTGGGCTGCGGCCAACACCGATTGAACAAGGCCCACACGCTCTGAGAAAGTCCCCGGATGCTTGGGCGCGTCGAAAATCCAGTACTGAACTTCACGCCAAGCATCATCGTTGGGCACCGATTGACGCACCACACCCGACAAACGGTCAAACGCCCCTCTGGCCATCCACAACTCGCCATCCAAGGCCAGTGAAGGCAAAGCTGCAACAAACCAAGACGGTGCCGCAATAGGACGGCCGCTGCGAAAACGCAAAGCCTGCCCATCCCACATGGCTCTGACCCCATCGAGTTTTTCACTGACCCCAAAACCCTGAGGTGAGCGCGTGGGTGGCCAAATGCGGGCCAATTGCACCGACATCACAGGCAACTCGGCAGCACTTGTCGCTTGGGCTTGGGCCCATGGGGTGCGCACCAGGCCCGAGCTTGTGACCAAGGCCACCAAAACATGGCGCCGCTTCAGCCCCGAAGCCTTGAACGATTGGACCCATGCGCGTAGGGACATGCTGAATCTCCTGGTGAGCATCAGGCCCCACAAAAGAGGCCCTTGGTTTTCAGGAAATGATGATGCGGCGATTTTCAGGCTCGCGCAAGGCCTGAAGGTCAGCGTCTGCCGTCAGGCCCTTGAATCACGCCAACATTCGAGATGTTTTGGGCACATGCGCCATCAAAAACTCCATCTGGTCACTCAAAATGCGGCGGTTGCGCAGGATGAAGTCTTCCCACAGGCTGGGCACATAGGGGGCGTACAGCAGGGGCATCTTGGCCTGCTCGGGGGTGCGGCTGCTTTTGCGGTGGTTGCAAGAACGGCAAGCGGTGACCACATTCATCCAGTGGTCTGGGCCTTTTTGACTGACGGGAACGATGTGCTCACGGGTCAGCACCGATTCGTGGAAATGCCCGCCGCAGTAAGCGCAGACATTCCGATCGCGCACGAACAACTTGGGGTTGGTCAAACCCGAGCGCATGTCAAACGGGTTGATGCGGGGCACGCCTTGGGTGCCGATGATGCTGTTCACGGTGATGACAGATTGCTGGCCGGTGAGCGCGTTGTGCCCCCCGTGGAACACGGCCACTTGCTGGCCTGCTTCCCAGCGCACCTCGTCGGCGGCGTAATGGGTGACCGCTTGCTCCAGGGTGATCCATGATTGCGGCAAGCCTTGGGCCGAGAGTTTCAAAACCTTCACAGACGCCTCCATCCAACAGTTTAAAAAACCACTGACACGAAAAGTTCCGTCTCGATCGGTCCACATGCCTGAGGTGACAGACTGCGGTGATCGGGCTCAGTCACAATATACCCTCTTACATTGACAAAACCGTGAATGCTGGCGAGTGGCCAGATGGGCGGTGGGACTCCACAAGCAACATGAAGGTTTTTCGCGGCTTCCATCACCCCGATCGGGCACCCGCCTGCGCGTTGACCATCGGCAATTTCGACGGCGTGCACCGGGGCCACCAAGCCATGCTGGCGCTGTTGCGCAGCGAAGCCGCTCACCGGGGCGTGCCCAGCTGCGTCATGACCTTCGAGCCGCACCCACGCGACTACTTTGCCAAAGCACTGAGTCAGCCCGATTTGGCCCCAGCGCGCATCGCCACGCTGCGCGACAAATTGCAAGAGCTTGAGCGCTGCGGCGTGGACCAAGTGGTGGTCCTGCCCTTTGACGCACGACTGGCCAGCCAGTCACCCCAAGACTTCATTCAGCAGGTGCTGGTGCGCGGCCTGGGCGTGCGCTATGTGCTGGTGGGCGATGATTTCCGTTTTGGCACCCAGCGCGCGGGCGACTACGCCATGCTCGATGCTGCCGGGCAAAACCTGGGCTTTGACGTGGCGCGCATGAACAGCTACGAGGTGCGTGGCCTGCGCGTGTCCAGCTCGGCCGTGCGCGAAGCGCTGAACCGGGGTGACATGGCCGCTGTGCAGGCCCTGCTGGGACGGCCCTACAGCATCAGCGGCCATGTGGTGCACGGGCGCAAACTGGGTCGCGAGTTGGCCGCCACAACGCAGGGCGCAGGCGACGGCTTTCGCACCCTGAATTTGCGCTTTTCGCACTGGAAGCCCGCGGCCAGCGGCATCTTTGTGGTTGAGGTGCATGGCTTGGCCGATCAGCCCTTGAAGGGCGTGGCCAATTTGGGCATCCGCCCTTCACTCGACCCGAACGATGTCAACGGCGGCCGCGTGCTTCTGGAAACCCATGCCTTCGACTGGCCCGCCCAGCTCGGGCCCGAGGGGGGCTACGGTAAAATCATTCGGGTGGACTTGCTGCATAAATTACACAACGAACTCAAATACGACGGTCTGGACGCCTTGACAAAGGGCATCGCCAAAGACTGCGACGACGCGCAAGCGTGGTTTGCCTCGCGCCACGGTGAAACCAGCCGCCAAACCACCCGCGACCGAATTTGACGCTCTGGCCCTCGTTTGCCGCCCTCGACAGGCTCAGGGCGAACGAAAAAACGGCCCACCCCTGTCCCTTTACTCTCCGAACGGCCCGCCGCTCGGGCTGAGCTTGTCGAAGCCCTCTCGACTTGACGCACCATGACCGACAAAAGCCAGAACCCCGACACCCGCATCAACATGATGGACACCCCTTTCCCGATGCGCGGCGACCTGCCCAAGCGCGAGCCGGGCTGGGTGAGCGCGTGGAACGACGGTGGTTTGTACAAAAAACTGCGTGCTGCCCGCCAAGGCGCACCGCTGTTTGTGCTGCACGACGGGCCGCCCTACGCCAACGGCAAGCTGCACATCGGCCACGCGCTCAACAAAGTGCTCAAGGACATGATCGTCAAGTCCAAGCAATTGGCGGGCTTTGATGCGCAATACATCCCCGGTTGGGATTGCCATGGCTTGCCGATCGAAAACGCCATCGAAAAACTGCACGGCCGCAAGCTCTCCAGAGACGACATGCAGGCCAAAAGCCGCGCCTTTGCCACAGAGCAAATTGGCCAACAGCGCGAAGACTTCAAACGCCTCGGGGTACTCGGCGACTGGGAACGCCCTTACCGGACCATGGACCCGGCCAACGAGGCCGGTGAAATCCGCGCCTTCAAACGCGTGATCGAGCGCGGCTTTGTGTACCGTGGCCTCAAGCCTGTTTACTGGTGCTTTGACTGCGGATCGTCGCTCGCCGAATTCGAGATCGAATACCAGGACAAACAAAGCGACACGCTGGACGTGGCCTTTGAAACCGACGACGCGGCCAAATTGGCTGCGGCCTTTGGCCTCCATGCACTTCCCGCTGGGCAAAGCGGCTTTGCCGTGATCTGGACCACCACCGCCTGGACCATCCCTGCCAACCAAGCCCTGAACGCCCACCCCGAGCTGACCTATGCGCTGGTGCAAACCGACAAAGGTTGCCTGGTGCTGGCCGAGTCGCTGGTCGACAAATGCCTGGAGCGCTTTGGCCTGCAAGGCGGCACCGTGCTGGCCACGGCCAAAGGTACGGCGCTGGGCGGCCTGAATTTCCGCCACCCGCTCCATGACGTGGATGCAGGCTACAAGCGCCTGTCACCCGTTTACTTGGCCGAATACGTCAGCGACAGCGACGGCACGGGCCTGGTGCACTCGTCGCCCGCTTACGGCGTGGACGACTTCAACTCCTGCATTGCCAATGGCCTGAAATACGACGACATCCTGAACCCGGTGCAAGGCAACGGCACCTATGCCGAAGACTTCCCGCTGTTTGGCGGGCTGCACATCTGGAAAGCCATTCCCGTGGTGCTGGACGCGCTGCGCCATGCGGGTCGCTTGCTGTCCACTGTGACCATCACCCACAGCTACCCACATTGCTGGCGCCACAAAACCCCCGTGATTTACCGCGCCGCTGCCCAATGGTTTGTGCGCATGGACGAGGGCGAAGGCGTGTTCACCCAAGACAAAGCGCCCAAGACCCTGCGCCAGCTGGCACTCGACGCGATCGAACAAACCCAGTTCTACCCCGAAAATGGCCAATCCCGTTTGCGCGACATGATCGCCAACCGTCCCGACTGGTGCATCTCGCGTCAGCGCAGCTGGGGCGTCCCGGTGCCCTTCTTCCTGCACAAGGACTCGGGTGAACTGCACCCCAACACCATGGCCATCCTGGACCAGGCCGCTGACATCGTGGAAAAAGGCGGCATCGAAGCCTGGAGCCGCGTGACGGTGGAAGAGATTTTGGGCGCAGCCGACGCCCCGCACTACACCAAGAGCACCGACATCCTGGAGGTCTGGTTCGACTCTGGCTCCACCTTCCAGCATGTGCTGCGCACCAGCCACAAAGACGCCTACGGCGTGGCGCCTTTCCATGCCCAAGGCCCTGAAGCCGACCTGTACCTGGAAGGCCACGACCAGCACCGCGGCTGGTTCCACAGCTCGCTGCTGCTGGGTTGTGCCCTTTACGACCGTGCCCCTTACCGGGGTCTTCTGACCCACGGCTTTGCCACCGACGGCCAGGGCCGCAAGATGAGCAAGTCGCTGGGCAACACCGTCGAGCCACAAACCATCACCTCCAAGATGGGCGCGGAAATCGTGCGCTTGTGGGTGGCCAGCACCGACTACTCGGGCGATCTGAACATCGACGACAAAATCCTGGCTCGCGTGGTGGACTCGTACCGCCGCATCCGCAACACGCTGCGCTTTTTGCTGGCCAACGTGAGCGACTTTGACCCGGCCACAGACACCGTGCCCGACGACCAGCTGCTGGAGATCGACCGCTTTGCGCTGGCGCGTGCCGCGCAACTGCAAGCCGACATCCGCGCCCACTTTGACGCTTACGAGTTTCACCCCGTGGTGTCCAAGCTGCAGATTTATTGCTCGGAAGACCTGGGCGCGTTTTATCTGGACGTGCTCAAGGACCGCCTGTACACCACCGCACCCAAGAGCCTGGCCCGCCGCAGTGCCCAAACGGCGCTGTACCGCATCACCCACGGCATGCTGCGCTGGATGGCGCCGTTCTTGTCCTTCACAGCCGAAGAAGCTTGGACAACATTTGGCAAGTCCGAATCCATCTTCTTGGAAACCTTCACCGACTTCGGCGCGGCCGATGCCACGCTGCTTGGCAAATGGGGCCGCATCCGCGAGATCCGCGACCTGGTGAACAAGGACATTGAAAACCTGCGCACCGCAGGTCAAGTGGGTGCTTCCTTGCAAGCGGAGATCACACTGACCGCACCCGCCGCTGACCACGCCCTGCTGGCCAGCTTGGGTGCAGACATCAAGTTCGTGTTCATCACCTCCAAAGTGACGTTGCAGGCAGGAGACCCACTGGCCGTGCAAGTGGTGGCCAGCCAAGCCACCAAATGCGAGCGCTGCTGGCATTACGCCGACGACGTGGGCCTTGATGCCGCACACCCCACGATTTGCGGGCGCTGCGTGAGCAACTTGCACGGCACTGGCGAAACACGCAGCGTGGCCTGACATTCACGCACAACCCAGACAAGGCAAACCCATGGCCAGCAGCAAAAAAATTGGCAAAAGCCACGCCAGCAAAAGCCAGGGCATGGTGCTCTGGCTGGGCATGGCCCTGTTGGTGCTGGTGCTCGACCAATTCACCAAGGTGCTGGTACTGGGCGCTTTCCAGCTGGGCGACAGCACCCCGATCACCTCGTTTTTCAACTTGGTGCGGGTGCACAACCACGGTGCGGCATTCTCGTTCTTGGCGGGTGCAGGCGGCTGGCAGCGCTGGTTTTTCACCGGCATTGGCGTGGCAGCGGCCATCTTCATGGTCTGGATGCTCTGGTCGCATCCCGGCCAAAAACTCTTCAGCTTGGCCATCTCGCTCATTTTGGGCGGGGCGATTGGCAATGTGGTGGACCGCCTGCTGCACGGCTATGTGGTCGACTTTCTGGACTTTTACTGGGGTGCTTGGCACTTCCCGGCCTTCAACGTGGCCGATGCCGGCATCAGCGTGGGCGCAGCCCTGCTGATCCTGGATGAAATCCTGCGCGTGCGGCGCGGTCGCTGAGACACACCCGCCAAAGGCTCATCACAACCCAACGGGGCGAACTCAGGTAAGCTCATCCCCCCTGATTGAAAAACACGGAGATCCCCATGCCCGGATTGTTGCCCCACATTGACCCCGATGGTCTGCTTGAGTTTTCGGTGGTCTACACCGACCGCGCCCTGAACCACATGTCCAAGCGCTTTGGCGGCGTGATGACCGACATCTCGCGCATGCTGAAAACCGTCTACGGTGCCCATTCGGTCGCTTTGGTTCCTGGCAGCGGCACCTTTGGCATGGAGTCTGTCGCCCGACAATTTGCCACCGACCAGCATGTCATGGTGATCCGCAATGGCTGGTTCAGCTTTCGCTGGACGCAAATTTTTGACATGGGCCGCATTCCCAAAAGCCACAGCGTGCTCAAGGCCCGCCGCGTCACGGACCACGCCCAATCCGCTTGGGTCCCGGCCCCGATCGCAGAAGTGACCGCCGCCATCGCCGCAGAAAAACCTGCTTTGGTGTTTGCCCCGCATGTGGAAACTTCGGCCGGCATGATCCTGCCCGACGACTACCTGAAAGCTGTGGCCGATGCGGTGCACGCGGTGGGTGGTTTGTTTGTGCTGGACTGCATCGCCTCGGGCGCCATGTGGGTGGACATGAAGGCCACCGGCGTAGACGTGTTGATCAGCGCACCGCAAAAAGGCTGGAGCAGCTCGCCTTGCTGCGCCATGGTCATGTTGAGCGAACGCGCCCGCCAAGCCATTGATGCCACCACCAGCACCACCTTTGCGATGGATCTCAAAAAGTGGCTGCAAGTGATGGAAACCTACGAAAGTGGGGCCCACATGTACCACACCACTTTGCCCACGGACGCGCTTCAGCGCTTGCAAGAAACCATGTTGGAAACCGAAGCCTATGGCTTTGCCAAAGTGCGTGACGAGCAGATGGCCTTGGGCCGCCAAGTGCGCTCATTGCTCTTGGAGCACGGTTTCCCCAGTGTGGCAGCGCCCGGCTTTGAAGCCCCAGGCGTGGTGGTGAGCTACACCACCGACCCGGACATCCAGAGCAGCAAGAAGTTCCTGGCGTTGGGCCTGCAAACCGCTGCAGGTGTGCCGCTGCAGTGCGATGAACCGGCCGACTTCCGCACCTTCCGCATGGGCTTGTTTGGTTTGGACAAATGGCACGATGTGCCGCGCACCTTGCAGCTGTTGCGCGGCGCGCTCGAAACGATTGCGCCCAAGGCCAAGCTGGCCGCTTGATCCTGCGTTTGAACCAAAAAAAACCGCTGACTCTTACAAGTCAGCGGTTTTTTTATGGGCCAGCCCAAGCGATCGGTACCAGAGCACCGATACCGCACATCACAAAGTGATGATGGTGCAACCCGTGGTTTTGCGGGCTTCCAGAGCGATGTGTGCGTCCTGAATTTTTGCCAAGGGAAAGGTCTGCTCGATGTGGATCTTGACCTTGCCACTGGTCACGGCTTCGAACAAATCATCGGCCATGGCCTGCGTGTTCTCGCGGGTGGTGATGTGGCTGAACAGGGTTTGGCGCGTCACATAGATCGAACCCTTGGGTCCGAGGATGCCCGGCGCAAACGGGGCCACAGGGCCTGAGGCATTGCCAAAACTGGCCATCAAACCAAAGGGGGCCAAGCAATCCAGTGATTTGTCCCAAGTGTCTTTGCCCACCGAGTCGTAAACCACTTTGACGCCTTTGCCACCGGTGATCTCTTTGACCTTGGCCTGGAAATCTTCGGTGGCATAGTTGATGCAAAACTCGGCACCATTGGCCAAAGCCAAAGCGCATTTGGTATCGCTGCCGGCAGTGCCAATCAAGCGCAGGCCCAGGGCCTTGGCCCACTGGCAAGCGATCAGGCCCACGCCACCCGCAGCAGCATGGAACAACACAAAGTCACCGGCTTTGAGGCCGCCTTGGGGCAGCGTGCGCTTGAGCAGGTATTGCGCGGTCAGGCCCTTGAGCATCATGGCCGCGCCGGTTTCGAAGGAAATCGCATCGGGCAACTTGCACACGCACTTGGCGGGCATCACGCGCACTTCACAGTAGCTGCCGGGTGGCTGGCTGGCATACGCTGCGCGATCGCCCACTTTCAGGTGCGTCACGCCCTCGCCCACAGCTTCGACCACGCCCGACCCTTCCATGCCTAATTTGAGGGGCATGGGCAGTGGGTACAAACCACCGCGCTGGTAGACGTCAATGAAGTTCAGGCCAATGGCCTTGTGGCGGATGCGGATCTCGCCGGGGCCGGGTTCACCGACCGTGACGTCGACCAACTTCATGACTTCGGGACCGCCGTTTTGGTCGATCTGGACTGCAAGGCTCATGGGAAATTCTCCTGTAGGGTTGATTACAAACTGTGCGTGACTTTGCCACGAATCTCATGCCGGAGTCCGGGGTGGGGACAGCTGGGCGACAGCGGGAAAACCCGAACATCGCTAAAGTGCCGCATGTCTCAAAAACTTTCTCCCGTCACCGCTTTGCTCCTGACGGTGCCCCCATTGCTCTGGGCGGGCAATGCCGTGGTCGGCCGCTTGGTCACCGACTTGGTGCCCCCGATCACCCTCAACTTTTTGCGCTGGGCCGTGGCCTTCGTGATCTTGCTGCCCTTGGCGGCTTGGGTGCTGCGGCGCAGCAGCGGCCTGTGGGCCCACTGGCGGCGTTTTGCCTTGCTCAGTTTGTTGGGCGTGGGCTGCTACAACGCGCTGCAATACCTGGCCCTGCAAACCTCCACGCCGCTGAACGTGACCCTGGTGGCCGCCAGTGGTCCGGTGTGGATGCTGGGCATTGGCGCCCTGTTTTTTCAGGCGCCGGTGCGGCGGGCCCAAGTCTATGGGGCGGTGTTGTCGATTGTGGGCGTGTTGGTGGTGCTCTCGCGGGGCGACTGGACACAGCTCATGGCCGTGCGTTTGGTGGTGGGTGATCTGTTCATCTTGCTGGCCACGGCCTGCTGGTCTTGGTACAGCTGGATGCTCACCCGCCGTGACGAGCCCGAGGCCATTCGCAAAGACTGGGCAGCGTTTTTGCTGGCGCAAGTGGTCTTTGGCTTGGCATGGTCCGGCCTGTTCGCGGGCATGGAATGGGGCCTGACCGATGCGCAGATCACCTGGGGCTGGCCACTGATCGCCGCGTTGGCTTTTGTGGCCGTGGGTCCGGCCGTGCTGGCCTACCGCTGTTGGGGGCTGGGCGTCCAGCAGGCAGGCCCGGCGGTGGCCGGCTTTTTTGCCAACCTCACCCCGCTCTTTGCGGCCATCTTCTCAGCCGCCTTTTTGGGCGAGTTGCCACAACTGTTTCACGCGCTGGCCTTTGCGTTGATCATTGGTGGGATCTGGGTGTCCTCAAGGCGCTGAATCGCCCAACCCCGCTTGCGCTTGCATCCACTGCACAAAGGCCAATGTGGCACCGCGTGCGCGGTCGGTTTGGCGCACGCTCATGAAATGCACCGGGCGCACCAAGGCGGGCCAGCCGTCTGCGCCCAACACCACCAACTCGCCACGCTCGATCTCGCGCGCGGCCAGTCGCGTACTCTCCAGCGCCACCCCCATGCCGTCGACCGCCGCTGCAATCGCCATGGCCGCACGGTCAAAAGACGGTCTTGGACGTACCGGCATCAACAGGTCGTGGAAGGCAAACCACTGCGGCCAGCCCACGGGGCTGAGCTGCGAATCGATCAAAGGCCAACGGGCCAGCAACTGCTCGGGCGACTCGTCGCGCTGCAGCAGGAGCGGGGCCACCAGAGGTGCGATGTGCTCATCACCCAAGGCGCAAACATCGAGCCCGGCGCTGTGGCGTGGCGGGCCATAGGAGATGGTGACATCGATCTCGCGCTGCGCCCCCAAATCCAGCGGCTCGGCCCCCGTGGTCAGCCGGATGTTGACCGTGGGGTTCAAGGCCATGAAACTGGGTAAGCGCGGGCCCAGCCACTTGAGCGCCAGACTGGGCGCGCAGTGCACCGCCAGCACCTGGTCCTGCGTGGGCAACTGCACCTCGGCGCAACTGGCTTCGAGGGCGCCAAACAAACGGTCCAGGCTCTCAAACAGACGCTGCCCCTCCCGCGTGGTCTGCACTTGGCGGTGATGGCGCTCGAAGAGCGCCCGCCCAAAGTACTTTTCCAAATCGCGGATCTGGTGGCTGATGGCCGAAGGCGTCAGGTGCAGCTCTTGCGCGGCCAAAGCAAAACTCTGCAGGCGCGCAGCCGCTTCGAAGGTGCGCAAGCGGGCTAAAGGTGGAAGATTTCTCATGCGAATGGTTTTCAGATGAATTGATCTCATGTTTCCATGAGCATTCACCGTTTGTCAAGGCACACCAATCGGGCGAATATCGGGTTTCAAGCCCTTTCGTTTTTCAGGACCACCCGTGAGCACCCACCATTTTTTGCCCTCAGAGCACCGCTTTGACCCCTTGACCGAGCCCAAGGTGTCGATTTACCAACCCGATCAAGCCGGTTTGCTGTTCCCGGGCATCCCCAGTTTTGACAACCATGCCCAGCACCGCCAGTACCTCAAAGAGCGCCTGGCCGGGGCTTGCCGGGCCTTTGCCCGCGCCGGGTTGGACTACGGCTTTGCCGGGCACCTGACCATCCGCGACCCTGAGCGCCCGCACCTGTACTGGACCAACCCCATGGCGGTGCACTTTGCGCAGGTCAAGGTGTCCAACCTGATCTTGGTGGACCACCAGGGTCAAGTGATCGAGGGCGACTATGCGGTCAACCGCGCCGGGTTTGTGCTGCACGCCGCCGTGCACGAGGCGCACCCCGACATCCTGGCCATGTGCCATGCGCACACGGTGTACGGCACGGCCTTCGCCTCGCTCGGCCAGCCGCTGCTGCCCATCTCGCAAGACGCGGCGGCTTTCTTTGAAGACCATGTGGTCATTGGCGACGAAGCCGGTCAAGTGGCGGTCGAGGTCAAGGCCGGCCTGAAGGTGGCCGATTGGTTCAAGGGCGTCAAAGCCGCCATCCACCAAAACCATGGCCTGTTCACCGCCAGCCGACACAGCATCGAGGCCGCAGCCTTTTGGTTCATCGCGCTGGAGCGCTGCTGCAAGCAACAACTGGCCGTGATGGCCACAGGCCAAACCCCACGCCTGGTGCCCCCAGACCGCGCCCGCTACAGCCGCGAACACGTCGGCAGCGAATACATCGGCTGGCTGCACTTCCAGACCATTTGGAACGATCTGGTGCGTACCGAAGCAGACTTGCTGGAGTGAGGGGCGAGAGCATCAACATGCGCGGCGAACCATCGCCAGTGGATGCGCCGCTAAAAACCAGTGCGTGTCTTCAATACGTCCCGGCGTAAGCCCCACCATCGGCCAACACGTTTTGGCCTGTCATGTAGGCCGCGTGCTGGCTGCACAAGAAGGCGCAGATGGCACCGAACTCTTGGGGGTTGCCGTAGCGGCCAGCGGGGATTTGGGCTTGCTGGATCACGCGCAACTCTTCGACCGTTTTGCCTTGCTTTTGCGCCATGGCGGGCAGCGTGGCGCGGATGCGGTCGGTGTCGAATTTGCCGGGCAACAAGTTGTTGATGGTCACGCCTTTGGCGGCAATGGCGCTGCGCGAAGCACCGGCCACAAAGCCCGTCAGGCCGCTGCGTGCGCCGTTGGACAGGCCCAGCACATCGATAGGGGCCTTCACGGCGCTGCTGGTGATGTTGATGATGCGGCCAAAGCCGCGTGCGGCCATGCGGTCCACGGTGGCCTTGATCAGTTCAATCGGGGTGAGCATGTTGCCGTCGATGGCTTTGAGCCAGGCCTCGCGGTTCCAGTCGCGGAAGTCGCCAGGCGGCGGGCCGCCTGCGTTGGTCACCACGATGTCGTAGTCTTTGCCGGGGCCACCCGCCACGTTCCAGATGGCTTCGCGCCCGGCTTCGGTGGTGATGTCCACGGCCACGCCAATCAACTGCACCTTGCCACCCGTCTCAGCACGCAAGTCGTCCACGGCTTTGTTCAGCACTTCCGCGCCGCGTGCCACCATGACCACGTTGACACCCTCCAGCGCCAAAGCCCGTGCGCAACCCCAGCCCAAGCCTTTGCTTGCGCCACCCACCAAAGCCCATTTGCCTGCAATGCCCAAGTCCATGTCAATCTCCTGAAGTTAAAGTTATACGGCTCAAAGGCCGCATTATGGTTGGCGGTCTGAAGGCCGCGTGACCCTAAACACACCGCCCAGGACCAACACGGTCCCAGCGATGATCCACATGTTGAAAGGTTCACCCAAAATCCACACGCCCATCATCAGCGTGGACATCGGGCCGATCATGCCGGTTTGCGCCGTGAGCCCGGGTCCAATGCGCTCAATGGCCATCATCACCAACAAGACCGGCAAAACGGTGCAAACCGTGGCATTCAAAAAAGACAGCCACAACACCGCCTCGGGCACCTGCACGGCCGTCATGGGCTGCAGGAATGCGAACTGCACGATGCAAAAAAAACACGCCACGCTGGTGGCCAGCCCTGCCAATCGCAAGGCGCCAAGGCGTTGAACCAACTGGCCGCTGTAGGTCAGGTACACCGCGTAGGTGACCGCACTCAAAAAGACCAGCAAAGCACCCCAAGCCGCGTGCGGCCCTGCCAGCCCGAGCTCGTGCCCAAACACCAGCAAAACGCCCGAATAGCTGATGGCCATGGCCACGCCTTGGCGTTGGGTGATGCGCTTTTTGAACAACATCCAACCCAGCAGCAATACGAGCGTGGGGTTGAGGTACAAAATCAGCCGCTCCAGCGAGGCAGTGATGAACTCGAGGCCCCAAAAATCCAGAAAGCTCGACAGGTAATAACCGCAAAACCCCAGACCCACCACGCCCAGCCAATCGGCCCGGGTCAGGGGCGCTTTGCCCCGCCCAGCCCACCAGGCCATGAGCAGAAAAAAAGGCAAGGCAAACAGCATCCGCAGCATGAGCAGCGTGACCGCATCGACGCCGTGGCGGTAAGCCAGCTTGACGATGATGGCCTTGCCGCTGAAAGCCATGGAGCCTGCTGCTGCCAGCATCAGACCCATGGTCAATTTGGAAGGCGCTTCAACCTGCATCACTCAGCGACCGATCCGGGCTTTCACCCAAGCGAGCAACTCATCTGCAGACACTTCGGGGGTATTGGCATGATTGGCACGCACCACCAAATAGCGGCTGTCAGCGTGCGCTGGCAACTTTTGATAAATCTCGGTCGAGCCCGAACCATGCAAAGGGTCCAAGGTGCCAATGGCCCAAAAAACCGGCACCGGCTTGCGGGAAGCCGCAGCGCTCAATCCCATATTTCCCCAGCCTTGGGGGTTGAAATAACTCCACAACGATGCGGCGGAGGTTTTGACCAAGCGGCGTTGACCTTGGTTGATGTCGGTCATCTCGACCTGGGTATCGCCTTTGCCAGATTTGACCCACTGGCGAGCAGCATCCACACTGCGGCGCACATCAGAAATTTGGTAAAAAACTTCGGGCACATGACCGGGTGCCAAAGGCAGTATGGCGTCCGCATCGCCCACTTGCGCCATGTAAGCCAAGGATGCATTGGCACCAAAACTCTGCCCCCCCACGGCCACCCACTGCACACCGGCTTTACGGAGTTCGGCCACAGCCTCGCGAATTTGTGTCAAAGCGTCGGCATAGGGCTGGTCATACAAGCGTTGGCGTGACCAAGGCATCTCCAGCAGCTTGACCTGACAATGGGGTTCGAGTTTTTGAACCACGGGTTTGAGGTAAGGCGACTGAGGCATCCCCCACTTGCCGTGCATGAGCACCACGCCGCATGACAGGGGCTGCGCGGCGGCTGCGGCACAGGCCATGGTGCCCATGCCCACCATGGCGAAGTGCAGCAGCCAACGGCGCATCAAAAGCCCACCGCCTGCCCATCACGGCGTGGATCGCTGGCCACCTGGTAACCCTGCACCGCCGGATCGCCCATGCGCCAGATGAACTGGCCCGCGCCAAAGTCTTGGTAAGAGTCGTTGATGATGTCCAGCTGGTGGCCGCGTGCGATCAGCTCTTGCACCGTTTGGGCGTTCATGGCGGCTTCGACGTTGATGTTCAAGCCCGTGTTGTAGCGCCAGCGCGGTGCATCGCACGCGGCTTGCGGGTTCTGGCCGTAATCCAGCATGCGCACCAGGGTTTGCATGTGGCCTTGGGGCTGCATGTTGCCGCCCATCACGCCATAGCTCATCACAGGTTGGCCGTCTTTGGTGACAAAGGCCGGAATGATGGTCTGGAAGGGGCGCTTGCCCGGCAGCACCAAATTGGCGGGGTTTTGGCCCTGCAAATCGGTGCTGAAACCGTGGCCCCGGTTTTGCATGCTGATGCCATAAGTGGGCTCGACCACGCCCGAACCAAAGCCCATGTAGTTGCTCTGGATGAAGCTGATCATCATGCCGTTTTCGTCGGCGGCGGTCAGGTAAATCGTGCCGCCCTTGACCGGATTGCCCGCTTTGAAGTTTTGCGCCTTTTTCATGTCGATCAGTTTGGCGCGGCTGGCGAGATAAGCCGGGTCCAGCATTTGCTCGGGTGGCAATTCCATGTAGCGCGGATCGGCCACGTAGCGGTACAGGTCGGCAAAGGCCAGTTTCATGGCTTCGATTTGCAGATGCTGCGAATCGGCACTGTCCACTTTGTGGCTCGCCAGGTCGAAGTTGGACAGGATGCCCAAGGCGATGAGTGCAGCGATGCCCTGCCCGTTGGGCGGGATCTCGTGCAGGGTGTAGCCCCGGTAGTCTTGCGCCATGGGCTTGACCCACTCGGGCTTGAAATCGGCCAGGTCTTTGGCGGTGATGCTGCCGCCGTTGTCCTTGGCAAACTTTTCAATCGCATGCGCGATCTCGCCGCCATACAAGGCCTGGCCTTTGGTGGCCGCGATGGCTTTGAGGCCCCGCGCCGCGTTTTTGAATTGGAACAGCTCGCCCACCTGAGGCGCTCGGCCCCAGGGCAAAAAGCTTTGTGCAAAGCCCGGTTGTGATTGCAACTCGGGCGTGGCGGCGGCCCACTTTTGCTGCACCACCACCGGAATCAGATAACCGCGCTCGGCCACCTCGATGGCGGGCTCCAGCAAATCTGCAAAGGGCAGTTTGCCAAAGCGGTCACTCAGCGCCACCCAACCTGCCACGGCACCCGGCACGGTGACCGAGTCAAAGCCGCGCTTGGGGGGTGTTTTGGTCTCAGCACCGTATTTGCGGTGAAAGTACTCGGGCGTCCAAGTCGCGGGGGCCGGGCCAGACGAATTGAGGCCGTGCAGCTCTTTGCCATCCCACAAAATGGCGAATGCATCCGAGCCCAAACCGCAGCTGACCGGCTCGGTCAGGGTGATGACGGCGGCGGCGGCAATGGCAGCATCCACCGCGTTGCCGCCCTTGAGCATCATGCGCAAACCGGCTTGCGCGGCCAAAGGGTGTGAGGTCGAGACCACATTGCGCGCAAACAGCGGCAAGCGGGTGCTGGTGTAGGGGAACTGGTAATCGAAATTCATGTCAATCCAAGGTGATCTTGCGTTCGGTGATGATCTTTTTCCACTTGGCCGATTCGCTGGCCAACATGGTGGTGAACTGGGCGGGTGTGCCGCCTATCGGCTCAATGCCAAAGCGCAACAATTTGTCCATCACTTCAGGGTCTTTGAGCACCTGGTTGGCCGCGGTGTTGATGCGGCTGACCACCTCGGCAGGCAGATTTTTGGGGCCAAAGAAGCCAAACCAGGTGTTGGACTCGTAGCCGGGCAAAACATCGGCGATGGCCGGGATGCCCGGTGCGAGCGCCGTGGGTTTGAGGGTGGTCACGCCCAGGGCACGCAAGCGGCCATCGCGCACATGCGGCATGCCGGTGGGCAAGCTGTCAAACAGCACGTCCACTTTGCCGGAAATCAGGTCGGGGATGGCCAGCGCCGTGCCCTTGTAGGGGATGTGCACCACGAACACATCGGCCTGTGCCTTGAAGAGCTCGGCCGACAACTGCACGATGGTGCCGTTGCCGCTCGAAGCGTAGTTCAGGCGGCCGGGGTTTTTCTTGGCGTAGTCAACCCACTCCTTCACGGTTTTGGCAGGCGAGTTGTTGGGCACCAGCATGATGCTGGGTGCGTTGCCCAAATGGGCAATGGGCGTGAAGTCGCGCACCGCGTCGTAAGGCATGCGCGGGTTCAGGTTGGGGCCAATCGAGTGCGTGCTGGAGGTGGACAAGAGCAGCGTGTAGCCATCGGGGCTGGCCTTGGCAGCCAGGTCGGCGCCCAAAGTGCCGCCGGCACCTGGGCGGTTTTCCACCACCAAAGTTTGGCCGAGTTTTTCGCTGATCTTTTGCGACAAAGTGCGGGCAAACAAGTCGGTGGCGCCGCCTGCTGGAAAAGGGACGATCAAGCGCACGGGCTTGGTGGGGTAGGTCTGAGCCTGGGCCAGTCCCAAGCTGGCCACAGCCAAAGTGGCGGCGCACAGGCCACGCAGGAGATGTCGTTTTTTCATGGTGATGTTCCGGTCGATGACTGACGCAGCCATATGGGAAATGATTTTCTCAGAGGCCATTTGCGCGCGCTGAACCCAAGTGACAAGACCATGGTCTGCACCTGCATGATGCGCACCAAAGACAACGGCCTCCGAAGAGGCCGTTGTAGCTTAAGTGCAAAGAAACATCAGTCTTCGACGAAAGCCTCTTCGCGCTTGGACTTGATCGATGGCAAGGTCACAATGATCAACAGCAGCAAGGCGACCGCCAACAAGCTGGCGGACAAAGGACGGGTCACAAAGACGCTCCAGTCACCCCGCGAGAGCAGCATGGCGCGGCGCAGGTTTTCTTCCATCATCGGGCCCAAGATGAAGCCCAGCAGCAAAGGTGCTGGCTCCATGCCCAGTTTGATGAAGACGTAACCAATCACGCCAAACATGGCCACCATCCAGATGTCCCAGGTGTTGTTGTTGGTCGAGTAAACGCCAATAGCACAGAACAACACAATGGCGGGGAACAACCAACGGTAAGGCACCGACAGCAACTTGATCCAAATGCCAATCAAGGGCAAGTTCAAGATGATGAGCATGGCATTGCCGAGCCACATCGACGCGATCAGGCCCCAGAACAACTCGGGGTTGCTGGTCATGACCTGAGGGCCAGGCTGGATGTTGTGAATGGTCATCGCACCCACCATCAAAGCCATCACCGCATTGGGCGGAATGCCCAGGGTCAGCAAAGGAATGAACGAGGTTTGCGAAGCGGCATTGTTGGCCGATTCAGGCGCTGCCACACCACGGATGTTGCCTTGACCAAAGGGCACTTCACCCTCTTTGATTTTGGTTTTCTTCTCGATGGTGTAAGCCGCAAAAGCCGCCAGCAAGGCACCGCCACCGGGCAAGATACCCAGCGCCGAGCCCAAAGCGGTACCGCGCAAAACGGCTGGCACCATGCGTTTGAAATCTTCTGCCGTGGGCATCAAGCCGGTAACCTTGGCGGTAAAGACTTCACGGTCTTCCGCGGGCTTGGACAAGTTGGAGATGATTTCGCCGTAGCCAAACACGCCCATGGCAATCACGATGAAGCCCACGCCGTCGGTCAACTCAGGGATGTCAAAGCTGTAGCGCGCCACACCGGAGTTCACATCGGTACCGATCAGGCCCATCAGCAGGCCCAAAACGATCATGCCGACCGCCTTGATCAAAGAGCCCGAAGCCAAAACAACGGCGCCGATCAAACCCAAGACCATCAGAGAGAAATACTCGGCAGGGCCGAACTTGAAAGCCACTTCAGTCAAGGGCGCAGCAAAAGCCGCCAAGATCAAGGTGCCCACTCAACCTGCAAAGAACGAACCCATGCCGGCAGCGGCCAGGGCTGGACCCGCACGGCCTTTGCGGGCCATTTGGTAACCGTCAATCATGGTCACCACAGAGGACGCTTCGCCCGGGAGGTTCACCAAAATGGCGGTGGTGGAGCCGCCGTACTGCGCGCCGTAATAAATACCGGCCAGCATGATCAAGGCCGCAATGGGTGGCAACGCATAAGTGGCAGGCAAGAGCATGGCGATGGTGGCCACGGGGCCCACGCCAGGCAACACACCAATCAAGGTGCCCAACAAGCAACCGATGAAAGCGTAAATCAGGTTTTGGAAGGTGAACGCCACCCCAAAACCGAGCGCGAGATTGTCAAACAAGTCCATGAATTATTTCTCCTCAACCGGTGATGAAGGTGGGCCAAACTGGGAACTGCAGCTTCAAGAGCAACACGAACGCGCAGTAGCAACCGATGGACAAAATGGTGGCCAAGATGGCCACTTCCTTGACCTTGTAGGTGTCACCCGCCAAGCTCACCACAAAGGTGGTGCCAAAGATGGCCACAACCAAACCCATGGCCGGTACACCCCAACTGGGCAAACCGCCGAGCAAAATGCCAAACAGCACGTTGCCCGCAATGATGAAGACCAAGGGCTTCCAGGCCCATGAACCAATCTTGTCGCCATCGGGTGTTTTGACGACCATGGCCTTGAACATGATGTAAAGACCGATGAGGGCCAAAATCACGCCCAACAGCAAGGGGAAGAAGCCGGGGCCCATGCGTGCACTGGTGCCGATTTTGTAACCGGTGGCACCGATGGCAAACGCACCGCCGACGCAGGCGTACAGCAGTCCGGAGAAAAAGTCTTTTTGACTCTTGATGATCACGATAGCGCTCCTCTGATTTGAGTTGGCGCAATTCTGCGGGAATCCACTTGCCAAAGTGATGTGGGTTACACCTATGTCCCGGGGGTGACCGGCCTATGGTTTACCCTGATATTCAGGGCCTTGTAAAGCCCAAAAACCACTTTAACGGGTCAAGGGTTTGAAAACTTGGGGCCATTTCGCGGCTGGCCAGCCCCACTTTTCTTCAATCGCAGAGGCCGCTTGCTGGAGGGCCTCTCGGGATGGGCGGCTGGGCGTGCGTTGTGCCAACACGATGGCATTGCCCTCGCGGGTGGGCTTGAAGGCCCAGATGGCGTCTTCGCCAAACGCTGCAGAAATTTTGGCCAAACTCTCGGCATAGCTCGAAGAGCGGCCGAACAAGTTGACGGTCATGATCCCTTGTGGGGTCAGCAATTCGCGGCAGTGGCGGTAAAAATCCAACGAATCCAAAACAGGTGCAGCGGCCTCATCGTCGTACAGGTCGACCTGAAGCGCATCCACCGTACCCAGCCACTCTGGCTTTTGAATTTCAAGCGACGCATCGGCCAGCACCACACGCAAAGACGCGTCGTCAGGCGGCAAGCGAAACCATCCTCGGCAAGCATGCAGCACGCCCGGGTTCAATTCCACGGCCGTGCAGGTCATCTTGAGTTTTTTGTAACAAAACTTGGTGATGGTGCCTGCGCCCAAGCCCAGCTGCATGGCGTGTGCGCCCTTGACTTCGCTGGGAGGCATGAACAAGAGCCAGCCGAACATGCGCTGCACATATTCCAGTTCAATGTCGTAGGGTCGGTCCAAAAACATCGAGCCCTGAATCCATTCGGTGCCCAGGTGCAGGTAACGGATGGCGCCGTCTTCTGAGAAATTGACTTCGGGCAATTTGATGTTGGCAGCAGAGGATTTTTTTCGGGTCATGGCGCGAGATGTTACAGACCGGCCAACTTGGGCAAGGCACGGCGGGCATTACCGCAGGAGGCCACCGCCAAGTCGGCCAGCGACAGGTCGCGCAAGTCGGCAAGTACTTGCGCGATGCGGGGCAACTCGGCCGGGCTGTTGCGCCCCTGTGTTGCACCCAGCGCCCGCTGCTCGGCGGTTTGGTAAAGCCATTGCGGCGGAATGTCGGGTGCATCGGTCTCCAGCACCAAAGCGCTCAAAGGCAGCTCGCAGGCCAAGCGGCGCAGCTGCAATGAGCGCTCATAGGTGAGCGTGCCGCCAAAGCCCAGCGCAAAGCCCCTGTCCACAAAGGCCTGCGCCTGTTGCGTGCTGCCATTGAACGCATGCGCAATGCCAGAAACCACCGGGCACTGGCGCAAGCCTTTGAGCAACCAATCGGCCGAGCGCCGCACATGCAAGATGACGGGCAAACCGTGTTTTTGCGCGAGCCCGAGTTGCCCCCTGTAAAACAACCACTGGCGTTGGCGCATGGGCGGCGTACAAAGCTCGGGCACAAAAAAGTCCAAACCGATCTCACCCACGGCCACCAAGCGCGGATCGCCGCTGCGCTCGGACAAAGCGTGGTCCAGCGCCAGCAGATCCGATTCTTGCGCTTGTGGCACATACAGGGGGTGGATGCCCAAGGCGTAAGCGTCGCCATGCCGCTGGGCCAATTGCGCCACTTGGGGCCAGTGGGCCGCGTGCACAGAGGGGATCACGCAGCGCGTCACGCCGGCACGTTGGGCCGCTTCGCGGACCGGATCGCGGTCGGCGGCAAACTCGGCCGCGTCCAGGTGGCAGTGCGTGTCGATCCACATGGAGGCTTTGAAGAATCAGACGGGCGCTTGCAAAACACCCTTGACCAGGTGCAACTGCCGGTCGCAGCGAGCGGCCAATGCCGGGTCATGCGTGACCACCACAAAGGCGGTTCCGCGCTCTCGGGCCAGTTGCAGCATCAAGGCAAATACGCCGTCAGCCGTTTCGCGGTCCAAGTTGCCTGTAGGCTCGTCGGCCAAGACGCAGGCCGGGTCGTTGACCAAAGCGCGGGCCAAGGCCACGCGCTGGCGCTCGCCACCCGACAATTCCGATGGGCGGTGGTGCAGGCGCTCACCCAGGCCCACGCGCTGCAGCCAGCCGGTGGCCAAGGCGGCAGCTTCGGCACGGTCCTGCCGGCGAATCCACAGCGGCATGGCCACGTTGTCGAGTGCGCTGAACTCGGGCAGCAAATGGTGAAACTGGTAAACAAAGCCCAAATAGCGGTTGCGCCACTGGCCTTGCTCGGTCGCGCTCAGGGCCGACAACAACTGGCCCTTGAGCTGTACCGAGCCTTGTGTGGGCGCATCCAGCCCGCCCAGCAAATGCAGCAAGGTGCTTTTGCCCGAACCCGAAGCGCCCACGATGGCGAGCGTCTCGCCCGAGTGCACCGTCAAGTCCACGCCTTGCAAAACGGTCACGTCCAAACGGCCTTCGGTGAAGCGCTTGGTCAGACCCTGAGCCTGAAGCACCACCGTGCTTTGGGTGTCATTCATAGCGCAGCGCCTCTGCTGGGTTGACTTGGCTGGCACGCCAACTGGGGTAGAGCGTGGCCACAAAAGCCAGCACCAAGGAGATGATGGCGACCGGCCAGATGTCACTGGCCAGGGGCTCGCTCGGCATGCGGCTGATGAGGTAGATGTCACGCGGCAAAAAGCTGGCGTTAAAGAGTGTCTCCAGCGCGGGCACGATCACGTCGATGTTGAAGGCCACCAAAAGGCCCAGCAACAAACCGCTCATCGTGCCAATCACACCCACGGTGGCACCTTGCACAACAAAAATGCCCATGATGCTGCGCGGACTGGCCCCCAGCGTTCGCAAGATCGCGATGTCGGCCCGTTTGTCCGTCACCGTCATCACCAAGGTACTGACCAAATTGAAAGCGGCCACGGCCACGATGAGGGTGAGGATGATGAACATCATGCGTTTTTCGACCTGAACAGCCGCAAACCAAGTTTTGTTTTGCTGCGTCCAGTCGCGCACAAAAAAGCCTGGTCCCAAATCCAGTTGAAGGTCACGCGCCACCTCACGCGCTTGGTGCAAATCGCGCAGCTTCAGACGAACGCCGCTGGGGCCTTCCAACCGGAACATCCGAACAGCGTCCTCGACGTGCATCAAGGCCAAGGCAGAATCGTATTCGTAGTGTCCCGAAGAAAAAGTACCCACAACGCCCATTTGCTTCATGCGCGGCACCACGCCCGCAGGCGTGACCTGGCCGGACGGCGAGACGAGTGTCACCGGATCGCCACTTTGCAAGCCCATGTTGTTGGCCAAATCGCGGCCCAGCACCAGGCTGAATTCGCCGGGCAGCAGGCGCTGGAGCACCCCCACCTGTGTGTCGATCGACAAATCACTGACCTCGGGCTCCAGCGCAGGGTCTATGCCGCGCACCAGCACACCTTTCATGTCCTCGCCGCGCGCCAGCAAGGCCTGCGCGGTCACAAAAGGTGCGGCGCCCAGCACTTGGGGGTGCGCTTTCAGGCGCTTCAGCAATGCAGGCATATCGGCAACCGCAGCGGCATCCACCGCGTAAACCTCGATGTGCGACACCACACCGAGCATGCGGTCGCGCACTTCTTTTTGGAAGCCGTTCATCACGCTCAGCACAATGATGAGCGCCGCCACACCCAGGCCAATGCCCATCATGGACACCCCCGAAATGAAGGAAATGAAGCCATTGCGCCGAGTGGCGCGGCCTGCACGCGTGTAGCGCCAGCCGAGCGCCAGCTCGTAGGGAATGTTTTTGATCCAAGACATAGCCCCATATTGTGCAGTGCGGACTGAGCAACTGCGACAATCCACGCCCATGCACCTGATCCTTCCTTATGCGGCCAGCCACGCCCTCACCGGCCCTGAGGTCTTCGCCGGTTTAGAGCTGCCCCAATTGCAAGCCCTGCTCGGTCGGCTACAGCACCAACAAACCTTGCTGGACGCCGATACCCACATGGCCCTGCACATGCCGCATGAGCGGCTGCGGGCTCAAACCCTGGGTTGGGCGCACGATGCCCTCTCCTTGCCTTGGGCAGCTTGGCAAAACAAGCCATCTTCCCAAGACAGCCTCCCCGGTCAAGTCGACCCCGTACCCCAAGCTTGGATGACGCCCTGCCACTGGCAAATCGGCATGGACCAAGTGGTCATGGCCGACCCAGAGCATTTGCACCTGTCGGACGAAGAATCCCAGCAATTGCTGCAGGCCATGCAAGCGTTTTTATTGGAAGACGGCTTGCAAGTGACTTGGCAAAGCGCTTTGCAATGGCACGTTCAGGGCGCGCTGTTGACCGATCTGCCCACCGTTTCGTTGGACCGCGTGATCGGCCAAAATGTCAAAAATTGGATGCCAGACCATCCGGCCACAAGGCCGTTTCAGCGCCTGCAAAGCGAAATGCAGATGCTGCTTTACAACCACCCGGTGAACGACGCACGCGAGGCCCGCAGACAGCACACCGTGAACGCGTTCTGGTTGCATGGCGCTGGCGTCTTGCGTGGCCAATTCAACTCGGCGACCCCAGCCGTGAAGATGCCAGACACCCTGCGCAGCAGTGCCTTGAGGGGGGATGTGCAGGCTTGGCGCCAAGCTTGGCAACACCTGGATGCCACGGCCGTGGCCGATGCCTTACAACACCTGCAGACCACCGGTCAAATCACCCTCAGTTTGTGCAGCGAACACGCGGCCCACACCTACACTGCTGCCCCTGCCGCTTGGCACCAAAAAATCACCCGGCTGTTCAACAAACCTTCCCCTGCTGCGGCACTTCAAGCCCTCATCACCAACTGACCGCCCCATGAATTTGCTCACCCGAGATGTGCCCCCCCGCAGCGCCTGGGCGCTGGAACAAGCGGGCATCCACCCCTTGCTGGCCCGCTTGTATGCCGCCCGTGGCGTGCAATCCAAAGACGAACTCGACGACGCGCTGAACCTGCTGCTGCCTCCGGCCGGCATGATGGGCACCCTGGAGGCGGCCAAGCTCTTGGCCGATGCCATCGCGCAAAACAAGCGCTTGTGCATCGTGGCCGATTACGACTGCGATGGCGCGACCGCCTGCGCCGTCGGCGTGCGCGGTCTGCGCATGCTGGGCGCCCAGAACGTGCGCTATCTGGTGCCCGACCGGGTAGTGGACGGTTACGGCCTGACACCGCCGATTGCCGAGCGGGTGCACGCACAAGGGGCTGATGTGTTGATCACGGTGGACAACGGCATCGCCAGCGTGGCGGGCGTGCAAGCCGCACAAGCCCTGGGCCTGCAGGTGCTGGTCACCGACCACCATTTGCCGGGCAGCGAACTGCCCACGGCCGACGTCATCGTCAACCCCAACCAGCCCGGATGCAGTTTCACCAGCAAATCCATCGCCGGTGTGGGCGTGATGTTTTACGTGTTGCTGGCCCTGCGTGCCGAGCTGCGCCAGCGCGGTATTTTTGATGCCAGCAACCAACCGCGGCTAGACGCCCTGCTGCCGCTGGTGGCTTTGGGCACCGTGGCCGACGTGGTCAAGCTCGATGCCAACAACCGCCGCCTGGTGGCGCAAGGTCTGCGCCGCGTGCGTGCGGGTGCCCTGCCCCCGGGCATGTCGGCGCTGATGCGGGCCGCCAGCCGCGAAACCGCCAAAGCCACCACCTTTGACTTCGGCTTTGCTTTGGGGCCACGCATCAACGCCGCGGGCCGTCTGGCCGACATGACGCTGGGCATCGAGTGCCTGCTGACCGACGATGCGGGCCGCGCCGACGAGCTGGCCAAGCAGCTGGACGCGATCAACCGCGAACGCCGCGTGATCGAGGGCGACATGCGCGAGATGGCGATGGAGATGGCCGAGTCGCTGTTTGACGAGGGCGACGAGCCGCCGCCCGCCATTTGCGTGTTCGACCCGGACTTCCACGAAGGCGTGGTGGGCATCGTGGCCTCGCGCATCAAGGACAAGCTGCACCGCCCCACTTTTGTGTTCGCGGCCAGCAGCGCGCCGGGCAAGGAGCACGAACTCAAGGGTTCAGGCCGCTCGATCGCAGGTTTTCATTTGCGCGACGCGCTCGATCTGGTGGCCAAGCGCGCCCCAGGCGTTTTGCTGCGCTTTGGCGGGCATGCCATGGCAGCGGGCTGCACCATTGCCGAAGAGCATCTGGATGTGTTCGAGGAGACGCTGAACCAAGTGGCCCTGGAATGGCTGGATGCGGCCACGCTGCAGCGCAGACTGGAAACCGATGGGCCACTGCCCGCAGAATACCGCCGGGTGGACCTGGTGGACATGCTGCACCACGAAGTCTGGGGCCAAGGCTTTGCGCCACCGGTGTTTTGCGAAGAGATCGAGATCGTGTCGCAACGCTTGGTGGGCGAAAAACACCTGTCCCTCAAGATGAAACACCAAGGCCAGCCGGTGGACGGCATCTGGTTTGGCCGCACCGAGCCGCTGCCTGCAAGGGTGAAACTGGCTTACCGCTTGGACGCCGATGAGTGGCAAGGGCAAAAGCGGGTGCGCTTTTTGGTGGAAGGCGCCGAGGTTTAAAGCTCAATGCTTGGTCGCGACTTTGCCCTGCAAGGCATTCAGCACGGGGGCGGACACCAGACCGGATACATCGCCGCCGAGTTTGGCGATTTCGCGTACCAAGGTGCTGCTGATGTGCTGCACATGCGCGCTGGTGTGCAAGAACACTGTGTCCACCTCTGGGGCCAGATGGCGGTTCATGCCGGACATTTGCGTTTCGTAGTCGTAATCGGTCACCGAGCGCAGGCCACGCACAATGACCTGGGCGTTTTGTGCGCGCACAAATTCCACGATCAGGCCATCAAAAGGCAGGGCCGTGACATTGGGACAATCGGCCAATGCGGCTTGCGCCAAGGCCACACGCTCGTCCAGGGTGAACACCGTTTTTTTGTGGTGCGCCACGGCCACCGCGATGATGACTTGGTCAAACATCTTGGCGGCGCGGCGGATCGCGTCTTCATGGCCCAGGGTCAAGGGGTCAAAGGTGCCGGAATAAACAGCAATCACGGCAGCATGGTCTTCATGGTGCGTGCCAGAGGGGGCAGATCGGCTCATGGCGTTTCTCCTTCAGGTGTGTGCGTGGCGGGCATGGCGCTTGTGACGGGCACGGTTGGCAAAGGCTCCAGGCTGGTGCGTTGCAGCAAATGCGCATGGACTGCACCCGCTTTGAGGTGGCGCTCACACTGCAAACCCAAAACCCCCAGGGCCTCGGCAGGCCAAGCCACCGGGGCTTCCAGGTAAATCCAGCCGCCCACGGGCACAGCACGGGCTGCAGCTTTCAGGGCGGGCTCAAAGCAGGGGCCATCAAAAGGCGGGTCGATGAAAACCAGGTCCACACTTGCGGTGGGCAAGCGCAGCAAGGCGGCGACACCATCGCCGCGCTGCACGCTGACCCTACTGGCTTGGAGGCGGGTGGCGTTGTTTTGCAAATCGCGCGCCAACACAGCGTCTTGCTCAACCAGCAGCACATGGGCCGCTCCGCGCGATGCGGCCTCTAGGCCCAGCACGCCCGTACCGGCAAACGCATCGACACAACGCCAGTCCGTCAGGTCTTGGCCCAGCCAGTTGAACAGGGTTTCACGCACGCGATCGGGTGTGGGGCGCAAGCCCGGTTTATCGATCACTTTCAGTCGGGTGCGCCGCCACTGCCCGCCGATGATGCGGATCTCGTGCGAGGACGGGCCTTTGGGCACCGGGTTTTGGGGCTTTTTGGCGGCAGCGTGGCGGGCCGCACCGCTGAGGGCTGGACGCTTGGAAGGGGCTGATGGCATAGCTTGTGAGTGTAAAGGCCCCGGTCAGGAGCCCCAAAAACACAGAATCGACTGGCGTGGCTTCAGGTCAGTCTAAAACCCGATCAAAGCTGGCCACCCACCACCACCGTGACCATGCGCTCAGGCTGCAGCACACGTGCCATGGCGCGTTGCACATCGGCAGCACTGACGCGCTCAATTTGGCGCGTCCAGTTGCTCAAATAGTCCAGCGGCAAACGGTTCCAAGCGATGTTGGCCACGTTGTCCAGCAACTTGCGGTTGCTGTCGATGCGCAGCGCAAAGCCGCCCACCAAGTTGGATTTGGCCGCTTGCAACTCGGCTTCAGTCGGACCTTCGCGCACAAAGCCTTGCACCACCTCTTTGGCCACCGCCACGGCCTGTGCGGCTTGGTCAGGACGCGTCTGCAAGCCCACGGTGAAAGCGCCTGCGTGCAGGCCCGGCGCAAAAGCGCTGTAAACGCTGTAACTCAGGCCACGTTTTTCACGCACTTGCTCGGTCAAGCGGGACACAAAGCCACCGCCGCCCAAGATGTGGTTGCCCACCAGCAGGGGAAAAAAGTCGGGGTCAGAGCGCTTGTAGCCCGGCTGGCCCATCAGCACATGGGCCTGGGCCGAATCAAATGCGAGGTTCAGGTTTTGCGCTGCCGTCAATGGGGCCACTTCGGGCACGGGCGGCAAGCTCTGGCAGCCTGAATCGCGTGGCCATTGTGCCAACAGCCTTTGTACCAAGGCATCGGTTTGGACGCGGGTCAAAGCCCCGACCACGCTCACGGCTGCCCGGCAAGCGCGCAAACTCTTCGCATGCAGTTGCTGCATTTCTTGGACGCCGATGCGAGACAACGTCTCGGGGGTGGTGCGCTGCCCGTAAGGGTGAGTCCCGAAAACGGCTTGGGCAAAACGGTGCTGCACCACGGTGCCCGGCTTGGTGAGCGACTCACGGATGGCCGCGCTGAAACGCTCCCGATCGCGCAACCACATGGCCTCAGGAAAGGCAGGGTGGGCCATTTGACGGGCCGCCAAAGCCACGGCTTTGTCCAGCAGGTCTGGGTAACTCAAACTGCGCAGGCCAAAGCTCAAACGGTCGCCGCTGGCGCTGATGCCTAAACTGGCGCCCAAGTCGGCCCAAGCTTCACCGATTTGGTTTTCATCCATGGCCTTCGGGTAAGGGCCTTGCCCTTGGGGCTCGGGACGGATGCCGTTCGCCATCTGGCCCGCCATGACCGAAGCCAAGCCGGACTGCGCGGCCGGGTCACGGCGGCTGCCCGCGTCGATGTCAATCTGCACATCGACCATGGGGATGGCGTGGCTTTCAACCAGGTAAACACGGGCACCATTGGCTTGGGTCCAATGCTGGACAGGCAAAGCAGCTTGCGCACCCGTGTTCACGGCCCAGCAAGCCAGCAGACAGCTGGACAGGCAAAGCGTTTTTCGGGTCTTGGACAACAAAGAGATCAATGGCATGGGGGTGTGGTTTTGCATGGCATTCACCGGGTTCAGTGCCGAGCACCCGTGGGTGTGCGGCGCGGACGAGGCTGGCCCGACATGGGCTGCGGCCGCAAGATGGCCACCGTGAGGCTGTCGTCGCCAAAGTACTTTTGCGCCACGGCTTGCACCTGGGCCGGCGTGACTTGCCGCAAGCGGGCGATCAACTGCGTCCCATAGTCTGGCGGCAGGCCCAAGGTCCAGGCCACGCCCAGCTCGCGGGCTTGGTTGAAAACAGAGTCCAGTTTGTAGATTTCGCCCGCCACCCACTGGGTCTTGACGCGCTGCAGTTCGGCTTCGGTCACGCCTTCAGTGGCCACGCGTTGCACTTGGGCACGCAAGGCCGCCTCCAGGGCTTCTGGCGTTTGGCCTTTGGCGGGCACACCCTCCAAATAAAAGAACTGCGGGCCTCTGCCCATGAGGCCGTTGTAGGCCCCTGCACTGTCGGCCAACCGGTTTTCACCCTGGGTCAGGGCACGGTCCAGCCGGGCGCCGCTGTAGCCATCCAGCACCGCAGCCAGCACGGTCAAAGCCAGCGCCTCGTCGTGCTCGGGCGCTGGGGCCAAGCTGGCCAGTCTTGGCACTTTGAAGGCCAACGCCACATAAGACTGTTCGGCAGGTGCCTTGAACTCGAAACGGCGCAAGCCTTGCTGCGCAGGTTCATCACGCGGCTTGCGATCGGGTACGGCACGTGCAGGGATCACGCCATAGTATTGGTCGGCCAAGGCCTTGACGCGCAGCGGATCGACATCGCCGGCCACCACCACAACGGCGTTGGCCGGCGAGTACCACTTGCGGTAGAAGTCGCGGGCATCTTGCGCCGTCATGGCCTCAAGGTCACTCATCCAACCCACAATGGGACGACGGTAAGGCGATGCGACCAAAGCGGTGGCCGACAACATTTCGTGCAACTGGGCGCGGGGGTTGTCATCGGTGCGCAGGCGGCGCTCTTCTTTGACCACCTCCAGCTCTTTGATGAATTCGCTGTCTGGCCACTGGTTGTTGGCAAAACGGTCAGACTCCAAGCGCATCACGGCTTCCAGCTGCGCGGAGGGGATCTGCTGAAAATAGCCGGTGTAGTCCTTGGCAGTGAACGCGTTTTCGCGCCCGCCCAGAGCCGCCACTCGGCGCGAAAACTCACCAGCGGCCAAGCTGGGCGTGCCCTTGAACAGCATGTGCTCCAGCACATGGGCCACGCCACTGGTGCCGTCCACCTCGTCCATGGAGCCCACACGCAGCCACACCATGTGCACCGCCGTCGGGGCACGGCGGTCAGGCTTGACCCACAAGGCCATGCCGTTGGCCAATGTGAAGGTGTGCACTTGCGCCGCAGCAGCCGGATGGGCTGCAGGGGTGGCCGCACTGGCCGTGTTTTGTGGCCCCTGCGGTGCCTGAGCGACAGCGCGCGCAGCAGTGCCCAACAAGGCCGTTGCCACAAAAAGTCCAAAGAGAAAGTTCGGTTTCATAGAATGCATGATCCTTGAATTCCAAGCCATGTTCAGTTTCTTCAAAAAAAAATCCCCAATTGCCGAGGTCCCATCGACCCCTGCTGCTGACGCACCGGCGGTTGCAACGGCTGCCAGCACCCCCTTGGCACCCACAAGCCTGCCCTCTGAACCGCCCGCCGCGCCCGCTGACCGCCAGGGCTGGCTTAACCGCCTGAAAGCGGGCCTGCGCAAGACCGGCTCCAGCATCACCACCGTCTTCACGGGCACGCGCATCGATGACGAACTGTATGAAGAGCTGGAAACAGCACTTCTGGTGGCCGACACCGGTGTCAAAGCCACCGAGCATTTGCTGCAAGACCTCAAACGCCGCGTGAAAGACAGCAAGGCCACCGAACCTTCTCAGGTCAAAACCCTGTTGGCCGATGCGATCACTGACTTGTTGCTGCCGCTGCAAAAGCCTCTGACCATCGGCAACCACCAGCCCACCGTGATCATGGTGGCGGGCGTCAACGGCGCGGGCAAAACCACCTCGATTGGCAAACTGACCAAGCACCTGGCCGACGAGGGCCTGAGCGTGCTGCTGGCCGCAGCCGACACCTTCAGGGCCGCGGCCAAGGAGCAATTGGCGGTCTGGGCTGACCGCAACACGGTAGAGATCGTCAGCCAGCAAGGCGGCGACCCTGCAGCCGTGAGTTTTGACGCGGTGAGCGCTGGCCGCGCCCGGGGCCGCGATGTGGTGCTGGTGGACACGGCCGGTCGTCTGCCCACTCAAAGCCACTTGATGGAAGAGCTGAAAAAAATCAAGCGCGTGGTGCAAAAGGCCGACGGTTCAGCCCCGCACGAGGTGCTGCTGGTGATCGACGGCAACACCGGACAAAACGCCTTGGCCCAGGTCAAGGCTTTTGACGACACGCTGGGTCTGACGGGCCTGATCGTGACCAAACTGGACGGCACCGCCAAGGGCGGGGTGCTCTGCGCCATTGCCCGCGAAAAGCCGATCCCGGTGTATTTCATTGGGGTGGGTGAGAAGCTGGAAGACTTGGAAACCTTCAATGCCCGTGAGTTTGCCCAAGCCCTGCTGAGCTGAAACCGCCGCATTGGGCGCGTCTTCCAGCACACAGACTGGCGGACACACACTGTCCAAAATGGTGAGGTTCGGCCACCTGCTGCCCTGCGCCGACTCGGCGAATGACTTTTGGCACTCCTCACCAGAGAGTGCTAATATTGGGGCATTCTGAAAGGAGTTCTGGTATGAACATTCAAACTGGTTCCCCCGCCACAGCCATCACGCTGAGCAACCCTTGGGCGGTGGTGCCCTCGCTCGGCCACCTCGACGCCTACATTTCTGCGGTCAACCGCATGCCCATGCTCACCCTTGAGGAAGAGCAGGAGGCCGCCCGCCAACTCAAAGCCAACGACGACCTCGAAGCCGCCCGCAAGCTGGTGCTCTCGCACCTGCGCTTGGTGGTGTCGGTGTCGCGCCAATATTTGGGTTACGGCCTGCCGCACGGCGACCTGATCCAAGAAGGCAATGTGGGCCTGATGAAGGCGGTCAAACGCTTTGACCCCGAGCAAGGTGTGCGCTTGGTCAGCTACGCATTGCATTGGATCAAGGCTGAGATCCACGAGTACATCCTGAAAAACTGGCGCATGGTCAAGGTGGCCACCACCAAGGCCCAACGCAAGTTGTTTTTCAACCTGCGCTCCATGAAGCAGGGTTACAAGTCCGACGCCGACGCCGGCACGCACCGCGACACCCTGACCCCCGACCAAGTGGAATCCATGGCCCACAGCCTGAACGTCAAGGGCGAGGAAGTGCGTGAGATGGAAATGCGCATGTCAGGTGGCGATGTGCTGCTCGACCCTGCCCCATCCGACGACGGTGAGCAATCTTTTGGCCCCATCGCCTACCTGGCCGATGTGAACCACGAGCCCACCGCCATGATCGAAGCGCACCAGCGCGACGTGATGGCCAGCGACGGCTTGGCCAGCGCCTTGAATGTGCTGGACGAGCGCAGCCGCCGCATCGTTGAAGAGCGCTGGCTCAAGGTCAACGACAACGGCTCCGGGGGTATGACACTGCACGACCTGGCCGACGAGTACGGGGTGAGCGCTGAGCGCATCCGCCAAATCGAAGTGGCGGCCATGAAAAAGATGAAAAAAGCGCTGGTCGAGTTCGCTTGACGGTTTTTTCTTTTCCCAGCCTCTGACACTCAAGTACCCGGCTATGCCCGGGTATTTTTTCGCCCACTTTGCGCTAAAGTATTCGCTGTTTCACTGAAGGTTTTTTGCCATGAACCCCATCAACGCCGCCCGTTTTTCCCGCCGCCTTTTGACGCAAGCCATGGGGGCCGTCTTGTTTCTCGGCGCAGCACCCACATGGGCGACCCCATGGCCAACCCAAACTGTGCGCATGGTGGTGGGGTTTCCTGCCGGCTCCAGCCCCGACCTGACCGCACGCGCACTGGCCGAGCCCTTGGCCAAGGCGCTGGGTCAAAACGTGATCGTCGAGAACAAAGTGGGCGCAGGCGGCAACATTGCCGCCGACTTTGTGGCCAAGTCCACGGACGGCCACACCTTGGGCCTGATGATCAACGGCAACATGACGATCGCCCGCATCCTGAACCCCAAGGTGCCCTATGACCCGCTCAAAGATCTCGCCCCCATCAGCCTGATTGGCAAAGCGCCCTTGGTCCTGACCGTGCCCGCGAACGCGCCCGGTCAGACCGCCAAAGAGTGGTTGAGCTGGGCCCAAAAGTCAGGCAACCAACTCAGCTACGCATCCCCCGGCGTCGGGACCGTGGCGCACTTGGGGATGGAACTGCTCAAAACCAAGGCCAACATTGCACCCGTGCATGTGCCCTACCCCGGCAACCCACAAATCATCACGGCTTTGCTGGGAGGCCAAGTGCAGTTGGCCTTGTTGCCACCGGCCATGTCGGCTGCGCAAGTCAGTGCGGGCAAACTGCGCGCCATTGGAGCGTCCAGCAGCGGCCGCAGCTCAGTGGCCGCAGAGGTGCCTAGCCTGGCAGAAATCGGCGTCAAAGATTACCAGTTGGAAATTTGGAATGCCGTGGCGGCACCGGCTTCCATGCCTGCTGCGGTTGCCAGCCGGTTGTCGGCCGTTGTGAGCGAGATCGTGCGTTCGCCCGAGATGCGGGCACGGTTGTTTCAGCAAGGCTGGCAGGTGGTGGGTTCCTCGCCCGAAGGCTTGAAAAATCGGATTGAGTCCGATACCCAAGCCTTGGGCGCGATCATCCGCAGTCAGAAGATCGAGTTGAACTGAAGTCCGATTTGCCTCACTTGCCGCTGAGCAAGATTTTCACGTCAGCCGCCAAGGTCTCGGCCCCGCTGGCGTGGCGGTTGTACAGCCGAATACGGCCTTGCGGGTCAAATGCAAAACTGCCCGCCGAATGGTCCAGGGTGTAGCTGGTGGGGGTTTTGCCATCGACCTTTTTGTAATAGATCTTGAAGTCTTTGGTCACTTTGGGCAGCTGCTCTGGGCTGGGGCGCAGGGCCACGAAATCAGCGCCAAAGTTGGCCACATAGGCCTTGAGCAACTCGGGCGTGTCACGCTCAGGGTCGACGGTGATGAAAATGCCCTGCAGCTTGGCACCATCGGCACCCAACAGCTGTTTGGCTTGGGCGATTTCCTGCAAGGCCGTGGGACACACATCCGGGCATTGGGTGAAGCCAAAAAACACCACCACAGCTTTTCCTGCAAAGTCCTTCAGGGTGCGCACTTGGCCGTCTTGGTCACTCAGCGTAAAACCCTGCGCGTAATCAGCGCCCGTGATGTCCACGCCCTTGAAAGCCGGTTTGTCTTGGCCGCAACCGGACAAAACCGCCCAGGCACTGAGCAAGCTCAAAGCCAAAACGGTTCTCGAAACAACTCTACGTTGCAGCATGGATGGGCCTTAAAAAAGATAGTGGTCCAACAGCAAAGCGGCAAACAAGGCGCTCAGGTGGACCAATGAAAAGCGAAAGGTTTTGCGCGCCAGTTCGTCCGAATACTCTCGGTACAAAGCCACTGCGTAGCCTATGAAACCGATGCTGAGCACCACCGCAGCGGCCAAATAAAGCCAAGAACTCATGCCATAGACAAAGGGCATCAAGCAAGAGGCCATCAAGACCACGGTGTACAGCAGAATTTGCAGCCGCGTGAATTCGTTGCCGTGGGTCACCGGCAACATGGGCAAACCGGACTTGCGGTAGTCCTCCACACGGTAGAGCGCCAAGGCCCAAAAGTGCGGCGGCGTCCACAAGAAGATGATCAAAAACAAGATCAAGGCTTCGGGCCCGACCTGCCCGGTCATGGCGGCCCAGCCCAGCACGGGCGGCATGGCCCCACTGGCCCCGCCGATCACAATGTTCTGCGGCGTCAGAGGTTTCAGGATCACGGTGTAGATGACGGCGTAACCCACAAAGGTGGCAAAGGTGAGCCACATGGTGAGCGGGTTGACCAGCACATACAGCACGGCCGAGCCCACAGCGCACAGAACCCCTGAAAACAACAGCGCCTGACGGTCGCTCAGCTCGCCTTTGGCGGTGGGTCGCCAAGCGGTGCGTTTCATCTTGGCGTCGATGGTTTTTTCAACCAGACAATTGAACGCTGCAGCCGCGCCCGCCACCAACCAGATGCCCACGCAAGCCCAAAGACCCAGCTTCAATTCGGCCCAACTGGGCACACCCGGCACAGCCAGCACCATGCCGATCAGTGCACAAAACACTATCAACTGAACCACGCGCGGCTTGGTCAGGGCGTAATACTGCTGCCAAGCAGACATCGGCAAAGGGGCAATCGCGGCGGTCATGGGGCGGGCCTTGGGGAAAACGTCATACGCTGTGGATTATCGTTCCGGCTGGCATGGAGCGCCCAGGTCAAAGTCACGACCATGGCCGCAGCACCACCGGTGTGCAAAACGGCAGCCAACAAAGGCCAGCCCAAGACCACATTGCTCAGCCCGGTGATGAGTTGCAAAGCCGACAAACCCAGCAGCCAGCGCCCAGCCAAAATCAGGCCTTGGTGCTGACGCAAATGCCACCCCAGCCACACCATGACGCCCAAAACCAGCCAGGCGGCAGAACGGTGAACAAAGTGGATCGTCGACAACGCCAAAAAGGGCAAAAGCTCACCGCTTGGGGTGTAGCCCAGTTCGCGCCAAACACTGAAGCCTTCCCAATTCATGTCGGGGACCCATTGGCCATTGCAGGTTGGAAAGTCTGGACACGCCAACACGGCATAGTTGGTGCTGACCCAGCCACCCAATGCAATTTGGGCCCAGATCAGCGCAAAACCGACCCATAAACCTCGGCGCAAAAAACTGGGCAAGGGCCGCAGACCCGGACCGTCGTAGCGCACGGCTTGGGCCATGAGCAGTGCCAACAAACCAATGCCCCCCATCAGGTGCAAGGTGACGATGGCCGGAAACAGCTTCATGGTCACCGTGAGTGCACCAAAAGCCCCTTGCATGCAAACCCAAACCAAGGTGAAGGTCGGCAACCAGGGGCTGACTTCTCGACTGTGACGGCGCAACCACCAAGTCATGGCGGCCAGTGTCAAGATCAGGACGCCGACGCCCGTGGCCAGATAACGGTGAACCATTTCGATCCAGGCTTTGCTTTTGGTGACCGGCCCCGTGGGCATGGCGGTTTCAGCGGCCTTGATTTCAGCTTTGGCACCCATGGGCGTGACGCTGCCGTAGCAGCCTGGCCAATCGGGACAGCCCAAGCCTGAGTCGGTCAATCGCGTGAAAGCGCCAAACAACACCAAGTCAAAGGTCAAAAACAAGGTGATCAGCGTCAAGGCTTTCAGTCGACGGGTCGGGGCAGCGCGGCGCTGCTGCCAAAACCACCAGGCCAGTGGCAAAGCAGCCACCGCCAAACCTACCGCCATCAGCTCCACCAAGGGCTCGAGGTTGTACAACTCAACTTCATTCATGGTTCATCGTCCCGCTTGGTCCCAAGATGATGACGCCTTGAGCAAGCGGTTCAGGTCTCTTTTGGCTTTGGAGGCGCCCGCAACATCCATGTTCGCCGGAAAACGCATCATGAAGTTGCCCATGGGGTCCACCACGTACAAATGGTCTTGCGCCTGTTGCCCGGCTCCGGGGGTGATCCAGCGGGCCACCGTTTCAGAGTCCATTCTCAACACATGCGCACCACTGAGCGCGGCGCTCAATTCTGTGGCAACTGGCGCGGCATCGGTGACCAGCCAAACACGGTCCAGTCGATCCTTATCACGTCCGAGAATCTCTCTCAACTGCCTTTGAAAGTAAAGATTTTGCTGGCAACGCTCATCGCACGCCCCTGAAGCCACGGTCACCAACAACCACTGGCCTTTGAGCGACTGGACAGCCACATCTTGCGCTTGGTCATTTTTGACCGTGATGCTGGGCATGTCCTTTTGCGGCTGAATCAGTTCGCCGTAGACACTGCGACCCTCAGGGCGAAGCACGTAATAGGTGAAATAAGAAGCCAAAACGGGCGATGCGCAGACCAACATCATGGCGATCATTTTCCAGCGACCCATGCGCGTACGCTGGGTATCCGCCTGCACCACATCGACCGGACTTGGCAAACCATGAATGGTCATGGCCAGGGGGCTTTCAGCGGATTTTTGGGGATCGACGGGGTTGGACAATTTGGAACCAGACATAAAGTAAAGCGATCAAGGCGCTGAGGCCGAACCATTGAAAAGCGTAACCATGGTGTTTTGCGACACCACTGGCCACCACAGGCCATTCACGAAGCAGTCCTTCAGACGCTGCACCTGACTGAAGCAGTGTGTACCGGGGCAAGTCCAAACCGGTTTCTTGCCTGAATTCCTGCCAATCCAGATTTTGCCGTATCGGGCCTTTTTCTTTGCCACCAAAATCGTAGAGCCTTGACGGCCATGGGGCCAAATTTCCCGCCACTTCCACGCGCTCCGAAGACCGACCCACTGGCGGCAAGGCTGTTCGGTCCGTGAACGAACGCTGAACCCAACCGCGCTGAACCAACACCGTGGTCCCCACGCCCTCAAGCTTGAGCGGCGTCAATACAAAGAACCCAGGCTTGGCATTCATTTGACGGTTTTCCAAGTAAACGGTGTGCTGGTGTTGCCAATGTCCTGTCAACACCATGCGACGGTGCAACAAGTCTTCACGGGCATCCGACGGGTCAGCGCCCACTTTCAGGTTTTGGCCATTCAGCACCGGCTTTTCGGCCTGTTGGGTTCTTGCCTGCTGCAACGATGTTTTTTCAGCCGCGCGGCCCAGTTGCCACAAACCCAGCGAAAAGGTCAGGCTCCCACTCAGCACAGCCAGTGCCAGCAAGAGCCATCTTTGTCGCCCCGGGGTTTTTTCAGTCATCGGATAATGTCGCCATGAAAATATTGGTTGTCGTTGCTTTTATGGCCATCTTGGCCAGTTTGGTCTGGGCGTTGCTTCACATGATGAGGGGCAGTGTGCCCCCAGAAGAGGGTTCAGCACCACCCAAAAACAAAATGGCCACGGCGCTCGCCCTGCGGGTGGGTTTGTCGATCGTTTTGTTTCTTTGCGTTTTGATTGCTTGGAAGATGGGCTGGATTCAACCCACAGGCATTCCACCTGGGCTTTGATGCCATCACTTTGTCTTGCATCCATCTCAATAAAAAAGCGCCCAAGGGCGCTTTTTTGATGAACAGCACAGGTCTTACATCCAGTAAACCAGGATGTACAAACCCAACCAAACCACGTCAACGAAGTGCCAATACCAAGCAGCGCCTTCGAAACCAAAATGACGGTCTTTGGTGAAATGGCCTTTTTGCAAGCGCAAGGTGATGAACAACAACATCAACATGCCCACAAACACGTGGAAACCGTGGAAACCCGTCAGCATGTAAAAGGTTGAACCATAGATACCGGACGAGAGCTTCAGGTTCAAGTCGCCCCATGCATGGGCGTATTCGTAACCTTGAACAAACAAGAAGACAACGCCCAAGAGAACCGTCATCCACATGAATTTGATGGTTTTCAGGCGCTCACCGACTTGCAAAGCATGGTGAGCGATGGTCAAAGTGACACCGGACGTCAAAAGCAATGCCGTGTTGATCGTGGGCAACCAGAACGGCCCCATGGTCTTGAAGGGCTCCACAATGCCAGCAGGCGAAGTGGTGGCGCCCGCTACAACGCTGGGCCAAGCCGCCTTAAAGTCAGGCCAGAGGAGTGCATTTTCCAAGCTGCCCAGGGCTGGGATTGAATGGGAACGGGCCCACCACAAGGCGGTGAAAAAGGCACCAAAGAACATGACTTCTGAAAAGATGAACCACGTCATGCTCCAACGGAAAGACAAATCAACCTTTCGGCCATACATGCCGGTTTCGCTTTCGTGCACCGCTTCTGAGAACCACTGGTACAAAACGATCAGCCACCAAGCCAAGCCAAAGAACAAGCAATACATGCCCCATTCAGCGCCGTTGATCCATTGACCTGCGCCCAAAATGACGAAGAACAAACCTATGGCCGACATCACGGGATGACGTGACTCGTGTGGGACGTAGTAGTAAGGCGTGCTGCCGTGTGCTGCTGAACTCATGAATACTCCTGCTCTCTCTTCAATCGAAATCTGATGGTTGGGTTAAAGCACAAAGGGCTGTGCCACCACCCAATTGACCAGGGCGATGAGCCCCAATACAAACAACAATGCTGCACCAATACCCACACCAATGATGTGAAAAGGGTTCAGCTTCTCAAGGTCTTGTTGATACTCGGAACCTTTACGCAAACCCACAAAAGACCAAAGTACCGCTTGAACTGTCCTCAAAAAGGAGGACGGCTTCACAGAGGGGGTTTCTGTCGTGCTCATGAGCCCGAACCCGTCAAACTCGTCACTTGCTTCACCGCCAAAGGCGCACTGGGTGCCACTGGGGTTTTGCCGCCCACCTCAAAAAAGGTGTAGGACAAAGTGATGGTGGTCACGTCTTTGGACAGCTTGGGATCGATCACAAAGGCCACTGGCCAAGCTTTCTTTTCTCCTGGCTCCAGGGTGTACTCGTTGAAGCAAAAACACTCCAGCTTGTTGAAATGGCTGGCAGCTTGCTTCGGCGCGTAACTGGGAATGGCTTGTGCGGCCATGCGGCGGTTTTGCACGTTTTGGAACTCATACATCACCGTGCTCAACTCACCGGGGTGAACCTGCATCGAACGCATTTCAGGCTTGAACTGCCAAGGACCGCGCACATTCGCATCAAACTCAACCGTGATGGTGCGGCTGGTGTCCACTTGGCTGTTGCGCAGGACCTGCGCCGCTTGCGCGGCTTTGGCGTTACCAGGCACCTGCGTTTCAGAGATCGACAAAACATTGATCCCGGTGATTTCACAAATGGCCTTGTAAATCGGCACCAATGCATACCCGAAGCAAAACATGCCCGCAGTGACCACTGCCAGCTTGCCGACCATCTTCAGGTTTGCACCACGCAAGTTCATCCCATGTCTTTCAGGTGTTGAGCAACAAGATTTTGGCCACGAACCCGGCCAAAACAACGCAGGCCACCGACAACAAAATCAAGCCCAGACGAACGTTGCTTTTTCTCTGCTCGGGTGTCATGGCCATGTTGCTCAACCGATCACGCGGGTCGCGGTCGCGTCCAGCTTGGGTGGGTTCTCAAAGGTGTGGAAAGGTGCGGGCGATGGGACTTCCCACTCCAGGCCTTCAGCGGCTTCCCAAGGCTTCTGGGGTGCTTTTTCGCCCTTTCCAAGCATACAAGGCAAGACCACGAACAGGAAGAAATACACCTGGGCGAAACCAAAGAAGAAGGCACCCACCGAGGCGATCATGTTGAAGTCGGTGAACTGCATGGGGTAGTCAGCGTAGCGACGTGGCATACCGGCCAGACCCAAAAAGTGCATCGGGAAGAAGGTGATGTTGAAAGAGATCAAGGACCACCAGAAGTGGATCTTGCCGCGCGTTTCGTTGTACATCACACCGGTCCACTTGGAAATCCAGTAATAAACGCCAGCAAACAGGGCAAACAAGGAGCCCGCCACCAACACATAGTGGAAGTGGGCCACCACGTAATAAGTGTCTTGCAACTGGATATCGATGGGGGCCATGGCCAAGATCAAGCCTGTGAACCCCCCCATGGTGAACACGAAAATGAAGCCCACCGCAAACAACATGGGGGTTTCAAAGGTCATGGAGCCGCGCCACATGGTGGCGATCCAGTTGAAAATCTTCACGGCCGTAGGCACAGCGATCAGCATCGTGGCGTACATGAAAAACAACTGACCCGTGACCGGCATGCCGGTCGTGAACATGTGGTGGGCCCACACGATGAACGACAAAATCGCGATAGACGATGTGGCGTACACCATGGAGGCATAACCAAACAATTTCTTGCGTGCAAAAGCGGGCACGATCTGGCTGATGATGCCAAAGGCCGGCAAGATCATGATGTACACCTCAGGGTGACCAAAGAACCAGAAAATGTGCTGGTACATGACCGGGTCACCACCACCCGCTGGGTTGAAGAAGCTGGTGCCAAAGTGGCGGTCCGTCAATGTCATGGTGATCGCGCCGGCCAAAACAGGCATCACGGCGATCAGCAGGTAAGCAGTGATCAACCAAGTCCAAGCGAACATGGGCATCTTCATCAAGGTCATGCCAGGCGCGCGCATGTTCAAGATGGTGACGATGATGTTGATCGAGCCCATGATGGACGAAGCGCCCAAAATGTGCATCGCGAAGATCGCCGCATCCATCGATGGACCCATTTGCAGGGTCAAGGGTGCATACAAGGTCCAACCAGCGGCAGGCGCACCACCGGGCATGAAGAACGAACCCACCAGCATCAAAGACGCGGGGATCATCAGCCAGAAGCTGAAGTTGTTCATGCGGGCAAAGGCCATGTCGGATGCGCCAATTTGCAAAGGGATCATCCAGTTCGCAAAACCCACAAAAGCGGGCATGATCGCACCGAACACCATGATGATGCCGTGCATGGTGGTGAACTGGTTGAACAACTCAGGGTTCACAATTTGCAAACCAGGCTGGAACAACTCCGCACGGATACCCAATGCAAGCACACCGCCCACCATCAACATGGCGAAGCTGAACAGCAGGTACAAAGTTCCGATGTCTTTGTGGTTGGTGGCATAAACCCAACGACGCCAGCCAGCTGGCGCGTGACCGTGATCGTCATGGGCGTGATCGTGATGGTCTAGAACGGCACTCATCTTGATTTCCTTTGATTTGAATACGGTTGGGTTTATTTGCGAGCGGCCAAAACGTCGGCAGGCTGCACAATTTGCCCGGTCTTGTTCGACCAGTTGTTCTTGGTGTAGGTGACCACTGCAGCAATGTCGGTGTCAGACAACTGTTTCCAGGCCGGCATGGCACCGTTGCCAGCACCGTTGAGCAGGATGGCAATTTGCTTGGACTTGTCGGCATCCAGAACAATGGATGAACCATCGAGCGCCTTGATCGGGCCAGCCACTTTGCCAGCAGCTTGGTGGCAAGCAATGCAGTTAGAGGCATAGACTTTCTCACCACGCTTGGTCAAGTCGTCCAGAGCCCAAACCTTGCTTGGATCATCGGCTTTGGCCAGTTGTTTTTTCTTCTCGGTGGCCACCCAAGCTGTGTAATCTTCGGCAGACAAGACCTTCACATGGATCGGCATGTAGGCGTGCTCTTTGCCACACAGCTCTTGGCATTGGCCGTAAAAATCACCCGTTTTTTCAGCACGGAACCACGTGTCGCGCACAAAACCCGGAATGGCATCTTGTTTGATGCCAAAGGCAGGCACCGCAAAAGCGTGGATCACATCGTTGGCCGTGGTGATCACGCGAACCTTTTGGCCCACAGGCACCACCAATGGGTTGTCCACTTTGAGGAGGTAATTGTCACCTGCAGGCTTGCCGGCATCGGACATGGCGCGGTGCGATGAATCGAGCGTAGAGATGTAGCTCAGACCTTCGCCTTGTCCGTTGATGTAGTCGTAACCCCATTTCCACTGATAACCCGTGACCTTGACGGTCAAATCAGCATTGGTGGTGTCTTTTTGCGCCACTAAGACCTTGGTGGCCGGCAAAGCCATCAAAATCACGATGATGAATGGCACAGCGGTCCAAACCACCTCGACCGTGATGGATTCGGTAAAAGTGGCTGGTTTGTGACCCACCGATTTGCGGTGCTTCCAAATGGAATAAAACATGACCGCAAAAACGGCAATGAAGATGACCGTGCAAAGGATCAGCATGAACCAATGCAACCACTGCTGCTCTTCGGCAATTTTGGTGACCGCGGGATGCAAATTGAGTTGATTGACTGCAGGGCCACCTGGCAAGTCGTTGACTGCGTGGGCTGCTGTTGCAACCCATGCACCTGCAAAAATGCCCGCGCGCGATAGCAGCGTGGCCAATTGGTTGGAGATATTCTTCATGGTTCTCACTAACTTCCAAGACACTGTTGAATTCACACTCTAGACAAACTGAAACAGATCCAAATTGCCACCAAGCATCACGCAGAACGTAACGCCTTTCTAATTTCTCGCGCCAGCACTTGCCGGAGCTCCGGGCGAACAAAACGCCCCACCTCAATCGATCGCCCCTGACCTGATAACTCGATCAGACTGAGGTCACCGGATTTGGGTTCAACCCTGACCCATTGACGCTCAAATTCAGTCCTCTCCAATCTGCCGGCCGTTTCAAGCTCCACCACCAAATTGGCGCCCTGCAAGGAAATCATTTCCCCATCGGCTGCATGGCGGGCATAGACCAAAAAAGCCAAACCCACAACGGCCACCTCCAGCCCGGCAAAAGCCAAAACCAGCGTGGCACCTTGCAGCCAAAAAAAGACGCCTATTCCCAATGAAACAGTGCACAAAAAAATGTACATCCAGCCCAACTGAACAGGTGTGAAAGAGCAATTGCGCTTTAACCGCCAATGAATGGAAGGCCCAGAGACTTGTGCAAACTGATAAGCCTGATTTGACATCCGTCAACTTTCATTAAACTAACACGCCGTCAAGCAATCGCTGTGTTCAATTCCGGCCGGATTTTACCTGAGATCACCCCCTGTTTTGACAAAACTCAAAGTTTGTCCGGCATACCCCCAGATGAACGCAGCATATGGCGCATCTGTTCCAGTCCGATTTCCGTTTTCGATGCCAATTTGGCCCTGGGTTGAGGCTTGAGCGCATGTCCGTAAACAATCTCAAAGCTCAAGGCGAGCCGGCCGTCATTTTCTGGGCGTGCCAAAGCCTTCAAGGCCTGCAGCAACGAACGCTGCCAAGCGCGCCCCCTCAGGCCGGCAAATCGATGGACATGCAAATTGCGGCCCAATTCGCGCAATTCGGCCAACAATGCCTCTGGCGAGGCATAGGTCAAGGTGATCCGCTCCATGTCCATCACAGGCTCAGCAAAACCCGCCTGCACCAACATGTCGCCCCAATCGTGCATGTCGGTGAACTCGTGCGCCGGTTGCGGCCAACCAGCAAGCTCATAAATTGGGCGCAACTCACGCAGCGAATCGGGCCCTAAACACGAGAACATCAAAAACCCGTTCACAGACAAAGCCTGATGCCAAGACTGGAGCAAAGCCTGGGGCTCTGGGTGTCCATGCAATTGCATATTGGCCCACAGCATGTCGGCCGTGTGTTCAGTCGGCAAGCCCATCTGCTGCTTTTGGCCCTTAAAAGCCAGCACTTGCCACCAGTCACGGGCGATGAGCGCTTGAGCAGCCTTGACATTTTCAGCGTGTCCGCAGACCAGCCATGCCCGGGCATTGGGGTAACGCTGGACCAGGGACTTGTGCGCTGCCACGCCCCCGCTCAGCGGCTCCCAATGGACCCATTGCTGGGGTTGCAGAGTGATGAAGTCCAATCGCTCTTGCATGCGCGAGGCCACCTCTTCGTGCAACCAAGGCGATTTCTCCGCAGACAAGGTCCTGTTCAGCCACCTGGTGGCAGCGACGGGGTCCAATGACGGGGGTCTAGATGAGGGCATGGGTCATTCATATGAAGACAAGCAAAGAGCAACCTTGAAGCGGGTCACACAGACGAGGGTTGCGGCGACTTGCTCATGGGCAATCGTCTGAGTATATTGACACGATGTGGCCCATCTCATTCAAGGCAAAGCCTTTAGCGTCGAATGCCCGAGCCCCTCAGGGTCTTTGGCAGTGGTTGCCCAGTCGATGCGCCATCTGCCAAGACTGGCCCCATCCACCGGTCTGCGAGGTGTGCATCACCCATTTCGCCCAACCCCAAAACCGTTGCCTTCTATGCGCCTTGCCATGGGCACATGCTGGGCGGCCCTGTCCCGTCTGCCAAAACCAAGCGCCGCCTTTGGACCGATGCCTTGCCGCTGTGACCTACGCCTGGCCATGGGTGGACCTGATTGCAAGATTCAAATTCCAACAACAAGCGGGTTGGTCCCATGCACTGGCCACTTTGATGATGAGCACACCTTGGGCCGAAGACCTATTGGACCAAGCGGATCTGGTTCTACCCATGCCGCTTTCTGCCCAGCGGCTGGCCCTTCGAGGCTACAACCAATCCTGGGAGCTGGCCAAACAATTGAGTCCCCACAAAGCCGACGTGCAAATGCTGCTGCGAACACGCGATACACCCTCCCAAAGGCAGTTGCCCCGCCATGAGCGACTCGCCAATTTGGCAGGCGCGTTCGCCGTGGAGCCTCTTCGGGCAGCGCAGCTGAGAGGGAAACGCGTGGTGCTGGTAGACGATGTCATGACCACTGGCGCCTCTTTGCATTCGGCAGCACAGGTGCTGCGCCAAGCTGGCGCGGCCCACATCAGCGCCTTGGTGTTGGCCAGAACCGAATAAGGCCTGATTACAAGTGCACTCTTAAGCGCTTTGAGACCGCCAAGGCACAATAGATCCTATGTTTCATATTGTCTTGGTTGAACCCGAAATCCCGCCGAACACCGGCAACGTCATCCGCTTGGCTGCCAACACCGGTTGCACCTTGCATCTGGTGGAACCTCTGGGGTTTTCAATGGATGACAAACACATGAGACGCGCTGGACTCGATTACCACGAGTACGCCGACTTGCGTCGCCACGCCAACTGGGATGCATTTTTGAAAAGTGCGCAACCTGCAGCCGACCGCATGTTTGCATTGACCACCAAGGGAAGCCGATCTGCTTTCGGTGTCCACTTTGAACCCGGCGACTGGCTGGTCTTTGGGTCGGAAACACGCGGTCTGTCGCCCGAACTGCGCGAGCAATTTTCGCCAACCCAGCGCATCAAGTTGCCCATGCGTGAAGGACAACGCAGCCTGAACCTCTCGAACGCGGTGGCAGTCACCGTCTTTGAGGCATGGCGGCAAAACGAATGGGGTGGCGCGTCCGCCAAAGACGGATTGCCCGCTCAGGCGTAAATTCGCACCAAGGACTCGGCTGCACAAACGGGCTTGTCGCTGCCCTCACGCTCCACGGTCACGTTCCATTGCAGCTGAAGGCCATTGCCCTCAATGGGCGTGGCCGAATGCAGGTGCAAATGCGCACGCAATCGGCTGCCCACAGGCACCGGCGCCATGAAGCGCACCTTGTTCAAGCCGTAATTGACGCCCATCCGCTTGCTGCGGACATCAATGGTCTTGTCAAAAAACTGCGACAACAAAGACAAGGTCAGAAAACCATGTGCAATGGGCACCCCAAAAGGGCCCTGCTTGGCCCGCTCCACATCAATGTGAATCCACTGAGGGTCTCCCGTGGCCTCGGCAAATTGGTTGATCTGTTGTTGGGTGATCTGCACCCATTCAGTCGCAGCCACATCTTGGCCGACACAGGCGGCCAATTCAGCCAAATTTTCAAAAGTTCTCATGACCATGACTTTATGAGGGTTCGGGCCACAGGTGTGTCGGTGACGTGACAGACCCCATTGACTGTTTTGACTAAACCTCTTCAATCTTTGTGCTTCTCTCCTTGCTGTTGACGGGCTTTCAACTCGGCCCTCAGGCGTGACAACTCCGAACGGTAGTGTTCCGCATCGCCATAATCGGCAAATCCATGGTAATGAGGATGGGCCTGTAGGATGCGCTGCGCGTGCTTGATGGGACACCAATACTGTTCGGTCAAACCAAACACTTCACGGCAATAAGCGATCAAGCCATTGCCGTAGGCGCAGTAAGCACAGTTGATTTTTTCCAGCCAATTCAAATAAGCCAGGTGCGATCGGTCAAACACCCAAAACTCTGAGCGTCGAACCCTCGGAATATTGAGCAGGGGAAAACACACCCACTGGTAAAAAGAAACAAAGAAATCCAGCAACAGCATCGGCACCAGCACGGGATAAATAAAAGGCACACACAAGACATGGCGCCACTCGGCGGTCAACACATACATCAGCAAGCCTTGCTTGAAGCGCTTTTGCTGGGCCAACACCTCTTTTTCAAAACGCACTTTATGCGCCTCAAAGTCGGCTTGCCAATGCTGGCGTCGCGCCTTGGCCTCTTGCTCAATGGCCAACTCGATCCATTGAATCCGGTCCAGAAATTCTTGGATTTGGGGAGACATGAGGACTTTCTTAAAACGCTGACCCATGGAGCCCCTTTGGCAGCCCCCTAAAATGGACGTCAACCCGTCCATCACCTTGAAATTGACTGCTTCCAAATCCCTTGCTTTGCCTCAGCACATTGCCATCATCATGGATGGCAACCGGCGTTGGGCCAAGAACCGCTTCATGCCGGCGGGGCTGGGCCATGCCGCAGGCGCGCAAAGGGTTCGTGAAATCGTCAAAGCATGTGCCGAATTTGGAATTCCACATTTGAGCCTTTTTGCCTTCAGCACCGAAAATTGGAAACGACCACCCGACGAGGTCAGTGCACTCATGGGATTGTTCATGACCTATCTCAAAAAAGAGATTCGAGACATGAACGTCAACGGCGTCCGACTGAAAGTTTTGGGCGACAAACACAGATTTTCGGAGGCTTTGCAGGAACTGATTGCAGATGCAGAGCAGCAAACCGCTGGCAACACCGGCATTACCCTTCATGTCTGTGCCAACTATGGTGGCCGCTGGGACATGTTGCAAGCGGTCAAAGCTTGGCAGGACCAACATCCTTCTTCAGGGCTTGAGTCTTTGACTGAAGCCTCCTTGACGCCCTATCTGAGCACGGCCGATGCACCTGAAGTCGATTTACTCATTCGAACCGGCGGCGAATCTCGCGTCAGTAATTTTTTGTTATGGCAAGCCGCATACGCAGAATTATTTTTTTGCGAAGAATTATGGCCTGACTTCAACCGTGAAACATTGAACACGGCCTTGGTCTGGTTTGCTGGGAGGGACCGCCGTTTTGGTTCATCTGCACCCATTTGATGCTCACATCTCGGTCATTCAGTTGATCCACATCAATTGGGCCGTATAAAAAAGAAAACCCCGTGTTGACGGGGTTTTTGAGAGAAACTGCTTGTACCAGTTCTAAAGCAAAGCTGGATGGATTTCAGGCAATCATAAAAGGTGTGCGGTCACGGCCCTCAATCCATTTTGGCGCTTTGCCACGACCCGTCCAGGTTTGGCCTGTGGCCGGGTCACGGTACTTGGCAGCCACTTTGCTGATGGCTTTTGCGGCGCCACCTTTGCTGGCGCGACCGGGGAAGACGTCTTGAACAGTGAGTCCAAATTCGGCCACCAATTCACGCACTTTGGCGACTGCGGCAGAAATTTCATTTTGGCGAGCTTGTGAAATGGCCAGCTCAAGTGCTTCGCGTTGTTGCAAAAGTTCTTTGTAAGACTGTGTCATGTTAATTCCCCTGAACAAATAAAAACCATAATATAACGCAAAATCAATATGCTTTCCTCTTCCCATCCATGAATATTATTTGCGTGTTATTTTAAAAATGATTATGGTTCAATGCTTTCGAATCTTCACAGCGCCATGACCGAGGGGCTGGATCAGGTCAGTAATTGGTCTTGGTAGTTTAAACCTCCAAAAGCAATTAAATCTCATGGATTAAAAGACGCATATGGCATGTTATTGGATGGGTGATATTCAAGGCTGTCACCAGCCTTTCGAAAATTTGCTCGAAAAAATTGATTTCTCGCCGAGCCGCGACCAACTGGTGGTGCTGGGTGATCTGATCAACCGAGGACCGGCTTCAGTGGCCGTGATCAGACGCCTGATGGCTTTAAAAGGCAGCGTGCACTGCCTCTTGGGCAACCACGACTTGCACGGCTTGGCCGTGGCCAGCGGTCTTAGAAAGGCCGGACGCACGGACACCTTGAATGGTTTGCTGCAAGCACCCGACCAGCACGAATTGCTGGAATGGCTGAGGCACCAACCTCTGGCCAGGTGGTCTCAGGGTGTGCTGTCGGTCCACGCTGGGGTCTTGCCCTCGTGGACCGTCCATCAAACACTGGCATTGGCGGGTGAAGTCGAGGCCGTTTTGCGTGGACCCGATTGGCTGACTTTTTTAGACCAGATGTACGGCAACAGCCCGTCCGTCTGGCATGACGACCTGAAAGGCTTTGACCGTTTGCGTGTGGTGGTCAACGCCTTGACCCGCCTGCGCTTTTGCACGCCAGCCGGTGAGATGGAATTCAACACCAAAGAGGCCGCTGGCTCAGCCCCAACAGGCTACGTGCCATGGTTTGACGTTGTTGGCCGCCGCACCGAAGGCACCACAGTGGCTTTCGGTCATTGGTCGACCCTGAAGCAACCCCCACGCACCGATGTTTGGGCTTTGGACACAGGATGCGTATGGGGTGGCGGCCTGAGTGCCATGCGGCTGAACCAAGACGGCAGCCATGAAAGGATACAGGTGCCCTGCCCGCAAGCTCAGACACCCGGCTGATTCACTGGCCTCGCAAATCCAACACGCGCTTGGCTTTGCCCTGACTGCGCTCTACCCCACCTTCGGCCTTGAGCTCAATGGACACGCTGGTGCCAATGAAGACCTTGATGTCATGTTGCAGCTGCCGGGCTGCAGCGCGAGCTTCTGAGCTGTCGGTTGACACGCCAGGTTTGGTCTCCACCCGCACGCTCAAATCGTCCATCGGACCCGAACGGGTCAACACGCACTGGTAATGCGGTGCCAACTCGCTGCGTTTCAAAATCAATTCTTCGATTTGGCTGGGAAACACGTTCACGCCGCGAATGATCATCATGTCATCGCTGCGGCCCGTGATCTTTTCCATGCGGCGCATGCTGCGAGCTGTGCCTGGCAGCAGACGCGTCAAATCGCGCGTGCGATAACGGATGATGGGCAAGGCTTCTTTGGTGAGGCTGGTGAAAACCAGCTCACCCATTTCGCCGTCGGCCACAGGCTCACCCGTTTCGGGGTGGATGATTTCGGGATAAAAATGGTCTTCCCAAATCGTGGGACCGTCTTTGGTTTCAATGCACTCGCTGGCCACACCCGGGCCCATGACTTCTGACAAACCGTAGATGTCTACCGCGTCAATGTGCATGCGCTTTTCGATGGCGGCGCGCATGTCATTGGTCCAAGGCTCGGCGCCGAAGATGCCGATCCGCAGTGAAGAGGTTTTCGGGTCAATGCCTTGGCGCTCAAACTCATCGGCAATGGCCAGCATGTAGCTGGGCGTGACCATGATGATGCTGGGTTTGAAGTCTTGGATCAGCTGCACCTGGCGCTCGGTCTGACCGCCACCAAAGGGCACCACCGTGAGACCCAGTTTTTCAGCCCCGTAATGGGCACCCATACCACCCGTAAACAGACCGTAGCCATAGCTCACATGCACCATGTCACCGGGCTTAGCACCGCCTGCGCGGATACTGCGGGCCACCACGGTAGACCAGGTGTCGATGTCTTTGAGGGTGTAGCCCACCACCGTGGGTTTACCCGTAGTGCCACTCGACGCATGAATGCGTGCGCAGTTTTCACGCGGCACAGCAAACATGCCAAACGGGTAGCTGTCACGCAAATCGGCTTTGGTGGTGAAAGGAAACTTGGCGATGTCCGCCAAGCTCTTGCAGTCGTCCGGATGCACGCCAGCCGCGTCGAACTTGGCCCGATAAACAGGGGAGTTGGCGTAGGCGTGTTGCAGCGTTTGCTGCAAACGCTTGAGCTGCAAACTGCGCAACTCGTCGATGCTGGCCTTTTCGATGGGCTCTAGAGGGAAGGCTTTTTGGCTCATTCAAAACTCCACTGGATCAACTGAGGACAGGGCCACGCCTGTCCTGCGTTATTTATTCAGGCACCACAGTGCCCTGTATTTGCGCGCTCTTGCCACGGAACATGGCAATCACCTCGCCATTTTGATTGGTGACTTTCATGTCGTAGATGCCATGACGCCCGCTCAGCGCTTGCTCCAGGCCCTCACACGTGAGCACATCGCCCAACTTGGCGGGCTTTAAGAACTCGATGCTGCAACCTGCAGCCACCGCGTTTTTGTTGTAACTGTTGCACGCAAATGCAAAAGTCGAATCGGCCAGCGTGAAGATAAAGCCACCGTGGCAAATTTGGTGACCATTCAGGTGCAAGCCTTGCACAGTCATGCGCATCAAGGCACGACCGGGTTCGCAAGCCAACAAGGCCATGCCCATGGTGTCTTTGGACGCCACGTCGACAGCGAACATGGTTTCGCCCACCAATTGGGCCAATGCTTTGGGATCGTTCATCATTCGTCTGGTGTCGTGCTTAGTGGTTCATTCGCCCGTGAATTGCGGGGCACGCTTTTGCAAAAAGGCGTTAACACCTTCCATGTAATCGTGCGTTTTGCCCAGCCTCGATTGCGTGTCGCGCTCCACATTCAGGTGGGCATCGAGCGAACGCGTCCCCGCATCGCGCAACAAATGGCGCGTCGCCACCAAGGCCTGGGTCGGCATCACGGCCAGCTTGTCTGCCAACGCCAAGGCTGCCGTCACACAGTCGTCGGCCACATCCCAAATCAGACCCCACTCTTTGGCTTTATCGGCCATGAGCTTTTCGCCCGTCATGGCCAGCGCCATGGCCCGCGGCAAACCCAGGCGCTCCACCAGCAACCAGCTGCCCCCCGCATCGGGTATCAAACCAATTTTGCTGAAGGCTTGGACAAAACTGGCGGATGGTGCGGCAATCACCATGTCACACGCCATGGCCACCGATGCACCGGCGCCCGCAGCGACGCCATTCACGGCGCAAATGACCGGCATGCGCAGCGTCTGCAAGCGGCGGGTGGTGGGATTGAAAGCATCGTTGATGACGGGACCTGGGTCGGCCCGCTCCAGCAAACCAGGCCCTGGCGTGAAATCGAGTTCTGACAAATCGAGTCCGGCACAAAAACCTCGGCCTGCACCGGTCAAGACCAAAGCCCGGATGGCAGGGTTGGCCTCGGCCTGATCGAATGCCGCCCACAAGGACTGGTGCATTTCCCGGGTAAAACTGTTGAGGGCTTGCGGACGGTTCAAAGTCACCAGGGCCACAGCGCCCCGCACTTCGTACAACACCGATGCGGTGATTTCGGTCATATTGTGTCTCCAGAAGTGCTGAATGTACCATTAACCGACCGCTCGGTTGGTTAATATTTTCCCTATGAATTGACCGCTTGAATGCCCCTCAATGGGCTGCATCCGATGCCTCACTCAGCCCAGCAAAAATGGCGACAGTCAAGGCAAAGCGGGCATGGTTATAGTCCTTGATTCACAGTCACCCCTCGTTGGAGAATCACTTGAGTTACGAAAACATCGAAGTCCGCATCGAAGGCGGTCAAGTCGGCATCATCACACTCAACCGACCCAAGGCCTTGAATGCGCTCAACGGCGCATTGATGGACGAGTTAGGCATGGCGCTCAAAGCCTTTGACGCCGATGAGGCCATTGGTTGCATGGTGATTACCGGCAGCGAAAAAGCTTTTGCAGCCGGCGCGGACATCTCGGCCATGGCCAAGTTCAATTTCCACGAGGTCTACAAGAACGACTTCATCACACGCAATTGGGAAACCATACGCAGCATTCGCAAACCTGTGATTGCAGCGGTCAGCGGCTTTGCATTGGGCGGTGGCTGCGAATTGGCCATGATGTGCGACTTCATCATTGCCGCAGACAACGCCAAGTTTGGGCAACCCGAAATCAAAATCGGCATCATTCCCGGCGCAGGCGGCACGCAGCGCCTGCCCCGTGCGATGGGCAAGTCGAAAGCCATGGACTTGGTGTTGACGGGCCGCATGATGGACGCAGCCGAAGCCGAGCGTGGCGGTTTGGTGAGCCGTGTGGTGCCCCTTGACAAGCTGATGGACGAAACACTGGGCGCAGCCCTGATGATCTGTGGCTACGGCCAACTGGCCACCATGGCGGCCAAAGAGAGCGTCAACCGCGCGTTTGAAAGCGGCCTCACCGATGGCGTGATGTTCGAGCGCAGGCTTTTCCACGGCTTGTTTGCCACCGCCGATCAAAAGGAAGGCATGGACGCCTTTTTGAACAAGCGCGCGCCCAAGTTCATCAACGGTTGATCGGCCGCATGCGACCCGGCCAGCCGCTGCTTGCGGTCAACCGGGTGGTGTCAACAACTCGGGTTGCCAGACCAGGCGCTCTGGTGCACTGAAACACAAAAAGCGTTTGTTGGTGGCGCGACCGATCGCGCACAGGCCCAGGCGGTTGGCCACATCCAGCCCCATTTGTGTGATGCCGCTTCGCGACACCACCACGGGCACGCCCATCTGGGCTGACTTGATGACCATCTCGCTGGTCAAGCGCCCGGTGGTGTAGAACACCTTGTCTTGGGCGTAGACGTCGTGCATCCACATCCAGCCGGCAATGGTGTCCACCGCATTGTGACGCCCCACGTCTTCCACAAACATGAGCATCTTTTCACCTTCAAACAGCGCACAACCGTGCACCGATCCCGAGGACTTGTAGGTGGTTTCTTGCAGGCGGATGGCGTTGACCAAACCATAAAGTTGAGTTTGCGTGATTTGCGCGGGTGGCAGTTCAATCTCGTCGATGTGGTCCATCAAGTCGCCGAACACACTGCCTTGACCGCAACCGGTGGTCACGACACGCTCGGCGCTGCGCTCGATGACGACCTCGGCATGGGCGCGGGTTTTGACAGCGGCCACGCCGGGCTCGCCCACTTCGCCTTCACCAATCGTCCAATCCACGGTGATGGATTCGATCTGTTCCACCGAGTCGATCAGTCGCTGGTTGCGCAAAAAGCCCAGGACAAGCCACTCGGGCTCGGCTCCCAAGGTCATCAAAGTCACCAGCTCTTTTTTATCCAAATAAATCGTCAGCGCTCGCTCTGCGGGGATTTGGGTCTCTGAGACTTCTCCGAATTCATTGGTCACGGGCACGCTGCGGGTCAGGGGTGCACGCGCTCGGGTGATATGGGGCTTGAGCGGGGCCGATGCGGCCACAGGGGCGTTCAGAACAACAGACATGGCTTGAGCCTAACGTAAAAATCCCCCGCCGTTGCCGACGGGGGATTTTGCAGTGGGGTGCAAAAAAGGATCAGCCTTTTTTGGCGGGTGCAGCCGCGGGCTTGGCGGCTGCTGGGGCAGCAGCAGCGGGGGCAGCAGGTGCAGCCGCCGTGGTTTCTGCAGGCTTATAGGCACCGGGGTCCACACAAGCGGGGGTGGCCGTCGGTGCAGCCTTGCCTTTGCCATTGGTTTTGTAATAGTGGGCCGCCACTTTTTCGCGAGACTTGCACAACTGAAAGTCGGCCACTTTGTTGCCGTGCGCTGTTTTGGCCGCCGCTTCGGCGGCTTTGGCCTTGGCTTCTTCGCTGAGGGCAGGCAATTTGGCAGCAGCACCAAAGCTGATGGCCAGTGCAGACATGACAAGCAGGTATTTTTTCATGAGAGTTCTCCAGACTCAAGCCGAAGCTGTTGAAGTGTTCGAGGTGGCGGAGGTGTTCGATGTTTCAGATCGTTGGGCAGGAATCTTGCCAGCCTTGACATCGTCGTACCACAGCTCATGGTGCTCTTTGGCCCATGTTTCATCCACATAGCCTGTGCGCATGGCTTTGTAGGCACCGCGCATGCCCAATGTGCCCATGTAAATGTGCCCAATGAACATGGCCATCATGAACAAGCTGGCAACGCCGTGGACCATGTTGGCAATCTGCATGGTCGCCCGTTCATAGATCAGGCCGGGGATGAGCATGTTCAGCACCAAGCCAGAGGCCACGACGATGGCACCCAAGAACAAAACACCGGCCCAGAACAAGACTTTTTCACCCGCATTGAATCGGTGCGAAGGCACTTCGGTACCGGAAAACAAGCCGCCGCCTTTGAGGATCCAGACCAGGTCGTCCTTGCTGGGCAAGTTGTCTTTGACGAAGGTGATGAACACAATCACCAAAGACACTGCAAACAAGGGTCCGGCAAAGTTGTGGATGTTCTTCAAGGCAAAGGAGAGCCAACCGAACAGGGTGTCACCCAAAATCGGCAGCAAGAAATACTTGCCGTAGGCAATCACGATGCCCGAAATGGCCAAGGCGCAAAAAGCGATGGCGTTGGCCCAATGCGCAGAACGTTCAAAAGGGGTGAAGCGCTCAATCTTGCGGCCCGTTTCTTGGCCGTGCAACTCGATCGTTCCCTTGCTGAAATAAAACAAAGCCATCGCACCCACCGCGATCAGCAACAAGGCAGCCCCATAAGGGATGATGATGTTGTTGCGCACTTGGCGCCAAGACTCGCCTGCCGACGACAAGCGCGAGCCAGGGTACTGCACGAAAGGCTGAATCAGGTTGCCGGCCTCAGGCGCTTGGCTTTTGGGCAAGCTGGTGAAACCCGTCACGCCCTGACCCACTGCACGCCACACAGGCGCGTTGTTGCCGGGCTGAACCTCCGCCCTTTGGGCGTTGGTTTGGTCTTTGTACTTGGGATCGGCATCCGCACCGGGTGCGATCTGGAAGATGTTGGCACTCTTGACGCCCAAGCTGTTTTCAGCCGGAGCGGCAGGTTTTGCAGGCGCAGGCGCAGGTGCCTGCGTTTGGGCAGAAACACCCAACGCAGCCAGTGCCAGCCCGACAGTCAATAAGAAGCGACGCATGAACTTCTCCTTGTACTCACTTGGAGGTACGGGAATGGTCGTTTTGGCCGTAATGTGCACGGGCTTTGAGGTGATTGGACCAACCAGCCTGGTCACCGGCTTTCCAGCCTGGATCGGTGTACACGGCAACGCCAGTACCCGCAACGGCTGGCTTGTCAGAACCAACCCCAGCTTTGTCTTGGCGAGTTTCGCCACAAGCCGCCAGCAAAAACAGGCTGCTCAAAATGATGGCTGCTTTCATGTTCATGCTCCCTTGGCTTGGTTGCCGTAAGCCGTTCCCCAGCCCCAGACTTCTGCGCCTTTGCCGCGCTGAACCACACGGCCACGCAGAATGTCGGCCACCACGTCGCCGTCTCCGGCCAGCAGTGCCTTGGTGGAACACATTTCGGCGCAGGCGGGCAATTTGCCTTCGGCCAAACGGTTGCGACCGTATTTGTCGAACTCGGCTTGGCTGCCATGTTCTTCAGGACCGCCAGCACAGAACGTGCACTTGTCCATCTTGCCGCGCAGACCGAAGGCGCCGCTGGATGGGAACTGGGGCGCGCCAAACGGACAGGCATAAGAGCAGTAGCCGCAGCCAATGCAAATGTCCTTGTCATGCAACACAACACCTTCGTCGGTTTTGTAGAAACAGTTGACCGGGCAAACCGCCATGCAGGGTGCATCTGAGCAGTGCATGCACGCCACCGAGATGGATTTTTCGCCGGGTACACCGTCATTCAGGGTGACCACACGTCGGCGGTTCACACCCCATGGGACTTCATGCTCGTTTTTGCAAGCGGTCACGCAACCGTTGCACTCAATACAACGCTCTGCGTCGCAGATAAATTTCATTCGTGCCATCGTGTTCTCCTGGAGCGCTTAGGCTTTTTCGATGTTGCAGATGGTGGTCTTGGACTCTTGCATCATGGTGACGCTGTCGTAACCATAGGTGGTGGCCGTGTTGACCGCCTCGCCCCGCACAATGGGCGCTGCACCCTTAGGGTAGTGCGGCAGCATGTCAACACCTTGCCAACGGCCAGAGAAGTGGAAGGGCAAAAACACGGTATCGGGCGCCACACGCTCGGTCACCATGGCCTGCACATTGATGCGCGCACCCGTGGGTGAAGTCACCCATGCACGCTCGCCATTGCGGATGCCACGGTCTGCAGCCGACTTGGGATGGATCTCCACAAACATCTCTTGCTGCAATTCAGCCAGCCAAGGATTGGAACGGGTTTCTTCGCCGCCACCTTCGTACTCGACCAAACGACCCGAGGTCATGATGAGCGGGAACTTCTCATGCAACTTGTCGGCGATGTTTTTGTCTTGCACGGTTTTGTACAAGGTGGGCAAACGCCAGAAGGCTTTGCGGTCGTCGTGCGTGGGGTACTTGGCCATCAGGTCCGGGCGCGTGCCATACAAAGGCTCGCGGTGCTGAGGGATCGGGTCGGGGAAGTTCCAGACCACCGCACGCGCTTTCGCATTGCCAAAAGGATGGCAACCGTGGCCTTTCATGAACACGCGGATCATGCCGCCCGAAGAATCGGTCTTCCAGTTCTTGCCTTCGGCCTTGGCTTTTTCAGCCTCGGTCAACTCGTCCCACCAACCCAACTTCTTGAGCAAGATGTGGTCGAGTTCTGGGTAACCGGTGGTGATGTCGGCACCCAAGGAATGGGATCCGTCTTCGGCCAAGAGGCTCTTGCCATCGCGCTCCACACCAAAGTTGGCGCGGAAGTTGCCGCCGCCGTCCATGACGTGCTTGGAGGTGTCGTACAAATTGGGCGAGCCTGGGTGCTTGAGTTCAGGCGTGCCATAGCAAGGCCATGGCAAGCCGAAATAGTCACCGGTAAAGTCGTAACCGGTTTCTTTGTCTTTGCCGCCTTTGGCCTTCAGGGTCTTCACATCGAACACATGCATGTTCTTCATGTGGGCCTTCAAACGCTCCGGACTTTGACCGGTGTAGCCAATGGTCCAAACGCACTTGTTGATTTCGCGCAGGATGTCCTCGGGCATGGGTTCGTCCATACCGCCGACTTTTTGCATTTTGTAGTTCTTGACCAGCTCAGCACCAAAGCCCAGTTTTTGCGCCAATTGGTACATGATCATGTGGTCAGAACGGCTCTCCCACAAAGGCTCAATGACCTTCTCACGCCACTGAATAGAGCGGTTGGAGGCCGTGCAAGAACCCGAGGTCTCAAACTGCGTGCAGGCAGGCAGCAAATAAACAGCGCGGTTGGGGTTCAGGTCTTCTGGCTTGCCAGGCATGGCCGCCATCGACGCAGTGGCCGACGGATAAGGATCGACCACCACCAACAAGTCGAGCTTGTCCATGGCACGCTTCATGTCCAAGCCGCGGGTTTGAGAGTTGGGCGCATGACCCCAATAAAACACACCGCGCAGGTTGCTGTCTTGGTCGATCAGCTCGTTGTTTTCGAGCACGCCGTCGATCCAACGGGAGACGGTGATGCCGTTTTTGCCCATCATGGCAGGTGAGGCGAACTGCTTTTTGATCCACTCGAAGTCCACGCCCCAAGCGTTGGCAAAGTGCTTCCAAGAGCCTTCGGCCAAACCGTAGTAACCGGGCAAAGAATCGGGGTTAGGGCCGACATCGGTGGCGCCTTGCACGTTGTCGTGGCCGCGGAAGATGTTGGTGCCACCACCGGTCTTGCCCACGTTGCCCAAGGCCAGTTGCAAGAGGCAAGAGGCGCGAACGATGGCGTTGCCAATCGTGTGCTGGGTCTGGCCCATGCACCAGACGATGGTGCCGGGGTTGTTCTCGTGCAGCATTTTGGCGATCTTGAAGACTTGGTCTTCTTTGACACCGCAGGCTTCTTCGACTTTGTCAGGCGTCCATTTGGCCATGACTTCGGTCTTGATCGCATCCATGCCAAAAACACGGTCGTTGATGTACTTTTTATCTTCCCAACCGTTCTTGAAGATGTGGTACATCAAACCGAACAAGAAAGGAATGTCTGTGCCCGAGCGGATGCGCACGTATTCATCGGCCTTGGCGGCTGTGCGGGTGAAACGGGGGTCAACCACGATCATCTTGCAGCCGTTTTCCTTGGCGTGCAGCATGTGCAACATGGACACCGGGTGGGCCTCGGCGGCGTTGGAGCCAATGTACATGGCGACCTTGCTGTTTTGCATGTCGTTGTACGAGTTGGTCATCGCCCCGTAGCCCCAAGTGTTGGCCACACCGGCCACCGTGGTCGAATGGCAAATACGCGCTTGGTGGTCACAGTTGTTGGTGCCCCAGAAGCTCACGAATTTGCGCAGCAAATAGGCTTGCTCGTTGTTGCTCTTGGACGAACCCACCACATAAATGCTGTCTGGGCCACTGGCTTTGCGCAGCTCCAGCATCTTGGCGCTGATCTCGGTCAGGGCCGTGTCCCAGCTGATGCGCTCGTATTTGCCCTTGACCAATTTCATGGGGTAGCGCAGGCGGTACTCACCATGGCCGTGCTCGCGCAAAGCGGCGCCTTTGGCGCAATGGGCGCCCAGATTGATGGGGGAGTCAAAAACGGGCTCTTGGCGAACCCAAACGCCGTTTTCGACCACCGCATCGACAGCGCAGCCGACGGAGCAGTGGGTGCAAATGGTGCGTTTGACTTCAACTTTGCCGGCACCCACGATGGAAGTGCCTTTGCCGGCATGGGCTTTTTGCACCAGCGTGAGCTGCGAAGCAGCCAAACCGACACCGACCCCCAAACCTGAACGGCGCAAGAAACTGCGGCGGTCCAAGGTGGGCAAAGCCTGCGACAAACCACGGCGCAGGCTGTGGATGAACGGAGAAGAAACAGCACCCGAGGTGCCAGATTGTTTTTTGGTCAGCAACATGGAGGGCTCCAGTTGGGAGTGAACAGAGATGAACGCGAAAAAAGAATCAGACCCGTGTGGTCTTGTAGTACTGCTGAACGTGTTCGCTCAGCGAGTAACCACCACCGCGGGTGGGCTTTGGGGTGGCCGGTGCAGCAGGCGCCACTTGGCTGACCACACCGGGCAAAACGGCAGTGGCAGCAGCCACAGCGCCCACGGTGGCTGCGCCCGAGAACAGGGAACGACGTGAAAGGTTTGAAGTTTTGGAAGACATCGAGCACTCCGAAAAATGAAAAGTCAGGGCAAGCTCAAAAAAGCAAAATCATGCAAAGATTTGCATAGCTGAGGATGGTATGTCCCCCATCACCAACTCATCAAGGTGAAAACCCTTGGGTGCTTGAAAGACATGTCAACTTGGTGACGCGAATCTCAAGGAAAACCCAAGTTGCTGTGTGGTGGCATACACAGGACCCTCAGGCCTGTGGCGCGATCACTCGGTTTTATCGTCTTTGCCCGAAGACAAATAATCAAACACAGCCAAACCCAACCCCCCCAACAAGATGAGGGTGATGTCCAACTGGGGCAACTTGTAAATATAGGGCAGCAGGAATGCTGCAACCAAAGCCAGACCTAAGAGGCCAGTGAAGCGTTCAAGCGATTTCATGCCATATTCCTTTGGATAAATTCAGAGACCAGCCAGCGCGAAGAGCGCAGCAAGCGGGCATCGTTTTGGTAAGCACCGACCGACTGAACCCCCAAGGGCAAACCATTGGACAAGGTCAGCAGCGGCAAGTTGACACTGGGCAAGCCCGCAAAGCTCCACACCGTTTGCATGATCGGATTGCCCGTCGAGGCCAGGCCTTGCGGCGCTGTGCCCAAAGCGGCTGGGCACAAAATGGCATCGTAAGTCGCAAAGAACTCATCAAACGCGTTCATGACGTGGAACATGCGGTCTTTGGCGATCAGGTAATCGGTGCCGGACAGGGTCATCGATTTCTCGACGCGCGCACGCAAAGGCTCGCTCAGCAGATCGCGGTGGTTCAGCCACTCTTTTTGCAAGCACACGCCCAATTCGATTTCGTTGATGGTGACCAACCAAGGGGCCACTTTTTTCACGATGTCGGGCAGCTGAACCATTTCAACATGATCGCCCATGTGGGCCACAAAAGCCTCGTAGGCCTCGCGCGCCTCAGGTTCGACATCGTCCCACCAAGGGGTTTTGACAAAACAAAACTTAGGGTTCAAGGGCGGCTCGGACACCGCCACATCGTAGAGCCGACGGGGACTTTGACGCGCACTGGCACTGTCGTGACCATCGTCACCCGACATGATTTCAGTGACCTTGGCAATGTCTTCCAGGTTGCGCGCAAAGACGCCAATTTCATCCAGCGAGGGCGACTGGTCGAGCACACCGGTACGCGGCAACAGACCACGCGACGGCTTGAACGCGTAAACACCACAAAACGACGCAGGTCGAATAACCGACCCATTGGTCTGCGTGCCCAACGCCACCGGCACCATGCCCGCTGCGACGGCCGCAGCCGAGCCACTGGACGAGCCGCCCGGTGTGTGGGCCAAATTGTGCGGGTTACACGTGGGGCCTGGCTGCGTGGTGGCAAATTCGGTGGTCACGGTCTTGCCGAAAATCACCGCGCCTGCTGCGCGCAAGCGAGACACCACAGTGGCGTCGCCCACCGAATAGCGCCCCGCATGGATGACGCTGCCGTACTCGGTCGGAAAATCCATGGTGTCGATGATGTCCTTGACCCCCACCGGCACACCAAACAGGGCGCCCGGCAAATGGCCTGCAGCCCGGTCGCGCTGCAAATTGTCCGCCTGCAGGTCCACCACACGGTCATCTCGGTGCGCAAAGGCGTGGATGGCCTGGTCTGCACCGTCCACAAAGCGCCCGAGCTTGGCGATGAACTCCTGCACCGTTTCCTGGCCGCTGAGCAGGTGCTCGCGCACCTCCAAAGCGGTCAAATCGGACACATTTTTTGTCGAATCGACCATCAGTTCGTCTTGAAGAAGTCGGGGTTGACCACGGACTCGTCGTTAGGATCGCGCTCCATCTCCACCGACTGGTCGAAGAACACCTCTGGCAAATAGGTCACCATGGCTGGGAACACATAGGTCATCGCCAGTGTGAACAAGATGATGTACACAAAAGGCATGCACCCACTGAAGATGGTGTTCAATTGCAGACTCTTGGGTGCAACCCCTTTCAGGTAATAGGCCGACATCGCCATTGGCGGGGTCAAGAAAGCGGTCTGCAAGTTCACGGCGATCAAGATGCCGAACAAGATCGGGTCGATGCCATACAGGGGCAGCAAAGGCAAGAAGATGGGCACGAAGATGATGATGATCTCGCTCCACTCCAAAGGCCAACCCAAGATGAAAATCAAGAACTGTGACAACAACAAGAACTGCAAAGGCGACAGGTTCAAGGCCAACATGAAGTCCTTGACCAAATTCTCACCGCCCAAGTAACCAAACACTGAGGCGAAAGTGGCCGAACCCACAAACAGGAAACACACCATGGCCGAGGTGCGGGCCGTGAGGTAAACCGACTCGCGCAAACGCTGCCAAGTGAAGGCGCGGTAGACGATCGCCAAGATGATGCCGCCCAACACGCCCATGGCGGCCGCTTCGCTGGGTGTCGCCAAACCAAACAAAATGGAACCCAACACCGACATGATCAAGACCGCCAAAGGCACAAAGGCCTTCACCACCATGACAACGCTTTCCCAGACGGAGTAATCGTAAACATCTTTGGGCTTGGGACACAAAGAGGGGTTGAGCGTGGCACGCACAATGATGTAGATTAGGTACAAAAATGCCAAGGTGAAGCCAGGGATGATGGCCGCTGCGTACATCTTGACCACCGACACGCTGGCTGTGGCCGCATACACAATGAGCAAGATGGAGGGTGGAATCAAGATGCCCAAAGTGCCACCGGCCGTGATGACACCACTGGCCAGTTTTTCGTCATAACCGGCTTTGAGCATCGCCGGCAAGGCGATCAGACCCATCAGGGCCACCACCGCGCCCACAATGCCGGTGGCTGTCGCAAACAGCGTACAAGTGACCAATGCAGCCACGGCCATGGAGCCAGGCAGTGCACGCAAGCCGACCTGCAAACTCAAGAACAACTTGTCCAGGATGTTGGCGCGCTCGATGATGTAACCCATGAACAAAAACAAGGGGATCGATATGAGCACATCGTTGTTCATCACGCTGAAAGTGTTCTGCGTGAACAGGTACAAGATGCGGTTGTCCCAAATCAACTGGTCGGGCGTGAAATAGGCGTAAAAACCAAAGCCCATGCCCATGGCCATCATGGTGAAGGCGATCGGGAAACCAAAAAAGATAAAGACAATGAAAAGCCCCAGCATTAGGAGGGCGACAAACGGATCACTCATGATGAGGCTTTCTCAGCGTGTTGTTGGATCAACACTTGTTCAAGTTCTTCGACATCGCTGCCGCGCGACAACCACTCGCCCGTGCGGATGCACACCAGGCAACGCATGACCTCGGCGGCACCCGCAATCAGCAAGGTCACACCGGCTACAAAAATGATCGACTTCAGGGGCCAAACAGGCACGCCTGCTGGGCTGTTCACGCTGGACTCCAGAATGCGCGTGCTTTCGTAGGCGTACTGGCCACCGGTGAACACCATGGCAAAGATGCCCGGAAAGAAGAACACAAAATACAAAGCCAAATCCACTTTGGCTTGTGTGCGGTTGGACCAGTTGCGATAAAAGAAGTCGCCGCGCACATGCGAGTTGCGCGAGAGGGCATAAGCACCTGACATCATGAACATGGCACCGTAGAGCATGTAGCTCATGTCAAACGCCCACACCGTGGGGCTGTTCAGCACATAACGCATGAACACCTCAAAACAGGTGGATGCGGTCAGGATCAATACACACCAAGAAAATGCGTGACCTATTGACTTGTTGAGGATGTCAATCCTTCGAATCCATATTTCCATGCGACTTACCTCTAGACAAACAAAAACAAAGGCTGCCGGAAAGGATTCCGACAGCCTTCAGGGGGACTCTACGATCAGACTGGCAGTTTGGTCTTCTGCACGTGCTCGTAAGCCATGCGGTAGTTGGCTTCGTTGGTGAAGTGGTAGAAGCCCACGCGGCGTGACCAGGCCTTGAACGAATCGTTCACTTCCTTGAACATGTCGACTTCTTTCTCCAACTTGGCCGTGACCACGTCCCAAGCAGCCAACTGGCCCTTGTAGACATCGGCGCTGGTGCGAGAAACCTGCACCTTGTGCTTGACGATCAGCTCTTGCAGATCCTTCGAGTAGTTCTCGTGGGCCAGAGCCGTGGAGGCTGTTGAGGCAGCTTCGGCAGCGTACTTCAACACAGCCTTCAGGTCAGCAGGCAAGGCGTTGTACTTGTCTTTGTTGAAGATGATTTCAAAGAATTCCTGCGCCTGGTGGAAGGAACCCATGGAGTAGAACTTGGCCACGTCTTGCGCACCAAAACGCATGTCGGCGGTGGGGTTGTTGAACTCAAAGGCATCGATCACACCGCGCTGCATGGCGGGCACAATCTCACCACCTGGCAACTGCGCCACAGCCATGCCCATTTCCTGCAACATGTCGGCCGCCAAGCCGATGGTGCGGTACTTGAAGCCTTTCAGGTCAGAAGCCTTCTTGGGTGGAGACTTCTTGAACCAACCCAGAGGCTGGGAAGGCATGGGGAAGGAGAAGAAACCGACCACGTTCAAGTTCATCTTGGCAACCAGCTTGTCCCACAGTTGCTGACCACCACCTGCTTGAATCCAGCTCAAGCCGATTTCGGGTGTGGCGCCGCTCACGGGGCCAGTGCCGAACAAAGAAGCCGATTTGTTTTTGCCGTACCAGTAACCGGAAACATGGTGACCACCGTCGAGCACGCCTTTGCTCACGGCGTCGATGATTTCAAAAGGCTTGACCACAGCACCTGCGGGCAAATAATCGATTCTCAGGCGGCCGCCAGACATTTCATTGACGCGGGTGACGTACTGCTGCGCCATCTCGCTGAAAATTTCGTTGGTGCCCCAAGAACCTTGCATCTTGAACACAATGGGGGCTTGGGCCACGGCAATCATGGGCGCACCCATCAAAGGGGCTGCAACCGCTGCAGTTGCGGCTTTGCCGAAGAAACGGCGACGGCTGGCATCAGGGGTTTGGCTGGCCGAGGATTGAACTTCTTGTTGAACTTGGGTCATGGTGTCTCCTGTTGAACTTTCAAGCGCGAAAAATTACCGCTTGGTTTTCGATTATGCATCGCCCTCAACACCCACCCCCTAGTGAAAACCCTTAATCGATTTGTCGGTATTTTCAATTTGAAGCGTCAAAAATTTCAATCAAGCCACCAAATCGAAGCCTTGCAGCTCCACGCTCAGAAAGGCTTCGGTGAATGCGGCCAGCCGGGCATAAAAAGTGGCAGAGGGATGGGACAGCAGCACTTGGCACATGTGCGGCACCCAAGGCTGCACATGCTGGCTGAAAAACCCCAACTGCTGCGTCAGGTTGGCCACCGCCACATCGTCCCCGGCAATCAGGTAGCGCATGACTTCAAACACATAGGCCACATGGTCTTCGGTGTCCGACATGCCTTCGCCTTTACCCAGGCCCAAGGTCGCCAAGTCGTCGCGCAGTTTCACCAGCGGTTTTTCGTTCAAAAAACCACTCAGGTAGTGGGAGCCATACAGATAAACCTCGGGCTTGCCCACGCCGCCAAACAGGCGGTTGTACTCAGCCACCACTTGGTCGTGGCTGAGGCTACGCGCACAGGCCACCAATTCACGCCAAGGCTCCTCCAGAAAAGCACCTGCATCAGGGGCCTCAGTGACGGCCACTTGCAGCTGGCCCAACAGCTCAGCCGCAGGCGCCGCATAAAAAAGCTGGGACAGCAGGCCGTAAATCTCTGCGCGTGCGGTCTCTTCGTCCAGCGCATGGCTGTGGGCGGACAGGTTCAGGTCTTGGCTCATGGCAACAACTTATCGGGTTTTGGGGGGCAACTGGCCATCGGTGATGCGCACCTGGTTCTCGTCATTGAACATGTCAATCACTCGGCAGTCACCGCACATTTTCAGGCGCTCCAGGGCTGGCCCTTGGAACATGCTGTGGCCTGTGAGGCGGCCCAGCATGGTCTCAATCGCCTTGAGGGTGCCAAAGGGCTTGGCGCAGCGGATACAGGCATAAGGCGGGCTGCTGTGCACCACCCGTGGTTGGGCGCGCTCGGGCACCAAAGACAAGCGTGGCTGCAGGCTGATGGCGTTTTCGGGACAAGTTTTGGCACACAAGCCGCATTGCACACAGTTTTTCTCAACAAACTTCAGTTCAGGCTGCAAAGGGTTGTCTTGCAAGGCAGACGAAGGGCAAGCCCCCACACAACTCATGCACAGCGTGCATTGGCTGCCGTCCACCGTGATGCTGCCCAAAGGCGATCCGGCAGCGGGCAAATCAAGCGCCTTGGGGCGAGTGGCCTCGTCCATGGCCATGACCGGGGACTGGGCCATCAGGTGGTCAATCACCAGCTCCAGATTGCTGCGTTTTTCGGCCTGCACGGCATGGCGGGCCGCCACGGCGGGCCCTGTGGGCAAAGTCGAGGCCTTGAGGGTGCGGGCAGCCAAGCGCTGCAAATCAGCGTCCAAAGCCGTGGCCGTTTTAGCCTCGATCAATTGGAAGTGAACCCCGGTGTAGCCCAAGCCATGAAGCAGGCTTTGGGCCACGGCCATTTGTTCCATGAGTGCAGCCCGGTATTGCGGCGCTTCTTCCGCGGTGATCAGCACCATGACCTGGCGTGCCCCATAGGCCACTGCCGACAACCAAAGCTCCATGCCCACGCTGGCGGTGTGCCACAAGGCCACCGGCATGACGCGGGCCGGCACGCCTTGCATGACCCCCAGCTGCGCACCCCGGCCCAACTCATCGATCAGGCTCTGGCCTTTTTCTTGGCTGTGCAAAAGCAAAGCGGCATCACGCCCGCCCGCTGCTTGATAGGCCGTGAGCAAACTGCGGATCTTGGCGCCCTGCTCTGCCGGACGCGGGTAAGCGTAGGTGAGCGCGCCTGTGGGACAAGCCGTGGTGCAAGCGCCACAGCCCACGCACAGGTTGGGATTGACCACGATTTGCTGGCGGCTTTTGTCCGAGCGCACGGCTTCGGCCGAGCAGATGTCGATGCAGGCGCTGCAGCCGACTTGTTCGTTGCGGCTGTGGGCGCAGAGCTTTTGCTTGTAGGCAAAAAAACGTGGCTTTTCAAACTCGCCCACCAGTTCACGCACCTTGAGCAGGGTTTGCAGGTCTTGCCCATCCCAGCGGAAGTAACCTTGGGGCAAGGCGTGCGATGTGAAAGTGGGAGAGGCTTTGTCGCCGCGCAAGTCCAGCACCACATCAAAGCGCTCGCTTTGCGGACGGGCATCGCGCGAAAAGTCGATGGCACCTGCGGCTTCGCACACCTTGACGCATTCGCGGTGCGCGGTGCAGCGCGACAAGTCCACTTGGTAATCGAGACCAATGGCCTGCTCGGGGCAGGCTGTCACGCAGGCGTTGCAGCGGGTGCACAGGTCCAAGTCAATCGGGTTGCTGGCGTCCCAAGACACGTCAAAAGCACCCAACCACCCTTTAAGGCTTTGCAAGCGACCCGCCACCACCGGGAAGCGCCGCTCTTGGCGACCGCCGGCGCTGCCTGGGCCTTGAGCAAAAATCGTGACCTGCATGGCATCGGCCAAAAAACTGGCAGCACGTTCGGCGGCATCGATCGCGCCGATGATGAGCACACGGCCCTCCGTTTTGTAGGTGACCGTGGCCACCGGCTCGGGTTCAGGCAAACGGGCTGCGGCCAGCAGTGCGGCCATTTTGGGCGTGGCGTGCTCGGCCTCGCGGCCCCAACCACCGGTCTCTCGAATGTTGACGAAACGGATGGGCGAAACAGCGCCTTCGGTTTGTTCGGCCAATTCAGAAAAAAGGCGTTTTTCTTGGGTACAAGCCACCACCACGGTCTCGCCGGTTTTCACGGCTTTTTGAAATTGGCCCGCCTCACGGCGGCACAAGGTGGTGTGCAGCGTTAAATCTTCACCCAGTGCTTTGCCCAGGGCTTGGGCTTGCAGGGGCATGGTTTGGTTGCAGTTGCAAATCAGGGTGGTCATGTTCTGGGGCCAATTGTGGTGTTTGCACGGCGGCGTGCTGCAGGTCAGGCGTGTCTAAAGCTTGCGGCGACTGTGCCACATTGGCCGAGCCTTCTGGCAAGGCGGGACTTTCATCAGGGTAATCACCGATGGGGACAGCATCGCCCAAGGCGGCATCGGCCATGGCAGGTTCTGCTGCAGCGTCACTGCTGGGTGGAAAGAGGTTCAAAAATTGCGCACCAACCATCTTTTGCAACATGCCTGGGGGCAAGGGATCGGGGGTGTTGTAGTCACCGATGTAAATGTCCAATCCGTCCATCACGTTGAAATGGGGGTCGGTGAAGAGTTTTTTAGCCGCTGTGTTGCGCACATCGGCGGCCACACCTTGCTGCATGAAGGGCTGAAAATCGGATGACGGTGTCAAAGCCCTCGCATCGTCCAAGGTGGGCAAGGGCGGGCGCTGCGCCGCTGGATCGGGCGCAGGTGTGGTGCTCGCGGCGCCTGCAGCCAGGGGAGCAGAAGATGGGGCGGGCACATGATCGGGCTTGGCGCCAACCGCAGCAGCTGTGCTGTTGTCCGTCTTGGGCGACACAGGTTCGGTCGTCTCAAGGCCTTGCTTGCGGCGCGACCATCGGCTGAAGAAATGATCGCTCATGACTTGCCCCCCGAGCCTTTACGTTTGCTGTCCGTGCTGACCGATGCCGGCTGGCCAAACCGATCGGTCAATCGCATGAAACTTTGGGGGCGCTGTCGTTTTTTTTCTTCAGGCACAAAGTGTTGGGTCGAAAAGTCTTTCAACCATCCCACTGATTCAGTGGGCAATGGCACCGTTTCCACCGTCTCTTGCGCATCCAACCATCGGCCGGCGTCGTGGTAACTCAGGCTCAGGGCTTGCGGCACAGCCACAGGCTCGCCCCCATCCTCAGGTTCCACCATGCGCCACATGACGAAAAAGCACGGCGTTGGCGAAGTCGCGTTGAGCCAATAACCCTCGGCATCGTCCGAGAACAGTTCCAGGGGCCAGCCCGGATAAAGCCAAAGAGACTCATCCTCGGTCTGGCGCAAACGGCGTGGCTCCCGGCCAAAGTTTTCTTCCTGGGGCACCACATCGGCCAACAACCAACGGTGCGATTGCCAGCGCGCCATCGCACCTTGCACGGCTTCGCGCCGCATCAGCACTGCCATTTCAGACAAAACGTGAACTGACATTTGTAACCTTCTCACCCTGTATGAGCTCAGACCGTGGACGCTGTTGGTGACATCGCTGCACCAACCAGACCGACCCAAAGGGGCTGATTATGCGTGTGTCCCCGTCAAAGTTTCGATGCGCACTGCACAAAACTTGAACTCAGGGATCTTGCCAAAAGGGTCCAGGGCCGCATGGGTCAATTCGTTGGCAGCCGCTTCGACATAAGCAAAGGGGATGAAAACCGCGCCAACGGGCGTGCCGTCGTCTTGGCGCAGTGGCATCTCCACCGCCCCACGGCGAGAGGCCACGCGGATGCGCTGTCCGGGTTTCAAGCCCATGCGGGCCAAGTCAGCCCCGCACATCGAGGCCGTGGCCGCAGGCTCCAAGGCATCCAGTACCGTGGCCCGGCGCGTCATGCTGCCCGTGTGCCAGTGTTCCAGCTGTCGACCGGTGATGAGCACCCAGGGGAAATCGGCATCGGGCAGCTCTGCTGCGGAGATCAAATCGACCGGCACCAACTTCACCCGACCGTCTTGGGTCGGGAAGTGGTCTTCAAAAACGATGGGCTGGCCCGGGTCCTCGGCGCTCACACAAGGGTAGGTGACCGAGCCTGCGTTCAGGCGCGCCCAGTCAATACCGCCAATCGCTGGGGTCATGGCTTGGCGCATTTCTTCGTAGACCGCGGCAACGCCTTCTTGTTCGCCCGGGTAATCCCAGCTCAGTCCTAAACGCCGTGCGATTTGTTGGAGGATCCACAGGTCCGGTTTGGCATCCCCCGGTGGCAACACGGCTTGGCGACCCATTTGCACCGTGCGGTCTGTGTTGCTGACGGTACCGGTTTTCTCGGGCCAGGCGCTGGCAGGCAGCACCACATCGGCCAACCAAGCGGTTTCTGTCAAAAAAATGTCTTGCACCACCAAGTGCTGCAAGCTGGCCAAGGCGTGGCGTGCGTGGTTCAAGTCCGGATCGCTCATGGCCGGGTTCTCACCCATGATGAACATGCCGCGCACCTTGTGTGGGTCGCTGTCTGGGGCCAGCGCTTTTTGCATGATCTCCACCACGGTGTAACCAGGCTGGTCGTCGAGTTTTGTGTTCCAGAATTTCTCGAACCAATCGTGCGCCGACTTGTCGCTCACGCGTTGGTAGTTGGGGTACATCATCGGGATCAGGCCCGCGTCGCTCGCGCCTTGCACGTTGTTTTGTCCGCGCAGCGGGTGCAGACCCGTGCCGGGGCGACCGATCTGGCCGGTGATGCTCGCCAGCGCAATCAGGCAGCGCACATTGTCGGTGCCGTGCACGTGCTGGCTCACGCCCATGCCCCACAAAATCATGGCGGCCTTGGCGCTGGCATAGGCCCGCGCCACTTCGCGAATGGTCTCGGCCGGGATGCCGCAAACCGCGCTCATGGCTTCGGGCGTGAAGGCCTGCACATGGGCCTTGAGTTTGGCCACGTTGTCAGCGCGCTCGCGCAAGAAGGTCTCGTCGCACAGGTTCTCGGTGACGATGACGTGCAGCATGGCATTGAGCAAGGCCACGTCGGTATCGGCCTTGAAGGGCAAGGTGCGCCAAGCATGGCGCCCGATGTCGGTGATGCGCGGGTCGGCCAGAACAATCCGCGTGCCACGTTGGGCAGCGTTCTTCATCCAGGTGGCGGCAACGGGGTGATTGTTGGTGGGGTTGGAGCCGATCACGAGGATGAGATCGGAATGTTCGACATCGCGCACCGGATTGCTGACTGCACCCGACCCCACGCCCTCTAACAGCGCTGCAACACTGGACGCATGGCACAGGCGGGTGCAGTGGTCCACGTTGTTGCTGCCAAAACCTGTGCGCACCAGCTTTTGGAACAAATACGCCTCTTCGTTGCTGCCCTTGGCCGAGCCAAAACCCGCCAGCGACTTGGGGCCGTGTTGGTCGCGCAGCGCATTCAGGGGCTGCGTCGCCAAATCCAGCGCTTCTTCCCAAGTGGCTTCACGGAAGACTTCGCGCCAGTCGGTATGACCATCGACCAAGCCCAGTTCTTTGGCCACGCCCGGTTTGCGGATCAGCGGTTGGGTGATGCGGTCTGGGCTGTGGATGTAGTCCATGCCAAAGCGGCCCTTGACGCACAAGCGCCCTTCGTTGGCCGGGCCTTCGCGGCCTTTGACGCTGATGATTTTTTCGTCTTTGACTTGGTAAGTGACCAAGCATCCCACGCCGCAGAACGGACAAACCGAATCAACTTCGCGGTCCACTTTTTGCGGGCCCATGTGGCTCTTGGGCATGAGCGCGCCGGTGGGGCAAGCCTGCACGCATTCGCCGCAGCCCACGCAGCTGCTGCCGCCCATCGGGTCGGCCAGGTCGAACACCACTTGCGTGTGTGCGCCCCGAAAGGCCAGGCCAATCACGTCGTTGACTTGCACATCACGGCACGCGCGTTCGCAGCGGTTGCACTGGATGCAGGCGTCCAGGTTCACGGCCATGGCCGGGTGAGACAGGTCGGCGGGCACAGCCTCACGGCGCAGCGCCGCCAGTTGCGGGCGCACCTGCACGCCATGGTGCTCAACCCATTGGCTCAGTTCACCATGCGGGGCTTCGGCGCGGTCATCGAGCCACTTGTGCCCCTGCTCGGGCAGGTCGGCCAACAGCATCTCGAGCACCATCTTCTGGCTTTTGACCGCGCGTTCGCTGTCGGTACGCACATTCATGCCGGGCGTGGCGCTGCGGCAGCAGCTCGGGGCCAGGGTGCGCTCGCCTTGCACCTCCACCACGCAGGCGCGGCAGTTGCCGTCGGGTGCCAAGCCTTCCTTGTGGCACAGGTGCGGAATGGCAATGCCCAATTCTTTGGCGATGTTGAAAATGCTATGGCCAGCGGGCGCTTCGACGCTTTGACCGTTGAGCGTGAATTGGACGGTGCTCACGCTTTCACCTCTGCGCCCACTTCGTGTGGGAAGTAGTCCAGCACACAACGGATCGGGTTGGGCGCAGCCTGCCCCAGACCGCAAATCGAGGCATCGCCCATGACTTGCGCCAAGTCTTGCAAGGTGTCGGCGTCCCACACAGAACTGTCCATCAACAGCGCAGCCTTCTCGGTGCCCACACGGCAGGGCGTGCACTGGCCGCAGCTCTCGTGCGCAAAAAAGCGCATCACATTCAGAGCCGCTTCGCGGGCACTGTCGTGTTGGCCGAGCACCATCACGGCGGCAGAGCCAATGAAGCAGCCGTGGGGCTGCAGGGTGTCGAAGTCCAGCGGCACATCGGCCAAACGGGTAGGCAAGATGCCGCCGCTGGCACCACCCGGCAAATAGGCGTACAGCGTGTGCCCTTCCGCCATGCCGCCGCAGTATTCATGCACCAGTTCGCGCAAGGTGATGCCTGCAGGCGCGAGCTTGACGCCAGGGTGCTTGACGCGCCCGCTCACACTGAAGCGGCGCAGCCCCTGGCGGCCGTGACGGCCTTGGGATGCAAAACTTTCTGCACCTTGTTCAATGAGTTCGCGCACCCAGTAAAGCGTCTCGAAGTTGTGCTCGAGCGTGGGGCGGCCAAACAGCCCGACCTCGGCGATGTAGGGCGGGCGCATGCGCGGTTCGCCCCTTTTGCCTTCGATGCTTTCGATCATGGCGGACTCTTCACCGCAGATGTAAGCACCCGCGCCCCGGCGCAATTCGATGCGCGGCAGTGCGCATGGCGGATTCAGTTTCAGCGCAGCCAATTCTTCCGTCAGCAAAACACGCGCTTCGTGGTACTCGTCACGCAAATAGATGTAAACCGCCTCGCAGCCCACCACGCTGGCGGCAATCAGCACGCCCTCCAGAAAACGGTGCGGATCGGCTTCCAGGCAGGTGCGGTCCTTGAAGGTGCCAGGCTCGCCCTCGTCGATGTTCACCGCCATCAAGCTTGGCCCAGGTTGGCTGCGCACAATGCGCCATTTGCGTCCAGCCGGAAAACCTGCGCCGCCCAATCCGCGCAGGCCCGAAGATTCCAGGCACTGGATAACGGATTCATGATCTTTCAACCCGGCCGCCACTTGCAAGGCCAGCTGATAACCACCGGCCTGCATATAGGCCTGCAAGCGAAGCGCATTCGGCAAGGCGTTGGGCGCGGTCTGGTTGTGGATCACACGCAGTGTCACAGCTTCAACCGTGGCGTGCGCCACAGCTTGTTGACCGACCTGCACAGCGGGTGCCTGCTCACAACGCCCCAAACAGGGCACAGGCACCACCTTCACATCCAGCAGATCGTTTTGCAATTGGCGCAGCAAGCTGTTGCTGCCCGCGAGGCTGCAGCTCAAGCTATCGCACACACGCACCGTGAGGCGCGGGGCGGTTTGCTTGTCTTGCAAGATCTCAAAGTGGTGATAAAAGCTGGCGACCTCGAACACCTCGACCACAGGCAGGCGCATTTCAGCCGCAAGCGCCACAATGTGCCGCTCAAACAGGCCATGAAAATGATCGTTCAATTGGTGCAGGTGCTCGATCAGCAGATCGCGGCGGTGGCCCTCAACCGGCGGGATGCCGATCAGGGCTTGCACTTCGGCTCGGGCCTCCGGCACAACCTGCCGGCCCTTGAGCTGGATGCGGGGTTGGCGCAACTGAGCGCGAACTTCGGTCAAGTCAATGTGCGTGGCGTTGGCCATGAATGCTCAGTAGCCCAATGGCTCAATAGGTTTCGAGGTGCAGACGGCCTTCTTTTTTAAGCGCCGCGCCGATGCTGTCCCAGTCGAGCCCCGCGTTTTGTGCGATATCGCGCAAGGCCATGACCACACCCTCTTCCATGCTTTTGAGGCCACACACATAAAAACAGGTGTTCGGGTCTTTGAGTTGCAAAGCGATGTCGGCGGCACGGTCGCGCAAAGCGTCTTGGACATAGCGCTTGGGCTTGCCCACTTCGCGCGAAAACGCGAACTCGGTGTCGATGAAGTCTTTGGGCAAGTTGTTGAGCGGACCAAAGTAAGGCAACTCAGCGGGTGTTCGGGCACCGAAGAACAACATGAGTTTGCCGCCCTCGAATTTGCCACTGGCCCGCAAGCGGCGACGCCATTCGGTCATGGCACGCATGGGAGCGCTGCCCGTGCCGGTGCAGATCATGACGATGTTGCTCTTGGGATGGTTGGGCATGAGAAAGCTGGCACCAAAGGGCCCGATCACCTGCACTTTTTCACCCACCTTGAGATCACACATGAAGTTAGAGGCCACGCCGCGCACCGGCTTGCCGTCATGGTCTTCCAGCACGCGCTTGATGGTGAGCGACAGGTTGTTGTGGCCCGGCCGCTCGCCGTTGCGCGGGCTGGCAATGGAGTATTGGCGGGCGTGGTGCGGTTTGCCGTTGGCGTCCACACCGGGTGGAATGATGCCGATCGACTGGCCTTCGAGCACCGGAAAGGGCAGGCTGCCGAAGTCCAGCACGATGTGGTGTGTGTCGTAGTCTTGTTGGCCTTCTTGCAAGCCCACTTCGGTCACCCGCAGGTTGCCTGTCACGCTGGCGGTGATGGTTTTATCTTGCGCCTTGGGCCCATAGAGGTTGGTGTAGGCGTGGGCAGCCGACCAAGGCGGGATGGTGGCGCCAAACTGGGCCGAGTTGAAACCCGAGGTGGAGGCTGTGCTGACGGCAGATGACGAAGAAGAGGCGGCTTGCACGGCGGCTTGCGCAACACTTTGCGCCATGGCTTCATCAGAATGGGCGTGGCCACCAGCGGCAGCGAGCTCTTCGGCGCTCAATTCTGCGGGCAAGTCGAACCACTTGAGTTGTTCTTCGATGCTGTAGGCCTTGGCTTTGGGCACCATGCGCCAGTTGTCAATCGAGCCCGTGGGGCATGGCGAGATGCAGTCCATGCAACCGTTGCAGATGTCGGCCTTGACCACGTAGTTGAGCGAGTCGTGCGTGATCGCGCCCACCGGGCAGATCGCTTCGCAGGTGTTGCAGCGGATGCAGATTTCCGGGTCAATCAGGTGTTGTTTGATCAGCGTCGCTTCGGTGCTCATGTCTTGGCTCTCTTGTGTTTTGGCATTTTTGTCTGTCGGCTTTTGGGTCCGCAACGGTATGGCTTGGGGCCGGACACCTCATACGGAGTAACGGAAAGTCGGTGTCCGGCCCCAAGC
>NZ_ALKN02000002.1 GCF_000293865.2 Limnohabitans sp. Rim28 | reverse complement strand
TGCCACATCGCCCCGGCCCCGCACCCCGGCCTCTCACGTGGGCGTTTCGCGGAGGGTTCAAAACGCGACAGGGCACATATCAACAGCAACCTAGCAAGGCGGGATGGCGGCGCTGGTTGGGCGATGTGGCAAAGCGAAGCGCCTCTGAGCCCGGCCAGCGCCGCCGTCTCGCCTTGCAGACAAAAACTGACAGCACTTACCTGTACTGTCGTCAAACGCTCACCCCAGCCCGCAAAGCGTCTCTAGAATGTCATAGAACAACCGCAGTGCATGCAATATAATGCATATTTCACACCCTGAAGAGACCAGTCACATGAACCAAGCCTACATTTGCGACGCGATCCGTACCCCCTTTGGCCGCTACGGTGGTGCACTTTCAAGTGTGCGCACCGATGATTTGGGTGCAGTGCCTTTGCGCGCCTTGATGGCGCGCAACCCCAACGTGGACTGGGCCGCCGTGACCGACGTGCTGTACGGCTGCGCCAACCAAGCCGGCGAAGACAACCGCAACGTGGCCCACATGGCCAGCTTGTTGGCCGGATTGCCCATCGACGTACCCGGCGCCACCATCAACCGCTTGTGCGGTTCCGGTCTGGACGCGATTGGCACCGCAGCACGCGCCATCAAGGCCGGTGAAGCCGGTTTGATGATTGCGGGGGGTGTCGAGAGCATGAGCCGCGCTCCGTTTGTCATGCCCAAAGCCGAAACGGCCTTCAGCCGTGCCAACGCTGTGTACGACACGACCATTGGCTGGCGCTTCATCAACAAGCTGATGAAAGCCCAATATGGCGTGGACTCCATGCCCGAGACCGCTGAAAACGTGGCCACCGATTACAAGATTGAGCGCGAAGCGCAAGACCTGATGGCCTACAACAGCCAATTGCGTGCCGTGGCAGCCATCAAGGCCGGTCATCTGGCGCGTGAAATTGTGGGCGTGAGCATCCCCCAGAAAAAAGGTGACGCTGTTCTTGTGGACACCGACGAGCACCCCCGCGAAACCAGCCTCGAAGCGCTGGCCAAGCTCAAAGGCGTGGTGCGCCCCGATGGCACCGTGACCGCAGGCAATGCCTCGGGTGTGAACGATGGCGCTTGCGCACTGCTGTTGGCCGACGAAGCCACCGCTGCCAAAAACGGCCTGACCCCCAAGGCCCGCATCGTGGGCATGGCCACGGCCGGTGTGGCCCCGCGCGTGATGGGCATTGGCCCTGCCCCCGCCACGCTCAAGGTGCTGGCGCAAACCGGCCTGACCATGGACCACATGGACGTGATTGAACTGAACGAGGCTTTTGCGGCTCAAGGCTTGGCCGTGATGCGCATGTTGGGCCTGAAAGACGACGACGCCCGTGTGAACGCCTGGGGCGGTGCGATTGCTTTGGGTCACCCGCTGGGGGCATCGGGCGCACGTTTGGCCACCACGGCCATCAACCGCTTGCAGCAAACCGCTGGCCGCTATGCCTTGTGCACCATGTGCATTGGCGTGGGCCAAGGCATTGCGCTGATCATCGAGCGCGTGTGAAATGACCGTCTGATCCGCGCAAGCCGGATCAGTTGGGACCGCGAAAGTCCATCTGCCGCAACAGGGCGGCAGTGGTTTGTTGGAGCCGTGAAAGCGGACGCGCCGCAGGCATGGCCAGCACCAGCCGATTCCAAAGGGCCGGAGGTCCGATCAAGGCGGTGGGCAAACGCTCGGCCTGCTGGGCCATCAACAGTGCGCTTTGCGGCAGGATCGAGCAGCCCACCCCATGCTCAACCAAAGCGATGGCACTGTGAACAGCGCCTACTTCAGCCACGATCTGCAGGCCGATTCGCCGGGGCAACAAGACCGCATCGACCAGGCTGCGGATCGGGTTGGGGGCTGAGGGCAAAATCATCGGCATCTGTGCCAGTTCTGCCAGGGAAACCCGGGGCTTTAACCGGGTGCCATGCGGTGCCACCAGCAGCAAGCGTTCACGCATGAGGGGTTCACTGACAATCAAGGGTGTGGGTGCTGGGTCGAACAACAAGGCCAAATCGATGCGCCCTTGAATAAGATCTTCCCGCAGTGACAGGCTCAGGCCTTCACTGATGCTGATCATGGCGTTGGGCAGTTGTTGCCGAAAACGCTCCACCAGTGGCACACAAAGACCCGTTGCCACGCGGTGCGGCAAGCCGACCACCACCCGTCCGCTGGGTTCTTCGTTCATGTCCATCAGTTGGCGCCTTGCCTGGCGCGCGCCTTCCAGCAAGGTGCGCGCATGGACCAGCAGGGCCTGGCCCGCAGGGGTCAGCCGCACGCCACGACCATGCCGTTCAAACAAGCGTTGCCCGAGGTCTGCCTCGAGCAAACCGAGTTGGCGGCTGATGCTGGGCTGACTCAGGTGCAAGGCGGTCGCTGCCCGACTCACACTGCCGCTGTCGGCCACCGTGGCAAAGGATTCAAGTTGCCGCAAGTCCATGGCGTCATTTGTAAATTTGATCATTCTATAGCTGGTATAGCCATTTCAGCATTTACAGAGCCATGCCGCAACCGCACACTGGGTGTCTTCAATACCTGAATTTTCAAGCATGAGATTTGCAAACAAAGTGGCCTTGGTCACAGGGGCTGGGTGTGTGGGGCCAGGATGGGGCAATGGGCGTGCCATGGCTGTGCGCCTGGCACAAGAGGGCGCACAGGTTTGGGCGGTTGACTTTGACCCCTCTCGTTTGGCGCAGACGCTGGCTTTGGCGGGTGAGCATGCCCAGGCCATTCATCCGTTTGAGTGCGATGTGACCGACAGCGCCAGTGTGAAGCGCATGGTGCAGGCTTGCGTGGAGCGTTTGGGCGGGCTCGACATCCTCATCAACAATGTGGGCGGTTCGGCTCCCGGTGGCCCGGTGGAGATGAGCGAAGAAGTCTGGGATGCGCAGATCAACTTCAACCTCAAAAGCGTTTTTCTGACCTGTAAGCATGCCTTGCCTTGGCTCAAGGCCCGAGGAGGGGGCGCCATTGTCAACATGGCCTCCACGTCGGGCATCCGATGGACAGGCAGCGCTCAAGTGGCCTATGCCGCTGCCAAAGCTGGCGTGATTCAGATGTCCAAGGTGATGGCCATACAGCATGCGCCAGATCACATCCGGGTCAACACCGTGGTACCAGGCCAGTTGCACACGCCCATGGTTGAGTCACGCCTGGCGGGCCAGCGCTCTGGGGGCGATGTGCAGGCCCTGTTGAACCAGCGTTTGGCCAGGATTCCCTTGGGCTTCATGGGGGACGGGCGCGACAGTGCCAGCGCTGCGCTGTTTTTGGCCTCAGATGACGCGCGGTTCATCACAGGTACTGAAATTGTGGTCGACGGTGGCATGACTGTGCGCTGCAACTGATCACCAACCCATTCATTCACAGGAGATACGCATGAGCCAACATTTTTCCAGACGACAGTGGTTGCAGCGCACCAGTGCCGGTGCCTTGGCAACCAGCCTGGGTCGCGTCACATGGGCGCAGAGCAACAGCCGACCCGTGCGCTTGATCGTGGCGTTTGCACCAGGTGGTCCGGTGGATTTTGTGGCGCGGACTTTGGCCGAAACCTTGTCGCGCGAGTTGGGGCGTCCAGTCCTGGTGGACAACAAACCGGGTGCCAACGGCGCGATCGGTGCGATGGAGACCCTGAAAGGCGAACCCGATGGGAGCACCGTGTGGATCACCAGCGTGGGTGCTGCTGCCATCAACCCTGCCTTGTACGACAAACTGCCCTATGACATGGTGCGTGATTTCACGCCGGTGTCTTTGGTGGTCAACAACGTCGAAGTGTTGGTCACCAGTGCGCAAAACCCGGCGACGGATGCCGTCGATTTTGTGCAACGGGCCAGAGCGGCCAATGCGCCGGTTCCGATGGCGTCCTCCGGCATGGGGAGCATTCCCCATTTGGCCCTGCTCCAAATGCAAGATGCCACCAAGTTGGACTTGCTGCATGTGCCCTTTAACGGCATGGCGCCTGCATTGACCAATTTGCTGGGCGGGCAGGTGGCCGGCGTGTTCGCGGATGTGCCTGCGGTCATGGGGCAGATCAAGGCGGGCCGGCTCAAGGCTTTGGGCATGGCTTCGCGCACTCGCCACCCTGGCTTGCCCGAGGTCAAGACCTTTGAGGAGATGGGTTTTCCAGCGGTGGACACCAACAATTGGTATGCCTTTTTTGTCTCATCAAAGACCCCCCGCCCCATCGTGGAGGCGCTCAATGCGGCCACGCGACGGGCCTTGGCCGACCCCGCTGTGGCCAACCGTTTGTTGCAGTCGGGCGCCGAACCGCGGGCCACAAGTCCGGAGGAGATGGCCGCATTGCTCAGGGCGGATACGAACAAGTGGGCGGCTTTGATCAAGGCGCGCAACATCCGCTTGGATGCTTGAGTTGGCAAGCTGCGCAGGCCTTTAACGTCCAGGAACAGGGAGACGATGTGAGTGCAATTTGGTTATGTGATCAGGCCGGTCCGTGGCATGGGCCGGCCTTGGCAGACCTGCAATCGTGGCGTGCATGGCGTGGTGACGTACAAGGCTGGCGGCATTATTGGACAGGTCCGCTTCACGAGCGTCCAAGTCCAAGCGCGGGCGCATTCTGGGAAACGCTGGCCCCTGGCACTGATCTGATGGTGCCAGGCGGTGCCATGTCTCGGGTTCAAGCCGGTTTTCACTATGTGGTCGAAACCGATGTGGCCGTGGGTGGTGAAGATGATTTTCAAGCTTGGTACGAACAAGAGCATTTGCCCGGCTTGTCCAAGGTGCCGGGATGCATCAGAGCGCGCCGTTTGATGCGTTGCGAGGGTCCTGCTGGGCTGCCCCTGCATGTGGCCTGTTATGACTTGGAGAGCGCCCAAGTGACCGAGTCAGAACCTTGGCTGGCCGTGCGCCACACCGATTGGAGCAGCCGCGTGCGGCCCTTGTTCCGCAATACCCGCCGAACCTTATTTGTTCATCCGAGCAGCCCCGCATGACCTCCTTGCACGATCAGCAGTTGCCGGTGCGTACCTATGATGCGCAGCCACAAACACCCCGCTGGCAGCTTCCACCGGGCGCCTGCGATGCGCATGTCCATGTGTTTGGCCCCCCCGAGCGCTTTGCTTACAACCCTTTGCGCCAAATCACCCCCGTGGCCGCGCCGCGCGACACCCTGTATGCCCTGCACCGCACTTTGGGCATTGAGCGCTGCGTGATCGTGCAATCCATGGTGCATGGCATGGACAACCGTGTGGTCGAAGATGCGATCGACCACGGTGAGGGGCGTTACCTGGGCGTGGCGCTGGTGCCTGTCGATGTGCCCGATGCCGAATTGGCACGATTGGCGCAGGCCGGCATGCGTGGCGTTCGTTTCAATTTCATGCGGCATTTGGGTGCGGGTGCCGATGTGCGCGAGGTCCTGGCCCTGACCCCCCGCTTGGCGGCCCACGGGCTGCATTTACAGGTTCATTTTGAATCGGCATTGGTTCATGAGTTGGGACCTTGGTTGTTGCAAAGCCCGGTGCCTGTGGTGATCGATCACATGGGACGTGTCGACGCACGGCTGGGCGCGCAGCACGAAGACTTTCAAGCCTTGATGCGCCTGCTGGATGCGTCCCATTTTTGGGTCAAGCTCAGCGGCATAGACCGCATCGATGCGCATGCAGCACCGGATGAACGCTACACCCACGGCGTGGCGCTGGCGCAGCAGTTGTGGCGTGCGCACGGTGACCGCTGCGTGTGGGGCAGCGACTGGCCTCACCCCAACCACACGCATATTCCGGACGACGCGGCCTTAGTCAATGCGATCACCACGATCGTCCCAGATGCAGCAGGGCAACAGGCCTTCTTGGTGGACAACCCGCAGCGCTTGTACCGTTTTGCCTGATGCACCCCGCTTGCGGGTGCGGGCTCAGGGGCCTGCGCGTTCGGTGGTTTTTTGGGCCAGGGCCAGCTCTTGCGCACTGATTTCAATGTCCAGTCGCAGCAGCGCTGCGCCCATGGATTTGCCCAGATTGTCCAGGCGCAGATTGCGCGCACCGCCGCCTTGCAGTGCGCCGTGCAACACGAACTTCAGGGCCCAAATATTGGGCAGCGGCCAAGCATCGACCTGGCCTGACAGCCAGGGTGCGAAATGCGCCTGCACTTTGGCGGCCGTGACTTCGCGTTCAATGATCCGGTAACCCGCCTCGTTCCAGGCAAACAGCCCAAAGTCCACCCAATCGGCCTTGTCACCGCTGCGGGCGTGGGCAATCTGAGCCAGTGGAATCTTGACGAGAGGTGTGTTGTTCATGCGCTGGGCTCCAAGATCTCCATTTGGGCGGGTACCCGCTGGCGCGGAATCAGCGTGGGCCAGATGCCCAGCAATTCAGTCGTGTTGTTCAGGCCTTGAAAGCCGCATGTGAAAGCCGGTCCACTCAGCGCCATCCAAGGGAACAATCGGCCAAAGCCATCGGCAGCCGCTTTGCTGGGTGTGCGCAGCACCATGCGCACCCAAATTTCGGCCCGCTCATTGAGTTCGGCCGCTGGCGGCATCGGGGCCAGGGGGCCGTGCGCTGAATTGAGGCCGGGGTATTCGACAAACAGCTCGTCAAAAGGCATGTGGCGCTCTTTCAGTTGTGTTCGGATCATGGTCTCTGCAGCTTGCACCTTGTCCCAAGCATCGGGCCAGGAAAAGCCCCAACTGACCTCGGCTTTGAAGCCATCCTTGAAGCCCGCCACCACCTTGAGCTGATCGGTCGGCGCTTGGCCCAGTGCGCCGGTCACGCGCACCCGGTGCTCACCTTCATCGCGCAACTCGATCTGGCCCATGTCGAGCACCACATCGGGCGAAAAATAAGCATGCGGGTTGTGCACCTCGTACAGCAGTTGCTGGCGTACGGTGTCAAAGTTGACCAAACCTCCGGTACCGGGCGCTTTGGTGATGAAGGCCGTGCCGTCTGCCAAGACCTCGGCGATCGGGTAACCGATGTGTGCCAAGTCAGGGATCTGTTGCCAATGGCCTTGACTGCCAAAATTGCCGCCGCTCCCCTGGCCCGAGCATTCGAGCAAATGCCCCACCGTCAGGCCCTGCGCCAAGCGGTTGAAGTCCTCGGGCGTGGCCGCATCGGCCAGCTTCCAGCCCAGGCCATGCACCAGTGGCCCCAAAAACAGCGCGGCATCGGCCACCCGCCCGGTGATCACGATGTCGGCCCCTTGCTCCAGCGCGCCCACAATAGGTTGTGCGCCCAAATAGGCGTTGCCAAACACCAGCCGCTCGCGCACGCTGGTCACCTGTGCGCCGTTCATCAGGTGGTCAAAGCGGGTGTCGGGTGTTTGCAGTTGCGTCAGCACATCGTCGCCACTGACGACTGCGATGCGTGGGTGCCAGCCTTTGGCAGCCAGCGCTGTTTGCACCGCCTGCGCTGCGCCCATGGGGTTGAGCCCGCCCGCGTTGCAAACGAACCGGACCCCGCGCGGCTGCATCAAGGGCCACAGGCGCATCAGCATGGGCACCACATCGCGGGCATAGCCCAGAGCAGGGTCGCGTTGCCGGTCTTTTTGCAAGATGGCCAGTGTGAGTTCGGCCAGATGGTCGCTGGCGATGTAATGCACTTGGCCGCGCTCGATGCTGGCCACCACGGGTTCCCAGTTGTCGCCATAAAAGCCCAGGCCCGAACCGATGCGAATGGATTGCTTCATAAGGTGATGTTGAAGCCTTGTGTATGGGCCGTAATGGGGGACAACCCCTAGGAAAAGTCTCTTTTAAGACAACCATAATCGCACGATCGTTCGCAAAAGTTGGAGGCCGCCCACGGAGGGCGCCATAACTCTCTTTTGACGCGCGTTGCAAGACATTCAACCAAAGGAGACAGGTGTGCAATTGCTGCAACTGCTGATCAGCGGTGTGGCCCAGGGCTGTATTTACGGACTCATTGCCCTGGGTTTCGTGCTGATTTACAAAGCCACCGAAACGGTGAGCTTTGCCCAGGGTGACCTGATGATGGTGGGGGCCTTTTCGGGCTTGGCTGCCATGACGCTGCTGGGTTTTCCTTTCTGGATTTCTGTGCCTGCGGCCATCGTGGCCATGGGTATTTTTGGCGTATTGCTTGAACGTTTGGTCATCCGCCCCATCCTGGGTCAGCCGGCTTTCTCCATCGTCATGCTCACCATCGGCGTGGGCTATGTGCTTCGCGGCCTGATCACCATGATCCCCGATGTGGGCACCGACACCCACACCATGCCTGTGCCCTATGCAGGAGAGGTCTTGCGCTTGGGCGGATTGGTGATCGCTGCCGAACAATTGGTGGTGATCGGCGCCACCGGCATTTTGTGCCTGGGCCTGTTTGCCATGTTCAAGTACAGCAAGCTGGGCATCGCCATGCAGGCGGCCTCGCAAAACCAATTGGCCGCTTATTACATGGGCATCCCGGTCAAACAGATCAACGGTCTGGTTTGGGGCTTGGCTGCAGGCGTGGCGGCTGTGGCGGGTTTGCTTTTGGCGCCCATCACCTTTGTCCATGCCAACATGGGTTTCATCGGTCTGAAGGCATTCCCTGCTGCGGTGGTGGGTGGATTTGGCAGCTTGCCCGGCGCCATCGTGGGCGGTCTGGTGATCGGCATCGTCGAGTCGTTCTCGGGTTTTTACCTGCCCGAGGGCTTCAAGGACATTGCCCCCTACATCGTGGTGCTGCTGATGCTGGTGCTCAAGCCGAACGGCTTGTTCGGCGAACAATTGCGCAAGAAAGTCTGAGGCCTCGGCATGCGTTTCATCTTCAAAACCGACTACAACCAGGACGTGAAGCTGGCCAAGCACGGCGGCCATGTGTTCTGGTACAGCCTGCTGGGCGTGTTTCTGGTGGCTGCGCCTTGGGTGGTGCCTGAATACTGGCTGGCCCAACTGACCTTTGTGCTGATCTATGCGGTGGTGGGCCTGGGTCTGATGCTGCTGGCGGGCTTTACCGGCTTGTTCTCGCTGGGCCACGCTGCGTTTTTGGGCGTGGGGGCTTACACGCAGGCCGTCATGGTCAATGCGGGTGTGCCGTTCCCGCTGGCGCTGGTGTGCGCGGGCGTGTTCTCGGCCATCGTCGGCATCATCGTGGGTTTGCCTGCCCTGCGCGTCAAAGGCATTTACCTGGGCATGGCCACGCTGGCTTTTGGTTTCATTGTCGAAGAGGGCATGGCCCGCTGGGAGAGCGTGACGGGCGGCAACGCGGGCCTGATGGTTGGCTACCCCACCATCGGCAGTTGGACCTTGGACAGCACCGAATCGTTTTATTTCCTGTGCTTGATCGTTGCGGTGGGGGCCACCTTGGCCATCGTGAACCTGCTGCGTTCGTCCACCGGACGTGCCTTTGTGGCCATCCGCGACTCTGAAATCTCGGCGCAAAGCATGGGCATCCACTTGGCGCGCTACAAAACCTTGTCTTTCGCTTTGTCGGCCGCGCTGGCGGGCATTGGCGGTGCTTTGTACGCGCACAAAATCCAGTTCCTCTCGCCTGAGCAGTTCAGCATCATCCAGTCGATCGACTTGCTCTTGATGGTGGTGATCGGCGGATTAGGCTCGATCCACGGCGCGTTCCTCGGTGCCATCTTCCTGATCGTCATGCCGCAGCTGATTTCTTTGGGCAAAGACTTTTTACCCGCTGCCATTGGCGGCGCCGCCGGTTTGCAGGGCACGGTCTACGGCATGGTGCTGATTGCCTTTGTGTTGTTTGAGCCCATGGGTCTGTATGGCCGCTGGCTCAAGGTGCGCACCTGGTTCCAGTTGTTCCCGTTTTACCGCCGTGGCCTGTTCAAGCGCCAAAAATCGTTCCAGAAGTCGGACCGCCTGAAATGAACGCAGACATCCTTTTATCCGCCCAAGACCTGAGCGTTCGCTTTGGTGGCGTGCTGGCCGTCAACAAGGTCAGCTTCGACGTCAAGCGCGGCGAAGTCTTCACCCTGATCGGCCCCAACGGCGCAGGCAAGACCACCGTGTTCAACCTGATCAGCCGCATTTACACCCCCACCACGGGCGTGATCGACTACGCCGGGCCGCAAGGCACGTTGCGCCTGACCGACCAGCCGCCGCACCAGATTGCGAGCCTGGGCATTGCCCGCACGTTTCAGAACATTGAATTGTTCGAGCACGCCACCGTGCTGCAAAACCTTTTGATCGGCCGCCACACACACCGCAAGACGGGCTTGTGGAGCGAAATATTTTTCAGCGCCAAAACCCGCGCTGCCGAAATCGAAGCGCGTGAAAAGGTCGAGGAAGTCATTGACTTTTTAGACCTGCAACACCACCGCGATTCGATGGTGGCGGGCCTGCCGTATGGCGTGCGCAAAGTGGTCGAACTGGCCCGCGCCCTGTGCACCGAGCCCAAGCTGCTGCTGCTGGACGAACCTTCTTCGGGCCTGAACGTCGAGGAAACCGACGACATGGCGTTCTGGATCTCGGACATCAAAAACGAGCTGGGCATCACCGTGCTCATGGTCGAGCACGACATGAGTCTGGTCTCCAAAGTGTCGGACCGTGTGCTGGCCATGAGCCAAGGCGAAGAACTCGCCACCGGTACCCCCAGCCAGGTGCAAAGCGACCCCGGCGTCATCGAGGCCTATTTGGGCTCGGTGGACGATGTGTCTGCCTTGCGCCGTGAAAATTACGTGCCCGGAGGTGCCGCATGAGCGCAGCCACCCAGACCCAGAACACCACGCCCGAGGCAGCCGATGACAATGTGATGCTCAAGCTGCTCAACGTGGAGAGCGCCTACGGCCCGATCAAGGCGATTCGCGGCGTGAGCCTGCAGGTGCGGCGCGGCGAGATTGCCACCGTACTCGGCTCCAACGGTGCGGGCAAGACCACCATCCTCAAAACCATCAGCGGCATCATCGACCCACGCAAGGGCTCGATCGAGTTCCAGGGCCAGAGCATCACCGCGCTGGACCCGGCCATCATCGTGCAGCGCGGCCTGATGCATGTGCCCGAGGGGCGCGAAGTGTTCCCGCTGCTGTCGATTCGCGACAACTTGCTGATGGGCGCCTACACCCGCAAGGACCGCGATGGCGTGGCACGCGACATGGAAGCCGTTTACAACTACTTTCCCATCTTGCGCGAGCGCGCTGCGCAAGACGCGGGCTTGCTCTCGGGCGGGCAGCAGCAGATGCTGGCCATCAGCCGGGCGCTGATGGCCAACCCCGATCTGATCCTGCTCGACGAGCCAAGCTTGGGCCTGTCCCCGAAGCTGACCAAAGAGATTTTCGAAATCGTGGTGCGCATCAACCGCGAGCGCGGCACCACCATCTTGCTGGTCGAGCAAAACGCCAACATGGCGCTCAACGCATCGGACTACGGTTATGTGCTGGAAAACGGCCGCATTGTGATGGAAGACACCTGCGCCCGCTTGCGTGAAAAAGAGGACATCAAGGAGTTCTACTTAGGGCTCAAAGAAGAGGGCGTGCGCGCCGACCGCCGTTGGAAAAAGAAGAAAACCTGGAGATAAAACATGAGCCAACTCTGGGACACCTCCGGCATTGCGCCGCAAAAAAATGTTGTCATGGCGGGCGAGACCATCCCCGCCATCTTTTGGAACGCGGTGGCCGCACGTGGCCCCAATGTCTGGATGCGCCAAAAAGAACTGGGCATCTGGCGCAGTTGGACCTGGGATGAGACCGCCCAGGCCGTGGGCGAAATTGGCCATGGCCTGATGGCACTGGGCTTTGAGGCGCGGCACACCGCCTCTATCCTGTCCAACACCAACATCGAATGGGTGTTGTGCGATCTCGCCGTGCTGAGCGCGGGTGGCGTGTCCAACGGCATCTACCCGACCGACGCGCCCGAGCAAGTGCATTACCTGTGCGAAGACTCCGGCACCCGCGTGCTGTTTGTTGAAGACGACGAGCAGCTCGACAAGGCCCTGGCCGTGCGTGACAGCTTGCCCTTGCTGCAAAAGATCGTGGTGTTCGACATGGACGGCCTGCGCGACTTTCAGGACCCGATGGTCATCAGCCTGAAACAGCTGCAAACCTTGGGCCGCGAGCACGCGCAGCAACACCCCGACATGCTCCAGCAGCGCAGCGCTGCCTGCAAGCCCGAAGATCTGGCCATTTTGGTCTACACCTCGGGCACCACCGGCAAACCCAAAGGCGGCATGCACAGCCACCACGGCTTGGTGTTCACGGTGAGAGGCTACAACACCCTGATCGCCCGCGACGAGCGTGACGAGTGCATGTGCTTTTTGCCGCTGTGCCACATCGCCGAGCGCATGGGTGGCGAGTATTTCTCGATGTACACCGGCGCCAAGCTCAACTTTGTCGAGAACCCCGAAACCGTGCCCGAGAACGTGCGCGAAATCGCGCCCACCGTCTTCACGGCCGTGCCTCGCGTGTGGGAAAAGTTTTACTCGGGCGTGATGATCGCGCTCAAGGAAGCCGGGGGGCTGCAGCAAGCCATATACGGTTGGTCCATTGGCGTGGGCCAACAGGTGGCCGATTTGGTATTGGCGCAAAAGCCAGTGCCCGCCAGCCTCAAGCTGCGTTTTCACGTGGCACGCTTGCTGGCGCTGAACAACGTGCGCAAGATGATCGGCATCCACCGCGCGCGCTTTTTGGTCACGGGGGCAGCGCCCATCTCGCCCGAGTTGGTGCGTTGGTATTTGGCGCTGGGCTTGCCCATGCTGGAGGTGTGGGGCATGACCGAGACCTGCGGTGCAGCCACGGGCGTGCCGGCGGACCGCATCAAGCCCGGTTCGATCGGCCCAGCGGCCGAATACAACGAAATGCGTTTGGACCCGGTGACCAGCGAGATTTTGGTGCGCGGCCCCAATGTGTTCATGGGTTACCTGAACCTGCCCGAAAAAACCGCCGAGACCATCGATGCCGATGGCTGGCTGCATACGGGCGACGTGGGCGTGGTGGACGAGGAAGGGTTTTTCCGCATCACGGACCGGATGAAAGACATCATCATCACGGCAGGCGGCAAAAACATCACCCCCAGCGAGTTGGAAAACGAATTGAAATTCTCGCCCTATGTCACGGACGCGGTGGTCATCGGCGACAAACGGCCTTACCTGACCGTGATCGTCATGATCGACCAAGAGAACGTCGAGAAATACGCACAGGACAACGATGTGCCTTTCTCCAACTACGCCAGCCTCACGCACAGCGCCGAGGTGCAAAATCTGATCCAGGCCGAAGTGGATCGGGTCAACAAGAAATTCGCGCGCGTCGAGCAGATCAAGAAATTCTGGTTGCTCGACACCCAGCTGAGCGCCGAAGACGAGGAACTGACCCCGACCATGAAGCTCAAGCGCAAATTGGTCGAGAAAAAATACACGCCCCAAATCGAGGCGATGTACCGCTGATTACGCCCACTATCCTCATCACCCCTTTACACCACAGGAGACCTTCCACATGAAACTCAAACTCAGTCTGATCGCTGCCGCGATGGCCCTGACCGCTGGCGCGGCCATGGCCCAAACGCAAGGCGTGTCCAAAACCGAAATCACCCTCGGCTCCATCCAGGACTTGTCTGGCCCCTTGGCCGGTTTTGGAAAGCAAGTGCGCCTGGGCATGATGCTGCGCGTGGACGAAGCCAACGAGCAAGGTGGCATCAATGGCCGAAAGTTCAAGCTGCTGGTGGAAGACTCGGCTTATGACCCCCGCCGCGCCGTGTTGGCCGCGCAAAAGTTGGTCAACCAGGACAAGATTTTTGCCATGATCGGCCATATTGGCACGGCGCAAAACATGGCCGCCATGCCCGTGCAGTTCCAGAAGAACGTGATCAACTTCTTCCCCGTCACGGCCGCGCGTGAAATGTACGAGCCTTTCCACAAGCTCAAGTACTCGTTTGCCGCCACCTATTACGATCAAATGCGCCTGGGCTTGCCCATCTTGGTCAAAGAAAAGAACGCCAAGCAAATCTGCGCGATGCACCAGGACGATGAATTCGGTCTGGAAGTGTTCCGTGGTGCCGAGGAGGGTCTGAAGTCCATTGGCATGCAGTTTGCCGAAGTCACCACCTACAAGCGCGGCGCCACCGACTTTGCATCGCAGATGCAAAAACTGGCCTCGTCCAAGTGCGACTTTGTGGTCATGGGCACCATCATCCGCGAAACCATTGGCGGCATCGCCACTGCCCGCCGCTTGGGCTTCAACCCCACATTCCTCGGCTCCAGCGCGGCCTACACCGACCTGATCCACAAATTGGGTGGCCCCGCCATGAACGGCTTTTACGCCACCATGTCGACCCAGCACCCCTACTTGGATGAGGCCGCTCAGCCGATTCGTTTCTGGGCCAATAAGTACAAGACCAAGTTCAACGAAGACCCGACCGTGTTCTCGGTCTATGGCTACAACGCCATTGACGCTTTCTTGCGCGCGGTGGAGAAATCCGGCAACAACGTGACCACCGAGGGCATCATCAAGGCCATGGACACCATGGTGATCCCACCCGATATTTTCGGCACTGGCGAGATGAGCTTCAGCCCCACCAAGCGACTGGGCAGCAATGCGTCGCGCATGTCGCAAATCACCGATGGCCGCTGGAAGGTCACATCCGGCTACTTCTCAGACAAGAAATAAAAAACCTGCGTCAGCGGATTCGAAACCGCCAAAACCCGAATGGGTTTTGGCGGTTTTTTCATGGTTGTTGACCAAAGTGACGCGCCAGCATTCAGCCCATTCCGTGCTGTTCGTGAGCCATTTAAAAAGCAGTTAAATACTCCCTTTTTTTCGAAGTAAAAACCAATTTTATTCAGACATTTATTTCAGTTTCTGCCTTAGACTTCAGCCTTTGCATGACCCGCATGAATGGGTGAGTTGAGGCAGTGATGTGGACGGGTCATCACAACAAACTGAAAGGTGTTTATGGAAACCGTGGCGCCCTTGTGGCTGTGGGTGACGTTTGTGGCCATCGTTTTGGCGTCGCTCTTTGTGGATTTTGTGGTGCTGAAAAAGCAAGGCGCACACGACATCGGCGTCAAAGAAGCGCTCAATTGGTCGCTGATCTGGATCGCCTTGAGCTTTTTGTTCAACGGCCTGTTTTGGTGGGCCATCAAGGACACCACGGGTTCTGTCGAATTGGCCAACACCAAGTCGCTGGAATTCTTGACCGGTTACTTGATCGAAAAATCACTGGCCGTGGACAACATATTTGTCTTCTTGCTGATCTTCACCTATTTCGCCGTACCTACGCAATTCCAAAAGCGCGTGTTGATGATTGGCATCATCGGGGCCATCGTGCTGCGCACCATCATGATTTTGGTAGGTGGCTGGTTGCTCCAGCAGTTCCATTGGATCTTGTACCTGTTTGGTGCTTTCCTGATCCTCACTGGCGTGAAGATGTGGTGGGCAGCAGGCCAAGAGCCTTCGTTGGACGACAACCCTGCGCTCAAGTTGTTGCGCAGAATTTTGCCCGTCAGCAAAGACTACGATGGTGAAAAATTCTGGACCATCGAAAACGGTCAGAAAATCGCGACACCCTTGTTCATGGTGATTTGCTTGATTGCCCTGACCGACGTGATCTTTGCGGTGGACTCCATCCCCGCCATCTTCGCCATCACGACCGACCCCTTCATCGTGTTGACCAGCAACGTGTTCGCTATTTTGGGTCTGCGCGCCATGTATTTCTTGCTGGCAGCTGTGGCCAGCAAGTTCCACCTTCTGAACTACGGTTTGGCGGTCATTTTGGTCTTCATTGGCACCAAGATGTGCCTGATCGACGTCTTCAAAATCCCGGTGGGCATCTCGCTGGGCGTGGTGGTGACGGTTTTGGCGATCACCATGCTGCTGAGCGTTCGTTCTTCTTCCTCATCGACGTCCAAACCATAAGGGCCTGGGGCCATTCCCGGAGATTCAACCGGGAATGGCTGGGATGCCAAGTCCAATCTTCAATGGGCACCGAGGGAGCTGGCCAGCAGCAAACGTTGAACCAGTGGGTGTTGCACTCTCTTTTCGGTGCCGATGGCATAGAAGTTTTCCTTCACCCCTTCGCAGGCCCCGAGTTTTTGTACCGCGTAGTGCGCCAACAATTCGTCGTGGATGCATTCGGCGGCCGGGAACACCCCCATGCCGCTTTCTCCAAAGGTCTTGAGCAAAGCGCTGTCTTCGAACTCACCCACGATGCGCGGGCGGATGCCGTGGTGCTCAAACCAGTGGTCCAAGCGCGTGCGCACGGCGGTGTGTTCGGTGGGCAGCAGCACCGGCACTTCGGCCAGACTGGCAGGGAATGTTTTGCGCGCTGCTTTCACCAGCGATGCGCTGCCATACCAAGACACGGCCGATGTACCCAAGGCATGGTTGTAAAGCTTGAGGTTGGCATTGGTGGGGGCCGGGCGGTCCGACAACACCACATCCAAGCGGTGCAGCGCCAGATCACCCAATAATTCGTCAAACTCCCCTTCATGGCACAACAAGCGCAGGTGCGGCTCACCCATGACCGGTTGCATCAACTGGCGTACCACCAGTTTGGGCAAACCGTCCGAGATGCCTGCAGCCAAGCGCACCGTGGGCGAGCTGACGGCGTCGCGCACTTTCGCGGGCAGATCTTCACCCAGCTGAAAGATTTGATCGGCCTGTTGCATGGCCGCCAGGCCTGCATCGGTCAAGACCAACCCACGCCCTGCCGGCTTGAGCAAGGCATAACCGAGCGATTTTTCCAATTCACGCACTTGCGCGCTCACGGTTTGCACCGCCATGTCGAGCTTGTCGGCCGCCCGCGTGATGCCGCCTTCCTTGGCCACGACCCAAAAGTAATACAAGTGTTTGTAGTTGAAGGGCGATTTCATGCTTAGCTTTTGTGAGAGTATTTTTCTTAAATTATCTGTTTTTTTATGAGTCAAAAGAGGGGCCAAAGGACGAGCCGCTCTAAGAAAAAACCCTAGTGTGCAAAGAGTCTGGTCGCTCACGGAATAGCAAGAAGTCCTGACTGCACGACATTTTGGCTTGGGCGCAGAGTGTTGCAGCTGACCTGTCCCGAATAGGCCAGTGGTATTGAGCTTGTGCGGTTAAATTCTGCTCAAGCACAACCGAAGCACACCATGAACCTCTTGACCGCACTGCGCCCGGGCTTGCCCATCTTGATCGGCGCTGCGCTGATGTTGTCGGTCAGCATGGGCTTGCGGCAAAGCCTGGGTGTGTTCATGCCGGCCTTGACCCAGGACATCGGCATTTCAGTGTCCGAGTTCACATTGGCCATTGCGGTGCAAAACTTGGCCTGGGGATTTTTGCAGCCCTTTGCCGGGGCCTTGGCCGTGCGCATCGGGTACCGACCCCTCATGATGACCGGTGCTTTGCTGTACATCCTGGGCATGACGTTGCTGTGCCTGGCTCAGGGCTTGCTGGGCGTGATTCTGGGCGCTGGGCTTGCCATTGGTGCGGCCATGGCCTGCAACGGATCGGCCATTGCCATGGCCGTGGCCTCCAGACCGGTGTCGCCTGCCTTGCGCAGCACGGTGCTGGGCATCGTGTCCGCCGCAGGTTCTTTGGGTGCCTTGATGGCGGCGCCTATCGGTCAGTTGCTGTCGCAGGACCATGGGTGGCGTGTGGGCGTCGGCGGTTTTGTCATCATGGCGATGGTCATCTTGCCCGCAGCCTGGTATGCCGGACGGGTGGACGCCCTGCCGTTGCCACCTTCCCCGCTGGACGAAAAAGACAATGCCCCTGACATGGCCCGGTTTGCCTTGAAACACCCACCTTTTGCGGTCATGACACTGGCCTATTTTGTGTGTGGCATGCAGTTGGTTTTTTTGACCACACATCTGCCGTCCTACCTCGATTTGTGCGGCATGGACCCGATGCTCAGCGCCCAAGCGCTGGGCATGATTGGTGGCTTCAACGTCTTGGGCAGCTTGTTTTTCGGTTGGGCGGGTGGACGTTACAACAAGCTGCTGCTGTTGGGCGGCATTTATGTTCTGCGCTCATTCGGTCTGGCCTGGTATTTTCTGTCGGTGCCAACGCCTGAGAACACGCTGGTGTTCGCCGCCATCATGGGCTTTTTGTGGCTGGGCGTGGCACCCTTGGTGACCGGCTACATCGGTGAAACCTTTGGCCTGCGCTGGCAAGCCATGCTGGGCGGCATCGCTTTCATGAGCCACCAGTTGGGCAGTTTCATGGGGGCTTTGGGGGGTGGTCTGGTGTTCGATGCCATGGGTTCTTACAACCGGGCCGTGCAAGTTGGCGTGGCGGTCGGGCTTTTGGCTGGCATGGTGCAAATGGCCTTTGCGTTACGCGCAGAGTTGCCACCCGGCCAACCCAGACCGGCCTGACCCGCTTGCCCATGGAGTCTGGCCGGATCTGGTTTCAAATCCCCAGCTGCTTGGCCGCCAGTTCTTTCATGATCTCCTCGGCGCCGCCGCCGATCATCATCACCTTGACTTCGCGGTACACCCGCTCGCTCACCGTGCCGCGCATGTAGCCCATGCCGCCAAGCAGCTGCACCGCCGCATCGGCGCAAAACTGCATGGTTTGGGTGGCGTGGTTTTTCAGCAGGCACACCTGCGCCACCCACTCGGCACCGGTCTGTCCTGCATCGGCCTGCTGCGTCACGGCATCGACCCAGGCTTGCGTCGATGAGATGCGCATCTGCATGTCCATCAGTTTGTGGCGAATCACCTGCCGCTCGATCAGGGCTGCGCCAAAGGTCTGTCTTTGGCGTGCCCAGTCCAGGGCCTCGTCAAAGCACGCCTGCGCAAAACCCAGCGCCATGGCCGACATGGCCAAGCGCTCGCCATTGAAGTTGCCCATGATCATCTTGAAGCCCGCGCCTTCGTTGCCCAGGCGGTAACGCTGGGGCACCCGCACGCTGTCAAAGCGCAGCTGGGCGGTGTCTGAGCTGTGCCAGCCCATTTTGTGCAGGCGGGTGCGCGAGATGCCGGGGGTGTCACCGGGCACCACGACCATGGAGATGCCGCTGGCGCCCTTGCTGGCCACATCAGTCCGCACGGCCAGCGTGATCCAGTCGGCGCGCAGGCCCGAGGTGATGAAGACTTTCTCGCCGTCGATCACATAGTCGGCTCCGTCGGCGCGGGCCATGGTGCGCAGGCTGGCCACGTCCGAGCCGCCGCCGGGCTCGGTGATGGCCAAAGCCGCAATGCGTTCGCCGCGCAACACGGGCGGCACCACTTCGGCTTGCAACTCGGCGCTGCCGTGCGCCATGACCGGGGGCAGGCCGATGTTGTGCGAGAAGAGGCTGGCCATGACGCCGCCGCTGCCAGAGTAACGGGCCAGGGTTTGTGACATGGCGTTGCGCGCACGCCAGGGCGCGGGTGTGCCGCCCAGGTGTTCGGGGTAGCCCAGGCCCAGCAGGCCCAGTTCGGCGGCTTGGGTGTAAAGCGATCGGTCAAATTGACCGGCTTCTTCCCAAGCAGGAACATGGGGGGCGATGGCCTGTTTGGCAAAACGCTCCACGGTGGCTTGCAGGCTTTGCAGGTCTTCGGTCGTGAAGTCGGGTGTGAGGCCAGGTGTGCGTTCAGCGGAGTTCATGCAGCGTCCTTCCATTGCACCAGCACCTGGCCGGGGCTCACTTGTTGGCCCACGCTGGCCGAAAGGCTGTGCACCACCGTATCGCGTGGGGCGCACAAAATGTGTTCTAGTTTCATCGATTCGATCACCAGCACCGCATCGCCTTGTTGGACCTGCTGGCCTTCTTGCACATGCAGCCCGATCAGCTTGCCGTTGAAGGGCGCACGCAAAGACTGCGCGGCTTGTGCGCTGACGCCTGTGCTGGGCGCGCTGTGGCTTTGGTCGGTGAGCCACAGCTCAAAGTTTTCGGTGCCTTGCAGCTGCACATGCCACTGCACAGTGTGGGCGCCCTGGCAGGCGACGGCGCGGGCATGCCAGCGCTGGCCGTTCAGGTCGATGTGCAGCGTCTCAGCGCTGCGCGTCACGCGGGCCTGGTGTATGGCATCGCCTGCTTGGATGCGCACTTGTCCCTGACCCCGTTCCTGCAAGTTCAGCGAGAAGGTGTCCGCACCCATGTCCATGCGCACCGGCCGGGTGAAGGGGCTGGGCATGGCTTTTGCAGGCGTTTGGCTGGCATACAGTACGGCCAGCGTGGCCACGGTGCGGGCTTCGCTCGTGGCTGGCAGGCTTTGGCGCACCGCATCGGCTTGTTCGGCCAGGAAAGGGATCAAGGCCTCGCCCGCACGGAACAAGGGGTGCTGCAAGCACGCGGCCAAAAAAGCGCGGTTGGTGGGCAGGCCCAGCACGGCGGTCTGGTCCAAGCCCGAGCGCAGGCGGCCGATGGCTTGGGCGCGGGTGGGCGCGTGGGCGATCAGCTTGCCCAGCATCGCGTCGTAATGCGCTGTGACCACCGCGCCAACGTGCAGCGCATGGTCAAAGCGCAAGCCCTCAGGCGCTGCAAAGGCCTGCACCGTGCCGGTCTGTGGTGTGAAGTGTTCGTCTTCGGCGCACAAGCGCACCTCGATGGCGTGGCCTTGCAATCGCACATCGGCTTGCGCCAGGGGCAGGGGCTCGCCGCGTGCGATGCGCAATTGCCACTCGACCAAGTCAAGACCCGTGAGCAGCTCGGTCACCGGGTGTTCCACTTGCAGCCTGGTGTTCATCTCCATGAGATAAAACGGTTTGTCGGCCCGTGCCTCGTCCAGCAAAAACTCCACCGTGCCCGCACCCACATAGCCTGCCGATTGCGCCAGTGCGATGGCCGCCTGCCCGAGCTGCGCGCGGCGTGCAGCATCCACGGCCGGGCTGGGCGATTCTTCGATGATTTTTTGGTGGCGTCGCTGTACCGAGCAATCGCGCTCACCCAGGTGGATGCAGTGGCCGTGCATGTCGGCCATGATCTGGACCTCGATGTGACGGGGGCGCAGCAAGGCGCGTTCCATCAGCAAGTCGCCGTTGCCAAATCCAGCCAGCGCTTCAGACCGTGCGCTGTGAAGTGCAAGCAGCAGTTGCGCCATATCGGTCACCAGTCGCATGCCACGACCGCCGCCCCCGGCCACGGCCTTGACCATCAGCGGCAAGCCCAACTGTTGAGCCTGTGCGGTGAAGGTCTCGTCACTTTGGTCTTCCCCAAAGTAGCCCGGCAGGCAGGGCACACCATGGCGGATGGCCAAGGCTTTGGCGGACGATTTGCTGCCCAAGGCACGAATGGCTGGTGGCGGTGGACCGACCCAGGTCAGTCCCGCATCGATCACGGCCTGGGCGAACTCGGCGTTCTCGCTCAAAAAGCCATACCCCGGGTGCACCGCATCGGCCCCGGTATCGCGTGCCGCTTGCAACAGTTTGTCGATGCGCAAATACGAATCTGCGGACAGCGTGCCGCCCAAGGCGACAGCGGTGTCGGCTTCTTGCACATGCAAGGCGTGCCGGTCGGCGTCTGAATAGACCGCCACGGTCTCAATACCCATGCGCCGGGCGGTGCGGATCACACGCCGAGCGATCTCGCCCCGGTTGGCGATCAGCAGTCGGGTCACATTGGCATGAAGGGGGCTGCTCATGGGTGTTTCTCTTGGCTCAATGTCCAGGGTGCAGGCTGCTTGCGCGCAAAGGCGGCCAAACCTTGAGCGGCCTCGGCGCTGCGCAGGCCTGTGGCAAAGGCATGAGCTGCGGCATCGCGCAGATCGGGCATGGGGCCGCGCAAGCTGCGCAGCAGTTGTTTGGTGCTGGCCACCGCGCCGGGCGCGGCGCGCAAGAGGCGTTGTAAGGTGGCGTGCCATGCGGCGGCCGCATCCTGCGTGGCAGGGTCGACCACCTCGTGCACCAGCCCCACTTGCAGCGCTTGCGCTGCACTGAAACTCTGCCCTTGCAGCAGGCACTGGCGTGCGGTGCTGTCGCCCAGGCGCTGCCACACAAAGGGCGCAATTTGCGCAGGCGGCAGACCCAGCGTGACTTCGGGTGTGCCCAGCACGGAGCGTGCCGTGGCCACCACATGGTCGGCGCAGCACACCAAGCCAAAGCCGCCGCCCATGGCCGCACCATCGACCCGGCACACCAGCAACTGGGGCAGGGCGCTCAAGGCGTGCAGCAGGTCACCGAAGCTTTTGTTCATGGCCAGCAGCGGGTCAGTTTGACCAGCTTGCAAGGGCTGGCCAATCAGGCTGGCAAAGCCGCCCAAACTGCCACCTGCGCAAAAGGCACCCCCCGCACCGGTGAGCACCACGATGCGCAGGGTGGGGTCTGCAGCGGCCCTCGTGCAGGCTTGCAGCAAGCCGTCCACCACCGCATCGCTCAAGGCGTTGCGCGTGGCCGGATCGTTCAGGGTCCAGGTCTCGACAGCACCTTCGCGCGAGATCTGCAGCTGGGGGGTGCTCATTTTTGTGGCCGCTTGGCAATGCCCATCATCTTGGACAAGATGCCCAGCATGACCTCGTCAGCCCCGCCACCGATCGAGGCAAGTCGTCCGTCGCGGTACATGCGCGAAACCTTGTTCTCCCAGGTGAAACCCATGCCGCCCCAAAACTGCAGGCAGGTGTCGGGCACGGTGCGGTTGAGGCGCCCGGCTTTGAGCTTGGCCATGGTGGCCCATTCGGTCACGTCTTCACCAGCCACGTAATGCTCACAGGCCTGGTAAGTCAGGGCGCGCAGGCTTTCGATGTCGGCCTTGAGTTCGGCCAGCTTGAACTGCACCCACTGCTGGTCGGCCAGTGTGCTGCCAAAGAGCTTGCGCTCTTGCGCCCATTCCACGGTCCATTGGATGCAGTTGGTGAGCGACTGCAGCGTGCTGGCGGCGCACCAAAGTCGTTCTTCCTGGAACTGCTGCATCTGGTAGATGAAACCCTGACCCTCGGCGCCGATGCGGTAACGCTGCGGCACGCGCACTTCGTCAAAATAAATCAAGCCCGTGTCGCTGCTGTTCATGCCGATTTTCTTGATCTTTTTGCCCACCTCGATGCCGGGCAGCAGTTTGCCGTTTTCGCGCATCGGCACCATGACCAGACTTTTGTTTTTGTGGATGGGGCCTTCGCCGGTGTTGACCAGCATGCACATCCAGTCGGCCTGCAGGCTGTTGGTGATCCACATCTTCTGGCCGCTGATCACGTAGTCGTCACCATCCTTGCGGGCCACGGTTTTGATGCCCGCTACATCGCTGCCTGCGCCGGGCTCGCTCACGCCGATGCAGCCCACCATGTCGCCGGCAATCGCCGGGGCCAAAAATTGTGCGCGCAATTCGTCGCTGCCAAAACGGGCCAACGCAGGCGTGGCCATGTCGGTTTGCACGCCAATGGCCATGGGAATCCCGCCGCAATCGATGTGGCCCAACGCCTCGGCCATGGCCATGCTGTACGAATAATCCAAGCCCGCACCGCCATAGGCCTCGGGCTTGGTCAAGCCGAGCAGACCCAGGTTGCCCATCTTCTTGAAGACCTCGTGCGCTGGGAAAATCTCGGCCGCTTCCCACTCGTCCACATGGGGGTTGATCTCGGCATCGATGAAACGCTTGAGCGTGTTCTGGATTTCGCGGTGCTCGTGGGTGTATTGCATGGCTTGTCTCCGTGGGGGTTTTGATGTTTCACATGCGGGCCACGCCAAACGGCATGGCGCGGGGGTGACGGGCTGCGGCTTCAAAGCAGGTGTCGAGGCAAAACGACAGCACGCTGCGGGTGTCACGCGGGTCGATCACGCCGTCGTCCAGCACCAGACCGCTGGTGTAAAAGGCATCGGCTTGTGCTTCAAACAGCTGCACGATCTTGTCGAATTGGGCTTGCATTTTTTCCGGGTCGGGCGTGATGCCTTTGCGCGCCATGCCCGCCTCGGTCACGATCTGCATGGTGCGAGCGGCTTGCTCGCCGCCCATCACGGCGGTTTTGGCACCGGGCCAGCTGAACAAAAAGCGCGGTGCGTAGCCGCGCCCGCACATGCCGTAATTGCCCGCACCAAAAGAGGCGCCGCACTGGATGGTGATTTGCGGCACCGTGGCGCTGGTCACCGCCTGGATCATCTTGGAGCCGTGCTTGATCATGCCGCCTTGCTCACTGTCTTTGCCCACCATGTAGCCGGTGGTGTTTTGCAAATAGATGAGGGGGTGGCCCAGCTGACACATCCACTGGATGAAGTGCGTGGCCTTGTTGGCCCCGGCCACATCGATCGGTCCGTTGTTGCTGATGAGGCCCACCGCATGCCCACCGATGCGCGCTTGCGCACACACGGTGGCTGCGCCAAACAGGGGCTTGAACTCGAGAAAATCCGAGTCGTCCACCAGCCGCAAGATGACTTCGCGCATGTCGATCGGTTCACGGTGGTGGGCGGGCATCAGGCCCAGCAGTTCTTCGCTGTCGTAGCGCGGGGGCTTGGCTGCTCGGTGTTGATTGTGTGCAGGCCAGTCCCAACGGGCCACCACATCGCGTGCGGTGCCCAGCGCATGGCGGTCGTCTTCACACAGGTACTCGCCCAGGCCCGACACGCTGGTGTGCATCTCGGCGCCGCCCAACTCTTCTTCGGTGGCCACTTCGCCGGTGGCGGCTTTGAGCAAAGGCGGCCCCGCCAAAAAGGCGCGTGACCTGCCGCGCACCATGATCACGGTGTCAGACAGGCCCGGCATGTAGGCCCCGCCCGCCGTGCCCGAGCCGTGTTGCACCGTGAGCACCGGCAGGCCTGCCGCTGACAGGCGAGCCAGGTTGCGGAACAGGCTGCCGCCCAGCACAAAACCTTCGACCTTGTACTGCATCAGGTTGGCCCCAGCGCTTTCGACCAGGTGCACAAAAGGCAGCTTGTTTTCCAGGGCCAACTCTTGCACACGCAAGATTTTTTCCAGGCCGCGTGCCTGAATGGCCCCGGCCTCGATGCCCGAGTCGCTGGCCACCACCATGCAGCGCACACCGTTGATGAAGCCAATGCCCGCGATCATGCCGCCGCCGGGCACCGACTTGGCCGGGTCGGGGGTGTCCTGCATGAAGCCTGCCAAAGCACACAGCGGCAAGAAGGGCGCACCCGGGTCGAGCAACAAAGCCACGCGCTGGCGAGGCAGCAATTGCCCACGCTTGTCGAACACCGGCTGGGATTGGGCCGAGGCAAGAGCTGCGCGATCTTGCAGGGCCTGCCACTGCGCCAAGCGCTCAAGCGCCGCTTGGCGCCGTTGCTGCGCCACAGGGCTGTGCGGGTTCCAGGTGGATTCAAAAGTCATTGGAATACCTTGGGGGTCACTGCGCGGTGAAAGCCATCAAAGGGTTTGACGGCATCGCGTGTTTGCACCTCGGCTTGGGCCACAGCTTGTTGCCAGCCCATGCGCATTTGGGGGCGGGCCCCGTCCACACGCAGCACGCTGCCGCTGATGAAGCTGGCGGCGGGCGACAGCAAAAACACAATCGCCGCCGAGGTCTCGGCCTCGGTGCCAAAGCGGCCCTGGGGCACGGTTTTGCGCATTTCGCGCAGCATGGGCCCTGCCTCGGGCGGGTAGTGGTCCATGCCGCTGCTGGCGATGTAGCCCGGGGCCACGGCATTCACACGCACACCTTGAGCGGCCCATTCCAATGCAGCGGTTTCGGTGAAGCTGACCATGCCGGCCCGCGCTGCGCCGCTGTGGCCCATGCCCGGCATGGAGCCCCACATGTCGGCCACGATGTTGACCACCGCGCCGCCATGCTGTTGCATGCTTTGGTTGAAGCACTCGCGTGCCACCAAAAAGCCACCGGTGAGGTTGGTGTCGATGACGGCTTGCCAGCCTTTGGCGCTGGTCTTGGCCAAGGGCGTGATGTATTGCCCGCCCGCGTTGTTGACCAGGCCGTGGATGCGCCCGTGCTGCTGCACCACCTGCGCGACCATGGCTTGGACATCGCCTTCGCGCCGAATGTCGCAGCTGTGCCAGCTCGCCTGGCCACCGTCACCCACGATCTCTTGCGCGGCGGCGCTCAGCTTGTCGGGGTTGCGGCCTACCAAAACAACGTGTGCGCCCAAGCTGGCCAATTCGTGCGCGGTGCAACGGCCAATGCCTGAGCCGCCGCCAGTGACCAGGATGACCTGCCCTTGGAGCAGGCCGGGCGCAAAGACGGATTGGTAAGGTGTGGCGGGTTTCATGCGGGTTCTCTCAAAAACAAGGCCAAGGCGGCCTCGGTCAAATCGTCCAGGGAGGCGCGTGGGGCACTGGGCCCTGTTGCTTTCGCCGCTGTTTGGCTTGAGCCTTTAACCGAGTGCTTGGCCCCAGTCGGCGTCAAGTTCTGACCGGTCGGCTGGTACCACTGCACCGCCCAGTTCAAAGCGCCAAAGATCATCAGTCGGGCCAAACCCACGGGGGCTTGCAGTTGCCGGCTGTCATGCAGCGCTTGCAGCACGGGCGTCCAGACGGCTTCGTACCCGTCCTTGATTTGGGTGATGGTTTGGCGCTGTTCGGCGCTCAGCGAGCGCCATTCGTAAAGCATCACAGGGATGAAGTCGCTGTCCGGTCCCAGCAGCACATCGAACTGGTTGCGGATCAGGGCACGCAGTTGTTCGCGTGGAGTCAATTCATCGGCCAGACCAGCGCAAGCGGCGGTTTGCCGTTGGCTGGCTTGTTTCATGCCCTCCACCATCACCGCCAGCAACAGGTCCTGCTTGTTGCCGAAGTGGTAGAAGGGCGAGCCCGGCTGCATGCCCACCAGCGCCGCAATCTCGCGTGTGCTGGTGGCGTCGTAGCCCTTGCGGTGAAACAGCTGCGCCGCGGCCGCGATCAGCGCCTGACGACGGTTGCCATCGTCGCGCTCGCCCTCGGTCTTGCGGGGGCGGCCGCGTGCACGTTTGGGCTCGGCCAGTTCGCTCATGCGTTCAGCGCCCCGCCAAACCCATGCTGCGCGAGATCACTTCTTTCATGATCTCGTTGGTGCCGCCGTAGATGCGTTGCACGCGCGCGTCGGCATAGGCGCGGGTGATGGGGTACTCCCACATGTAGCCGTAACCGCCGTGCAGCTGAACGCATTCGTCCATGACTTTGCACTGCAAATCCGAGCACCAGTACTTGGCCATGCTGGCCGTGGCAGTGTCCAGTTTGTCTTGCAGCAAGAGTTCAGAGCATTTGTCCACAAACACACGCGCCACCTGCACCTCGGTCTGCAATTCGGCCAGGGTGTAGCGGGTGTTCTGGTAGTTGCCCACGGCCTGACCAAACACCTTGCGGTCTTTCACATACTGCACCGTCCAGTCGATGGCCGCTTGCGCTGCGGCAATGCCGCCAATGGCGATTTGCAGGCGCTCCCAAGGCAGCTGCTCCATCAGGCAAATGAAGCCTTTGCCCTGCATGGCCGTGCCGCCCAGCAGCTGGTCGGGGCTGACCTTGACGTTGTCAAAGAACAATTCGGAGGTGTCTTGCGCTTTGAGGCCCAACTTCTTCAAGCGCTTGCCTTTTTCAAAGCCCGGCATGCCACGCTCGATCAAAAACAAGCTGGTGCCTTTGGCGCCGGCCGCTGGGTCGGTCTTGGCCACCAGGATCACCAAATCGGCGTGCCAGCCGTTGGTGATGAAGGTCTTGCTGCCGTTGATCAGGTAGCTGCCATCGTCTTGCAAAAGGGCCGTGGTTTTGACGCCTTGCAAGTCCGATCCCGCAGCCGGTTCGCTCATGGCGATCGCGCCCACCATCTCGCCACTGGCCAGCTTGGGCAGGTACTTTTGCTTTTGCGCTTCGGTGCCGTAATGCAGGATGTAAGGGGCGACGATCTCGCTGTGCAGGCCGTAACCGATGCCGGTAAAGCCTGCGCGTGAGAGTTCTTCCATCTGCACCACCGAATACAGCTTGTCGGCGTCTGACCCGCCATAGGCTTCGGGCAGGGTCATGCACAAAAAGCCGTTTGCACCCGCCTTGTCCCACACGGCGCGGTCCACATAGCCCTGCTCTTCCCAGGCGTCGTGGTGGGGGGCGATTTCCTTGTCCATGAAGCGGCGAAAGCTGTCGCGGAAGGCTTCGTGGTCGGCGGTAAAAAGGGTGCGTTCGATCATGGCTGTCACCTGTTGGACTGAATGGTTTTATTTATGCAAAGCGTTTGCTTGGTAAAAGTCTATACTGATCTCCAAAATCAGCAACACAGGGCAAACCCCCTGATGACCCCCAGGAGACAACCATGAGTGAAGCATTTGTTTACGACGCCATCCGCACGCCGCGTGGCAAAGGCAAAAAGGACGGCAGCCTGCACGAAGTCAAACCCATCAGCTTGCTGTCGGGCGTGTTGCGTGAACTGCAAAGCCGCAACCAGTTCGACACCGCTGCGGTAGACGACGTGGTCATGGGCGTGGTCTCACCCATTGGCGAACAAGGTTCGGTCATCCCCAAGGTCGCGGCCTTGGCGGCGGGTTGGGATTGGCGCTGCTCGGGTGTGCAACTCAACCGCTTTTGCGCTTCGGGTCTGGAGGCGGTCAACACCGCCGCCATGAAGGTGCGCAGCGGCTGGGAAGACCTGGTGGTGGCCGGGGGCCTGGAGAGCATGAGCCGCGTGCCGATTGGCTCGGACGGCGGCGCTTGGGCGCAAGACCCCGAGACCAACAGCGCCACGCTGTTTGTGCCCCAAGGCATTGGCGCAGACTTGATCGCGACCATGAGCGGCTTCAGCCGCCACGATGTCGACGCCTTCGCGGTGGAGTCGCAAAAGCGCGCCACGGCCGCGCGCGCAGCGGGCTATTTCGATGGCTCGGTGGTGCCCGTCAAAGACAAGCTCGGTCAGGTCATCTTGGCGCAAGACGAATTCATCAAGCCCAGCACCACGGTGGAAACTCTGGGCGGCCTCAAAGCCTCGTTTGAGCAGCTGGGCGCCATGGGCTTTGACGCCGTGGCTTTGCAGCGCTACCCGCAGGTTGAGCGCATCCACCATGTGCACCACGCGGGCAACTCGTCGGGCATTGTGGACGGCGCAGCGGCGGTGCTGATTGGGTCTGAAGCCGCTGGCCAAACCCATGGCCTCACGCCTCGCGCCCGCATCGTGTCGGTGGCCTTGTCGGGGGCCGATCCGACCATCATGCTGACGGGCCCCATGCCGGCCGCGCGCAAGGCGCTGGCCAAGGCGGGCCTCACGATTGACCAGATCGATTTGTTCGAAGTGAACGAAGCCTTTGCGGCTGTGCCCATGAAGTTCATGCAAGAGATGCATGTGCCGCACGACAAGGTGAACGTGAACGGGGGTGCCATTGCCATGGGCCACCCGCTGGGGGCCACGGGCGCCATGATTTTGGGCATCCTGATCGACGAGCTGCACCGCCGCAAGTTGCGCTACGGCTTGGCCACTTTGTGTGTGGGCGGCGGCATGGGCATTGCCACCATCGTTGAACGCGTTTGATTGGGGAGACAGCACCATGATTTTGAAAACACTGCGCTACGAACTGGCGGACGGCATCGCCACCATCACCTTTGACGAGCAAGGCTCGCCGGTCAACACCATGTGCCTGCAATGGCAGGCCGATCTGGCTCAGGCGGCGGCGCAAGTCGTGCAAGACAAAGCCCAGATCCGGGGCATCGTTCTGGCCTCGGCCAAGTCCACCTTTTTTGCGGGGGCTGATCTGAAGGGCGTGATGCGCTCGCAGGCCTCGGACGGCCCGCGTGTCTTTGCCGACATCGAAGGCATCAAGAAGGCTTTCCGTACCATCGAAACGCAAGGCGTGCCGGTGGTCAGCTGCCTCAATGGCTCGGCGCTGGGCGGCGGCTGGGAAGTGGCCTTGATCGGCCACCACCGCATCGCCACGGCCAACCCCAAAACACAATTTGGCCTGCCCGAAGTCACGCTGGGCTTGATTCCCGGTGGCGGCGGCATCACCAAAATGACGCGCCAACTGGGCCTGCTGGCCGCACAGCCCTATGTGCTGGAGAGCCAACTCTTTGGCCCCGAAGAAGCGCAAAAGCTCGGCCTGGTGCACGAACTGGTGGCCAGTGACGACCAGCTGCGCCCCCGTGCTTTGGCGCACATCGCGGCAAGCCAAGGCCAGCCCGAAGCGGCCCAACACCTGTGGGACCGAAAAGACTACAAAATGCCCGGCGGCACGCCGAGCAACCCCAAGATCGCGGGCATGCTGAGTGTGGCGCCGGCCGTGCTCAAGCAAAAAACACGCGGCCTTTACCCTGCACCCGAAGCGGCGCTGGCCGCCATGGTCGAAGGCGCGATGGTGGACTTTGACACCGCCATGCGCATCGAAAGCCGTTACCTGGCAGGTCTCATGACCAGCCAGGTGGCGCGCAACATGATCAACACCTTTTTCTTCAACATGAACAGCATCAAGGGCGGCCAAAGCCGCCCCAAGGCTGCACCGCGCTACAAGCCCCAAAAAGTGGGCATCTTGGGCGCGGGCATGATGGGCTCGGGCATTGCGTATGCGCAAGCCAGCCGCGGCATCGCCACCGTGCTCAAAGATGTGAGCATCGAGGCGGCTGAAAAAGGCAAGGCCTACAGCCACCAACTCACGCAAAAGCGCGTGGACAAAGGCCGCATGGCGGCGGACAAGCAAGCGGCCATGCTGTCACTCATCCAGCCCACGGCCAGCGCCGCAGACCTGAAGGGTTGCGACCTGATCATCGAAGCCGTGTTTGAAAATCGCGAACTCAAAGCCCGCGTCACGCAAGAGGCCGAGCCGATGCTCGCCGAAGGTGGTTTCTTTGCCAGCAACACCTCCACCTTGCCCATCAGCGGCCTGGCCACGGCCAGCGCCAAGCCCGAGAAATTTGTCGGCATCCACTTCTTCAGCCCGGTGGACAAGATGAAGCTGGTGGAGATCATCCGTGGCGCACAGACCGACGACGAGACCATTGCACGGGCCTACGACTACGTGCAGGCGCTGGGCAAGCTGCCGATCGTGGTGAACGATTCGCGGGGCTTTTACACCAGCCGCACCTTTGGCACCTTTGTGATGGAAGGCGCGGCCATGCTGGGCGAGGGCATCCCTGCGCCCGTGATCGAGAACCTGGCCATGCAAGTGGGCATGCCCGTGGGCCCACTGGCCGTGCTGGACGAAACAGCGCTGTCGCTGTCGGTGCATGTGCTGGACCAAACCCGCGAAGACTTGGCCAAGGAAGGTAAAACCCACACCGCCACGCCTGGCGAGTTGCTGGTCGAGCGCATGGTCAAAGAACTCAAACGCCCCGGCCGTGCCGCAGGCGGTGGTTTTTACGACTACCCCGCTGGCCAGAAAAAAGTGCTGTGGCCCGAACTGAAAACACGCTTTGAAAAATCAGGCGTCAGCTACAGCCAGCAAGACATCCAAGACCGCCTGCTGTACCGCCAAGCCGTGGAAACCGCCCGCTGCCTGCAAGAAGGCGTGCTGACCTCGGTGCACGACGGCAACATCGGCTCGATCTTCGGCATCGGCTTTCCGGCTTGGACGGGTGGCGCGTTGCAGTTCATTTATGGGCAAGGCGTGGATGCGTTTGCCAAGCGCTGCGCTGAACTGTCCGCAAAGTATGGCGCGGGCTTTGTGCTGACGGCGGAAGTCATCGACAGCTTGAAGCGGCATCAGCCGGTGTACTGACGGATGATTTGAACGAAGCAGGCCCGAGCGGGCCTGCCATTGGCTGATGGAGATCTGTCAGCTCAGCAAATCCAGCAGCGTGCGTGCAATCACCTTGGTCGCCCGGCGCAGGTCTTCCAGCTGCACATGCTCGTCGGCACGTTTGGCGTTGGATTCGAGCACGGTGCGCGGGCCTGCGCCGTAGATCACGCCGGGGATGCCGCGCTCCACGTACAGGCGCACGTCGGTGTAGAGCGGTGTGCCGATGGCGGGGATGGGCTCACCAAAGACCTCGCCGCCGTGTTTTTGAATCGCACTGACCAGTGGCTGGTTGCCGGGCAGGGGTTTCATGGCGTTGGCCAGCAGCATGCGGCGCACATCCACTTTCAGCACATGGCCACCGCGTGGGGGCTTGAAGCTGGCGGCGGCGTCGGCAATGGTTTGACGGATGCTGGCTTCGACTTCGGCCGGGTTCTCTTCGGGGATCATGCGGCGGTCGAGCTTGAAGCTGACTTTGCCGGGCACCACGTTGGTGTTGGTGCCGCCTTCGATCAGGCCCACGTTCAGATAGGGATGGCTGATGCCTTCAACCTTGGACGTGACCTTCAGGTATTGGGTGTTGAGCGCGAGCAGGGCGTTCAGGATGTGCACTGCGCCTTGCAGCGCGTCGGTGCCGCTGTCGGGGATGGCCGCGTGCGACATCTCGCCTTGCACGGTGACTTCCATTTGCAGGCAGCCGTTGTGCGCCGTCACCACTTGGTAGCTGAAACCTGCCGCGATCATCAAATCGGGCTTGGTCAGGCCCTTGGCCAGCAGCCAGCCGGGGCCCATTTCGCCGCCAAATTCTTCGTCGTAAGTGAAGTGCAGTTCAACACCACCTTTGAGCGGAGCTTTCAACGATTCGAGTGCGCGCGTGGCAAAGGTGAAGGTGGAAAAGTCGCATTTGCTCACGGCGGTGGCTCGGCCGTACATGGCGCCGTTGTGGATCTCGCCGCCATAAGGTGGATGTGTCCAGCCTTCGCCGGGGGGTACCACGTCACCGTGGGCGTTCAGGGCAATGGTTTTGCCCTCAGCATATTTGCGGCGCACGATCAGGTTGGTGACCGACTCCAGGCCATAGGCCTTCACTTCGGCAGTGGGCACGGTGTGCTTTTCGGCGACAAAGCCCATGGGGGCCAGCAGCTCGGCGGTCCGCTCAGCGTGGGGTGCGTTGTTGCCGGGCGGGGTGTCGGTGGGCACTTGCACCAAGGCCTGCATGAACTTGACCTGCTCGTCAAAGTGCGCGTCGATCCAGGCGTCGAGTTGTTGGTATTGTTGTTCGTGGTTGACGTGGGTAGCGCTCATGACAATTCCGTTGTAAGTTGGTGCAAAACATGGGTAAAGGCGTCCACACACAGTTGCATGTCGTCGCTGGTGGTCGATTCGCGGGGGTTGTGGCTGATGCCCCCGTTTTCGCCGCGCACAAACAGCATGGCTTGCGGCATGACTTCGTGCAGCTTCATGGCGTCGTGGCCTGCGCCGCTGGGCAGTTTGAACAGGGGCACGCCCAAAGCGCTCACGGCGCGTTCCCAGCGTGCTTGCCATTCGGGGGCGCTGGGCGCGGCGGCGGCGCTCATGGTCAATTCGACTTTGACGCGCACGCCACGGCGCTCGACAATTTGGTCGAGTTGCGCCATCACGTCGGCCACCAGCGCGTCGCGTTGCGCGTCGGTGGGGGCGCGCATGTCCAGGCTGAACAGGCAGCGGCCGGGCACCACGTTGATCGAGCCGTTGGGCACTTGCAATTGGCCGATGGTGGCCACCGAGTCACCGTCTTGGGCCGCGCGCTGCTCCATGTAGAGCGCCAGTTCTGCCACGGCGCAGGCGGCGTCGCGGCGGCGGTCCATGGGGGTGGTGCCTGCGTGGCTGGCGGTGCCGATCATCTCGCACTGGTAGCGCACGCCACCGTTAATCGACGTGACCACGCCCAGCGGGATGTTCATTTCGTTGAGCACCGGGCCTTGCTCGATGTGCACTTCAACAAAGCCGAGGTATTGCGCCGGGTCGCGCTGGATTTTGGGGATGTCGTCGATGCACAGCCCTGCGTGCTGCATGGCCGCGCGCAGGGTGATGCCGTCGGCGTCTTGCTGGTCCAGCCAGGCGGGGTTGAACTGGCCAATGAGCGCGCCCGAGCCGAGGAAGGTGGCCTTGTAGCGTTGGCCTTCTTCTTCGGCAAAGGCCACGACCTCGATGCCAAAGGGCAGGCGTTTGCCCTGCTGGTGCAGCTGCTGGACACAGGCCATGGGCACGAAGATGCCCAGGCGGCCGTCATACTTGCCGCCGTTGCGCACGGTGTCGTAGTGGGAACCCGTCATCAGGTATTTGGCGCCTGCAGTGGCCGGCTGGTAGCGGCCCACCACATTGCCCACGGCATCGGTGTAGACCTGATCAAAACCGCAGTCGCGCATGTTTTGGGTGATGCGCTGGGCGCAGGCGCGGTGCGCGTCGGTCAGGTACGTCACGGTCAGTTGGCCCAGTTCGGCAAAGCCGGGGTCACTGTGTTGGGCCAACTTTTCCTGCCAGTCCCAGACCTGGTGGCCCAGTGTGGGTTCCACGCCAAACTTGTCGTTCAGGCGGATCTCGACAATGCGGTGGATGTTGCGCAGGCACTCTTGCAATTCCATGTCGGGGTGGCCGAACAGGCGGCGCTCAAAGGCATCGATGATCTGTTTTTTGCCCAAGCCCACGCCCCGCGGGCCGCGCACCGCCAGGATGAAGGGCCAGCCGAACTTGGCGTTGTAGTCGGCGTTGAGCTTTTGGATTTTGGCGAACTCTTCGGGCGTGCAGTCGGTCAAGCCCGCCTTGGACTGTTCGTTGGTGGATTCGGCCGTCAGCGTTTTGCTGACCATGGCCTTGCCCGCCAACTCGGGGTGGGCGCGGATCAGGCCCAGCTGCGCGTCGCGCCCGGCGTGCGCCAGCACCTCGCACAGGGCGTGCTTGAGGTGGGCCAGTGATTGAAAGGGGCGTTGCGCCAGCGCTTGCTCGGCGATCCAGGGCGAGTGCTCGTACAGGCCGTCGAGCATTTGCGCGGCATCGGCCTGCGATGCGCGGTTGAGTTGTTCCAGCGTGATGGGCATGCTCAGTCCTTGTTGGGGTGTGTGGCTTTCCAGTGGCGTGCAATGTCGATGCGCCGCGCCACCCAGACTTTGTCGTGGGACTGGATGTGGTCCAAAAAGCGTTGCAAGGCTGTGATGCGGCCGGGGCGTCCGAGCAGGCGGCAGTGCATGCCGATGCTCATCATCTTGGGCGCGTTGTCGCCATTCGGGTCACCCTCGGCATACAGCGCATCAAACGTGTCTTTCATGTACTGGAAGAACGGGTCGGCGTGCGAATAACCTTGGGGCAGCGCAAAGCGCATGTCGTTGCAGTCCAGCGTGTAAGGCACGATGAGTTGGGGCGCATCGGTGCCGTCGCTTTTGCGCACTTTCATCCAGAAGGGCAGGTCTTCGCCGTAATAGTCGCTGTCGTATTCAAAGCCGCCAAAGTCGGCCACCAGGCGGCGCGTGTTGGGGCTGTCGCGCCCGGTGTACCAGCCCAGGGGCCGCTCGCCGGTCAGCTTCTGAATGATCGCCATCGCCTCGGCCATGTGGGCGCGTTCGGTGGCTTCATCGATGTTTTGGTAGTGGATCCACTTGAGACCGTGGCAGGCGATGTCGTAGCCCAGCGCTTGGAAGGCGGCGGTCAACTCAGGGTGCTTTTGCAGTGCGGTGGCCACGCCAAACACGGTGAGCGGCAGGCCGCGCTTTTCAAACTCGCGCAGGATGCGCCACACGCCTGCACGCGATCCGTATTCGTAAATGCCTTCCATGCTGATGTGCCGCTCGGGGAAGGACGCGGGGTTGAACATCTCGGACAAAAACTGCTCGGAACCCGCATCGCCGTGCAGCACCGAGTTTTCACCGCCTTCTTCGTAGTTCAAGACAAATTGCACCGCGATGCGGGCGCCGCCAGGCCATTGCGCGTGCGGCACGTGGCGGCCGTAGCCAATAAGGTCGCGGGGGTAGGGCAGGGTGCTGTCGTAGGTGCTCATGGTTGCTCTTGCGGGTGCGAAAAGGTTCAGGCCAAGGCCAGGGAAATGTCGTGGGTGGGCACTTTGCGGTCAAAGGTCAGGCTGGCTTCAACGTGCAGCAAGTGCTCGTGCATCAGGCGAACAGCCAAGTCAGAGTCTTGCGCTTCGAGCGCGGCCACGATGGCCACATGCTCGTCGGTGGAGTGCTCGGCCTCGTTGCGTGACTGGTACATCAGCGTGATCAGGGCGCAACGCGAGATCAAGTCCCCCAGCACCTGGGCCAACACATCGTTGTGCATCAGCTCGGCCATGCGCACATGGAAGTCGCCCAACAGTTCGGTGCGGCCGGTGATGTCGCCCTGCGTCACGGCTTCGCGCTCTTGCTTGATGTGGTCTTTGAGGGATGCGATTTGTTCGGGCGTGACCTGTTTGACAAAGGCACGTGTCATTTCGGCTTCGAGCATGCGGCGCACGGCAAAGACCTGTTGGGCTTCTTCGACCGAGGGGGCCGCCACAAACGCGCCGCGTGCGGGCTCTAAACGAATCAGGCGGTTTTGCGACAGCTGAAACAGCGCTTGGCGCACCAAGGTCCGCGACACGCCAAAATGGTCGGCCAGTTTTTGTTCGGCCAGTTTGGAGCCGGGCAAAAGCCGGTGCTCCACGATGGCGCGGGTCAGGGATTCGACGATGTGGTGCGTGGTAGAAATTTCCATGTCTCGCAGTCCCTTTGGGTGGCTTCACCCAGCGGTTTTGGTGTGGTTGGTGCAAATCATAGCCATCAAATGCAAAATTGTATACACTTCGGTCGACCGGTTTGTGGGGCCGTCTAAAGCCTTGCCAAAACCATCCTTTTGACCCCATTCAAGAAACAAGCGAGCAAAACCATGGGATTGAGCACACACGTTCTGGACACCATGCACGGCTGCCCTGCTGCAGGCATGCAAGTGGCCCTGTACACCACGCAGGGCGATCAGGCCACTTTGGTCAAAAGCTTCACCCTCAACCACGACGGTCGCAACCCCGATGGCATGCTTTACGACCACGCCAGCTTGCGCAAAGGCACCTACCGGTTGGTGTTCAATGTGAGCGACTACTTCAAGGCCAAAGGCGTGGAATTGCCTGAACCCAATTTTCTGAACCGCGTGTCTTTGGACTTTGGCGTGGCCCACGAAGACCAGCACTACCACGTGCCCCTGCTGGCCAGCCCCTGGAGTTATTCGACGTATCGCGGTTCCTGAAAGCCATCGGGGCCCGTCTTCGGTGAAACGACCGGAGCGGAACTGTGGGCCAGAGTTGTACTCAAGTCAGTTTGACTTTGGACAGGTTGAAACTGGGCTTCGGGGGCTTGAGTTTCATGTTTTCCAGGGTTTGCACGATCAACCCGGCCACGAAACTGTCCCGATAAGGCTTGCTGTCGGCCGGCACCACGTACCACGGGGATTCGGGCGTGCTGGTGGCGCTCAGTGCATCTTCGTAGGCCTGGTTGAATTGGGGCCACAGCTCGCGGTCGTCAAAATCCGAAGGCTGCAGCTTCCAATGTTTGCGCGGGTCATCCAGCCGGGCTTGCAGGCGTTTCTTTTGTTCGGATTTGGAAATGTGCAAATAGCACTTCAAAACGCTGATGCCCGCGTTGTGCAGCAAAGACTCGAAGTGCAGGATGTTGCCGTACCGTTGTTGGCAGGTTTCCTCGTCAATCACGCCCCGCACACGGGTGACCAGCACATCTTCGTAGTGGCTGCGGTTGAAAATCACCATTTCGCCCCGCGCAGGCGCTTTGGCATGGATGCGCCACAAAAAGTCATGGCGGCTTTCCAGCTCTGTGGGCACGCCAAAGGCTTCGGCCCGCACGCCCAAGGGGCTGACGTGGGTGAAAACGCTGCGGATCACGCCGTCCTTGCCCGAGGTGTCCATGCCCTGAAAAACGACCAGCAAGCCCCGGGTCTTGGCTGCATGCAGGGTGCTTTGCAATTTGTCGAGCTTTTCGCCCATGTCTGCCAAGTGCGCCGCCAATTCGTCGCCAGAAAGTTGCCCTTGGGTGGGAGGCTCGGTGTCAAAGTCCGAAAGCTGGCATTTGCCCTTGGGTGAGACATACCAAGGGGTGTAGTCGGTGTTGGGCATGGGGACAGTGTAGACGCTCAGTCGGCTAAGCTCCTGCCATGTTGAGGCCTTTGATATTCATTGTTGCGGTGGCTTTGTCGGCATGCGGCGGTGGGGACGGTGCGAGTTTTGCGCCTGCAACGGGCAACACGCATTGCGGTGTGAGCGTGGGCACCCAGCGCATCTCAGGCGTGGTCACATCGGTGCACGACGGTGACACGATCACCGTGGGCGGTGAATCCATTCGGCTTGCCAGCATCGACGCCCCCGAGCTGGACCAAGCCTATGGCCTATTGTCACGGGCGCATTTGTCCGCCATGGTCTTGGGCCAGACGGTCACCGTGGCCTACGCGGAAAAAGACCGCTACGACCGGGTGGTGGGCACCGTTTTCAAGACCGACTGCGCCCATGTCAACCAGAACATGGTCTGGGTGGGCGCCGCTTGGTATTACGAGGCCTTTCAATGCGAGATCGATATCCGCCAACGGCAAGCCTATGCCGCGGCACAGGCACAGGCCCGAGCGGTCCAAAGGGGTTTGTGGTCGGCTGAGGCTTTGGCCCCGTGGGTGTACCGCAACGGTGTGGATGCCAAAGTACCCAACAGCTGCCCCAATGGCGATGCGGCTTCGTTGTAAATGGGCGTATTTGCCCGTTCTCTTTGAAAAAGCCATCCACAGCGGGTTTTCCCTCTCTAAAATCAAGCTTTCCCGATTACCTACCTTCACCTCCCATGACCCAAGTCACCAACACCGTGCGCTTTGTGCTCGACGGCCGCATCGTCGAAGCCCAGGGCGAGCGCCGCACCACCACCGTTCTGGACTATTTGCGCGAGCAAATGCACCGAACCGGCACCAAAGAGGGCTGCGCCGAAGGCGATTGCGGCGCTTGTGTGGTCATGGTGGGTGAGCTCAATGCGGCGGGCACGGGTGTGGACTATGTGGCCACCAACGCCTGCATTCAGCTGCTGCCCTCGTTGGACGGCAAATCGGTCAAAACCGTCGAGAGCCTGAAAAAAGCCGACGGTAGCTTGCACCCTGTGCAGGAAGAAATGATCAAGTGCCACGGCTCGCAGTGCGGCTTTTGCACGCCGGGCATCGTGATGAGCTTGGTGAACCTGGTGCAGGTGCTGCCAACCCCAAACCGCCAGCAGATCACCGATTCGCTGAGTGGCAACCTGTGCCGATGCACGGGCTACAAGCCGATCATCGATTCGGCCACCCAGGCCTGCGCCAAGCCCGAGGCGCTCAAGCTCGACGACAGCGCCGATGTGCCGCTGCTCAAAGAAATCAAGCGCGCCAGCGTGCCCACCCTGAGCCTGGACGGCGACATCATCGTGCAGCCCGTGGTGCGCACCCGCAAGGGCAATGAATTTGTCTCGCCTGCCACCATCGCCGAAGTGGCCGACTATCTCGTCAAGAACCCCACCACCACCTTGCTGGCGGGCAGCACCGAAATCGGTTTGCAGGTGAACAAACAGTTCAGCCGCCCCGACCACATCATGTATTTGGGCAATGTGAAAGAACTGCGCCAAGTGTCCGAGACCGCCACTGCCTGGCGCATGGGCGCTGCCGTGTCGCTCACCCAAGTCGAAGCGCTGTTGGCTCAAGCCTACCCCGACTTCACCGAGGTGCTGCGCCGTTTTGGCTCTCCGCCCATCCGCTCGACGGCCACGCTGGCGGGCAACATTGCCAACGGCTCGCCGATTGGCGACACCATGCCGTGCTTGATGGCGCTGGGCGCCAGTCTGGTGCTGCGCCGCGGTGACAAAACCCGCAAGGTGCTGCTGGACAACTTCTACACCGGCATGAAGAAAAACGTGATGGTGCCCGGGGAGTTCATCGAAGCCATCGAGTTGCCCAAGCCCGTGGCAGGCCAAGTGTTCCGCGCCCACAAGGTGAGCAAGCGTTTTGAGCAAGACATTTCGGCCACCTGCGCGGCCATCAGCTACACGCTGCAAGGCGGCAAGCTGAGTGGCGTGAAACTGGCCTACAACGGCCTGGCCCCATCGCCTTGCCGCGCCCCCAAACTGGAAGCCGTGTTGGAGGGTCGTGAGCCTGCCGATGTGAAGTCGACCGATTTGGACGCCGCGATTGCTGCGAGCTTCACCGCCCGTGACGGCCTGCGCGCCACCTGGGCTTACCGCGCCCTGGTCGCCCGCAACCTGGTGCTCGAATTCATCGAAGAACAAACGAAAGAGGTGGCTTGAATGAACGCTCCTACCCCCATCAAAAACCTGTTGCCTGCTTCTGACGTTCAGCAGGGCAAAGAGTTGGTGCATGAGTCTGCGCACTTGCACGTCACCGGCTCGGCCACCTACATCGACGACATTCCTGAGCACGCAGGCACTTTGTATGCCGCGCTCATCTTGTCGCCCGTGGCGCATGGTGAGTTGATTGGCGACGGCATCGACCGCGCGGCCATCCTCAAGGAACACGGCGTGGTGGCGGTCTACACGGCCCAAGACATTCCCGGCGAAAACAACTGTGGCCCCATCATCCATGACGACCCGTTCCTGGCCGCTGGCAAGGTCGAGTTTCTGGGTCAGGCCGTGGCTGTGGTGGTGGCGCGCGAGATGCTCTACGCCCGCGAAGCCGCCAAAAAAGCCAAGGTGTTGGTCAAAGAACTCACGCCCGTCTTGACGATCGAAGAGGCCATGGCCGCGAGCAGTTTCATCATGCCCCCCAAGGGCATCACGCGCGGTGACGCAGCGGCGGCGATTGCCAATGCACCCCACAAGATCAAAGGCAGCACCAACACCGGCCAGCAAGAGCAGTTTTATCTGGAGGGCCAGATCACTTACGCGGTGCCCAAGGAAGACGGCCAGCTGACGCTGTATGTGTCGACCCAGCACCCCGACGGCAACCAGCGCGAAGCCGCGCACGCACTGAACCTGCACACCAACGATGTGGAGGTGATCTGCCGCCGCATGGGCGGCGGCTTTGGTGGCAAAGAAGGCAACGCCAGCATCTTCAGTCAGAGCGCTGCCTTGGCCGCGTTCAAACTGCAAAAGCCGGTCAAGCTGCGCGTGAACCGCGACGACGACATGACCATCACCGGAAAGCGTCATGATTTCCGCATCGACTACGAAGTCGGTTTTGACGACACGGGCCGCGTGCTGGGCGCCAACATCACGCTCATGTCGCGCTGCGGCTACAGCACCGATTACTCGGGCCCGGTGAACGACCGCGCTTGTCTGCACATCGACAACACCTACCATCTGCCAGCGCTCAAACTGGTCAGCCACCGCTGCAAAACCAACACGCAAAGCGCGACCGCTTTCCGGGGTTTCGGCGGCCCCCAAGGCATGTTCGGCATCGAGACGGTGATGGACGAGATCGCGATGACTTTGGGCAAAGATCCCTTGGTCGTGCGCAAGCTCAACCTCTACAAAGACCCCGCCATCAGTGGCACGCCCGACACCATGACGACCCAATACAACCAGCTGATTGAAGACTGGGTGTGTGACAAGGTGATCGACCAGGTGGAGCAGGAATCGAAATACGCCGAGCGCCGCGCGCAAGTGCAAGCCTTCAACGCCAAGAGCAAAACCCGCAAGCGCGGCATGGCGCTGGTGCCCCTGAAGTTCGGCATCAGCTTCACGGCCACGCACCTGAACCAGGGCGGTGCATTGCTGGTGATTTACATGGACGGCTCGGTCAGCTGCAACCACGGCGGTACCGAAATGGGCCAGGGCCTGAACACCAAGATGGCGCAGGTCTGCGCCGATGGTTTGGGCATCAGCGTGGACAAGGTGCGCATCACGGCCACCGACTCGCAAAAAGTGCCCAACGCTTCGGCCACTTCGGCGTCGAGCGGTGCTGACATCAATGGCGCGGCCATCATGAACGCCACGATGCAAATGCGCGAGCGCTTGAAGCCCGTGGCGGCCCGCATGCTGGGCTGCGCTGCAGATCAGGTGAGTTTCTCCAACAACGAACTGCATGGCGGCGGCAAATCCGTCAAGTGGGCCGATGTGACCAAGCAAGCGTACATGGAACGTGTGGGCTTGTCGGTCACGGGTTTTTACATGACGCCTGAAATCAAATACGACTTCGCGACCCTGAATGGCCGTGCTTTTTATTACTACTGCTACGGCGCTGCCGTGAGTGAAGTAGAAATCGACACCCGCACCGGCGAGTGGTGGCTCAAGGCGGTGGACATCGTGCACGACGTGGGCCGCAGCATCAACCCTGCCCTGGACAAAGGCCAGATCGAAGGCGCTTATGTGCAAGGCATGGGCTGGCTCACCATGGAAGAGTGCATTTGGGACAAGAAGGGCAAGCTGCTCACGCACGGCCCCAGCACCTACAAAATTCCGGTGGCGGGCGACATCCCAGAACACTTCAACGTGTCCTTGTTCGACAACGCCAACCTCAAACCCACGCCTTTCAACAGCAAGGCCACGGGCGAGCCGCCTTTAATGCTGGGCTTGTCGGCCTTCTTCGCTTTGCGCGATGCGGTGGCCGCCAGTGCTGACCACAAATCCGTGGTGTACATGGACGCCCCGGCCACGCCCGAGCGCATCTTGATGGCCTGCGAAAAAGCCAAGGCGACAGCAGGCCTGTGAGGGCTTGATTTTCAGGAGAAGACCCATGTCAGACGATCCACGGTGCTGCGGCACCGGCACTTGCATCATCAATGACGAAGGCGTGTGCTGGTGTGGCCAGCGCTGGGACGGCGAGAAGATGTGTTTTGCGCCCGAGCCCGTGCTGCAGCCGCCAACCGCCAAATCCTTGGATGCAACATCGGTTGATGTTGCACCCGCCCAGACCACAGGCTGATTCGCAGGTCAAGGCGTTGAAAGCGTGAACACATCCGTGACCGAAGTGGTGGCCGACCACCCCCGCGTGGTGAGGGGCTTGCTCAACATTGCGCACGCGCTGGACCATCTGTTTTTGCTGATTTTTGCGGCGTCGGTCAGCGCCATCGCGGCCGACATGGGCTTGGCCCAGTGGCAAGACCTCATGCCGTATGGCGCGGGGGCTTTTTTCATGTTCGGTCTGGGCTCTTTGCCTGCGGGGCGGCTGGGCGATTTGTGGGGCCGCCGCAGCATGATGCTGGTCTTCTTTTTTGGCATTGGCGCAGCCGCCATCCTGACGGCCTTCGCGCAAACGCCCTGGCAGCTGGCCGCTTGCCTGACGCTGATCGGCGTGTTCGCCGCCATCTACCACCCGGTGGGCATTCCCATGCTGCTGGAGCGCTCACCCAACCCGGGTGCGACGATTGGCTTTAATGGTTTGGCGGGCAATTTGGGCGTGGCCGTGGCGGCTTTGCTCACGGGCTTTTTGATTCAGTGGCTGGGTTGGCGCGCAGCTTTTGTGGTGCCGGGTGTGGGCGCACTCTTGTGCGGCCTCTTGTTTGCACGCAGCTGCCCGCCCGAGGTGTCTTCGCCTGCCAAACGCAAAGGCGGCGCCAAGGTCAGCTTGCCCGGGCCCATGCTGGCGCGTGCACTGGTGGTGATGACAGCAGCCGCGGTGACCAGCAGCGTGTTGTTCAACTTCACCACCAACGGCAATGGCTTGCTGCTGACGGAACGCTTTGTGGGCGTGATGGAAGATCCTGCCGCTTTGGGTTTGTTGTTGGCCGTGGTGTATGCCGTGGCTTCCTTGGCGCAGTTGGTCGTGGGGCATTTGATCAACCGATTTGCCTTGAAACCTTTTTTCCTGTTCATGGTGATGGCGCAGATTCCCATGCTGATCTTGGCCTCTCAGGCCCAAGGCTGGTGGTTGTTTGTGGCGTTGACGGGCGTGATGGTGTTCATCTTCGGCGCTATACCTTTCACCGATTACATGATCGCCCGGTATGTGGACGATCGCTTGCGATCACGCGTGTCGGGCATGCGGCTGGGTGTTTCGTTTGGCGTGAGCTCCTTGTCTGTCTGGGCTTTAGGGCCCGTGGTCAAAGCCATGGGCTTTGGTCCATCACTGATGGTGTTGGCAGGCTTTTCTGTGACCACCTGCCTGATTTTGAGCTGGTTGCCCAGTGCGGCGCATGAGGACATCAAACCTTCTTAATGCAAGGTTTTTGCTCAGGGAAAACACCCGTAAATGTGGCGTGCCCATCGCCTCTAAGACCCCCGATTGCGTGAATAATGGCGGCTCGTTGCAAGCAGCACCTACAACGCAACCATCAGAATCAAAGCAGAACCCGATGTGCAGCATTTCCAGCGTGCATGCATGAGGTCATCTGGTCCCTACAAGGAGTTCTATGAACATCAACCCCGACAGCGCTGGCGCGCATCGTCCGTGGTCAGCGGTTTACCCCCAGGTCGGCATTGCCCCTGATTTGCCCGCCAGCACACACCACAATTTGGCGCACTTCATTCACGAGCACTGCACCCGCTGGGCGCGCGACAGCGAGGCCAAAGCGGCTTTCACCTGCGTGGTGCCCAACGGCATGAATGGCAGTTTGAGTTTTGCGCAAGTCGATGCTTTGTCGGACGCGTTTGCAGGCTATTTGCGCGGCACCCTGGGCTTGGCCCGTGGCGACCGTGTCGCGGTGCAGTTGCCCAACAGTTTGTCTTTTCCGGTGGTGGCCTTTGGTGTGCTCAAGGCCGGTTGCGTGCTGGTCAATACCAACCCTTTGTACACCGTCAATGAGATGGTGCACCAGTTCAACAACTGCCAGGCCAAAGCCTTGGTGGTGGTCGACATGTTTGCCGACAAGCTCCCTGAGGTGCTGGCAAAAACCGGTGTGCAGCACATTGTTTTGGCGGGCGTTCCGGAGTTTTTTCCGGCCATTCCGCGCGGCATCATCCGGGGCGTGCAAAAGGTTTGGAGCAAGGTGTTGCCCACGGTGACCGTGCCGCATGTTCGCTTGCAGGCGGCGCTGGCCCAAGGCCGTGCCACTTTGGTCCAGCAGCCTGCCAAAACCTATTGGCAAGACTTGCAGCCGCACGATTTGGCTTTGCTGCAATACACCGGTGGCACCACGGGTGTGAGCAAGGGCGCGATGATCAGCCACGGCAATTTGCTGAGCAATGTGCAGCAGATGTTGGCCATGGGTGCTACCCACATGAGCCCCGGCAAAGAGTGCGTGTTGACGGCGCTTCCCATGTACCACATCTTCGCGTTCACGGCCAACTTGCTGGGCTTCTTGTCCATGGGTGCACACAACATCCTGGTGCCCAGCCCGCGCCCGGTGCAGAACCTGCAGCGGGCTGTTGAAAACTACCCGCTGACCTGGATGACCGGTGTCAACACCTTGTTCAATGGCCTGCTCAATGAAGAGTGGTTTTTGGCTTACCCACCCAAGCACTTGAAAGCCTCGATCGCTGGCGGCACCGCCCTGCACAGCGCGGTGGCGCTGCGCTGGCGTGAAGTCACCGGTACCCCCATTGCCGAAGGTTATGGCCTGACCGAGACCTCGCCTGTGGTGAGTTTCAACCCCTTGAGTGGGGAGCCCCGCTTGGGCAGCATTGGCATTCCGGCACCGGGCACCGATGTGCGCTTGGTGTCTGATAGCGGTCAAGACGTGCCCGTGGGCGAGCCCGGTGAGATCTGGGTGCGCGGCCCACAGGTCATGCAAGGCTATTGGCAAAACGAGGCCGAAACCGCCAACGTCATGCACGAGGGTTGGTTCGCTACAGGCGACATCGGTGTGATGGATGCCGAGGGATTTTTCCGCATCGTGGATCGCAAAAAAGACATGGTGTTGGTGTCGGGCTTTAACGTGTATCCCAATGAAGTGGAGGACGTGATCGCTCAGATGGATGCTGTGCTCGAGGTGGCCGTGGTTGGCACGCCCGACGAGCGCACGGGTGAGGCTGTTCGCGCCTATGTGGTGCCGAACCCCGACCATGCTGGGCAACTGAGCACCGAAGACGTGCTCGCACATTGCAAGCAAAACCTGGCCGCTTACAAGCGCCCCAGCTCGGTGGTGCTGCGCGACGAGCTGCCCAAGTCGCCGATTGGCAAGGTCCTGCGCAAGGACCTGAAAGCCGAAGTCAAAAATGAATTCAACCGCGCCTGAGCGCCACAGCGGAGTTACACATGGTCACCGAATTTGAAACCAAACTGCTGGGCGTGATGATGATGATCATCATGTTGGGCATGGGCGCTTCCTTGACCCTCAAGGACTTCATGATCGCGCTCAAGAGGCCAGTAGGCATTGGCATTGGCGTGGTCACCACCTACCTGCTGACCCCGATTGTCGGCTTCACTTTGGCCCATCTGGTGCTGCTGCCGAATGCTTCACAGGATGCCTCTCAGTGGTACGCCTATGCTGTCGGTCTCATCCTCATGGCCTGTTTGCCCGGAGGCACCACGAGCAACATCTTCAACTACTTCAGCAAGGGCGTGCTGTCCTTGTCCTTGTTGATGACCATTGTCTCGACCTTGTTGGCTGTGGTGATGGTGCCCCTGACTTTGGGTTTCTTCAGCATGGGCATTGACGGCAACTGGAAGATCCCCCCGGAAAATGTGGCGCAGGTGCTGTTTGTCTTGTTGGTGCCCACGGCCATTGGCATGGGCCTTCGCAAGCTCAACCCCAACATTGGCGCCACACTGGAGCTGCTGGGCGGCGTGCTCGGTGTGCTGGTCATTCTCTTCCTGATGGTTTCATGGGTGCCACGCAACTGGCAGCTGCTGCTCACGACGCCGTGGCAGGTGTATTTCGGGTCGATCGGTTTGGGCGTGTTCGGCTTTGCTGTGGGCTACACCTTTGCCCGGCTGGTGCGACAGGACAAGCGTCGAGCGCGAACCATTGCCCTGGAAACAGGCATTCAGAACGGCCCCCTCGGTGTGCTGATCGTCACGTTGACCTTCACGGGCGTGCAGCAACAACAGGTGTTGTTGATACCGGTGCTCTATTCCTTGTTCATCATGGTCAGTTCAACCCTGGCCACTTTGTGGTTCCGGCGCATTTCCGACCGTGAAGCCCTTTCCCGTGACCGCGCCAAGGTGGGCATGGTGAAGCCCGCGTGAGGCCCCTTGGGCTTGCTGCTGTGCGTGTCTTCAGTCCTGTCCTTCGGTCAGGGTGTCGAGCTGAAACTTGCCGCTTTTGTGCCATAGCCACACGTCGGTGTAAGTGACCTGGCTCATGTGCAGAGGCACCGGGTAGGGGGCAGCGGCTTTGACCATTTGCTCAATCTCCCGCATCACCTGTGGCGCATGTTTGGGCGCACGTTGCCACTGGATGGCTTTGACGCTGCCCCGTTGGTCAATGTTGACATGGATCACGCCCACGGCTTCGAGCATGGGGGGCAAGCGACCTTTGAAGATGCGCTGTTGGTGTTGGGCGTACAAATGGCTGGCGGCATCGTGGCGGTACTCTCGGGCATTGCGTGCCAGAGATTTTTTGACCGTGGGGGGTGGGCTGTACGCCGGCGCTGGTGGAATCAGGCGCTCGGGCATGGCCACGTACGGACGTGGTGGGGGCTCCACTGGCTGAGCAGGTACGGTGACAGCTTGCTGGACTGGCGCAGGCGGCGTGCTGCAGCCGCTTAACCATGTCAGGCCCAGCGCCCCCAGCGCCATGCCGATGCGGGCACCTAAAGTGCGGCTTATTCCTGTCTGATGTGTCATGTCCGGTGTCACTCCTTGGCATACTCAGCGTTTTACTCGCGTGATTGTGGCATTGGCTGACAGGCTTGGCGAGTCCTTGATGGACGATTGGAAATCAATGTGAATTGGATGAATGAGGCATGGACGCGCTTGTCCCAAGAGTCGGCGGTGCTGGTGACGGTGATGGCCACCAAAGGGTCTGTTCCCAGGGGGCCGGGCACGCTGATGGTGGTGTTTGCCCAGAGCGAGCAGGGCACCATTGGCGGGGGGCACCTTGAGTTTCAAGCTTTGGCGCATGCCCGGCTCATTTTGTCGGGGCACGCTGTACCCCACCGTTTGAGCCAAGTCTTGGGTCCCAGTTTGGGGCAATGCTGTGGTGGCGCCGTCGATTTGTCTTTTGAGCAAGTCCATGCAGCGGATTTGCCCCGCCTGCGTGAGCAGTGGGTCCCTCAGCGCAGCCCATTGGCGCTGTTTGGGGGCGGGCATGTGGGCAAAGCATTGGTTCAGACCTTGGCGCCTTTGCCCTTTGCGGTGCGTTGGATCGACAGCCGCGACGAGATTTTTCCGCCCGATGTGCCGAGTGGCGTGGATTGTGAACACTCCAACCCCGTGCAGGCCGCCGTGGCCGATCTGGCCCCGGGCAGCCGGGTGTTGATCATGAGTTTCAGCCATGCCGAAGACTTGGACATCGTGATCGCGTGTTTGAAGCGACAGCGGGCGCAGGCCGACTTGCCTTTTGTGGGCCTGATTGGGAGCGCTACCAAATGGGCCACTTTCCGGCACCGCTTGGAGGACCGGGGCTTCAGTGCACAAGAGATCGCGCACATCACCTGCCCGATTGGCGTGTCCGGCATCACGGGCAAAGAGCCAGAGGTCATCGCCGTGGCGGTGGCGGCACAACTCTTGCAATCACTTTGACGGGGTGATGCGTTGACAAGCGCTTGCTGGTTTCCCCTAGGCGGTTAAGCCTCAGGGATACTGGAATCTCAAACGCAAACTGTATACACTTCGGTGCACTGGTCGCAGCGGCGCAAGAATCTTTGGTTCATGTTCGCGATCGAATACCCGCTCACAGGGCCCGCGGTGGTGAGCAGGTTGGAGAATCCTTCATGGAATCGTATTTTTTGGAATGGGCCAATCTGTTGCTGCGATGGGTGCACGTCATCACGGCCATCGCCTGGATTGGCTCCTCGTTCTACTTCGTCTTTCTGGACAACAACCTGCAAAAACCCAACTCGCCTGATTTGCTTGAAAAAGGCGTGGGCGGCGCGATGTGGGCGGTGCATGGCGGCGGTTTTTACAACCCCCAAAAGTACATGGTGGCCCCTAAAGTCATCCACACCAAGTTGCATTGGTTCTATTGGGAGAGTTACTCCACCTGGCTGAGCGGTTTTGCGCTGTTCACGGTGCTTTACCTTTACAACGCGGGCACTTTCTTGATCGACAAGTCGCTGATGGACTGGACGCCTGTGATGGCCGGATCGGCCGCGGTGGGCTTGTTGGTGGCCTTCTGGTTCGTGTACGACATCATTTGCCGTGTCTTTGGCTTTCGCAAAAACGGCGAGCTGATTGTGGCGGGCCTGATGATCGTGGTGGTGGCGTTCTGCTCTTGGTTGGCCAATGAACTGTTTGCTGGCCGCGCCGCCTTCTTGTTGGTGGGTGCCATGATTGCCACCGCCATGAGCGCCAACGTGTTCTTCTGGATCATTCCCGGCCAGCGCAAAGTGGTGGCGGCGATGACCAGCGGGGAGACCTATGACGCCAACGCTTTGGCCATCCACGGCAAGCGCGGCAAGCAGCGCAGCGTGCACAACACTTACTTCACGCTGCCCGTCATCTTCGCGATGCTGAGCAACCACTACAGCTTTTTGTACACGCACGAACACCGCTGGGTGCTGCTGTTTGTGATGATGCTGGCCGGTGCCTTGATTCGCCAGTTCTTTGTGCAGCGCCACGCCTTCCACTTGGGACGCGCAGCCAACCCCTGGCCTTTTGCGGCGGTGGGCGTGGTGATGATTTTGGCCGTGATCGTGGCCTTGAAGCCGGCTGCCCCCGTGGCCTCGGCTGCCCCCGCGGCACCCGTGAGTTTTGCCCAGGTGCAGGTGCTGGTGGACAAGCATTGCCTGAGTTGCCACAACGCGCAAGTGCAGATGAAAAACGTGCGCCTCGACAGCCCTGACCAGATCAAGCAGCACGCGCAAAACGTCTACCAGCAAGTCGCGGTGAGCAAACAAATGCCCATGGGCAACGCCACCGGCATGACCGAAGAAGAACGCGCCATGATCGGGCGCTGGTTTGTGGCGGGGGCCAAGCTGGACTGAGGGCTGGGCAGGCTGGTTCGGTGCGACGACGAGCGGCCTTCACTCGCCCAAGTGCGGCAGCTTTAAAGCCTGGCGCCGTCAAGCTTGTTGGTCTGGCGGTGTTTCAAACTGATCGGCGTTTTTGCCCTTGAAGGGCGCATAAAACGCTTTGATGGCGACCATGTCCTTGTCGATGTCGCCCGTGGGGTAGAACAGTGGGCCCAGGCCACTGACTTTGCGCGAGTAGTCCATGTAGGCCATCACGATGGGCACCTGCGCTTGCAGCGCGATGTAATAAAAGCCAGTTTTCCAATAGCGTGTTTTGCTGCGCGTGCCTTCAGGTGGCACCACCAGGTGCACCGAGCCTTCGGCGTTGACCAATGCTTGCGCGCACGAATCCACCAAGTTCGACGCTTGCGAGCGGTTGACCGCGATGCCGCCCAGCCAGCGCATGACCGGGCCAAAAGGGAACGAGAAAATGCTGCTTTTGCCCATCCAGTAAATCTGCAGGCGCAAGACATACGCCACCATCAGGGTGTAGGGCAAGTCCCAGTTGCTGGTGTGCGGCGCTGCAATGACCACGCATTTGGTGACACCGGCAGGCAAACTGCCCTCGACCTTCCAGCCTGTGACTTGGAGAAAGGCCAGCGAGATGCCGCGCAAGGTGGTGTTGACGATGGGGGTGTCAAAAATGGTGCGGTGCATGAAAGGCAGGTCTGTGATGGAAAAATTCGTTTTTGAGACAGATGCCTTGAATCATTGTCCAACGAAGCGCAAACGGATTATGACTGTCCCATGGTCATGGGTTCAGCAAAAGCGGCATCACCTTGAACCCATCGCCAGCTGCAAAGCCAGCTGGTTGTGCCGCTCAATCAGCGGCCCCATGTCCACCGTGGCAATCTCCCCTTGGCGCACCACCACGCGGCCATTGACGATGGTGTAGTCCGCGTTGTCGCTCGCGCACAGCAAGAGTGCCCCCACCGGGTCGTGCACCGCACCGCCCGCCATGCTGAGCGTGTCGGTTCGGAACAGGGCGATGTCGGCGCAAAAGCCCTCTTTGATTTGCCCCAGCTCGTGGGCACGGCCCAGCACCTCGGCGCCCCCGCGTGTGGCCAGGCGCAGGGCGTCGCGGGGCGTCATGTCGGCCGGGCCGTGGTCACAACCGAACGGCTCCAAGGCCCGCCCCACACGCGCCAGCAGCATGGCCTGGCGCGCTTCGTTCAGCAAATGCGCTGCGTCGTTGCTGGCGCTGCCGTCCACGCCCAGGCCAATGGGCACACCGGCGTCCAGCATTTTGCGCAGGGGCAAGATGCCGCTGGCCAAACGCATGTTGCTGCACGGGCAATGGGCAATGCCGGTGCGCGTGCGGGCAAACAAATAGGTGCCATCGTCGTCCAGCTTCACGCCATGGGCGTGCCACACATCGTGGCCCACCCAGCCCAAGTCTTCGGCGTATTGCGCAGGTGTGCAGTTGAACTTTTCTTTCGTGTACGCGATGTCGTGGTCGTTTTCTGCCAAGTGGGTGTGCAGGCGCACGCCGTGGGCGCGGGCGAGCTTGGCCGATTCGCGCATCAGGTCCTGGCTCACGCTGAAGGGCGAGCAAGGGGCCACGGCCACATGCGTCATGGCGCCGTAGCTGGCGTCGTGCCAGGTCTCGATAAGGCGCAGGGTTTCTTTCAGGATGGCGGGTTCTTGCTCGACCACGCTGTCGGGCGGCAGGCCGCCTTGGCTCTCGCCCACGCTCATGCTGCCGCGCGTGGCGGTGAAGCGCATGCCCATGGTGTGCGCCGCCTCGATGCTGTCGTCCAGCCGCACCCCGTTGGGGTAGATGTAGAGGTGGTCACTGCTGGTGGTGCAGCCGCTCAGCAGCAGCTCGGCCATGGCCACCTGGCCTGACACGCGCACCATCTCGGGTGTGAGGCCCACCCAAATCGGGTACAGGCCTTGGAGCCAGGAAAACAGTTCGGCGTTTTGCACGCCCGGAATTGCCCGCGTGAGCGACTGGTACATGTGGTGGTGCGTGTTGATCAGGCCCGGCACCACCACATGGCGGCGGGCGTCGATCACCTCGTCGACTTGCTTGACCAGTTCATCGGTATGTTCAGAGGCTGGGATGATGCGTTCAATGCGGCCGTCCCGGATCAAAAACGAGGCGTCTTTCAGTTCGGTGTTGGCATCGTCTTGTGTGGCGATGCAGCGGGCGCGGTGGATGAGCAGCGTGGTCATGGACTTGTCCTGGGCGAGGGGTGAAACAAGTCGCGGCCGAATCCCCTGGTGCCCGCATGTGGCGGGGAGGGCGAGCACCGCGTTGCCGAGCGTACCGGGCTGTGCTGAAGCTCAGATTTTAGGGGCGCCGGGAACGTGTTCCGTGCGGGCTGTTTTGAGCGTCTCGGCCACAAACTCCACAAAGGCCCTGACCCTGGCCGCTGACTTGTGTTGCGCAGGGTAAATGGCGTAGATGTCGGCATCGGGTGCGTGGAACTGTGGCATCAATTGAATCAGTTGTCCTTGCGCTAATTGGTGCCGGATGTCCCATTCGGCACGCAGCAGGATGCCATGACCGTCCAGGGCCCATTGCACGGCAATGCTGCCGTCGTTGGTGGTCAGGTTGCCGCGTGTTTTGACTGTCTCGGCTTTGCCCTGCCTGCCTTTGGCCAGTTTGATCACCCCATAGGCCTCACCCCCTTGGCGAATGCTGATGAAGTTGTGCTGCGCCAAGTCGGTGGGTGTTTTGGGCTCGCCATGCAGGGCAATATAGGCCGGTGAAGCGCACAGCAGCCGCTGGTTGTCGGCAATTTTTTTGGCAATGACGCGTGTGTCAGGGGGTGGCCCAAAGCGGATGCAGACATCAAAAGCATCGTCAGAGAGTGACGGAGGGTCTGCCGACAACTGCAGTTGGGCATCGACTTGCGGATATTGCCGAACAAAGCGGCTGATCAGCGGGCCGATGTGGCTGCGCCCAAAACCCAAGGTCGCATTCACCCGCAGCAGGCCGCTGGGCGTGGAGCGGCTGGCACCCAACTGCTGCTCCAGGTCGGCCATTTCGGCCAGGATGCTGCGCGCGTGGCGCAGCACGGTTTCGCCTTCCACGGTCAGGCTCATGCGACGCGTGGTGCGGTTGACCAAGGGCAAGCCCAGCCGGGTCTCCATTTGCGACAGGCGTTTGCTGACGGCAGCCGTGGTGATGCGCATCTCGCGCGCGGCGGCGCTCAGGCTTCCGGCCACGGCCAAAGCGGAGAAAAAGCCCAGATCGGCGGCTTGCAGGCGGGGTTCCATTGTTGAGTAAAAGTTAACGATAAATTGAATTTTATGGCTTTTGTTGAGCGTTGAGCGTCACACAATGGCGCGTTGATTTTTTCTTTTTTCAAAGCAGTCATCCATGAAAACCTACCGCATCGCCACCATCCCCGGAGACGGCATTGGCAAAGAAGTCATTCCCGCAGGGCAAGAAGTCATGCAGGCCTTGGCCAAAGCCTGTGGCCAATTCACATTTGAGTTTGAAAATTTTGACTGGGGTGGTGACTACTACCGCCAGCATGGCGTGATGATGCCCGCCGATGGCCTGGACGCCTTGCGTGACAAAGACGCCATCCTGTTTGGCTCTGCCGGTGACCCGCACATCCCCGATCACATCACCCTGTGGGGCCTGCGCCTCAAAATTTGCCAGGGCTTTGACCAATACGCCAACGTGCGCCCCACGCGCATCCTGCCTGGCATCGACGCCCCTTTGAAGCGCTGCACGCCCAAGGACCTGGACTGGGTCATCGTGCGCGAAAACTCCGAAGGCGAATACTCGGGCGTGGGTGGCCGTGTGCACCAAGGCCACCCGATCGAGGCGGCCACCGATGTGTCCATCATGACCCGCACCGGGGTGGAGCGCATCTTGCGCTATGCCTTCAAGCTGGCGCTGTCGCGCCCACGCAAACTGCTGACCGTGGTGACCAAGAGCAACGCGCAACGCCACGCCATGGTCATGTGGGATGAAATTGCCGTGCAGGTGTCCAAAGAGTTTCCCGATGTGAAGTGGGACAAGGAATTGGTGGACGCGGCCACGGCCCGCATGGTCAACCGCCCGGCGACCCTGGACACCATCGTGGCCACCAACCTGCATGCCGATATTTTGAGCGATCTGGCGGCAGCGCTTGCGGGCAGCCTGGGCATTGCGCCCACCGGCAACATCGACCCCGAGCGCCGATACCCCAGCATGTTTGAACCCATTCATGGTTCAGCCTTTGACATCATGGGCAAAGGCTTGGCCAACCCGGTGGGCACCTTCTGGTCGGTGGTCATGCTGCTCGAGCACATTGGCGAGCCTGCCGCGGCGCAGCGCTTGATGGCCGTCATCGAGAGTGTCACGGCCAATCCTGCCTTGCACACCGGTGATTTGGGTGGCAAAGCTCGGACCGCCGAAGTGACCGCAGCCGTTTGCAAGGCCTTGCTCTGATTTTTCAGCCCAAGTTTTAGCAGGGCCTATCATTGGCAAGACTGTTCGATTTTTTTTACTGTCCCTCAATCACGAAAGGTTTGAACATGACATCCAAGTTCCTCTCCGTAGCCCTGGCCTGTGCGGCCATGGCCTCTGCCAACGTGATGGCGCAGGATTACCCTGTCGCCAACAAATCCATCACCTTCGTCTTGCCCTATGCGGCGGGCGGCCCAACCGACAAGGCGGCGCGTGACCTGGCACAGTCCATGAGCAAGTTCATGGGGGGCCACAGCATCGTGATCGATAACTCTGCGGGTGCATCGGGCTCGATCGGCGCGAACAAAGTCGCTAAAGCGCCAGCAGACGGTTACACGCTGCTGTTCACCCACATTGCACAGGCCACCTTGCCCACTTTTTTCCGCAATTTGCCCTACAACGTGGAAAGAGACTTTGAGTACATCGGCCTGGTCAGCGAAAACCCGATGAACCTGATCGGTCGTCCCAGCTTGCCGGCCAACAACATGGCTGAGTTGTTGGGCTGGATCCAAAGCAACAAAGGCAAGATCAACATCGCCAATGCCGGCCCAGGCTCCGCTTCTCATTTGTGCGGCATGTTGTTCCAATCCACCATCAAAGTCGACATGACGTCGGTGCCCTACAAAGGCACCGCGCCTGCGATGACCGATTTGATTGGCGGCCAGGTGGACTTGATGTGCGACCAGACCACGACCACCATCCCTCAAATTGAAGGCAAGCGTGTCAAGTCATTTGCAGTGACCACGCCAGCGCGTTTGACGGCGCCCATCCTCAAAGACAACCCCACCATGCAGGAAGCTGGGCTGAAGGATTTCTCGGTCACCATTTGGCAAGGTCTGTATGCCCCCAAAGGCACGCCAGCACCGATTCTGAAAAAGCTCAACGACGCGCTCAAGGCGGCTGTCAAAGACCCTGACTTCATTCGCAAGCAAGATGCGGGTGGCGCCACCGTGATCACAGACGCGCGCAACGACCCAGCGGGGCACAAGGCTTTTGTCATGTCCGAAGTGGCCAAGTGGGCGCCGGTCATCCGGGCCGCGGGTGTTTACGCAGATTGACACTGAGTGTCATGGGGCCGTTGCTGTCTCTTGAAGACGCAGCGGTCCCGTCAGCTTCAACCCCATCCTCAGTCCTGGGGTCAGTGGCCCACGGCCTTGGGGTTAAATGCCTTTATCCTAGGCTTTTGCTTTTTTGACCATCTGCCTTGTGATGACCGATCCCCAAACCGTCTTGCGCCACCTCTACGATGTGGCGGTTCAACGTGCGCTTCCGCTGCACAACACCGCTGCCCATTTGCCCACCCCGCCAGATCCTGCCAAGGGCCGTACCTTGGTGTTGGGCGCAGGCAAGGCGGGCGGTGCGATGGCGCAGGCGGTCGAGGCCCTGTGGCCAGCGGATGCGCCGCTGTCGGGCCTGGTGGTCACGCGCTATGGCCACACACCGCCTCGTCCGGCGGAATTGCCTGAACGCATTGAAGTGGTCGAGGCCTCACACCCGGTGCCCGATGCCGCAGGTTTGCAAGCGGCAGAGCGGATTTTGGAACTCACGCAAGGCCTGACAGCCGACGATCTGGTGCTTTGCCTGATCTCGGGCGGCGGCTCGTCTTTGCTGACTTTGCCAGCCGACGGCATCAGCTTGCAGCTCAAGCAAGACATCAACCGCCAGCTGCTGGCCAGTGGGGCCAATATTTCTGAAATGAATTGTTTGCGCAAACACCTCTCGCGCATCAAAGGCGGTCGCTTGGCGGCGGCATGTAGCCCTGCTCGGGTGGTCACGCTCACCATCAGCGATGTGCCGGGCGACGACCCGTCCATCATCGCCAGCGGCCCCACCGTGCCGGATGCCAGCACCTGCGCCGATGCGCTGGCCATTCTCAAACGCTACGCCATCACGCTGCCGGACGCGGTGCTGCAGGCCTTGCAGTCGGGTGTTTGGGAAACGCCCAAACCCGGCTCGCCCGTGTTTGCAGGCCACAGCGTGCACATGATCGCCACGCCCCAGCAGTCGCTCGAGGCCGCAGCCACTGCTGCGCGTGCCATGGGCTTGAATGCTTACATCCTGAGCGATGAGATCGAAGGCGAGTCGCGCGAGGTGGGCAAAATGCACGCGGCCCTGGCGCGTGCGGCGGCCAAGGGCTTGGGGCCGTTCATCAAGCCTTGTGTGATTCTGAGCGGCGGCGAAACCACCGTGACCATCAAGCCCCAGCCTTCGGGCACGCCTCGCGGGCGCGGAGGGCGGGCAGGGGAGTTTTGCATGGGCCTGACGGAGGCCCTGCAAGCTCAGAGCGGCGTTTGGGCTCTGGCGGCCGACACCGATGGCATTGACGGCATCGAAGACAACGCCGGGGCGCAAGTGGCCCCTGACACACTGGCGCGCGCTGCCGCGCTGGGGCACAAACTGGCCGATCATTTGCAGCGCAACGATGCCTACGGCTTTTTTGAGCCACTGGGCGACCTGGTCATCACCGGGCCCACGCACACCAATGTGAACGATTTCAGGGCGATCTTGGTGGTCTGAGTTGATGTGCGTCAAACCGGCAGGCCCTGTGCTCTGGCACATTCGGGTCCATCATGTTGGACGACACCTTGCCCCACTCCGCTTTTTCTGCCGCCGCTCGGGCCTCTGAGCCCCTTGCGCTGACGGCGGGTACTGTCTTGCTCCACCGGGGTGACCCGGTCCAGCACCTCGTGCACATTTTGCAGGGTCGGGTGGTTTTGGGGGTGATGGTCGATGGTGTCATGGCCCATCAGTTGGGCGCGATGGAGGGTCCGTTCTGGCTGGAGGCCGCTTCGGGTCTGCTGGGTCTGCCACATGTGGTCGATGCGGTGGCCGAAACCGATGTGCAGTTGCAAAACGTAGCTGTGCAGGACTTTGTGGCCCAAGTGCAGGCGCTGCCTGAGGACTCGCAAAACCTGCTCATGGACATGGCGCGTTCTCAGCGTCAACAAACTGAAATAGGCGTGAGCCGCCTCGCCAAAGACGCCGATGCACGTTGCGCCGAATGGTTGTTGCGCCATGCCCAACCCGACGAGCTTCTGGGGGGCTTGGCTGTGAAGCTGACTGAACGCAAGCGCACGATTGCCGCCCAATTGGGCATCGCCCCAGAAACTTTCTCACGCGTGCTGCGCCACTTGCGTGAGCGCCATCTCATCAGCGGAGGTGGTCGCGTGTTGGGCCTGCCCAACCCACAAGCCTTGCGCGAGCTGGCCGGGGTTTGAGCCCGTCAGGCCCTTAAGATTTTTGCAGCCTGGGATTTTTCATCCACAGCACCGGTTGCTCTTTGACAGGGCGTGCAGGTGCGCCGTGTTGCAGCAAGGCCTGGTCGAGCGCTTGCCCCGCCTCGTCTTGCAGTGCAGCTTGGCGGATGCGGGCCACGGCAGCGGCTTGTTCAGCCAAAGGCACGGCCGATGCAGGGCCGCACACATGGCGCAGGATGTGCAGCAGGTTGTCCTTGCCACGCTCGTTGGTGCTGCCATAGCCTTTGATGAGTTGCCCGCAACGCGCCAATTCCAGACCCAGCGCGGGTGAGAGGCGTGTGGCGCTTTCAATGCCACACAGCCACTCTTCGATCAGGGCTTGCTCAGTGGCATATCGGCTGCCCAGTTGGCGCAGCACGCGCAGGCTGGCCAAGAGGCGCAAGCTGGCCATGCCCCACAGGGCATGCCGTGCCACCTTGAGTGGCATCGACCAGGGTGCCTGACCTTGCGACACCCGGGCGCGGTCCCAGCGCAGCAGTTTGCTCGCCAGGCCTTGGGGCAACAAGGCGGCCAGCTCGGGCACGCCGGGTTTGAAGTGGTCGTAAACCTTCAGCACATCGCCTTCTTGGGCTTTGACTTCTTGCGTCACGCGGTCCCAGCGGCTGGCGCGGCTTTTCAGGTCGGCCACACGGATGATGTCGTCAAACGCCATCCACAGGGCCAGCCAGCGGGTGGTCTCGGCAGTCACGGGGCTGCTGGCGTCGTTGGCGTGGGCTTCAGCATGGAGCAAGCGTTCGAGCCGTTGCACATACAGGCGGGCATACGCCGGGCCTTGGTATTCCACCAGGCGCTGGTGTGCCAGGCCCATCAGGGGGTGCAGCTCTGCTGGAAATTTGGCGGCCACATCTGCGGGCAAAACGGCCGATGCAAGCTGTGCAGGGGCCGCAGGCTTCATCACCTGTTCCACATACTGCGCCTGTTCGCGCTGGCGCGTTACCAAGTCAAAAGCCGACGCAAAACCGCGCAAGCTGGCCTGGGCCGCCTTGCTGGGGCCTGCCAAAACGGCCTCGTAATGGTCTCGCTTGAAGGGCAGCAAACCGCTGCCTGCAATGGCACCCAGCATGACCGCGCTGACCAGGGTGCCGCTTTCCTGGCACAGGCGTGCCATGTCCATGACGTGGTGGCGCAGGCTGTGCGCGGCCACGACATCGAGCAGCGGGCCTTCAGGGCGGCGTCCATCGCCCATGGTCATTTTTTCAGCGGTGGTCAGAGCACGCGACGAGGCGCTGATGACCAGCGTGCGGTCGTTTGAAGCCAGGCCGTTGCCGATCTGGCGGGCGGTTTCCAGCAGCTCCGAAGACACCAGTGCGTCCAGCCGCCCGGGCAGCGGGTTCAGGCCCAGTACCGGCAAGCGACCTTGCAGCTGGCTGTGGGGTACGGGGTAAATTTCCAGGTAATAGGTGGTGGCGCCAGTGCGCTGTGCCACGCCGGGGATGGAGGTGGCTTGGGCCGGGTAGCCCGCGTGGCGGGCCACGTCGACCAGCCAGTCGGCCAGCACGCCGCCGCCTTCACCGCCCAGGGCGCAGAGCAAAATGGAAATGGGTTGGGTCATGGTGTCTCTTTCAGGCGTTTCAGCGGGTCAAGCCGGTTGCAACCAGCGGGTGGCCAGGCTTTGCCAACGGGCCCACAGGCGCTCGTGCAGCTTGGGGTTTTGCACCACCTCGGCGCGGTAAAAGGAGGGGCACAGCGTGGCTGCGTGGGCGTTTTCGCCGCACAGGCCGCAGCCCACACAGCCGTCGATCACAGTGGCCACCGGGTCCACTTTCAGCGGGTCGGGGTTGTCTTTCAGCGTGAGTGTCGGGCAGCCCGAGAGGCGAATGCAGGCGTGGTCGCCGTTGCACACGTCTTCGTCTACGCCGTATTTCACGCGCTCGACACGTTCGCCCTTGGACAGCAGCGAGGCCAGCCAGGGCTTGATGCGGCGCTGGCGCTCCAGTTGGCATTCGCCTTCGGCGACGATCACTTTCAGGCCCTGAAACTCAGTGGTGAAGGCCTCGGTGAGCGTGGCCTGCATGTGGCTGACTTCATAGGTGTGCACCGTGCGCAGCCACTGCACGCCCAGGCCCTTCAGAGTGGACTCGATGGTCTGGTTGGTGTGCACCATGCTCTGGCGCTTGTCACCCGCCAGTTCCTTGGCAATGTCGGTCGGGGTGTTGATGATGTCCTGTGTGCCGGTGGCCGAGGTGTAGCCGTTCTTGAAGATCAGCAGCACCGCGTCGTCGCCGTTGAACAGCGCACTTTGCACACCCGTGAGCAAACCGTTGTGCCAAAAACCGCCATCCCCCATCACCGACAAAACCCGCCGCTTCATCACCGGTGACACGCCCGCCCGGCTGGCCAAACTCATGCCATAACCCAGGATGGAGTGGCCAAAGGAAAACGGCTCGAAAGTGGCCAGTGCATGGCAGCCGATGTCGCCCGCGATGTGCACCGGCCCCACGTCTTGTTGCGCCAGTTTGAGCGCAGAAAACACCGGCCGCTCGGGGCAACCAATGCACATGCCGGGCGGCCGTGCGGGCACCGGACTGCCCAACAAGGTTTGCACTTGCTGGCGGCGTTCGCCGTTGGTGGCCAGCCATTGGCGCGTGGCTTCGGGCACGGCATCGGCTTGGTGTCGGTCCAGAAACTTCAGCAGGCCCTGGGCCATCACTTCGGCGGTGTATTCACCGCCAGACGGCAGCATGTCTTTGCCGTGCAGCGGTGTTTGCAGGTCCAGCCGGCGCAGCATCAGGGCCAGTTCCTGCTCGATGTACTCGGGCTGGCCCTCTTCGAGCAGCAGCACGGCCGATTTGTCCTTGCAAAAATTCACCAATTCATCGGGCACCAGTGGATACGTCACATTCAGCACCAGCACCGACAAGCTGGACACGCCAAAGGCATCGGCCAAGTCGAACTGCTGCAGGGCCCGCATCAGCGTGTTGTACAAACCGCCTTGCACGATCAGGCCCAGGTGGCGGTGGGTGCTGCCTTCGAAGTGTTCGTTCAGGCGCTGTTCGGTGATGTATTGGCGCGCGGCGGGCAGGCGGTGCTCCACTTTGCGTTTTTCCTGCGCAAAGGTCACTGGCGGGTGCGCCAGCCGCATGTAGTTGAAGCCGGCGGGCTCGTCGATCAGGTGCTTTTTGGACAGCTTGGGGGCCTGGTTGTCCTTGGCCACAAACTGGCCGCGCACATGGCAGGCGCGGATGCGCAACTCCATCATCACCGGCATGTTGGACGCTTCAGACAGCCTGAAACCGTGTTCCACCATGTTGACCATCTGGCCCAATTCGGGCCGGGGGTCGAGCAGGCACATGCCCGACTTGAGCGCATAAGCGTGCGTGCGCTCTTGAATGACGCTCGCGCCTTCGCCGTAGTCCTCACCCACCACGATCAGCACGCCCCCGGTCACGCCGGGCGACGACAAATTGGACAGCGCATCGGCCGCCACGTTGGTGCCCACGATCGATTTCCAGGTCACCGCGCCGCGGATGGGGTAATGGATGGAGGCGCCCAGCATGGCCGCGGCCGAGGCCTCGTTGGAACACGCCTCGACGTGCACGCCCAGCTCGTCCATATAGGGCTTGGCCTGCACCATCACATCGAGCAGGTGCGAGACCGGCGCGCCCTGGTAGCCGCCCACATAGCTCACGCCCGATTGCAGCAGGCCCTTGGTGATGGCCAGGATGCCCTCACCGTGAAACACCTCGCCTGCGCCCATGCGCAGGGCCTTGATTTCTTCATGAAATGACACTTCCACAGCGCGCTCCTTGCGTTGTTGCAGTCCCTTTTGCAGGAGTCCACCCCGTGGGCGATGGTTTTCAAGGCCGTGTGCCACGCCCATCGCCCACGGGGTGGGCGCCTGCAAAGACATGCGGACCATCTTACTTATAAGAGCATAAAATATTATGAATAAACGGTATGCATTGAATGAATATCAAAGACCTGGACCTCAACCTTTTGCGCTTGTTTGACGCAGTGTGGCGCACCCGCAGCGTGAGCCTGGCCGCGCAGCAGCTGGGCATGTCGCAACCGGCGGCCAGCCAGGGTCTGGCACGTTTGCGGTCGGTGCTGGGCGACGCCTTGTTCGAGCGCAGTGGGGCTGGCGTGCGGCCCACGCCGCGTGCCGACCGGCTGGCGCAGGCGGTGCAGCTGGCGCTGGGCACGATCGAGGATGCGCTCAATGCCTCACAGGTCTTTGATCCGCAGCGCTCGACCCGTGTGGTGCGCGTGCACCTGAGCGACATTGGCGAGGCGCGTTTTTTGCCCGAACTGGTGTTGGCCCTGCAGCGCCACGCACCGGGCATGCGGCTCGAAGCCATGCCACTGCCGCACGAGAAGATCGGCCCCGCGCTGGACAACGGCCAGCTGGATCTGGCGATGGGTTTTTTGCCCGAGGTGAACGACACCTTGCATCAACCCTTGATGAGCGACCGCTACGTGGTGCTGATGCGCCAGGGCCATCCTGTGGCCCAGCGTTGGGCGCAATTGCAAAAAGCCCGTGCTGCAAGCGATGCCGCGCAAGCCTTGCTGGCCGAGTTGGAGTTCGCCGCTGTGCGCACCCATTCGGACACGCTGCGCATCTTGGAGTTGATGCACTGGCAGCACCGCCTGCGCTTGACGGTGAGCCACTTTTTGTCCTTGCCGGGCATCGTGCGCAGCAGCGATCTGGCCGTGCTCATGCCGCGCAATTTTGCGCAAGGCTTTGCCGAGGCCGGTGCGCTGGCCTTGATTGAGCCTGATTTGCCACTGCGCGATTTCACCGTGTCCATGCACTGGAGCCAGCGCTTTGACAAAGACCCCTGCCTGCAGTGGCTGCGGGGCACGGTGTCCCGACTGTTCAGCACCATCGATGTCAAGCCATGAGCCCTTTCAAACCCTACTTGAGCGGCATCGAAGCGCCCAGCCTGGCCGAGGTGCAGGCGCTGCCCAGCCTCGTGCTGCTGGAATTTGGTACCGAGTGGTGCGGCCACTGCCGCGCCGCCCAAGCCCTGATTGCGCAGGCATTGGCCACGCACAGTCAGTGGCAGCATCTCAAAATCGAAGATGGCCCGGGCCGTGCGCTGGGCCGCCACTACCGCGTCAAGCTCTGGCCCACGCTGGTGGTTTTGCGCGATGGGCAGGAGGTGGGCCGGTTGGTGCGGCCTGCAACCGTGCAGGCCATACAGCACTTGATCCCCTAAGTTGGATCCAAAGTAGATCTGTTTGACGGATTCCGCATGACGGAATAAAATTTGAACATGATCCATTCGTTCATCTGCGGCAACACCGAAGCTTTGTTCAAAAGTCAGCCCGTGCCTCGCTTCAGAAACATCGAAAGGGTGGCACGGCGAAAGCTCTTGCAATTGCATGCTGTCACGGAATTGGTCAGTCTGAGAGTCCCTCCCGGTAACCACTTGGAGGCCTTGAAGGATGATCGAAAAGGACAACACAGCATCCGCATCAATGACCAATGGCGCATTTGTTTTGTCTGGCACGACAACGGGGCTTACCAAGTTGAGATAGTGGACTACCACTGAGGAGTTGAACATGACCGAATTACTTGACGAAATTCATCCTGGTGAAATCTTGTTGGAAGACTTCATGAAACCCATGGGCATTTCTGCGCGCCAGCTGGCCGCTGACATTGATGTTTCGCCCAGCCGAATCAGCGATCTGGTCAATGGCAACCGCCCCGTGACGGCAGACACTGCCTTGCGTTTGGGACTGTTTTTCAATATGGAGCCTCGGTTTTGGTTGAACCTTCAAACCGAGTACGACATGCGTCAGGCCGCGAGAACGCTCACTGACACGATTGCGCCACGCATTCGGGTGTTCCAACAGCCAGCCTCTGCTTGATCCAACGAGGGTTGGATGCCCTCAAGCCAGCAAAGCCCCAGCGTCCTCGTACCAAAACATCAGCGCCGCGTCATAGCTCTCCCAAACGCAACCGTTGCAGCCGCGCCCGCAGCAGGATGTGGGCTCGGGTGGCGGGTCTCTGAAGTCATGGCCTGCTGCCTGCAGGCGTTCTTGAAATTGCGCAATGCCCTTGCGCACGGATGCGCGTTGGGAGGCGTAGGGGTCGATGATGGGGTGTTCGTTCTCGGCGCTCATGCCCTATTGTCTGACAAGGCGAGTCCACTTTTTGTGGGGCTGAAGGCGCTGGACCAGGGGTTGGGCTTCACACACTGGCCTTGGATGACTGTGTGCGCAATCAAGCGTTCATCGCCCAGCACGATCATCGCGAACAACCATTCGGCCAGGGTTTCGGTCTGAGCCGTGCGGCGCGCCAGCAAGGGCGTGGCTTGCGGGTTGAGCACCACGAAGTCGGCTTCGCAGCCGGGCAGCAGGTTGCCCACTTGGCCGTTCAGGTCCATCGCAGCGGCGGCGCCTGCCGTGTGCTGCCACCACAGGTGTTCTGGCGCCAAGCTGATGCCGGGGCTGCCCACGCTTTGCCTGGCCACGGTGTAGGCCGCGTGCATGGTGTGAAAAGGACTGAAGCTGGTGCCGCCGCCCACATCGCTGGCCAGGCCATAGCGCAGACCCGCTGCGTCTGAAGCGGTGTAGTCAAAAAAGCCGCTGCCCAAAAACAGGTTGCTGGTGGGGCTGACGGCGGCGGTTGCACCCACCTCGGCCATGCGGCGGCGGTCGGCATCATCCAGGTAAATGCAGTGCGCGTAAACCGAGCGCTGGCGCAGCAGGCCGGCGCGGTCGTACACGTCCAGATAACTGCGTGCATCAGGAAAGAGTTCATGCACCCAGCGGATTTCGTCGAGGTTTTCGGCCACATGCGACTGAATCCACACATCAGGAAACTGCTGCGCGATCTCGCCCGCGCCGTGCAGCTGCTCAGGGCTGCTGGTGGGCGCAAAGCGCGGCGTGATGGCGTAGCCCAGGCGGTCCACGCCATGCCAGCGGCGGATCAGGTCTTCTGTCTGGCGCAAACTCAAGCGGGTGTCGGTGTCGCGCAGGCCGTCGGGGCTGTGGCGGTCTTGCAGCACTTTGCCCGTGATCATGCGCAACTGGCGCTTTTGCGCTTCGGCCATGAAAGCATCAACCGACTCGGGGTGCGCGGTGGCAAAACACAGCGCGGTGGTCACGCCGTGGCGCATCAGCTCGTCTAAAAAGAAGCCCGAGACTTCGTGCGCGTAGGCCGGATCGGCAAACTGCTTTTCGTGCGGAAAGGTGTAGTGCTCCAGCCAAGGCAGCAAGCCCTCGGCGGGCGAGCCGATCACGTCGGTTTGTGGGTAATGGATGTGCAGGTCGACAAAGCCCGGCGCGATGCACAGCCCAGGCCAGTGCGTCACGGGCAGGTCGGGGTAATGGTGTTGCAGCGTCGCCCAGTCTCCGATGGCCACCACCCGCACGATGCCGTCGGCGCCTTGGCCGGTGACCAGCAGGCCATCACTTTCATGCCGAGCCTGAGGGCTGTGCGGATCTGGGAACCACAGCAAATCAGCGCGCCAAGCTTTTAAATGGGAATGAGCATTCATCGGACGAAAAATTCAATGGGGATCTGACCCCAATTAAACCCGGTTCAAGAGGGCGTTCAGCACGCGTTCGGGGGTGGCGGGGGTGTCCAGGCGGATGGGCGCGCGGCCGGGGCGGGTGGCGCCGATGGCGTCGCGCAAGGCTTCAAGCACGCTGATGGCCAGCATGAAGGGCGGCTCGCCCACGGCCTTGCTGCCGCCCACATTCTCCTCAACGTTGGCTTCGTGCCAAAGCGCGATGTTGAGTTGCGTGGGCATGTCGGCAGCGGTGGGGATTTTGTAGGTGCTCGCGCCCTTGGTCAGCAATTCGCCCTTGGCGTTCCAGACCAGCTCTTCGGTGGTGAGCCAGCCCAGGCCCTGCGCGAAGCCGCCTTCGATCTGGCCGATGTCGATCTCGGGGTGCAGCGAATGCCCCACGTCGTGCAGGATGTCGGTGCGCAGCACAAGGTATTCACCTGTGAGCGTGTCGATGGCGACTTCGCTGCAGGCTGATCCGTAGGCGAAGTAATAAAACGGCCTGCCGGTCAGCGTGCTGCGGTCGTAGTGGATTTTGGGCGTGGCGTAAAAGCCGTCGCTCCACAGTTGCACGCGCTGGCCATAGGCGTATTGCACCGCTTCGGTGAAGCTGCGCTGGCGCACGGGTGTGATAACTTGGCCGCCTTCAAAACGCACAGCATCTGAAGGGCAGCCATCGGCCTTGGCGATGCAGGTGGCGATGTTCTGGCGCACCTGCAGCGCGGCGTTTTCGGCGGCGCGGCCGTTCAGGTCGGTGCCGCTGGACGCTGCGGTGGCGCTGGCGTTGGCCACTTGGTCGGTGTCGCTGGCGCTGGCCTGCACCTGGCCTGCAGGCAGGCCCAACACACGCGCCACCAAACCACACACCTTGGTGTGCAGGCCCTGGCCCATTTCGGTGCCGCCGTGGTTCACCCGCACGCTGCCATCTGTGTAGACCGAGACCACCGCCCCGGCCTGGTTGAACTGCGTGGCAGTGAAGCTGATGCCGAACTTGACTGGCGTGAGCGCCAGGCCTTTTTGGATCACGCTGTGCTGAGCGTTCCAATCGCTGATGGCTTGGCGGCGTGCACGGTAATCGCAACGCTCGGCCAGTTGCGTCATCAGCGGGTGCAAGATGTTGTCTTCCACCTTCATGCCATAAGGCGTGGTGTCGCGCTTGTTGTCACCATCCGCCACACCGTACAGATTGGCCAGGCGCACATCGAGTGCGTCCACGCCGAGGTGGCGGGCAATGTCGCCCATGACGGTCTCGATCAAGAGCACGCCTTGCGGTCCGCCAAAGCCGCGAAACGCGGTGTGGCTTTGGGTGTGGGTTTTGCAGCGGTGCGAGGTGATGTGCAGGTCGCTCAAAAAGTAAGCGTTGTCGGTGTGGAAGATCGCGCGGTCGGCCACCGGGCCGCTCAGGTCGGCGCTGTGGCCGCAGTGCACCAGTTGCACCGAGTCGAGCCCCAGCACGCGGCCCTGCGCGTCAAAGCCCACTTGCCAGTCGTGGCTGAAGGGGTGGCGCTTGCCGGTGATCAGGATGTCGTCGCCCCGGTCCAAGCGCATCTTGACGGGCCGACCAAACTTGTGCGCGGCCAGCGCCGCCCACACGGCCAAGTGCCCGGCTTGGGTCTCTTTGCCGCCAAAGCCACCACCCATGCGCCGGCACACCACGCGCACCTGCGACAGCGGGATATTCAGTGCGTGCGCCACCCAATGCTGCACCTCGCCCGGGTGTTGCGTGCCGCTGTGGATCAACCAGTGGTCGTTGTCTTGCGGAATGGCATAAGCGATTTGGCTTTCCAAATAGAAATGCTCTTGCCCGCCGATCTCCAGCGTGCCTTGCAGGCGGTGCGGGGCCTGGGCCAAAGCCAGCGCCGCATCGCCACGCTGGACCGTGACCTGGGGCAGCACAAAGCTGCCCGCTTGCAGTGCATCGCGGGCGTGTAGCAAGGGCGTGTCGTTCTTCGTCTGCAATCGCATCAGGCGTGCGGCCAGCCTGGCTTGGGTGTGGCTGTGGCCCAGCACCAGGCCCATCACTTGGCCCACGTGCATGAGCTGCGGTCCGGCAAAAATCGGCTCGTCGTGCACAAAGGTGGCCAGCAGTGGGTCACCGGGAATGTCTTGCGTGGTCACGGTGCCCACCACGCCGGGCGCGGCCAAGGTGGCGCTGAGGTCCATGTTGATCCATTGCGCGTTGGCCACCGGGCTCATCAGCGGCGCGGCGTGCAGCGTGCCCTCCACCAGTGGCAGGTCATCGATGTAGCTGGCGCGGCCTTGCACCTGCGCAGCGGCGCTTTCGTGAAAGCGCAAGGTGCTGCTGGACGTGTTGTGGGATGGTGCGTTCATGCGAATGCCTCCAGCCGAACGGTGGTGTGGCCTGTGCTCTCCAACCAGGCGCGGCGCAAAAGTTGGCCCAGAATCTGGCGGCGGTAATCGGCGCTGGCGCGCAAATCGCTGAGCGGCGAAAACTCATCCGCGATGGCGCCCTGCGCGGCTTGCAAAGTGGCTTCGTTCCAAGGCTGACCGATCAACGCCGCCTCGGTCTTCACGGCGCGTGCGGGCGTTGCGGCCACACCGCCTGCGCCGATGCGGGCTGATTTGATCCATCCACCCTCCACCTGCAGCTGTACGCTCAGGCACACGGCCGAGATGTCGTCTTCCTGCCGTTTGGACACCTTGTACGCGCCCAGCCATTCGCCGCTTGCCGGGCGGGGCACCACGATCCAGGCCAGCACCTCGTCTGGGGCCAGCAGGCTTTGGCGGTAGCCGGTGTAGAAGCGGTCTAAAGGCACATGGCGGTGCACGGCGCGGCCCTTCCCGTTTATGTTGCGCCAAGCCATCAACACCAGCTGCGCGCCCAGCGCGATCAAGAGCGGCATGCTGTCGCCAATCGGTGAGCCGTTGGCCACGTTGCCGCCCAGCGTGCCCGACTGGCGCACCGGCCAGCCTGCAAAGCGCTCGCCAAAGGGCGCGATCACCGGCCGGTCTTTGGCCAATGCCTCAAACGCGTCTTGCAGGTTCACCGCCGCGCCAATCGCGATGTGGTGTGGGTAATGTTCTACCCGGCGCAGCTCGCCCACGCGGGTCAGGTCAATGATTTGCGGCATGCGGCGCAAGCCCTGGGTGATCCACAGCCCGGCATCGGTGGCCCCGGCGATCAGTTGTGCTTGGGGATGCTGGGCGCGGGCTTGCAGCAAACCGGGCAGGGTGCTGGGGCGCTGGTAATCGCCATCGGTCTTAGCGGGGGCCACCAGTTTTTGCAGCGCGGCCACGATGGGTTTTTCATCCACGGCCTGCGTGGCATCGGCCTGCAGGCTGCACGCGGCTTGCACGATGGGCCGGTAACCCGTGCAGCGGCACAGGTTGCCAGACAGGGCTTCGTGCGCGCTGTGTTTGTCCACGGCCTGGCCTTGCGCCACCGTGCGCTGGTACAGCGCAAACAGGCTCATCACAAAACCGGGCGTGCAAAAACCGCATTGCGAACCGTGGCAGGCCACCATGGCTTGCTGCACCGGGTGCAGCGTGCCGTCTTTCTGGGCCAAATCGGCAGCGGTCCACAGCGCCAAGCCGCCAATGGCATGCGCCGGTTTGATGCAGCTGTTCACAGCGCGGTACTGCAAACGGCCATCCTTCGCCTCGGCCACCACCACAGTGCAAGCCCCGCAGTCGCCTGCCGCGCAGCCCTCTTTGGTGGCCGTCAGGCGCAGGTCTTCGCGCAGCAGATCGAGCAGGGTTCGGTCTGGTGGTACATTGCCCGGATTCATCACTTGACCGCGATGCCAGAACCGCAATGGACTGGTCACAAGCGGCGCAGATTTCAGAGAGGAGGCAAGCGTTTTTGGCATGGCAAATGACTTTTTGGAGTCACATGATCCTAGGATAAACCCGTGGGTCACCTATGGGTCTGAAGCCATAACGCTTATCTGAAATCCAACATGAAGCCAGCGCATCTTTTCGACAAGATCGACATCCAACTCATTCGAACCCTCCACACCTTGCTCACCGAACGCAGTGTCTCCAAAACCGCCATGCGATTGGGCCAGCAACAGCCGGCCGTGTCGGTGGCCCTCAAGCGACTGCGCGAGCTGACTGGGGACCCAATTTTGGTGCGTTCGGGCACAGGCATGGTGCCCACAGATGTCGGTTTGCAAATGCTGGCCCCTGTCACGCAAATACTGCAAACCGCAGAACGCTTGTTTTCTCCGGCCCGGGCTTTTGATCCGACAGAGGCCACAGAGACTTTTCGCATTGCCGCCAGCGACACCTTGGACCCTTTGTTTTTGCCGTCCATCATGGCCCGCATCAAGTCGCTGGCACCGGGCTGCCGGGTCGAGGTGCATGCCCTGTCGGCGCAGGCGCAGTACGCGCAAGACCTGGGGCAGGGCCTGATCGATGTGGTGATCGGCAATTGGGCCCAGCCCAGTGAAGAGCTGCACCGCGCCCAGCTGTTTGAAGACGATGTGGTGTGCCTGGTCAGCAGCAAGCACCCCGCAGTGCGCCGTGGCTGGACACAAGACGACTGGCTGGCCTGTGAGCACATCGCGCCCACCCCAGCCTACCCCGGCTGGCGCGGCGTGATTGACGAACACCTGGACCGGTTGAACCTGTCGCGCAATATTTCGGCGCGCTGCGCCCACTTTGGCCTGATGCCACGCATGGTGGCATCGAGCTTGCTTGTTCTGACCACAGGCCGCCAGTATTGCCAGCGCTTTATGCAAGGCCCCGATGCGCAGCGCGGCTTGTCTATGCTGCCTTGCCCAGTGGCCTTTCCAAAGATGGTTTATTACCAGCTTTGGCATGAACGCAGTCATGCTTCTGCCTCTGCGCGCTGGTTGCGCGAGCAGGTGAAAATCAGTGCGGCCCAATTGCCGGCCCAATAGTGCTTATTGACGACCCATTTGTTCACATTGAACCCGACATGACCACACCCCTTTTGTCTTTGCAAGGCATCACCAAGCGCTACCCGGGCGTGGTGGCCAACCAAGATGTGTCGCTGACCGTGATGCCCGGCCAGGCCCATGCTGTGTTGGGCGAAAACGGCGCGGGCAAGTCCACCTTGATGAAAATCATCTACGGCTCGGTCAAGCCCGACGAAGGCCAAGTGGTCTTCAATGGCCAGACTGTCAACATCCGCAACCCGCAAGAAGCGCGCAAGCTGGGCATCAGCATGGTGTTTCAGCATTTCAGCCTGTTTGACACGCTCACCGTGGCCGAAAACGTGTGGCTGGGGCTGGACAAGTCGCTGAGCCTGGTAGAGGTGACCGAACGCATCGTGGCCAAGGCCAGCGAATACGGCCTGGACTTGCAGCCCGAGCGCCCGGTGCACACCCTGAGCGTGGGCGAGATGCAGCGGGTGGAGATCATCCGCGCCTTGTTGACCGAGCCCAAGCTCTTGATTTTGGACGAGCCGACTTCGGTGCTGACGCCGCAAGCGGTTGAAAAACTTTTTGTGGTGCTGCACCAGTTGGTCAGTCAGGGCTGCAGCATTTTGTACATCTCGCACAAGCTGCACGAAATTCGGGCGCTGTGCAGCGCCTGCACCGTTTTGCGGGGCGGCAAGCTGACGGGCGTGTGCGACCCGCGTGAAGAATCCAACGCCTCGCTCAGTCGCTTGATGATCGGGGCCGAGCCCCCGGCTTTGGAACACGTGGCGCGTGCGCCAGGCGAGGTGGTTTTGTCGGTCAAAGGCTTGAGCCTGACACGGCAAGACCCGTTTGGCGTGGACCTGGAAGGCATTGACTTGCAAGTTCGTGCGGGCGAGGTGGTGGGGCTGGCTGGCGTTTCAGGCAATGGCCAAAAAGAGCTGCTGTGGGCCTTGTCGGGTGAAGACACCCGGGCGGGCGTGCAGTGTGGCGCGGCCAGTGTGGCCGTTTCCGGTCAGCCTGTGGCGGCTTTGGGGCCGGTACCGCGCAGGCAGCTGGGCCTTCACTTTGTGCCTGAAGAGCGGCTGGGGCGGGGCGCTGTGCCCTCGCTGAGCCTCTCTCAAAACCTGCTGCTCACGCGCAGCGAAGCTGTGGGAGCGGGCGGCTGGGTGCGCATGGGGGCTTTGGCCGATCAGGCCCGCGGTGTCATCGAACGTTTCAAGGTCAAGGCCGCTGGACCGGATGCCCCAGCACAGTCGCTGTCGGGCGGCAATTTGCAAAAGTTCATCGTGGGGCGCGAGATCAGTGCGGCCCCCAAACTGCTCATCGTCTCGCAACCCACTTGGGGCGTGGACGTGGGCGCAGCGGCGCAGATCCGTGCCGAGATTTTGGCACTGCGCGATGCGGGTTGTGCCGTGTTGGTGGTCAGCGAGGAGTTGGAAGAATTGTTCGAGTTGTCTGACCGATTGCATGTGATCGCCAAGGGGCGTTTGTCGCCCTCGGTGGCGCGGACCGAGGCCACGGTCGAACGCATTGGCGAATGGATGAGCGGCTTGTGGCCCGTCGCCAACCCGGCCCTGGCTGCGCAAGAAGGAGCCCAACATGCTGCGGCTTGAACTCCGTCCCCAGGCTTCTAACCTGTGGACTTATGCGTCGCCTGTCTTGGCTTTGCTGCTCACTGTGCTCTTGGGTGTGGCGCTCTTCATGGCGCTGGGCAAAGACCCTGTACGCGGTTTGCAAATGTTTTTCTGGGAACCGATCAAAACCCCTTACGCCTTGGGTGAACTGATGGTCAAGGCCACCCCGCTGTTGATCATCGCCTTGGGTTTGGCCGTGTGTTTCCGGTCCAACGTGTGGAACATCGGTGCCGAGGGGCAATTCGTCATGGGTGCGGTCTGTGCCGGGGGCGTGGCCCTGCTGGCCGACAAAGACACAGGCCGCTGGATCGTGCTGGCGGTGCTTTTGGCGGGCGTTCTGGGCGGCATGTTTTGGGCCGGCATCACCGCGTTTTTGCGTGACCGCTTCAATGCCAATGAGATTTTGGTCAGCCTGATGCTGGTCTACGTGGCTGGGATGGTGCTCAGTTATCTGGTTTACGGCCCCTGGAAAGACCCGGCAGGCTTCAACTTTCCCCAGTCCAAAACCTTTGAGTCGGTCACGCAGATTCCGCGTTTGATGGACGGCTCCCGGGTGAGTGTGGGTTTGCTGTTGGGACTGGTTGGTGCCGCATTGCTGTGGGTCTTTTTGTTCCGCACCCGGGCGGGCTTTGCCCAACAGGTGGGGGGGCTGGCACCTGACGCAGCGCGTTATGCAGGCTTTTCTTCACGCAAGGCTTTGTGGGTGGCGCTCTTGGTGTCGGGCGGCGCTGCAGGTCTGGCGGGCGCCTTGGAGGTTGCCGGTCCCATTGGCCAGCTCACGCCTTATGTGCCTGCGGGTTACGGTTTTGCGGCCATCATCGTGGCCTTTGTGGGCCGCTTGCACCCCGCTGGCATGGTCTTTTCGGCAGTGCTCATGAGCATGTTTTACATCGGCGGAGAGTTGGCGCAATCGCGCTTGGGCTTGCCCAAGTCAATCACAGGCGTGTTCCAAGGCTTGTTGTTGTTTTGCCTGCTGGCGTGTGACACCTTGGTGGCCTATCGCTTGCGTTGGGTGTCCAAAAAAATCGGGAGCGTGTGATGGAGTCGTATGCATTGCTGATCGCAGCCACCCTGAATGCGGGGACCGTGTTGGCGCTGGCCGCTTTGGGGTTGTTGATCAATGAAAAAGCCGGGGTGGTCAACCTCGGGGCCGAGGGCATGATGCTGTGCGCTGCCATTGCGGGCTTTGCTTGTGTGGTGCACACCGGCAACGATTGGTTGGGGTTTTTGGCGGGAATGGGCGCGGGCGCGCTGTTGGCGGCTGTCTTTGGGGTGCTGGTGATTTGGCTGGGCACCAACCAATACGCCACCGGCCTGGCACTGAGTTTGTTCGGTGTGGGCTTTTCTGCCTTTGTGGGCATTGCTTATGTCCAGGAGAAGTTGCCAGATCGGCTCAACTACGAGATTCCCTTCCTGGCTGACATCCCTTGGTTGGGCCCGGCTTTCTTCAAACAACACCCCTTGGTCTACGGTGCCATTTTGTTGGTCTTGGCACTGATTTGGTTTCTTTACAAAAGCCGCACCGGTTTGGTGCTGCGGGCGGTGGGCGAGTCGCCTGCATCGGCACACGCTTTGGGCTATCCGGTGCGCCTGATTCGGCTGGGGGCCGTGGTGGCGGGGGGCGCTTTGTGCGGCCTGGCAGGGGCTTACATCTCTGTGAGCTACACGCCTTTGTGGGTTGAAGGCATGGTGGCCGGCAAGGGCTGGATTGCTTTGGCGCTGACGACCTTTGCGACTTGGCGCCCGGCACGCGTTTTGCTCGGTGCTTATTTGTTTGGTGGCGTGACCATGTTGCAGTTCCATTTACAAGGCGTGGGCGTTGAAGTGCCCAGCCAGTTGCTTTCTGCTTTGCCTTACATCGCCACCATCGTGGTGCTGGCCTTGATCTCACGTAACCCTACTTGGATTCGGGTCAACATGCCGGCTTCTTTGGGTAAGCCCTTTTACCCCGGTTCATAATCTTCTTTTCTCCAACCCTGTAACCCTGTTTAAAAAGGAACTGACATGACAGACATCTCCAAGCGCTCCATCGTCAAGATGGTGGCCCTGACCGCTGTGGCAGCCGCCGCACTGGTCGGTTGTGGCAAAAAAGAAGAGGCGCCCAAGGCCGCTGCCCCAGCTGCGGTTGCCAAAGCCGAGCCCCTGAAGATCGCGTTTGCCTATGTCGGCCCTGTGGGCGATGGTGGTTGGACCTTTGCGCACGACAACGGACGCAAAGAAATCGAAAAAGCTTTCGGCGACAAAGTGGTCACCACATTCGTTGAAAAAGTGCCAGAAAGCGCTGACGCCGAGCGCGTGATCCGCGACATGGCTGCCCAAGGCAACAAACTGATCTTTGGCACCACCTTCGGTTACATGGAGCCCATGCTCAAGGTCGCTGCCGACAACAAAGGCATCAAATTCGAACACGCCACCGGCTACAAAACTGCCGAGAACATGCGCACTTACGACAGCCGCACCTACGAAGGCGCGTACATGGCGGGTGTGATTGCCGGCAAGATGACCAAGACCAACGTCTTGGGCGTGGTGGCTTCCATCCCAATTCCTGAGGTGATCCGCAACATCAACAGCTACACCATGGGCGCGCAGTCGGTGAACCCCAAGATCAAAACCAAAGTGGTTTGGGTCAACGAGTGGTTCAACCCACCCAAAGAATCCGAAGCGGCCACTTCGCTGATCAACCAAGGCGCTGACGTGCTGATGCAAAACACCGATTCGTCGGCTGTGCTGCAGACCGCAGAAAAAATGGGCAAGCGTGCCTTTGGTTGGGATTCCGACATGACCGCCTACGGCCCCAAGGCCCACTTGGGCTCGGCGGTGATCAACTGGGGTCCTTACTACGTGAAGGCCGTGGGTGAAGCCCTGGACGGCAAGTGGAGCACGGGTTCCAGCTGGTGGGGTGTGAAAGAAGGCGCGATTGAGATGGTCAACGTGGCCGCCGATGTGCCTGAAGACATCAAAAAGCGCTTGGCCGAGATCAATGCTGGCTTGAAGGACGGCAGCTTCTCCATCTGGAAGGGCCCGATCGTGGACCAGTCTGGCAAGGAAATGTTGGCCAAGGATGCCATCGCCGATGACAAGTACCTGGGCGGCGTGATGTTCTACGTCAAGGGCGTGGAAGGCAAGATTCCTGGCAAGAAGTGATCTGACACGGTTCTCTGAACTGGTTTCGCAAAACCGCCCCTCGCCCGAGGGGCGGTTTTTTTTTTTGATAACCTGAGACCGTTTTCGTTTTACCCAAGGCCCCGTTTTGTTCAAACACTTGGAAATCCCTGCCGTCGCCCCCCCCAGCGGGCGTCAAATTCGCGCTGATTTTGGCGTCACCTATGCGGCCAATGCGCTCATCGGATTCATCTTTGCGGCCACCGGGCCCGTGGCCATCATTTTGTCGGTCGGCACGCGGGGCGGCTTGTCACCTCAAGAGTTGGCGTCTTGGGTGTTCGGTGTTTTCTTTGTCAATGGCCTGGTGACTTTGTTGATGAGCTGGCGTTACACCACGCCCTTGGCTTTTGGCTGGACGATTCCCGGCACGGTGCTGGTGGGGCCGGCTTTGCAGCACCTCAGTTTTGCCGAGGTGATCGGGGCTTTTTACATGACCAGCGCCTTGGTGTTGGCGCTGGGTTTGAGCGGATGGGTCAAGCGCGTCATGGCCGCACTGCCCATGCCCATTGTCATGGGCATGGTGGCTGGGGTGTTTTTGCGGTTTGGTCTGGACATCGTGCGGGCGCTGGAAAGCGATGTGGCCATCGCGGCGCCGATGGTGGCGGTGTTTTTGTTGTTGTCCGCAAGGGCCGATTGGGGCAAGCGCCTGCCGCCCGTCATTGGTGCTTTGCTGGTGGGGGCTTTGGCGGTGGCGCTGTCAGGCCGTTTGGATGGCGCTGCCGTCGGCCAACTGGCTTTGGCACAACCGGTGATTCAGACCCCGGTGTGGTCTTTTGCCGCCATGTTGGAGTTGGTGGTGCCCTTGGCCATCACGGTGCTGGTGGTGCAAAACGGGCAGGGCGTTGCCGTGCTCAAAAGCGCAGGACACGAGCCGCCTGTCAACATGATCGCTGTGGCCTGCGGCCTGGGCGCTGCAGTCAGTGCGGTGTTCGGTGCCGTCAGCACCTGCCTGACCGGGCCGACCAATGGCTTGCTGACTTCATCGGGTGAAAACCGTCGCCATTACACCGGTGCGCTGATGTTCGGTGGTTTGGCTTTGCTGTTTGGCCTGATGGCGCCGACCTTCACCGGGCTCATGCTGGCGGCCCCCAAAGAGTTCATCATGGTCTTGGGCGGCTTGGCCATGCTGCGCGTGCTGCAGGGGGCATTTGTGGCTTCGTTCGGTGCAGGCAAGTTTTCTTTGGGCGCTTTGGTCAGCCTGTTGGTCACGGTGGCCGATATCGGCCTGTTCAACATCGGCGCGGCTTTTTGGGGCCTGGTGGCCGGATTTGCGGTGTCTTGGTGGATGGAGCGGGGCGACTTCCAACGGGCCTGAACTGCACAGGCCGTGGGCCACGATCCTCAAGGGCTTTGCGGGCCGTGTAAGCTCAGGCCGTGATTTTGGAGAGTCGGATCAATCTGAACAACGCGTCATGCGAGGGCACCATGCTGGAACGCTTCATTCAAAATAAAAAACTCGATGCCGCCAAGCAAGCCACCAAAAAGCTCTTGAGTGCCCGGGGCGAGGCCAATGCGCAAAGCATGGCCGTCAAGTTGATTGACAACTACGAGCACTTGGACAAGCGCAGTCAAACAGATTTTTTCCACCACTTGTCCAACGAGTTCAATCCAGACCCAGCGATGGTGATGGATGCCGCCAACCGCTACAACACCGAGCGCAACGAAGCCAGCCTGATCCATTTGTTCCAGACGGTGGAGCCGCCCCGGCAAGAGCTGCTGCGGCGGGTCAATCGGGCGCCTGCCGGGACCGCCACGATTTTGAAGATGCGTCAGACGCTGTTGTCGTACTTGAAGGACCATCCTGCCTTTCGGGCCACCGACGCAGACATGCACCACTTGCTCAGCTCTTGGTTCAATCCCGGCTTTTTGGAGCTGCACCAAATCACCTGGAACTCACCCGCCCAGTTGCTCGAAAAAATCATTGAGCATGAATCGGTGCATGCCATCGATGGTTGGGACGATCTGCGCCGCCGCTTGCAGCCTGACCGCCGTTGCTTTGCTTTTTTTCACCCCCAGTTGCCGGGGGAGCCTTTGATTTTTGTCGAGGTGGCGCTGGTGCCCGGCATTGCCAGGGACATCGGTGGACTGATCAACAAGCAGGCGCCTGTCGGAGAGCCCAAAAGCTTCAAGTCGGCGATCTTCTATTCCATCAGCAATTGCCAGCCGGGCCTCAAGGGCGTGTCTTTGGGCAATTTTTTGATCAAGCGTGTCGCGCAAAAACTGATCGAAGAAATCCCCACGCTCAAAACCTTTTGCACCTTGTCCCCAATTCCGGGTTTCACCCAGTGGCTCGATGCCGGTGCCCCTTTGCTTGAGGACAAGCTCAGCCCTGCGCAGTTGCGCAAATGGCAAGAGGCGCAAAAAACAGTGGACGCTGGAAGTGCGCCGTGGGCTGACCGCTTGAAATCAGGCTGGCACCCCGATCGGGCAACAGAGGCTGAAAAAACGGCTTTGATGCGTTTGGGTGCTTTGTATTTGATGCTTAAAACCCCCGAGACACGGGGCGATGCGGTGGGCAAATTTCACCTCAGCAATGGGGCCACACTGCACCAAATCAATTGGGCGGCTGACTTGTCCAAAAAAGGTCTGCAACAGTCAGGCGGCATCATGGTCAACTACCTCTACGAGTTGGACAAAGTGGAGGAGCAGCACGAGGCGTTCAGCAACAAGACCGTGTGTTTTTCACGCGCTGTCGAGAAGCTCGTCTAAGCGGTCCATGGCGTCCGAAAGCGCTGCATGCCGAACAGCCTGTTAAAACCCCTGAACGAAACAGTCTGCGCCTTGCACGCCCCCTCGGGTTTGCATGTGGGCAACTTCAAATGGCTCAATGGCCAGTGGAAATTCAAGGCGATCGGTTACGGGCCAACAGGCCAAGTGATGCCTGGCCATGGGCCTTTGACGGACAGACACAACGCCTGCTTTGATCGGCTGGATGAAGCCCTCATTCGGGCCCAATTTTTTGAGGAATGAGCATGTTCAAAGTCCACGCCGTAGCGCCTGACCGTTTGCCCGAGTTGCTGCGCGCCATGCCCAAGGCCGAGCTGCACATCCACATCGAGGGCTCTTTAGAGCCCGAACTGATCTTTGCATTGGCCCAGCGCAACGGCGTGCCGCTGCCCTATGCCGATGTGGCCGCCTTGCGCAGTGCCTATGCCTTCACCAACCTGCAAAGTTTTCTGGACCTGTATTACGCCGGCGCCAGCGTGCTGTTGCACGAGCAGGATTTTTACGACATGGCCTGGGCCTATTTTGAAAAGGCCGCCGCCGACCATGTGGTCCGGGCCGAATTGTTTTTTGACCCGCAAACCCACACGGCGCGGGGTGTGGCCATGGGCGCGGTCATCGAAGGCCTGAGCCGCGCTTGCCGCGATGCACACACCCGGCTGAACATCAGCGCCGATTTGATTTTGTGCTTTTTGCGCCACCTGTCCGAAGACGACGCTTTGGCCACACTGGAAGAGGCCATGCCCTGGCGCGAACACTTCATCGGCGTGGGGCTCGATTCGAGCGAGCTGGGTCACCCGCCCGAAAAGTTTGCCCGCGTGTTTGCCCGTGCCCGCGAGCTGGGCTTGCACTGCGTGGCCCATGCGGGCGAAGAAGGCCCGCCCGCCTACATCTGGGGCGCCCTGGATGTCCTGCAGGTCGAGCGCATTGATCACGGCGTGCAGGCCATCCACGACACAGCCCTGATGCGCCGCCTGGCCGACAGCCAGATGCCGCTCACCGTGTGCCCGCTGTCCAACCTCAAGCTGTGCGTGTTCAACAGCCTGGCTGATCACAACCTGGGCCAGATGCTCGATGCCGGCTTGTGCGTGACGATCAACTCAGACGACCCGGCCTATTTTGGCGGTTACTTGAACGACAACTATGTGCAGACTTTTGCAGCCCTGCACTTGAGCGCGCAGCAAGCTTACAAGCTGGCCGCCAACAGCATCGAAGCGAGCTTTGCACCCGAGGCTGACAAGCACCGCTGGATGCATGCATTGAAAGCGTGTTTTCAGGGGTTTGTGGAGCAGGACTGAGTGTCTCTTCGCTCTTGCTAAAATTCACCACAAAGCCCGCCGCCCCGGCGGGCTTTGTTTTGTGCAATCTCGGGGCCATGTAGAGGACTACCATGTATAAAAACCTCGCAGCCACGCTCGTGGCCGCCTGCTTTTTTCTCCCGGCCGCTCAGGCCCAAACTCCCGCCAAATCCACCGAGCCCATCAAGGCTGGTTTTGTCTATGTCTCGCCCATCACCGAGGCGGGCTGGACGCGCCAGCATGACGAAGGCCGTAAGGCGGTCGAGCGTGCTTTGGGTGATCAGGTCAAGACCACCTTTGTGGCCGATGTGCCCGAAGGCGCGGACGCCGAGCGCGTGATCCGTGACCTGGCCAGCCAAGGCCACCAGATCATCTTCACCCCCAGCTTTGGCTACATGGAGCCCACGCTCAAGGTGGCCAGAGATTTTCCGAATGTGAAGTTCGAGTCGGTCACCGGCTTCAAGACGGCGCCCAATGTGGCGGCGTCGAACGCCCGCTATTACGAAGGCCGTTATCTGGCGGGCATCGCGGCCGGCCGCATGACGCAATCGAATGTGGCGGGTTATGTGGCCGGTTTTCCGATCCCCGAAGTCTTGCAAGGCATCAATGCTTTCACGTTGGGCATGCGCTCGGTCAACCCCAAAGCCACCGTCAAAGTGGTTTGGCTCAACGCCTGGTTTGACCCACCCAAAGAGCGCGAAGCGGCCATGGCCTTGTTCAATCAGGATGTGGATGTGATCGCCTTCCACACCGGGTCGACCGCCGTGATGGCCGCCGCGCAAGAGCGCGGCAAGATGGCCGTGGCCTACCACTCCGACATGCGCCGGGTCGGCCCAGATGCGCAGATCATCGCCGTGACGCACCAGTGGGGCGATTACTACACGTCCAGAGTCAGGGCCGCCATGTCGGGTACATGGTCCTCTGGCAGCGTGTGGGGCGGCATCAAAGACGGCATGATCCGCGTCGGTGAATTCGGCCCCAAGGTGCCCAAAAAAGTGCAAGACGAGATCCTGGCCCAACAAAAGCGGGTGGGCTCAGGCCAATTGTTGCCTTTCACAGGTCCCATCACCGACAACGAAGGCAAGGTGGTGCTGCCTGCAGGCCAGTCTTTGAGCGATGCCCAAATCTTGAACATGAACTACCTGGTGCAGGGCGTTCAGGGGCGCATCACGCGTTAAGGCCTTCAGGCCTGGCAGTGCGGTGCCTGCCGATGCTGCATGAAAAAAGCCGAGGCTGGGAGGCCTCGGCTTTTTTGTGGGACCTGAATGAACTCAGGGTTTGAGCAAGGCCAGCAAGCCTTGCAGGTCAGGCGCTTGCCCAAGGTTCCAGCAGCTCTTCAAGATGGCGTTGACACGGTCTGCACCCAAGATGGGGTCGGACAGGTCGCGGAACTTGCCCTCCAGGTCGGCATCGGTCATGGGTTTTTGCAGGGAACCAATCGCGTGTTCCACATGCACTTTCACACTGCGGCCATCCATCAGGTGGGCCGTGACGTAAACGCTTTCTTCGCGCACCGAGGTGTCCACCACCGCTTGCACCTTGTCGCGCAGGCTGACCACGTCTTCACGGCGCACGATGTGGTCTGAAAACTCGTCTTCGCCCGCACGCCCAAAAATCAGACCCACTGCGCAGCCGTGGTACACGCTGAACTTGCCTTGCAGGCCGTCTTGCGGCGTCTTTTTGCCCGTCAGTTCCAGCACCAGAGGGTGTACGCGCAATTCGATGCGCTTGACTTCTTCCGCCTTGACACCTTGTGCACGCAATTGGGCGCAAGCGTCGATGCTGGGGTGGATCACGATGCCGCAGGCAAAGGGCTTGTAGGCGTTGAAGCTGATTTCAAAGCGCTGGCCCAATTCGTCTTGCGCCTCGCGCCAATCGTATTTGGTGGACAAGACCTGCGCCCAGCCGCGTGGCGCTTCGAGCGCACGGGCGCTGGACGTGAAGCCGTGCTTGGCCATGAGGGCCGACATCAGGCCCGCGCGAGCTGCGCCGCCTGGGTGGAAGGGCTTGGTCATGGTGCCAAACTGTTCACGCAAGCCCACGGGTTGCGAAGCCGCAATGCCCAAAGCCATGGCCGTTTGCTGGGCATTGAGCCCCAACAAACGGGCGCATGCTGCGGCCGCACCCAGGGTGCCTGTGGAGCCGGTGATGTGCCAGCCGCGGTCGTAGTGTTGGGGGTACACCAGATTGCCCATGCGACAAGCCACGTCAACGCCCAGCACCAGCGCGTCAAGCACTTGCCTGCCCGAGCTGTTTTGGGTTTCGGCCAAGGCCATCACCGCCGAGGCCACGGGGCCGGCGGGGTGGATGATGGTTTTGAGGTGGGTGTCGTCAAAGTCAAAGGTGTGCGACGAGATGCCGTTGATCAGGGCCGCATTGGCCATGTCCACCCGCTCCGCGCGCCCTGCAATCGTGGCTTGCTGCGCAGGTGCCAGCATGTTGACGGCAGCCAAGGCCGACTCGACGGCCTCGTGCTTGGCCGCACCAATCGCACAGCCCAGCCAGTTGAGAAAGGTGCGGTGCGCCTCGTGGTCCACCGCATCACTCCAACCTTTGGAGGGATGTTCGGCCACAAAGCGGGCGAGTTCGGCGGTGATGGGGGGCGCGTTGTGGTCAGCGGCCACTGCGGTGTTGATCGTCATGTGCAGTCCAGTCAGGGTTTCAAAAAAATCAGGCGTCCAGGTTGATCTTGCGTTCGCGGGCCAAGTCGGTCCAGCGGGCCAAATCGCGCTTCATGTACTCGAGGAATTGGTTGGGCGTCATGGGTGTGAGTTCCACGGCTTCGGCGCTGAGCTTGTCGCGGAAATCCGGTTGTGCCAGCACCTGGGCGATGGCGTCGTTGATCTGCTTGACGATGGGCGCAGGCATGCCGGCCGGACCGACCACGCCATACCACTGCTGGGCGTCAAAGCCTTTGAGGCCTGCTTCTTCCATGGTGGGGACATCCTTGAGCGCAGGGTGGCGCTGGTTGCCAGTGACGGCGAGCGCACGGATACGGCCACCCCGGATGTGCGGCAAGGCCGCTGCCAGACCGGGAAACATGGCCTGAGTTTGTCCGGCGATCAGGTCGGTGGTGGCGGGCGCAATGCCCCGGTAGGGGATGTGCACCATGAAGGCGCCGGTCTGCAACTTGAACAACTCGGCCGTCAGGTGGGTCAAGGAGCCCGCACCGGCCGAGCCGTAGGAGATTTTTCCGGGGTTTTTCTTGACGTACTGGATGAACTCTTTGACGTCCTTGGCCGGCGCATTGGCGTTGACCACCAGCACATTGGGGGTGGTGCCAATCATGCCCAGGGGCGTGAAGTCCTTGATCGGGTCATAGGTGAGTTTGCGCGTGGCCGGGGCGGTGCCGTGTGTGGCGACATAGCCCTGCATCAGGGTGTAGCCGTCGGCTGGGGCTTTGGTGGTCATCACGGAGGCGATCACGCCACCGCCGCCGCCATGGTTTTCCACCACCATGGACTGGCCCAGCACTTTGCCCAGACGCTCGCACAATTGGCGGCCGATCATGTCCGAGCCACCACCGGCGGCCACGGGCACGATGTATTTGATCGGGCGATTGGGGTAGGCGGCCTGGGCCAAGGCCAAGTCGGGCAAGGTCAGCATCAATGGGGCGGCCTGGATCAGGGTGCGTCGTTTCATGGTGTCTCCTTTGGGTGGGTGGGGGTTGGCATGCTGTGCTCAGCGGTGATGCTGGGTTTCAAACGGGCAAAAGCACTGGCCACGTGCGTGGCCAGCAAGTCTTTGGCGCGTTCTGAGTCGCCCTGGGCGATGGCAAGGGTGATGTTTTGGTGCTCGGCAATCGAGGTTTTCATGCCCGTCACATGCGACAAGCTTTGCAGCCGGGCCAGGTGCAGTTTTTGGACGACTTCTTGGTAGGTGCGACTGAGTTGTTCGTTTTGGGCACCTTGCACAATCAACCAATGAAAGTGCAGGTTTTCAGAGTAATAAGCGGCCAGGTTGGCGGCCTCTTGTGCCGCCATCATCAGGGCGATGGACGCCCCCAAGGCCTTGGCCAGTTCTTGTCGGGGGGTGGCAGCCAAGTTGGCGGCTTTGGCGCCTGCAAAGCTGTCCAGCAGGCTGCGGATTTCGTACAAATCCTGAACCTCTTTTGCCTCAATGGCGCGGACAAAAACGCCAGCGTGTTTGCGGGAAACCACCAAACCTGAGCTCTCAAGCTCTCGCAAAGCTTCGCGCACGGGTACCCGCGAAACCTGCAGACGGTTGGCCACATCGGGCTCGCTGATCCTGTCGCCAGGTTTGATGTCCCCTTTGAGAATGTGCTCCAACAAGTCTTCGCGCACCAATTTGGCCAGCGAGGTGTCTCGCATCGTTTTGATGCGATCCGAGGTGTCGGCGGTGATCCAAGGCAGCATGGTGTGAAATTCCGAATTTTGAATATCGTATACGTTATTCGATTGGCGAAATGGGTGGGGTGGTCCATGCCATGACACGCCACAAGGGCTTTGCCAAGCAACCATGGCATGGCCAGTTCAACCAAGGGTCTGTCTGTGGCCCAGGTTCCATGTTCGGCATCGCGCTTTAAAATGCGGGCAAATCACCAAGGGCCACACATGAGCATCAAGAGCGACAAATGGATCCGCCGCATGGCTGAGCAGCACGGCATGATTGAGCCGTTTGAGCCGGGCCAGATTCGCCAAAACGCGGCGGGACAAAAAATCGTGAGCTACGGCACCAGCAGCTATGGCTATGACATCCGCTGCGCACCCGAGTTCAAAGTGTTCACCAACATCTACAGCACGGTGGTGGACCCCAAAAACTTCGACGAGCGCAGTTTTGTGGACATCGAAGGCGATGTTTGCATCATCCCGCCCAACAGTTTTGCGCTGGCCCGCACGGTCGAATATTTCCGCATTCCACGCAATGTGCTGACCATTTGCCTGGGCAAAAGCACTTACGCCCGCTGCGGCATCATCGTCAACGTCACACCGTTTGAGCCCGAATGGGAAGGCTATGTGACGCTGGAATTCAGCAACACCACGCCGCTGCCCGCCAAAATTTATGCCGGTGAAGGTTGCGCGCAAGTCTTGTTCTTAGAAAGCGACGAAGTCTGCGAGACCAGCTACAAAGACCGTGGCGGCAAATACCAAGGCCAAGTGGGCGTCACGCTGCCCAAAACCTGAGGGCCAAAGCCTGTTTTCAGGGCGGTCGGCTCAAAATGCGACAATAGTGGGTTAATGACCGACTCTTTTTCCAATTTATCGCTGGCGCCTACGCTGGCACGAGCCGTGGCCGAAATGGGCTACGAATCCATGACCCCTATCCAGGCCCAAGCCATTCCGGTGGTGTTGACGGGCCAGGATGTGATGGGCGCAGCCCAGACCGGCACAGGCAAAACCGCAGCGTTTTCGCTGCCCTTGCTGCAACGCCTGCTCAAACACGAAAATCCCTCCACCTCGCCCGCCCGTCACCCGGTACGCGCCTTGGTGTTGTTGCCCACGCGTGAGTTGGCTGACCAGGTGGCCCAACAAATCAAGATGTACGCCAAGTACACCCAACTGCGCAGCGCCGTGGTGTTTGGTGGCATGGACATGAAGCCCCAGACGCTGGAGCTGAAAAAAGGCGTTGAGGTGCTGGTCGCCACCCCCGGCCGCTTGCTGGACCACATCGAAGCCAAAAACGCGGTGCTCAACCAAGTTGAATATGTGGTGCTGGACGAAGCCGATCGCATGCTGGACATTGGCTTTTTGCCCGATTTGCAGCGCATCCTGAGCTATTTGCCCAAGCAGCGCACCACCTTGCTGTTCTCGGCCACGTTCTCACCCGAGATCAAGCGCCTTGCTGGCAGCTACCTGCAAAACCCGATCACCATCGAGGTGGCCCGTCCCAACGAGACGGCATCGACGGTGGAGCAGCGTTTTTACGCCGCCCAAGACGACGACAAGCGCCGCGTGATCCGCAAAGTGCTCGACGACCGGGGCATCAAACAAGCGTTCATTTTTGTGAACAGCAAACTCGGCTGCGGCCGTTTGGCGCGCTCCTTGGAGCGCGAAGGCCTGCGCACCGCTGCTTTGCACGGTGACAAGAGCCAGGACGAGCGCCTGAAAGCCCTCGAAGCCTTCAAAAAAGGCGAAGTCGATTTGCTGGTCTGCACCGACGTGGCTGCCCGGGGTTTGGACATCAAGGATGTGCCGGCGGTGTTCAACTTTGACGTGCCTTTCAACGCCGAAGACTATGTGCACCGCATTGGCCGCACGGGCCGCGCCGGGGCATCGGGTTTGGCCGTGACTTTGGTCAGCCCATCGGACGCCCGTTTGGTGGGTGACATCGAAAAGCTGATCAAGAAAAAGCTGGAAGTCGAAACCCTGCAGCTTGACACCCGTCCCGCAGGCCCACCGCCTGAAAAGTGGGGCGAACGCGCCGAAGACCGCCCACGCGCCCGCAGCCAAGAAGGCCGCCGCCGCGACGACTACGATCCACGTGATGCTTTGGATGCACCGCGTGAGCGCCGTGGTGGTTTCCGTCCCGCGCCCATCAACCGCGATCCGTTCTTTGAGAAACCCTACGAGGCACCCGCTCAAGAGAGTTCACCCAGCTGGGAACCCACCGCGCCCAGGGCCGCCAGGTCTTCCATCTCGGCCAACATCAAGCCCAAACGCAAAGTCGCCGCTTTGTTCAAATCGGGCGATTGATCACTGAGCGGGCTGGGTTTTAAGGGGCCGACACACCATGGTCGCACGCCCCTGTCAAAATCGCAGCATGCACCGCTCCACAAACCACCGTCTTAAACCGCTTGCGATGGCCCTCCAATGGGCCATGGCAGGTTTTGTCGTTCTCCCTTGGGCTGCTTTGGCGCAAAACGCCAACCCGCCCGGAGGGGCTGCCAACACGACCGATCTCGGCCAGGTCGAGGTGCGGGGCAACCGCAACAACGACACCGAAATGCGGCGCGAGTCTTCGGCCGCCAAAATTGTGATTGGCCGCGAAGAAATCCAAAAACAAGGCGATGCAAATTTGGGTGAAGTGCTCAAACGCTTGCCCGGCGTGACCGTGCAGGGTGCGCCTGGACGCGGTGGTGCCATCCGCATGCGCGGTCTGGGCGGCGGCTACACCCAAATCTTGCTCGACGGTGAGCGCTTGCCGCCGGGCTTTTCGATCGACAGCTTGCTGCCCGAACAGGTTGAGCGGATTGAAATCTTGCGTGCGCCCACGGCAGAAACAGGCGCCCGCGCGATTGCGGGCACCATCAACATCGTGTTGCGCGAAGGCCAAAAGGCCAACCCCGATGATTTGAAAATCACCCGCTCGCGGGAGTATGGCCACGATTCCACCCTGCTCAATTGGGTACACAACCTCAACATCCAGCCTTTAACGGGCACGCTCACCATGTCGGTGACTGACCAATACCGACCCGATTCGAGCAGCACGGTGATCTCTTCCAATGTGTTGGGCGACAGCACCCGCAGCAACGAATCTCTGGGCCGGCGACAAGCCATGCATGCCAATGCGCGCTTGCAATGGCGGGGCGAACAAGGCAAGACGCTGACCTTGACCCCATTCTTGGTGTATTCAGATTTTGCAGGCAATGGCCTGATTCAAGCCAACCGATTGGATGCTGGGGGTATGGCCTCTGAAACGGCACAAACGCTCAACCAAAGTCGTTTTGCCATGGCGCGGCTCAATGGCCAATGGGCCCAACGCCTGTCAGCCGATGACCGCTTGGAAGTGCGCTTTGGTGTGGGCCAGTCCGAGTACGACCTGCGCATGGACCAGACCCTGACCACGCCGAGCGCTAGCCCCCCTTTGTTGCTGAACACCACGCAATTCCAGAACTTTGTTGACCGCTCCGGCAGCCTGAGCAGCAAGTGGACCCGTGCCATGGACAACGGCCACCAAGTGGTCAGCGGCTTGGAGTTGGAAGGCGTGCGCCGGGTTGAAGAGGCCCGGGGCTTGCTGGATGACAACGCAGGCGATTTGACGGCCAGCACCCTGCGGTGGGCAGCCTATGCCCAAGACGAATTCAAAATCAACCGCCATTGGTCTGCCCATACCGGCTTGCGTTACGAGACCATCACGACCGAGGCGAACGGCACCTCGGGCTTGAAGTCCAACACCAGTTCTGTGTGGACCCCTTTGCTGCATGCCTTGTGGAAACCCGATCCCGCCAAGCGAGACCAGGTGCGCATGAGTTTGACGCGCAGCTACCGAACCCCCACGTTGCACAACCTGATGGCGCGCCCCGTGAGCTCGGGTGAAGTGATCAGCCGACCCACCCGTCCTGACCGCATTGGCAACCCAGACCTCAGGCCCGAGTTGGCCACCGGCGTCGATGTGGCCTTTGAGCGTTATCTGGATGGCGGTGGTGTGCTCAGTGCCAACGTGTTTCGCCGAGAAATCACCGACCTGATCCGTTACACCGTGACACAGCAAAACGGTCGCTTCGTGTCATCCCCCATCAACATTGGCGATGCATCGACCCAGGGCCTGGAGTTGGAAGCGAAGTTCCGGCTCAACCAAGCCTTCACCGGTGCTCTGCCGATCGACATCCGCAGCAACGCCAGTTTTTTTGGCTCCAATGTCAAGCAAGTGCCTGGCCCCAACAACCGGCTTGATCAGCAACCCGACATGACGGCCAACCTGGGCGCCGACTACCGGATTCGCCGCGTGCCCTTGACCCTGGGCGGCAACCTCAACTGGAACCCCGATTACGACACCCGCCGCACCGAGCAGTCCATGTTCTACCAAGGCGTCAAACGGGTGGTCGATGTGTACGGCTTGTGGCGCATTTCGCCCGCCAGTGCTGTCCGGCTGACGGTCAGCAATTTGCAGCCGCGCGACTACATCACCGCCAGTACCTTTGACAACGGCACCTACAAAGAGTCGTCTCGCACCACAGACCGCAACTGGCGCAACGTCCAACTGCGCCTGGAAATGAAAATCTGATTTGAAGGAGATCCGCATGGCCGTCAAAAATGCCGAATGGCACGATCGCATGTACAACAACCGGGCCCTGGTGCCCGACTTTGCCGACCACTTTGCCCATTGGCAAAATGCCTCGGTTCAGGCCCGCGCCCAACTGAAGTCCACGCTCGATGTGCCCTATGGCGAAGGCGTGGGCGAGACGCTCGACATCTTTCCTGCCAAAGACGCGAACGCGCCCGTGGTGATCTTCATTCACGGTGGCTACTGGCGCAGCCTGGACAAATCCGACCACTCGTTTGTGGCGCCAGCCTTGCGCGACATGGGCGCTTGTGTGGTGGTGGTCAATTACGCCTTGTGTCCCGGCACGCCCGAGCAGCCCGTCACCATCCCCGACATTGCCTTGCAAATGGCCAAGGCCACGGCATGGGTCTGGCGGCACATCGCCGAGCACGGTGGTGACCGCAGCCGCATCAGTGCCATTGGCCATTCAGCGGGCGGCCATTTGGCGGCCATGCTGCTCGGCTGCAACTGGAAGCAAGTGGGGCGCGATTTGCCCTCCGGCTTGGTTCGCAAAGCCATGTCGATTTCGGGCTTGTTTGATCTGGAACCCATTCGCAAAACGCCGTTTGTGCAGGCCGATTTGCGCATCACCCCGGCCCATGTGCGCATGGCCAGCCCCGCCAAATGGCAACGCCCGCGTCAAGGGGTGCTCTACACCGTGGCCGGGGGTGACGAGAGCCCCGAATTTTTGCGCCACAACCGTTTGATTCACCAAGCTTGGGGCCCCAAAACCGTGCCCGTTTGCGAAGACTTGGCGGGCCTCAACCATTTCAACATCGTTATCTATTTGACGCGGCCAGGCACGCGTCTTCATGCACTGGCCAAGCAGTTGATCGCCGCATAAAAAAAGCCCCGCATTGCGGAGCTTTTTTTCAGTCCAACTTGATGTTGGCGGTCTTGATGGCCTGGGTCCAGTCTGCGATTTCGCGGTCCAGCAGTTTGGTCATGTCGGCTGGGGCGAGAAAGCGCACCTCAATGCCCGCTTGGTCAGCCCGCTGCTTGCTCTCAGGCAAGTCCAGACTGCGCTTCACGGCATCGGCCAACTGATTCACGGTGGCCGTGGGCGTGCCGGCTGGGGCATACAGGGCCACCCAAGCTTCCAAGTCAATGTTGGGGTAACCCGCTTCGGCCATGGTGGGCACTTGGGGCATGCCGGGGTGGCGTTTTTTGCCGGTGACCGCCAGCGCCTTGAGTTTGCCCGCCTGGATGTGTTGCATCACCGAGGGGGGCGTGGTCATGAACACCTGCACTTGGCCCGCCAGCACGTCGGCAATGGCCTGGCCCGAACCCTTGTAGGGCACATGCACCAAATCCACAGCGGTTTGCTGTTTGAAGATTTCGGTGCCGATGTGAGACACCGAACCATTGCCCTGAGAGGCGTAGTTCAGCTTGCCTGGGTTTTGCTTCAAAAACGCGATGAATTCACGCATGTTGTTGGCCGGCACCGAAGGGTGCACCGCCACCACGTTGGTGGCCACAGTGATCAAGCCCACAGGCGTCAAATCTTTCAGCTCCCAAGGCAGTTTGCTCATCAAGATCGGGTTGGCAATGTGGTAACCCGAGTAAGACACCAACAAGGTGTGGCCATCTTTGGGGCTGCGCGCCACTTGTTGGTAAGCCAGGTTGCCGCTGGCGCCGCCTTTGTTGTCGATCACGACCGACTGGCCGATCAAGCGGCCCAAAGGTTCCGAAATCAAGCGCGCTGAAGTGTCGACCAAGCCGCCGGGTGGCACCGGCACCACCAGGGTGATCGGCTTGCTGGGGAAGGCCTGTGCCATCAAGGCCATCGGGGCGCACAAGGCAGCCAGGGCCATCAGTTTGGAAAATTTGCGACGTGTTGTCATGGGGGTCTCTTTTTGGGGGTGGGTCATAAAAATCAGCGCATGCCGATTTTGGCGTCGTTGAAAATGTTCTTCGCTTCGCGGGGCAGGCTGCGCCAGTACTGGTGTTGTGAGTCGACGGTGCCGCCCAGCGCCACAGCCGCTTCCCAGCCCCAGCGTGGCTTGTACAAGAAAGAACGGGCCAGCGCCACCAGGTCGGCGTCGCCGCGCTGCAGCACGGCTTCGGCTTGCGCGGGCTCGGTGATCAGGCCCACGGCAATGGTGGTCAGGTCCGATGCGGCTTTCACGGCTTTGGCCAAGTGCACTTGGTACTCCGGCCCCAAAACGATTTTTTGCAAAGGCGAAACACCGCCCGACGAAATGTGTACGAACTGCGCCCCGGCTTGCTTGAGCTGCACGGACAGTTCGGCAGTTTCTTCCACCGTCCAACCGCCATCGACCCAGTCGGTGCCCGAAATGCGCATGCCCAGCGTGCCACCAAAGGCCTCGCGCACGGCTTTGAACACTTCCATCGGCAAGCGAATGCGGTTTTCAAACGAACCGCCATAGGCATCGGTGCGCTGGTTGGAAATGGGCGACAAAAATTCGTGCAGCAAATAACCGTGCGCGGCATGCAACTCGATGGCCTCAATGCCCAATTCGTGGCTGCGGCGGGCGGTGTTGACAAAGTCGGCCTTGAGTTGAGCGATGTCGGCCAGGCTCATCGCGGTGGGTGGCGCTTCATTGGGCAGATGGGGCAGGGCGCTGGGGGCCACGGGCTGCCAGCCACCGTCTTCGGGGGCGATCAGCATGCCGCCATCCCATGGGGCCGCGCTCGATGCTTTGCGGCCCGCATGACCAATTTGAATGCACACGGGCATGGCGGGGGCCAAATGGCGGGCGCGGTGCAGTTTGTCGCCCAGCGCCGCTTGGGTGGCGTCGTCCCACAAGCCCAGGCAGCCGGGGCTGATGCGGCCCACCGCCGACACCGCCGTGGCCTCGATGACGAACAGGCCCGCGCCGCTGTTGAGCAAGTTGGTCCAGTGCGTCAGGTGCCAGTCGGTGGCTTGGCCGTTGTCGGCCGAGTATTGGCACATGGGTGCCACCACGATGCGGTTGGGCAAGGTGAGGGGGCCAGAGGGTGCGTTGAAGGTGAAGGGCGTGAAAAGCAGGCTCATGGTGTGTGTTGTCGCGGTCGGTTGAGTCTTGGCTCGCGATAGCAAGCGCAGCCGTGCATCTTATGGAAAACCGCGCAGATGCTTATCCGTTGGGTGACAATCGCACCGATTTGTAGGGGCCCACAGGGGTTGGCTTCTACAAAGAGGGGGCAGCGCCAGGCCCGCTTGCAGGTGGAATGGAAGCCTCAGTGAAAGCATCCCAAAGTCCCCACTCGCTGGGCAGCGACGACACCAAACGCAGCAGCTGCCCGCTGACCGGGTGAGGCAGTTCCAGCCTTTGCGCGTGCAACCACAGCCGTTGCAGCCCCAGCACGTCGGCCACCGCCCGGTTCAAAGGCCCTTTGCCGTGCGTGGCGTCGCCGATGATCGGGTGGGCGATGTGTTTCATGTGCCGGCGCAATTGGTGGCGGCGACCGGTCAGCGGCTCCAGTTCCACCTCAGCGCAGCGGGTGCTGGCAAAGCCTTGCTGCGGCAGTGCCAGCTCAAAGTGGCGCAAGGTGGCAAAGCGGCTTTGGGCGGGCTGAATTTCGGTGCGCTCGGTGCGCATGTCGTCGGGCATGCGCTTCAAGGGGTGGTCGATCAGGCCTGAATCCGCAGGCCAGCCACGCACGATGGCGCGGTAGGTTTTTTGCAGACCCTCACCCGTTTCAAAGGCCTGCCCCAGCGTGCGCGCCACCTCGGCGCTCAGCGCAAACAGCAGCACGCCGCTGGTGCCTTTGTCCAGCCGGTGCACAGGCCAGACATGTTGCCCAATTTGGTCGCGCAGGGTTTGCAGCACAAAGCGGGTTTCACCCTTGTCCAGCGGGGTGCGATGCACCAGCCAGCCCGCAGGCTTGTGCACGATGGCGAGATAATCGTCCAGGTAAAGGATGTCGAGCATGTTGTTCTTATTGTCACCCGCCAAATCCCTGGACTACGAAACCCCCGCAGGCGATCTGCCCCACACGCTGCCCCAGTTTGTGCCGCAATCGCAGGCCCTCATTGACGTGCTGCGCCAAAAGTCGCCCCAGCAAATCGCCGAGCTGATGGACCTGTCGGACGCGCTGTCGGCCCTGAACGTGGCCCGCTACGAAGCCTGGGCTCCGAAGTTCACCGCCAAAAATGCCAAACAAGCCGTGCTGGCCTTCAATGGCGACGTTTACGAAGGCCTGGACGCCAAGACCCTGTCCGCGCAAGACCTGGACTGGGCGCAAACCCATGTGGGCATTTTGAGTGGCCTGTATGGCGTGCTGCGCCCGCTGGACTGGATGCAGCCCTACCGCCTGGAAATGGGCACCATGCTGCAAACCGACAAGGGCAGCAACCTGTACAAGTTTTGGGGGCCGCAAATTGCCGAGCACCTGAACGCCCAGCTGGCCAAAGACAAAACCCCGGTCATCGTCAACCTGGCTTCGCAGGAGTACTTCAAGTCGGTGGACCGCAAAACCCTCAAGGCCCGCGTCATCGAATGCGTGTTTGAAGACTTCAAAGGCGGCAAGTACAAAATCATCAGCTTCAACGCCAAGCGGGCGCGGGGCCTGATGGCCCGCTTTGCCATCCAAAACAAAATCACCCACCCCGAAGGCTTGCTGGGTTTTGACCTGGAAGGCTATGCCTACGACGCCGCTGTCTCTGAACCCGACCGCTTGGTCTTCCGCCGCAAAGTGCAAGCATGAACACCCCCGAACAATCGCAGCTGGGCAAATCCAGCGCCTATGTGGACCAGTACGACGCGGGTTTGCTGTTCCCGATTCCGCGTGCCACCAAACGCGCCGAGATCGGCGTCACCGGCCAGCCGGTGTTTTTTGGGGCCGATTTGTGGACCGCGTTTGAGCTGTCCTGGCTCAACACCAAAGGCAAGCCGCAGGTGGCGCTGGCGCACATCACCGTGCCGGCCGAGAGCACGCACATTGTCGAGAGCAAGTCCTTCAAGCTGTATCTGAACAGCTTCAACAACACCCGCTTGGAAAGCGCCGACGTGGTGCGCGACATGATTCGCCGCGACATCAGCGCGGCCATCTGGCACGGCGGCACCATGCAAGCCAGCGTGGGCGTGAAGCTGCTGCTGCAAGAGCAATTTGACACCGAGCCCGTGCACGAACTCGACGGCCTGAACCTGGACCGCATGGACATTGAGTGCACACGTTACGAGCCTGCGCCGGACCTGTTGCGCGCCAACGCCGAAGAACTGCCCGTGAGCGAAACGCTGGTCAGCCACTTGCTCAAAAGCAATTGTTTGGTCACGGGCCAGCCCGACTGGGGCAGCGTGCAAATCACCTACATCGGCCCCCAGATCGAGCAAGCGGGTTTGTTGCAATACATCGTGAGCTATCGCAACCACAACGAGTTCCATGAGCAGTGCGTGGAGCGCATCTTCATGGACATCTGGACGCGCTGCCAACCCACCACCTTGACGGTGTACGCCCGCTACACCCGCCGCGGCGGGTTGGACATCAACCCCTGGCGCACCAGCGCACCGGGCAAGTTGCCGCCCAACGTGCGCACGGCGCGGCAGTGAATCAACTCAGCGGGGCCGCACCACCGACAAGTGCAGTCCGGTGGCGTTCAACACTGCCAACCAAGTTTTGAGTGTGGGATTGCCCCGTGGACTGAGTGCCCGGTACAAGCTTTCGCGGGGCATGCCCGCTCTCTCGGCCACCGCAGACATGCCTTGCGCCTCAGCGATGTGCCGCAAAGCCGCCAGCAAAGCCTGTTGCCCGCCGGGTTGATCCGCTTGATCCAGTGCAACAGCCAAGTACTCGTTGGCAAACTCAGGATCGGCTTTCAGCATCTCCACAACGGCTTCGTCATGCGGGCGGCTGGTCACGATGGTCATTTGAGCTTTCTCCTGTTTTGCCAGTCCAACCAGTAACGGTGGGCCTGTTCAATGTCCGTTTGCTGTTTTCGCTTGTCACCACCGACCAACAGCAAGATCAAGCGCTGTCCGGCCTGTGCGTAGTAAATCCTGTACCCCGGTCCCCAATCAACTCTGGCCTCCCAAACGCCTTCGCCAACCGGTTTCACATCACCAAAATTGCCGCTGGCCATTCGGCTTACCCGAATCAAAATTCGGGCTCTGGCTTGTCGATCTGCCAATGACATCAACCACAATGCATAAGGGTCATCGCCTTGCGCGGTCAGGTAATCACGAACTTCAAACATGTGAATTATAAGTTACAAGGTAATCCGACCGCATTACAGAGGAAGGCCGGCTGCCAAGAAGATAAGCGTCTTGAACTCATTGACTTGAGCGGTACGAGTAATTTTATGAGCTATAAAGTATTTAATAAAGATCAATGGGCGATACAGCTGCCTTTCGACCTGACCAGCGCAACGTGTTAACTTCTGACACCCGCGCCTGCCAGTGCGCTTTCCTGGCTGGCCACTTCACCATATTTCCCAACATGTCCCCCACCACCCGCCGCGTTGTCCAGGCCTTGTTGTACGAGGCCATAGCGATTGCCGTGGTTGGGCCGGTGTTGAGCCTGGCCTTTGACAAATCACCCACCTCCACCTTGGGCCTGGCGGTCGTGTTGTCGGGCATGGCACTGACGTGGAATTACGTCTTCAACGGGCTCTTTGAGCGCTGGGAGTCGCGCCAATCGGTGCGTGGTCGTTCCTTTGCCCGGCGGCTGGCCCACGGGGCCGGTTTTGAAGGTGGGCTGGTCATCATTCTCTTGCCCGTCATGTCGCTGTGGCTGGACATTTCGATCACCGCTGCCCTGCTGGCCAACCTGGGCCTGCTGGCCTTCTTTTTCTTTTATGCCATCGCGTTCACCTGGTGCTTTGACCGGGTTTTCGGCTTGCCTGCTTCTGCCCAGGCGGGTGATGTCACACAGGGTTGACCCTGTTGGCTGAGGCCAGAAACGCCCAAGGAGTTTTGCCTTCTTACGCCGCGAACACTTCCTGCAGCGTGGTCAGGGCTGCCGTCAAGGTCTTGGCAGACACAGCGCCCAGCCGCTTGACCAAGCGCAGCTTGTCAACCGTCCGAAGCTGATCCAGCACGATCAGGCCCTTGGTTCCAGCATGGGTGACTGGCACCCGAAACGGCGCAGCAAACCCCTTGGAGGTCATGGGGGCCACCATCACGGTGCGCAGGTGGTCATTCAACTCTGCCGGGGACAGCACCACGCAGGGCCGCGACTTCTTGATTTCGCTGCCCACGGTCGGGTCCAGGTTCACCAGCCAAATGTCGCCGCGCTTCACCAGCCCAACTCCTCATCGTCCAAGTTGCCGAACTCACCCATCACAAGCGCATCTTCGCCCTTGGCGGATACGGCTGCAGCAGCCTGTGCCCAGCCAGCACGAACCGTCTTGGCGGGCTTGCGCAAGACGATGGTGCCGTTTTCCACTTCGATGGTGGCGGTGGCCTGACCATCCAGCCCGACCTGGGCCAGAAACGGCTTGGGCAACACCACGCCTTTGCTGTTGCCGATGTTCCGAATTGCAATTTCCATGATAATCCTCCAGTTGCAACAATGTTAATCCATGCGAAGTGGATGGGCAAGACCTAAGGTTGTAACAATGTGACTACATCATTGTGACGAAAAAGTCCCTGTACCTTTGGCTGCCCCAGACCCCACCCCCACCGCCCCTAGCGCTGTTCAAGATGCTGTTCAAAGTGAGTTGCGCCATGTGCGTGCGCTCATGCAACTGGAGCAACAGGAAGACCAGGCGCAGTTCAAGCTCAAAAATGCCAGTGCCAGCATCAAAGAGCGCCGACGGCGTGGCCTGACTTGGTACCCCGTCACCATCACCCAAGAAGACATTGGGTTTGGCGGCAAGGTGGTGCTGGAGCTGGAGCGCCCCGCGCATCGGCAAGACCTGCATTTGTTTCAGGTGGGGGCGGCTGCGGCGCTGTTCAGCAGCGCGCCCGGCTACTCGGGGCCTGATCGGCCTGTGGTCAGCGGCGTGGTCACCCGCGTGCGGCGCAACAAGCTGGTGCTGGCCACCACCAAAGAAGCGCTGCCCGACTGGGTGCGGGACGGCAGCACCCTGAACGGCAGCAGCCCAAACGGAAGCACGTTAGGCATTGACTTGACCTTTGACGAGGTCAGCTACCGCGAGATGAACCAGGCCCTGAGCGCGGTCATGGCCGCACACGGCAACCGCTTGGCCGAACTGCGCGACGTGCTGCTGGGCGCCCGGCAGGCAACTTTTCGCGAGCCCCAAGCCGACGACCTTTTTTACCCCAGTGCGCTCAACGACTCGCAGCTGGCCGCTGTGCGCCATGTGGTCACGGCGCAAGACGTGGCCATCATCCACGGCCCGCCCGGCACGGGCAAAACCACCACGCTGGTGCAAGCCATTTTGGAAACCATCCGGCGCGAGCGGCGCGTGCTGGTGTGCGCCCCCTCGAACACCGCCGTGGACCTGCTGACCGAAAAGCTGGCCGAGCGCGGTGTGAATGTGATCCGCCTGGGCAACCCCAGCCGCGTGTCGGACCTGCTGCTCCAGCACACGCTGGATGCCGGGGTGATGGCCCACGCCAGCTACGCCAAGATGCACGCGATGCGCCAAACCGCTGAGCAGCACCGAGAGGCTGCCAGCGAACGCGTGCGCAACTTTGGTTTTGAAGAGCGACAGCGACGCCAGTGGCTGAAGGATGAAGCCCGCACGCTGCGCCAAGCCGCCGACGATTTGGAGCGCTTCATGACCGAGGACGTGCTCGAATCGGTGCAGGTCATCACCTGCACGCTGGTAGGCGCCAGCCACCGCCAAATTCGCCACCTGAGCTTTGAGACGGTCTTCATCGACGAAGCCGCCCAGGCCTTGGAGCCGGGTTGTTGGATTCCGATTGCCAAGGGCCAGCGCCTGGTGTTGGCGGGCGACCACCACCAGCTGCCACCCACCGTGAAAAGCGAAAAAGCCGCCCGCGAAGGCCTGCGCGAAACCCTGTTTGAAAAGTGCATCCAGCGCCAACCCCACACGGCCCGCATGCTGAAGGTGCAATACCGCATGCACGCGCACATCATGGGCTTCAGCTCAGAGAAGTTTTATGGCGGCCAACTGGTGGCGCACGCCAGCGTGCGCGACGCTGACTTGGCCGCCTATGACCCACGCTTTAATTCCCCGCGCTTCAATGACCCACGTTTGTCGCCCGACCTGCCCGTGGAATTCATCGACACGGCGGGTTGCGGTTATCAAGAACTGGCCATTCCTGAGAGCCGTTCAACCGCCAACCCCGAAGAAGCCCTTTTGCTGCTGGAGCGCCTAGCGCAGCTGCTGGGGCAACTGTCGGAACCAGGCGAACCCACCGAGCCAGACCAACGCCCGCTGACCATTGGCGTCATCGCACCGTACCGCGCCCAAATCAACTATTTGAAAGACGCCATCGAAGACAGCGCCGTGCTGAATGACTTGCTGTTGCAACGCAGGCTCAGCGTGGGCACCGTCGATTCGTTTCAGGGCCAAGAGCGCGACATCATTGCCATCACCTTGACGCGCAGCAATACCCAAGGCGAGATCGGCTTTTTGTCTGACATCCGCCGCATGAACGTGGGCATGACCCGCGCACGGCGCAAGCTGCTGCTGGTGGGCGATTCGTCCACGCTTTGCAGGCATCCGTTTTTTGGGGAGTTGCTGGCGTATGTGAAGGGGGTGGGGGGATACCGCATGGCGCTAGAGCTGTCCCGAGAAAAAATCGCAGCACACACGCAATAGAGCCTGACGCAGGGCACTATGGTGCTCTGACCTCGTTCAAAAAAAATGGAAGCGGTTCAAAATTTGAGCAGCTGGTGTTTGCTATCAAGACTTGGCTTTTAGGAAGCCTAGTGTTCGGTAACCTTGAGAATTTCGACTGCTATCACCAGAGTTTTTGGATTCAGCATACGCGTCATTCTCGACATAAACGTGCATCTTATTGTCTACAACATCGAGCACAACATTCCCCGCTTGGTTGTTCGTGATCTTATAGAGCCCGCGTCGATTCCAGGCGTCATATGCTAGATGCTCTGATCTGGCAACTCCAAAAAGTGTCAATCTTGGTTTCAATACATCCAAAAAATTCCACGAGCGGCCTGAGTCGCGCCCATGATGAGGAGCAATCAGCAAGTCGCAGTCAGCTACCTCTTGCTCGTGATTTTCTAAGATGTGATCCCAAGTGGCATCGTGAGAGTCGCCGCTGAAGATGATCTTGAACCCCCCAGTGCGATAAATAATTACATACGAGCAGTCGTTAAAGTCAGTTTTTGAATTGGCATCGTCTACTAATTTTTGCGTCGGGGCTATGACATGTAAGCCATCACCAGCTCCACCGTCGTCACCCACGTTCGCATACTTAAACGATGTTCCCGCCAAGACTCTAAGCGAAGTGGTTCCGACCTCTTTGTCATCTTTAACCTTCACGTATCGATCCCAATCTTCCTCCTTGTAACCATTGAAGCTGCTGAAATCCGGTTTTGGCTTGTCCGCCCCTGAATGCCAAAAGTTGTTTACCGGGAGTTCGTCCATTAAGGCATTAAAACCGTCCAAGTGATCCATATCAGGATGGGTGAGAATGAAGCGCCAGATGCTAGAAATACCGAGACCTACTAGGTAATCTTGCGGCTTAGTTGGGTAGGCCTTCATGTTGTAGTTGCCGTTACCGCCAGTGTTTGCCAGACCGGCAGCCTTGATTAATTTGTTAGTTGTTTCTTCAACTGCGGAAAGGTTTCCACACGAAATATCGATCATTGAAACCCTGCCACTGTTGTGTTGGATCACGATGCAATCGCCTTCGCCCACGTTCAGAAAGTGAATTGTCGCCATGGGATCACTCCTTCGTCTGAAATGACACCGTTTGCTTTGCCTCTGGCTTTGATTGGCGCGATGGCTCAATCCCCCAAACTGTCAAACCGATGTCTTCAATTTTGGCTAGGAAGCGATCAACATTTAGGCCAGCGATATAAGAGATTGCCCAAATACCTAGTTGACTTCCAGTCTGATCTTGCGTCGCCCCCAGTAGCAAGAGACCTGATTTGACAAACAAGTAGCTCACGCCACCAAGTACTAAGCTAACTATGGGCCTGAGTAAATACCAGGGTAACCAAGCAACGTCCCACTGCTTGCGCACGCAGGCATTGAGATAGACGCCTCTAAGGCAGTAAGTCACACCACCGAGTCCACCAAACAACACGCAGGCCGCCACAACCTTCAATTCCCCTTCTAGACAAGTTGCATGTCCCAAAGCGATTGTGGCGAGAGCAATCGCAACTCCAAGCAGTTCGGCGACCAAGCCTACAGATACCGCCCAAATTGAAAAATTCATAAATATCCCTTCTTAAATTTTTTCATCAAAATTCAAGACCTTTAGTTTTGGTCTTACGTGTTTTTTTGAAGGCTGGCGCAGGCAGCAAGCTAGTGATGCGTTGGTACAGGTCGAACAGGAAGGCCACGCGTTCGGCGTCGGAGGTGTAGGACTTTTTGCCGCCGCTGGGTTGGTAGGCGGCGTCTACGGCGGTGTCTAGTTTTTGGTGGGCCTTGAGCAGGGCCGGGGGCATGGTCAGCGGGTCGTAGAGGTCGGCCAGTGACGAGTCGGCAAATTGGGCGCGGGCGTCGAGCACGCATTGGGCTGCTTGTTCGATGGCGGTGCGGTGTTTGTCGCTGAATGGCTCGCCAGCGAAGCCGGGCCAGGGGTAGTTGTTATAGACGATGGTGTTGGAGTAGCTGTAATCGCTTTTCAAACGTCCACAGGTGTAACGCATCCAGGCGTTGTGCATCGTGCTGGTCAGCACCCCAAAGGTGAACAGTGAGGCGTCGTCGACAAAGAAAATTTTGTCGCCGCAGATGACGTTTCCATCCAGATAGCCGATGGGGATGAATTGGCGGCGTTCTGATGAAACCTTAGGGATCGCCAAGTACCGGGGTGTCAGCGGTTGCCGAATTTTTTGAAACTGCGTCGGATTGTTGGCATCCTTTTGAGTTTGTGCGTCGGTACTCGAACTCCTCATTACACGGACGGCTTCGACCCGCTTCATGACGTGTGGCATTGATCGCAAAACAGCTGGAGGTGCATCTACCAACCACAGGCACCATCGTGAAATGTTGTTGATGAATTCGTCGCCCATCAGATACGGTCGAATCCATTGACCAGCTTGTGGTTCAACGGAAAGTAGTGCATCTTTTTCTGCATCGTTCATCAGCAAGTTGCCCCCATCTGTGGGTTTGCTGCCATTGGTCATCTCAGCCACTTGGCAAATGGGTGTGCGGCGCTTGCTCAGCAACACATCTGGCGCATCCACCAAATACGCGTTGATGCGCTTGGCAGGCACCGCATGTGGCGGGCCTTTGATGTCTTCGTATTCGAAGATGGTTTTGACCGCTTGATCTTCGGGGCCAAAGCCCACGATGACGCAATGCACAGCGGCTTTGCCGCTGGCTTCGTTGCTCCACTGAAAGGTGCGGTGCGCAAAGTGGGTGTGCATGCCCAGGCGCTGCATCTCGCCCCAAAGAACGGCCACTTGTTCGCCTTGGGTGATGCTATTGGTCGACACAAATGCCGCTTGCGTGCCCGTGCTTTTCATGTATTGCGCGGCCAGCACATACCAGCCGCACACAAAGTCCAAATCACCCGCGCCGTGTATGCCGTGCATCACCGCAGCCAGGTCGGTTTTTTGTTCTTTGCTTTGGTAGGTCTTGCCCAAGAAGGGCGGATTGCCCAGCACATAACTGCACCGCTGCGCAGGCAGCACCTCTTGCCAGTCCAGCCGCAGCGCGTTGGCGTGGCGTATTTGTGGTGAGCTTTTGAGCGGGATGCGGGCAAAGTACAGGCCAAACTCCACGCTCACGCGCAGGTTCATTTGGTGGTCCACCAGCCACAGGGCCACTTGGGCAATTTGTGCCGGAAACTCTTCGATCTCGATGCCAAAGAATTGGTCCACGTTCACGCCGATCAGGCCATGCACATCCACCGTCAGCTGGCCTTTGTGGGCGCTCAGTTCGTGGTCGGCCCGCAGCACCTTCAGCTCCAGCTCGCGCAGTTCGCGGTAACTGATGACCAAGAAGTTGCCGCACCCGCAAGCCGGGTCCAAAAACGTCAGCTGGCGCAGCTTTTTGTGGAACTCAAACAGCTTGTTGCGGTGGCCTTTCACCCTCTCAAACTCGGCGTGCAGCTCGTCCAGAAACAGGGGCTTGATCAGCTTGAGGATGTTGGCCTCAGACGTGTAGTGCGCGCCCAGGTTGCGGCGGGCTTTGTCGTCCATGATGCTTTGGAACAAGCTGCCAAAAATCGCCGGGCTGATGGCCGACCAGTCGAGCGCACAGGCGTCCAGCAGGGCTTCGCGCATGGCGGTGCTGAAGTCGGCCATGGGCAGGGTTTCTTCAAACAGGCGGCCGTTGATGTAGGCAAACTGGCCCAACTGTTCGTCGATGTTTTGGCTGCGTTGGCTTTCGTGTGTGTTGAGCACCTGAAACAGTTGCCCCAGGCGCGGCCCCAGGTCCGAGCCGTCGGGCGCGGTGCGTTCTTCCACAAAGTCTCTGAACGATTGCGCGGGCTGAAAGATGCCCGTGTCGTCGGCAAACAAACAAAACAGCAGGCGCACCAGCAGCACTTCGAGCGCGTGGCCGCTGTAGCCGCTGGCTTTCAGGGCGTCGTGCAGGCGGCCCATGCGCTCGGCGGCCTTGATGTTGACCGGGTCTTCAGCCCGAATGTCTTGCACCTTGTAGCCCGCCAGCAGGCCAAAGAGCTTGACGTGTTTGTGCAGGTGCTGGAGTGCAAACTCCAGCGTTTCGTGCGTCTGGCCTGAGGCCAGGCGCCGCACCCGAAAGCGGGCAAAGTCGCACACCACCACCAACTGGGGCAGGTCGCGCTCGCTGAGGTGGTGCAGGTAGCCCATGGCCTGGTCCACCGCGTCGTCCAGGCTTTTGCCGCGCGACTTGTGCTCCACCAACAGCACGCCGGGCCAAAACAGATCCACAAAGCCTTGAGCGCCGCCGAGCTTTTTGACGTTCAGCTCAAAGGTGGCGACGCGCTTGTCGGTGATGCCAAAGATTTCAAAGAAATCGATCCAAAAGGGCTTGGCCAGGCTGTCTTCGTTGCAGGCGTCGGCCCAGGTTTTGCTGAAAAGCAATGCCCTGGATTTGATTTCGTTCAAATTAAGACCCATTTGGTACTCACAAAGTGAGACTGGATGTTAATGGAAAGTTCTCGGTTTTTTGGCTTGGGTAGTGCTGGGGGTGTAATTAAAGGGTTGATGTCAGCGGTCATGCCGTCATCAGTCCATCGGTTTGACAAACATGCCCATCACGATCAAACTCGGCATCTGACTAGATGGATGACCAGTTTGAAGGGGGTTGAGATGCACACATGGCCAGTACAAGACGCGAAGGCGCGGTTCAGTGAGTTTTTGGATGCGTGCTTGACCGAAGGGCCGCAAATGGTCACCCGGCGCGGTGCCGAAGCTGCCGTGCTGGTGCCCGTGCAGGAGTGGCGGCGTATGCAGTCGGCAGCGCGCCCCTCGCTCAAACAACTGCTGCTTTCTGACCAAGCCCGCACCGACTTGATCGTGCCGCCGCGCGGTCAAGCCAAGCGGCGACCTGTGGAGCCGATGCTGTGACGCAGCGGTATTTGCTGGACACCAATGTGGTGTCGGAGTTGCGCAAGCCGCGCCCGCACGGCGGCGTGGTGGCTTGGCTGGAATCGCTGGATGACGCTCAGCTTTACGTGTCGGCGGTCACGCTGGGCGAAATTCAAGCGGGCATCGAGCTGACCCGGGAACAGGACCCCGATAAGGCCCAGCAAATTGAAGACTGGTTGGCCTTGGTGGCGAGCGCTTACAACGTCTTGCCCATGGACGCAGCAGCCTTCACGGCTTGGGCAAAGTTGATGCACCGCAAGTCAGACACGCTCTATGAAGACGCCATGATTGCCGCAACCGCCAAGGTGCATGGACTGACCGTGGCGACACGGAATGTGGCGGACTTTCAGGCGCTGGGTTTCGAGGTGTTCAACCCGTTCGCCCCGGTGTAATCCAAATCTTTCCACGAGGCTTGGCTCAGCCTTCAACCAAATTCCCGAAACCCCTTGAGCGGTGGCAACGGCGCGAAGTTCGCTTCGCGTTTTTGCTGCATGGCGCTGATGGCTTCGCGCACGTTGGCGTTGCTCCAGATCGCGCCTTGCAGCCAGCCCATGTGGCGCAGGCTGTCTTCGGTGCTGTGGTCGCGGGCGTAGTGCAGCACTTGCTTGGTGCCCCAGATGGCCACGGGCGGTTTGCTGGCGATTTCTTTGGCCGCTTGCAGGGCGGCGGCCACGGTGGCTTCGTGGGTGGGCAGCACCTCGTTCACCAGGCCGTGCGCCAGAGCTTTGTCGGCACCCAGGCGCCTGCCCGTGTAGGCCAGTTCTTTCACCAGCGCCATGGGCAGCAGCTTGGGCAGGCGCTGCAGCGTGCCCACGTCGGCCACCATGCCGATGTTGATTTCTTGGATGCAGAAGAACGCATCGGCCGAGGCATAGCGCATGCAGCAGGCGGTGACCATGTCCACCGCGCCGCCAATGCAGCCGCCCTGAATGGCCGCAATGACCGGGATGCGCAGTTCTTCGAGCAGGGTGAAGGTGTGCTGCATGTCGGTCAGCAGGTCGTACACCGCCGAGCGGCCTTCGGCGCTGGTGTCGTCCATTTGGATGGCGCTGCCAAAGGTCTGCAGGTCCATGCCCGCGCTGAAGTGTTTGCCCGTGCTCGAGATCACCAGCGCCCGGGCGGTGCCGGCTTTGTGAATGTCGGTCAGCACCTCGTGCAGCTCGCGCCAGAAAGTGGGGTGCATGGTGTTCATCGCCTCGGGGCGGTTCAGCACCAGGTGGGCAATGTGGCCCTCAGTCGTCAGGGAAAAGCAGCTCAGTTTGTCCATGGTCGTTCACTTGGGGTGGTGGGTTGGCAGATGCTTCACTGTAAGAGGCCAGAGGGGTGGGCACTGTCCCGGCCTTGACCAGCGACCCCACCCGCACACCCAGCAGCCGAATGCGGCGTGACAGGTCCACCCGCTTGAGGCATTGGCCGGCAATCAGCCTGATGCGCTTGGCATCGGCGGTGTATTCGGTCAGGGTCTGGTCACGTGTCACGGCCTGAAAGTTGTCGTACCGCAGCTTGATGCCGATGGTTTTGCCTTCATAGCCTTTGCGCTGCAAGTCGGCGGCCACTTGCTGGCACAGGCGGGTGAAGACGGCGCCCAGCTCGGCACGGTCGCGCACGGCGTGCAGGTCGCGCTCAAAAGTGGTTTCGCGGCTCATGCTGACGGGTTCGCTCTCGGTCTCCAGCGGCCGGTCGTCGCGGCCCCAAGCCGCTTCGTGCAGCCAAGCGCCGTAGCTTTTGCCAAAGTTTTCAATCAGCCAATGCGGTTCGCGTGCGGCCAGTTCGCCGATGGTGTGGATGCCAAAGCCCTTGAGCTTTTCATCGGCCTTGGGGCCCACGCCGTTGATCTTGCGGCAGGCCAGAGGCCAGATCAGGCTTTGCAGGTCGGCCTCGTGCACGACCGAGATGCCGTTGGGTTTGTTGAACTCGCTGGCCATCTTGGCGATGAGTTTGTTGGGCGCCACGCCAATCGAGCAGGTCAGGCCTGTGGCCTCAAAAATGCTTTTTTGGATCAAGCGCGCCAGCACCCGCCCGCCTTCGCGCTGACCGCCCGGTACGTCGGTGAAGTCGATGTAGACCTCGTCCACGCCCCGGTCCTGCATGACGGGGGCGATGTCCAGGATGATGCTTTTGAAGGTGCGCGAGAAGTAGCGGTAGCGGTCAAAGTCGACAGGCAGCAGGATGGCCTGCGGGCACAGCTTGGCGGCTTTCATCAGGCCCATGGCCGAGCCGATGCCAAACTGCCGCGCCGCGTAGGTGGCGGTGGTGATCACGCCGCGCCCGGTGTAGCCCTCGATGCGCGGGAAAAAATCCACCGGAATGCGGTCCAGCCGCTCGGCAAAGGTGGCTTCGGTCCATTCGCCGTCCGGGTAGGCCGCTTGCAGCTTGCCCAGCAGGTCGTCTTCTTTGCGGCGGCCACCGCCAATGACCACCGGCAAGCCTTTGAGCTGCGGGTAGCGCAGCAACTCGCAGGACGCGTAAAACGCGTCCATGTCGAGGTGGGCAATGCGGCGCACGGGGTGTGCAATAGGGGCTGTGGTCACCCAGCAAGCATAGCGTGGGTGAAAGGCCCTGAAGCCCTCATTCAGGCCTTCGGAAAGGTGCCCGGCAACAAGATGTTGGTGTTGACGTTCTGGATGTCGGTGTGGCCGCAAAAGGCCATGGTGATGTCCAGCTCTTTGTGGATGATTTGCAGGGCCTTGGTCACGCCTGCTTCGCCCATGGCGCCCAAGCCATAGGCCATGGCGCGGCCGATCATGGTGCCTTTGGCGCCCAGCGCCCAAGCCTTCAAAACGTCTTGGCCGCTGCGGATGCCGCCGTCCATCCAGACTTCGATTTGGCTGCCCACAGCCGCCACGATGGCCGGCAGGGCTTCGATGCTGCTGGGCGCGCCGTCGAGCTGGCGGCCGCCGTGGTTGCTGACCACAATCGCGTCAGCGCCGCTGGCCACGGCCAGCTTGGCGTCTTCCACGTCCATGATGCCTTTCAAGATCAGCTTGCCGCCCCATTGCTTTTTGACCCAAGCGATGTCTTCCCAATTCAGGGTCGGGTCAAACTGCTCGTTGGTCCAAGAGGCCAGCGACTTCATATTGCTCACGGCTTTGACGTGGCCGACCAGGTTGCCAAAGGTGTGGCGCTTGGTACCGGCCATGCCTAAGCACCAGCGGGGCTTGGTCATGAGGTTGATGATGTTGGCGATGGTGGGGCGGGGTGGCGCGGTCAGACCGTTTTTCAGGTCTTTGTGGCGCTGGCCGATCACCTGCAAATCGAGTGTGAGCACCATGGCGCTGACGTTGGCGGCCTTGCAGCGGTCGATCATACGGGCCATGGCCTCGCGGTCGCGCATCATGTAGAGCTGGAACCAAAACGGTGCTTGGGTGTGGGCGGCGATGTCTTCAATCGAGCAGATGCTCATGGTGGACAGCGTGAAGGGGATGCCGAACTTTTTGGCGGCCATGGCGGCGTGCATTTCGCCATCGGCGTGCTGCATGCCCGTGAGGCCCACGGGGGCGATGCACACGGGCATCTTGGTGTCGATGCCGACCATTTGGGTGGCGGTGCTGCGGTTTTCCATGTTGACGGCCACGCGCTGGCGCAGCTTGATCTTCTGGAAATCGTCTTCGTTGGCGCGGTAGGTGCCCTCGGTCCAGGAGCCGCTGTCGGCGTAGTCGTAGAACATGCGCGGCACGCGCTTTTCGGCCAAAACGCGCAGGTCTTCGATGGTGGTGATCACGGGCATGGGTTGTCTCCTGAGGGGGCGAGCGATTTTAGACAGTCACCCATGGTAGCCGCAGGCCTTGCCTGGCGCTGTGAAACTTGGGACAGCCCGTTTGAAATTTCTTGTGGGCTGTGCGTTCACCCGTGCGGCGTTGCCTTGACGAACGCGCCGCCTTGGTAAATCGCGGCTGGATCGTTCTTGTCGATGGTTTGCTGGCGGGCTTCGACAGCAGGGCGGAACCCATCGGACGAATCCAGCGGGCGAAAGCCGATGTGTTTGGCGTGCGTGTTGTCCCACCAGGTGGTTTGGTTGTCCGACATGCCGTAGATGATGCTGTGGCCCACGATGGGCGCTGTTAGCGCTGCCACCACCAGGCGCTCCAGGTCGTCGTAGCTGAGGTAGGTGGCCAGCATGCGGCGGTCCTTGGGTTCTGTGAAAGAGGAGCCAATGCGCAGGCTCACCGTCTCGATGCCCCAGCGGTCCCAGTACAGCTGGGCCAGGTCTTCGCCAAAGGCTTTGGACAGGCCATAAAAGCCATCGGGCTTGGGGGGCATGCGGGTGTTGACGACTTCGTCCTGGCGGTAAAAACCTGTGACATGGTTGGAGCTGGCAAACACGATGCGCTGGACACCCTTCAGGCGTGCGGCTTCATAGAGGTTGACCATGCCCACAATGTTGCCCGCCAAAATCGGGTCCCAAGGCTGTTCGGTCGACACGCCACCCATGTGCACCACAGCGCTCACGCCTTGTAGCAGGGTTGTGACCTGGTCCTTGTTTTCGAGCGAGGTGATCTGAAGCTCTTCGCCTTCGGCGGCGTTGCCGAGGTCATGGCGGTCGCTCAAGCGCAGCACCTCGCAATAGGCTTTGAGGCGCGGGCGCAGTTCGCGCCCTAAATATCCAGCGGCACCCGTCAGCAGCAGGCGAGAAAAACGCAGGGGCGATGCGGGTGTGGGCAGCATGGCAAGCGATCCGTTCAGGCTTTGAATCGGCCAGCCAGTGCCGTGGCGCTGTCGCGCAGCACGTTTTGGTCAGCCCCCACGGCCACAAACAGGCAGCCTTGGTCGACATAGTGTTTGGCCAGGGCTTCGTCGCCCGTCAAGATGCCCGCCGCTTTGCCACAGGCCTTGATGCGGGCAATGGACTCGTCAATGACTTTCAGCACGTCGGGGTGCTTGGGGTTGCCCAGGTGGCCCAGCGCTGCGGACAAATCGCCGGGGCCGATGAACACGCCGTCGACGCCGTCCACGTTGGCAATGGCCTCAATATTTTGCAGTCCCAAAACGGTTTCGACCTGAAGCAAGACACAGATTTCGTCGCTGCTGTGTTGGGCATAACCCTTCACGCGCCCATAGTGGCTGGCGCGTGGCGCACCTGCATAACCGCGCACACCATGGGGCGGGTAGCGGGTGTAAGACACCGCCTGCAGGGCTTCTTCTTCGGTCTGGATGTAGGGCACCAACAAAGTTTGCACGCCCACATCGAGCAAGCGCTTGAAGGTCACCATGTCGTTCCATGGTGGACGCACGATTGCGGTGGTGGGGCTGCCTTTCATGGCTTGCAATTGCGCCACGATCTCGGTCAAGTCGTTGGGCGAGTGCTCCATGTCCAGCAGCAGCCAGTCAAAGTTGCAGTGCGCCAGGATTTCGGTGCTGATGTTGCTGCACAGGTGTGACCACAGGCCGATTTGTTTTTGACCCGATTGGATGGCGTGTTTGAAGTGGTTGACAGGCATGTCCATGGTGGGTTTCCTTAAGTTGTGAATGTGGGGGGGGGGTTGTGTTGGGGCAAATGTGCGCAGTGGCTCAGCGCACCATGCAAGGCATCTTGGGGTTGAACTTCCAGCCCGGGATCAGGTACTGCATGGCGATGGCATCGTTGCGTGCCCCCAGGCCGTGTTGTTGGTAAAGCTGGTGGGCTTTCATCACCGCGTCCATGTCCACCGCAATGCCCAAGCCGGGTTTGGCGGGGACATCCACATAACCGTCTTTGATTTGCAGCGGCTCTTGGGTGAGGAACTGGCCGTCTTGCCAGATCCAGTGGGTGTCAATGGCCGTGACTTTGCCCGGTGCTGCAGCAGCGCATTGGGTGAACATGGCCAGCGAAATGTCGAAGTGGTTGTTGGAGTGCGAGCCCCAGGTCAGGTCGTACATCTGGCACAGCTGCGCGACGCGCACCGAGCCTTGCAGTGTCCAAAAATGCGGGTCGGCCAGCGGGATGTCGACCGACTGCAGCTGGATGCTGTGCGCCATCTCGCGCCAGTCGGTGGCCACCATGTTGGTGGCCGTCAGCAAGCCGGTGGCGCGGCGGAATTCGGCCATGACTTCGCGGCCCGAGAACACGCCTTCTGCGCCGCAAGGGTCTTCGGCATAGGCCATGGTGTTGCGGTGATCGCGCAGCAGGCGAATCGCGTCTTTGAGCAGCCAGCCGCCGTTCGGGTCGAGGGTGATGCGGGCTTTGGGAAAGCGCTCGTGCAGGGCCACCACGGCTTCGACTTCTTCTTCGCCACGCAGCACGCCGCCTTTGAGCTTGAAGTCTTGAAAACCATAGCGGGCCTGTGCGGCTTCGGCCAAGCGCACCACGGCTTCGGGCGTCATGGCTTTTTCATGCCGCAAGCGCAGCCAGTCGTCGGCTTGATCGGGTTCGCTGCGGTAAGCCAAATCAGTTTGCTGTCGGTCGCCCACATAAAAAAGGTAGCCCAACATCTGCACCCGCTGGCGCTGCTGGCCGTCACCCAACAGGGCGCAGACCGGCACGTTCAGGTGCTGGCCCAGCACATCGAGCAGGGCCGACTCAACGGCCGTGACGGCGTGGATGGTCGTGCGCAGGTCAAACGTCTGGTTGCCCCGGCCGCCGCTGTCGCGGTCGGCAAACTGCTGGCGCATGGCGTTCAGCACGTGGTTGTAGTGGCCAATCGGCTGGCCTTCAACCAAGGGGCGGGCGTCTTCCAGGGTTTGGCGGATTTTCTCGCCGCCGGGCACTTCGCCCAAGCCGGTGTGGCCCGATGAGTCGGTCAGGATGACGATGTTGCGGGTGAAAAACGGACCGTGAGCGCCGCTGAGGTTGAGCAGCATGCCGTCGTGACCGGCCACTGGAATCACCTGCATGCGGCTGATCACCGGGGTGTGAGAGGGGTTTTGCATGGCGAACATGTCAGTGGGTGGGTAAGACATCGTACAACCATGCGCCGCGATGGCCAGGCGTGCAAACCCTGAGTTGGGGCTTCAGTGGTGGCTGGACAGGCCTTTTTTGTGCCGATCGCGGCTGTTGGACAGGTGGGTGCGCATGGCGGCCCGGGCCGATTCGGCATCTTGCGCCGTAATGGCATTCAGGATGCTTTCATGCTCTTGGTGGATGCGTCGCAGATAGGCCAATCGGTCGGCATCGAGGGTGCGTGTGGTCTCCAGACGGGTTCGGGGGATCGACTGCGCGCCGAGCGAGTTCATCATGTCGGCAAAGTGCTGGTTTTGCGTGGCGCGGGCCACTTCGTGGTGAAACTGAAAGTCTGCGGCAATCGCATCGCGGCCGGCTTCGATGGCGCTTGAGAAGGCCAGCATGGCCTCTTGCATGACGCGCAAGTTGCCTTCGTTGCGGCGCACGGCAGCCAGTGCTGCGGCTTCGGTTTCAACGCTGATGCGCAACTCGAGCAAGGCGACCACATCGTGGAGGGTGCTCAGTTGGCTCGGGTTGATCCGAAAGGCGGGGGTATCCGTTTGCACCAAGACAAAGGTGCCAATGCCGTGTTTGGTGGCGACCAAGCCGCCCGCTTGGAGTTTGGAGATGGCTTCTCTGACCACCGTGCGGCTCACACCAAAGCGGGCCATGATGGCGGCTTCGGTGGGCAATTTCTGCCCGCTGATCAGCGTTCCTTTTTGAATTTCGGCGCTGAGCTGTTCGACCAACTCAAAGGTCAGGCTGCGCGTTTTGCGTTTGGCGGGGGAGCTGGGCTGGCTGTTCATCGGGTAAGTACGCATGCCGGTTTGGATGTGAGTTTGCATAATGAACTTGTACGACAACAGATCACACCTTGCTTTCGGTGGCAATGTATCAGAACACCGCCAGCGCAGATCATTTTTAATGAATCCTCCACGTCCGCCTTTGGCGATTCGCATGCATGCCGCCGACAACGTGGCCATTGTGGCCAACGATGGCGGACTGCCTGCGGGCACCGTGATGCCAAATGGCGTGGCCGAAGGCTTGGTGCTGCGCGACAAAGTGCCGCAAGGCCACAAACTGGCTTTGTGTGACTTGGCCAAAGGCCAGGCTGTGCTGCGCTACAACGTGCCGGTGGGTTATGCCCGGCAAGACATTCCCGCTGGCAGCTGGGTGCACGAGCGCTTGCTGGACATTCCGCCAGCGCGCGCGCTGCAAGGCCTGCCCCTGGCCACCGTGCAGCCTGAGCCGCAAGCCCCGCTGGAGGGCTTCACTTTCGAAGGCTTTGTGAACGCCGATGGCTCGGTGGGCACCCGCAATTTGCTGGCAATGACGACCACGGTGCAATGCGTGGCGGGTGTGGTCAAGATCGCGGTGGAGCGCATCGAGCGCGAGTTGTTGCCCCTGTATCCGAATGTGGACGGTGTGGTGGGCCTGGAGCACAGCTATGGCTGCGGCGTGGCCATCGATGCACCGGGCGCCGAAATACCGATTCGCACACTGCGCCACATCAGCCTGAACCCCAACTTTGGTGGCGAGGTGATGGTGGTGAGCTTGGGTTGCGAAAAGCTGCAGCCCGATCGTTTGCTCCCGCCTGGCAGTTTTCCTATTCACGATGAGCGTGACGCGGGCCAAGGGCCAGACCTGGTGTGCCTGCAAGACGATGCGCATGTGGGTTTCATGTCCATGGTCGATCACATCGTGCACAGCGCCCGCCCGCACCTGGAGCGCCTGAATGCACGGCGTCGCCAGACCATACCGGCCAGCGCGCTGGTGGTGGGCGTGCAGTGCGGTGGCAGCGATGCGTTTTCGGGCGTGACGGCCAACCCGGCGGTGGGTTTCATGGCCGATCTGGTCGTGCGCTCTGGCGGCACCGTGATGTTTTCAGAAAACACCGAGGTGCGCGATGCGGTGGAGCAACTCACCAGCCGTGCGGCCACCCCCCAAGTGGCCGAAGACATTGTTCGTGAGTTGGGTTGGTACGACCAGTATTTGGAACGTGGCCGTGTGGACCGCACCGCCAACACCACACCGGGCAACAAGGCGGGCGGCTTGTCCAACATCGCCGAAAAAGCCATGGGCTCCATCATCAAGAGCGGCAGCTCGGCCATCGCCAGTGTGCTGGCCCCGGGCGACAAGCTCAAGGCCGATCAAAGAGGCTTGGTCTTTGCCGCCACGCCTGCCAGCGACTTCATTTGCGGCACGCTGCAATTGGCGGCCGGCATGAACGTGCATGTGTTCACCACCGGGCGCGGCACGCCTTATGGCCTACAAGCTTGCCCCGTGGTCAAGGTGGCCACGCGCACCGACCTGGCCCGCCGCTGGCACGACCTGATGGACATGAACGCTGGCCGCATTGCCGATGGCGAGATCACCATCGAAGAAGCCGGTTGGGAACTTTTCCGCATGCTGCTGGATGTGGCCAGCGGCCGTCAAACCTGGGCCGAGCATTGGAAGCTGCACAACGCGTTGGTGCTGTTCAATCCAGCCCCCATCACCTAAACCATCAACCAGGAGACCCTCATGACCCAACGTCGACACTTTCTGCAAACTTCAGTGGCTTGCGCCGCTGGCCTGATGGCCCCAGCGGCCTTCAGCCAAGCAGCAGCTTGGCCGTCCAAGCCGATCAATTATTTGGTGGCTTTTCCGGCGGGTGGAACGACCGACATCTTGGCGCGCCTGGTTTCGCAAAAACTGGGCCCTGCGCTGGGCACCACCTTGGTGATTGAAAACAGAGGCGGTGCGGGCGGCAGTGTGGGTTCTGAAGTGGCGGCCCGCGCCCCAGCCGATGGCCACCATTTGCTGGGCGGCACCATCAGCTCGCACGCGATCAATGTGAGCCTGTACCCCAAGCTGGGCTACGACCCGATCAAGTCCTTCACGCCGGTTTATCTGTACGGCACCAACCCTGTGGTGTTGGTGGTAGCGGCCAACAGCCCCTACAAAACCTTGCGCGATTTGATGACGGCGGCCAAGGCCAATCCAGGCAAGCTGACGGGGGCTTCTGCGGGCAACGGCACTTCGCAGCATTTGGCGCAAGAGTTGTTGGCGTTCAGAGGCGATGTGAAGTTCACCCATGTCCCTTACAAAGGCAGTGCGCCTGCGATCCAGGATGTGATGGCCGGACAAGTGGACTTCATGTTCGACACCACGGTGGTGGCTGGGGCCCATATTCAAAGTGGCAAGCTGCGGGCGCTGGCGGTGACTTCATCGAGACGCCTGACGGACACCATCACCGATGTGCCCACCGTGGCCGAATCGGGTTGGCCCGGTACACAGGGCTTTGAAGTGGTGTCCTGGCAAGCTTTGTTTGCGCCAGCGGGTACGCCCAAAGCCATTGTGGACAGGTTGCACGGCGAGATCCTCAAGATCATTCAATCGGCCGAAATGCAAGACCGCATCAAGGGCTTGGGCATGCAGCCTTCGGTCATGACGCCTGAGCAAGTGCTGAGTTTTCAAAAGGCAGAAATCGACAAATGGGCCCAAGTCATCAAAGCCGCCAACATCAAAATCGACTGAGGACCATGACCATGACAAAAAACACTTTTGCAGCCTTAGGGGCATGCCTCTTGTGGACCTTCGGTGCTGTGGCGCATGCGCAAACCGCAGCCGTCGCTTACCCCACCAAGCCCATCAAAATCGTCGTGCCGTTTCCGGCGGGGGGCACCTCGGATGTGTTGGCCCGTCTTTTTGGACAAAAAATCACCGAAAGCTGGGGGCAAGCCGTGGTGGTGGAAAACCGCCCCGGTTCCAGCGGCAATTTGGGCGCGGATCTGGTCGCCAAATCTCCCGCTGACGGCTATACCCTGGTGCTGATGGACGTGGGTAACTTGGTCATCAGCCCGGCTTTGTTCAAGCTGCCCTTCAGTGTCGAGAAAGACTTTGCGCCGGTGGCCATGGTGGCTTATTCGCCCCATTTGTTGGCGGTCAGCACGAAAGTGCCGGCCAACACGCCTGCCGAATTGGTCGCTTATGCCAAAACTCAAAAAGGCAAACTCAACTACGCCGTGGCTGCGGGCATGGGCAGCGCCTCGCATTTGGCGGGCGTCACGTATGCCCAGCGCCATGGCATTGAGTGGGGCTATGTGCCTTACAAAGGCGGTGCACAAGCCATCACCGATTTGATCGGCGGGCAGGTGGATGTCATGTTCAATGGCATGGTTGCCACGTATCCGCATGTCAAGGCGGGCAAGATCAAATTGATCGCCATCTCGAGCACCCAACGCAATGCGCAAATGCCTGCTACGCCCACCGTGGCCGAGAGCCTGCCAGGCTTTTTGACCGGCAGTTTTCAGGGACTGTTGGCTCCGGCTGGCACACCCAAGGCGGTCGTTGACAAGCTGCATGCCGAGGTTCAACGCATTGCTGCCTTGCCAGACATCAAAGAGCGTTTGACCACTTTGGGCGCTGAGCCCTCAGCCATGACGCCCGATCAATTTGGCCAATGGATGCGCGCAGAGATTCCGGCCATGGCCAAAATCGTCAAAGACGAAAAGATCACGGCCGAGTGATCCCGGCGCTGGGGCCAGGCGTCAGCTGCAGCTGACGCTGCCGCAGCCCGACATGGTCACGTTTTGGATGAGCGAGGGGTCGGCCAGGGTTTCGGTCACGCTGTCAAAACCCACCGACTTGAGGTGCGCTGCCAAACCGGCGTCCATGCTGGCGGCGTGGCCTGGAAACCATTCGATCAAGGCTTCGGCCATGCGGGTGATGATCTGTTTGTCGGTGTCCAAGTAATGTGCCTCGACGACGCGCATGGTCTCCAAAATGGTGGCGTGGTGTTCGGCATGGCAGTTGTCGGCCGAAAACCCGGTCGCCAGCATCCAGCGCTCTTCTTGCGCGAAGTGCTCGACGGTGTGGTTCAAAAACGCCTTGTAAACCGGTAATTGGTCCTCTTCGGGCGTGGCCAAAATTTGATTCACCATGGCCATGAACTCATGGTGCGTGTCGTCCATGCGGGCGTCGCCCGTGTTGAGCGAATCGGTCCAGAGCATGGGGCTGGAAACTGTGGTGGTGTCGGCGGCAATTTGGGACATGGCGTTGGAGGTGCAGTTGGCTAAAAAAGTGGGTGGATTATCGCGCCAGCGCAGCAACCTGGGTGCGGCTGGGTCTGCATCCGCAACGGCCCCCTGGTGATCAGGGTTTGCAAAAGCCATTAACCTCTTGCCTGTCATCAAGCCAACATTTTTCCTTTATTGCCCTTTGCGCCATGGATTCCGTCACACAAGTTCTTTTGGGCGCCTCGATCGGGGTGGCCGTCATGGGGCGGCGCACTGCGTTGTGGAAGTCGGCTTTGTGGGGCGGTGTGGCGGGGTTGCTGCCTGATTTGGATGTGCTGTTGGACCACGGCGACCCGATCTTGAACATGATCCGGCACCGCGCCGAGACCCATGCTTTGCTCTTGCTCACGCTCTTTGCGTTTCCCATGGCTTGGGTGGTGAGCCGCATCCACAACCAAGCTCGTTTGTATGGCCGTTGGTGGTGGGCTCTGTGGCTGGCGTTGGTCACCCACCCCTTGCTGGACTTGATGACCATTTATGGCACCCAAGTGTTCCAGCCCTTCACCGACGAGGCCTATGGTTTGGGCAGCATGTTCATCATCGACCCGGCGTATTCACTGCCCTTGTTGGTCGGCGTGGTGGCGGCGTGCCGTGTCCAAAACGTGGGCAGGGCTTTGCGCATCAATGCTTGGGCCTTGACCTTGAGCACCGCGTATTTGGCGTGGAGTGCGCTGGCGCAATGGGGCGTGACGCAACACGCTCGCCAGTCGCTGCAGGAACAGGGCCTGCCCAGCCAGCAGCTCTTGGTCACTCCCGCGCCCTTGAGCACCTGGGTCTGGCGTGTGGTGGCGATCGACGGCGAACGCTTTCATGAAGGTTTTTACGCCCTGATGGACGGTGGCCGGGCCATGCGCTTTGTGGCCCATGACCGGGGTGGCGCATTGGCTGAGCAAAACGCCGGCCACCCGCAGTTGCAGCGCTTGGCGCGGTTCACTGACGGGTTTTACAAGGTGGCTGACGCCAACGGGCGCTTGGTGATCACCGACTTGCGCATGGGCCAAGAGCCCGCCTATGTGTTTTCTTTTGACATTGGCGCACCGCTGCAAGCAGGCCAGACCCATCCCGTGGCGCAGCAGCAAAGCCGCCGCATGGATGTGGGGGCGGGTTTGACATGGCTTGGGCAGCGGATGTTGGGGCGGGACGTGCCGCCGCCGGGCGGGCCTTAGAGCGATTGCCGGTAGCGCGCCATCATCTGGGCGTGGGTTTCGGTTTCGATCTCTTCGCCTTTGAAGGCTTTGATCTGGTCGCGCAGCATCTCGGTCATGTTGGGCATCTGCGCGCGGTCGATCTGGCGAGAAGCGTCCCACAGTTGCGAGCGCATGAAGGCCTTGGCGCAATGCAGATACACCGATTCCACCGCCACGCGAATCACCACAACGGGCGCGCGCCGCGCATCGGCGCACAGCGCCAGATCGGCCGGGTCGGTGGACAACACCGCGCGGCCATTGACGCGCAAGGTCTCGTCAAAGCCCGGCACCATGAACAGCAAACCCAGCCGCCCGGTGGCGATGATGTTTTCCAGCGTGTCCAGCCGGTTGTTGCCCGGTGCGTCCGGCAGCAGCAGCGTGTGCGCGTCGGGCACCTTGACAAAGCCCGGCTCGCCCCCACGCGGCGACGCGTCCATGTGCCCATCCGCATCGCTGCTGGCCAGCACCACAAAGGGCGACAAGCCCACGAAGCGCGTGGCATGCGCGTCCAGCGCCGGGATTTCTTTTTTGAGTGCGCGTTCACGGGCGGGGCCGTAGAGGTCTCGCAGGGCGGGGAGGGTGGTGATGTGTGGGGTGGTCATTGAAGGGACGCTTGTATTCAGTGAGCGAGGTTGGACCTCAGGGTTTTTGTAGCGCTTGCCAAACTTGTTGTGTGACTTTGATCAGGTCGGTGACCAAGCGTTCATCGACGTCCATCCGTTCGCAGCAAGCCCGCGATTTCGGCAGCATCGGGTGGCTCCGCTTTGAGCGAGCCGCTGGGGCCGCTCAGGTTTTCAAGTGGGGTGGGTGGGCTCATGTTGCGGTGACTCCTCCTGGCCGATCAGCCATATCTTTGGCTGTTGCATCACGCGGTTGATGAAGGCATTGTCACCCAGCTGGCGGGCTTTGAAGTCGGTCGCTGTGTAAAGGGCCGGGTTGATGGTGCGGCCCAGTGTTTGGCTGGCGGACTCCAGCGCCGCAAACACATCGCCATAGCCCAGCGTGTCGCTGACCAGCAGCACATCCACATCGCTGGCGCTGGTGTCTTGCTGCTTGGCCATGGAGCCAAACACAAACGCCAGTGCGATTTGCGGCGCAATGGGCAAAAGCGCCGTGCGCAACACATCGGCCAGCCCCATGGTTTTGAGCACCAGAGCGCGCAACTCGGCAAACACGGGCGAGGCCGCATTGGCCTGAAAGTGTTTTTGGTTGCCCTGTTTGCGCACCGTGAGCAAACCTGCTGCGGCCAGATCTGCCAACTCGCGCTGCACAGCCCCTGCGCCCGACTGAGCCAAGCCAATGACTTCGTTGGTGTAGAAGCTGCGGTCCGGTGCCACAAACAGCACGGCCAGCACGCGCTGACGCACCTTTGAAAACAGCGCGTCGGCTATGGAAGTGGTGATTGAAGCGGTATTCATACCCATAATGGGTTTGATCATACCTTATTTGGGTATTTTTTTGGGGCGTCAGAGCACGCCTTTGTGTGGACCTGAAACCCCGACCCCGGCTTACTCCAAAACGCCAGCTCTTCGGGCGTGGACTCGCGGTCCAAGCCAGGCTGTGGCATCACTTGGCCCAAGAATCCTTCAACCCCGTCACCCGGTTGAACACCGGCTTGCTTCCCGCCACATGGTCCAGGCGGTCGGCCACAAAGTAGCCAAAGCGCTCAAACTGGAACTTCTGGTCTGGCTGTGCCTGGGCCAATGACGGCTCCACATACGCTGTCACCACTTTCAGGCTGTCCGGGTTGAGCGACTGCAAGAAGTCTTTGCCGCCCGCATCGGGGTGGGCTTCGGCAAACAGGCGGTCGTACAGGCGCACTTGCGCCTCGACGCCGTCGGCCACGCCTACCCAGGTGATGGCGGCTTTGGCTTTGACGCTGTCGGCGCCGGGCGTGCCGCTCTTGGTGCCGGGGATCACTTTGGCGTGCACCTCGGTCACGTTGCCTGCCGCGTCGCGTGCGCAGCCGGTGCATTCGATCACGTAGCCGCCTTTCAGGCGCACCACGTTGCCGGGGAACAGGCGCTTGTAGCCCTTGGGCGGCACTTCTTCAAAGTCTTCGCGCTCGATCCACACTTCTTTGCCGATTTTGAACACACGGTCGGCGGGTGGGGTTTGGCCCTCAGCAATCGCGCTGTGGGGCAGGGCGGGTTGGGTGCAGGCCTCCAGGTAGCCGTCGCTGCCAAAGGCCTCGGCCCAGTTGGTCAACACCAGCTTGACGGGGTCGAGCACGGCCATGCCGCGGTGGGCCTTGTTTTCCAGATCTTCGCGCAGGCAGCCCTCTAAGGTGCTGTAGTCGATCCAGCTGTCGCTCTTGGTCACGCCTATGCGGTCGGCAAACAGGCGCAGGCTCTCAGGCGTGTAGCCCCGGCGGCGCAGGCCCACTATTGTTGGCATGCGCGGGTCGTCCCAACCGCTGACTTTGCCTTCGTTGACCAGTTGCGCCAGCTTGCGTTTGCTGGTGATCACATAGGTCAGGTTCAGTCGTGCAAATTCGTATTGTTTGGGGCTGGGCGCGGCCAGCAATTTGCACTCACACAAGCGCTCCATCAGCCAGTCGTAAAACGGGCGCTGGTCTTCAAACTCCAGGGTGCAGATGCTGTGGGTGATTTGCTCCAGCGCGTCTTCGATGGGGTGGGCAAAGGTGTACATCGGGTAGATGCACCAGGTGTCGCCCGTGTGGTGGTGGGTGGCGCGGCGGATGCGGTAGATGGCCGGGTCGCGCATGTTGATGTTGGGCGAGGCCATGTCGATCTTGGCGCGCAGCACGGCGGCGCCGTCGGCCAGCTGGCCGTCACGCATTTCGCGGAAGCGCGCCAGGTTTTCTGCTGTACTGCGCGTGCGGTACGGGCTGTCCACACCGGGTTTGCCAAAGTCGCCCCGGTTGGCACGCATGTCTTCTGCGCTTTGTTCGTCCACATAGGCGTGGCCGGCCTCAATCAGCGCCTCGGCAGCGCGGTACATGAAATCGAAGTAGTCACTGGCCTGGTAGGGCGCGGCAGAGCCTGCGGCTTGGCCGAGTTGGGCCCAGTCAAAGCCGAGCCATTTCACGGCGTCGATGATGCTGTTGACGTATTCGGTGTCTTCTTTTTCGGGGTTGGTGTCGTCAAAACGCAGGTGGCACACGCCGCCGTACTCTAGGGCCAGGCCAAAGTTGATGCAGATGCTCTTGGCATGGCCCACGTGCAAATAGCCGTTGGGCTCGGGCGGAAAGCGGGTGCGGATTTTGGCCGGGTCACTCTGGCCTGCGGCGTGGTGCGCGCCGTCACCGGGGCTGCCGGCCCAGCGGCGGCTGGCGTAGGTGCCCTGCTCGATGTCTTTTTCGATGATTTGGCGCAGGAAGTTGCTGACCTTGTGGTCGGCTTCAGGGACTTTGTCGGTGGGGGAGGTCATAGCGCTTGATTTTAGGGGCTGGCGCAGGCTTGAGCTGGCCGGGTCTGTTACGAATGGATACCACTGTCCAGCGCTGGCGGTGCACCAATGGCCAGTCTGGCGCGCTAAGCATGCAGGGAGCCTGCATTCAAGACAAGCCAAACTCACCAAAGGACCTTTCTCATGCGTTCATTCAAACTGCCATTTTCCAGAGCCATCGCGCTGCTCGGCCTGCTGGGCTTGGGTCTGGCCCAGGTGGGTTGCGCCCATTCGGTGGTGGAGCCGTCTGTGTCGGTGCACTCGCGCATCGGACATTTCCCGGTTTATACCCAGATAGGGGTGCCTGGCCCGGTGATTTATGGCCCGCCGCCCCGCGTGATTTACGCCCCGCCGCCGCCGCCGCGTGTGGTGTACATGCCCCGGGTCTATGCGCCTGTTCACGGCTGGGGACATGGGCATGACGGCCGCCAAATAGCGCATGAACGCAGGCACTTTCGGCGCGATGACGGGGGATTCGGACAGGGTGGGGGTGGTCATCGGGCGCCATGGCACCGCTGATGGCATCGGTTGCCCAGGGTTTGTCAACCTTCAAGGTCGTTGACGCAAGACCATTTCGTCCCGCCGGATTTCCACGTCAAAGTGCTTCAAAAACGCCTGGCCCAGCAGCGCTTGTTCGGGCGGCATGCCCGTCAGGCCTACGGTGACGCTGGCATCGTTGAGCACCAGATGCCCTGCCCGCACGGGCACGCTGCGCACCAGCTGACCGGGTCGCTGGCCGTTGGCCGTGTGCAAGGTGATGCTTTGGCCCGCAGGCAGCCCAGCCTGAGTGGCCAGAGCTTGGCTCACACTCACATGGCTGGCCCCGGTGTCCACCAAAAAGCGCACGGGCTGGCGGTTGACTTCACCCTCGACATGAAAATGCCCGTCGCGCTGTCGCGGAATGACCAGATCGCCGGAGCTGAGTGCATAGGGCTTGAGGCTGGCCTGGCGCTTTTGCTCCATGCGATCAAACACCAGGTACAACACCCCGGCCACGACCAGCCACACGGCGGCGATGGCGAAGGCGCCAAGGCGGGCGGTTTTATGAAGAGAGGGTGAGGGCATGATTCAAGCTGCAAGGCCAGACCAAAGCCATTGGCCCAACAAACGCCCGGGCAACAAGGTGAATGCACCTGTCACCACACAAGCCATTGCATAAAGCCATTGCATGGTTTTTCGATGACCCGCAATGTCGCCATCAGCCAAAAAGCGAAATGCCCGATAAAGGCTGAACAAGGTCACGGGAATGAGCAGGTGGATCGGGGTGTAACCCCATATATTGGGCAAATTGAAGTCACGGATGAACAAGCCCGAGAGGGCGGCGCCCAGCATGCAGGTGACCCAGGCGTAGCCCAATGCCCTGTGAAGACGGGGTCGTGTGATGCGGCCCATGCGGGCCCAAAGTGCCCATGGACCCAGGGCTGTGGCCGTCAGGGCCAAAGTCATGTGTACCGCGATGGTGTGTGTCAGTTGCATCACTCCTCCTGAAGTCTTTGTTTGAACAGCACTGTGACACAGGTTTTGATGGTGATATCCAAACCTGATTTGTGCGTGCGGTCCAACAGCGATAATCCCCCCAGATTTTGAGGAACACCTGTGGATTTGATGCTGTTGCTGAAAGCCGCCGTGATGGGGGTGGTCGAGGGTTTGACCGAGTTCTTGCCGATCTCGTCCACCGGGCATTTGATCTTGGCCGGGGCTTTGCTGGGTTTTGACGACGACAAGGCCAAGGTGTTCGACATCGCCATCCAGACCGGCGCGATTTTGGCGGTGATCATTGTGTACTGGCAAAAAATCAGCAGCACAGTGCGCGCCTTGCCGCACAGCGCAGACGCCCAACGTTTTGCCTTGAACGTGTTCATCGCCTTTGTGCCCGCCGTCATCCTGGGCTTGCTGTTTGGCAAGGCCATCAAGGCGAACCTGTTCACGCCCGAGGTGGTGGCCACCAGTTTCATTGTGGGTGGCTTCATCATTTTGTGGGCCGAGCGGCGGCAGGCCCGCGCGGTGCACATTGCCGAGGTGGAAGACATGCGCTGGCAAGACGCCCTCAAGGTGGGTCTGGTGCAGTGCTTGGCCATGATTCCCGGCACCAGCCGCAGCGGCGCGACCATCATCGGCGGCATGCTGCTGGGCATGTCGCGCAAGGCGGCCACCGACTTCTCGTTTTACTTGGCGATCCCTACCTTGATTGGCGCCGGGGCATACAGCCTGTACAAAGACCGCGCCTTGCTGAGCATGGCCGACGCGCCGATGTTTGCGGTGGGTCTGGTGTTTTCGTTTTTGAGCGCCTGGGTGTGTGTGCGCTGGTTGCTCAAGTTCATCTCGACCAACAGCTTTGAGGTGTTTGCCTGGTACCGGATTGTGTTCGGTCTGGTGGTGCTGGGCACCAGCTACTTTGGGCTGGTGAGCTGGGCGGCTTGATCGGGTGCACCTAGGCGACATGCAGGGCCTTGGGCCACGCCCAGAATGGAAGTCCTTTGTTTGACGCATCCTGCGGATGCGTTTGTTCACCACCCCCTGCATGTCTGTCGTCCTGTCAACCTCTTTTCGCCGTCTGGCTTGGTCCAATTTGCTGGCCCAGTCGGCCGAGCAGCTGAGCCTAGCGGCTGTGCCCATCGTGGCGGTGCTGCTGTTGCAGGCCGGCCCTGGTGAAATTGGTTTGCTGGCCTCCATCCAATCGTTGCCGTTTTTGCTGCTCTCCATGCCGCTGGGCCTGCTGGCCGACCGCACTTCGCGCACGCGCTTGATGGCCTTGGCCGAGACGCTGCGGGCCGTGGCTTTGTTGTTGTTGCTGGCGCTGATCGTCACCGGCAATGTGTCGATTGCGGCTTTGGCCGTCATTGGTTTTATTGCGGCGGTGGGCACCGTGGCGTTCAGTGTGGCAGCGCCTTCCTTGGTGCCGGCTCTGGTGCAGGTCGATGGCTTGGCACAGGCCAATGGGCGCTTGGAGTTGGCACGCAGCGCGGCGTTTGCGGCAGGCCCGGCTTTGGCTGGGGCCTTGATCGCGTGGACCGGGGCGTCGGCGGCGTTTGTGCTGTCGGGCATGTTGTCGGTGGCAGCGGTGTTGTGCCTGCGTGGCATCGTCGAGCCTGAGCGCGCCGCCATGCCTGCACGCCACCCTTTGCTGGAGTTGCAAGACGGGGCCAAGTGGGTGTGGCAGAGCAATTTGCTTCGGCCCATGATGTTTTGCTCGATTGCCTGGAACATTTCTTGGTTCATGCTGCAAGCGGCTTATGTGCCCTATGCCATCCACGATTTGGGGCTGGATGCGGGTGGTGTGGGCGTGACGCTGGCTTTGTATGGCGTGGGCATGATCTTGGGGGCACTGCTGGCGCCGCGTGTGGTGCGGGCGCTCCCTTTTGGGCAGGCGATTTTGCTGGGGCCTTATTTTTCGGTGCTGGCGGCCATCACCATGGCGCTGACCTTGTACTGGCCGCATGGCTGGTTGGCGGCCTTGTCTTATTTTTTCTTTGGGGTGGGGCCGATCATCTGGACCATCACTTCGACCACCTTGCGCCAGACGGTGACGCCCCGCGCCATGATCGGGCGGGTCACGTCGATCAACATCGTGGCCAGTACAGGCGCACGCCCCTTGGGTGCGGCGCTGGGCGGTGTGGTGGGGGTGAGTTTTCCGGTGTCGGTCAGCTTGTGGTGTGTGGTTTTGGGCTTTGGCCTGCAGGCCATCATCATCAGCGCGTCCAAGATCAGGACGCTCAAGCGCTTGCCTGAGGCCTTGCCCGATTGATTGAAAAAACACAGGAGACAAGCACATGCAACAAGCTGAATTTGAAGCGTTGTTGAAGCGGTTTTCGGCCGCTGCCGAAGCGGGCGATGGCGAGGCCTTTGCACAGTGCTTCACGGCCGACGGCGTTTACCACGACTACATCTACGGCGACCACACGGGCCGCGCCGACATCGCCCACATGATGAACGACCTGTTCCACCGCGATGCCGGGCCGGATTACCGGTGGGAAATGTTCGAGCCCGTGTGCAATGGGCAGGTGGCCTATGCACGGTCTTTGTCGAGCTTCACGTCGAAAGTGCCCGAGTTTGCGGGGCGGCAGGTGGTGATCGACGGCATCAGCCGCTTTGCGTTGCGTGACGGGCTGATTTGCGATTACAGCGAATCGGTCAATGGCGGCGTGGCCATGGTGCAGCTGGGGGTGGCTGCGCCGCGCCTGGAAAAGGTGCTCAAGCGCTGGAGCCAGCAGCTGCTGGACCAGCCAGCCACCCAAGCGTTTTTGGCCCGTGGCAAGCGCACGGTGTGAGTTGTTCCATGCTTCTTTGAAAGGCCTTGCCATGAGTTACCAAGACATCCTCTACAACGTCGAGCACCGCATCGCGACCATCACCTTGAACCGGCCGGACAAGCTCAACGCCTGGACCGCCATCATGGAGCGCGAGGTGCGCCAAGCCATGGACGCAGCTGCCGCAGACGAGGGTGTGCGCGCCATTGTGCTCACGGGTGCTGGGCGGGGTTTTTGCGCTGGGGCCGACATGGACTTGCTCAAGGGTCTGGACCCGAGCGACATCACCGCGACGACCTGGACGAAACCTTTCGATGTGAACCAGCGGCTCGACTACCAAACGCGCTATGGGTATTACCCGGCGATCCCCAAGCCGGTGATTGGCATGCTGAACGGCGCAACCGCAGGCATTGGGCTGGTGCATGCCTTGTATTGCGACATCCGGTTTGCGGCCGACAACGCGGTGTTCACCACCGCGTTTTCAAGGCGGGGCTTGATTGCCGAGCATGGCTTGAGCTGGATGCTGCCCCGCATCGTGGGCCATGCCAACGCCATGGACTTGCTGCTGTCGGCCCGCAAGCTGTTGGCCCCTGAGGCTCAGGCCATGGGTTTGGTCAACAAGGTGTTTGCGCCCGACGCTTTGGCCGCAGCCACCTATGCCTATGCGCGTGACTTGGTGGACAACGTGTCGCCGCGTTCGATGGCCGTCATCAAGCGCCAGCAGTACGACGCGCCGTTCCAGTCGCTGGCAGAAAACAACCGCCAGGCCAACGTGGAGATGGCACTCAGTTTCGCGAGTGATGACTTTCGCGAAGGCGTGGCGCATTTCATGGAAAAACGCGCACCGCAATTCACGGGCCGATGAGGCGCTGCGGAAGCCGCAGGGGCCGCGACGACCAAGCGGGCGTTTTGGGGTGCTCAGGAAAGCGTGAAGCCCATGGGGTCTCAGACGCCAAGATTGAGCAGACTTGCTTCGATGGCGGCAGCCGTGGCCAGCGGTTTTTCCATGGGAAAGAGGTGAGAGCCGTCGATCATCATGACGCGGCCTTTCACCACCTTGTGCGTGAGTTCGGTGCCAGCTTGGCGCATTTCTGCAGAGTGGGTGCCGCCTATGAAAGCTACCGGACATTTGAGCGGGTGGCGCTTGAGCAGGCTGTCAAGTTTGTGCGGCAGGCTGTTGTAGATGGCGGTTTCGATGTCCCGGTCAAAGCTGAGAACGCGTTGGCCGCCATCGTCGTGCGTGCCGTGCTCGATGTAGTCGCGCAAGACCTGCGGGTCCCAGCGGGCAAAGGATTTTTTGTGCGCAAAGCTCTCGAGCGCGGCTTGGGCATCGGGCCAGTGGTGGCGACGCTTTTGGCTGATGCGACCCGGCGACACCGAGCCCACCAAAGCGGTCCGCTTGGCCAGGCCCAGGGTGGTGGCGCGCCAGCCACCCAGCACGGGCGAGTCGATCAGCACCACGCCACGGGCGAGCTCGGGGTGGCGTGCAGCGCACATGAGGCTCAAGATGCCGCCCAGCGAGTGGCCGACCAGGAATGCGGGTTCTCTGTCGCCTTGCTGAGACTTGGCAAATTCGGCCAGCTCCTCTACCAAATGAGGCCAGTTGTTGGTGACAGGGTACTTGGGGTTGTGGCCTAGTTTTTCGATGGCGTCGACCTGAAAACCGCGCTGGCGCAGACTTTCAAAAATCACCCCATAGGTGCTGGCCGGAAAACTGTTGCCGTGCGAGAAGATGATGCGGGCGGCCATCAGATCAGTTTCTCTTCCGGCGTGGTGATTTTTTTGAGCAAAGCGTTGCGTTGGGCAGGCACCATGAGTGGAATCTCGGTGGCGCCGCCGTTCCACATGGGGTCTTCGATGCTGTCGAACATTTGGCGCAGTTTGTCGCCCCAGCTGGTGCGCAGCATTTTGAAGTACGGGTTGTGCTCGTCGATGCACATGATGCGGTCGGTCTGCAAGCTGCCCGCTTGGTAGACCACCATGTCCAGCGGCAGGCCCACCGACAGGTTGGATTTGAGGGTGGAGTCCATCGACACCAGCGCGCACTTGGCGGCTTCATCGAGCGGGGTGTTGGGGGTGATGACACGGTCGAGCACCGGCTTGCCGTATTTGGATTCGCCAATCTGGAAGTAGGGCGTCTCGTCGGTGGCTTCGATGAAGTTACCCGGCGAATACACCTGAAACAGGCGCATGCCTTCGCCGCCGATTTGCCCGCCAAAGATCATGGACACGTTGAACTCCACACCCGAGGCGCGCAGCGCAGCAGCGTCGCGCTCGTACACGCGGCGCACGGCCGCGCCCAGCACGCGGGTGGCGTCGAACATGCTTTTGGCGTTCCAGATGGTCAGGGGTTCGTCTTGGCCGGGCTCGACGAGTTTTTCGATTTGCAGCACTTCGCGCACCGACTGCGAAATGCTCAGGTTGCCCGCCGACAAGAGGGTCATGAAGCGGTCGCCCGCTTTTTCATAGACGATCATTTTGCGGAAGGTGCTGATCTGGTCCAGGCCCGCGTTGGTGCGGGAGTCGGATAAAAACACCAGTCCGGCGCGGGTTTTGACGGCAACGCAATAGGTCATGAATCGGCTCTTCACTTTTTGGGCAGCAAACGCTGCAAGGCATACAGGGCGTCCAGCGCTTCGCGAGGGCTGAGTGCGTCGGGGTTGATTTGGGCCAGCGCCACTTCGATGGGGCTGGGGCCGTTGGCCTCAGATTCGGGCGGGGCGGCGAACAGGTCCACCTGCTGGCGGCTTTCTGTGGCGCCGGCCTCCAAGGCGCTCAGCGCGTGGCGTGCATGGTTGAGCACGGCGGTGGGCATGCCGGCCAGCCGCGCCACCTGCACGCCATAGCTTTTGCTGGCGGGGCCGGGTTGGAGTTCGTGCAAAAACACAATCGATGCGCCCGATTCGGCCGCGCTCACATGCATGTTGACGGCCGCCGCGTGGGTGGCCGGAAACTCGGTCAGCTCAAAGTAGTGGGTGGCAAACAGTGCGAACGCCTGCGTCTTGTTGTGCAGGTGTGTGGCGATGCCGCTGGCCAGGGCCAGGCCGTCAAAGGTCGAGGTGCCCCGGCCGATCTCGTCCATCAGCACCAGGCTTTGCGGTGTGGCGCTGTGCAAAATTTGTGCGGCTTCGGTCATCTCCAGCATGAAGGTCGATTGGGCGTTGGCCAGGTCGTCGGCCGCACCGATCCGGGTGTGGATGGCGTCGATGGGGCCAAGTCGGCAGCGGCTGGCGGGCACATGGCTGCCGATGCTGGCCAGCAGCACGATCAGTGCCACTTGGCGCATGTAGGTGGATTTGCCGCCCATGTTGGGGCCGGTGATGATCTGCAAGCGCTGCTTGGGGCCCAGCAAGGTGTCGTTGGCGATGAAGCTGGCGCCCGACAGTTGGGCCAGACGCGCCTCAACCACCGGGTGGCGGCCTTGGCGGATTTCGATGCAGGGCTCTTTGGTGAATTCGGGTGTGCACCAATTGAGGGTGAGCGAGCGCTCGGTCAGGGCGCACAGCACATCCAGGCTGGCCATGGCCTGCGCCAATTCGGTGAGCGCCGGCACATGGGGCTGCAGCTGGTCGAGCAGGCCTTCATAAAGCCACTTCTCGCGAGCCAAGGCGCGTTCTTGCGCCGACAGCGCCTTGTCTTCAAAGGTTTTGAGCTCGGGCGTGATGAAGCGCTCGGCGTTTTTTAGGGTCTGGCGGCGGCGGTAGTCGTCAGGCACTTTGTCGATTTGCCCTTGCGTGACCTCGATGTAAAAACCGTGAACTTTGTTGAATTGCACCCGCAGGTTGGCAATGCCGGTGCGCTCTTTTTCGCGAGTTTCCAGATCGAGCAAGAAGGCGTCGCAGTTGGTTTGGATGGCGCGCAGCTCGTCCAGTTCGGCGTCCAGTCCATCCGCGATCACGCCGCCGTCTCGCACCAACGCGGATGGCTCTTCGAGCAAGGCCATCTGCAACAGTTCGGCGCAGTGGGTGGGTGGCGTGAGCCAGCGGGCCATGCCAGAGAGCAATGTGCCGGGTTCGGTGTTCAGGGCTTGCAGGTGCTTCGACAGCGCAGCTGCACGCGCGAGGGCATGGCGCAGGGCCACCAGCTCGCGCGGGCGCACCTGGCGCAGCGCGGTGCGGGCGGTGATGCGCTCCACATCACTGGCCCCCTTGAGCTGCTCGCGCAGACTGCTCCAAGCACCCGCGCCGCTGTCGCCGCGCAACACGGCTTGGGTGCGCAGGCGGTCTGTGGCGGTTTGGCGGTCGCGTGGGGGGCTGAGTAACCAGCTCTTGAGCAGGCGGCTGCCCATGCCGGTCATGCAGGTGTCGAGCAGGGCAAACAAAGTGGGTGAATCCGAGGCGCTCTCGCCGCGCAGGGTTTGCGTCAGTTCCAGGTTACGGCGGGTGCTGGCGGGCAGGTCAATCAGCGCGTCCGAACGCTGCACCTGCACCCGCTGCACATGCGGCAGGCTGCGGCCTTGGGTGTGTTCGGCATAGGTGAGCAGGGCAGCCGCTGCAGCATGCGCATCGGTCAGGGCATCGGCGCTCCAGGCGGCCAGCGACGCAGCTTGCAGTTGTTCGAGCAGCTTGCGTTGGCCCAGGCCCGCATCAAACTGAAAATCAGGCCGCAGGGCCAAGGACCAGCTGCCCCGGCCTGCGGTTTTGAGGCCGCGCAGTTTTTGCTCAAAGGTGGGCGTCATGCCTGCACTGGCCAGCAGTTCGCTGGGGCTGATGCGGTCGATCCAGTCGGCCAATTCATCTTGCGCGCATTCGGCCAGATGCACCACGCCTTGCGTCACGCTCAGCCACGCCAAGCCGCAGCGGTTTTTGCCCGCTTGGTGCACCGCCAGCAAGATGGCTTCGCTTTTGTCGGACAGCAGTTCGGTGTCGGTGAGCGTGCCAGGGGTGACCACGCGCACCACTTTGCGCTCCACCGGGCCTTTGGCAGTGCCCACATCGCCCACTTGCTCGCAGATGGCGACCGACTCGCCCAATTTGATCAAACGTGCCAGGTAGGTTTCCATCGAATGAAAAGGCACGCCCGCCATCATGACCGGCTGCCCGGCCGATTGGCCCCGGCGCGTCAAAGTGATGTCGAGCAGGCCTGCAGCTTTTTCAGCGTCGGCAAAGAACAACTCGTAAAAGTCGCCCATGCGGTAGAACACCAGCGTGTCTGGGAATTCCGCCTTGATGCCCAGGTACTGGACCATCATGGGGGTGTGGCCAGCGTAGTCAGCGGGGCTGGGGGCTGTGAAGTGGTCGTTTGGCATCAAGAACGGGATTGACTTGCATCAAAATCGCCGGATTCAGGAGTGGGTTTGAAAAGCAAGGGTTGATTTTAGTGGGAGTGAGGAGCGGGCTTCTTTACAATCGTGGCAACGAAACTCCCAGGGCTTCATCGAGCCCCTTGTATGGAAATAGCGATACTTTTTGCCCTCATCTGCCTGAATGGCTTGTTTGCCATGTCTGAAATTGCGTTGGTCACCGCCAGAAAAGCAAGACTTCAGAAGTTGATTGATGAGGGCGACAGCGGCGCCGCAGCAGCTGTCAAATTGGGCGAAGACCCCACCCGTTTTTTGTCCACCATTCAAATTGGCATCACATCCATCGGTGTTTTGAACGGTATCGTGGGTGAAGCCGCACTGGCAGAGCCCTTGTCGCAGTGGCTGGTGAGTTTGGGTGTTTCGCAGTCTTATGCCAGCTTTGGCGCCACCGCCTTGGTGGTCTTGACCATCACTTATTTCTCGATCGTGGTGGGCGAATTGGTGCCCAAGCGCATTGGCCAGTCTTATCCAGAGACTTTTGCCCGCTTGGTGGCACGGCCCATCAATTTTTTGGCCTTGGCCACCAAGCCGTTTGTGATTTTGTTGTCGGCCTCCACCCGTGCCTTGTTGCGCCTGATGGGTGTGAAGGAGACCAAGGGCACGCCTGTGACCGAGGAAGAAATCCATGCCATGCTGGTGGAGGGGACTTCAGCCGGCGTGATCGAGTCGCACGAGCACACCATGGTGCGCAACGTGTTCCGGTTGGACGACCGCCAGATCGGCTCGCTCATGGTGCCGCGTGCCGACATCGTGTGCTTGGATGTGGACGATTCCTTCGAGGAGAACCTGCGCCAGATTGAAGAGTCTGACCACGCCCGTTTCCCGGTGGTGCAAGGCGGCATTGAAAATATTATGGGCGTGATCAACGCCCGCCAGTGGCTGGCCCGCGCCTTGAAGGAGCCTTCGCAACCGCAGTCTTTGCAACAACAGAGTTTGCAAGCCCCTTTGTATGTGCCCGAGACCATCACTGGCATGGAGTTGCTCGACAACTTCAGGTTGTCGGATGTGCACATGGCCTTTGTGATCGACGAGTACGGTGAGGTGCAGGGCATCATCACACTGCAAGATTTGATTGAAGCCATCACTGGTGAATTCCAGCCGCGTGACCCCGAAACCTCTTGGGCGGTGCAGCGCGACGACGGCAGTTGGCTGCTGGACGGCCACATTCCTGTGCCGGAACTCAAGGACCGTTTGGACCTCGAAGAAGTGCCTGAAGAAGAACGTGGCCGTTACCACACCTTGAGCGGCATGATCATGCTGCTGACCGGCACCTTGCCCAAAGTGGCCGACTCGGTGGTCTGGGAAGGTTGGAAGCTGGAAATCGTGGACATGGACGGCCGCGCCATCGACAAGGTGCTGGCCATGCGTTTACCGCCCGCCGAGGGCGATTCAAGCGAAGAGTCAAAAGCCGGCAACTGATCGGCTGACAGGCACAAAAAAGCACCCTGTATGGGTGCTTTTTTTCGAGCTGAAGACGCGGGTTGGGCGCGTCGGTCGCGTGCTTAAAACGGCGCGTCTTTGCGTTCTTCGCTGGCCGCTTCGGTGCTTTCAGCGGCGGGGCCGTCTGTGACTTCGGCGTCCGGGTGATGCATGTCGCCTGTGCGCTCGCGGTTCAGGGCATCCACGGCGGTGCGTACCGCAGCTTTGTCACCGGCACTGGCAAATTTGCTGTACCGGCCCAAGATGCTGACCAGTTGGCCGTAGATGCGGGGTGCACCGGCCAAACATTCTTTTTGTTCCAAAAAGTCAGACTCGCCCGTGAAGTTGCCGATCAGGCCACCGGCTTCGGTGACCAAGAGAGAGCCCGCAGCCACGTCCCAAGGTGACAGGCCGGTTTCAAAAAAGCCGTCGGTGAAGCCCGCCGCCACATAAGCCAGATCGAGCGCGGCAGAGCCGGGGCGGCGCAGGCCGGCGGTGCGTTGCATCACGTCGCCCATCATGCGCAAGTACTGGTTGAAGTTGTCGCCCTTGCGGAAAGGGAAACCGGTGGAGATGATGCATTCTTGAAGGCGGATGCGCTTGCTCACGCGCAGGCGGCGGTCGTTCATGAAGGCGCCACGGCCTTTGGTGGCGGTGAACAGGTCGTTGCGGGTGGGGTCGTAAATGACGGCTTGCTCGATCTTGCCGCGCACTTGCAAAGCAATGCTCACGCAGTAAACAGGAAAGCCGTGGATGAAGTTGGTCGTGCCGTCCAAGGGGTCGATGATCCAGATGTGGTCAGCGAGCGGGTTGCCGAATTCGCGGCCCGATTCTTCGGCCAAGATGCCGTGGTCGGGGTAGGCGGTCAGCAAGGTTTCGATGATGATTTTTTCACTGGCGTGGTCAACTTCGGTGACGAAGTCGTTGACTTGCTTTTGCGAGATGCGAACCGCTTCCACGTCGAGCGCAGCACGGTTGATGAGGGCGCCAGCGGCGCGTGCAGCCTTGATGGCCACATTGAGCATGGGGTGGAGATTGGACGACATGAATTGTGTGAAGAACGGGGTGGGCCTTCGCACGATCGCGGCGGCAAGGCCAGCATTTTCTCATGAAAAACCAGGGCGTTCGTCATTTGTGCGTCACCGAGCGCAGGGGCAAGCCCGGCGGGGTGGGCTCCAGCATGGACAATCGGGGCATGCAAACGCGATTCATCCTGATAGAAACCAGCCATGCTGGCAATGTGGGCGCCGCCGCCCGTGCACTGAAAGTCATGGGCTTTGACGAGTTGGTTTTGGTGGCCCCGCGTTGGCCCAATGTGCTGCGCAAAGAGGAAACCATTCAACGTGCCAGTGGGGCCAACGATGTGCTGGCCAAAGCCCGTGTGGTGGACACGCTGGAAGAAGCTTTGGACGGTGTGACCCATCTGTGCGCCACGGCCATGACGCCGCGTGACTTCGGCCCGCCTACCCGTTCGCCGCGTGAACATTTTGCTGAACTCACCCAGCCCGGTGCCCCTGCGCACAGCGTGGCTTTCTTGTTCGGGTCTGAGCGTTTTGGCATGAAGAACGAGGACGTTTACCGTTGCCATGTGGCCTTGTCCATTCCCACCCATCCGCAGTTTGGCTCGCTCAACTTGGGCTCGGCCATCCAGGTGGTGGCTTATGACTGGCGTGTGGCTTTGGGGGGCTTTCCCGTCCAAGACGCGGTACCGCCCGCTGATCAAGCCGATGCGCAACAAGTGGCCGGCATGCTCACGCATTGGGAGCAAGCGTTGACCGACATTGGTTTTTTGGACCCGGCTGCGCCCAAAAAACTCATGCCTCGGCTGAACCAACTTTTCAACCGCGCTGCCCTCAGCCCCGAGGAAATCCACATCTTGCGCGGGGTGGCCAAAGCCATGATGCAGGCTGCTGACGCAAACAAACAAGTCAAGCGATAGACTCTGGCCTATGTTTTCTCGCCTTCGCTCCGACATTCAGTGCATTCTTGACCGCGACCCAGCTGCCCGCTCCGCTTGGGAAGTGCTGACCTGCTACCCCGGCTTGCATGCTTTGGTGCTGCACCGCCGGGCCCATTGGTGCTGGAATCATGGTTTCAAGTGGTTGGGTCGTTTCATCTCGCACGTTTCGCGGGGTTTGACGGGCATCGAAATCCACCCTGGGGCCAAGATCGGCGAGCGCGTGTTTTTTGACCATGCCATGGGCGTGGTGGTGGGGGAAACGGCCGAGATCGGTGACGGTTGCACGATTTACCAAGGCGTGACTTTGGGCGGTACCTCGCTTTACAAAGGGGCCAAACGTCACCCCACATTGGGCAAAGATGTGGTGGTCAGTGCCGGGGCCAAGGTGCTGGGCGGCTTTGAAGTGGGCGATGGGGCCAAGATTGGCAGCAACGCCGTGGTCATCAAGCCTGTGCCTGCCGGGGCCACCGCAGTGGGCATTCCGGCCCGCATCATTCCCTCCAAGCAAGGTGAGAGCGCCGATGTGTCGGGGACCGATCGCAAGTTCAGCGCCTATGGCATCACCCAAGACGACGATCCGGTGAGTCAGGCATTGCGGGGCTTGATCGACAACGCGGCCGGTCAGGAGCAACAGATCTCGATGATTTGGAAAGCCCTTGAGGTCTTGTGCGCACAGCAGCAGATGCCTGTGCCGGGTGTGGGCGCTGCCCGTGAAACTTTCGAGGCCGAGAAGTTCAATCAGCTGGTGGGCAAATAAGCCTCAGTCTGGAGAGACCAAGGCCGCGGCGGCTTTGAGTTCGCGCCAGCGTTTGTCCAGGCTGCTGTAACGTGCCAGTGCGTCGGGGTCTGAACCGGCTTGGTGTTGGGCCAGGGCTTCGTTCTTGAGTTGTTGCAAGTGATCCACCATGAGCATGTTGAGCAGCCTGCGCAGCTCTAGCCGGGCTTCTTGCACATCAGGCGGGGTGGCCTCTTCGCTGCCAGCCACCACATTCATTTTGTCTTGCGCCACCCAGCGTTTGGCTTCTTCGGCAAAAGGCTGGTCTTGCATGTGCTCGCGCAAAGTGGACCACCCCAAAGCCCCTTGTTCGTGAAATTGCGATTCGAGCCAGGCAAACAAAGGGCCGTGGGGCGCAGGCAGAGCACACAGCATGGCATGGTCTTCGCCGCCCATGCTTTCCCACAAAGCCATGTTGCCCAGCAGAACACGCGCTGCATGGTCAGCCCGGCTGGCCGGCACGGTGCGCGGGCCGGTGTACAAAGGCGCAGGTTCACGCTTGTATTTGCCGTTCACAAACTTGCCGCCCGGCGTCCAGTTGGGGTTCTTGCGGGGCCACTGGTTGGTGCCAGGGTTGTAGGGTTTGTCAAAGGCGGCTGCGCTTTGGGCCAAGCTTGCATCGCCAGCCCAGCCGGGTGGTGCGCCATAGCTGGGCTCAAAGGGGTGATCGCCCCTGTCCGAAGGATTGGCGACGCGGCTGAAGGCCGCATTGGTGGCCATCTGGGGCGCAGGGGGGGTGCCAGCACCAAGGCCACGGGCTGCGGGCGCATAGCGCTGGTCGGTGGCCGCTTGTTGGGCCCAGAGTTTTTCAAGCCCAGCCGTTTCCAGCTGGATGAGTTGCGCCAGTTCTGACAAAAGTTGTTGCTTGAGTGCGCCTTCGGGCAGCAATTGCCAAAGGGGTCTGGCTTGGCTCGACAGGCGAGCGCGGCCTTCGGCACTTTGCAGGTCGCAGTCAGCGCTGGCCGCTTCGATCAAAAAGCGCGACAAGGGCATGGCCTGCTTGATCTGCTCGGCAAAAGCCTCTTGGCCAAACTCGCGCACATAGCTGTCGGGGTCGTGTTCGGCGGGTAAGAACAAAAACTTGATGCTGCGCACATCGGTGGCGTAGGGCAAAGCACCGTCGAGTGCTTTACGGGCGGCGCGTCGGCCTGCACCGTCGCCGTCAAAACTGAAGACCACCGAGTCGGTGAAGCGGAACAGCTTTTGCACATGGTCAGGCGTGCAGGCCGTGCCCAGCGTGGCCACGGCGTTGGCAAAGCCCAGCTGCGCCAAGGCCACCACGTCCATGTAGCCTTCGGTCACCAGCACATAGCCTGCGCTGTGCAGGGCTTCGCGGGCCTCATACAAACCATACAGCTCGCGGCCTTTGTGGAACACCGGAGTTTCTGGCGAGTTCAAATACTTGGGTGTGCCGCTGCCAATCACCCGTCCGCCAAAGCCGATGCACTCGCCCTTGATGTTGCGGATCGGGAACATGATCCGGTCCCGAAAACGGTCGTAGCGTTTGTCGTCTTCTTCGTTGACGATGACCAAACCCGATTCGGCCAAGAGCGGGTCATCGTATTTAGGGAAGATGCTGGCCAGCGAGCGCCAGCCCTCGGGCGCGTAGCCCAGACCAAAACGTTTGGCGATTTGCCCCGACAAGCCCCGGCCCTTGAGGTAGTCGATGGCGTGCGGGGTGATCTTGAGCTGATCGCGGTAAGCCTCGCCTGCTTTTTCGAGCACATCGCTCAGGCTGTCTTGCTTGGCTTTGGCGGCGGCGGCGCGGGCGCGGTCTTCGGGTGATTGCTGCTCTTCGGGCACCTGCATGCCGGTTTGCTGGGCCAAGTCTTTGACCGCCTCAATGAAGGTCATGCCCGCGTGCTCCATCAAAAAGCCGATGGCGTTGCCGTTTTTGCCGCACCCAAAGCAGTGGAAAAACTGCTTGGTGGGGCTGACGCTGAAGCTGGGGGATTTCTCGCCATGGAACGGGCACAAGCCCATGAAGTTGACGCCGCCTTTCTTGAGCTGCACATACTTGCCCACGATGTCGACCACGTCGACGCGGGACAACAGCTCTTGGATGAAAGACTGGGGGATGGCCATCTGGCTATTTTCACCGATAAGACGGGCCTGCCAGGTGCTGTTTCGGGGCAAACCAGCATGGATTTCAGCGCCGGGTCAGGCAAACTGTGGACCATTCAACCGTCAGACGCCATAGGACCATTTCATGACCGATACCAAAGTCAGCATCTTCGATCAGGATCTGCCTCAGACCCCTGCCAACCATGCGCCCATTTCGCCGTTGAGTTTCATCGAGCGCACCGCTGAGGTGTACCCAACCCGTTTGGCCATTGTGCACGGTGACTTGCGCCAAGATTGGGCCACCACTTACCGGCGCTCCAGGCAGTTGGCCAGTGCCCTCACGCAGGCCGGGATCGGCAAGAACGACACGGTGGCTGTGATGCTGCCCAATACGCCGCCCATGGTGGAGGCGCATTTTGGTATTCCCATGGCCGGCGCGGTGCTCAACGCGCTCAATACCCGGCTCGACCCAGAAACGGTGGCCTTCATGCTCGACCACGGGGAGGCCAAGGCGGTGATCGTGGACCCGGAATTTGCGGGCGTGATGAAAAAAGCCTTGGCGCTGCGCCAGTCCACACGGCCCTTGCTGGTGATCGATGTGGAGGATGCGCTGTATTCAGGCACAAGCGACAAGCTGGGCACGCTCACCTACGAAGCCTTTGTGGCCAGGGGCGACGCCGACTTTGCCTGGAGCCTGCCCGCCAACGAGTGGGATGCGATTGCCCTGAACTACACCAGTGGCACCACGGGCAACCCCAAAGGCGTGGTGTACCACCACCGGGGCGCGGCGACCAATGCGATTTCGAACATTCTGGAATGGGACATGCCCAAGCATGCGACCTATCTGTGGACGCTGCCCATGTTCCATTGCAACGGCTGGTGCTTTCCCTGGACGGTGGCGGCGCGTGCGGGCGTGAACGTGTGTTTGCGCAAGGTGGACGCGCTGGCCATCTTCGATGCCATGCGCGACCACGGCGTCACGCATTACTGCGGCGCACCCATCGTGCACGGCCTGCTGGTCAATGCCCCGGCGGCCATGAAGGCGGGTGTGCCTGCGGGCATCCAGGCCATGGTGGCGGGCGCTGCGCCCCCGGCCTCGATGATCGAAGGCATGGAGCAAATGGGTTTTGACTTGACCCATGTGTACGGCTTGACCGAGGTGTATGGCCCGGCCACGGTGTGCCCCAAGCACCCCGAGTGGGACGCGCTCGACATTGGCGAGCGTGCCCGCCTGAACGCCCGCCAGGGTGTGCGCTACCACCTGCAGCGCGATGTGCGCGTGCTCAACCCCGAAACCATGGAGCCCGTGCCACAAGACGGCGAAACCATGGGCGAGATCATGTTCAAGGGCAACATCACCATGAAGGGTTATCTGAAGAACCCCAAGGCCACGCAAGAGGCCTTTGCTGGCGGGTGGTTCCACAGCGGCGATTTGGCGGTGCAGTACCCCGATGGCTACTTCAAGATCAAGGACCGCAGCAAAGACATCATCATTTCGGGCGGCGAGAACATTTCATCGATCGAGGTCGAAGACGTGTTGTACCGCCACCCCGCTGTGCTGGCGGCGGCTGTGGTGGCCAAGCCCGATGTGCGTTGGGGTGAGACGCCATGCGCCTTTGTGGAGCTGAAGGCCGATGCCCAGGTCACGGCCGAGCAGATCGTGGCCCATTGCAAACAGCACCTGGCGGGCTTCAAGGTGCCGCGTGCGGTGGTGTTTGGCGAGCTGCCCAAAACCAGCACAGGCAAAATTCAGAAGTTTGAACTGCGCAAGCAGGCCGGATCGGCTGCCGCGATTGACATTTGATCTGTGCAGCGTTCAGGCAATGTCGAACGCGTGCGTGCCAAATTGGCCCGCACGGCGGTCGGCAAAGTAGTGCTCCAGGGTTTCCTTGACGGTGCGAAAAGCCAATTCGTCCCAAGGAATTTCTGCTTCTGTGAACAGGCGCGCTTCCATGGTCTCATGGCCGGGGTCAAACACGTCGCTGGTCAAGCGTGCGCGGTAATACAGGTGCACCTGGCCCACACGCGGCACGCTCATCACCGTGAGCAGGTCTTCCATGATGAACTGCGCCCCGGCTTCTTCGGTGGTCTCGCGGGCTGCGCCCTCGGAGGTGGATTCGCCCAACTCCATGAAACCGGCGGGCAGTGTCCACTTGCCTTTGCGCGGCTCGATGTTGCGCTTGCACAGCAAGACCTGCTCACCCCAGTGGGGCACGGTGCCCACCACGTTCAGCGGGTTTTCGTAATGCACGGTGTGGCAGACGGTGCAAATGGCGCGCAGCTTGGTGTCGCCGTCGTCGGGCAGCCTGCGAGCAACCAGAGCGCCACATTGGCGGCAATGTCGAATGGTGCGGTCAAACATCATGGGTGGACTGATGAGGCGTGGTGATGGACGGGGTTCAAGGTCAGAGTCTAACCAGTTCCGCATGAAAAAAGCCTCCGGGCTGGGGTAAGCCGGAGGCTTGTCTGGTGGGTGTTGGCTATCAGGTCAAGTACTGGATCAGGAACAGTGAGATGCCTGGGAAAAACAGCAAGAGCAAAGTTCGCAGTGTGTCACTGATCAGGAAGGGCATGACGCCTTTGTAACTCTCGCTCAATGGCACATCCTTGGCCATCCCATTGACCACGTACACATTCAGGCCCACGGGCGGTGCCAGCATGCCAAAGCCAACCGTCATGAGGACCATGATGCCAAACCAGATGGCGGTGTGTTCTGGCGTCATCCCGAAGTCCAGCTTCATGATGATCGGGAAAAAGATCGGGATGGTCAGCAGCAACATGGACAACTCGTCCATCACGGCGCCCAACACCACATACAGCAGCAAGATGCCTGAGACCACCAACAGGGGAGCCAAGTTCATGGACACCACCAACTCGGCCAAATGGCCGGGTACTTGCGTCCTGGCCAAAGCCGCATTCATCACATCCGCGCCCATGAAAATCAGAAAAATCATGGCCGTGCTGAGCGCGGTGGCGTGGAAGCAATGCAAAAACTTGGACCAAGTCAACTCGCGCTTGAGGAGCGCCGCCAGAAACGTGGATGCAGCACCCACGGCGGCACCTTCGGTGGGGGTGAACAAGCCGCCATAGATACCGCCAAAGACGACCACAAAAATCATGGCGATGGGCAAAATGCCTTGCAGAGATTGAAAGGTGAGTTTTTCACGCTCTTCTTGGTCGGGCGCTTGGCCCGGAACCAGTCGCACATAAATCGCAATAGCGATCATGTAGCCCACCATGGCGATGATCCCAGGCAACATGGCTGCGGCAAACAATTTGGCGATGTTTTGCTGCGTCAAGATGGCATAAATCACCAAAGGCACAGAGGGTGGAATCAAAATGCCCAAGGTGCCCCCAGCGGCCAAAGTGCCGGTGGACAAGCGACCCGAGTAGCCGTGGCGTTTCATTTCGGGCAAAGCCACGCCCGTGATGGTGGCTGCGGTGGCCACTGAGGAGCCACAAATGGCACCAAACGCGCCACTGGCCAAAACAGCCCCCATGGCCAATCCGCCTTTGAAGCGGCCCATGACCGCTGCAGCAAATTGAAACAGGGCTTTGCTGATGCCGCCTTGTGTTGCAAAGTGCCCCATCAAAATGAACAGGGGGATCACCGACAAATCGTAGTTGGCCAATCGCGCGAAGGCGAGGTTGTTCAAAAAGTTCAAAAAGGGCGTGAAACCCGTTTGCAAAACAAAGCCGGCCGTACCCGCCAAGAACATGGCGCCTGCAATCGGAACGCGGATCACCATCAGGCACAGCATGATGCCGAAAATCATCAAAGCCAAACTGATGGGTGTCATGACACGGCCCTGTGATGTTGGACAGTTTGAGTGGCTTGCGCGGCTGCAATCAGCGCAGTGATGCCAAACGGAATGCACATGCTGGTGAACACGATCCAGTCAGGAAAGCCCAAGAGCATGGATGCCCCCATGGTTTCTTTGGCGTTGATGGCAGCCAAGCCGCAGCGCCAAGACAACAAAGCAAATATCACAGTCATCAAGGCATCGCCTAATCGGTCCAAACGAAACAAGGTGGATTCCGTGCATTTGGCGGTGAAGAAGTCAACGATGATGTTTTCGCGCCTGAGCTGACACAGCGGCATGAACAAAGCAATGGCGGCGCCAGCGCCTACCCCGGTCAATTCAAAGTCACCAATGAGCGCCGAGCCCAACACGTTGCGCCCAAACAAGCTGTAGCAGGTCATGAGCATGACAGCAGTCAACACCAGCCCTCCCAGCAGGCTGCACATCAAGGCGATTCGCTCAAGGACTTTAGAAAACATCATGGTGAACTCAAAGTTCGCAGGTGGTTTGGTGCATGACCGTTGCGTTTAAAAAAAATCAATAGACCGCAATCGAAGAGTCGAAAAAAAGAGCAGGAGGTGCTCCTGCTCTTTTTGAATGCGGGGCTGGTGCTTACTTGGTGTACTGCTTGATCAAGTCAGTAGCACTTTGCAACATGCCTTTGCCATCCATGCCTTTGCTGGTCATGTCAGCCACCCAAGCGTCGTCCAAGCTGTCGGTCGCTTTCTTCCATTTTTCAAGCTCAGCCTTGGGGATGATGCTGATTTTTTGGTTCGCGCTGGCTTCAAAAACTTTTTTACCGACAGCATCGTGACCCGACTGTGTTTTGCCCATGAAGGCAGACAGTTCGCGTCCCGAATTTTTGTCAATCACCGCTTTCAGATCGGCAGGCAACGAGTCGTACTTGGCCTTGTTCATGGGCATCACAAACACGGTGGTGTACAGCGCGTTGTAAGTGCGATCGGTCTCGGCCGTGAAGTTGGTCAACTCGTTGACTTTCAGGCTGGGCGCCACTTCGTAAGGAATCACAGCACCGTCAATGACGCCTTTGGACAAAGCTTCAGGCACTTGGGGCACAGGCATGGACACGGGTGTCGCACCCATCAGGGCCAGCATGCGGCTGGATTGGCGAGTGGGCGCGCGAACCTTCATGCCTTTCAAGTCGGCCATTTGGGTCACAGGCTTGGCTTTGGTGTAGATGTTGCCTGGGCCGTGCACGTGAATGGCCAGCATCTTCACATCTTTGAAGTCGTCTTGGGCGAACTTTTGTGCATAGTCCCAAGCTGCACGGCTGGTGGCCTCGGCATTGGTCATCATGAAGGGCAATTCGAACACTTCCAACTTGGCCAAACGGGGCGTGTGAATTTGCAAAGTCCAAGCCACATCCACCACGCCATCACGGGTCTGCTCGTAAAGCTGGACCGGTGTTCCACCCAACTGCATGGCTGGGAAAATGTCGCATTTCAGGCGGTCCTTGGAGTCGCGTGCAATGTTTCTGCACCAGTCTCCCAGCATGGTGGTGTGCTGAATGGTTTGTGGGCCCAAGAAGTGGTGAACCTTCAGAGTGATGGTCTGGGCGTGAACGCCAAAACCAACGGCCATCAGGCCTGCGGCCAAGGCCGTTTGTTGCAGAATTTTTTTCATGAGCTTGTCTCCTGTGGGGTGTTCGAACCATGCCATATTAAACCAACCGCTCGGTCGGTTTAAAGATGAAACATGAATTATGTTGCAAGTTAAAATACAAAAATATAGGGTAAACACTATGTTTTATGGGTTTTGAGCACTTTTATTCATGTTTTTCAGAGGCCCATTGACTGGGCTTGGTGATCAAACCATCTTGATTTGCAATGGCGACAGGCCTGCCACCGATCCGACCAATAAATCGCCTTTGACCACCGCAGCGACGCCCTCTGGGGTGCCGGTGTAAATCAAATCGCCGGCCTGCAGTTCCCACGCCGCCGACAGGTGTTCGATGGTTTCAGCCACGCTCCAGATGAGCTTGGAGATGTGGCTGCGCTGGCGGTCAGCACCGTTGACCTGCAGGCTGATTTCGGCATGGTTGATGTCGGTGGTTTGGGCAATCGGTGTGATGGGACCGATGGGGCCAGAGTGGTCGAACGCTTTGCCAATGCACCAGGGACGGCCTTGTTTTTTCATCTCGTTTTGCAGGTCACGGCGCGTCATGTCCAAGCCCACGGCATAACCGTAAATGTGCGTGATCGAGTCGGCTGCCGAGATGTTGCGACCGCCTTTGCCAATGGCCACCACCAATTCAATCTCGTGATGCAGGTTCTGGGTCAAGCTGGGGTAGGGCATCGAGCCGGTTTGGCCAGCCTCGACGACCACGAGGCTGTCTGTGGGCTTGAGAAAAAAGAAGGGCGGCTCACGGCCGGTAAAGCCCATTTCTTTGGCGTGCTCTTCATAATTGCGCCCAACACAGTAAATGCGGTGAACCGGAAAGCGCTCCGTTTTGCCCAATACGGGCACCGAAACAGGCGGAGAAGGTGGAAACACAAAGCTCATGACGTGCTTTCAAAAAAATGGACGTTTGATGTTAATCCGATCTTTTGAAACCCAACAGACCCTCTAGTCACCCCGGTAACTTATGAACACAGTCAAAAGTATTGATCTTCATGCCACCCCAGGACATTTGATTCGTCGCGCTCAGCAAATCGCGGTGTCCATCTTTGCCGAACAGTTGACCGACGCCGATATCACGCCGGTTCAATTTGCGATTTTGAATGCCTTGCTGGACAGCCCGGGCATAGACCAAGTGAGTTTGGCCAAACGGGTGGCGTTTGACCCTGCGACATCGGGATCGGTCATTGGCCGTTTGGAGGCCAAAGCTTGGGTTGAGCGAAAAGCCGATCCGAACGATCGCCGACGAAAACTTTTGGTGGTCACCGCCGCAGGTGTGCAGGCCCTGGGCCAAGTTCAAAAAGATGTGGCGCGGATTCAGGAAAAAATCCTGAGTCCGCTGACCCCGCAAGAGCAAAGCCAATTTGTGCATCTTTTGTCGCGCTTGGTGCAAGGCCACCAAGCCGACTGATCCCGCCATCAAGCAGAGGCGTAAGTCAACTCGAAATGCTCAACGTGGGGCGGTGCCGCGAAAAATGGGCCGACGATGGCACGCCATTCGGTAAAAAGTGCTGACTCGCGAAAGCCCACGGTGTGGTCTTCCAAGTTGTCCCAAAAAATTTGCAGCACAAAACGCTCGGGGTTTTCAATGCATCGGTTGACTTTGGCGCCCCGGTAACCCTTGGCTTTGCAGGCCACGGTGCTCAGGCCCAGTTCGATGGCTTTTTCAAACGCGGCTTGCTGACCGGCATGAATGCGGAAGTCGGCGAGTTCTAAGATCATGAAGACTCCTGTAAAAGCAGCGACCTTACCGCAAGTCGTTGTCAGAAAACCTGAAAAGAACAAGGCAATCTGTCATCCATTTGACATCTCACGCACTCAGAATGCTGCGATGCATTTCAGTACCGCAGACATCATCGGTCTCTACCGCCAAGCAGCTCACCGCATTCATTCGGGTGAGCGTGTGACCCATTTGGCGCACGCGTGGCAGTGCGGCCGACTGGCAGAAAAGTCGGGTGCCAGCTTGGAATTGCAGTTGGCCAGTTGGCTGCACGACGTAGGCCACTTGTGGTCACAACCAAGTGCTCCAACTACAGATCCGGCTGTCAAAGGTCATGCCGCTTTGGGTTCAAGGCTTTTAGAGCCCTTGTTTGGCTTGGCCGTTTCTGAGCCTGTGCGCCTGCATGTGTTGGCCAAACGGTACTTGGTCACCACGCGTGCCAGTTACGCACGAAAACTGTCGCCACAAAGCCTGAGAAGTTTGACCCACCAAGGCGGCCACCTGAGTGAAGACGAGTGTGATGATTTTGAACGCCAGGCATTTTTTGCCGAGGCGATTCAGCTCAGGATATGGGATGACTTGGGTCAAAAAGACGGTTGGTTTGAGATCACGATTCAAGACGCGCTCGATCAGCTTGAGGGTTTGATGCAATCGGTCGCCGCCCAGTGCGTCACGTAATTTTCATGCCAAAGACATTTTCTTGACACGTTCGCCACGCACCATCGTCTTATTGATGAAAAGGAGCGTGTGCCATGAAAGAAATCCCCAACCCCACTTTTGATTTGTCGCCGGTCCAGTTGCCCAGGGGGTCACTTCATCCAAGATCAAATCAAGCCCAAGTTGACTTCTTACCTCGCCGCGTGCAAAGCACCATTCAGGTCAGCTGGGCGCAACATCAAGACGAAGTTCGTGAAGCGCAACGCCTGAGGTATTCTGTTTTTGCCACCGAACTCGGTGCGCGTCTGCCCAAGACCATCGAGGGCCACGACATCGATGTGTTCGATGACTACTGCGAGCACCTGTTGGTGCGCGACACGGCCACAGGCCAAGTGATTGGAACTTATCGGGTGTTGACACCTGTGCAGGCCAAGCGCATTGGCAGCACTTACAGCGACACCGAATTTGACCTGACCCGTTTGCGCGGCATGCGCAAGCGCATGGTCGAGTTGGGACGCAGTTGCGTGCATGTGGATCACCGCCACGGTGGGGTGATCATGGCCTTGTGGGGCGCTTTGTTTGAATTCATGGACCGCAACCGCTTGGACACCATGATCGGCTGTGCCAGCATTCCCATGCTGCACAACGGCGTGGTCACCGGCGATGTGGCCGCCAGCATTTGGCACCAGTTACGCCATAGCCATTTGGCCGATATCCAGTTCCATGTGCGCCCCCGCTTGGCGCTGCCGGTTGAACAGCTGGACCACCACCTGTCGATCGAACCGCCAGCGCTGATCAAGGGTTACCTTCGATTGGGTGCCAAAGTGCTGGGCGCGCCTGCTTGGGATCCGGATTTCAACACCGCAGATTTGCCCATGATGATGCGCACCGCAGATTTGCCTGCACGCTACAAAAAACACTTTGCATCAGGTGCCCAATGACTGCGCCAGCAAGCCAGCTTGTATCCCTAGGCGCTCTCAAAAGCCCGGTGACACAGCAAGACTTTCAGGTGCCGTACCCACTTCGACAGATGCTGTCCACGGCAGCAGACGACCAGGACGATGAAGAAACGCCCCCAGACCGCCAACGTCTGCGGGCGATTTTCATATCTGATCTGCACATTGGTACGCCCGGTTTTCAGGCTGAAGCCCTGTTGGACTTCTTGAAAAATCACCCCAGCGACGTGTTGTATTTGGTGGGTGACATCGTTGACGGCTGGCAGTTGCGCAGGCGTTGGTTTTGGCCGCAAAGTCACAACGATGTGGTGCAAAAATTACTGCGCCGTGCACGTAAAGGTTGTCGCGTGATATACGTACCGGGCAACCACGACGAATTTGCAAGGCATTTTGTCGGTCATGCTTTTGGCGGTGTTGAAGTGCTTCACGACACCACCCACACCACAGCCAAAGGGCTCAAGCTTTGGGTCGTGCATGGAGACCATTTCGACGGGGTCATTCAATGCGCGAAATGGTTGGCTTACACAGGCGACTGGCTCTACGAATTGTCCCTTCGCTTGAACCGACATCTGAACACAGTCAGGGCACGCATGGGCTGGGGCTACTGGTCCTTGTCGGCGTATTTGAAGCTCAAGGTCAAAAAAGCTGTGAACTTCATCAGTGACTTTGAAGTGGCTGTCGCCCAGGAAGCCAAGCGGCGCGGTTATGACGGTGTGGTGTGCGGCCACATTCACCACGCTGAGATCAGAGATGTGAACGGTGTTTTGTACTGCAACGATGGGGATTGGGTAGAAAGCCGAACAGCGCTGGTCGAACATGCTGATGGACGACTGGAAATCATCCATTGGGGCGGGCAGGCGGGCGTTTTATCGCTGGCCAAATCTATGAAAGTTTTGCAGTCATGAGGCTTGCATTGATCACCGATGCATGGCATCCGCAGGTCAACGGCGTGGTCACTACGCTGCACGAATTGGTTCAAGAGTTGGGACCGTTGGGAGTGGATGTCTCGGTCATCCACCCTGGTCAGTTCAACAAACGAAGCTGTCCAGGCTATGCGGGCATCGACTTGGCCATCCGACCTTACCGAACGTTGGCCAACATGCTGGACGCATTGAAGCCCGACGCGGTGCACATTGCCACTGAGGGCCCTTTGGGCTGGGCTGCCAGAAAGCACTGCCTCAAAAAAGGCTGGTCATTCACCACAGCATTTCACACCAAGTTTCCTGAAATTTTGCAAGCGGCATTGCGCATTCCCTTGTGGATGGGGTACGGCCTTTTTCGTCGGTTTCATGGGCCTTCGTCTGGGGTCATGGTGCCCACACAAGGTGTTCTTGAGATGCTGGCATCTCGGGGGTTTCAAAAGCTCAAACCCTGGACCCACGGCGTGGATCTGCGTTTGTTCAATTACCACTCAGAACCCTTGAATTTGCCGGAGTTTCAAAGCTTGCCAAGACCACTGGCGCTGTATGTGGGCCGTGTGTCTTACGAAAAAAACATCGATGCCTTTTTGGATTTGAAGTTTGAAGGCACCCGCATCGTGTGTGGTGAAGGTCCGCTGGAAACCCAACTCAAGGCCCGTTATCCGGGTGTGATTTGGATGGGCGTCTTGCCCCGCCCCCAACTGGCACGTGTTTTTGCGGCGGCAGATGTCTTTGTTTTTCCGTCCCGGCATGAAACATTTGGCCTGGTCATGCTCGAGGCCATGGCCAGTGGAACCCCTGTAGCGGCCTATCCGGTCGACGGCCCCTTACAGGTCTTGGGTGGTTCTGGTCAAGTCTTGGGTGGTGTTCTGTCCGAAAACCTGATGCAGGCTGTGGAAGATGCACTTCAAGTCGGCCGACATCAAGCCCGTGCGCGTGCCGAAAAATTTGCTTGGCCTGAAACTGTCGCCTTGTTTAAGTCTTATTTGGTGCCCGTCAAACAAATGTGAAATTTGACGAAGCGATTCACCAAATTGTCATCAAATTGACATGCCTGGTTTTTAGAATGAATTGATCAAACTAAAAAATACCATGGCCGAACCTGTCAAACCGTTTACATCGGACGAGTCTTCATTGGGTTTGCTTGACCGAGACTTGAGCATATTGGCCTTCAACGAGCGGGTGCTCGATTGGGCCCACCGACCCGAAGTGCCCGTGCTGGAGCGCTTGCGTTATTTGTGCATCGTCTCGTCCAATACCGATGAGTTTTTTGAGGTCCGAGCCGAACCCCACGTCATGGGCTGTTTGCAAGGTTTGAAATCAGGCCCTTACACGTCTCAAAGCCTGCAAGAAATTGCCGACAAAACCAATGCCATGGTGGCGCGTCAGTACGCCTTGTACAACGACGATTTGTTGCCAGCCCTGGAGCGCAAGGGTTACCGCATCTTGTCGCACGGCGAGCGCAACGCCGAACAGCGTCAATGGGTGCGCAATTACTTTCACCGTGAAGTTCAACCCTTGTTGGTTCCCGTGAGTCTGGATCCTGCGCACCCGTTTCCTCAGGTGGCCAACAAATCCTTGAACTTCATCGTTCAGTTGTCGGGCAAAGACGCCTTTGGTCGGTCCAATGAGATCGCCATTGTCAAAGTCCCTCGTGTTTTGTCTCGCTTGATTCCATTGCCTGCGAGCGTCTGCGGCAGCAGCACGGCCTATGTGTTGTTGTCCAGCGTGATCCGCTCGCACTTGTCGGAATTGTTTCCGGGGCGTGAGGTCGGACAGTTCTCTCAGTTCAGGGTCACACGCCACTCTGAATTGGCCGTCGACGAGGACGAAATAGCCAATTTGCGCATGGCGCTGCGACAAGGTCTGCAGCATCGCAATTACGGGCAAGCCGTCAGGCTCGAAGTGTCTGCCAGTTGCGCACCTCGTTTGGCGGAGTTTTTGCGCAAAGAATTCCGATTGCCCGAGGCGGCTGTTTTCCGCGTCAATGGTCCCGTCAATTTGGTTCGCCTGATGCAGTTGATTGACCTGGTCAACGCACCTGAGCTGCTGTTTCCGCCGTACAAAGCCAGTTTTCCGGCGCAACTGCCCCAGAACGGCTCGGTGTTTGCCCGGCTCAAACAGGGCGATGTGATGATCCATCAGCCCTTTGAGACCTTTGATGGGGTCTTGTCCTTTTTGCGAGAGGCTGTGCAAGACCCGAATGTCTTGGCCATCAAGCAAACCATCTACCGTGCAGGCAGTGACACCACCATGATGGACCTGTTGCGCGAGGCGGTGCGCCGGGGTAAAGAAGTCACTGCGGTGGTCGAACTCAAAGCCCGTTTTGACGAAGAAGCCAACATCAATTGGGCTGAGCAACTTGAAGCGATTGGTGCCCAGGTGGTGTATGGCATCGTGGGCCTCAAGACCCACGCCAAGATGCTCTTGGTCACCCGCCGCGAGGGCCGCACATTGCGCCGCTACGGTCATTTGTCCACCGGCAACTACAACCGAAGAACCGCAGCGCTGTACACCGACATCAGTTACTTGACGGCCGATGCGGCCATCACCTCTGACATGGACCAACTGTTTGGCCATTTGGCCAGCCAGAGTCGTTTGCCCAAAATGAAACGCCTGTTGGTGGCGCCCTTTCAGTTGCATGCCGACATGCAGGCCCGCATCAAGGCCGTTGGGCAGGCTGCAGCGCGCGGCCATTTTGCGCGCATTGTCATCAAGATGAACGCTTTGACCGATGTGCCTCTGATCGAAGCCTTGTTGGAGGCGGGTCAAAAGGGCGCCAAGATTGACCTGATTGTGCGCGGTGCCTGCATGCTGCCTGCAGGGGTGGTGGGCATGAGCGAAAACATTCGGGTGCGCTCGGTGATCGGTCGTTTTCTCGAGCACTCGCGCGTGTTTTACTTTTGCGCCGACCAAGCCGAATCGCTTTACCTGTCCAGCGCCGACTGGATGAGCCGCAACATGACGCGCAGAATTGAGCTGGCATGGCCGGTTCAAGATCCGGCATTGCGCCAGCGGATCATCGACGAATGCCTGATCGCCTACTTGCACGATGGGCGAGATGCTTGGGATTTGTCGTCCAATGGGCAGTACCACCGCGTGGGTTTGACCGCACCCGGGCCGGGGGCTCAGCAAGCCTTGATGCAGCGTTACAGCGCTGACCCCTATTCAGGTTGAATGTCATGGATTTGATCATTTGGCGACATGCCGAAGCCCACGAAGCCGAGTCGGGTGAGGAGGACATGCTCAGGGCCTTGACGCCTCGGGGCCGCAAGCAGGCCGATCGCATGTCGGTTTGGCTGGACGCCCATTTGCCGCAGGGGACTCGGGTTTTGAGCAGCCCAGCCGTCAGGGCCGAGCAAACCGTGCAGGCCTTAAAGCGCAAGTACAAAGTGCGCGATGCTTTGTCACCTGGCGCCACGGTGCAAGATATTTTGGAGACTTCGGGTTGGCCCGATGCCAAGTACCCAGTGTTGTTGGTGGGCCATCAGCCTGCATTGGGCGGTGTTGTGGCGCAATTGCTGGGCATGCCTGAAGAGGCCTGCGCCATTCGAAAAGGGTCGGTGTGGTGGTTGCGACACCGACAACGCGATGGCCAAGGCCAGACCGTGCTGATGTCAGTGACGGGCCCCGAGATGCTCTGAGGCTGATCAGCCCTTGGCGGGTCTGCCGGTTTTGATGGTGGGCACGTTGCCCAGCGCTTTCTTGAAAGGCGCGTCGGTCATGGTGCTCAGTGCTTGAAGGCCTGCACGGATCAACTCGCTCTTTTTCACTTCAACGCCCAATGCCATGGCGCGTTTTTTCATGTCGGCAATTTGCAGCAACTCGGTTTTGGGCAGAGTGAAGCTGTCACGCACCACTTTGACCTTTTTTTCCTTGGCAGGCTTGGCGGGTGTCGTGCTTGTTTTTGGTGCTGCCGTTGGGGCTGGAGGGATGACCGTCTTGTCAACAGGCGCGGCCGATTTGGCTGGGGTCTTGGTCGCAGGCTTGGCCGGTGGCTTGGACGCAGCTTTCACAGCTTTGGGGGCTGCCGCAGCTGGGGTGGTCTTGGTGACAGGGCGCTTTTGAGCGGCCGTGTTCGAGGGGGTTTGTGCCATGGTGTGTATACCTTGAAATTAACGGTGCATACAGTTTATACCGTTAAAAATCAATTGACAAGCACACTGTCGCTCATGTTGGCATGGTCAAGTGTGATCCAGCACTCAGTCCAGATACACCCCAAAGGCCCAGTCTGTTTTTTGCCAAGCCGACTTTTCTTCGCGCAGCAAATGGGCGGATTGAGGCCAAAGCTCTGCCCATTCGGCACCGATGTTCACTTGGGCCGTTCGCCGTGCGGCATTGAACTCAAATTGCAAGCCAGACAAATCCGGGTCGCGCCGAGCGTGGCAAAGAATGACCGCCAAGCGCAAGGCCATCAGTTGTTGCACAAAGCTGAGGTCTTCCAATTCTGAGTCGAGTTTGCGCAATTTGCCGCGGTGCCCCAGCACCAGTTGGCTCAAGCGGTGCAACTCGTCCAAAGTAAAGCCGGGCAGGTCGGTGTTGTCCAAAATATAGGCGCCATGCTTGTGGTAATCGCTGTGCGAAATGCGCATGCCTGTTTCATGCACTTGGCATGCCCAGTGCAGTTTTTTGAACAAGCGCTGGTGATCGCCTTCCATACCGGCAACCGTTGTGGCCAGCAAGGACGACAAAACCATTTGCGCAGTCTTTGAAACGCGATCTGCTTGCAATTTGTCAACGCCAAAACGTTGCGCCAGGGAATCCACCATCGAAGACCGCACATCGTGCGTGCTTTCACGGTCAATCAAGTCGTATAAAGCCCCGTGCCTGAGCGCCCCTTGTGCGGCGTGCATTTCGTTGATTTGCAACAAGTCAAACACCGCTTGCAGGACGGCCAAACCACCACCAATGACGGGTCTGCGGTCCTCCTTGATGCCCTCCAAGCGGAGGTTGTCCATTTTTTGGGCTTTGATCAATCGCTCTTTGAGCCAAGCCAAACCGTCACGTGTGACTTGGCCTTCTGGCCATCCCGCGGCGCTCAGTATGTCCGTTACCGCGCCCACCGTACCCGATGAACCGTAGCAGCGGTCCCATTGGTCCTTGCTGAACAATATTTGGGCTTCGTCCAAAACCGCTTTGGCTGCGATTTCGGCGGCCTTGAAGCTGGATGCGGTCCACAAGCCATCCGGAAAGTACTTCATGGACCAAGCCACACTGCCCACCCGGTAAGACTCCATCGTGCTGGCGGTTTCCTGCTGGCCCAAAATCATCTCGGTTGAACGGCCACCAATGTCCACCACCAATCGACGTTCAGCAGATTGCGGCAAGAGGTGTGAAACGCCCAAATAAATCAAGCGCGCCTCTTCGCGGCCGGCAATGACTTCAATCGGGAAACCCAAAATCTGTTTGGCCTTGGCCAAAAACACATCCCGGTTGCGGGCTTCGCGCAAGGTTTGTGTGGCCACGGCACGTACCTGGCTGGGTTTGAAGCCCGCAATGCGCTCACCAAAGCGGGCCAAGCATTCCCAACCGCGCTCCATGGCTTCCAACGTCAAGTTCCGGTCGGCATCCAGACCGTTGCCTTGGCGCACGGTTTCTTTGATGTATTCCACACGGCGCAGTTGGCCAAGGTCCATTTGCCCAATTTCCAAGCGAAAACTGTTGGAACCCAAGTCAATGGCAGCGTAAAGGGATCGGGTTTGCATGGGCGGCGATGTGGGTGGGCAGTGAAGGTGCAGATTATGTGACGGAAGAATGAAAGTTGGATGAAGAGCCAGACAAAGTTTCCTTTGTGCTCGGCTTTCATCTTCAGCAGCGGGCTGGTTCGCAAGCCAAATTGAGCATATCGCCACAAGGCACGCCTTGGCAGCAGTGGGCGGTCAAAAAGTCCATCAGGCTTTGCATGGCGCTCAGGTCGGCGCGGTAGCGCAAAAAGCGGCCTTCGCGTTGCACGCTGACCAAGGCGGCGTGGTGCAATTCTTTGAGGTGAAACGACAGTGTGTTGGCCGGAATGTCGAGCGCTGCAGACAGTTGCCCGGGCTGAACGCCCTCGGGCCCCGCGCCCACAATGGCGCGAAACACTTTGAGGCGCGAGCTTTGCGCCAACGCCGCCAAGGCCTTGACGGCCACGTCCTCGTCCATGACGCTGAATAAAGATACCGGGTTCATGGTGCCACCTTTTCTGCAGCGCTGTGTGTCAGCAGGCCCATGGGCAAGCGCAGCGTGGCCAGCCAGCACGCCGCCAGCATCAGGGCCGAGCCCAGCAGCGCGTACAACAAGCCGCCCCATTGGTAAAGCAAGCCCGACAACAAGGTGCCCATGAAGCGGCCCAGCGCATTGGCCGCGTAATAAAAGCCCACGTCTTCGGCCGCTTTTTCAGAGCCGGCATAGGCCAGCACCAAATAGCTGTGCACCGACGAATTGATGGCAAAAGCAAAGCCAAACAAACTCAGCCCCCCCACCACCCACCATTCCAGTTGCGGCGCTTGCAGCCACACGGCTGCCGCAATGCCCAGCGGAATGACCGCCAGCACGGCCGACCACCAACGCGCTGCAGGCACCTCATGGCTCAGTCCATCGGCGCTGCGCCGCACGATCTGTGGCGCCAGCGCCTGCACCAAGCCATAGCCAATCGTCCAGGCCGCCAAAAAGCCGCCCACCATGGTGAAGGTCCAGCCCACCGAATACAAGAACACCGGCACGCCCACCACAAACCACACATCACGCGCCCCAAACAAAGCCACGCGCGCGGCGGCCAAAGCGTTGATGCCCGGGTTTTTGGCAAACAACTCTTTGGCCGAGCCAGAAGGCTTGCTCTTGCCCATCATGGGCGGCAAGCTGGTCACCACACCCAGCAGCACCAAGGCGAGCAGGCCGGCCATGGCCCACAGCGAGCCCTGAAAACCCAGCGTCTCGAGCAGCAAACCACCCAAAAAAAATCCAAAGCCCTTCATGGCGTTTTTGCTGCCGGTGAACCAGGCCACCCACTTGAAGAGTTGGCCGTTGCCCGTGTCTTTGGCTTGCGCCTGGGTGATCTTGATGGCCGACTTGCTGGCGGTCTTGGTCAAGTCTTTGGCCACACCGCAAATGCCTTGCGCCAGCACCACCCAGGCCACCGACATGGCCGCTGTCCAGTCCGGTTGCAAGGCCGAGAGCAAACCAAAGCCGATGATTTGTGTGACCAAGCCCACCGTGAGCATGCGGGCAATGCCAAAGCGCGTTGCCAACCAGCCGCCGATCAGGTTGGCCAGCACGCCCGCACCTTCGTAGAGCAAGAACAAAAAGGCCAGCGTGAACGGGGAGTAACCCAGCTTGTAAAAGTGCAGCAGCACCAACATGCGCAAAGCGCCGTCGGTCAGGGTGAAGCCCCAATAGGCGGCGGTCACGATGCCGTAGTTCCGCTCTGCGGCGGTGACGATGCCGTCATGGCGTTCAGCCGCGTTCATCTCAGATGCCCACCTCGTTCATGTGGCAGGCCAAATCGACCATGCGGCAGGCGTAGCCCATTTCGTTGTCGTACCAGGCGTAGATCTTGAGCAGCGTGCCGTCGGTGACCATGGTGGACAGCGCGTCCACGATGGCGCTGCGTGTGTCGCGGGCGTAGTCCACGCTCACCAAGGGGCGTTCCTCGTAACCCAAAATGCCCGCCAGTGGGCCGCGTGCGGCTTCGGCAAACAAGGCATTGACTTCTTCGGCGCTGGTTTCGCGTTTCATCTCGAACACGCAGTCGGTGAGCGACGCATTGAGCACTGGGGCACGCACCGCGTGGCCGTTGAGCTTGCCTTTGAGCTCGGGGTAAATCAGGGCAATCGCCGTGGCGCTGCCGGTGGTGGTGGGGGCCAGGCTCACCATGGCGCTGCGGGCGCGGCGCAGGTCTTTGTGTGGCGCGTCCACCACCAAGTTGGTGTTGGTTGGGTCGTGGATGGTGGTGATTTGGCCATGCTTGATGCCAATGGCTTCGTGCACGACTTTGACCACCGGAGCCAGGCAGTTGGTGGTGCAGGATGCGGCCGTGACGATGCGGTCTCTGGCCGGGTTGTAGAGCGTGTGGTTGATGCCCACCACGATGTTCAGCACATCGCCCAACTTGATGGGCGCTGCCACGATGACGCGTTTGGCACCCCGGGCCAAGTGGCCTTGGATGGTTTCGGGCGTCAAAAACTTGCCGGTGCACTCCAGCACCACATCCACGCCCAGGTCGCCCCAAGGGATGTCGGCCGGGTTGGCGTGAGAAGAAAATGAGAGTGTGCGCTCACCTATTCGGATCTGGCTGTCTCCCTCTGCCTCGATGCGCTCTCGCCATTTGCCTTGTACGCTGTCAAAGGCCAGCAAATGCGCGGTGGCCGCTGCGCCGCCCTTGAGTTCGTTCAGGTGCACCACCTCCAGACGGTTGCCTGCGCGCGGGTCGTCCAGTTGGCGCTCGGCTGCGCCCATGGCCGCACGCAAGGCCAAACGGCCAATGCGGCCCATACCGTTGATTCCGACTTTCATGGCGATTCCGTTTCTTTGATTCGATGAATATGGAATTGTGGGGTGTCAATGTGTCATTTGAATGACAAAAACGAACTGATGGGTCAAAGCCCAAGATGATGCATTGCATGACCTTTGTCGTGAAGCTGTCAAACACTTGCAGAACAATGGCTTGACGGTGTTGAAAGGGCTTTCATGTTCTCAATGGTTGGCGGCGTTCGGTGTGTGGGTCTGTTCGGTGTGTCTCACACACTGAGCCTTTGCGCAGCAGGGTGGGTTTTGGGGGCTATCGGTTCGGCCCAAGCGCAGACCGATGGCCCTTTGGGAGGGTGGCAGCTGAGCGCTGGATGGCAGGATTACAGCGAACCGCAAATGAACTTGAAAGGCCCTGAGTTGGGCTTGCACTGGCAAAGCCGGCGTTTGGGCGCCTACACCTTGGAGGCCGATGCGCATGTTGGCTTGCAAACTTACAACAGCGTTCCGTCGGGGCGTTTGGATTCGGTGCTGAACGTCGACACCCGCTGGCGAGCGCTCAGAGCATCCACATCCCAACCTCAGTGGCAGGTCGGCTTGGCTTTGCACAGTCATGCTAATTTTTTGCGTGGCACCACCAGCCTGGGTTTTGGTGGCTATGACCGCCTGTCAACCCAAGTGTGGTTGCCCGTGCGTTGGCAATCGCTTGGTGATCAGCGTTGGACAGTCGACGCAGGCTGGCTCTTGTGGGGAGAGCATGTGTCACGCTTGTCACAAGTGAATACCAGTTTGCAAGATGTGACCAATACCCAGCGCAAGGGTGCTTACTTTCAAATCAGTCAGAAGCTCCAAACCCGTCGAGGTGAACTCGAACCCTATGCACGCTGGACTTGGGTGGACGACTCGGATGTCCATTGGGTGAGTTTGGTTGGGGTGGACAGAGGCACTTACGAGCCACGAAACAACAGGCTGAACTTGGGTGTGAAGTGGCAATTTCGTTAATGGTCAGTGCCACATTCAGGCTGTTGAATCAATCTGCAGGGGCCAACACCACTTCGATCGCATACTGAGTGGGTAAGGGGCCGGTTTGCTGGAACCACAGCGTCATGGCACCTTCACCCAGTTGCGACTTGGGCACATTGGCCAACACATTGCGCCCCAAATCACTGGGTCCCATGTGGCCGTAAACCAGCATGCGCGACACATCGATGCCCGCGTCAAACACCTTGTTGCGTTGCAATGCATAAAAGGCGATCGCATCTTCCGACACGTACTGCACCAGTTTGACCGACAGCACCTTTTGACCCTTGGGAATGTTCCAAGTGACATAGTCTGCATCTCCGCGCACCACAACGCCATGGATCAAATAGGTCTGCAAGCCCGTCGTCAAAACACTGGGTTGCAATGGGTTGCCTGACGCCTCGTGGGCGACCAGTGTCGGGCTTTTCAAGTCAAAAGCTTGGGCGCCAGACGCGTTGCCGGCCAAGTCCAATTGACGCAACCAGATGCGGCTCAGGTTGTTGCCCAAAATGCCCAGCGCGCTGCATTGACCAGGAGCCCATGAGCGTTGCTCATCTAGCGAATACTCCCAGCGCGCACCGGGTTCTATACCCGAGAGTCTCAAGCTGTTGGTGAACCCTTCGGTTTGGCCGGCAACGCCCAAAGCAGCGGGTGGTGTCGTGTCTAAAACACAGTTGACGCGCACGATCTCAGACTTGTTGCCGGCATCGTCCCGTGCGCGGACCCAAATGACTTTGGCGCCGTCTCCTGTCACAGCGAAAGAAGCGCCAGATCCGCGCGTCCAACTGCTGCCTTGGTCCAGCGAAAATTCCCAATCGATGCCTGCGCTTTCAACACCCCACCTGCCGTTGCTTGTGACGCCATCGGTTACGTCAAGGCCCGTGTCGTTGAAAGACAAAACAGGCGTTTTAAGTACGACCGCACCGTCAGCAGGTGGTGTCTGTGCGCCAGGGACTGTGGTGGCATCAGGCCCTGACCCTGAACCGCCGCAGGCCACCAAAAAAAATGCGACAACGAGCACCGAGAATGACCGCGTTAAAAATGCTTGAGACGAAAACATGTGAACTGCAGATGGGAAAAAAGAAAAACCCCCACGAGGAATCATCCAAGTGAGGGTGGGTTTGTCCTTCTGTAGCAGTCAGGTGGCTAACGCGAGGCAACAGCCCTCGCCGTCAATCCACCTGTCCACTCGATTACAGACCGATCTTGCCGCCGTCGTCTTTGGTGATGACGATGGTGGCCGAACGAGCACGGGAGCCTGCACCGTAAACACCACCCACGCCGTTGCTGGCGTTGGTGGGCCAGACGCCCTTGCTGACGTCGTTGTAGGCTGTGGCTTCTTCAGCGGGGTGCTGAATGCCGACAAAAATCGCTTTGCCATCAGCCGTCTCGGTGATGCCCGTGACTTCTGCGCCCTTGGGGCCGACCAAGAAGCGGCGCAAGCGTGACTCGCCCAAGATGCCGCCCACGAAGGTGTTTTGGGTCATGGTCGTGGCAACGTTGGCCACGGTCATGGTGTTGCTGACGGTGAAGGCACCGCCATCGCCCACAGTGCCCGGTACAGCGGCCACCAACATGCAGTTGGTTTCGTCGGTGAAAGCGCCATCGTCGGTCTGGATCCAGCAAATGCCGGTGGACTTGCTGAACCACAGACCGTCTGGTGAGGAGAAAGAGTTGGCTGCAGTCAGGCCAGAAATATTGACGTTGGCTGCAGCCGCATCTTCTTCAGCGCCAAACAAGAAAATGTCCCAGGTGAAGGTGGTGGCTTCTGCCATGTTGTTGGTTTCTTTGAAACGGATGATGTGGCCGTTGGGATTGCCGTCACGACCCAGTCCGTCGTTGTCTTTGTAAGCGCGGGGGTTGGCAGCATCGGTCTTTGCAGGCGTTCTGTTGGATGCATTGTTGTTGGTCAATGCAAAGTAGATCTCGCCGTTGGCGTGGTTGACCGCGCCCCACTCTGGTCGGTCCATTTTGGTGGCGCCTGCGGCGTCAGCGGCAACCCGTGTGTGCACCAACACTTCGGCTTGGCTGGTGAAGCCGAAAGATGCAGCCTTGATCAAAGGGTTGTTGATGCTCAGCTCCAACCACTCACCTTTGCCCGTGGCGTCGAATTTGGCAACGTACAACTTGCCTTCGCAGAGGTATTTGTCGCCAGCTGCAATGCCGCCGCCGATGTCGGCTGCGTCCCAGGTCTTGGTGCTGACAAATTTGTAGATGTATTCGTTGCGGGAATCGCAGCCCATGTAGAAGGCCAAGGGTTTGCCGATCACAGGGACACCGCAAACGGCGGCCTCGTGGGCAAAGCGGCCCATGGACATGCGTTTTGCAGGCACCGAGCTTGGATTGGCCGGGTCGATTTCAACGTTGTAGCCAAAGGTTTGTGGCTCGTTGCGGAAGTCAGCCGCCGCACTGGCACCCGATGCGGACACGTTCCAACGCGCAAACCTGGAGGTGGGGTCTGCGTCGGTCACCGTGTGCCAGCCTTGCGTGCGCGAGGTGGTGGCCGTGGCGGAAGTGGCGGTGGTCTGAACACCATAGCGTGCGCGCGAGGCGATCAACTTGGCGTCAGTGGGCACCGTAGAGCCCGCTGGCATGGTGAAGTAGGTGGCCCAGTTTTCTTCACAAGTGATCAAGGTGCCCCAAGGGGTGATGCCGGTGCCGCAGTTGTTCAGCGTGCCCCGGGTTGTGGCGCCCGTGGGGTCAAACTTGGTGACCATCATGGCCTTCAAGTTCGCCAGCTCAGCAGCAGGGCCCGTGACATTCATGGGTGTCTCAGGTGTGATTCTGCGGTTCAAGGACGATGTCGCGTTATAGCCAGTGGGCTTGCCGCTCGCGTCCAAGTTCACTTCCACCAGCGTGACGCCGTGCGACAGAATTTCTTTGATGGATTCAGACGCGGGACGAACACCCAAAGGCCAGCTGCCGAACTGGTCGAATTTTTTACCGATGGCAGCGCCAGAGGTTTGGCCTGTCGGATGCAGCAAGTGCGCTTCTGCCGAGCTTTCATTGTTGACGGCCAGCACGGCTTTGTCGCCGGATGCGTAGCTGTAGCTGCCTTTGGATTTGCCGTTGGAGCCGATGTAGAAAATCTCAGTGCCGTCATGCTGGTCACCCACGCGGTTGGCCCAGCTTTCAGCGTCGTCGGTGCCTGCATTGGAGTAGGCCGCAACGCCTGTTTTGATGGTGTCGCCAGTGGCATGCAGGACTTTGGCGGTGTAGCCTGCGGGAACCCATACTTGGTCGGCAATGCTCTTGGCAACCGGCGTGAACTTCAGCAAGGTGCTGCTGGCCAAAGCGGGCAATGTATTGCTTGCTGCGGAGGAGCCGCCGCAACCGGGCAACATGGGCAAAGCAAACATGGAGGCCAGGCCCAAGCCGCCGCGCAAAATAGAACGGCGTGAAGGGCTGCTCAGTGCATTGTCAAGCACTTCTTGGAAGTGCTCATTGTTGGATGTGTTGTCAATGGGGTCGAATGAGTGAGACATGAAAAGTTGCTCCGAGTTAAGGATCTTTCAATTTACAGAGCGGTTGTTTCATTTGTGTGACGATTAAAAGGGCTGAATAAATAATCTTGGCATTGCGCTTTCTGCAACAACACGGGCAGAGGTTTATTCTTTTGAAATAAGTTGCGTTTCATGGACGTACTTTCTTCATCCATCCAGCGGATAAAGCTGTTGTATCCGTGCAGCCGCGCACGTCTTCTCGCCACCCCATGTGGTTCTGATGGGACGCTGATGCCCAGCTGGGCCATCTGACCGGGAGCAGGTCGTCGGTGGCTTTCAATGGTTTTTACATAAAACCCCATGCCGCGACACGCGCTCGTTTTCCATCTGGAACATTCAGGGCCCAAAGGTCTTTGATTCAGATGATCAGCTTGAGCAATGGATGAAAGTCTTGCCCCAAGCCCAGTTCAACGACAGTCACGCTGGCAAAGAACGAGGCGACCGCAGTGACCACAAGGGGCCTGATCCACCCTGGGTCTCTGGCCTGGGTGCCTGGCGGCGATATGCTGATCACATAGCGAGAAAGCCATGAGTTTTTTGACCTTGGGGCAAACGGGGCTGCGAAGCATGCGCCCCAAAGCCATAAGCTCTGGTTTTGATGCAAAGCAGCTCAGTGCAAGGCTAAAAAGTTCAGTTTTTGGCCAGCAGGCCCTTCGAGTACCCGTTATTTGCCATTTAAATCAAGGTTTTTTGACACAAACTTGTCACAATTGGCGGCTAAAGTCAGGTCAATCAACAGCAAACAGGCTGTTGATAAGAATTCTTTTGAACCTGAAACAGGAGCTGAAATGCTGAAATTTAAATCCCTCGTGGCCGCCATCGGTCTGAGCGCTGTGGCAGCCACCACATGGGCTGCCGACATCACCGGCGCTGGCGCTACATTCCCTTTCCCTATCTACGCCAAGTGGGCTGAAGCCTACAAAAAAGAAACTGGCGTGGGCTTGAACTATCAGTCGATTGGCTCTTCCGGCGGTATCCGTCAGATCCGCGCCAAGACGGTGGCTTTTGGTGCCACAGACGCGCCTGTCAGCGGTGCTGACCTGGACAAAGACGGCATGGTGCAGTTCCCCGCCATCATCGGCGGCACAGTTCCAATCTTTAACCTGGACGGTTTTGGTAAGGGCGACTTGCGCGTGACCGGTCCTGTGTTGGCCGAAATGTTCATGGGCAAGATCAGCAAATGGAACGACCCCAAGTTGGCCGCTTTGAACCCAGGCAAGCGTTTGCCTGACACCACCATCACCGTGGTGCACCGCGCTGACGGTTCTGGCACCACCTTCAACTGGACCGATTACCTGTCTACCGTCAGCAAAGAGTGGTTGGACACCGTGGGCAAGGGCGCTGCGGTCAAGTGGCCAGCCCCTACATCCGTGGGTGGCAAGGGCAACGAGGGTGTTGCAGCCAACGTGTCCCGCACCAAAGGCTCTATCGGTTATGTGGAATACGCTTACGCCAAGAAAAACAACATTGCTGTGATGGCTCTGCAAAATAAGGCCGGCAACTACGTGATGCCTGACGACGAGACGTTTGCTGCTGCGGCTGCTGGTGCCGACTGGTTCAGCGTTCCTGGCATGGGTCTGTCCATCGTGGATCAGCCTGGTGCCAAGTCTTACCCTGTCACCACAGCTTCTTTCATTTTGATGTACAAGACGCCCGCTGACAAAGCACAGTCTGCAGAAGTGTTGAAGTTCTTTGACTGGGCCTTCAAAAATGGCAAGCAAATGGCTCTGGAACTCGAGTACGTGCCACTGCCTGATTCTTTGACCAATCAGATCCGTCAACGTGTTTGGAACCAGGTCAACACCAAGTGATGATTTGCAGGGTTGTTTGAACTGACCCTTGACCACCGACATTCTTCACGACTGTCGGTGGTTTGTTTTTCAAATCAGGTTCAATTTTTTGTATGTCTGCCGATAAGACCATGAACACCACACAATCATCGACTGCATCCGAAGCGCACAGTGCCAACATGGTCGTTGTTGCCAAGCGTCAACGTTTGCAAGACGTTGTTTTTCACCGGACCACCCAGTCGTTTTCTTTGCTGGTGTTGATCGCCTTGGTGGGCATCATCGTTTCTCTTTTTGTCAACGCTTGGCCGACATTTGCCAAGTTTGGTGCCCATTTTTTGTTCTACGTGGAGTGGGACATCATCAACCAAGAATTTGGTGCCGCGATATCGATCGTCGGCACTGTGTTGAGCGCTGGTTTGGCCATGCTGATTGCGGTGCCCCTGGCTTTTGGTATTGCTGTTTTCTTGACAGAAACTTGCCCGGTCTGGTTGCGTCGCCCATTGGGCACGGCCATTGAGTTGTTGGCGGCTGTGCCGTCGATCATTTACGGCATGTTCGGCTTGTTTGTGTTCGCGCCGGTGTATGCCGACTATTTGCAGGTGCCTTTGCAGTCGGTGTTGGGCGGCATGCCCATGGTGGGCTGGTTGTTTGGTGGTGCCACCAACGGCCTGGGCATTTTGGCGGCCGGCATCATTTTGTCTTTCATGGTGCTGCCCTTTGTGGCCGCCGTGATGCGCGATGTGTTTGAAATCACCCCCCCCATCTTGCGTGAGTCGGCTTATGGTTTGGGTTGCACCACATGGGAAGTGGTGCGCAAGGTGGTGTTGCCCTACACCCAAACCGGTGTGATTGGCGGCATCATGTTGGGCTTGGGCCGTGCTTTGGGCGAGACCATGGCCGTGACGTTTGTGATTGGCAACGCCAACCGCATGCCCACCTCCTTGTTTTCTCCGGGCACTTCGATCGCCTCGGTGTTGGCCAACGAATTTGGCGAGGCTGAGGGCTTGCACTTCAACACACTCTTCGCTTTGGGCTTCCTCTTGTTTTGCATCACTTTCGTGGTCTTGGCCATGGCCAAGTGGCTGATCATCCGCACCGAAAAAGCCAAAGGCAACCGATGACCCGCGACTTTTGCCAGGACCTTCAAACTTCATTGAATCGAGCCACACCATGCTGATGGAATCTTCCCCCCTTTACCGCAGCCGCAAGCGCACCAATTTGATTGGTTTGACCTTGTCCATGATCGCCATGAGCTTGGGGCTGGTGGCTTTGTTGTGGATTTTGTTTGTGCTGTTTTCCAATGGACTGGCAGCACTTGAATTGACTTTGTTCACCAACGATACGCCAGCGCCCGGCTCTGAAGGCGGTGGTTTACGCAACGCCATTGTGGGCAGCTTGATGATCGTGGGCTTGGCAGTCGCCGTGTCCACACCCATTGGCATTTTGGCGGGCATCTACCTGACCGAATACGGCGACACCAGCAAAACGGCTGAATTCACCCGCTTTGTGACCGACATCATGCTGTCTGCTCCGTCCATTGTGTTGGGTTTGTTTGTTTATGCGATTGCGGTGGCCACCGTGGGTAATTTTTCGGGCTATGCCGGCAGTTTGGCCCTGTCATTGATCGCGATCCCGGTGGTCATGCGCACCACCGAGAACATGCTGCGTTTGGTGCCCGGCAGCTTGCGCGAGGCGGCCTTTGCTTTGGGTGCGCCGCGTTGGAAGGTTTCCACCATGGTGACCTTGCGTGCAGCCAAAAGCGGTGTGATCACCGGCTTGTTGTTGGCCTTGGCCCGCATCAGCGGAGAGACAGCACCTTTGTTGTTCACGGCCCTCAACAACCAGTTTTACAGCACCAACATGGGCGCGCCCATGGCCAACTTACCGGTGGTGATCTTCCAATTCGCCATGAGCCCCTATGAAAACTGGATTCAGTTGGCTTGGGGGGGCGCATTGCTCATCACCCTGACCGTGCTGGCCCTGAACATCTTGGCCCGCGTTTTCTTCCGCGAAAAAGTCAAAGTTTGATCGAAAGACAAGGTTTCAACATGCCCAACACCACGCAAACACCTCTTAAGAACGCGATTGAAATTCGCAATCTGAGTTTTTTCTACGGCACCTTCAAGGGCCTGAAAGACGTCAATCTCAACATCGCCGAGAACAAAGTGACCGCCTTCATCGGTCCTTCGGGTTGCGGCAAGTCAACCCTGTTACGCACGCTCAACCGCATGTACAGCTTGTACCCAGGCCAGCGTGCAGAGGGTGAAATCAACCTGTATGGCACCAACATCTTGGACAAAAAACAAGACTTGAACCTGTTGCGTGCGCAAGTTGGCATGGTGTTCCAAAAGCCCACGCCGTTCCCCATGTCCATTTACGACAACATCGCGTTCGGCGTTCGTCTGTATGAAAACCTGAGCCGCTCTGATATGGACGACCGTGTGGAGTGGGCTTTGTCCAAGGCTGCCATCTGGAACGAAGTCAAAGACAAACTCAGCCAAAGCGGTTTGTCTTTGTCCGGTGGCCAGCAACAGCGTCTGTGCATTGCACGTTCTGTCGCGGTCAAGCCCAAAGTCATTTTGCTGGACGAGCCCACCTCGGCGCTGGACCCGATTTCGACCGCCAAAGTTGAAGAGTTGGTGAGCGAGTTGAAGAAAGACTACACCGTGGCCATCGTGACCCACAACATGCAGCAGGCGGCGCGGGTGTCTGACTTCACCGCTTACATGTATTTGGGTGAGTTGGTGGAGTTTGGTGTGACCGAACAGATTTTCATGAAGCCCGTCAAGCAAGAAACCGAAGACTACATCACTGGCCGATTCGGCTGATCAGGAGAGACACATGGACAAGCACATTTCTAGCCAATTCGACGCCGAGCTCACAAGCGTCTCCTCTCGCGTTCTGGAACTCGGCGGTTTGGTCGAGTCACAGACGCGGCATGCGGTTTACGCCTTGGCGCAGTTCAGCTCTGAAGTGGCCGACCAAGTGGTGGCCACCGAAAAGCAAGTCAATTCATTAGAGGTTGAAATCGATGCTGAATTGGCATCTATCATTGCCCGCCGTCAACCGACAGCGCGCGATCTCAGGTTGCTGATGGCCATCTCCAAGATCACCGGCAATCTGGAGCGTGCGGGTGACGAGGCAGAGCGCATTGCCCGCATGGTCAAGTTGATTTTGGAGCAAGGCAGCCCGCGCAATCTACCGGCTTCTGAACTGCGCGTTGCGGCAGACTTGGCCACCGGTTTGCTGCGCAAAGCCCTGGACGCTTTTGCCCGTTTGGATGTGTCCACAGCCCTGGTCATTTTGAAAGAAGACGATTTGATCGATGCCGAGTTCAACGGCTTTATGCGCAAATTGGTCACTTACATGATGGAAGACCCACGCACCATTTCGGCCAGCCTGGATTTGTTGTTTGTGGCCAAAGCCATTGAGCGCATCGGTGACCATGCCAAAAACATTGCCGAGTTCGTGATCTATGTCGTCAAGGGCGCTGATGTTCGCCACACGGCCCTGACAGAAATTGAAAAAGCGGTTCAATGAGAACACTACCCCGCATCCTGATCGTTGAGGACGAGCCCGCCATTGCGGAGCTGATTGCCGTCAACTTGAAGCACAACGGTTTCCAGCCCATTTGGGCGATAGATGCTGAAACTGCACAACGTGAGTTGAACGAAATTTTGCCCGATGTCATCTTGCTGGACTGGATGTTGCCGGGCGAAAGTGGTCTGACTTTGGCGCGTCGGTGGCGCGCTTCGGCGCGGACCAAAGCCGTGCCCATTTTGATGCTGACCGCCCGTGGTGACGAGGCCGACCGTGTGGCGGGACTGGATGCGGGCGCTGATGACTACATCGTCAAACCCTTTTCGCCGCGCGAATTGTTGGCTCGCATTCGGGCAGTTTTGCGTCGCCGTGTGCCAGAGGCAACCGGTGGCTTGGTGAAAATGGGCGACTTGCAGTTGGACGCTGACACCCACCGTGTCAGTCTCGCGGATAAGCCCTTGAAGATTGGGCCAACCGAGTTCAAGCTTTTGCACTTTTTCATGCACCATCCGGAGCGTGTACACAGCCGTGGTGCTTTGCTCGATAAAGTTTGGGGTGACCATGTGTACATCGAAGAACGTACGGTGGATGTCCACGTCAAACGTTTGCGTGAGTCGTTGAGCGATGCTGGCAGCATGATTGAAACTGTGCGAGGCGCTGGTTACCGCTTCACCCCAAATCCCTCCGTTTGAATTCGAGTTGCGCATGGTTTTTGCGATCATTGAATTGCTGTTCATCGTTTTCTTGGCTGCAATGCCTGGATGGTTTTTGGGGGGTGAGTTAGGGGCTTGTTTGGCTGCTTTGGTGGCTGTTGGTGCATATGCCCTGAACTTTTCCTGGAAGGTTGACCGATTCGACCGGTGGCTCAGTGCCAGAACTCTGCGTCATGATCCGCCATGGCAAGGTCTTTGGCTCGACATGGCCACGCGTGTTGTTCGTTTGTTGCGACAACAAGAAAAATTAGCCGCTTTGCATGAGGGGCGTTTGGTCGATTTTTTGTCGGCCATCCAAGCTTCCCCCAACGGCGTCATTTTGTTGGACGAAGAAGCCCGAATTGATTGGTGTAACAGCACAGCTGCCTCGCACTTGGGTTTAGACGCTGTCAAAGACCGCATGCAGCACATCGTTCATTTGGTGCGTGATCCTGTTTTTGCACGTTATTTTGCGCAGTCTGTTCATGGTTCTGAGGTGGTCATTGAGGGGCGTAGCAGCTCTATGGTGAACACCCAAAAGTTGTCGGTTCATTTGCATGCTTACGGGGAAGGGCGCATGCTTTTGCTCACGCGCGACATCACCGCTATGGCTCAGGCCGATGCCATGCGGCGCGATTTTGTGGCCAATGTGTCCCATGAGATTCGAACACCTTTGACGGTACTGAGTGGGTTCATCGAAACCCTCCAATCATTGCCACTGGACACGCAGCAGACACAAAATTATTTGCAGCACATGTCAGTCCAATCGGACCGCATGCAGTCGTTGGTGGCTGATCTGTTGACTTTGTCTCAGCTTGAGGGCAGTCAGCCCCCCGGTCTTCACGAGAAGGTGTCATTGACTTGGTTGATGTCCCAAGTCGTGATGGATTCGACGGCCTTGTCGGAGGGTATGGCGAACAAGTTGGGTGGAGCAGCGCACCATTTGGTGCTGGAGCCCGTTCCAGATGTGCAATTGCTGGGCTCACGGTCGGAGTTGATGAGCGCTGTGTCCAATTTGGTGACCAATGCGGTGCGTTACACACCACTGGGTGGCTTGATTGAACTGACCTGGACGCACAAGCCTGAGGGGTGGGTCTTTGCAGTGAAAGATTCCGGTCCCGGAATTGCAGCCGAACATTTGCCGCGTCTGACTGAGCGTTTTTACCGCGTTGACAGAAGTCGCTCAAGGGAAACAGGCGGCACGGGTTTGGGGTTGGCGATTGCCAAGCATGTGATGCAGCGTCATGGTGGCGAGCTGCGCATTGAAAGCGAGTTGGGACGGGGATCGACATTTCAGTTGACCTTCCCTCACACCAGAGTTTTGCCTGAACAGGCTTGAACTCAGATTCATCAATTCATCATTGATTTGACACGCCTCTTTAACAGGTGGCCAGCAACATCTCCTTTTATTTCAGGAGTGTTGTCATGCGAATCACAGTCATTGGATCGGGTTACGTGGGCTTGGTCACTGGCGCTTGTCTGGCTGACTTGGGTTTCAAAGTCTTATGCATGGACAAGGATGAAGAAAAGATCAAACTCTTGCGAGATGGCGAAGTTCCGATCTACGAGCCTGGCTTGAAAGACCTGCTCCACCGTAACAGGGCCGATGGCCGCATTCGATTCACTCACGATGCCTGTGAGGCCATTGAGCATGGCGACATTATTTTCATTGCGGTTGGTACACCCGCCACGGAAGACGGCTCTGCTGATTTGGGCCATGTGTTGTCGGTGGCCAGCACCATCGGTCGCCATATCAAGGGCTTCAAGTTGGTGGTGAACAAGTCAACGGTTCCAGTGGGAACGGCAGACAAGGTTCGCGCGGCAATTTCGCATGAATTGACCCACCGCGGCATGTCGATGGACCTGTTCGATGTCATTTCTAACCCAGAATTCCTCAAAGAAGGCGCGGCCATCGATGACTTCATGCGCCCAGACCGGATTGTTGTGGGTCTGAACGATGGCCCTCACAAAGCACGAAGCCAGCGCATGATGGGCGATCTGTATGCCAGTTTCAACCGTCACCATGCCCGCACAGTTTGGATGGATGTGCGCAGTGCCGAATTGACCAAATACGCTGCCAATGCGATGCTGGCTGCCAGGATTTCATTCATGAATGAAATCGCCAACTTGGCAGATGCCTTGGATGCCGATGTTGACCATGTTCGCCGTGGCATCGGTGCCGACAGCCGCATCGGTCACAGCTTTTTGTACGCCGGGTGCGGTTACGGCGGCAGTTGCTTTCCAAAGGATACGCAAGCCTTGGTGAGTACGGCCAAGGCCTATGGTCACAAGATGGCCGTGGTTTCTGCAACAGAGTTGGTGAATGAGCGACAAAAGACGGTTTTGGTAGACCGCTTGGTCCAGCGCATTGGCATGGATTTGAGGGGTCGAAAAATTGCGATTTGGGGCTTGGCCTTTAAGCCCAACACGGACGATATGCGCGAAGCACCCAGTCGCATGGTGATTCGTCAGCTTTTGGAGCTTGGCGCTGAAGTGTGTGCCTTTGATCCCATTGCGGGTGAGCATGCTCTTTTGGCTTTGCAGCAAGACTTGGGTTCAGATAACGCTATCTTGGAGAACTTCTCACTGGCGCCCACCGATATGCAGGCGCTGGAAGGTGCAGATGCTTTGATGGTGTTGACTGAATGGAAAAATTTCCACAACCCGGACTTTGCTGCGATGAAAGCGGTGATGAACAAACCCTTCATCTTGGATGGTAGAAATCTCTACAACCCTGAGGCTTTGAGTGAATTGGGCATTGCCTACCAAGGTGTGGGTCGCCGAAATGATTTGGCGCAATGGTTGGATTTTGCGTCAGACATGGAAGCAAATTCACCGGGTAACGCTGTGAATGCCTAAGGGTTTTTTTTGGCTGATCCTGGCCCAGTTTTTCTGTGGATTAGCCGACAACGCACTGCTGGTGCTGGGCGTTTGCTTTTTACAAGAGCAGGCTTACCCCGGTTATTGGGCGCCGTTACTCAAGTTTGCTTTCACTTTGTCGTATGTTTTGATGGCCAGTTGGGTGGGCCCCTTGGCCGATGGCTTTTCAAAGCGAGACGTCATGTCGGTGATGAACTTGCTCAAGATCTTGGCCGTTTTGAGCTTGTTGATGGGCATGCATCCTTTGTTGGCCTTCGCGCTGACTGGATTGGCCGCTTCAGTTTATGCACCCGCAAAGTATGGTCTGGTCATCGAAACTGTGGCTGCATCGCGGCTTGTTCAGGCCAATGCCTGGGTCGAAGTCACGATGGTGCTGTCCATCTTGGGTGGCGTTGTTTTAGGGGGTTGGTTGATCGGCATGGGCAGCGCAAATCCGGGCTTGATGGATCTGTTGGGTATTCAAGACAGGCCTGCATGGTTGGTGCAAACCGAATTGGTTTCAGGCTTGGCCGTCGTTGGGTTGTTGTATGGGTTGTCTGCAATCAGCAATTCAGGGATTCTGCCCACGGAGCCCAAGGTTCCCCATGCTTTGGCCTGGCGTGATGTCCGATGGCTTCCATTTTGGAGAAATAACCGACAACTGTGGGCTGATACTTTAGGAGGGGTGTCTTTGCGTGTGACCACTCTGAGTTGGGGTGTTGGCGCGGTGCTGCAATTTGTCGTTTTGGTTTGGGCGCAAACGCAGGGTGGCTTGAATTTACAGCAAGGTGCATATCTTCAAGGGGTGGTGGCCTTGGGTGTGATGGGTGGCGCCATCATGGCGGCACTTAAGCGGGAGGGTTTCAAGTCACGCAAATCCTTGCGATGGGCTTTGCTTTTGGCGGTGTTGATGCCGTGCCTGGCGTTCATCCGGGATGTATGGGTGGTGATTCCTGTTCTGGTCTTGGCGGGTTGGTCGGGTGGCATGCTGTTGATTCCAATGAATGCGATGTTGCAAAGACGTGGGAAAAAAAGCATGTCGGCTGGCCGATCCATCGCTGTGCAAGGCTTCAATGAAAATTTGAGTGTGCTGATGATGTTGGCGGCATACAGCTTCATGGTGTCTTGGGAGTGGTCGTTGTTCACCACCATGGTGTTGATGAGCCTGCCCTTGTGGATGGCTGCAGCCCCTTGGCTGATGTCTTTGCGGCCACCCGCCTCAGCTGCGTGAACAGGTGGACAGAACTTGGCGGAAAAGACGCTCCACTTGCAAGGCAATTTCATTCCATTCCCACTTGAGGACGCTGGTGTGCGCGTTTTTTCGAGTGTCTTTTAAATTTTGAATGTGCTGACTGATGTCCAAAGCGCGCAAGACATAAAGCTGCGCGTCTTCATTGTGTACCAGCCAACCGTTGCGCCCGTCTTCTATGACCTCTTTGGCGGCAGCACAGTCAAATGCCAGCACAGGTGTGCCACTGGCCAAGGCTTCCAGTGTGACATTGCCAAATGTTTCGGTCAGGCTGGTGAAAAGAAACAGGTCAGCGCTGGCATACGCGACGGCCAGTTGCGGTTGTGTTGACATGCCCATGAAGATCGCGTCTGGACATTCGGCTTGAAGCTTGGCGCGGTAAGGGCCATCACCGCAAAAAACCAGTTTGACTTTCCGATTGTTTTGTAAAAGTGCTTGGTAGGTTTTGATGGTCAGGTCCAGATTTTTTTCTGCAGCCAGTCGTCCGACTGACAACAAAACCATGGTTTCATCATCGGCTTGCCACTGCCGACGTAAATCGGGGCTGCGTTTATCTGGGTGAAACAAAGTGGTGTTGACACCTCGGCCAACGGTGTGCAGATTGTCGAACCCCAGTTGGTGAAGTTGTTCGCGCATCGCCTGTGTTGGGACCATCGTGCAGTGTGTGCGGTTATGAAATTTACGCAGGTAAGCCACGATCGGCTTTTGTAGCCAGCCTACGCCATAGTGTTTGCTGTAGCTTTGAAAATTGGTTCTGAAATCGGAGGAAACCGGTAGGCGCAAAACCTTGGCGGCTTGCAAGGCTGACCAACCCAAAGGGCCCTCTGTGGCAATGTGAACAATGTCAGGCCGCTTTTGTGTCCATGCCTGAATGAGTGATTTTTTGCTTGGAAATCCCAACTTGAGTTCAGGGTAGCGTGGAATAGGCATGCCTTTGAGCAAGAGTTCTGTCCAGCCCTCTCGGCTCGTGCCGGTCTCACTTGGTGTTTGCTTGGGACGAATGAGCTGAATGGTGTGTTGTCGCAAACTCAACTCTTGCACCAATCGCGAGAGCGTGAGCGCTACACCATTGACCTCTGGTGGCCAAGTTTCTGTGACCACTGCGATGCGCAAGCTGGGGTTGAGCGGCTCAATGTTTTCAACCAAGTAGGGGTCATGATTTGATTCGTACATCCCCTGATATTGGGTGAAGCATTTAACAATTTGATGACAACAAAGGCTGTCACTGATTTTTAACACTCAGCGATCATCATTCGGTCACATTCATCAAGAGGGGTTCGTGTGAAAGAATTTTTGGAATCATTGCGTGTTCAGCGCTGGGACGATCACCGCTATTACCACCATTGCCGGATCAATCAGTCCTTGCACCTGCTCAGTGCGACGGCCTTTGTGGTGGCCTATGGATTGATGTTTGTGGATCCAGCCATAGCGGCTTTATTGGCTTGGCTGGTGTCGATGACATCACGTCAAGCGGGACATTTTTTCTTTGAACCCTTGGGCTATGACCATGTCAACGAGGCAACCAACGAGTTCAAAGAAGACATCAAGGTGGGCTACAACCTGCGCCGCAAAGTTGTGCTGTTGAGTGTTTGGGCATTGTTGCCCTTGGCCATATTCATGAATCCAGGCTTCATGGGTATATTGCCAGCGCATGAGACTTTGTTGGAGTACATGCGGGCGGTTGGATTCGCTTGGCTTTATTTGGGGATCGGCGCTTTGCTGTTCCGCACCGTGCATTTGTTCTTTTTGCATGATGTCCAGACAGGCTTGGTCTGGATGACCAAAATTTTGACCGATCCTTTTCACGACATTTATCTGTACCACAAAGCGCCGTTGCAACTGTTGCGCGGTGAGCGTTTTGCCGACAGAGATCTCCACATCAGCCGTTGAGTGATTTTTCAACGCTCAACCTTCAGCGGTTGAGCGTTGAGGATGGGTCAACGAAACAATGTTTCTTTGAGGATGCGACGGCGAATGGATTGATTGGTGATCATGGGTGCATGCCACCACCATCCGTCACGCTGCATTTCCAGACCAGCCTGTACAAACCTTTGCATGACAGCGTCAAAATCTTCATCGCTGTAGTTGAGGCTGAAGATCATTCGACCCGTACCCACCCAACTGAGCGCCAATCCATGCAGCCTGAGGTAGTACTGCAAAATCCAGTTGTAACGGCTGGGCTGTGTGTAAAAAAGCGTCCAAACACTGGACATGTTGGCCACTTGAAAGGGCAATCCATTCGCCGTCATGGTGCTGTTGAAAAGGGCTGCACGCGCATTCCATCGTTCGTCCAGGCCGTGGTAAATGGCTTGAACTGCTGGTGTGTCGAGTTGGTCCAGAAATGCCGACATGGCACCCATGACAGCCGGGTGTGCGTTGAAGGTGCCTCGGGCAAAACAAATGTCAGCGGGACGTTTTTCGTTGAACCGGCGCATCCATTCGTGCTTCCCGCACACAACGCCAACCGGAAAACCGCCGCCCAGTGTTTTGCCGTAAGTGACCATGTCGGCTTGAACGCCAAAATAAGCTTGAGCGCCACCAGCTGCCAAACGGAATCCCAAGAAGACTTCGTCAAAGATCAGTGCAATGCACCGCTCCGTACATACTTTTCTCAATGCTTTGAGCCAAGTGGTGTAGGCCTCGCGGTCGTAGCTTGCCCGTCGGCTGCTGTCCACCAGAGTCGAATCACCGGGCGCATTGGCATTGGTGTGCAGAGCCTGCAAAGGATTGATCAACACGCAAGCAATGTCTTTTCGCGTGCGCAGCACCTGCAAGCTTCGCTCGCTCATGTCACTCAGGGTGAAGGTTTCGCGAGGTGGCATGGGGTTGCCAGGGCCCGGTTGCACGTCTTCCCACCAGCCATGGTATGCACCACAAAACCGCACAATGTTTTTGCGACGTGTGTGGTACCTGGCCAACCGGACGGCTTGCATGACAGCCTCTGTTCCGGACATGTGAAAAGACACCTCGTCCAAACCCGAAATGGCTTTGAGTCGCTCCGCGTTGCTCGCCACAACAGGGTGATACGAGCCCAAAACCGGTCCCAGCTCTTGGGTTCGGGCCATGCCCAGTTGCATGGTTTCTTTGTAAAAGTCTGCGCCAAACACGTTGACGCCGTAAGAACCTGTCAGATCGTAAAAAACCTGGCCGTCCAAATCGGTGACCTGAACGCCTTGGGCAGACTGCAAGAAAGAGCCGACTTTCAGATGCTCTCTGACCATGGGACTGAATTGAAAAGGCACCCGGTACGCCGAAATGAATTGCATGTCAGAGATGTTGCTCCGTGCCTGTGCCGAAGCTTGGATGCTCAGTGGGTGGCGATTTTGCAAGGTGTTGGCCAGACCCATGAAGGCAGCTCGGCGTTGGGCCTGAACCTGCGTGGGTGCGCCATCACAAGCAAAAAAACTGCTGTCGTCAAAACTGTAGCCGGGCAACAACCGAGCCAGACGTTTGGCCATTTTCGAATGTCCTGCCAAAGATCGGTGTTTGGCCCGCGAAAGTTGAATTCTTTGACGTATGGCCGGCGCCAGAGTGGTCAAAGCGCCCAAAGCGCCCAGTCCTATCCAAGTGGTGATCACGTTGATTTCCTTGAGTCAATGAACTTTCTTTCTATTCAAATTGAGTGACAACATGATGAAGATTCGCCAAATTTTTCAAAAGTGGATGATTCAAGAAGACCTCAACTTTTTGCTGACCAACCGTATCCCGCGCATCACACTGACCCGTTTCATGGGCTGGTGGAGTCAGATCCGACATCCTTGGGTGGTCAAATCGTCCATGGCGGTATGGCGCATGTTCAGTGATCTGGATTTGAGTGATGCGAAACATGAGAAATTTGACAGTCTGCACGCTTGTTTCACGCGTGAACTCAAACCTGGAGCGAGGCTCGTCAATCTAGATCCTGCATGTTTCACGTCACCTTGTGATGCGATCGTGGGGGAGTGCGGGACCATCACCCAAGGGCAGGTGTATCAGGCCAAGGGGTTTCCTTACCAGTTGCAATCTCTGGTGGGAGCCTCTGAACGATGCCAGCATTGGCCCGCTGTTCTGGAGGGCGGTTCCTATGTGACGTTGCGCTTGACCAGCAGCATGTACCACCGTTTTCATGCGCCCCACCATGTCCATTTGAAGCATGTGACCTATGTGTCAGGTGACACTTGGAACGTGAATCCGGTAGCGCTCAAGCGGGTGGCCGAGTTGTTTTGCAAAAATGAACGGGCTGTGTTGCACATGCAGACAGAAACCGGCGTTCCATTTTTGATCGTGCCCGTAGCAGCTGTTTTGGTCGCGAGCATGCGTTTACACGCGGTGGATGTGTTGTTGAATCTGCGTTACCGGGGGCCCAACGAGATGCCTTGCGATGCTCTGTATGCCAAGGGGCAAGAAATGGGTTGGTTTGAGCATGGGTCCACCATTTTGATTTTTGTACCACCTGGGTTTGAATGGGCCGACGGCGTGGTGTCAGGTGCACGTATTCAAATGGGGCAGTCTTTGCTGCGCATGCCAGACTGAGCCGATGGTGAACGGGGCTTGCAACAGCAGGCGCAAGACTCAAGCAGATTTCAAAACTACTTTATTGAGGTGGGAGTTGTAATAAGACAAGGGAGGCACTGCCTTTGCAGGCACTTTGGCCAAGTCGTCATAACGGCGCAGTCGCACAGATTCAGCTGCATAAGGCTGCGCAATAAAGGCTGAGGCTTCAGCCACGTTGTACACCCCCCCTTGCTGCTCCAGGCTGTGTTTTGATGCGGCCGATAAACTGGCCCAATAACTTGGATCGATCAGGCAGAGGTATCGTTTGGCATCCACATGCATGCGGATGGGTTCCAATACCGCGGCCGGAAACAGGCTACGGATAAATGGCAGTGCGATGTATTGGTGTAAGTCATCCTGCTTTGTCTTTTGCATTTGTTGCTCATCACGGGTTTCAACCAGTAAGTGCCCCAAGTCGTGAAGCAATGATGCCACGACGATTTCAGGTGTTTCGCCAGCATTTTCTGCCAGGTCCGCGCACTGCAGCGCGTGCTCGAGTTGGTTTATTGCTTCCATGCCGTACTGAATTTGTCCACGGCGCTCAAGCAAACTAATCACTTCTGACAATGTGAGTGACATGGTTCACCTCATACGAAGAACTTGCGAATACGAGCGGACACAAGGTCAATAATGCTCACCGTCACAATAATGATCAGCATCACAGCGCAAGTTTCGGCGTATTGAAAACCGCGAATGATTTCCCACAAAACAACGCCGATACCGCCAGCGCCTACCATACCGACTACAGATGCAGATCGCACGTTGGACTCAAATCGGTAAAGTGTGAATGAGATCCACAGTGGCATGACTTGCGGTATCACACCGTAAACAATTTCGTGCATTGCCGATGCGCCGGTGGACCGAATGCCCTCCACGGGTTGGGGGTCGATCGCCTCCACCGCCTCAGAGAACAACTTGGCCAAAATGCCTGCGGTGTGGATCCACAAGGCCAGCACACCCGCAAACGGTCCCAAGCCTACCGCCACCACAAAGAGCATGGCAAAAACCATTTCGTTAATGGCGCGAAACGAGTCCATCAAACGACGCACAGGTTGATACACCCACCATGGCACGATGTTGGATGACGCCAAGAGTGCCAATGGCACCGCAGTCACCACGGCCAAAACTGTACCCCACAAAGCAATTTGCAAAGTGATGATCATCTCGTCGACGTACATCCGCCATTGCCGGAAATTCGGGGGAAAGAACTCTGCAGCGTATTGGCTCATGTTGCCCGAATCACGGAACAACTCGGCTGGGCGCATGTCAGCACCTTTCCAAGAAGCCGCCAGCAACAAAAGCAAGAAGGCCCACGACATGTACCAAGTCAGACTGCGCTTGGGTGCTGCCGTATGGGCTAAGTCGTGCAATGGAGAGTGGGTGACTGATGACATAGGGCTCAATTCAAAACAAGTGGGCCAAACCAGCAGCCCCAATCAATGCGACTCCTCAACACACACACATGCACTGAGGAGCCCGCAGCCAGACGCATCCAAATTACTTCAGTGCGGCCAATTTTTGGTCAATGTCTGACAATTTGGTTTGCTTTTCAGCGGCAGACATGGTGGTGTCACCATCAATTTTGTTGCGCTGTGCAAAAAGATCCAACTGACGAATCGGCTTGAGTTGCTCGTTGGTCGATGCCTTGAAGCCCGACAACTTGGAGATCTTCATCACGATCTCTTTCTCACGGGCATCGGTTTTGGCGTAGTTATAAAAAAAGGTTTTGATTTTGGATTTGGTTGCTTCTGGCAAATTTTTGCTCATGACCATGGGATCCAACGGAATCAAGGGTGAAGTCCAAATGATTTTGAGGTCATTGAATTTGGCAGCTTGACGATCTTTGAACTTCTCTAAGTTCTCGCTGTTGTTTGTTGCGACATCTACTTGCTTATTCGCAACAGCCAAGGCATTAGCTTCATGGTTGGCACTGCGAGAAACCTTGAAAGCCGTGCGAACATCTACTTTGTTCTGGGCAAAAACATAGAAGCCAGGCACTAAAAAACCAGATGTAGAGTTGGGATCGCCATTTCCAAAACTCAGGTTTTTGGCGTTTCTGAACATGTCGTTTAGGTTGTTCAGTGGGCTGTCTTTGTGCACGATCAGGTGCGAGTAATAGCCTTGTGTGCCATCTGCGTTGACCATTTGGGCGAACACTTCAGCGTTGGAGCGGTCCACCGCTTCCATGGCCGATTTGTTGCCCATCCAGGCCATTTGCACTTTGTTGAAGCGCATGCCTTCGATGATGCCGGCGTAATCCGGGGCAAAGAAGGCCTTGACCTTCAGGCCGGTTTGCTTTTCCATGTCGTCGAGTAGGGGCTGCCAGTCGGCTTTCAAGTTTTGTGTGGCTTCTGTGGAAATGATGCCGAAATTGATCTCTTGGGCCATGGCGGCGGTGAAGCTGAGGCCAATGGCCAAAGCAGCGAGGGTTTTCTTGAACATGAGAAAGCTCCAATGGGTTGTAAAAAGAAAAAATCAGGCGGCTTGTGCCAAATTGTTGGACCATGCCAAAACAGGGGAGGGTATTTGAGCCTGCGCAGACTGCAACAACTCGCTGCCACTCAAAAACTCGTCGGCTTGCATGCCATACAGGTCACGCAGCAAAGCTGGTGTGAGGGCCGCAGCAGGGCCGTCGTAAATCACTTGGCCTTGGTTCAGCGCGATCACTCGGGGGCAATAGCGAATGGCCATGTCCACTTGATGCAAAGACACGATCACGGTGCGGCCGTCTTCACGTTGGATGGTGGACAAAATCTCCATCACCTTGCGTGAGGAATCTGGGTCCAATGAGGCAATAGGCTCGTCGGCCAAGACCAACTTGGCCCCCTGAACCAAGGTGCGGGCAATGGCTGCACGTTGTTGCTGTCCCCCGGACAAAGTCGATGCACGCTGTTTGTGGCAGTCCAAGATGCCGACACGCTCCAAAGCGGCCAAGGCGGCTGAACGCTCTTGCGCATTGAACCAGCCCATCACACCGCGCAACCAAGGCATGGTGTGCAAGCGCCCAACCAGCACGTTGGTCAAAACGGGTAAACGGTCCACCAAGTTGAACTGCTGGAATACAAAACCCACTTGCGATCGAATGCTGCGGATGTCGCTGACGATGCGACCTTCTCGTTGAACGCATTGGCCATTCACTTCAATGAGTGAGCCAGGCCCGGCATCGGCCACTAACAAACCCGCCACCATGCGCAGCAAGGTGGATTTACCCGAACCCGACGCACCGATCAGAGCGACCATTTCGCCGTCGGCAATGTTCAGATCGATGTCGCGCAATGCATGTTTGCCGTTGGCAAAATGCTTGTTGAGGTTTTGAATTCGCAAGGCCATTTGAACTCCGACGTATATCTATTGGCCGAGAGTCTGTATAGACTTTGTGACAGGCCTTTGACACCTTTGGGAAGATTGAATGTCATGCCTTCAATAGGTCTGGCAAGCCAGTGGCCAACCATGGCACAGACGCGATGGCCAACGTGCCCAAGAAAATGGCCAACAAAGCAGGTAGCACCGCCACTGCCACCTCGCGAACGGGTTTGCCAAACATGGCTGACGAGAAGTAAATGTTCATGCCCGCGGGCGGACACAGAAAACCCATCTCGAGGGCTGCCAAGAACACAATGCCGAAATGCACCGGGTCGATGCCGTAACTCATGGCTACAGGCAAGAGCAAAGGCACCAGCACCACAATGGCGGCATAGATTTCCATAAGCGCTCCGGCCAGCAACAAAAAGACCGTCAGCGCCAACAAGAACACGTACTTGTTGGGAATGGCCGTTTGCACCGCTTCAATGGCCGCATCCGGTATCCCGGCGTCGATCAGGAAATTCGTCAGGGCCAAGGCCATCCCCAAAATCAACAAGACGCCGCCAATGATTTGGGTCGACTCACTCAGGCATTTGCCCAACAAGCGCCAGCCCAACTCTCGGTGCGCCCAGGCTTGGGTCAAGATGGCATACAACGCGGTCACGGCAGCACTTTCGGTCGGTGTTGCCAAGCCGCTGACCAAAGTACCAATGGCCACCACAGGCGCCAAAATTTCCCATTTGGCTGCCCAGACGGCAGGCCAAAACAGTGCTGGCTTTGCCGCTGGCTGGACCGAATAGACCGCAGCGTTGTTCGCAGGTGTGCGGCGCAGGTAGCCACCAAATACCAACAAAAACATCACCATGACCAGTGCAGGCACCAAGCCTGCCAAGAACATGGTGTGGATGGGTACACGGGCGATGATGGCGTACATTATGAGCGGCACCGACGGCGCCAGTAACACCCCCAAAGCACTGGCGCTCGTGACCAAGCTGATGCCGCGTCCCTCAGGGTATCCGGCGTTGCGCAGCAAAGGCAGCAACAAGCCCCCCAAGGCCAAGATGGTCACACCGCTGCCCCCCGTGAAGGCCGTAAAACAAGAGCACAGCAGCGCTGTGGCGACCACGGTGCCCGTGGTGCCTTGGCCCATGAGAGCCACAAACAAGTTCCCTAAGCGCTTCGCGGCCCCCGTTCGCGCAAACACCAGACCCGCCAATGTGAACAAAGGTAATGCAGGTAAGGACGGGTTCACGGTGATTTGGTAATGCGACAAAGCCACGGTCGCCAAGGGGGTGCCGTCTTGCCAAAACAAGGCCAAAGCCAAGCCGCCCAAGACCGCAAAAATGGGGGCGCCGGCCAGAAGGGCCATCACCAACAGCAAGACACAGGGCCATAAAGGCACGCCTGTGCCGTCGAACTGCGCCACCAAAGCCGCACCGCACAAAGGCAAAAGCACACCCAATAAACCGCGAAGAGACGTGCTGCCAGAACATCGTGCGCCTAATTTGAACCCCAACAGCGCAAAGCCTAAAGGCATGCTCGCCTGTACCCACCAAGTCGGTATGCCGTAGGCCAAAACCTGTGACACCTCACGCTCGCTGGCCACCAAAAGCCAACTGCTCATGGCCAACATGCCGCAGACCAGCGCCGCCAAGCCGTTGCCCATGGCATAGGCCAAGGGTTTGGGGGCGTTTGTGTCTGTTAAACCGCTGCCGCCTAAGGTCGTTAAGTGGCCGTAACGCTCCGCTGCCAAAGCACCCCACATGGTCAACACCAGCCCCAAGTGCTGCACCAGCACAGGTGCGTTTTCAATGCCACTGCCCATCCAGGGCCGCATCAAAATTTCAAGGACCGGAATCAACACCATCAGCGACAAAGCTGCCGAGGCGATGGTCTCATCCAATCGCACCCACCCTGGGGTGCGCTTCAGGGCGTCCAACCAGCGTTTCACTTGGGTTTGCCAGCGCGAAAGGTTTTAACGTGACCCATCACCTCGTCAAAGGTTTCAGCGGGCACCATCGTGCCGCGGATGCGCGGGTAAAGCTTCTCGGCCAAGTCGTTCCACTCTTTCATTTGCTCGGTGTTGGGTTTGTGGACCGTGAGCCCGCGTTTTTTCATGGCATCGACCGCTTCTTCCACCTCTTGTCGAGCCTTGGTGCGAATTTGCGCACCGGCTTTGTCACTGGCAGCCCGAACGGCCTGTTGAACAGATGGCGACATGTTGTCCCAAGCTTTTCTTGTCACCACCAAGGCGCCCACAATCGGCGCCCAGTTGATCTCTAGCATGTGCGGTGCGGAGTTGTAAACCTGGCTGGCCAATGCAAAGTAAGGTGTGGAAGGCACCACATTGATCATGCCAGTCTGAATCGCGGGCAAGATGTCGGTCGTCTCCAAAGGCACGGGTGTGTAGCCTAGGCTTTTCATGATGGATTGCTGGTCCGGCTCGGAGCCCCATGCAAAAAACTTCATGCGTTTGTAGTCATCGGGCCTGATGGCTGCTTCTTTGGAAAAAAACCGTACCCAACCCGCATCGCCCCAAGCCAAAACCACAAAGCCTTTTTCTAGGAACTTTTTTTCCATGGCCGGGCGCATTTTTTCGCGCACGTAATCGACTTCTTCCCAGCTGCGAAAAAGCAGGGGCATGGACTGCAAGGCGGCGATTGAGGGTTCGATTTCGCGCAAGCCCACCACCGATAACAAGGCCCCCTGCAGCTGCCCAATGCGCATGCGGCGAGCCATCTCTGCCTCGCCGCCTTGGCTGCCATCGGGATAGACCAAATATTTAGCACCCGCACCTTGCGCTGTGCGCCAGCTGTCCGCAATGTCGAGCAACTGTCGGTGGTACAAGGAATTTTTCGGCACCAAAGAACCAATGCGCAATGACTTTTCATTTGCTTGGGTCCAAGAGGTGCTCAGCATCAGCAAGCCCAGCAAAGCGACGCTGGTACATTTTTTCCAGAAGGGGGGTTGCATCCAACGCATCGGTCCATCCATTCAAAAAAGATCATCCACACTGTCCAGCAGCCACTGCGCACGTTGACGCATGATCTGGCTGGTCAAGTCGTACCGTTTGGCGCTCACAGACAAAGCTTTTTGCAGCAGCGCTTCGAAAGCTGTGCGATCACCCGTGGGCTGAGCAATCGCTTCGGCTTTGGCCACCAAAGGGCCTGGGTTTTTTCCGCCCCCTGCCTGAATGGCCTCATCGAAGTAAGCCGCAGCCTTGGTCATGGAGCCTCCGGGCCGGGCGGCTTCAAAGTTGCCCATGAGGCTGGCGGCTGCGCCTTGACCAAAGCTTGGTGAAGTGCGCCAAACGCTTTCAGCCAGCCGAACCGCCAAGGGCAAGTCGGCCACGGCGTCAGGGTCATCTTTGGACAAGGCAATGTATGCACCCCAAGACGCTGCAGCCCAAAAAGCCACGCCCAATTGGTCAGGCTGAAGGAGAACGTGTTGCGTGGCCGAGGGCTTGGCCAAAGACGCCATCAAGCCTGGGTTGGATCGCGCCAACGCGGACATGGCATGCCGATGGGCCCGCAGGTAAAGCCGCCTGGCGCGTTCATTGAGTTGGTGTGCGGCCTTGGCATCTGTATTCATCATGCGTTCGGCATCCGTGGCCACAAACGCATAGGCGTACTGAGTGAATCCGGAGGCCACGGATTCAGCCAAAGCCAAGTGCCCTGGTGTCTGACGCAACAAAGACTCAGACAACTTCAGATAAAAAGCGCTGGCCTCACGCGCCAAACCGATGTCCTCTTCTTCGGCTTGGCCTTGCACCGTCAAAGCATCGGCCGCGCCATTCACCAGCAACTGGCGCGGCATACAAGCGCTCAAGCCAAAAGCCAAGACCAATACAAGCAGTGACAAGCTTGGGCGTAGAAAATCGTTGTGCATGGGCAAGGCGTTCAAGAAAAATGACAGTTTATGAACGATGCATGAAATAACCGTGACAAGTCATGTCGCCTTCAAAGCCCAAGGCCATTAAAGAACCCGCACGCCCTCTCGCCACACCGCTCGCACCACCCCATGGCGTTGGCCATGGGCCATCTCTACTACGCGCACCTGGATCAAATCAGCTCGCAAACTTGGAGCGATTTGGCCCCGGTCTTTCAGGCCCGTGGCTTGCGCGGGGTTGTGTGTGACGGTGGCCACGGCTTGGGGCAAGCTCAAGATGCCCTCGTCCACCAACCGCATCACCGCACTGAGCATGCTGCCCGGCACGTAATCGGACGACAAAATGTCGAGCAAGCCATGACTGGCCAACTCGGACGCCGCCACGTTGCCCGAATGCGAGCCACCCCGAACCACGTTGGGACCGCCCATCACATTGAGCAAACCATGCGTGTGCGCGGCACGTGCAGCTAATAAAGTGGTCGGGAACTCCGACATGCTCGCGCCTTCTGCGTGGGCTTGTTCAACATGAGCCGCGGTTGTGTCGTCGTGGCTGGCCAAAGCGATGCCGTGGCTGCGGCAGTAGTCCACAAAAAAAGCGCGGTGTGGCTCGGCATAACGGTCTTGCAATTCGGCCGACAAACTCACCTGGCGTTCAAATTTTTCATTAGACCAACCTTTTTTGCCGGTGTAGTAAACCCGCGCCACGTCGATGTTTTCCCACTGGCGCTGACCTGGTGTGTGGTCCATCAACGAGATCAGCGATAGGCGCGGCTGGCCGTGAAAGGGCTTGAACAAATCAATCGTATTGGGCGCAGGCAGCTCGCAGCGCACATGCAAATGGTGGTCAGCCCGCAGCAGGTTTTGCTGTGTGCACAGCTCGATCGTCTTGATCACCGTGTCCCAAGTGCTGCCGCGCAGGCTTTCGGGGTCGGCATCGCCCACGCCCAGTGCATCGAACACGGTGGTGATGCCAGCGGCCGCCACTTCGGCGTCGTGTGCGATCAAAGCGGGCATCTCGGCCCACTGCACTTTGGGCCGAGGCATCAGGTGACGCTCGAAGTTGTCGGTGTGCATCTCGACAAAGCCGGGCATGAGGTAGTCGCCCTCCAAGTCCCAGCCTTGCGCGTCCAGCGCAGCACCCTGGTCCACCGATTGGATGCGCCCTTCTTTGACCGCGACGCTGCCCAGCACCTCTTCGGTGGGCAACACCAGACGCGCGTTTTTGAACACGACGTCGCTCATGTGGCGCTCCTGAACTGGGCCATGTCGACACGGCGTGTGGCCACTGCGGCCCCCACATGCGCGTCATGAAAGATGCCCACCAGTGCAGCACCGCGACCGACCGCCTCGCGGATCAAGTCCACCACGGTCTGGGTGTTGGCCGCATCGAGCGAAGCGGTGGGTTCGTCCAATAAAAGAATGGGGCGTGGCTTGATCATGTTGCGGGCGATATTGATGCGTTGTTGTTCACCGCCAGAAAAGGTGGCGGGCGGCAGGTGCCACAAGCGCTCGGGAATGCGCAGGCGGGTCATCCATACACGGGCTTGTTCTCTCGCGGATTCGATCGCCTCGGGCTGGTCAGTCGCGTCTTCGATCAAGGGCTCTGCCACCACGTCGAGTGCCGAAACCCGGGGGATCACGCGCAAAAACTGGCTGACATAACCCACCGTGTCCCGGCGCATGCGCACCAACTCGCGGGGCGAAGCTTGTGTCAGGTCCAGCACGCGGCCATTGGCTTGGCGCACCTCAATTTGACCACTGGTGGCGCGGTAGTTGGCATAGATGAGTTTGAGCAAAGTGCTCTTGCCCATACCCGAGGGGCCGTCGAGCACCACACATTCGCCTGAGCCCACCGACAGGTCCACTTGACTCAGCACTTGCAGTTTCGCGCCATTTTGGTGGTGCAGCGTGAAGCGCTTGGACACCTGTTTCATTTGCAGCATAAAGAGCTCTCTCAAGTTCAAGGTTGCAAGACGGACGACACCAACAACTGGGTGTAGGGGTGTTGCGGGTCGTCCAACAGCTGGTCGGTGAGCCCCGCTTCGACCACTTGGCCACCTTGCATGACCATCATGCGGTGTGCCAACAAGCGGGCCACGGCCAGGTCGTGCGTGACGATGACCACAGCCAATTGCATTTGGCGTGTGAGTTGGCGCAGCAAATCCAAAAGCCGCGCTTGCACCGACACATCCAAGCCGGATGTGGGTTCGTCCATGAACACCAAACGAGGTTGGGTGACCAGATTGCGTGCAATTTGCAGGCGCTGGCGCATGCCGCCTGAAAAGGTGCGCGGCACATCATCGATACGATCCGGGTCAATCTCTACCCGTTGCAACCATTCTTGCGCGATATGGCGTAGCTTGCCGTAATGCCGCTCGCCCAGGCCCATCAGGCGCTCACCGACATTGGCCCCGGCCGATACATCCATGCGCAAGCCATCGGCCGCGTTTTGGTGCACAAAGCCCCAGTCGGTGCGTGCCAGCAAGCGTTGTTGGGCTTCGGTCATGCGGTAAATGTCTTGTAATTGGCCGTCACGGCTTAAAAATTCAACCTGCCCGGTATCGGGGCGGCTGCGTGCGGCAATCGCATTGAGTAAGGTGGTTTTACCCGAACCTGATTCGCCGACCACGGCCATGACCTCGCCAGGCCACAAGTCGAAGCTGGCGCTGTGCAGGGCTATGCGATCGCCATAACTTTTACCCACGCCGCGCACGCGCAAAAGCGGCAATTGGGTCAGTGTGTCGTCCAGGGTATCCATATCAAATCCTGATCACAAAACTGAAGCCATGCCGCTGAAAACCCAGCGACTCGTAAAAGGCATGGGCGCGAGCGCGCTTTTGGTTGGACGACAGCACCAGCTTGTAACAACCGGCCACCTGGGCTTGCTGCTGCGCGTGCTGCATCATGTGTCGGCCAATGCCCTGGCCTTGCTGCTCGGTGCAGACCACCACGTCTTCGACGATGGCCGAGGGCGTACCTTGGTGGGCCAAGTTGTGCATGATGAGCAAGGCATAAGTACCCACCACTGCGCCATCGTTGGCACAATCGGATGCAAGCTCACAGGCCACCCACAAACGGTAGCTGGGGTATTGACGAAACTGGGCTAGCAACAATTTGGCCTCATCAAGTGTCAACACCTTGCCGTTGTCCATGGCAGGCTGGGCATACAAGGCCAGCACAGCGGGCAAATCGGCCTCGGTGGCTTCTCGTATCAGCAGGCTCATGTCGCCAACTCTCCCGTCGCTGCGAGTCTCACGTTGACTGCGTCGTCCTGACGGGTTTGGCAGTAATCCGAGTCAGAGCACACATGCATGCGAGCGCCCGAGTCGTCGATGATGACTTCATCTAAGAACGAGTCGTTGGCGCCGCACTGCGTACAAGCGGCGTTCCACTTTTGCACCTCGAACGGGTAGTCATCAAACGCCAAGCTTTCAACCGGGGTGTAAGGCGGGACTGCGTAAATGCGCTTTTCTCGGCCAGCGCCAAACAGCTGCAGCGCCGGGTTCATGTGCATTTTGGGGTTGTCGAACTTCGGAATCGGCGAGGGCGACATGATGTAACGCTGGTTCACCGTGACCGGGTAGTCGTAGGTGGTGGCGATGTGGCCATAGCGGGCGATGTCTTCGTAGAGCTTCACATGCATCAAGCCGTATTCGGCCAAGCCGTGCAAGGTGCGGGTTTCGGTCTCGCGTGGCTCCAGGCGCTGCATGGGCTCGGGCACCGGTACTTGGTACACGATGATTTGGCCCTCGGTCAAGGGCTTTTCGGGAATGCGGTGGCGCGTCTGGATCAGCGTCGCCTCATGCGTGCGGGTGGTGGTGTTCACGCCCGCTGTGCGCTCAAAAAAGCGGCGGATGTTGACCGCGTTGACGGTGTCGTCCGAGCCTTGGTCAATGACCTTGAGCACGTCTTGCGGGCCAATCACCGAAGCGGTGACCTGGATACCGCCCGTCCCCCAGCCGTAGGGTAGAGGCATCTCTCGCGAACCAAACGGCACTTGGTAACCCGGGATGGCCAAGGCCTTCAAGATGGCGCGGCGGATCATGCGTTTGGTTCGCTCGTCCAAGTACGCGAAGTTCACGTCAGGCGCGGTGCGCTGCGGCAAGGCTTCGCTCAGGTCAGCCACTGCTGGCGATTCGCTGGGGGAATTCATGGGGTTTCCTTCAGGCGGGTGTCGGCTGGGGTGGCATGAGTGGGCACAACTTGCTGCTCATGGCGCTGCGAGCGCATCTTGCGCACCAGCTCCAGCTCAGACTGAAAATCAACGTAGTGCGGCAACTTCAGGTGCTGTACAAAGCCTGAGGCCTCCAAGCTGTCGCTGTGCGAGAGAACGAATTCCTGCATTTGGGCGGGCGACTCGATGGCTTCGCCCAACTCGTCGGAACGTAAGGCACGGTCGACCAAGCTCATGGCCATGGCTTTGCGCTCGCTGTGACCGAAGGCCAGACCGTAGCCGCGGGTGAATTTTGGGGGCTCGGTCTTGCTGCCGCCAAATTGGTTGACCATCTCGCACTCTGTGATCTCGATGTCACCAATCGAGATGGCGAATCCCAGCTCTTCGGGTTCAATCTCGACCGCCACTTGGCCCAAGCGCACCTCGCCCACAAAAGGGTGGGTGTGTGAATAACCGCGCTGGGTCGAATAGGCCATGGCCAACAAAAAGCCCTCGTCACCCCGTGCCAGGTTTTGCAATCGGGTGGCGCGACCGGCCGGAAAGCGCAGCGGCTCACGCGTCAAATCGGAGGGTGCGGGGTCTCCCGCCAGTGGGTTAAATTTTTCGATCAAGCCTTCTTGGTTGAGCAAGTCCACCACACGGGGAACGGATACGGGGGCCGTGGTCGCTGTCGGCGTTGTTTGCTCAGCACCTGCTGCGCTGTCCAGTGTTTGCGCCTCGGCCAGCAAACTGAAGTCGAGCAGGCGCTGGGTGTAGTCGTAAGTTGGGCCCAAGACCTGCCCGCCGGGCAAGTCTTTGAAGGTGGCCGAGATGCGACGGTCCAGCTGCATGTGCGTGGTGTCGAGCGGGCAGGTGTTGCCCAAACGCGGCAAAGTGGCACGGTAGGCACGCAGCAAAAAGATGGCCTCGACCAAGTCGCCACTGGCTTGCTTGATGGCTAGCGCAGCCAACTCTGGGTCGTACACCGAGCCTTCGGTCATGACGCGGTCCACCGACAACTTGAGCTGCTGACAGATCTGGCTCACGGTGAGCTCGGGCTGTAAAGGATCCCCACGGCGTTGTGCGGCGAGCAACTTGTAGCTGTTGAGGATGGCGGTTTCCCCGCCTTTGACGGCAACGTACATGTCATGACTCCGAATCAATCAGGATGCGGGTGGTGCGCGGCAAGCCCGCCATTTGGGTTGCGGTGCTCAAAAACACGTCCACCCCCCTGGGGAAACTGGCGTGGTTATCGGTCCATTGCGCCGCGAAATCGCTGGGTAAGCCGAGGACGTGCACATTTCGCGCTGACGGAATACCGGGGCCTTGCAAGCGCCAGCCTCCGGCATCGCCCTGCAGGCTGTCGACTTCGAGCACGCAAGTGGCCGATTGGTCGGGGTAAGCGTCGCTGCCCAATTGCAGGCTGCTCAGCTGGGGCATGTCGTCACCTTGCGCCACCCATACAAACTGCGCAGCCGCTGCCTCGGCCACGATCTGGCAGCCAGTGTGAAAGCGCAACCAGACCGGCGCATCGCTGCTGGCCAAAGTTGGGGACAGCCACAAGGTGGTGTCGGCGTCCAGCAAACCCAATAACAAGGCCGCTGCCGCGCCATGGCCCTCACGCGGCAATGCGGTTTCAAGGGGCATGTCGAACACGCGGCCAGGATGCGACAAAGCATCGAGCGCCACACGGAACACCGTTTGGCTGCCAAAGGCCTCATGGTCAAACCCCGCCACGATGTTTTGCAAATCGGGGGCGTTGATGATGGGGGTGTTCATGCTTCTTCTCCCACGCCGTCACCATGGCCGGCTTCGCGGGCCACGGTGAGAAAGTCGACCTTGGTGGTCTGGGCACGTTCGTGGCGCAAGTACTGCTGCTTTTGCAGGTATTCACGCACCGGCTTCAACAGCTTTTCTTCCAGCGCCTCGCGGTGCGCCGGGTCTTGCAACAGGGCATCGGCCATCGCGGCCAGTTGTGCATGTCGGTGGTTGCGCCCCACCACATAGGCCACCCCCACTGGGGCTTGTGCATCTGCATCTGCCAAGCGCAAAGCACAGCGGGTCACGGTGATCTCGCCCAAATTGAACCGCTCGCCCGTGCCGCCTGCACGGCCCTGCACCATCATCAAACCGGTTTCGGGTTTGCGCAGCCATTGCGGCGATGCGCCAGTGTTTGCGGGCAATGCACCGTCCAGCAGTTTTTGCGGCGCTCGGGCCAGCAAAGCCATCCACTCGGGACGGGTGGTCGGCCGTTGCATGTGGGCATTGTCAAATGATTGAAACATCGTTGTGGCACCCTGTCGCTTGTCTAGACAACTCAAACACAGTTGTGAGCTTAGACAATCCATGTGTAGCTTTCATGACAAAACTGCATCTTTTTTGTTGACCTCTTTGGAGACTTCTTTGGCCACGTCTTTAGCGCTCAAGTCACCGCATCACGAAGAAGCGGGAGCTACGCAACCTGAGCGCGACAGTTACTGGTCGCGCATTGCACAGCAATTGGCCAATGCGATTGGGCAAGGCCACTACACGCCCGGTGAACGCTTGCCTTCTGAGCATGTTTTGGCCGAGCAGTTCGGCGTCAACCGCCACACCATTCGCCGCTCTTTGGCCCATTTGGGTCAACGCGGTTTGGTTCGCGCCACACAAGGGCGCGGCACGTTTGTCGAGGCGTTTGCGGTCGACTTGGCGCTGGGCAAGCGCACACGCTATCGGCAAAACCTGGCCCAAGCGGGTGTGCGCGGGGGCTTGCAAATCTTGCAATCGCGCACGGTGCTGGCCCTGGCCGATCAAGCCCAAGCGCTCAAGGTGGGTGTAGGCAGCCCCTTGCTGTGCCTGCAAGTGCTGGGCGAAGGCGCTGGGCAACCCCTGCATGTGAGCGAACGTTACTTTCCGTTGCCACGTTTTTCGGGACTGGCAGATGCCGTGGCCCAAAGCGGATCGATCACCGAAGCCTTTGCTCAGCATGGCGTGAACGATTACCAGCGACAAGAAAGCCGCATCAGCGCCCGCCTGCCCAGCCCCGATGTAGCGGCCCTGCTGTGCCAAGTGCACACGCGGCCAGTGCTGCTGGTCAGCAGCGTGAACGTGGACCCCGGGGGCGTGCCCATTGAATTTGCTTTGGCTTGGTTTGCAGGCGACCGCGTGACCTTGACGGTGAAAAACGATGAACTCTGAACTCCCTTTGCCCCACCGCTGCGCGGTGTATTTTGTGCCCAAGGTCTACGGCGACTGGTGGGAAGCGGGCAGCCAATGGCTTGGGCGCTGCGCGGCCAGCGGGGCGACTTATGCCTTGCCTGACATTGCTGGCGTAGCCCCGGCCCAATTGCAAACCCTGACCGCCGACCCGCGCCGCTACGGCTGGCACGCCACCCTTAAAGCACCTTTTACTTTGGCCAGCGGGCAAAGTCTGGATGCCCTGCGCAACGCCATGCAAGCGCTTTCCAAACGCTGGCCCGCATTTGACCTGGCGCCGCTGCGGGTCAGCGACCAAGGTGGTTTTTTGGCCCTGCGCCCTCAAGGTGACTTGGCCCAGCTGAACGCCACTGCTGCCGCCTGCGTGCAAGAGCTGCACCCTCTGGCCCAGCCATTGTCTGATGCCGAGTTGGCAAGACGCCGTCAAGCGCAACTGACGCCCGAACAAGACCGCTTGTTGCTGGCGTGGGGCTACCCGTGGGTGCTGGATCACTTTCAGTTTCACCTCTCCTTGAGTGGTCCCCTCGGAAAGTACTCGCCTGAGGTCAAAGCCGCCTTGTTCCTAGCCGCACAAGCGCGTTTCGAAACACTGCCAGAGTGCCGTTTTGCGCAGATCGCACTGTTCATTGAACCCCAAGCCGGTGCCGATTTTGAGTTACTGGAGACCATGGATTTGCTCGGATGAACTCACGACTTATTTATGTAATGGGCCCATCGGGTGCAGGCAAAGACAGTGTGCTTGTTTGGTTGCGCAAGCACTTGCCCAAAGATATGCCTGTGCATTGGGCCCGGCGCACAATCACACGGCCCGCAGCAGCTGGAGGCGAAGTGCATGAAGAGACCGATGAGCAAGGATTTGAAACATTGCGCAGCCAAGACGCATTTGCCCTGTCATGGCATGCCAACGGTTTGCATTACGGCATACGCCGGACAGAGTTGGCAGGCCTACAACAAGGACTCTGGGTGTTGGTCAACGGCTCACGCGGCCATTTGGCCCAAGCCTTGCAAAGTCACCCCGGCCTGCAAGTGGTGCACATCACCGCCGACCCGGCGACGCTATTGCAACGCCTGATCCAGCGCCAGCGCGAAACGCCCGAACAAATCCAACAACGGATCGTCCGTGCAAGCGCCTTTTTGGTGCCCCAGGGGGTGATTGAGATTTCTAACAACGGAACTCTAGATCAAGCGGGACAAGCTTTGTTACTGGCCCTTCAAAAAATGAAATCTTGATTCTTTCAAAAAATGCAACATACATCCTTTAACAATGGCTTCAGCCGGGTTGAAGTGAGCGGATGGGGTTACGTTAGGCGCTCGTATTCAAATGGGGCAGTCTTTGCTGCGCATGCCAGACTGAGCCGGTGATGAACGGGGCTTGTTGCAGCAGTCTTGACACACAAACGAGCGTTGGTTCAATAAGCGTACAAAGACGCCCAGTGCCCGAGATTTGTGAAGTCCACAGCGGTAGCAACTCATGGTGGACATGTTGGCGGAATCTTGGAACGGTGATCCACCACCTTTGAATTTGTATCGCAGGCCGTTATCTGCCAATATGGATTCAGGTTCCAGCTTGAGTTGTGAAACGATCGATCTTGAAGTGCTCATTGCATGATTCCTGTTGATGTGCTGTGCATGCGTTTATGCGGCTTGGCATTCTGTGTGTGTAGCAGTAGCCAGCCAAAGCGAGTCGATGTGACTGAGTTTGAGTTTGTCGAATCTTTCAATCTCCTCCCAGTATTTTCCAGAAGGCACCCAGTAACCCAGTTGCGATTCAGCCAACAGCGCAGCTTTGACGGCCTGTGTGCTGATGGGTAATTTTTTGGGTTTGTAGTCACGGTCTTGAAGCGCTTGCAGCGTGACCCTGGGGACCATCAATCGAGACTTTGGACGCTGAGATAAGTTCACAACGCTACAGCCCTGGTCTTGAGCCAATGCAAGCAATCGCAGCGACTTGGCTTCCAGACTTTGCAGCGTGACATCGGGTCTTAAGGGGTCTGCATTGCCTTGCCCATAAAAATGAGTCTGGCTGCCCGCTTGTGCTTCGTAAACCATGTCACACCCCAGGTAGGCAATGACATCGGGTTGAAGTGCACCAAGTGCCCAATAGCCTGCTGTGAAGCACATGGTTCCGCCGGCATAAACAAAGCCACCAAAGTCGTTTTGTGCAGGTACAAATTCTTTGGCGGTCACTATTCTCCTACCACCTATTTGAGTCGATGCAGGACGGTTATCTTGGGGGAAATCTTCGGGAAAGATGAGCGTATCCCATGACGCAAAAGCTTTCCAAGCATTGTTGATGACAAGGGTGTTTGTAAATAAGGACGTATCCCATTCAGAAGCTCTGACTGCGTCTGGGGCGCTTCCTACGATCAGTACTTTCTTGAGTGGAGCAGTCATGCTTTCTTTCAACTGAAGTGATCAACCCAATATCACGGATGGCTGTGACAGCGTGATGAAAGAAATTTTCGTGATCTATGTGGTTCAGTTTGAGTACATCAGTTTTGTGGTGCATCGCTGTTCAAAACTTGCCCACTGCTGTTGTGCATGATGCGACTCAAGGCTTCAACGACCTCGTAAACAGCGGTGTTGTTGATTTTTTGCACATGGAGTTGAAATAACGGTAGATCATTGAGAAGATCTTCAACTGCACAGCGCAACTCTCGAATCGAGGGTATGACTTTGCCGAGCTTGTTTTCTTGCACCCAAACTGTGTTGTAGCGTTCCTGAGGCATGGTGGCAGCGCTGCGAAATGTGATGACCGGCAAGCCCATGTGCACGGCTTCACTCAAGCTACCAGGTCCTGGTTTGCCCACAAAGTAATCACTCAACTGCATGACGTGATCCATATATTTGACATACCCCATGGCAACGTGTCTCGCCAGTGTGGTTTGTGACTCAATTCTTTTGGTCAAATCGGTGTTGTGTCCCGAAATGAATATCAACTGATGGGCAGATAGTTCTTTGGAGATTTTGAGCATTTCATTGGACCCATTACCACCAAACATGACAAGACCCGTTGGGCGATCTGTGTCAAGCCCCAATTCTTTGTAGTGCAACAGTCGATTGACTTCCTGTTTTCGATAAAAGCTAGGCCGCAAAATCATGCCTGATGTTTTGGTGATCCATTTTTGTTCGTAGCCTGAAGCCAAAGCTTGTGACGCAGCAAATTCTGTCCCGCAAATGATGTGCTGGCCCTGGCCAGGTTCTATCCAAAAGTTGGGCGGGTAGTCTGCCAAGTCTGTGATGACGGTGACATAGGGCACTTTGGGTAACGCCTCTGTCAATGCTTGGTACATGACTTTGTTGAAATTGGGAACGAGTGAGACCACCATGTCGGGTCGGGTCGCTTGCCAAAAAAGTTGTAGTTTATTTTTGAGCTTTGGCAGGCTAAGCCGAATCATGGCTTGGAAAATTTTGAGTTCTGTTGCCAGTCCTCTTGTCCAGCCTCTTTTCAGCCGGAGGTTGTACAGATCCTCAGGTGCAAAGCCCGTCAATTTTTGATAGTAGTGTTCGGGGTCAATCACATCGAAAAGGTTGATCAAGTGGACCGTCCACTCGGGATGCGAACGAGCCATCACCTCTTGGAGTGCGATCGCTGCAGAACGGTGGCCACCTCCAGCGTTGAAATAAATGAGTTGCAGGTCTCTTTTCATTTCTTGGGATCATGGGCACTGAGCGTGTCAACCGCATGACGCAGGTGTCCAGCTGCAACCAATACTAAGATTCAAGGAAGGCGCTTGGAAATTGAAAATCTCCCCCATCTTTTGTCACGCCTTGGTCGCAATAGTTTCATAAATAATGAACTCACGACATTCACAATAGGGATTTTTTTAAGAGAGCCTGAAATGCGTGCCATCAAAAAAGTTCGTTTGCTGATTGAGCAAGAACCACAAGATCAAACAGCGCAGATTTTTTCTCACCTGATCTTGTCTTTGGTTGAAGAGGTTGATTTTTCGGTCAAAGATCTTTACTTGCTGAACAGTGCGGATTTTCAATTGGCCATGGATATCTTGCAGGAGTGGCGCTTAGACCGCTACTACATGGGAAAAGCCAAAACATTTGATGTGGCCTTGCAAGCCTTGTCCTTGGTTAAGACTGTGTAATGGCCGTTGGTTGCCTTTTTTAAAGCTGAATTCACCATGAGAATCGTTTCATTCATCGGACAAAAGGGCGGCGTGGGTAAGAGCACATTGGCGCGAGTTTTGGCAGTGGCTGCTGCCCGTCAAAAGCACAAAGTGTTGATCGGTGATTTTGATTTGGAGCAATTGACTTGCGTTGAATGGAGTGCTTTGCGGATGCGTCATGGCATCGAACCTGAAATTGAGGCCCGGGCTTTTAAAAGTTTAAAGAAGTTACGCAAGACAGTTTCAGGTTATGACTTGGTGGTGGTCGACACACGTGGTTTGGCAGATGAGCTGACTGAGGATGTCAGTCAAGAAAGCGATGTGGTCTTTTTGCCAACGGGTACTTCCCTGGATGACTTGCGCCCGACTTTGGCCTTGGCCCGGCGGCTGGCCAAGACACGCTCAGTCAGCAATAAGATTGTGCTGGTATTGTCAAAAACAGGGCGCTCTCAGCGCTTGATTGAGCAGGCAGAGTCAATGATTTTTGATGCGGGATTCGACATGCTCAATGCCGTTTGGCCTGAGCGTGACGGGTTTCAGCTGGATTTGGATGCGGGACGCGCTGGCAGCGAATCGAGTAACCCGCACCTGCGACTGACGGCACTTGACATTGAGCAAGCATTTCTTAAGCTGGCCATGGGGACGTAGCCTTGGGTCAATTTTTTTCGATTTGAATTGGGTTGTCTTGTCGATGCGATGACTTCTATTTTTGTGTTTTAGTTATTTATTTGATCCAGCCATGTTGAAAATCTTGAGATTTATTTGTGGGTCTTTGGTCTGGGTGTTGACTTCAACCGCAAGCTTTGGGCAATCTGCTTTCTCCTTTGTGGCATTGGGAGATTTGCCTTATGGAGCACCAGAAAAATCGGGTCCTTCTTACAGAGCCTTGATTGACCGAATTAACCAGATAGGGCCTGCTTTTTCTGTTCATGTGGGAGACATCAAGTCGGGTTCATCACTTTGCAGTGATGAAGAGTTTGCGCAACAAAAAAAACACTTCCAGCAATTCAAAGGCGCTGTGGTTTACACACCTGGTGACAACGAATGGACAGACTGCCATCGTGTCAACAATGGAAGTTTTGACCCATTGGAGCGCTTGGACACGATTCGGCAGATGTTTTTCACGTCTGGCTTGTCCTTAGGCTCCAAGCCCATCACCGTCCTCAACCAGTCCAGTGTGCATCCTCAGCATGGCAAGTTCATTGAGAACATGCGATGGATTCACGACAAGGTGTTGTTCGTAACGCTGCACGTGGTGGGTAGCAACAACAATTTGGAGAGCCGCGATAAGGCAGCGGTTCATGAATTTTTTGAACGCGATAGCGCCAATGTGGCTTGGATTCGGGCCAGCTTTGAGCAAGCGATTCAGATGCAGGCCGATGCGATGGTTGTTTCATTTCAGGCGGATGTTTTGGAGGGAAAAACAGCTTGGGAGGATTTCCCGGGCTGGTCGGGTTTTCGTCAAAGCATCGGTGGCACCTTGTTGCCTCTAGCTCAGCGTTGGGGAAAGCCAGTGTTGGTCGTGCACGGAGACAGTCACCAATTCAAGATCGATCAACCGTTCACACTGGAGAAAAAACCTTTGCGCAATGTCACTCGCTTGATCGTGCCGGGTGCGTCCGATGTTCGAGCTGTGATGGTCAACGTCAAGAGAGGTTCTTTCTCTTTTGAGTTGATTGAGCCCTCCCGGTAATTGAAGACGCCGATCAGCGGCTTCAGCACGTACCCACTGACCGGGCTGGGCCTATGATTTCTTTGTTCGGTGATACCCTTCAGGTCGATCTTTTGAATCCATGAATGTTTCAGTATTTTTCTGGCACGATCATGTCCTTGGGCACCGGGTGGCGGATGTAATCTGGGTTACGGACGCGGCCCGGCAATTTGACTTCAGCGTGTTCAACTTCGTGGTAAGGCACTTGGTTTAAAAAGTGGTCAATGCAGTTGAGGCGTGCTTTTTTCTTGTCAACGGCTTGAACAACCCACCAAGGTGCCTCGGGAATGTGGGTCCTTTCAATCATCGTTTCTTTGGCGCGTGTGTAGTCTTCCCAGCGGCGGCGGCTTTCTAAATCCATGGGGCTGAGTTTCCATTGTTTCAGTGGATCGTGGATTCGCCCAAGAAAGCGGGCATGTTGCTCATCGTCGGTGATTGAAAACCAGTACTTGACCAATTGGATGCCGCTTCGCACCAACATTTTTTCGAATTCGGGTACTGATCGAAAAAATTCTTCGTATTCTTCGTCATTGCAAAAGCCCATGACCTTTTCAACACCTGCGCGGTTGTACCAGCTTCGGTCAAACAAAACGATCTCACCGGCTGCGGGCAGGTGTGAGATGTAACGCTGAAAGTACCATTGTGTTTTTTCACGGTCGTTGGGCGCAGGCAGCGCGGCTACTCGGCAAACCCGTGGGTTCAGTCGTTGCGTGATGCGTTTGATGACGCCGCCTTTACCTGCCGCGTCGCGGCCTTCAAACAAGACGACCATCCGGTGGCCGGTTTTGACCACCCAGTCTTGCAGAATGACCAATTCGGATTGCAGGCGCAGTAACTCTCGGAAGTAGCGAATCCGATCGCCCACCTGGGCGTCGTTGGCGGCTTGGTCAGCCCCCCATCTGTCGTCCAGTTCGAGTTCTAATTCCTCGTCCATGCTGTCGAGCAAATCCTCTCGCAGTTGACGCATTTGGACTTCATTGATGGCATCGGATGTAGACATGGCGATCCCTTATGTTCTTGATCACTAATGTCCTTTCTGATTGTGACCCTTTGATGACTTTTAGACGTTTGGCTGCAAGTAAGGGCTTGCCTGTCAGATGTGGCTTTCTGGGTTTTTGGTCGCGCGCCATAACAGGGCGGTAAACATCAGAGATACAGTGGCCAGCGCCAAGCTGCTGCTGATCCAGAAGGCATCAACCGCTGGACGGGCCGTCCAACTGAACCAACCATCCAGGGCGCTGCTGTCGTAGGCCCAAAGGTACCCGCCATAAAGACCGAAACCCCATAAGAATGCGGCGTAGATCAGCAAGGGCGCAATGGTGATGCGGTAGCAGCGCAACAAGTAGGCGCACACCGCTTGCAACGCATCGGCCAGGTGGTACAGGGCCACCCAGCCCAGCCAAACCACGGCGGCTTTTGCCACCAAGGGGTCGTTGGTAAAGGCTTGGGCAATGCTGTCGCGGAACAGCAGCAAAAGAGATGCGCAGCAGACCGCCGCGCCAATGGCCAGGCCAATGCCCATACCGGCCGCTTGGCGTGCACGGCGTGCATCGCCCGCGCCCAACCAATACCCCGTTCTCGCACTGCTGGCGATGCCCAAAGCCAGGGGCACCATGTAGAGCACGGCCGCCAAACTGGCTGCAATTTGGTGGCTGGCCGAGGCGACCGAGCCCAAACGGGCGATGAACAAGGCCATCAAAGTAAACGATGTGACTTCCACCATGATGCAAAGGCCCGCCGGGATGCCCATGCGCAAAAAATGTCGAATGACAGGCCATTGCACTTTTTCTGGCCATCGCCACAGCTGATAGGGGCGGTAAATGTCTTGGGTTTTCAGCAGCCAAAGGCCGGTCAACATCATCAGGGTGTTGACCGCCAAGGTGGCCCAGGCGCAACCCACCACACCCATGCCTGCCTGATCGCCCATGCCAAATGTCAAGACCACGGACAGCGGGATCTTGACCAGCAATGCACCGGCTTGTAACCAGGTCACCAAACGGGGATAGCCCAAACTTTGGTTCAGGGTGCTGTACATGCGAAACAGCAAAGACGGCACCAAGGCGACCGCCAAGACGCGCAAATACGAGCGGACATCGGGCCACAGTTCAGGGGGCACTTGGGTCCACGACAGCCATGGATCTGGAAACAACAAGCCGGCCATGCCTAAAGCGGCAGCACCCGAGGCGATGTACAGGGCTTGACGCACGGAGCGGCCAATGTCGAGGGGTCGGTTGGCGCCGTGCAATTCGGCCCAGACCGGCAGCAAGGCTTGCAACATGCCGTTGAGCGCGACATAAATGCTGATGTAAATGGACGATGCCAGGGACAGCACCGCCAGTGCATGGGGGCTGTAGCGGCCCGCGATGATGGTGTCCGCGACGCCAAAGGACATGACGGCCAGTTGGCCCACCAGCACGGTGCCTGCGTGACGGCTGATGGTTCGCAGTTCAGACATGGCTTATTGGTTAACCGATGCCGTTGCGCTGGGAACCTGACTCAACTTGTCGGGGTGTGGTCGAAAAATCAACAAGCTTTCACTGCGGTCGCCGAGCCTTTTTGCTTTGGCGGCTTGGACCCACCCCCATGCTTTGAGTTTGTCCTCCAGCAGGGGCAAGTTGCGTTCGTCGATCACCAGCCATGGGCAGTCACTGCCGGCTGCTTGGGCCGCTTGGAGGCGGACTTGTGCGTGAAATAAAAGTGCAGCGCCTTGTGCTTGCGTGATGCCTGCATATTGCAAGCAAGGGGAAGTTCCCGTGACCATTTGTACTTTTTGGACCATGGTGACGTAACTGCGCGCAAAGTTAAGCAGGGGCAGCCACAGGCTCATGAGCAGAAGCCAGCACAGCACGGCGCCTGCTGCTGGCAAGACCATGCTTTTCCAGATGGCTGCACGGTGGTGGCCGATGCGCCACTTCACCAGCCAAGCCCAGGCCAGCGTGGCCAGCAAAGCCAAACCAAACGTGAGGACGGAAAACTCCGGTAAAAAACCAGGCGCCAGTTTGACAACGTTGGCAGCGGGTTTGGCTGGAAATCCAGTTTGCATGGCGATCCAAACCACCCAAATGGTCAATGCGCAAAAACTGAAAAACAAGAGTGTGAACCAGTCAATCAGCGCACCCAAGCTGCGCCTCAACGTAGGCAAAGCGAAAGCAGCCAAAGCGGCAATTCCTGGCAGCGCCAGTAAAAGGGCCCTGTCGGACATGCCGGTCAACCAAGTGGCAGCGACTGTGACCACGATGAACCACAAGGGCAAAGCCAAATGCGGGAAGCGCCAGCCACGCGACAGCTGGAGTCGCCAGCGCCACAAAGACCACGCGGCCAAGGGCCAAGCGGGCCATGTGAACCACACCAACAGTTTGGCCAGCACATCCAGGTCCAACAAGGTGTGTGGCACAACACGCCACCGCCAAAGATCGAGGTAGCCCGCGGTGGTGATGCACAGCAGACACAGCAAAGCCAACAAGCCCAGATCGAGCATGCGAAGCCGCGCCTGCGTGGGGTCGCTTTGTCCGAGGGCTTTCAATACGGAGCCGCCAATGCCCAGCCACAGGGCAACGCTGGGCGCGCCAGAAAGCGTGAGGCCAAGCATGCCGACACCCATGGCAATGCCACTGTGTAAACGCCAACGGGGCAGGGTCGACAAACCCACAAAAATGAGGGAGGCAAAGCACAGCTGACTCAGTGCAGGGGTGGCCTCATGGGCCAATCTGGCCAAGCCGAGGCAGGCCAACAAGGCCAGCAAACCGCCATCGGCCAAGGCGCGGGCGTAATCCGCTGGTTTCGCCTCACCGCCAAACGCAAAGGCCACAGGTTGGGCTGCAGGGTGTCGTGCCAAGGCATACACGGCATACCATGTCGCAGCCAAGGTCAGCGCCAACATGGCGATGAAAGGCATGCGCGCAAAGGCGTCTTCCCAACCGGCGGGGGCGCCAAACATGAAGACAGCACCCAGCCAATAAGGCAAAAGGGCCAATTGAGGGTCGTGCTGGCCCATCAAGCTGGGGCGGAACCAATTGGCGATTTCGCCAGCCGCTGGTTGCGCCAGTTGGAGCATGTAGCCCAGCGCCTCTAAGTCTTGTGATTTCCAAGGCTCGCGTCCCCAAAAGCCAGACAGCACGTAAGCCGCACACAGCAGCAACAAAGCCAGACGTGGCAGTCGCCGTACAGCACTTTGGGCAACGATGGCAGGGGTGGTTTGGTTCACGGACAAGGCTGAAGTCGGGTGGGTGATGGCTGGATCAGTGGAGCATATTTTAAAAACCATGCATCCTGTTTTGGACAGCATGCGGCAAGCCGCCATGCAAAAAGGGCAGGCCGGTTGCCCGGGCTGCCCTTTTGGGGAACACCAATGCGCGAATTACTTGGCGATGGTGGTGGTCTTGCCGAAACGGTTGCGGAATTTCTCCACGCGGCCGCCCATGTTGTCGACCGACTTTTGCGTGCCGGTGTAGAAGGGGTGCGACTCACTGGTCGTGTCCAACTTGTACCAAGGCAGCTCGCGGCCATCTTCCATTTTGATCATCTCTTTGGTGTTGGCGCATGAACGTGTCACGAACTTGAAGCCATTGGACATGTCTTGGAAGCAAACTTCACGGTAATTAGGGTGAATGCCGTCTTTCATGGGGAAATCCTTTTATTTGCGCTACGGTAGCCACTCTTCAGCCTATCTGAGAGCACTTTCCGCAAAACCGTAGATTATAGGGTATCAGCCGCCGCGTCGCATCATGTCGAAGAACTCGGAGTTGTTCTTGGTGGCCTTCATGCTCTTCAAGACCATTTCCATCGCTTCGATTTCGTCCATGTTGTACATGAATTGACGCAAGATGCGGGTCTTTTGCAGCACTTCAGGCTGCAACAGCAACTCTTCGCGACGTGTGCCACTGCGGTTGAGGTTGATGGCTGGGAACACGCGTTTTTCGTACAGACGGCGCTCGAGGTGGATTTCGCAGTTGCCCGTGCCTTTGAATTCTTCAAAGATCACCTCGTCCATGCGGCTGCCGGTGTCCACCAACGCCGTGGCGATGATGGTCAGGCTGCCGCCTTCCTCCACATTGCGGGCTGCGCCAAAGAAGCGCTTGGGGCGCTGCAGCGCGTTGGCATCCACACCGCCCGAGAGCACTTTGCCCGATGAAGGCACCACGTTGTTGTAGGCGCGGGCCAAGCGGGTGATCGAGTCCAGCAGGATGACCACGTCTTTTTTCAACTCGACCAAGCGTTTGGCGCGTTCGATCACCATCTCAGCCACGTGGACGTGGCGCGAAGCGGGTTCGTCAAAGGTGGAGGAGATGACTTCGCCGCGCACGCTGCGTTGCATCTCGGTCACTTCTTCAGGGCGCTCGTCCACCAACAGCACCATCAGGTGCACATCGGGGTAGTTGGCGGTGATGGCGTGCGCGATTTGCTGCATCATCACCGTTTTGCCCGACTTGGGCTGCGCGACGATCAGGGCGCGCTGGCCACGGCCGAGGGGTGCAATGATGTCGATCACGCGGGCGGTGATGTTTTCTTCACCCTTGATGTCACGCTCCAGACGCATCTGCTCTTTGGGGAACAAAGGCGTCAAGTTCTCGAACATGACCTTGTGTTTGTTGTTCTCTGGCAAGTCGCCATTGACTTGGTCCAGCTTGGTCAGGGCAAAGTAACGCTCGCCGTCTTTGGGGATGCGCACTTCGCCTTCGATCATGTCGCCCGTGTGCAGATTGAAGCGGCGCACCTGGCTGGGGCTGATGTAGATGTCGTCCGTAGAAGCGGTGTAGCTGGAGTCGGGGCTGCGCAAAAAGCCGAAACCGTCCGGCAAGATTTCCAGCACGCCGTCGGCAAAGACCTGCTCGCCCGCTTTGGCGCGTTTTTTGATGATGGCAAACATCAGCTCCTGTTTGCGCATCCGACCTGTGTTCTCAATTTCGAGCGTGTCAGCTTGCTTCAGGAGTTCGGACACATGGAGTGCCTTGAGTTCGTTCAAATGCATGGGAATGGGCCTGTGGCGAATCGGTTCGTTGTGAACCGTTTTAGAAGATAACCGGGTGGAATGTTCTGAACCGGATGCCGCCCGGGGTTGGGGGCTTGTGCTTCCGGCAGTCTTGGCGCTGTCCCGTGTTCGGGTTGCCTGCTGGAAATTATGACAGGTTTTCGTGCGGCCCTGAAAAGAAAAAACCGGGCCATCAAGGCCCGGTTGCGCGGGGTCCGTCAGGTCAAGCCGGACGGTTTGAACGCATCAAGCCAGTTGTTGGTCGATGAATGCGGTCAATTGGGACTTGCTCATGGCGCCCACTTTGGTGGCAGCGAGCTGACCACCTTTGAAGATCATGAGTGTAGGAATGCCACGAATGCCGAATTTGGCGGGGATGTCGCGGTTGTCGTCCACATTCATTTTGGTGATTTGCAGTTTGCCTTCGTAGGCCGTGGCCACTTCGTCCAGGATGGGGGCGATCATTTTGCAAGGCCCGCACCATTCGGCCCAGAAATCAACGACCACGGGTTGGCCGGACTGGAGCACGTCGGCTTCGAAAGTGGCGTCGGTAATGTGTTTGATCAGATCGCTGGCCATGGCCTTTTCCTTATGAACAATGTAGTTGCGGCTAAAGTTGATCTATTTTGACAGAAAGCTGCTGCGTTCGTTCCTTTGAATGTGGTGGACAAGTTGCACACCCATGACTCTTTTAAGTTTGACCCCCGATGATGTGGGGGCCCCCTTGCTGCAGGTGGATGTGGCCATTGTGGGAGGTGGACCCGCAGGACTGATGGCCGCCGAGGTCTTGTCTCAGGCAGGGGTTTCGGTGCACCTGTTTGATGCCATGCCTTCGGTGGGGCGCAAATTTTTGTTGGCCGGTAAGGGCGGATTGAACCTGACGCATTCAGAGCCAATCGATCTGTTTCGGACGCGTTTTGGTCAACGCCAATCGCAAGTGGGCACTTGGTTAGACGACATGGATGCGCAGGCAATTCGGGATTGGTCTGAATCTTTGGGTGTCCAGACTTTTGTGGGCACCTCTGGCCGTGTATTTCCCCAAGAGATGAAAGCGGCGCCCCTGCTCAGGGCTTGGCTACAACGCCTGCGGCACCCGGCAGCAGGGGTGCCCGTGCAATTTCACATGCGGCATCGCTGGCGAGGTTGGGCAGGTCAACAATTGGTGTTTGAACCCACTGGCCCAACAGGCTTTCAACGCGTTCAAGCCCAAGCCACTTTGTTGGCTTTGGGGGGCGCCAGTTGGCCGCATTTGGGCTCCGATGGTGCTTGGGTCCCGGTTTTGGCTGAACAAGGGGTGGCCGTGGTGCCCTTGCAAGCGGCCAATTGTGGTTTCGATGTGCTGGGCCGAGAGGGCATGGGTTGGACTGATTTTTTCAGAACCAAGTTTTCGGGCCACCCTGTGAAATCTGTGGTTTTGCGGGTGGATGCGGGTTCCGATCAAGCCCTGGATGCACCGCCCAGGTTTTCAAGGCAAGGCGAGTTTGTCGTCACCGACACGGGTGTGGAGGGCAGCCTGATATACGCTGCGGGCGCACATTTGCGCGAAGACTTGAACCGAGGCGCAGCCCATCTGGTGCTGGATTTACTCCCCCACAAAACCCCCGAGCAAGTCTTGTCCGGGGTTTGCTGGCCGCGAGGCAGCAGGAGCCTGTCCAGCCATTTGAAGAGTCGCCTGGGGATCGACGGCGTCAAGGTGGGTTTGGTGCATGAGCTGTGTTCTGCAGAACAGTTGGCCGATCCACATGCGTTGGCCTTGTTGCTGAAAAGTTTAAAGCTGCCTTTGAAACAAGCGCGTCCCATAGCGGAGGCGATCAGCACGGCGGGAGGGGTCGCTTTGGAAGCTTTGACCCCTGAATTGATGGTCTTCAGCCGCCCGGGCGTTTACTGCGCAGGGGAAATGTTGGATTGGGAAGCCCCGACGGGGGGCTACTTGTTGACGGCCAGTTTGGCCAGTGGATGGCGGGCGGGTCAAAGTATTTTGACAAATTTGTAACAATTTCACACATGTCGTGTCATCGAACGCCTGAACTGCTGCGTTGAGGATGGGTCAAACATTCAATCCAACCCAAGAGGTCGACATGACGCCAGAAGCCAGCCAAGAATACCAGCGTGCCATCGAAGAGGCCGCCAACGCATTCATGAAAGTCATGACGCTGCGTGGATTTTCCGTCAGGGATTACCCGCAAAATTTCGTGGCCCAAATGGCCAATACCACCCGTTTGGCTTTCGAAACCGACCGGCACGGCCCTCACGCCCGAGCAGATGTGTTGGTGGCTGACATGTTGACCAGCGCTGTTCGCACAGCCGCTCCCCGCATCGGCGTCAACAACGACAAAAAGCGCTCTTTCGCCACTTTGGGGCGTCGTTTGGCTTGATGGGATTAAGGAAAACCCTTGCACGGCCAGAGCGTGCGGAGGGTTGGGTCGTTACACAAGGAAGGCCTGGGCGCAGGTCTTGAACGACAAAAAAGGTGACGAGCCTTGACCCCGGCACTGGATTCACAGTTAGGGCTGCTTGGTTCCCCACCTGACCCGGTTGGCCGCTTCACCATGCGGGAAGGCCCGTCGGGTTCAATTGTAGGCGAGCTTGGGCTTGCACCAACGCCAAAGTCTGTATTTCTCTCGGGCTGTTCTCTCTTTCTTTGAGCCGAGTCATGGCTCGCCATGGGGTGCAAAGAGATCCAGATCCATTCAGCCGGGCCGGCTTGCGGAGCCCGATAGAATCAAGCCCCATGTCTTACCTCGTTCTTGCGCGCAAATACCGCCCCCGCAATTTCACCGAAATGGTGGGGCAAGAACACGTGGTTCAAGCGTTGACCAATGCCCTCGTGCAGCAACGCCTGCACCATGCCTATTTATTCACCGGCACCCGGGGGGTGGGCAAAACCACCGTGTCGCGCATTTTGGCCAAGTCGCTCAACTGCCAGGGCGTGGACGGGCAGGGGGGCATTACCGCCGAGCCGTGTGGTGTGTGCCAAGCTTGCCGCGACATTGATTCCGGGCGCTTTGTGGACTACACCGAACTCGATGCGGCCTCTAACCGTGGCGTGGACGAGGTGCAAAGTTTGCTAGAGCAGGCGGTGTACAAGCCTGTGCAAGGGCGCTTCAAGGTCTTCATGATTGACGAGGTGCACATGTTGACCAACACCGCGTTCAACGCGATGTTGAAGACCCTCGAAGAACCCCCTGAGTATTTGAAGTTCGTGCTCGCCACGACCGACCCGCAAAAAGTGCCCGTGACGGTGCTTTCGCGTTGCTTGCAGTTCAATCTGCGCCCCATGGCTCCCGAGACGGTGTTTGAACACCTGACCCAGGTACTGGCCGCAGAGCAGCTGAGCGCCGAGCCTTTGGCCTTGCGCCTGTTGGCCCGCGCTGCGCGCGGTTCCATGCGCGACGCCCTGAGCCTGACCGACCAAGCCATTGCTTTTGGCAATGGCCAATTGCAAGAGGCCGGCGTACGCCAGATGCTGGGCAGCGTGGACCGCAGCCATGTCATGCACATGATCCGCGCCTTGACCGAGGGCGACGGTGCAGCCGTGGTGAACCAGATCAACGCCTTGCGCCTGCAAGGCGTGTCGGCTGCCGCCACGCTCGAAGACATGGCCATGCTGCTGCAGCGCATGGCCGTGATGCAGATGGTCCCCAGCATGGCGCAAGACGGTGACGATCCTGACACCCAGGGATTGGCCGATTTGGCACAAGCCATGCCCGCCGAAGAAACCCAATTGCTCTACAGCCTGTGTCTGCACGGACGCACAGAGCTGGGTTTGGCCCCAGACGAATACGCGGCGCTGACCATGGTGCTGTTGCGCTTGTTGGCTTTCAAGCCCCAAGCGGGATTGGCGGAAAAAAAAAGCCCGCTGACCAGCCCTCGGGCCACCCCTGAGCCCACCCGACCCGCAGCGCCAGTCACAGCCCCACCCCGTGAGGTGACGCCCCCGAAGGCGGCACCGGCGGTCACGCCGCTGGTGTCATCGCCCGCAGTGGAGCCTGTCATCAGCCGGGCCCATGCCGTGCCGGTTGTGCCCACTGCGTCAGAGCCGACCCTGTCCGAGACGCCCCCATGGGAGGATTGGCCCGACACCACCGACCATGCCGATGCCGGGGCCATCCACCCGCCTGTCCAGCATGAGCCTGTGCAAGAGGTGCCCCATGCAGCGCCCGCTTTGCGGTCTTTGCCCGTGCGTGAGGTCATGCCTTCTGTGCGCGCCGATGTGCCTACGTTGGCTGTACCCGCGGCTGTGCAGACCACGCCAGAAGGCGATGTTTGGTTTGAAGTGGTGCAAGGCCTCATGGACCAAGACGCCATCACGGCCTTGGTGCGCGAATTGGCCCTGCAGTCCCAACTTTTGGGTCGCGATGCAGGTCATTGGCAGCTCCGCGTGGAGCGCGAGACCCTGAACCACGCCGCCAGCCGCGAGCGTTTGCAAACGGCTTTGCAAGCTGCCGGCCATGGCCATGTCCAGCTCGGCGTCGAAATTGGCGCCGTGACCGACAGCCCTGCCCGGCGTCTGGCCGTCCAAGCCGCGGAGCAAATGCTGGCGGCCAAGGCGCTGATTGAAAGCGACCCACTGGTGCAGGCCATGGTGCGTGACTTCGGGGCCAAAATCGTGCCCGGCAGCATCCAAGTCATTTGATTTTTACTCCATCCCCGACACCCACTTTGACCGAAGGAAACCCCATGTTCAACAAAGGACAACTCGCTGGCTTGATGAAACAAGCCCAAGCCATGCAGGACAACCTGAAAAAAGCCCAAGACGAACTCGCATTCGTCGAGGTAGAAGGCCAAGCCGGCTCCGGCATGGTCAAGGTGCTGATGACCTGCAAGCACAACGTGCGCCGAGTGACCATCGACCCCAGCTTGCTGGCCGACGACAAGGACATGCTGGAAGACTTGGTGGCCGCCGCCTTCAACGACGCCGTGCGCATGGCCGAAGAAGTCTCGCAGCAAAAAATGGGCAAGCTCACTGCCGGTTTGCCACCGGGCATGAAGCTGCCTTTCTGACCACTTGAACATGGCCGACACCCACGCCCTTGCCACACTGGTGCAGGCCCTCAAGGGCTTGCCAGGGGTGGGTATCAAGTCGGCCCAGCGCATGGCTTTTCAGCTGCTGCAAAACGACCGGGCCACGGCCCGGCAATTGGCTTCGGCACTGGACAACGCAGTGCAAAAAATACGCCACTGTGCGTGTTGCCACACCTTCACCGAGGCCGAGCTGTGCGACACCTGCTTGGACGACACCCGTGACCGCACCCAGCTGTGCGTGATCGAAACCCCGGCCGACCAATCGGCCATCGAGCGCACGGGCACTTACCGGGGCTTGTACTTTGTGCTGATGGGCAAGCTCAGCCCGCTCGACGGTATTGGCCCGCACGACATTGGCCTGGCCAAGCTCAAGCAACGTGTAGGCGATGGCGTGTTGACCGAGGTGATCTTGGCGACCAACTTCACCGCCGAGGGTGAGGCCACCGCCCATGTGATTTCTGAAATGATCCGCCAACAAGGCTTGCGCGTGACGCGCCTGGCCCGGGGCGTTCCCGCAGGCAGCGAGCTGGAATACGTGGACTTGGGCACCATCGCCCACGCGCTGGTCGATCGGCGCTGAACGGACACCAGGGCCTGTGCGCAAAGGCACTGCGACAGGTCAGAGTGGCGGCAAGTCTGGCCACGCCATTTCCGGGACTCCGTGAAAACCCGCTTGGGAACATTCCCGATGGCAAATCCATCGCGATTGACTAAGCTCCATGCTCTAACTTCAGGAGCATCACTGGTGTCGCCAGACCATCGCACGCGTCGTTCACTTTTGTTGGCGGCCATGGGCTCGCTGACAGCGGTGTCGAGCCTGAGTGCGATACCCACTGAGTCTGCGCGGCCCTTGACCCGCATCAAGCTGGCGTTGGCCGCGAATCAAAGCCTGTATCACTTGCCTTTGACGGTGGCCGAACACCTGGGGTTCTTTCGCTTGACGGGCATACAGGTTGAATGGCTAACCCACGAATCTGGGGCTCAAGCTTTGCAAAGTGTGCTGACCGGCCAAGCCGATGTGATGGCGGGTGCGTATGAGCATTTGTTTGGTTTGCACCAAAAAGGGCAGCCGTTCATGAGCTTTGTTCAGATGTGCCGAACCCCACAAGTCAGTTTGGGCGGGAGCACGCGAGGCGGCAAGTCTTGGCAATCCTTTGCCGATCTGCGTGGTGCGCGCTTGGGCATCTCGGCGCTCGATTCCACCACCCACTGGATGGCTTGTCAGTGGCTCAGGCGCCATGGGCTTTCCACGGATGAAGTCGTGTTTGTGGAGGTCGGTTCATCAACGGGGGTGTTGGATGCATTGCGTGCCGGGAGCATCGATGCTTTGTGCAATCCCGATCCGATCATGCACTGGCTCGAGCAAAAAAATGAAATCCGTTTGCTGGGTGAAACGCGTACCCTTGCAGGCACACGCCAGGTCTTGGGTGGCGCTGTGCCGGGAGCCAGTCTTTTTGCACACGCGGACTTTTTGCAGCGCCAACCCGAACGTGTTCAAGCTTTGACGGATGCGGTGGTGCTGGCGCTGAAATGGCTGCCCTCTGCCGGGCTCACGGACATTTTGAAGACTGTGCCACCCAGCCATTGGTCCTGGGACCGCGCCGCTTATTTGGGCGCCTTTGAAAAGCTGCGTGAGTCTTATGCGGTGGATGGCCTGATTCGAGGCCCGGAGGTCAACCGTGCTTGGCAAGCCCATGCGGGTTTGAAGGGCGTCACCGCCCCGACGCGGATTTTGCCCGATCGCACATTCACCAACTTTTTCGCGAACAGCGCTCAAAATCCCCAGCGGATCAGGGTGCGCATGGGGGGCTGAGTCCCCCAAGCTTTGGGCTCAGCGCTGGGCCCTGCGTTGTGTGGACTTTGAGGCAGGTTTGGTTTTAACAGAACTTGGCTTTTTCCCTTGGCCAGCTGTCGGGGCTGTTTTGCCCAAACGCCGGGTTTCTTTGGAGGGCACCAACACCGCCAGCTTCTTGCCCGCAGTCAACTTGGCGTTGGGTTTCAGGTCGTTCCAGGTGGCCAAGTTGGCGGCGGTCACACCGTGCCGCGCCGCCAACAAGGCCAAGGTGTCGCCTTGACGTGCCGAGATGAACACCTTGCGAAGCACCACCTCAGGCGCCAGCAGCAAGTGCCCGTTGTCGGCCAGATGTTCGGCCACATTGGTTTCCTTTTGGTGTGGACGATGGACCAGCAGAGTGGAGCCCGCCTTGACCAACATGCGCGGTGGAATGCCATTGACTGTCCGCAGCTGTTCGGCAGACATGCCGACTTCTTTGGCGACGTCTTCGGCCTTCATGGTGCGGGGTGCCAACCAGGCGGTCCAAGATGACAAGCGGGTGTCCCTGTGCGACTGCAGGTTGTTTTCAAACACGGTGGCATTGTCCCAAGGCAGCAAGATTTGGGGGGTACCTGCCGCCAAAATGACCGGGCGGTTCATGGCCGGGTTGAGGGCCTTGAAGTCTTTCAAGCTGACATTGGCCAGTTTGGCGGCCATCTCCACATCGATGTCTTTGTCGATCGGGACGCTCTTGAAAAAAGGGTGGTTTTGAATCAGTGGCAAGACGGTTTTGAAAGCCTCAGGCTGGGCAATGATGTTTTTCACCGCTTGCAGCTTGGGCACATAAAACCGCGTTTCATCGGGCATGCGCAGGTCGCTGTAGGTCAAGGGCTTGCCTTGTGCCCGGTTGCGGGCCAGGGCACGGCCTACACTGCCTTCCCCCCAGTTGTAAGCCGCCAGGGCCAGATGCCAATCGCCGAACATGTTGTAGAGCTTTTGCAGGTAGTCCAGCGCAGCGCGCGTGGATTCCAGCACGTCGCGGCGCTCGTCTCGGAACAGATTTTGTTTGAGGTCGAAGTATTTGCCCGTGGCCGGCATGAACTGCCACATGCCTGCGGCTTTGGCACTGGAGACGGCTTGGGGGTTGAAGGCCGATTCGATGAAGGGAAGCAGTGCCAGCTCGGTGGGCATTTTGCGGCGTTCTAGCTCTTCAACGATGTGAAAAATATAGGGCCTTGAGCGTTCGGTCATGCGCAAAAAATAATCTGGCCGACTGGCGTACCAAACTTCGCGGTTGCGCACCAGATCGTTGTCCAAATCGGGCATGGCAAAACCCATGCGGATCCGCTCCCAAATGTCGGTTTGAGCTTGCAGACCCATCAGGGCATTGGCTTTCAGATCGACAGCGCGGTCTGATGATGGCGCAACCGAAGCCTGTGCCGATGGTGCCGAAACAGGCGCGTTAGGGACCGATGGGGCTCGATCAGCTTCGGCCGCTGTGGGTGCAGTCTGAGCGGGCGAGCGGTCTGCTGTGGGTGTGGGCGAGGTGGTCGCACACCCACTCAGGAGCACAGCCAACAACAAGCTCCCGTGGAGGCGGGAGATGCTGGCAAAAGTGAAGGAAAACAAGTTCATCGAAAAATATTTTTCCATTGGCGCAGAGCCGCAAAGGTGGACACATCGTCCAAAGCCAGAGGGTCTTGCTGGTGCACGGCAGCGGCGACAGCAGGCTCACGGCTGCGCAAGAAAGGATTGATGGCACGTTCGGTGTGCAGCGCCACCGGCAGCGTCGGCAAGTCTTGTTCGCGTTGCCGGGTGCACCACGAAAAATGAGATCGCAATGCGGCGTTGTCGGGTTCGACCGTCAGTGCGAAGCGTAGATTGGACAAGGTGTATTCGTGGGCGCAACACACCCGGGTGTCGCCCGGCAACGCGGCCAACCGGTCCAATGAGTCCAACATTTGGGCCGGTGTGCCTTCAAACAAGCGACCGCATCCCCCTGAAAACAAGGTATCACCACAAAAAAGGATCGGGTCTTGCTGGTGTGGCTGGGCCCAAAAAGCCAGGTGTCCCAAGGTGTGTCCAGGCACTTCCAGCGTGTCAAAACCCAAGCCTTGCCAATCGAAGCGGTCGCCTTGCTGAAGGCCTTGCGAGGCCACCGGCATTTTTTCCAAAGCCGGACCCAACACGCGCGCACCTGTTTGAGCCACCAAGGCCAACAAGCCACCCGTGTGGTCGGCATGGTGGTGCGTGACTAGAATCGTGTCCAATTCCACCCTTGGATGTTCTTGCATCCAAGCCAGCACAGGCGCACTGTCGCCAGGATCGACCACCAGGGCATGTCGGTCTGTGTGCAACAACCAAATGTAGTTGTCTGCGAAAGCGGGCAGGGCTATGAGTTTCATGGAGCCTTTCATTATAGAAAGCCAAGACCCCACGACCGCTTGGTTGGCCTCTTTGGGTCAGCCGGTGGCTTCACGCTTGTTGGCTTGGGAGCAAGCCCAAACCGACCAGTTGTTGGCCGACGTCTTTGGCTACCACGCGGTGCAGTTGGGCTGGCCCGAGCTGCAAGCCTTGCGCCAAAATCGCATGCCCCACCGCTGGCAAGCCTGCGCGGAGTTCGAATGGTCCAGCACAGTCCCACCTGCGGGGTTCAACCCCGATGTGTGGTTGGACAGCCGCTCTTGGCCTTGGCAGGCCGACAGCCTGGATCTGGTGGTCTTGCCCCACACGCTGGAGCGCTCGGCCGACCCGCACGCCTGTTTGCGTGAAGTCGAGCGGGTGTTGATTCCCGAGGGGCAGGTGTTGATCACGGGCCTGAATCCCATGAGTGCTTGGGGTTGGCGTCGAACGCGGGGTGGCCAACGCCGCATCTTGTCCAACCCGGCGCAGCCCCTCATCGGATACCGGCGCCTGCGCGACTGGCTGCGTTTGTTGGGGTTTGAAGTTCAAGTCAGCCGCTTTGGGGGGTGGACACCGGCATTCGCCACCGAGGCTTGGATGCAGCGATGGCTTTGGATGGAAACCGCTGGCGAGCGCTGGTGGCCCATTTTTGGTGGGGTCTACCTGTTGTTGGCCACCAAGCGCGTACCTGCTGGCCGACTTTTGCCATCCAGGGCTTGGCGCACGGTACGATCGCCCGCTGTCGCAACCGCGCCCGTTGCCCGTTCCGACAACCTGGTCAGCCGACCTTTGACCGAGAAAGACCGCATTTGACCTCCGTTGAAATTCACACCGATGGCGCCTGCAAAGGCAACCCTGGCCCAGGGGGATGGGGGGTTCGGCTCCAATCGGGCCAGCATGTTCAAGAGTTGTTTGGCGGCGAGCTGAACACCACCAACAACCGGATGGAAATGATGGCGGTCATTGAAGGCCTGTCCGCGCTCAAGCGGCCTTGCCAGGTGACGCTCTATTTAGACAGCGAGTACGTGCGCAAAGGCATCACCGAGTGGATCCACGGCTGGAAAGCGCGGGGCTGGCGCACCGCAGCCAAACAACCGGTCAAAAATGCCGATTTGTGGCAAAAACTCGACGCCGTGGTGTCGTCTTCGGGACACCGCATCGATTGGCGCTGGGTCAAAGGCCACAACGGCGATCCTGGCAATGAGCGGGCCGACGCCTTGGCCAATCAAGGCGTAGACAAAGCTTTGGGGCGCTCCAGCACGGCCTAAGTCGAGGGTCTGTTGGCGCAGCCTGGTCCCCCCAAGACCGCCCAACAACCCCCCACCAACAGTAGGGAAATTGCCTTTGCGCTGTTACATTGGCACGGTCTTGCGGCTTGCAATTTGAGAGAGATTCGAATGGCTTACAAAAAGAAATACACAGTTTTGGCAATTTTGGGCATTTCCATGGCGTCTGGAGCCGCTTGGTGGTGGCAAAACAAGGCCCCAGATGCTGAAGCTGGCAAGACAGCCACTGCGTCCGCTGCGCCGGGCGCCGGGCCTGCGGCAGGTGGTGGACCCGCACGCCCCACTTCGGTTGAGGTGGCCAAGGTCGAGAGCATGACCTTGGTGGACGAGACCCAAGCGGTGGGCAGTTTGCGTTCAAGGCAAGGGGTGATGCTGCGCCCCGAAGTCGGCGGACGCGTGAAACAAATTTTCTTCAACGATGGCCAGCGGGTGCGCAAGGGCCAGTTGATGGTGCAGTTTGACGACCAGCTGCCACAGGCCCAGCTGGCCCAAGCCCGCGCAGAGCTGTCCATCACCGAGGCCAACCACAAACGCAACCAGGATTTGGTGGCTCAAAACTTCATCAGCCAACGGTCTTTGGATGAAAGCAGTGCGGCGCTGGAGGTCTCGCGCGCCAAGCTCTCTTTGGCGCAAGCCACCTTGCAACGTTTGCAGGTGCTGGCGCCTTTTGATGGCATCACCGGCCTCAAACAAATCAACGTGGGTGATTACCTGAAAGACGGCGCGGACATGGTCAACGTCGAGGACATCGACGCCGTGTTGCTCGATTTCAGGCTGCCCGAGCGTTTTCAGGCCAAGATCCGTGCCGGTCAAAAAGCCCAGCTGACCGTTGATGCCCTGCCAGGCCGACCCTTCAGCGCCATCATTCAGGCGGTGGACCCTTTGATCGATGCCAACGGACGCTCGGTGGGCGTGCGCGGTTGCATTGACAACCGCCAGCAGCAACTGCGCCCGGGCATGTTTGCCCGCGTCAATGCGGTGTTCGGTTCGCGCGAAAACGCGCTGGTCATTCCAGAAGAAGCCATCATTCCGCAAGGGGGTCGTACTTTTGTGGTCAAGATCGTTGCAGGCGACAAGCCCGATGTCAAAGTGTCGGAACGCGTCGTGGTCAAAGTGGGCTTGCGTTTGCCCGGCAAGGTGGAAATTCTCGAAGGTTTGTCGGCAGGTGACACCGTGGTCACAGCCGGTCACCAGCGTTTGCAAAAAGATGGCACTGTGGTTCGGGTGGTTGACTTGTCTCAACCCGGTGGGGGCAGACCCGCTGGTGGTCCGCCCGGTGCAGGTGGTCCCGGTGCAGGTGGCCCCGGTGCAGGTGGCCCGGGTGCTGCGCCAGCCGCCGCGGGTGCCCAAGGCCCACGTCCAGGCGCTGGTGCTGGTGCTGGTGCCAGCCCAATGGGGCAACGCCCAGGGGGTGCTGGCAAGCCTGGTCAAGGTCCTGGCAAGAACGCCGACATGGCGGGTCCGAACCCTTGCCTGAGGGGCGCAGATGCAACTCGCTGAAGTTTCCATCCGGCGGCCTGTATTGGCCGTGGTCATGTCGATGTTGATTGTGCTGATTGGCGCGGTCAGCTTCAAAAGTCTGTCACTGCGCGAGTACCCCAAGATCGATGAGCCCACCGTCACGGTCACCACGCGGTATGTCGGCGCTTCTGCAGAAGTGGTCGAATCCCAAGTCACCAAGCCCCTCGAAGACTCGATTGCCGGCATTGACGCGGTGGACGTCATCACCTCCATCAGCCGAGCCGAACAATCGCAAATCACCGTGCGTTTTCGCCTCGAAAAAGACGCCGACACGGCAGCCGCTGAAGTGCGTGACCGCACGGCGCGTGTGCGTAACCGATTGCCTCAAACGGTGGAAGAGCCCGTCATCGCCAAAGTGGAGGCTGACGCATTCCCTGTGATCTGGTTGGCATTTTCCAGCGACACCCTGGATGCCTTGCAGATCAACGATTTGGTCAACCGTGTGGTCAAGCCGCGCTTGCAAACCGTGACGGGCGTGGCCGATGTGCGCATTTTTGGTGAGCGCAAATACGCCATGCTGGTGTCTTTGGACCATGCACGCCTGTCGTCCTACAAATTGACGCCACAAGATGTCGAGGACGCCATCCGCCGCAACAATCTGGAGCTGCCAGCGGGCCGGATCGAATCGTCCACCCGAGAATTCAGCGTTTCTGCGCAAACCGATCTGAACCGTGCAGGGCAATTCGGTGACATCGTGATCCGAAACATCAACGGGTTTTCGGTCAAGCTGCGGGATGTGGCCCAAGTTCGCGAAGGCGCGGCCAGCGACCGCAGTACCGTTCGCTTGAACGGTCAATCGGCCATCTCAGCGGGTGTCATCCGTCAAGCCACGGCCAACCCCTTGGAGTTGTCAGCGGGCGTGCGCGAGATGATTCCCAAGCTCAAGGCGGACTTGCCGGGTGACATGGTCATCAACATCGCCAACGACAACTCGGTTTTCATTGACCGGTCGATCAAAAGCGTGTTCAACACCATTGCGGAAGCGGTGGTCTTGGTGGCCTTGGTGATCTTTGTCTTTTTGCGCACCTTCCGCGCTTCGATCATCCCCATCATCACCATCCCCGTCAGTTTGATCGGCGCTTTCGCCATGATGGCTTTGGCGGGCTTCACCATCAACACCTTGACCTTGCTGGCGCTGGTTTTGGCCATTGGTTTGGTGGTGGACGACGCGATTGTGGTGCTGGAAAACATTTACCGGCACATTGAAGAAGGCCTGGACCCGTTTTCTGCCGCCATCAAGGGTGTGCGTGAAATCAGCTTTGCCGTCATTGCCATGACCATGACGCTGGCGGCTGTGTTCGCCCCTCTGGCTTTCACGCCGGGGCGCACGGGCAAGTTGTTTGGCGAGTTTGCGCTGGCCTTGGCGGGCGCTGTGATTGTTTCGGGTTTTGTGGCGCTGACCTTGGCGCCCATGCTCAGTTCCAAATTTCTCAGGCACAACCCCAACCCCGGCTGGTTCGACCGTTCGATGGAAAAGTGGCTGACGGGCCTGTCTTCGGCTTATGAGCGTTTGCTGACCCTGATTTTGAGCCGTGCGCGTTGGGTGGTGGTGTTGGTCATGCTGGCCTCGGGCATTGGCATTGGCGTGATTTACCCCACCATGAAGCAAGAGCTGTCCCCCTTGGAGGACCGAGGGACGATTTTGGCCACCATCAATGCCCCGGATGGCTCGACCCTGGAGTACACCGATCGCTACGCCAAATCGCTCGAAAAGATGGGTCAAGCGTACCCCGAGTTTGACCGCATTTTTGCCAACTTGGGCAACCCCACCGTCGGTCAAGGCACCGTGGTGTACCGCGCCGTGGACTGGGACGAACGGCAGCGCACGACGCTCGAAATCGCACGTGAGTTGGGTGCCAAGTTCAACGGCCTGCCGGGCATCAATGCGTTCCCCATCACGCCGCCCTCTTTGGGGCAGGGCTTTCGCGAACGGCCCCTCAACTTTGTGATCCAGACCTCGGACAGTTACCAGAATTTGAACGCGATCGCACGTCAGATGATGGATGAAATTGCCAAAAACCCAGGCATCCTGTCACCCGATGTGGACTTGCGTCTGAACAAACCCGAGCTGCGGGTCGAGGTGGACCGCACCAAGGCCGCTGAGTTGGGCGTGAGTGTGGATGTGGTGGCACGAACCATTGAAACCATGCTTGGGGGTCGCGTGGTCACGCGCTACAAGCGCGATGCCGAACAGTACGACGTGATTGTGCAAACCCTGCCTTCGGCCCGCAACACGCCCGATGACATCGACGTGATTCAGGTGCGGGGCCGCAACGACACCATGGTGCCCTTGTCCAGCTTGGTCAAAGTGCGCGAAAGTGTGGCCCCGCGTGAGTTGAACCATTTTGGTCAACGCCGCTCGGTGACCATCACGGCCAACTTGTCGCCGGATTACTCCTTGGGCGAGGCGCTGAACTTCATGGACACCACCGCTGCCAAGGTTCTCAAGCCGGGCTACACCACCGAGCTGAACGGCACCTCGCGCGAATTCAAAAACTCGCAAGGGGCCTTGGTCATTGTGTTTGTCTTGGCGCTGCTGTTCATCTTTTTGGTGCTGGCGGCGCAGTTTGAGAGCTTCATCGATCCCTTTGTGATCATGCTGTCGGTGCCCCTGTCCATGATCGGTGCGCTGCTGGCGCTCAAGTACACGGGTGGCTCGCTCAATGTGTATTCCCAAATCGGCCTGATCACCCTGGTGGGTTTGATCACCAAGCATGGCATTTTGATTGTGGAGTTCACCAACCAGTTGCGCGAGCAGGGCATGGTGATGCAAGCGGCTTTGATCAAGGCTTCTGCCCAGCGACTGCGGCCCATCTTGATGACCACTGGCGCCATGGTGCTCGGCGCCGTGCCGCTGGCGCTGGCCACCGGTGCGGGTGCCGAGAGCCGCACGCAAATTGGTTGGGTGATTGTGGGCGGCATGAGTTTGGGCACGCTGTTGGCCATTTTTGTGGTGCCCACCATGTATTCGTTGTTGGCCCGCAAGTCGGTGCCCGGCCCCAACAAATCGGTGGCGCACGACACGCCACACGAAGCGGCAGCGCATTGAGCGACTTTGGAGCGTGTGGTGTGAAGCCACGGCTACTTAACAAAAAAGCGGCCTGGGCCGCTTTTTTGTTGTGAGCAAGGGCACCGTTCACAGGTGCCCGTCAAACATCATCACATCGACCTCATCCCCCACAGCCACGTTGCCCTGGGCGTGGCCCAGCACGATCAGGCCGTTGGCTTGCACCATGGAGCTGAGCACACCCGAGCCCTGGTTGCCGGTGATGCTGACTTGCAACTGGCCTGCTGGGTTGGTGCTGACAACGCCACGCTGGTATTCGGTGCGGCCGGGTTTTTTGCGCAAGGCCTCGGTGCTTTTGGCCTTGAGCAGGGGCAATTGCGGTGCTTGCCAGCCCATGAGCTGCTGCAGGGCGGGGCGCACAAAGGCCGCAAAGGTCACCATCACCGCCACCGGGTTACCCGGCAAGCCAAACAGCACGGCCGAGCGATCGCCCTGCGTGATGCGGCCTACCGCCATGGGGCGGCCGGGGCGCATGGCGATGCGCCAAAACGCCACATCGCCCAGTTTTTTCATCATGGCCTTGGTGTGATCAGCTTCACCCACGCTCACGCCGCCGCTGGTGATGATGGCGTCGGCCTGCACGGCGGCATCTCTAAAAGCCTGCTCCAAAGCCGCGGGGTCGTCGCGCACCACACCCATGTCGATCAGCTCACAACCCAGCGCCTGCACCAGGCCCGCCACGGTGTAGCGGTTGCTGTCGTACACCGCGCCTTCGCGGGGCGCTTCGCCCAAGCTCAGGATTTCGTCGCCGGTTGAAAAGTAAGCCACTTTGGGTCGGCGCCAAACGGTGACTGTGGGCAGTCCCAGGCTGGCCAGCAGGCCGCAGGCAGCGGGCGTTAAACGAGTCCCGGCCGATAAGGCGGCATGGCCCGCCATCAGGTCTTCTCCCAAAAGGCGGCGGTTGTCGCCGGCTTGCAGCAAGCCTTGCGGGATGCGCACGGTGTCGCCATCCACTTGCACCAGTTCTTGGGGTGCCACGGTGTCCAAGCCTGTGGGCATGATGGCCCCGGTCATGATGCGCACGCATTCACCTGCTTGCACCGTGCCTGGCCAAGCGGCGCCAGCGAAGGCGGTGCCCACGACCTTGAAGTGCGTCACTTGTCCGGCTTGCAGTTCAGTCCCGCGCAGGGCATAGCCGTCCATGGCCGAGTTGTCATGCGGCGGCACGCTGATGGGCGAGACCACGTCTTGCGCCAGGATGCGGCCGTGGGCGTGCATCAGCGGCACGGTGTCTTGTTCGCGCACGGGCTGCACCAATTGGGCCAAAAACGCGTTGACCTGGCTGGCCGACAAGGCCTGTGGGTCATAGCCTTGCAGGCGTTCGGCGATCTGATCAATGGACAGGGCTGGGGTGGTCATGGCTGTGGCAATGGCGATGGGGCACGGCGCTGCCGTGCGGCACGTTTCAAAGGGATTCGAGTTGCTGCAATTCGGCCAGTGTGTTGGCGTTGGAAAAAGCATGCGGGCTGTCGCCAGGCAGGTCAAAGGGCACGATCGCGCAGCGGTGTTGTGCGGTCCAAGCATCAATCTTGCGGCCGCCGCTTTGGGTGAACTTGACCAGACTTTCGAGCAAATCCAGCTTGAGCAAGCAAAACACCGGTTGGGGGCGCACCGTGCCATCGGCTTCGGGGGCGGCGGCCATGGCCAGGTCGGCGTCTTGGTCTTGCAGCGCTTGCACCAAGCGCTCCACCAAATCGAGCGGAAACAGTGGCGAGTCGCAAGGCACGGTGAGCAAGAGCGGCGTTTCGCAGCGTTCCAGACCCGTGAGGAAGCCCGCCAAAGGACCCGCAAAACCGTCGATGCTGTCAGGCCAAACGGACACACCCAGCGATTCATAGGCCGCCAAGTTGCGGTTGGCGTTGATCATCACCTCTTGCAGGGGCAGGCTTTGCACCTGCAAGCGCATCAAGGTTTGCAAAGCCAAGGGCAGACCGTGGAAGTTTTGCAAACCCTTGTCGGTGCCGCCCATGCGGGAGCCGCGCCCACCTGCGAGGATGAGGCCGGTGATGCCCGGTGCGTGGTGGTTCATGGCGTTCAGCCTCCGATGTAGCTCATTTCCACCCGGCGGCCGGGGCCGTTGGCGGTGTCGGGGCCGCGCAGGCTGCGCAGCACCGAATATTGGTCAGTCCGTCCGCGCCAGATGGCGTCCACCGTGGCGGCCAGCGTGTGGTCGCTTTGCGCCGGGTCGCGCAACAACTGCCGCAAGTCATAGCCTTGGCTGGCAAACAGGCACAGGTACAGGCGGCCTTCGGTGGACAGGCGGGCGCGGTTGCAGTCGCCGCAAAACGCTTGGGTCACGCTGCTGATCACGCCGATCTCGCCCAGCGACGGGTCATGCTCGCCTTGGGCGTTGGCATAACCCCAGCGCTCGGCGGTCTCGCCGGGGGCAGCCGGGTCCAGTTGCACCAGCGGCAGCTCGGCATGCAGCCGGCGCACCACTTCGGCGCTGGGCAACACCTCGTCCATGCACCAGCCGTTGGTCGCGCCCACGTCCATGTATTCGATGAAGCGCAGCACGATGCCCGTGCCCCGGAAATGCCGGGCCATGGCCAAAATTTCGTGCTCGTTGGTGCCACGCTTGACCACCATGTTCACTTTGATGGGCCCCAGGCCCGCCGCTTGTGCAGCCTCGATCCCGTCCAGCACATCGGCCACCGGAAAGTCCACATCGTTCATCTGCCGGAAAACGGCGTCGTCCAGCCCGTCCAGGCTCACGGTCACGCGTTGCAGCCCGGCGTCTTTCAGGCTTTGCGCCTTGCGCGCCAGCAGCGAACCGTTGGTGGTCAGCGTCAAATCCAGCGGCTGGCCGTCGGGAGTGCGCAGCGCGGCCAGTTGCTCGATCAGGATTTCGATGTTCTTGCGCAGCAGTGGTTCACCGCCCGTCAGGCGAATTTTGCGCACGCCCCGGCCCACGAAAACGGTGGCAATGCGCGTGATTTCTTCAAAGCTCAGCAGGTGGCTGTGCGGCAAGTAGGCATAGTCTTTGTCAAAGACTTCTTTGGGCATGCAGTAACTGCACCTGAAGTTGCAACGGTCGGTCACGCTGATGCGCAAATCGGTCAGCGGGCGGCGCAACCCGTCCAGCGGCAAGTTGCTCAAGTCTTGGCCCGCCAAGACTGTGGGCAAAGGCAAGCTGGGATGGCGCTGGTCAACCAGCGGAATAACGCGTTCAGACATAGCCAGCGATTGTGCCCGAGCTGTCTCTCCCATGAGGCAGCATGGTCAAGGGTGGTTATGGGGGCTCAGCCGCACATCAACCGTGCGCAATCGCCACCGTTTTGAGGGTGGTGAAGCCCAGCAGCGCTTCCAGGCCCTTTTCGCGGCCATAACCCGAAGACTTGACACCCCCAAAGGGCAGCTCTACCCCGCCGGCTGCGCCGTAGTTGTTGATGAACACTTGGCCGCTGCGCACACGCTTGGCCATGCGGAACTGCCGCCCGCCGTCGCGCGTCCAGATGCCCGCCACCAGCCCGAACTCGGTGGCATTGGCCAATTCGACGGCGTGGTCCTCGTCTTTGAAGGCCATGGCCGACAGCACCGGGCCAAAGACTTCTTCTTGCGCCAAGCGGTGCATCACCGGCACATCGCGCAGCAAAGTGGGGGCCTGGTAAAAACCGCCCGCAGGCACGCCCGCCGCAATTTGCCCTTGGGCCACGGTGGCGATGCCGTCGGCGCGGGCCTGGTCCAAAAAGCCGGTGACCCGCTCCAACTGGCTGGCGCGGATCAAAGGTCCCAGGTCCAGATTCATGGCGGCAGAGCCCACTTGCAGGCGGCCAAAAGCTTCTCCCAGGCGCTTGAGCATTGGCTCGTAAATGCCTTGCTGTATCAAGACGCGTGAGCCCGCGCTGCAGGTCTGGCCAGCGTTTTGCACGATGGCGTTGACCACCACCGGAATGGCCGCGTCCAGGTCGGCATCGTCAAAAATGATCTGCGGACTTTTGCCACCCAGCTCCAGCGTGACCGGGCAATGCCGCTCGGCGGCCACTTGCTGGATCAATGTCCCGACGCGGGGGCTGCCCGTGAAGCTGATGTGGTCAATGCCGGGGTGGCGGGCCAGGGCGTCGCCCACCTCGTGGCCGTAGCCGGTGACGATGTTGATGGCCCCCGGCGGAAACCCCACCTCGGCCGCCAGCTGCGCCACGCGGATCAGGCTCAGGCAGGCGTCTTCGGCGGGTTTGACCACGCAGGCGTTGCCAGCAGCCAGAGCACCACCCACGCTGCGCCCAAAAATTTGCATCGGGTAGTTCCAAGGGATCACATGGCCCGTCACACCATGCGGCTCGCGCCAAGTCAGCACGCTGTAGCCGTTTTGATAGGGCAGGGTCTCGCCGTGCAGCTTGTCGCAGGCCCCGGCATAAAACTCGAAATACCGCGCCAGCGCCACGGCATCGGCGGCCGCCTGGCGGGTGGGCTTGCCGCAGTCGCGTTGCTCCAGGCTGGCCAGCTCCGTGGCATGTTCGGTCACTTTGCGCGACAAGGCCATCAGCAAACGACCGCGTTCCACGCCCGTGAGCCGACCCCACGGTCCGTTGAAAGCAGACCGTGCAGCTTGAACCGCTTGGTCGATGTCGACCGCCTGGCTGCGCGGGATTTGATCAAACACCTGCCCGTCAGACGGATCGATCACGTCGAGGGTCTGCCCGGCCAGGGCGGGCGTCGATTGGTTGGCAATGAAGTTGTGTTGCATGCCGCCATTGTCGGCCGTGGGGCTGCCTTGGAAATCACGCAAGAGACAGGTGATGGGTTGGCCCCGCTCGGCGGGCCATGGGCGCACGCCAGGGTGGGCCGAGTTGGCGGCCGCGCTGGGGGCCGCGCTGTGGGCTGGGCCAAAACACCTTGGATTTCGAAAGCCCGGTGAAAGTAAAATCGGGGTTAATCCCTAGGATTGACGATTTTTCTTCACTTTTTAAAGCAGACACCATGTCCCTGAACAAAGTCACCCCCGGCAGCAAAGTGCCCGATGCATTCAACGTCATCATCGAAATCCCGATGAACTCCGACCCTGTGAAGTACGAAGTGGACAAAGAGTCCGGCGCCTTGTTTGTGGACCGCTTCATGGGCACCGCCATGCACTACCCCACCAACTACGGCTACGTGCCCCAGACCATCGCCGGTGACGGCGACCCGGTCGACGTGTTGGTCATGACTCCCTTCCCACTGCCTCCAGGCGTGGTGGTGTCGTGCCGTGCCATTGGCATCTTGCTGATGGAAGACGAAGGTGGCATGGACGGCAAAATTTTGGCCGTGCCCACCGAAAAAATCCTGCCCATCTACGCCAACATCAAGGCCCTGGCCGATGTGCACGAACTGCAACTCAAGCAAATCGCCCATTTCTTTGAGCACTACAAAGACCTCGAAAAAGGCAAGTGGGTCAAGGTCAAGGGCTGGGAAGGCGTCGAGTCTGCCGCCAAAGAACTGATGGACGGCATCGCCAACTACAAAAAGGCTTGAGCGCCTGGCTCAACGGCTTCTGATGGAGGCCGTTGACATCCCCACAACGCCTGCCCGGTTTGCGCCGCGCAGGCGTTTTTTGATGCATGGACAGTCAAGTGCTTTGAACGGGGTGATGTCGCCGTTGTGGCGTGAATGCCATCACTGACCCCCGCACTGCTGTTTTGAGGGGTTTGGCAATGTGCGCACGCGCACTGACAAAAGTGATGCCAAAGAAGACCATGGCTTGCCCGGGTCTGCCACCGCATCTTTTTCAGAAAGCGAACCGTTGATGAGCCAAGCGTTTACAAGCTTCCAGTCACGCCACCATCCAACACCCCTTGCGCTGAGGGCGTTCAGCACCATTGCAGCTGCCATCATGCTGCTGGCTTGCGGTGGAGAGGGTGGTGGCAGCATTTCGGCCAACAGTGGGTCCGAAGTGGTCCTCACGGCACGCGAGTCCACCGCTGTTCAAGGCACACTTGAAAGCGTCAAGTACCGCTTGGAAAGCATGTCCTGGTCCATCACGCCTTTGTCGCCTGATCAACCGGTTTTGGTGCTGCTCAATGCCGATTGCGCCAGTGCTGTCAAAAACGACAGGGTGGCCCCAACACCCGCCACCAGTTCATCGCCTGGAGGTTCTGGCGGCAGCACTTGGGAATGCAGCGTGTTCGTTTACTCCGAACAAGATGTGAAAACCGACGCCCTGTACCGTCTGCAGTTGGCAGGACTGAACGAAGCTGGGCAACAAGTGAGTTACCAGCGCACCTTGCGGGTACAACCCAACCCGGTGCCCATCGATTCACTCATTCAAGGGCCAAACACCACCCAACTGCGCATTCAACCGCAGGCGTCTATTTGCAATTCTGGTGTTCCGCTGTTGTTGAGCGCGCAGGGCCTCGAACTGAACGCGCAAATCAACTTTTACAGTTGGCGTGTGATTCAAGGGCCAGAGGCCTCTCTCTCAGGGCATGAAACCCGCAATCTGGCTTTGATCACCCCTGTGGTCACAAGTCCCACTGTGCTGGTGCTCCAATTCGCCGCCAGCAACGTCCCCATCACCGCTGAGGTACCCGCTCCCTATGTGGCCACGGCACTCGTCAGTGTGTTGCCCATCGCTGGGGGCGGCTGTTCCAGTCCCTAAAAAAACCGCAGTGATTGGCTCGCTGAGGTGAGACAAACCAGTGGCCAAGTCGAAACGACAGAATGTGTCTGTAGGGCTGGGGGCAGGTGTCGGACCTGAAGGTGCCGCTTACAGACTGGGCCAGGTGGCCTTGGCAGGCTGCTTGGCTTGCTTCAGCGGTGAGTGCTGGTTGAGCGCTTCAAGATAGTTCTCCACCCCCGCTTTTTCCCGCTCCAGAAACCGCGCAACGGCCTCAGAAAACGCCGGGTGCGCCAGCCAGTGGGCGCTGTGCGTCGGGGTGGGCAGCAGGGCGCGGGCCATTTTGTGTTCGCCCTGTGCGCCGCCTTCAAAACGCTGGAGGCCGTGCTGTATGCACCATTCGATGGGCTGGTAGTAGCAAGCTTCAAAGTGCAGGCAGTCCACCCGGGCAAGGGCCCCCCAATAGCGGCCATAGGCCACTTCGGGCTGGCCTTGGGCGTCCAGGTGCAGGCCGATCAGGCTGATGCCGATGGGCTGGCCCGCGTGTTCGGCCACAAACAGCAGCCAGTTGGCCGCCATGTCCTTGCGCATGGCCTCAAAAAATGCCGGGGTCAGGTAGGGCGGGTTGCCGTGTTCCCAATAGGTTTGCTGGTAGCAGCGCAGCAGCAGGGCCCAGTCGCCGTCCGTCATGTCGGGGCCGCGCACGGCGCGAAACGTCACGCCCGCCTCCTGCACTTTGCGGCGTTCTTGCCGGATTTTTTTGCGCTTTTCTTGCGTCAGGCTGGCTAAAAAGTCATCGAAGTCCTGCCAACCCTGGTTTTGCCAATGGAACTGCACTTGGTCGCGCTGCAGCAATCCGGCTTGTTCGCAGGCCTGCAGGTCGTTCGGGCTGCCAAACAAAATGTGCAGCGAAGGGATGTTGTGGGTTTGGCAAATGTCCAGCAAGGCGGCCAGCAGGGCCTGGCGGGCAGCTTCAGATTCGGCCAGCAAGCGGCTGCCAGGCACGGGGGTGAAGGGCGGGGCAACCAGGGCTTTGGGGTAATAGTCGAGGCCGTGGCGCTGGTAGGCGTCGGCCCAGGCGTGGTCAAACACGTATTCGCCGCGCGAATGGGTCTTGATGTACAGCGGACAGGCGGCGGCCAACACATCGCCTTGCGGGGTGCCGCGCCACAGGCTGATGACCTGCAGCGTCCAGCCGGTCTCAGGGGCGGCCGATTGGCTGGTCTGCATGACCGACAAATAGGCATGCTGCATGAAGGGGGATGGGGCGTCCTGCCGGGCGAGCAAGCCGTCCCAGGCTTCAGGCGCGATGGCGCCCAGGTCGTCTTGCACCCGGGTGACATAATTCAAGCTCACATTTTCCAGCACCTGTATGACTCTCCAAATTCGTGTGGCCCAGCTCAACTTTGTCGTCGGTGACATGCCGGGCAATGCCCGCAAGATCATCGACTTCGCCACCCGGGCACATGCCGAGGGTGCGCGCCTGGTGCTGACGCCCGAGCTGTCGATTTGCGGCTATGCGGCCGAAGACTTGTTGCTGCGCCCCGCCTTCATTGACGCCTGCGATGATGCCCTGAAAACAGTGGCCCGCGAACTGGCTGGGTTAAAAGGTTTGCATGTGGTGGTGGGCCACCCCGAAGGCGGTGGTCTGCGCACCCGCAGCGTGGCGGTGACACGCCGCCACAACCGCGCCAGCGTGCTGTGCGAGGGGCAGGTGGTCTGTGCTTACGACAAGCGCGAGCTGCCCAACTACCAAGTCTTTGACGAGCGCCGTTATTTCACGCCCGGCCATGGCGTGGGTGTGTTCGAGGTCGAAGGCGTGCGTGTGGGCTTGCTCATTTGCGAAGACGCCTGGTTTGACGAGCCAGCCCGCCTGGCGCGCGACGCGGGCGCACAGCTGCTGGCGGTGCTGAACGCCTCGCCTTTCCATGCCGGCAAGGGCCCTGAACGCGAGCAGCGCATGCGCGAACGCGTGAGCGACGTGGGTTTGCCCTTGATTTATGCGCATTTGGTGGGCGGCCAGGACGAGGTGATTTTTGAAGGACGCTCGTTTGCGCTCAATGCCCAGGGCGAACCCGTGGCGCGGGCCGAGGGCTTCCGCGAAGCCGATTTGGCGGTGCAGGCAGCGGTGGGACCGAATGGCGTGGCACTGACCGCGGCAGCCGATGCCTTGGTGCCTTTGGCCAGTGCCGATGCCGAGCTGTGGGACGCGCTGGTCCTGGGCGTGCGCGACTATTTGGGCAAAAACGGTTTCAAGGGCGCGATTTTGGGCTTGTCGGGCGGCATCGATTCGGCGCTGGTGCTGGCGATTGCGGTGGACGCGATCGGGGCCGACAAGATCCACGCGGTGATGATGCCCTCACCTTACACGGCCGACATCAGCTGGATCGATTCGCGTGACATGGTCAAGCGATTGAACGTGCGTTATGACGAGATCTCGATCGCGCCGCTGTTTGACGGCTTCAAACAGGCGCTGTCGGCCCAGTTTGAGGGCCTGAAAGAAGACACCACCGAAGAGAACATCCAGGCCCGCATTCGCGGCACCTTGCTCATGGCGCTGTCCAACAAGACCGGGGCCATTGTGTTGACCACCGGCAACAAGAGCGAGATGGCCACCGGTTATTGCACGCTGTATGGCGACATGGCGGGCGGTTTTGCGGTCATCAAGGACGTGGTCAAAACCCGCGTGTTTGACCTGGCCCGCTGGCGCAACCTGAATGACCCTTATGGCACGGGCAGCCAGCCGATCCCCGAGCGCATCATCACCCGCCCGCCCAGCGCCGAGCTGCGCCCGGACCAAAAAGACCAGGACAGCTTGCCTGCGTACGAGGTGCTGGACGCGATCATCCAGCGTTACATGGAAAACGATGAGGGTGTGGAAGCGCTGATTGCCGACGGCTTTGAGCGGGCCGATGTGGAAAAAGTGACCCGCCTGATCAAGCTCAACGAGTACAAACGCCGCCAATCCCCTGTGGGCATTCGCGTGACGCACCGAAGTTTTGGCAAGGATTGGCGTTATCCTATGACCAACAAGTTTCGCGCCTAATCACTCTTTTCAGGATTTTTCTCATGAAGCAGATCACCGCCGTCATCAAACCTTTCAAACTGGAAGAAGTCCGCGAAGCTTTGGCTGAATGCGGTGTGACCGGTTTGACAGTGACCGAAGTCAAGGGTTTTGGTCGCCAAAAAGGCCACACCGAGTTGTACCGTGGTGCCGAGTACGTGGTCGACTTTCTGCCCAAAGTGAAGGTTGAAGTGGTCGTGAAAAACGACGATGTGGACAGCTGCGTGGACGCCATCATCAAGGCGGCACGTACCGGCAAGATCGGTGACGGCAAGATTTTTGTGACCTCGGTCGAGCGCGTGGTGCGCATCCGCACTGGCGAGCAGGACGAAACCGCGATCTGATCGGTTGAATGTAGGGCCTTGATGCGAAGGCCTGCTTGGGGCATTCGATGAGGGTGGTGCTAAAGCCACCGCGCTTTTGTCAGTGGCTCAAATCAGCTCAACGTTGGCGCGGGGTGAAAAGCCCGCTTTTTGCACCAAGCTTTGCAGCAGCGCTTCGGGCTCGGTGCCCAGCGTGATCAGTTCGGTTTGCCAGTCGGCCATGAAGCCTTGGTCCAGCACTTGGCCGATGAAGGCCATCAAGCCGTCGTAATAGCCCAAGCTGTTCAAGATGCCCACGGGCTTGTCGTGGTATCCCAACTGTCGCCAGGTCCAGACCTCAAACAATTCTTCAAACGTGCCTATACCGCCGGGCAAGGCCAAAAAGGCGTCGGCCTTGTCTGCCATCAAGCGTTTGCGTTCGTGCATGGTGTCCACCACATGCAGCTCGGTGCAACCGTGGTGGGCCCACTCTTTTTCGACCAAGGCGGTGGGGATGATGCCGACCACCGTGCCGCCTGCCGCCATGGTGGCCTCGGCCACCAGGCCCATCAGGCCGTTGCGCCCGCCGCCATAGACCAGTTGTCCACCGTGCGCGCCGATCCAGGTGCCCACTTGTACTGCGATTTGCGCAAACTCAGCGTGTTTGCCGGGTTTGGAGCCGCAATAGACGCAGAGCGAAAAAGCGGGCGGGTTTGCTTGGGGTGAAAGAGGCGGGTTCATGGGCTTTTCAGAGGGCTGAAACCAATCGGGTGCCCGCCCAAGCGTCGTGCCAGAACTGGCGCTGGGGATGAAAGCGGCTGAGCCAGGCCCATACAAATATCCAGACAAAGATGAGCAAACCGATCGAGCCAGGAGGCAAACCCAAAGGGATGGTCAGCAGCAGGGGAGGCAAAAACCACATCCAGCTCAACACGTAGCGCAGCAAGGCGCGCCTTTGGCTCAGGGGCAAACCTTGCGCACTGACGACTTTGACGTGCCAGGTTTTCATGGCCAGGGTTTGGCCCCGGTGCCAAAACCAGGTGAAGTAAATGCCCAGCACCAAAAAAAGGAAGGCCTGCAGGCCAGGGCGGTTGTCCAAGGCGTGGCGGGTCTGACTCAGGCTGCTGAACAGATAACCCGCAATGAAGACGACCCCGAATAGCAGCATGCCTTCATACAACCAGCAAGCCATGCGCCGCTTGAGAGAGGGCGCTTGAAGGGGCTTGCTAACTCGGGGTGTGGGGGCCGTGGCGTCGGGCTTGGAGGTGGCAGGCTTGCGCGGGCTCATGAAGATTTGGATGTGACGTCAGCGGGTTGCGGCAGCAGGGTTTTGGGGTGAACCGGCTGGCGGGGCGCTATGGTTTGGAAAATGCGGCTGCCTTCGGCCGGCAAGGCAGGTGGTTTCACCAGACGCTTATGGGGTGGGGCTGTGCTGCGCGCACCACTTTTCAAGGGGGGCTTGATGCCGGTGCTGAGTTTGTCTTTTTCAGCCTCTGACAATAGCTGATAGGCCTCCCACTGCGCGCGTTTGTCTTCAATGGACAAGGACTGGGTGGTGTTGAAGTTGAAGCGCGCCAGGCTGCGTTGGCGTGGGCTGAGTGCGGCCCAATCCCGCATGCGCGCGTGCAAAACCATTTGTTCTGGGTCGCTCAGCTGGTAGAAGCCCCGTGCCAAGATCAACCATTTTTGTTTTTGCTGGGGGGTCAACTCGTCCCATTTGTTGTTCAGGGGCAGCAAGGCTTGTTTTTGTCTTTTGCTCAACGAGGCCCAGGCACGAGATTCTTCAGCCGGTTGGTCTGGCGCTGGCGCTGCGCGCTGTTCAGTCGCCATAGAGGGTTCTGTGCGGGGCGCTGTCGGCGCTGGGGTGCTGGTGTCAGCTCTGACCGTTTCCGTTGCAGGGGCCGATGCGGAGGCGTTGGACGAAGGGTTTTGTGCCAGCGCAGGCAAGCCAGCCAGCACCAAGCCCCAAGCCAAGCAGCCACACAGCCACAGCTGGGGCCGCTGGGGGGAAGAGGAGGGCGGCTGTATGGCAGAACCCAGCCGGTGCAAGACCCGTTCAATCATGTCGGCCAGGCTGGACCAGTTGGACTTTCAGGAATTGCAGAAAGCCCGGGTCGGTGTAGGCGTCGGGGGGCAGGTCGTCCAGCAAAAGTGCAGAGTCAATGGAGGCAATGTCGGATTCCGTGAGTTCTTGCTGGACGGCTTGCACCAAAATGAGGCCCATGACCAGTGCCACCAAGGGCAAGGCAGAGGCGAGGATGCGCCACAGGTTCAAACCTTCATCGCCGGGACTCGAGAGCGAACCATGGGTCTGAAGTGCTGTGCGGTAACGCATCAAACGCATGGGGGCGGGGCGAGACTCAAGGGCCCGGACACGGGCAATCCGCAGGCGCTCGCTGATGTCGTGGCCCATGTTTTGGGTGGCCAAGTCCAGTTGCTGAGTGAAATTGTGGCCCCAAAGGTCCATGTCTGCAGTGTGGGTGATGGGGTTTTTCATAGCTTCATGCCTTGGTCTGACAAGGTTTTATTCAGTGCCAAAATGGCGCGGGAGCAATGGGTTTTGACGCTGCCCTCAGAGCACCCCATCACTGCAGCGGTTTCAGACACATCCAGTTCCTCCCAATAACGCAGGAGGAAGGCTTCTCGTTGACGAGCAGGCAAATTCATGACGGCCTTTTCTATTTGTGCAACGGTTTGCATGCCAGACACCATCGATTCAGCGCTTTGCTGGGATGGTAAGTCGGTGTCCCCTGGCAGGACCTCAATAGACTCAAAGTGACCGGGACTTTCGTCGTTTTCAAAGTCATCCCGGTTTGAAAACAGGGCGTTGCGCGTCTTTCGGCGTCGGAACCAGTCCAGAACAGTATTGGACAAAATCCTCTGAAACAACAGGGGGATTTCGGACAGGGGCTTGTCCGCATAGTTGGTGCACAACTTGATCATGCTGTCCTGGACAATGTCCAAGGCCGCTTCTTCATCCCGGACGTGGTAACAGGCTCTTTTGAAAGCCTTTTTCTCCGCGCTTTTCAGAAAGTCAGACAGTTCTAGATCCGAGGCCAACTTGTTGAACAGCGATGCTGTGTCCTTTGGTGATGGGGCTTTGGGGGCGGGTTGGCGCACCCCAAAGGTGCCTTAGATTATGGCATCGACAAGTGACCCGCGAATCGGAAAGGTTCGTCTGCTTCATAACAGTGCGATAATCGCGGGTTGCAATTGAAAAAAAGCAAACGGATCACCGTCCGGCACTTTTACAGTTTGGTGCCCATGTCTGTGGTCTCAAGTCCCAAAGCCACTTCACAAGAGTCGCGCCCAGGGGCACCCAAGGTTTTTCGTTAGAGAAATTCACAAAGGTTGAATATATGGAAATCAATAAAGCCGAAATGGCATCCGCTGCGTCCGTCGCTTCCTCTGGTCAAGAGCTGCGTGGGGCTGAAATTTTGGTCAAAGCACTGCAGGCCGAAAACGTTCAGTTTGTTTGGGGCTACCCCGGTGGGGCCGTGCTCCACATCTACGACGCTTTTTACAAACAAGAAACCATTCAGCACGTGCTGGTGCGCCACGAACAAGCCGCTGTGCACGCGGCCGATGGCTATGCCCGTGCCACGGGTGAGGTGGGTGTGGCTCTGGTCACTTCCGGACCCGGACTGACCAATGCCGTCACCGGCATCGCCACCGCCTACATGGACAGCATTCCCATGGTCATCATCAGTGGTCAGGTGCCCACTGCGGCCATTGGCCTCGATGCCTTCCAGGAATGCGACACCGTGGGCATTACACGCCCCATCGTCAAGCACAACTTCTTGGTCAAAGACGCCAAGGACATGGCCGAGGTCATGAAAAAGGCCTTCCACATTGCGCGCACCGGCCGCCCCGGCCCGGTGGTGGTGGACGTGCCCAAGGACGTGTCGTTCAACAAAGTGATGTTCAACGGCTACCCCGACAAGGTCGAGATGCGCTCGTACAACCCGGTGCGCAAGGGTCATGGCGGTCAGATCCGCAAGGCCATGCAGCTGTTGATGTCGGCCAAGCGCCCCTACATCTACACCGGCGGCGGTGTGTTGCTGAGCAACGCCAGCCCCGAGTTGCGGGCGCTGGTGGACATGTTGAACTTCCCGGTCACCAACACCTTGATGGGTTTGGGCGCGTTTCCGGCCAATGACCGGCGTTTTCTGGGGATGCTGGGCATGCACGGCACGCTGGAGGCCAACAACGCCATGCAAAACTGCGACGTTTTGTTGGCCGTGGGGGCCCGCTTTGACGACCGCGTCATTGGCAACCCCAAGCACTTCGCGCAAAACGAACGCAAGATCATTCACATCGACATTGACCCCTCCAGCATTTCCAAGCGCGTCAAGGTCGACGTGCCGATCGTAGGCGATGTCAAAGACGTGTTGATCGAGCTGATGGGCATGATCCGGGAATCCGGTCTCAAGCCTGACAGCCAGGCGCTGGCACAGTGGTGGGAAACCGTCGAAGGCTGGCGCAGCCGCGATTGCATGAAGTACGACAGCGACAACAGCCTGGTCATCAAGCCGCAAAAGGTCATCGAGACCTTGTGGGACATGACCAAGGATGCTGACGCGTACATCACCTCCGATGTGGGCCAGCACCAGATGTGGGCCGCCCAGTATTACAAGTTCAACGAGCCGCGCCGCTGGATCAACTCCGGCGGTCTGGGCACCATGGGCGTGGGTATTCCTTATGCCATGGGCATCAAGCTGGCCAAGCCCGACAGCGAGGTCTATTGCGTGACGGGTGAAGGCTCGGTGCAGATGTGCATCCAAGAGCTCTCGACCTGCCTGCAATACAACACGCCCATCAAAGTTGTTGCCCTGAACAACGGTTACTTGGGCATGGTGCGACAGTGGCAGGAGATTGATTACTCCGGTCGTTACAGCCACAGCTACATGGATGCTTTGCCCAACTTCGTGAAGTTGGCCGAAGCCTATGGCCACGTCGGCATTTTGGTGGAAAAGCCAGAGGATGTGGAGCCTGCTTTGCGCGAAGCACGCAGGCTCAAGGACCGCACGGTTTTCTTGGACATCCGTACGGACCCGACTGAAAACGTGTTCCCCATGGTCAAGGCAGGCAAAGGCATCACCGAGATGCTGATGGGCGCTGAAGATCTTTAATTAATCCCACTGGACGAATCTATTGCCCGCCAAGCCTGCGCATTACCGTGCGCAGGGGAGGGCGGCGAAAAGAGGAATCACACATGAAACACATCATCGCTGTATTGATTGAAAACGAAGCGGGCGCCTTGTCCCGCGTGGTGGGGCTGTTTTCGGCCCGCGGCTACAACATCGAGTCCTTGACCGTGGCCCCGACCGAAGACCCCAGCCTGTCGCGCATGACCGTCCAGACCACGGGTTCGGATGATGTCATTGAGCAGATCACCAAGCATCTGAACCGCCTGATCGAGGTGGTCAAGGTGGTCGACCTGACCGAAGGCGCTTACACCGAACGCGAGCTGATGCTCGTCAAAGTGCGCGCCGTGGGTAAGGAGCGCGAAGAAATGAAACGCATGGCCGACATCTTCCGTGGCCGTGTGATTGATGTCACCGACAAGAGCTACACGATTGAGCTCACCGGTGACCAATCGAAGAACGACGCCTTTTTGGAGGCGATCGACCGCAGTGCCATTTTGGAGACCGTGCGCACGGGTGCGTGCGGTATCGGGCGCGGCGAGCGCATCTTGCGCGTCTAAACTCAACTCTTGAAACTGTTTATTCCTAAGGAGAACCCTGTGAAAGTTTTTTACGACAAAGATTGTGATTTGAGCGTCATCAAGGGCAAGACTGTTGCCATTCTTGGTTACGGCTCACAAGGCCACGCCCACGCTCAGAACCTGAACGACAGCGGCGTCAAAGTGGTGGTCGGTCTGCGCAAAGGCGGCGCCTCTTGGGACAAAGTCGGCAAAGCCGGTCTCACCGTGATGGAAGTCAACGATGCGGTCAAAGCCGCTGACGTGGTCATGATCTTGTTGCCCGACGAAATGATCGCCGAGGTCTACAACAACAACGTGGCCCCTCACATCAAACAAGGCGCTTCGTTGGCATTCGCCCACGGCTTCAACGTGCACTACAACCAAGTTGTGCCCCGCGAAGATCTGGACGTGTGGATGGTGGCCCCCAAGGCCCCTGGCCACACCGTGCGCAACACCTACACCCAAGGCGGCGGCGTGCCCCACCTGGTCGCGATTCACCAAGACAAGAGCGGCAAGGCCCGCGCTTTGGCCTTGAGCTACGCCATGGCCAACGGTGGCGGCAAAGCCGGCATCATCGAAACCAACTTCAAAGAAGAGACTGAGACCGACTTGTTCGGCGAGCAAGCTGTTCTGTGTGGTGGTGCGGTTGAGCTGATCAAGATGGGTTACGAGACCTTGGTGGAAGCCGGTTACGCCCCTGAAATGGCTTACTTCGAGTGCTTGCACGAACTCAAGCTGATCGTGGACCTGATCTACGAAGGCGGCATCGGCAACATGAACTACTCGATCTCGAACAACGCCGAGTACGGTGAGTACGTGACAGGTCCTGAGGTGATCAACGAGGAGTCGCGCGTCGCCATGCGCAATGCCTTGAAGCGCATCCAGACGGGTGAATACGCCAAAATGTTCATCTTGGAAGGCAAGACCAACTACCCCAGCATGACCGCGCGTCGTCGCTTGACTTCCGAGCACTCCATCGAAGTCGTGGGCGCCCAACTGCGCGCCATGATGCCTTGGATTGCCAAGAACAAGCTGGTCGACAAGACACGCAACTGATCGGCCACTTGGGCAAGATTGGAAAAGGCCACTTGGGTGGCCTTTTTCTTGGGCGCTCGGTCTGCCTTAAACTTGACTGACAGGGATGGCGCCAACAAACCAAAACAGGAATGGACGATGAGTAAAACCAACGCAAACGCAGTCGCAGAAGACTCCGAGGTTCTGGCGCCTGTGCGCAAGCCCTCGAAGGGCATCTACATGCTGCCCAATATGATCACTTTGGCGGCGCTCTTTGCTGGTTTTTACGCCATCGTCATGGCCATCAATGGCCGTTTTGAATTGGCGACAGTGGGCATCTTCAGTGCCATGGTGCTCGACAGTTTGGACGGTCGCGTGGCCCGCATGACCAACACCCAAAGCGCGTTTGGCGAGCAAATGGACTCACTGTCCGACATGGTGTCTTTTGGCGCAGCGCCTGCGTTGATTGCCTATGTCTGGACCCTCCAAGAGTTGGGCCGATGGGGCTGGATTGCGGCCTTTGTCTATTGCGCCTGTGCTGCACTGCGTTTGGCCCGCTTCAACGTGAACACCGGTGTGGTCGATAAACGGTATTTTCAGGGCTTGCCGTCGCCTGCAGCAGCGGCTTTGGTGATGGGCTTTGTCTGGATCATGTTTGAAAACGCTGTGTCACCCAAGGCTGTGTCTTGGGGCATGTTTTCGGTCTGTCTGTTTGCCGGTTTGTCCATGGTGACGAATGTGCCTTTTTACAGTTTCAAGGACATGCACATGAAAAAAAGTGTGCCGTTTGCGACCTTGGTTTTGGTGGCATTGGGCATTGCGGCCGTGAACATCGATCCACCAACAATCTTGTTTGGTTTGTTTGTGGCCTATGGACTGAGTGGCTATGTCCTTTATATCTGGCGCAAAGCCAAAGGCCAGCCCACCAGCATGATCAGTACCTCGACCGATGAGCCGGATGAGCGCGGCTTGCATCAGTGATGTCCGCTGCAGGACAGTTGGGGTTTTGAACTGTGCTAAAGTATTTGTATGAATTTTTCTTTGTTTGCACTACTGCTAGCGCCTCACGGGCGGGATGTGTAGCGCACGCAAACATTTTCCCAAAAGGCCCGAATGCCATCCGCATCGGGCCTTTTGCATTTTTGCTTGGACTTGCGGGTTTTTGACCAGGAGTGAACATGACTGACAAACTGATTATTTTCGACACCACTTTGCGCGACGGCGAGCAATCGCCGGGGGCCTCCATGACCCGTGACGAAAAGCTGCGCATTGCACGCCAGCTGGAGCGTCTGCGCGTGGACGTGATCGAAGCCGGTTTTGCAGCCAGCTCCAACGGTGATTTCGAGGCGGTCAAAAGCATTGCCGATGCCATCAAAGATTCCACCATCTGTTCTTTGTCCCGCGCCAACGACCGGGACATTGCGCGAGCTGCAGAAGCCCTGAAGGGCGCCAACAGCGGCCGTATTCACACCTTCATTGCCACGTCGCCCTTGCACATGGAGAAGAAGCTGCGCATGACACCCGATCAGGTGTTTGAGCAGGCCAAGCAGTCGGTGCGTTTTGCCCGCAATTTGGTGGGTGATGTCGAGTTCAGCCCGGAAGACGGTTACCGCAGCGAGATGGACTTTTTGTGCCGCGTGCTCGAAGCCGTGATCGCCGAGGGTGCCACCACCATCAACGTGCCCGACACGGTGGGCTATGCCGTGCCCGAGTTGTACGGTGAGTTCATCCGCACCTTGCGCGAGCGCATCCCCAATTCGGACAAAGCCATTTGGTCCGTGCATTGCCACAACGATTTGGGCATGGCGGTGGCCAACTCCCTGGCCGGTGTGAAGATCGGCGGCGCACGCCAGGTGGAGTGCACCATCAACGGCTTGGGCGAACGTGCGGGCAATTGTTCGCTCGAAGAAGTGGTCATGGCGGTCAAAACACGCCGCGATTACTTTGGCCTCGACATCGGCATTGACACCAGCCACATCGTGGCTGCCAGCCGGATGGTCAGTCAGACCACCGGTTTTGTGGTGCAGCCCAACAAGGCCGTCGTCGGCGCCAACGCTTTTGCCCATGCCTCGGGCATTCACCAAGATGGTGTGCTCAAGGCGCGCGACACCTATGAAATCATGCGTGCAGAAGACGTGGGCTGGACCACCAACAAGATCGTCTTGGGCAAGCTCAGCGGGCGCAATGCCTTCAAGCAGCGCTTGCAAGATTTGGGCGTCACGCTGGACAGCGAAACCGAAATCAACAACGCCTTTGCCAAATTCAAGGAATTGGCCGACCGCAAGAGTGAGATATTTGACGAAGACATCCTGGCCTTGGTCAGCGATGAAAGTGTGACCACAGAAAAAGAGCAATATGGCTTTGTGTCGATGTCGCAGCGCAGCGAAACGGGCGAACGGCCCCATGCTGCGGTGGTTTTCACCATTGCGGGCAAAGAGGTACGCAGCGAATCCGATGGCAACGGACCCGTGGACGCCTCTCTCAAAGCGATCGAGTCGCAAGTCAAAAGCGGTGCTGAAATGGTGCTTTATTCCGTCAATGCCATCAGCGGGTCCACCGAGAGTCAAGGCGAAGTGACCGTTCGCTTGCAAAACAGTGGCCGAGTGGTCAATGGCGTGGGGTCTGACCCGGACATCGTGGTGGCCTCAGCCAAAGCCTACTTGAGTGCGCTCAATAAACTGCAAAGCAAGGCCGATCGGGTGGCGGCCCAAGGTTAATTGAGTTCTTTGTAAGTATCACTTGGCTTCAATAAAGTCACGCAAGTTATTGTTCTTGCGTGACTTTTTTATTTGTATACACTACAGCCTTTGAACCGCACAACGAACTCACAGGATGCGCCATTGAACACCGCTCTCCTTTCAAACTTTGCCGAAATGCGCGTTAAGCCGAGTTTTGGTGCCATGCTGTTGATGGTGCTGTTGTCGCTGGGTTTGTCGGCCACCCAGGTGCACGCCCAATCTGGCCAAACAGCCCAAAAATCGGCGGATTCATCTTCAAAGAAAAAAGACAAGCCTGCGGCGGTGAACAAGGGTCAAACCGCCAAATCCAAGGTCCAAGACAACCCCAAAGCCAAAGCCAAGAGCACAGCATCTAAAAACAGTTCGGTGCAAAGAGCCAAGGCGCCAGGGGCCCAACCATCGGCCAACAAGTCAGCCGGCAAGTCGGCCAAAAATGCCCCGTCTGCAGTCAAACAGGCGCGCCTTGAGCGCAGCAACCTCAACAGTGCACAGCAAGCGCGTCCAGTTCGTGCTTCTTTTGGACAAATGGCAGGTTTGCACGCCACATCGGACGCGCTGGATCTGCACTCCAGTGTGGCGCTGGTGGTTGACCAAGACACCCACGAGGTGTTGTACCGCAAAAACGACCAGGCGGTTTTGCCCATCGCCTCTTTGACCAAGCTGATGACAGGCTTGGTGATTGCCGAGTCCAAGCTCTCCATGGACGAGCCGATCAGAATCACACAAGACGATGTGGACACCGAAAAAGGCAGTTCTTCACGTTTGGCGGTGGGCACCGTTCTGAGTCGGGGCGATTTGATGCACCTGTCTCTCATGTCCAGTGAAAACCGTGCGGCCAATGCCTTGGGACGCACTTTCCCAGGCGGCATGGATCACTTTGTCGACCGCATGAACATGCGCGCCAAGCAATTGGGCATGAAAGACACGCGCTATGTGGAACCCACTGGCTTGTCGAGCCGCAACCAATCCAGCGCCAGCGATTTGGCGGTGTTGGTTTCGGTGGCTTACAAAGAGTCCATGCTGCGTGAGTTGTCAACTTCTCATGGCCGTGAAGTCGAAGTGGGACGCCGCACTTTGCAGTACAACAACACCAACCGTTTGGTCAAGAATCCGGCTTGGGACATCGGCTTACAAAAAACCGGGTACATCTCAGAAGCTGGCCGCTGTTTGGTCATGCAAACCCAGGTATCGGGCCGAAAGCTGATCATGGTTTTTCTGGATTCGGCCGGCAAACTCAGCCGCTTGGGTGATGCTGAACGGGTTCGCAACTGGCTGGAAAGCAAGCCGCCCCTGCATTCAGGTCAGTCGCTTCCACGTCAATATTTGCCGGGCTGAAGCCGACTGGGGCTTGCCGTCTGCCTGACCCTTGGTCAGCGCTTTTCTCAGGGCGCGATGGGATAACCCAAGGTGCTGGAAATGGCCCTTGCAGTTTCCTGCAATTTGGGTAACCAGCTTTCGTCCAGTCGGTCGGCCGGGGCCGAGATGGACAAGCCTGCCAAAAGCTTGCCTTGGTCGTCGTAAATGCCGGCTGCAATGCACCGAACGCCCAACTCCAGTTCCTCGTTGTCGCGCGCAAAACCCGACTGTTTCACCCGTGTCAGCTCTCTTTCCAGGACTTGCAACTGCGTGATGCTGTTGCGCGTTTGGCCAGACAAGCCCGTGCGAGCGGCATACGATCGCACGCGCAAGGGGTCATCGGCCGCCAAAAAAAGCTTGCCCACCGAGGTCAGGTGCAAGGGCGCTCGCCCCCCGATGGCGCGCACCACCTGCATGCCAGAGCGTTCGCTGTAGGCGCGTTCGATGTACACGATTTCATCGCCTTGGCGCATGCTCAAATTGACGGGTTGTTGGATCAACTTGTGCAACTCACGCATGGGGGTCAAGGCTGCGTCTCGGACATTCAAACGACCTTTGACCAAATTGCCCAGTTCCAGCAAGCGGATGCCCAAGCGGTAGCTGCCAGCTTCCGGACGGTCAACAAATCGGCCTGAGGCCAAGTCATTCAGAATGCGGTGGGCTGTTGAAGGGTGGAGACCTGTTTTTTGGCTGATCTCTTTGAGTGAGATGGCCTCTTCCCGGGACGCCAAAACATCGATCAGGGTGAACATGCGTTCAATGACCTGAATGGTGGGCGTGGAGGTGAGCGCTGGGTCTTTTTTCATCGTGTACTTCAGATGCACCATAATTTTACACTGTGAAATTACGCAAGTTTTACAAGCTCGGCACAGTGTGCAGGACGTCAAGCCATGGGTATCCATTCCCCCTTGATCAGCAGCTCGCTGGGCTTGAACCGAGACTTGTAGTTCATTTTGGGGCTGTCTTCAATCCAGTAACCGAGGTAGACATAATCCAAGCCCAGTTGGACGGCTTGTTGAATCTGCCACAGAACCCCGAAAGTGCCATAGCTGGCCTTTGCATCCGGGTCGTAGAAGGTGTACACCGCAGACAAGCCATTGTTGAGGACGTCTACGATGCTGACCATCTTGAGCGTACCCAAGTGCTCACCTTCGTCGGGCTCTCTGAATTCAACGATGCGGGAGTTGACGCGGCTTTGCAGCAAAAACTGGCTGTATTGGTCAATGCTGTCGTGGTCCATGCCGCCGCCTGGGTGGCGCGAGTTCTGGTAGTTCAAATACAGCGCGTAATGTTCATCATTGAAATGCAAGTCCAAGACCCGGGCACGCAAATTTTGGTGGGCCAGTGCTGCACGGCGTTGACTGCGGTCGGGCTTGAAGTCAGACACCAGGACACGCAGGGGCTGGCAGGCTTGGCAACCATCGCAGTAGGGCCTGTATGTGAACAGTCCACTTCGGCGAAAGCCTTGAGAGACCAAATCTGAATAGACCTCGTTTTGAATCAGGTGGCTGGGTGTCGCCACTTGGGAACGAGCCGAGCGTTCTGGCAGGTAACTGCAGGCATAGGGGGCCGTGGCATAAAACTGCAGGGCTTGAAGCGGTAAATCTTTGAGGTGGGTCACTGACAACCTTTCAAAGACTGGAGGGTTTGCCAATTCAAGGTCTGAGATCGCCAATCGATGGCCGGCCCATCAAGCGCTTGTTGAACCTCAGCCAAAAAGTGGCTACGCGGCATTTCCTGAGCGCCCAGTGATGCCAAGTGCCCGGTGTTTTGTTGGCAGTCGATGGCATGCACACCATTTTGCAGACAGGCGCTCACCAAATTGGCCAAGGCCATTTTGGAGCCGTCCGTGATGGTGGTGAACATGGATTCGCCAAAGACGGCTTGCCCTAAATTGACAAAGTAAAGACCTGCCACCAGATGGCCCTGATGCCAGACTTCACTGCTGTGGGCCCAACCTTTTTGATGAAGTGCCTCGTAAGCTTCGACCATCTGGGGCACGATCCACGTGCCCTTTTGGCCATGGCGGGCAGAGGCCGCGCATTGTCGAATCACTTGCGGAAAATCTCGGTCAAAGCAGAGTTCAAATCCGGGGGTCAAGGTCCAGCGCTGCAAAGATTTGCGCAAGGACCGGTGCAGACGAAATTGAGAGGTCATCAATACCATGCGGGGATCTGGACTCCACCAAAGCACAGGTTGGCCTTCACTGAACCACGGAAAAATACCCTGGCTGTAAGCCTCCAGCAGTCGGGCCGCAGACAAATCAGCGCCCGCAGCCAGCAAGCCTGGAGCGGGTGCGTTCGCACCCCAAGCCCTGTCTGGGCAGGGCAGGGCCTCCCCCTCGGCGATCCAAGGCAGCTCAGGCGCATCAGCTTGGGCAATGTGACTCATTGGGCAATTACACAATAAAACCAGATTTTTCGGCGGCGCTGGCCTTATGATTTTCCAGATGAACCATTTTCCTGCCCGTTGGATAAGGCCGAATTGGCCAGCGCCCGACCGCGTCCAAGCGGTCATGACCAACCGCGAGGCAGGGGCATCAGCAGCACCGTGGAACAGCATGAACTTGGGTGACCACGTCGGTGATGTGCCCGCACATGTTCAAGCCAACCGGGATCATTTGACGCACTTGTTGGGCAGGCGCCCCGTTTTTTTAAAACAAGTGCATGGCGTCCATTCCGTCCATCTGTCCGGTGCCAGCCCGGATGGTTCGGTGGCCGATGCCTGCTGGACCCAAGGGACACAGGTGGCTTGCGCCATCATGGTGGCCGATTGTTTGCCGGTGCTGCTGTGTGATGCCAAAGGCCAGTGGGTGGCTGCAGCCCATGCGGGCTGGCGGGGTTTGGCAGGACCACAAGGCCAAGGTGTTCTGGAGACCCTGATCTCGGACTTGTCCCAGGCCGGCTGTGATGTGTCCCATGTGATGGCTTGGTTGGGGCCGTGCATCGGTCCAGATGCTTTTGAGGTCGGGGCAGACGTCCTGCACGCCTTTGACGACGGTTCGGCAGCGATTCGGTCGATGTTTGAAGCGCAGTCGAATGGCCAGTTCAAGGCCAATTTGGCGGGTTTGGCCCGCCTGCGTTTGCAGGCCTTGGGTGTTCGACATGTTCACGGCAATGATGGGGCACCTGTTTGGTGCACTGTTTCACAGCCGCAACTCTTCTTTTCTCACCGCAGGGACAGCCGTGCTCTCGGGCAAAGCGGTCGCATGGCCGCCTGCATCTGGTTGGGGGCTTGAGCCGACTGGCGTCTTGGAGGCCTCGTACGCATCCCGGGCCAATTGTTCGGATTTTCGGATCGCTTTGCGCCGCAATGGGGTTCCCATCAGGTAAACCACCAAGCCCATCGGTAAAAGGCCATAGAGCACAAAAGTGATGATGGCGCCCAGGACGCTGCCCTGTGAACTGAAAGCTTCGGCCAAGGCCATCAGCAAAGTGACATAAAGCCAAGCAATGACGATCAAGTACATCTTTTTTCCAGTTGTAATTTAGGTGACATCAAATTGAAAGATACTCTGTTCCATAGATTACACAAATATGTGGATTCAGGAGACCTGTCATGAGCGCTGCTACCCCGGAATTTTGGTCCCAAATGGGTGAAGGTTTTCAAAGCCAGCTCACGAAAAGTTGGGGTGAAGCCATGCGGCATTTTCAGACCATCGACTTAGGGGGCTTGAAATCTGGGCCAGAGGCAACGCCCATGGTCAAGTTTTCACCTCAAAAGCTGCAAGACCTTCAAGCACAGTACTTCAAAGACGCTTCTGATTTGTGGAATCAAAGTCTGCAAAACAGCCTCCAAGTGAAGGACCGCCGTTTTTCGGGTGAGGCCTGGGCCTCCAACCCGATGGCCGCTTTCAATGCTGCAAGCTATTTGCTCAACGCCCGCACCCTCATGGGTTTGGCCGACGCGGTCGATGCCGACGAGAAAACCCGTACCCGAATCCGCTTTGGCATTGAGCAATGGGTGGCGGCCGCCGCGCCCAGCAATTTCTTGGCCTTCAACGCAGAGGCGCAAAAGAAAGCCATCGAAACCCAGGGCGAGAGCATTGCCAAAGGCGTGCAAAACCTGATGCACGACATGCAACAGGGCCATGTGTCCATGACCGACGAGAGCCTGTTTGAAGTGGGCAAAAACGTCGCCACCACCGAAGGTGCGGTCGTTTTTGAGAACGCGTTTTTCCAGCTCATCGAATACAAACCACTCACCGCCAAGGTCTACGAAAAGCCATTTTTGTTGGTGCCACCCTGCATCAACAAGTTTTACATCCTGGACCTGCAGCCGACCAACTCGCTCATCCGGTATGCGGTCAGCCAAGGCCACCGCACCTTTGTGGTGAGCTGGCGCAACCCTGACGAGTCGATGGCGCAAAAGACCTGGGACGACTACATCGAGCACGCCGCCATTGAGGCCATCCACACGGTGCAGGCCATCACGGGCGCACCCAAGATCAATGCTTTGGGCTTTTGCGTGGGCGGCACCATCTTGTCGACCGCCTTGGCCGTGTTGGCTGCAAGGGGTGAAAAACCTGTGGCCAGCGCCACCTTTCTCACCACGCTGATCAACTTCATCGACACCGGCATTCTGGATGTGTTCATTGACGAGAACTTCGTCAAGTTCCGCGAGCAGCAAATGGGCCAAGGCGGTTTGCTCAAAGGCCAAGACCTGGCCTCCACCTTCAGCTTTTTGCGCCCCAACGATCTGGTTTGGAACTATGTGGTGGGCAACTACCTCAAGGGCGAGACACCGCCGCCGTTTGACCTGTTGTACTGGAACAGCGACTCGACCAACTTGCCAGGCCCTTTCTACGCTTGGTACCTGCGCAACACCTACCTCGAAAACAACTTGGTCCAACCCGGCAAGGTCAGAGTTTGCGGCGAGGCCATTGATCTGGGCAAGGTTGACATGCCGGTCTACATCTACGGCTCACGCGAAGACCACATCGTGCCCATTGGCGGCGCTTATGCCAGCACGCAAGTGCTGCCTGGCAAAAAGCGTTTTGTCATGGGCGCCTCGGGTCACATTGCCGGTGTCATCAACCCGCCTGCGGCCCAAAAGCGCAGCCACTGGTTGAGCGAAGGCAGCAAGTTCCCGGCCGATGTGAACGACTGGATTGGCAGCGCCAAAGAGGTGCCCGGCAGCTGGTGGACCGATTGGTCCAACTGGCTCAAGGGTCATGCGGGCAAACAAATTGCCGCCCCCAAAACCTATGGCAAAGCCGCGAAATACAAGGCCATCGAAGCAGCCCCCGGCCGCTACGTCAAAGCCAAAGCCTGATTGATTTTTACTGGAGACAAAAATGGAAGACATCGTCATCGTCGCAGCCGCTCGCACAGCCGTGGGCAAATTTGGTGGCACGCTCGCCAAAACCCCCGCCACCGAGTTGGGCAGCATCGTCATCAAGGGTTTGTTGGAGCGCAGCGGTTTGCCCGTGGACGCCATTGGTGAGGTCATCATGGGCCAGGTTCTGGCCGCAGGCGTGGGTCAAAACCCCGCCCGCCAAGCCATGATGAAAGCCGGTGTGGCCAAAGAAACCCCGGCCCTGACCATCAACGCCGTGTGCGGCTCGGGCCTCAAGGCCGTGATGTTGGCCGCGCAAGCGGTGGCATGGGGTGACAGCGACATCGTGATCGCTGGTGGCCAAGAAAACATGAGCGCCAGCCCACACGTTTTGAATGGCAGCCGCGACGGCCAGCGCATGGGCGACTGGAAAATGACCGACACCATGATCGTGGATGGCCTGTGGGATGTGTACAACCAGTACCACATGGGCATCACCGCCGAAAACGTGGCGAAGGCCCATGGCATCACCCGTGACATGCAAGACGCCCTGGCCGCAGGCAGCCAGCGCAAAGCCTCTGCCGCGCAAGACGCGGGCAAATTCAAGGACGAAATCGTCGACGTGCTGATCCCTCAGCGCAAGGGCGATGCGCTGGTGTTCAACACCGACGAGTTCATCAACAAGAAAACCACCGTGGAAGTGTTGGCCGGTTTGCGCCCAGCCTTTGACAAGGCGGGCAGCGTGACGGCGGGCAACGCCTCGGGCATCAACGATGGCGCTGCCGCTGTGCTGGTCATGTCGGCCAAGAAGGCCGCTGCCTTGGGCCTCAAACCCTTGGCGCGCATTGTGGCTTTCGGCACCAGCGGCCTCGACCCGGCCACCATGGGCATGGGCCCGGTGCCGGCTTCGCAAAAAGCGCTGGCCCGTGCGGGTTGGAAAGCCCAAGATGTTGACCTGTTCGAACTCAACGAAGCCTTCGCCGCGCAAGCTTGCGCCGTGAACCAGGCGCTGGACATCGATCCGGCCAAGGTCAACGTCAACGGCGGGGCCATCGCCATCGGTCACCCCATCGGCGCGTCTGGATGCCGCATTTTGGTGACCTTGCTGCACGAAATGCAGCGTACCCAGGCCCAAAAGGGCTTGGCTGCACTGTGCATCGGGGGTGGCATGGGCGTTTCCCTGGCCATCGAGCGCGTTTAATCGTTTTTTCATCACACACAAAAGGAGACAGCCATGAGTCAAAAAGTAGCGTACGTCACAGGTGGCATGGGCGGTATCGGTACCGCGATTTGCCAGCGCCTTCACCAAGAAGGCTTCAAGGTCATCGCCGGTTGCGGCCCGACCCGTGACTTCACCAAATGGCTGGACGAGCAAAAAGCCTTGGGCTTCACCTTTTACGCCTCGGTCGGCAACGTGGGCGACTGGGACTCCACCGTCGAAGCCTTTGCCAAGGCCAAAGCCGAACATGGCAGCATTGATGTGCTGGTGAACAATGCTGGCATCACCAAGGACCGCATGTTCCTGAAGATGACGCGTGAAGACTGGCAAGCCGTGATGAACACCAACTTGGACTCCATGTTCAACGTGACCAAGCAAGTGGTTGCCGACATGGTCGAAAAAGGCTGGGGCCGCATCATCAACATCAGCTCGGTCAACGGCGAAAAAGGCCAAGCCGGTCAGACCAATTACTCGGCCGCCAAAGCCGGTATGCACGGTTTCTCAATGGCTTTGGCCCAAGAGATGGCCACCAAAGGCGTGACGGTGAACACCGTGTCGCCTGGCTACATCGGCACCGACATGGTCAACGCCATCCGTCCTGACGTTTTGGAAAAGATCGTGGCCACCGTGCCGGTCAAGCGCTTGGGCAAGCCGAGTGAGATCGCTTCCATCATCGCTTGGATGGCCAGCGAAGACGGCAGTTACACCACCGGCGCTGACTTTGCCGTCAACGGCGGTTTGCACATGGGTTGATGCGCAAGCAGCACCCCCCAAAAAGCCCGCCTTGGCGGGTTTTTTGCGTCTGTAAAGCTGCGATCAGCTGCTTGCTTGTTTGCCGGTGCTCACCATCTGCATGGCCGAGGCGATCAGGCCCGAGACCTCGGTCATATTGCCCGGCACGATCAGCGTGGTCTTGGCGTCTTGCGCCACCTTGGCATAGGCCTGCACCGCTTGTTCGGCCACTTTCAGTTGCACGGCTTGTTCGCCGCCAGGTTGTCGGATGGCGAGGGCAATCCGCTCAATCGCCTGCGCCGTGGCATTGGCCATTTCGGTGATGGCGGCGGCATCGCCTTGGGCCTTGTTGATGGCGGCTTGCTTTTCACCCTCAGAGCGGGCAATGAAGGCCTCGCGCTCGCCCGTGGCGATGTTGATTTGTTCCTGACGGCGGCCCTCGGAGGCCGCGATCAGGGCACGCTTTTCACGCTCGGCCGTGATTTGGGACTGCATGGCCAGCAAGATTTCTTTGGGTGGTGTCAGGTCCTTGATCTCGTAACGCAGCACTTTCACGCCCCAGTTGAGCGCCGCTTCGTCGATCGCATGGACCACTTGGGCGTTGATGATGTCGCGCTCTTCAAAGGTCTTGTCCAGCTCCAGCTTGCCGATCACGCTGCGCAGGCTGGTTTGGGCCAGTTGCGTCACCGCCACGATGTAGTTGGACGAGCCGTAACTGGCCAGCTTGGGGTCGGTGACTTGAAAGTACAAGATACCGTCGACCTGCAGCTGCGTGTTGTCACGCGTGATGCAGATCTGGCTGGGCACATCCAGCGGAATTTCTTTCAGGCTGTGTTTCTGGATCACGTTGTCCACAAAGGGCACCACGAAGTTGAGGCCAGGGGCCAGACTCGCGTGGAATTTGCCCAACCTTTCGACCACCCAGGCTTCTTGTTGAGGGACCACCTTGACGGTCTTGACGATGAACAAGACCGCGATGATCACGAGGACGGCAGCGATTTCCATGATTGATCTCCCTGATTGATGTTGAGAATTCTGTGCTCAGATTTTTTCCAGAACCAAGCGGTTGCCCGCCATGGTCTGGATGCGGTAAATGCCGGGTACGGCGATCTGACCTGGAGCCAGCACGGCGGTCTACGCAGCACCCCGGTGTTTGACTTGCGCTGTGCCTTGCGCATCCCAAGCATCGACCTGCACAGTCGCACCCAGGTCCAGATGCTGGTCTTGGGCTTCTTGTGGCGTGGTGGTTTGTCGTTGACGCCATTGGCCCAGCAGTACAGCCCCCAAGCCGCCCACAATGGCGGCGGTCACCAATTGTGTGTTCAGGCCGAGACCTGCCATGGCCACCAAGGCGCCAGCTGCGGCGCCCAAGGCCAGCATCAGCAAATAAAAAGTGCCGGTCACCAACTCCAGCACCACCAAGACACCGGTCAATACCCACCACATCGTTGCATCACCCATCTCGATTTCTCCTTGCTCAAGCAGTCATTGTCAGGCTCAAGACCCGTTTTGATGAAACGCCCAGTTGAAATGGGTGGATACGCTGTGTTTTCAAGCCCGCAGCCAGGCAAGGATAATCAACCCCATGCATTTCCCCGAACCCCAACGCTGGCGTCTTTCTGTGGCGCCCATGATGGATTGGACCGACCGCCATTGCCGGTTTTTCCACCGCCTGCTGACCCGCCACACCTTGCTTTACACCGAGATGGTGACCACGGGTGCTTTGCGCCACGGCAGCGTGCAGCGGCACCTGCGCTTCAATGCAGAAGAGCACCCCGTGGCCCTGCAACTGGGCGGCAGCGATGCGGCCGATTTGGCCCACGCGGCCAAGCTGGGTCAAGAGTGGGGTTACGACGAGATCAACCTCAACTGTGGTTGCCCGTCGGACCGTGTGCAGCGCGGCGCATTTGGCGCTTGCCTGATGAATGAGCCGCGCACCGTGGGCGACGGCGTAAAAGCCATGCTTGATGTGGTGGACGTGCCGGTGACCGTGAAGCACCGCATCGGCATTGACCGCATCGAGAGCTACGACTTTGTGCGCGACTTTGTGGGCACGGTGAGCGAAGCCGGTTGCAAGGTGTTCATCGTGCACGCCCGAAACGCTTGGCTCGATGGCCTCTCGCCCAAAGAAAACCGCGAAATCCCACCCCTGCGTTACGAACTGGCTTACCAACTCAAAAAAGACTTTCCAGGGCTGCTGATCGTCGTGAATGGCGGCATCAAAACCAACCAAGAGATCTCGCAGCATCTGCAGCACGCCGACGGCGTGATGGTCGGGCGCGAGGCGTATTACAACCCTTGGTTATTGGGCAGCTGGGACGCCACTTTTTACGGCGATGTCTACGAAGCGCCGAGCCGCGAAGCGGTGGAGGAGGCCATGGTGGCCTACATGGAACGCGCCTTTGCCGAAGACGGCTGCCCTTGGTACGCCATTGCCCGTCACATGTTGGGCCTGTACCACGGGCAACGCGGTGGGCGTTTGTGGCGTCAGGTCTGGAGCGACCACAAGCTCAAACCCTTGCCGCCGCGTGAAGTCTGGGCTTTGGCCCGCGCTGCGCTGGCGCGGGGTGCAGTGGTCACCGACTGAGATTCGATGGCAAGATGCTGCCCTCTGCCGATTCACCATTTGAGCCGACCCGATGTACATCCCCGCCCATTTCCTCATCCAAAATCCGCAAGATCTCCACACGATCATCCGGGAACACCCCCTGGGCGCATTGGTCACGCTGGGGCCCGACGGCTTGGACGCCAACCACATTCCCTTTGAGTTTGACCCCAGCCAGGGTGCGCATGGGTTGCTGACGGCGCATGTGGCCCGCGCCAATCCTGTCTGGCAGGAATGCCAGGACGGTGCGGATGTGCTGGTCATCTTTCGCGGCAACGAGAGCTACATCTCGCCCAACTGGTATCCCAGCAAGCATGAAACCCACCGGCAGGTGCCCACCTGGAATTACGAAGTTGTGCATGTCCATGGCCGGCTGACGGTGATGGACGAGGAAAAGTTTGTCCGTGGCGTCGTGGCACGGCTGACCCGTGAACATGAGGCTTCCGAGCCCCGCCCCTGGAAGATGGGCGATTCGCCGCCCGATTACATGGCCCAGATGCTCAAGGCGGTGGTCGGCGTTCAGGTGCAGATCCAACGCATCGAGGGCAAGGCCAAGCTCAGCCAAAACCGTGAGACGCGGGATCGCCTGAACGCCGCCGACACCCTGCTGGCCAAGGGCGCGGAAGGTTTGGGCAAAGCGATGCGGGAGGCGGGCTGATCTGCTGACAGCGACCCAGGGTGTGCAAGCCTGTTGAGGTGGATCGCTTACTGGGCTGCCTGCAGGCCGTTCATGAAGTGGGCCGACATGCGCTCTGCCGCCTGCTCGGCTTGGCGCTCGGTCAAGGCTTGAACGATGGCGCGGTGCTCTGACAGGGACTGCTCAATGCGACCTTCTTTGAACAAGGAGCTGTGGCGGTTGAGTTTCATCACCTTGCGCAAGTCGGCCACCATCTGGTCGCGCCAGCGGTTGTCGGCCAATTCCAGCAGCAACATGTGAAAAGCTTCGTTGATTTCGAAGAAACGGTCGCGGTCATGGGTGGCTTTTTCCAGCTCTTGGTGCAAGGCGCTGATCTGAGCCATCTGCTCGGCGCTGGCGTTTTGCGCCACCACGCGGGCGGCGTCTGATTCCATCAAGGCCAGCAAGTGATAAACATCGCGCAGGTCTTTGTCGCTGACTTCGGTCACATAAGCGCCCCGGCGCACCTTCATGGTCACCAAGCCTTCGGCGGCCAACACCTTGAGGGCTTCGCGCAGCGGGGTGCGGCTGATGCCCAGGGCTTCTGCGATGCGCAACTCGTCGATCCAACTGCCGGGCTCCAGTTCGCGCGCAAAAATTCGCTGCCGCAACAGTTCGGCAACTTCTTCGTACAGGGCGCGGGGGGCGAGGGACAGTGCGGACATGGCTGTGTGGGGTGCGAATCAGAGAACTGGTCTATAAGCGTGGTCGAAAGGTATTTCAGGCGTTTCAGATGCTGAATTGTAAGCCGGTTAAAATATTCTGCATCAATAATTATGAATCACGGTACCTGTAAGCCGGTAGGCAGCCGCAAGCTGCCAAAATCCGGCACAGCCATCTTTGACCCGAAAGCACAGCGCCATGACGTCTAAATCCTTTGAATTCAACGCCTCCAATCTGGAAGCTTGGCAAAAAGCAGCGGTCAAATCCGCCCCCGGTGGCGATGTGAACGCCCTGAACTGGAAGACGCCCGACGGCATTGTCGTCAAGCCCCTGTACACCGCCGAAGACACCGCCAAGCTGCCTTACGCCAATACCTTGCCGGGCTTTGAGCCCTTTTTGCGCGGCCCACAAGCCACCATGTACGCGGTGCGCCCCTGGACCATCCGCCAGTACGCTGGTTTTTCAACGGCCGAAGAATCCAACGCGTTTTACCGCAAGGCGCTGGCTGCAGGCGGGCAGGGTGTGTCGGTCGCGTTTGACTTGGCCACGCACCGGGGCTACGACTCCGACCATCCGCGTGTGACGGGCGACGTCGGCAAGGCCGGCGTGGCGATCGACTCGGTCGAGGACATGAAGATCTTGTTTGACCAAATCCCGCTGGACAAGGTCAGCGTGTCCATGACCATGAACGGTGCGGTATTGCCCGTGCTGGCCGGCTACGTGGTGGCGGCCGAAGAGCAGGGCGTGTCGCAAGACAAGCTGTCGGGAACGATTCAGAACGACATTCTGAAAGAGTTCATGGTGCGCAACACCTACATCTACCCGCCCGAGCCGTCGATGAAGATCATCGGTGACATCATCGAATACACGGCCAAAAACATGCCGAAGTTCAATTCGATCTCGATCTCGGGCTACCACATGCAAGAAGCGGGCGCCAACCAAGCGCTCGAGATGGCCTTCACCCTGGCCGACGGCAAGGAGTATGTGAAGACCGCCATTGCCAAGGGCATGGATGTGGACGAGTTCGCCGGTCGCCTGTCCTTTTTCTGGGCGGTGGGCATGAACTTCTATCTGGAGATCGCCAAGATGCGCGCAGCGCGCCTGCTGTGGTGCCGCATCATGAAGGGCTTCAATGCCCAAAACCCCAAGAGCCTGATGCTGCGCACGCACAGCCAAACGTCTGGCTGGTCGCTCACCGAGCAAGACCCCTACAACAACGTGGTGCGCACCACCATCGAAGCCATGGCGGCGGTGTTTGGCGGTACGCAGTCGCTGCACACCAATTCGTTTGACGAGGCGATCGCCTTGCCCACCGAATTCAGCTCGCGCATCGCCCGCAACACGCAGCTCATCATCCAGGAAGAGACCCACATCACGAACGTGATTGACCCCTGGGCTGGCAGCTACATGATGGAGAGCCTGACCCAAGAGATGGCCGACAAGGCTTGGGCCATCATCGAAGAAGTTGAAGCCATGGGCGGCATGACCAAAGCCGTGGGCAGCGGCTGGGCCAAGCTCAAAATCGAAGCGGCTGCGGCTGAAAAGCAGGCGCGCATCGATTCGGGCAAAGACGTCATCGTGGGCGTGAACAAATACAAGCTGGCCAAGGAAGACCCGATCGAGACCTTGTCGATTGACAACGTCAAAGTGCGTGACGGCCAGATCGAGCGCTTGACCCAGATCCGCGCCACCCGCGACAGCGCCAAGGTGCAAGCCGCGTTGGACGCTTTGAGCGCTTCGGCCGAATCGGGCCAAGGCAATCTGCTGGACTTGTCGATTCGGGCGGTGCGCTTGCGCGCCACGGTGGGTGAAATTTCAGACGCGCTCGAAAAGGCTTTTGGCCGCCACCGGGCCGACACGCAAAAGGTCACAGGCGTTTACGCCGCGGCTTATGACGACGGCGAAAACGTGGGAGACACCATGGAATACTGGAACCAGCTCAAGGCCGACATCGCCGCCTTTGCCGACGCGCAGGGTCGCCGCCCCCGCGTGATGATCTCCAAACTCGGCCAAGATGGCCACGACCGTGGGGCCAAAGTGGTGGCCACTGCGTTTGCCGATCTGGGTTACGACGTGGACATGGGCCCGCTGTTCCAGACCCCCGAAGAGTGCGCTCGCCAGGCGATTGAAAACGACGTGCACGCTGTGGGCGTGAGCACCTTGGCCGCTGGCCACAAAACCTTGGTACCCGCCATCATTGCCGAGCTGAAAAAACAGGGCGCTGACGACATCATCGTGTTCGTGGGCGGTGTGATTCCTCGCCAGGACTACGACATGCTGTACGAAGCGGGCGTCAAAGGCATCTACGGCCCCGGCACCCCGATTCCGGTCAGCGCCAAGGATGTGCTGGAGCAGATCAAAAAGGCCATCGGGTGAACCCTCCGCAGTTGCTCGACGGCTTGTTGCACGGCAACGCTGCCGGGCAGCGCCGTGCCATGGCCAAAGCCATCACGCTGCTCGAATCCACCCGCACCGACCACCGCGCCTTGGCCGACGACTTGCTCACGGCCATGCTGCCGTACACGGGCCATGCATTCCGGCTCGGTATCAGCGGCGTGCCGGGCGTGGGCAAGTCCACCTTCATCGAGGCGCTGGGCTTGTCCCTGATTGGCCAAGGCCACCGTGTGGCGGTGTTGGCAGTCGACCCGTCCAGCACCGTGTCGGGCGGCTCGATTCTGGGCGACAAGACCCGCATGGAATTGCTCAGCGTGCACGAACGCGCCTACATCCGTCCCAGTCCGAGCAGCGGCACATTGGGCGGCGTGGCCGAAAAAACCCGCGAGTCCATGCTGGTCTGCGAAGCGGCAGGCTATGACGTGGTGATCGTCGAGACGGTGGGCGTGGGCCAAAGCGAAACCGCCGTGGCCAACATGACCGACATGTTTGTGCTCATGCAACTGCCCAATGCGGGCGACGATTTGCAGGCCATCAAAAAAGGCGTGATGGAGATCGCCGATCTGGTGGTGATCAACAAGGCCGACATCGACGCCATCGCAGCCACCCGCGCCGAGCTTCAAATCACCAGCGCCTTGCAGCTTCTCGGTATGCACGGCGGCTCAGGCCATGCGCACGCCGATACCACGCAGTGGCACCCCAAAGTGGTGCAGCTCAGTGCTTTGCTGGGTCAGGGCGTCGATGGTTTTTGGGCTGCAGTCAGCGAGTTCCGAGGTCTGCAAACGTCCAACGGGCGTTTGGCCCTGCGCCGTCAACAACAAGCCCTGTCGTGGATGTGGGAGCGCATCGACGCCGGGCTCAAACACAACTTTCGGGCGCAACCGCGTGTGCAAACGTTACTGCCCCAACTCAGCCAACAAGTCGCAGCGGGTCAAGTGGCCGCTTCGACGGCTGCCCGTCAATTGCTCAGCGCCTATGAATCGAAAAGTTGAGGCGCAGGGTTAATTCGTCCATCTTCCTGAAGAAAAGAGAGAGCCACCATGCAAGACATCATTGAACAACTGGAAAAAAAGCGCGCAGCGGCACGCTTGGGCGGCGGGCAAAAGCGCATCGACGCGCAGCACGCCAAAGGCAAGCTCACCGCCCGTGAGCGCATCGAAGTGCTGCTGGACGAAGGCACCTTTGAAGAGTGGGACATGTTCGTCGAGCACCGCTGCACCGACTTTGGCATGCAGGACAACAAGATTCCCGGCGATGGCGTGGTCACCGGCTACGGGATGATCAATGGCCGTTTGGTTTTTGTGTACAGCCAAGACTTCACCGTCTATGGCGGCGCTTTGTCCGAGACACACGCCGAGAAAATTTGCAAAGTCATGGACCAAGCCATGAAGGTCGGCGCGCCTGTGATCGGCTTGAACGACTCGGGTGGTGCGCGTATTCAAGAAGGCGTTGCGTCCTTGGGCGGATATGCCGACGTGTTCCAGCGCAACGTCATGGCCAGTGGCGTGGTGCCGCAGATCAGCATGATCATGGGGCCTTCAGCCGGTGGTGCGGTGTATTCGCCAGCGCTCACCGACTTCATCTTCATGGTCAAAGACACGTCTTACATGTTTGTGACCGGTCCCGAAGTGGTCAAGACCGTGACGCACGAAGAAGTGACGGCCGAAGAGCTGGGCGGCGCCCTGACGCACACCACCAAGAGCGGTGTGGCCGACATGGCGTTCGAGAACGATGTGGAAGCGCTGCTCATGCTGCGCCGCCTGTACAACTACCTGCCGCTCAACAACCGCGAAAAAGCGCCGGTGCGCGCCAGCGGTGACCCATCAGGCCGCATGGACATGAGCCTCGACACCTTGGTGCCCGAGAACCCCAACAAAGCCTATGACATGAAGGAACTCATCGTCAAAACCGTGGACGATGGCGACTTCTTTGAGTTGCAACCCGACTACGCCAAAAACATCCTGATCGGCTTTGCCCGCATGGAAGGTCAAACCGTGGGCATTGTGGCCAACCAGCCGCTGGTTTTGGCCGGCTGCTTGGACATCAAGAGCTCCATCAAGGCTGCCCGTTTTGTGCGTTTTTGCGACGCGTTCAACATCCCCGTGGTCACTTTTGTGGATGTGCCCGGCTTCATGCCTGGCACCTCACAAGAATATGGCGGCATCATCAAGCACGGCGCCAAGTTGCTCTACGCCTATGCCGAATGCACCGTGCCGAAAATCACGGTCATCACCCGCAAAGCCTATGGTGGTGCGTACGACGTGATGGCCTCCAAGCACCTGCGCGGCGATGTCAACTTCGCTTGGCCGAACGCCGAAATCGCGGTCATGGGTGCCAAGGGCGCGGTAGAAATCATCTTCCGTGAAGACAAGGGCGACCCGGAAAAGCTGGCCGCCAAAGAAGCCGAATACAAAGCCCGTTTTGCCAACCCCTTTGTGGCGGGTGCTCGCGGCTTCATCGACGACGTGATTCAACCGCACGAAACACGCAAACGCATCTGCCGTTCCTTGGTGATGCTCAAAGACAAAAAACTCGACAACCCATGGCGCAAGCACGGGAACATTCCGCTGTAAGCCCGAAGGAGAAGAAGAACATGTTTACCAAAATTCTGATTGCCAACCGTGGTGAGATTGCTTGCCGCGTCATCGCCACCGCCCACAAGATGGGCATCCAAACCGTGGCGGTGTACTCCGAAGCCGACAAAGAAGCCCGCCATGTGCAATTGGCCGACGAGGCCGTGTTGATTGGCCCCGCGCCATCGCGCGAGTCTTATCTCGTGGCCGACAAAATCATCGCGGCAGCCAAGGCGACCGGCGCCCAAGCCATTCACCCCGGCTATGGTTTCTTGAGCGAGAACGCCGAGTTCTCCAAGCGCTGCGAGGACGAGGGCATCGCTTTCATTGGCCCACGTCACTTCTCGATTGCCGCCATGGGCGACAAGATCGAGTCCAAAAAACTGGCGGGTGCTGCGGGTGTGAACTGCATTCCCGGCGTGAACGATGCGATTGAAACCGCCGACAAGGCTGTCGAAATCGCCAAAGGCATCGGTTACCCCGTGATGATCAAGGCGTCGGCGGGCGGTGGTGGCAAAGGCCTGCGCGTGGCTTTCAATGACAAGGAAGCCTTCGAAGGCTTCACCTCCTGCCGCAACGAAGCACGCAACAGCTTTGGCGATGACCGCGTGTTCATCGAGAAGTTCGTTGAGGAGCCGCGGCACATCGAAATCCAGGTGCTGGGCGACAGCCACGGCAACGTGGTGTACCTGAACGAGCGCGAGTGCTCGATTCAGCGCCGTCACCAAAAGGTGATCGAGGAAGCCCCGTCGCCTTTCATCTCCGAGGCCACCCGCAAAGCCATGGGCGAGCAGGCGGTGCAACTGGCCAAGGCGGTGAAATACCAGTCGGCCGGCACGGTGGAGTTTGTGGTCGGTAAGGACCAAAGCTTTTATTTCCTGGAGATGAACACCCGCTTGCAGGTCGAGCACCCGGTGACCGAAGCCATCACGGGCCTCGACTTGGTGGAGCAGATGATCCGCGTCGCTGCTGGGGAGAAACTGGCTTTTGGCCAAGCCGATGTGAAGCGAAATGGCTGGTCTATCGAATGCCGAATCAACGCTGAAGACCCGTTCCGCAATTTCCTGCCGTCTACCGGACGTTTGGTGCGTTTCCAGACGCCCACGCAAACCATGTTCCAGGGCAATGTTCAAGACCTGTATGGCGTGCGCGTGGACACCGGTGTGCAAGACGGTGGCGAGATCCCGATGTTTTACGACTCGATGATCGCCAAGCTCATCGTGCACGGCAAAGACCGCAATGAGGCGATTGCCAAGATGCGCGAAGCCTTGAACGGTTTTGTGATTCGCGGCATCAGCTCCAACATCCCGTTCCAAGCGGCCTTGTTGGCGCACCCGCGTTTTGTGTCGGGTGATTTCAACACCGGCTTCATCGCCGAACAGTACAGCCAGGGCTTCCGAGCCGAAGACGTGCCGCATGACGACCACGACTTCTTGGCGGCTTTGGCGGCCTTTGTGCGCCGCAAGTCACGCGAGCGCGCTGCAGGCTTGAGTGGCCAGTTGCCGGGCTACGACGTGCAAGTGGGTCAAGACTATGCCGTGGTGGAGTTGGGCAAAGAGGGCAAGAACCGTTATGTGCCCGTGCATGTCGATGAATTCGTGGGCAAGCACGGTGAAGCACGCATCGCGGTGAATGGCAAAACCTATGCCATTGCCAGCAACTCGCGTTTGAACGATATCCGCATTGTGGGCACTTGCAATGGCAAGCCCTTCACCGCTCAGGTTGAGCGTGGCACTTTGAAAAATCCTTTGGCTTTGCAAGTTCAGCACAACGGTACGCGCATTGAAGCGCTGGTGATGTCGCCTCGCATGGCGGAGTTGCACCAGCTCATGCCTTACAAGGCGCCACCCGATTTGAGCAAATTTGTGTTGTCGCCTATGCCTGGTTTGCTGGTGGACGTCGCGGTGACACCCGGCCAAAAGGTGCAAGCGGGCGAGCGTGTGGCCGTGATCGAAGCCATGAAGATGGAAAACGTTTTGTTTGCCGCTGCCGATGGCGTGGTCAAGAAGGTGGTGGCCGCCAAAGGCGAGTCGCTCACGGTGGACCAGATGATCGTGGAGTTCGAATAAATGGACCGCCCCTTCAAAGTGCTGGGCGTTCAGCAAATCGCCATCGGCGGGCCTGACAAGTCCCGTCTGCAAAAACTCTGGGTGGACATGTTTGGCCTGGAAGTGACCGGCACGTTTAAAAGCGAACGTGAGAACGTGGACGAAGACATTTGCGCCATCGGCACCGGCCCCTTCAAGGTCGAGGTCGATCTGATGCAGCCGCTGGACCCCGAGAAAAAGCCCGCCGTGCACACCACGCCGCTGAACCACATCGGTCTGTGGATCGATGATCTGCCCGTGGCGGTGGCGTGGCTCACGGCGCAAGGCGTGCGCTTTGCACCCGGTGGCATCCGCAAGGGCGCGGCCGGGTTTGACATCACGTTTTTGCACCCCAAGGCCAGCGATGAATTCCCGATTGGCGGTGAGGGCGTGTTGATCGAGTTGGTGCAGGCGCCGCCAGAGGTGGTCCAAGCATTTGCTGCTTTGGCTGCAACGTCGCACTGAAGGAATGAGGCTCAGAGCCTTGGCTCTGATGTCGTCTCCACAAAAGCCCGTCAGGCTCCCGTCTGGCGGGCTTTGGCTTTGGCCAGCGCTGCTTCGATGATGGTCCGCTTGCGGTCCATTTCGGGCGCCTTGTCTGCGCCCTTGGTGTGGGCAGTCAAGTCGGCCAAGGTGTGTTCGGCCTCGGTGATCAGCCGGGCTTGTTGGACGGCCTCTTCTCGCACCAGCCGTTTCTGACGTGATGCATAGCGCGCGCGTGAGGTCTGTGCCGCTGGTGCAGACCAGGCGGCCCAGCCTGTGCGCGTGTCCGTCACGTTCTCCAGCGCAATGCAGTCCACCGGGCACACCGGAATGCACAGCTCGCAGCCTGTGCACCAAGGTTCAATCACCGTGTGCATCAGTTTGTTGGCCCCCAAAATCGCATCGGTTGGGCAGGCCTTGATGCACAGCGTGCAGCCGATGCACCAGGCCTCGTCGATGATGGCCACGTGGCGTGGGCCTTCTGTGCCGTGCTCGGGGTTGAGTGGCAAAACGGGCCGACCTGTGAGCGCAGCCAGACGTTCAATGCCTTCTTGACCGCCCGGCGGACATTGGTTGATGGCCGCCTGTCCTTGGGCCATGGCGCGGGCATAGGCAGCGCAATCCGGATAGCCACAACGTGTGCACTGGGTTTGGGGCAGCGCATCGTTCAGCAATAGAAAAAGCGCCTGGTTCTCAGGCGCTGTTTGGGGCAAAGCGGGCATGAAGCTTATGCTTTTTTGCCGGGCTGAACCCAGGCTGTTTTGACCGACGCTTTAGGCTTGGTGACCGCCACCGCTTTCACGGGCGCTTTGGGTTTGGCGACAGGCTTGGCGACGGTTTTTGGCGCGGCCTTTGCGAGGGTCTTTTTTGCGGTCTTTGCTGCAGTTTTGACGACGGCCTTGGGCTGAACGATCGCAGGCGCTTTGGGGGCCGTTTTGGGCACATGGTTCAAGATGAACTTGACCAGTTGTGGGTAAACCATGTCGCGCCAGCGGCGGCCACTGAAGATCCCGTAGTGACCCGCGCCTTCAACTTCCAAGTGCTGGCGCTCACTGGCGGGCACACCACTGCACAGGTCTTGGGCTGCACGGGTTTGCCCAGAGCCAGAAATGTCGTCCAGCTCGCCTTCGACCGTCATCAGCGCAGTGCCCCGGATGTCTTGTGGGCGAACACGCTCGACCTTGCCGTCTACGCCTTTGACGTCCCAAGTGCCGTTGACCAGTTTGAAGTCCTGAAACACCGTCTGGATGGTTTCCAGGTAGTAATCGGCGTCCATGTCCAAAACGGCGTTGTACTCGTCGTAGAACTTGCGGTGGGCTTCGGCGCTGGCGTCGTCACCCTTGATCAGGTCTTTGAAGAAGTCATAGTGGCTGTTGGCGTGGCGGTCGGGGTTCATGGCCACAAAGCCGGTGTACTGCAAAAAGCCCGGGTACACACGGCGACCTGCACCTGGGAAGTTGGCCGGAACACGGTAAATCACGTTGTTCTCAAACCACTCAAAACTCTTGTTGGTGGCCAGGTTGTTGACCGAGGTGGGTGACTTGCGCGCGTCGATGGGGCCGCCCATCATGGTCATGGTCAGCGGGGTCTTCTCGCCACGGCTGGCCATCAGGGACACGGCGGCCAACACCGGCACCGTAGGCTGACAAACGCTGACCACATGGCAATGGCCATAGGTGGCTTGCAGGTGGCGAATGAACTCTTGCACGTAGTTGATGTAGTCGTCCAAGTGGAACTCACCATCCGACAAAGGCACCAAGCGGGCATTTTTCCAGTCGGTGATGTAGACCTTGTGGTCTTGCAGCATGGTTTTGACGGTGTCGCGCAGCAAGGTGGCGTAGTGGCCCGACAAGGGGGCCACGATCAACACGACCGGCTGGCTTTTGAGCAGGGTCAAGGTGGCTGGATCGTCGGAAAAGCGCTTGAAACGGCGCAACTCGCAAAAAGGCTTGTCGATCTCAATGCGCTCGTGGATGGCCACGTCGACCCGATTGACCTTCACGGTCTTGATGCCAAATTCGGGCTTTTCATAGTCTTTGCCCAGGCGGTGCATCAGGGCGTAACCCGCCGACACACGTTGGGCCAAAGGCGTTTGCGCCATGGGGTTCAAGGGGTTGCTGTACAGCTTGGCCGCTGCTTGTGCCAGATCGGAAAAAGGTTCCATGATCGAGCGTTGCGTTTCGAAGATCTGGTAAAGCATTTGACAGTTTTCCTTGCAACAAAATGATGCGGTGCAGCAATACTACAGGAGACCCTGGGGTATTTTTTGAGTTCGCACCCTAATCAACAGTCACATCCCGGACCGACCAAAAAGAAACCGCCCCGTCTGGGGCGGTCTCAAGCTGAAAGTCAGACTTGATGGGCGTCAACTCAGACCACTTTGGCGATGGCCGCGCAGACGTAATCGATGTTTTTGCTGTTGAGCGCTGCCACGCACATGCGGCCGGTATCGGTGCCGTAAACCCCGAACTCACTGCGCAGGCGCACCATTTGGTCTTTGGTCAGGCCCGAATAGCTGAACATGCCAATCTGGGTGGTGATGAAACTCATGTCCTGCTGAACACCAGCGGCTTTGAGGCTGTCCACCAGTTTTTGGCGCATGGCCTTGATGCGCACACGCATTTCGGCCAGTTCGCTTTCCCACTGGGCGCGCAGCTCAGGGTTGTTCAACACAGCCGCCACCACCGCGCCACCGTGGATGGGTGGGTTGGAGTAGTTGGTGCGGATCGCGATTTTGAGCTGGCTCAGCACGCGCGAGGCTTCTTCTTTGTCGTTGGCCACCACCGACAGGGCGCCCACGCGCTCGCCGTACAGGCTGAAGCTCTTAGAAAAAGAGGTGGATACAAAAATGTTGAGGCCTGCGGCCACGAATTGGCCGATCACCGCACCATCTTCGGCGATGCCATGGCCAAAGCCTTGGTAGGCCATGTCCAGGAAGGCCGTCAGACCTTTGGCCTTGACCACGGCAATCACTTGTTGCCATTGGGCGGCGGTGATGTCGTAGCCGGTCGGGTTGTGGCAGCAGGCGTGCAGCACCACGATGGTGCCGGGGGCTGCCGCGTTGAGGCTGGCCAGCATGCCCTCGAAGTTGACGCCCCGTTTTTCGGCGTCGTAGTAGGCATAGGTATCGACTTCAAAACCGGCATTCACAAAGATGGCGCGGTGGTTTTCCCAGCTGGGGTCGGAAATCAGCACTTTGGCTTGGGGGCTGACCTTCTTCAGGAAGTCGGCGCCGATCTTCAGCCCACCTGTGCCGCCGATGGCCTGCACGGTGGAGACGCGGCCAGACTTCACCACATCGGAGTCAGCACCAAACACCAGCGCCTTGACGGCGTTGTCATAGGCCACGATGCCGTCGATCGGCAAGTAACCACGGGCTGACGGGGTGGCCATCATGGTTTTTTCAGCCGCCTGCACACATTGAAGCAGGGGCAGTTTGCCGTTGTCGTCGAAGTACACGCCGACGCCCAAGTTCACCTTGTTGGGGTTGGTGTCGGCATTGAATTGTTCGTTCAGACCCAGGATGGGGTCGCGGGGGGCCATTTCGACGGCGGAAAACAAAGACATGGGGTGTTCCATTGAAAAAAACAAGCATCGGTACCCAACCGGGATCAGCGGCGGCGCCAGGGTGTTTTGCAGCGCGGACACTATTTTATGCCTTGCCGAGCCTCACTGATACAGCTTGTGAAAGCGGACGGTCAGAACGCCGCCCTTGTGCATGTCGCTGCGCAAAATCCAGCTTTTGCTGGTGGGATCAACGCTCAGCTGGTGCTCGGGCTTTTGGGCGATGGGGGTCCATTGCCGGTTTTTGTCCACGCACCAGTTCTGAGAAAGACCCAGGCCGGCCGTGGCCACAAGGCCTCCGCCGCCGCCGATGCCCCCGCCGCCACTGAAAACCCCTAGGCTGGTGACAACACCATAGGTGCCTACCCCGACAACGACGCCGACCAATGCACCCCCCAAACTGGCGGTTTCCACCAGCCCCATCGAGTAGTGGCACCAGCTGTCCTCTATCATTTTTCGCTGGCCACGGGTGTTGGCTTCAAGGACCAAGGGCATGCCCCACTGGCCGGGATCGAGGCCTGTGTTCACATGAAACCCGGAGGTGGTTTTCCACTCATCGGAGTCTGTTGGGATGTTGAATGCTGTTTTTGTAGGCCGTGTCGCGGCTTCGGGTGAGGTCACAGTCCAGCTGAACTTCATCCCAAGGTCGTCATGATCGGCCTTGATCATGACGTCAATGTAGTCCTCCCAATTCGCAGCGCCTTTGCCGCGGCTGTGCAACCATTTGCCGTTGTCGCAGATCAGCATGGCTTTGGCTGCACGGTCAAATGCAATGCCATCCAGTTTGCCGTTGATGCCCTCCTTTGGGTTGATCTCTTCTGCCTTTCTGTCGGTCGCACACGAGGTGCCCAGCACCTTGTAGGGAATGGCCAGCTTGTCGCCGAAGTCGCCTTCTGCAGATTCCAGGCGGGCCACATCGTGCAGATTTTTCTTGTTGAAATTCCAGTGGTCGGTCGGCCACAAAGAGCCATCGCGGCGCGTGAACTGCAAAAAGCCCGAAGCGCCGAAGCCGTTCATCATCGCCACCATGTTGAACATGCCTCGGTCCTTGCTTGGATCTTTGTCTTGATCAGTTCCTTGATCCTTGCCTTGATCTGTGCGGCTGCGAATCGGGTTTCTCAATTGCCAAGAGGCCCGATGGCCATAGAGCTCACCCGGGAGCGGGGTGGCGCTGGTGGTCATGGCCGCGTCTGCGCCGGCCTTGACCATCACCTCACCCATCAAATGGGCATGCTGCGCGGCATGTCCGGCATTGAGTCCGAAATAGGGTTGGGTGTTGAAAACCAGTGAGCGCAAGTCCTGGTTGGTGTCAGCGCAGGGCGGCAGATTGTCTGGCAAGGGGATGCGCGGCGCGCCCACGCAGGCATGGTCGATCAGGAAGGCAAAGCGGTAGCGTTCAAATTCGCGTTGGGCGTTGTAGACGGTGTTGTGGTGCGGAAACGGCGGGATGTCCGAGGTTTCCTTGCTCAGGATGCCCAGACCGACAAGTTCTGCCAGCGTCGGTTGCAGCGCATTGGCGAGCTTGAAGCCAAGCGCGTTGGGGATCTGTGCCAGCTGATCGTCCAGCTGCGGCAGTGTCAGGCTGCAAGCTTGTGTCGGGGGGGATTGCGTGGGTGCGCTGCCTTCCCGCAAGGCCAGGATGCTGCATTGCGCTGGCAGATTGCGCAGCTCATAGTAGTAGACCGTCATGTAGGTTCCGATCGCTGCGTTGAGCTTTTTGTACTGCTGCGCGAGGATATGGGCCTGATCGATCAGCGCCTGCTTTCTGTAGTACTGCAGGCTGAGCACGATGGCGGTCGTGGCCAGTGCCACCACAATGCTCATTTCGAACAGCGTAAACCCCCGGTTGTTCGGCGCAGCGTTGGCGCAACGGGGTTTGGAGATGCGGGATTCGTGGGGGTTTTGGTTGGAATTCATGGTTGATTTCAGACGCCCGATTCAGCGCCCGACCGATTGGCTTGTGCTTTCCCGCAGCGAATTTTCAAGCGAGAACGCGGTGGAGAAAAACCCGATCATCATGATGGCCAGCAGCACCCCACAGATGCCCAGAAGCACCATGTTGAGCACCCTGGCCGAACGCTCCAGATCTCTGACCGTCAGGTCGACCGAACTGTTGCCAATGCGCACAAAGGCAGCCACCGGGTCTGAACGTTCGGAGGCGTCCTGCACGCGGTCTTCCAGATTGGGCGAGAGCAGCCCGGTTTGGAAAGCCGTGCCAAAGGCCCGTGAGTCGCCTTTGGCCAAACGCTTGAGAATCCATTGCAGGTGCCAGCGCATCCACGGATTGCTGTAACGCAGGGCGCGTTCCAGTGAAGCATGCAAGGAGACCTGGGCTTGCATCAAAGACGACAGTGCCAGGATCAGGATGGCCCCCTGGTAATCCCTGTAAATCGAATAAGGCACGCGCGTGTCTGCACGCACACGTGAGGGTCCCGACCAGTTGGGCAATGACCACAAGAAAGCGGCGATGGCGCCCAGCACGACCACCAGGGCCAACAACCCAAAGTGCTCGATGAACTGGGTGAGGGCATACAAGACCTGGCCCATGGGGGGCCAGTTTTGCGGCGGTATGAGTTCGACCAGGACCGGAACTGCAAATTTCGAAAAACCGACCAACATCAGCGAAAAAACAATCAGCAACAGCACCGGGTAGGTGACGGCCTTGCGCACGGCGTCCTGCATGCGTTCTGTTTTGTCCACGGTTTCAGACAAGAACGCCAGGCCTCTGGCCATGCTTTCATCGCCGCCGGTCTGGACGGCATCCAGCACAATCCTTTCCATGGAACTGGCCACACCTTCCAGTGCATCGGCCAGCGAGCCCTGTTGGATCGAACGCGCCATGTGCAGGTAAACCACGGCCATATGGGGCGCGCGACGTCTGGCACGCGACTCGTATTTGCGGAAGGTTGAAAACAGTGGCACCCGATCTGCCAAGGTGCTGGCAAGGTCGAAATAAAAAGCACTCCGCTCTCGCCGGAGGCTGCGGCGTGCAGACCACAGGCGAAGTGAGTCGATCAGGGACAGGCCGAGCGTGTTCATGGCACATCACACCTCAGGCGCGTATTCGGGCGGCCTGCCTGAACAGGCTGGGTCGACCAAAGATTTTTTCAAAATAGAACGGGTCGATGAGTCCTCTGGACATGTCATAAAGCACATGTCCCCAAGCCTCCTTGCCCAAGGTGTCGGCATCGTCAAATCGGGCGGTGCGTTGGCTGCGCCAGTGGTTTCTGGCTTCAATGTCCTTGCCTGCCGACAGCAGTTGCAGCAGGGGCTCATCGGGAACAATCACCTCTGCCCCCACTTTGACCCCTTTGACGCCGGCGCGCAGACTGCCGTTGTAGTCCAGACCCTTGACCCGGCACAGGGGGCAGCCGCCATCGCTGGCACACATCAGGGCGTCCATGTTCAGATCGAAAAATTCTGCATAGGGTGCCAGTTCGGCGGGCTTCATGACCTGTGTGGCGGGTCGGCTGCAGGCCGGGCAGTTTTTGGGGACCAGGACCTGGTAGACCAGCGCAGAAATGAATTCGGGTCCGCACAGGGTGTCCCGGGGCAGGGCAATGGCCTGCGAGTTCAGGCGAGAGACGATGCCCAGCGCAGACGTGGCATGGACAGTGGAGAAGATCTTGTGTCCGGTCTGGATCGCTGCTTGCACAATTTGTGCTGAAACATTGTCCCTGACTTCACCCACCATGCCGACATCGGGGTCCATGCGCAGAAATGCCAGCATGGCACCCAAAAAAGGATTTTTGCCCGTGTCGCTGTTGGACTGCCTTTGAATCGAAAAGTGCGAAACCCCCGGGACCACATACTCCACAGGATCTTCGATGGAGATGACCTTGCGAATGCCCTCCGTGGCAATCGCGCGAAGCATGGCGTTGAGCGTCGTGGTTTTACCTGAGCCTGTGACGCCCGAAACAAAGACGCCACCATTGGCTGAACCACTGGCCAGTTCCAGCAACTCCACCTGTTGTGGGGTATAGCCCAGTTTGTCCAGCGTCATCAATTCGGATTTCGTGCTGACGGATGTTTTGAGGATCCTGAGGGTGACATCGACGCCGCTCACCACCGGATGACTTTGGTAGCGCAAATTGATGTTCTCTGCGTCAAAGGTCAAAGGGATCATGCAGGCCTGTGCAGCCTGTGCATTGAAGGCCACCTCGGAGCGCGAGCGCTCTTCGGCAAGGACGGTGAAACTGGCGGACAAGCCGTCGAGCACGACGTTGCTGGGGATGCTCATGACGTGCCGCATGACGCCATCGTGGCGCACGCGGATGCGCGTGCTGCTGTCCCGTACTTCGAAATGGATGTCGCTGGCCCCCATTTCGTGGCAGGTGGCGATCATTTTCTTGAACCACGACAGGGGCCCGGACTCGTTCACCAGACTCGATTTGACACGCGCATCCTCGGCCTGGTCTTTTTTGGCTTGTTGTCCTTGCGCATGAATGCCCAGGGCCAGCATTTCCAGCACATCGGGTTCGGCCGTCAGGCAGTCAGCGTAGGTGAAGCCGGCCTTTTGGATGAGCGCAAATTTGTGAAACCACAAGGGGCCATGCAAGGCGGCTGGCGTCGAGATCAGAAATACTTCTTTGGCCGCATTGGCAATGCAAACGGTTTCTGGCGCGGTCGAGGTGGGCGCGCCGCCTGGATACTCTGTCTCCAGCGATGTCAGCACTTCGCTGTGCTCAGGGACATCGGACAAGCGCCAAAGGTGCCGGACCTGATCGCTGTTGGAAAGCTTGTCGAGATCATTCATGGGCGTGCATTCCCGGATTTATTTGCTGCTGTTTTGGCCAGCAGTGGGGCTTTTGAGAGGCAGGGCTGCGGCCGCTGCAGGAGCGCTCATCGGGGGCTGCAGGTCCAATTTTTTCGGCGGGCTGAGGTCGACATTGCCGGATATCGCTTCACCCGAAGCCAAAACCCAGGGGACAGGCTGGCTTGCCAAGGGTTTCGCTGGCAGGCTCACCGGCATGGCGCTGGGCAGATGGGCCGCGTTGAGCAATGCAGGGCGTACAAGTGAGATGTTGGTGGGCACCTCTACCAGGATGGGGGCGGCCTGACCCTCGCGCGGCGATGACAGGACCAGCAAGCCGTCAGCGTCCAGCCAGGCCTTGTTCAGCCGATGCCTGCGCCCCGGACGGATGTAAATCCCGGTTTCATCCATGTATTCCAGTGTCCCCAACTGCGGGACACTGGCCTGATCGGAAGACACGACAAGCAGACGATTTTGCCAAACGACCTCGGCCTGGTAGCTGCCCGCTGCGCCCGTCAAGGACCAGATAACAGGACGGTTTGAATCGCGTTTCAGGCCCGGGCTGTCGTTGGCTCTGGGGCCTGCCACGGGCGTCGTGGGGCCGGTCATGGGCAATTTGCGCTGGAGTTCGAGTTCGCGACTTTTCTTCTCCTTCATCACCAAATCCGAGATGCGCAGATGGGTCGCAGCGGTGTCAGCAGCGCCGATGTCGGGTCCCGCGCGCGCCGGTGACATGTCGCTGTTGGTGGCCCAGGCGGGCGTCAGCATGCACAGCAAAAGGGCCGCCGCAGCGATCGCCTGGCGGGTGTTGTCAATGGGGGACTGCGTTGGCATAAACAGCCCCCGATAAGATGAATGAACCATAGTGAGCCTCTTTTTTTCCTGAGGAGCCGTCAATCAAAACTTGAAGTTCCATGCCCTCGGGGACGACGTAATGGGGCAAGTCGATTTCATCGAGCAACCACAGATCGGCTTCCAGCTTGAATTCGGCCACCAAAACTGGCGCGCGCAGGTTTTTTACCGGCACCGCGGTACTCGATCCAAACAGTTTGAATTCGCTCAAGACGGCTTTGCGTGCGCCCAGCAAGAGCAGGTCTTGTAACAAGGTGCCTAGCGATCGCTGAGCCTGGTCGACGTGCGGCAGTGTGGGCCTTTGAAGGCGTTCAGACTTGACGGGATGGAGCGCATGCATGACCGAGACCACAGGGTCCTCGAGGTCTTTGCCGGATGTCTCAAAGGCAGACACGCCCAGCGCCATCTGGGCCGCATGGCTGAAATCCGCGTAGCTGCCGTGGTGGCGCTTCCAGTCGGACTTGCAGGCATCTGCACGGCATTTGACGGTTTTCAGCGTCCAGCCACCCAGCGTCACCGGCAGGGACTGGATGGTGGCGGTCCATTGCTGCATCATGGCCGATCCCGTGGGTGCGGTACGCAGCAATGCCTGGCTCAAATCGCGTTCATAGCTCAGGTTGGGATCTTCGGGCATGGCATTGGCCACGGGTGCTGGTGCTTGGTCCTGGTACAGGCTGTATGCGCCAACACCCATCAAAACGACGAATCCGATCAGCCCGATTTGAAGCGACACGGTTTTCCAGCGGTTCATCGGCTGGATGCAGACATGTGCTGGGCAATCCGCAAAGGCCTGGTTGGGTGACAGCGGTTCCATCCCTTCCAGCCAGTTCACATTGCCCACGATGCGAATGGATTCTTCTTTTTTGATGTCCCGAAACAGTTGGATGGCCGATTTGATCTCGCTTTTGAGGCCAATGATGTCGAAACCCGGGACGGGAAGACCATTGTTCAGGGCCACCAGGGTGTGCGCTGCGTCGGCATGGAACACAAACAGCTCGCAGCCGCCCTTGGCGTGGCGGTCGGCCAGGGCCAAAGCGCCCGAGATGGTTTTGCGGGGCAGGGAGATGTCCGAAACGCCCAGCACTTCGGCTGGGGACGATAGCGCATAGCCCTTGTAGCCCTGTTGCCAGAGGTGCTTGAGTTGTTGCTCGAAGTTGGCACCATGATGGGGCTGCCACTGCAGTCCGAAGGCCACAGGTGCCGCTCCCATCTTCAAAACGCGTGTCTGATTTTTCGGTTCAGCCGAGCGGGTTTTTTGCTGGGGCGCGTCATTGGGGATGGGGGTGTCCCGAAGTGCGCTTGAAAACCTCCTTCGCAAGAAGGCGTTCACCTGGTGCCACGCCCGCATGCTCAGATGCCCTGCAAGACTGGGGTGACCAGAACCACGGTGCTGACTCTCTTGCGTGTGCCGCTCCGATAACCAGGAATCGGGAAGCCCTGAGACAGATCAGCGCTGCTCCAATCACCCCCTTCGTGTTCGTAACCGAGCAAAATCAGCGTGTCGCCAGGGCTTGCACTCATGCGTTGCATGCTGGTGAATGAATCCACCTCGGGCGTCTGTACAGAGGCCGTTCCGCTGGTGAAGGTTCGAAGGCTTTTGAGCAGGCTGATGGTCAATGAGGACTGCAGCATGATCCGGTTGGAGTCCAGTATGGTCGGGATCAGTGTCATCGCGAATCCGGTTTGCACGGTGCCCGGGATCAAGGCGCCGGAAGTGGCCACACCGGAGGTGGGCACCACCGAGGCGGGTGAAGCTTGTTTGACGTAAGCCAGATTGTTCAGAGCGCCGACAGGAACGGGTTGCCGGTTGGTCGTCGCGACAGAGACCGAGTAGGCCGTGGAGACTTTGCCGAAGGTCTCGAGCGCATTGATCAAGAATCGCCCGGTATTGAGTTGCCCGGCCCCGCCCGTCAGCGTCAACCCGACGGAGCCAACACCTGGGGACCGAATGATGGATGCCGGTCCCTGCAGGGTCACCTGGGCACCCGACATGCTGTTGATGCGTTGCGATACCGCGCCCCAGTCAATGCCGATGGCTTTGGATTCATCGAGTTGGATCTGCAGAACTTCAACGTTGAGGACGATCTGACGTGTGGTCAGTTCGTTGTAGCGCTGAACCATTTTGCGCACAGCTCGGACGTTGTGGATGGCGTCCGTCACCGTCACAAAACCGTTCCTGGAGTCGATCACAAATCGGCCCGACCTGGAAATCAGGCTTTTGACCCCTTCTTCCAGGCCTGCCCAAAAATCGAACTCGGCACCGGCCGAGACACTCATCGTGCCGCCGGAGCTTTCGCCGTTGGTGCCGTTGACTTCGGCCGAAAACTTGGAAGTGCCAGGGTGTGCCTTGATGGAAAAAGTCTGGGTGTCGATGCGGCTGAAAGTGATGACCCCAGCTGAAAAGCGCCAATACAAGCCGGTTCTCGCGGCCACCAGGTCCAGCAACCCTTCCAGGTTGCCGCTGTAATTCAATTCGAGGCTGTTTTGGTACTCCTCGTCCGTCAGGTTCAGCATCCCGCCCCCTTGCTGGCTGACGAGGCCGGCATTGGCTTCCCGTTGCAATTGGCGTTGAACCTGTGCGCCTGTGTCCACTTGTGGCCTGGTGCCGCTGGCGGTAGCGCCCGCGGCCGTATTGCCGACGGGCGAAAAACGCGAGGGTTCCATCAAGGCATCGGGCGTGACCGTCACGGGGATTTTCACCGTCCGAGAAATCAGTTCGGCGACTTGAAGCAAAGAATGCCGGCCTGGATAGCGCACCGTCACCCGGCTCAGGGCAGCGGGCAGAGCCTGCTCTTCATTGACAGACAGGCTTCTGCCCGTGAACCTGGGGTGGTTATCGCGCACCACCACCTGCAAGGGGGGCGGCAGATTTCTGGCCGTGTCTTGTGCCTGAGCGCTTCTGTCCTGGTTGCGTTCAAACACGTCCGACACCCGGGTGTTGAATTGGGAGCAGCCTGCAAGACCCCAGAGCATCAGGAGGAGGAGCGGCGTGCTTGTTCGGGGGTGCCATGTCTGCGCATGAGCGGGGGATGACCAAAGCATGATTTATTTTCCCAGTGAGGGTGCAAGCCGTTGGATGCGCAAGATCCGACCGTCTGTATTCAGGCGCGCCTGCAAGGGGTATTCACTGTTTCTCAGTGACTCCAGAAGGGCCGTCAGGGCTTGTTCAAAAGTGCCCTGCCACCGCACTTCAGCCTCGATCACAAAGTCCCGGTCAGCGTCCCAGACCAGTTGCCACTGGGCTTCATGGGCCCACCGTTTGAGGCACAAGCGAACGGTGCTGTCGGCCAACTCCACGCTCCAGATGCGCACGGGTTCCGGGTTCAGGTTGTGTGACGCGGGCCCGGGTGTCTCGGCTGGTGTGCCAGCCGATGGGGCGGCCTCCCTGCGAGGCGCGCTCAATTGGCTGGCTGGCGAAGCGATCGCGGGCCGTGGGCTGTGGGCCAGTTCGGATTTGAGGTGTTGATCTCGGGGCGGGGGTGCTGAGGTCTGAGCCTGAACGCTGTGCCAGGATGCCATCCAAGCCAGCAAAACCCAAGACACAGGCAGGCGTGCAGACCGGCAGGTCGGACCGGCCCTGTGCTGAACGGAAGGACTCATCGTGCCACGACCATGTCGAGTCGAATGCGTCCGCCGCCTGCGGCGCCACATCGTCCGGCCAAAGTGGCCAGGTTGGCCGATCTGGCTCCTGCTGCGCTGTCACTTCCAGGATTTTTCACCACGTCGCCTGCGACGCCGCCGACGGGATCGGCGGTGATGTTGGCGCCGATGAACAAGCCCAGGGCCATCCGGTCCATGCCCGAGACCAGGTCGGCACACGCTTCGGTGGGGATGTTGGTCAAGGTCAGCACAAAGAGCTGGTTGATGGCATAGCCCGCCAGTGGCGCGTTGTTGGGGTTGAGGAATTGCCGCCCCCCGAAATGGTTGCTGACGGTGGCGGCTGCCCCGGCTGCCCCGCCCACCACCCTGTCTTGCGGCCAGACGCCCAGGGCCGTGAAGACCCCAGTGTTCAGGTTATTGAGATCTGCCAGATTGCTGGTCAAGCGTTGTGCCGATGCCATCGTCTCCGGCATCGCTTTGAGTTCGTTGTTCACCGCGTTGGTGCGCAGGATTTTTTGCACGCCGATCAGCGAACCCACAATGATCACAGCCAAGATCGACAAGGCAATGCTGAGCTCAATGAGGCTGTAGCCCGATGAGGCGCTGTGGTTTTGGCTGCGTGTGACGGGCCTGACAAAAAATTTCACGATCAACTCCTCCTTTGGTGATTGAGTAATATAGCATACATAAATACAAAATAAGAGTTCATAAATTTCATATAAAAGTCAATTTATCCCTGCTTTTATGCTATTTTTTGAAGTTTCAAGTTGCTTTTACCGTGTGCAAAGATGACCCAACACCTTTATCTGATCGGCTTCATGTCTGCCTTACTTGCCGCCTGCGGCTCAGGCGGTGGCAGTGGGACCCCTGCGTCGGCGCTGCCCTGGCAAGGGGTTGTCCTGGATGGCTATATCCAGGGCGCGCAGGTGTGCCTGGACCTCAATGAAAACCAGGGATGCGATGCGAACGAGCCCTCGGCGACAACGGGCACCCATGGCTTCTACAGTCTGGACGTTCGCGGCATCGAAGCGGGTGCACTGCAGAGTGCCCACCTGATCGCGGTGGTGCCCGATACGGCACGGGACTCGGACGACCACGGCAGAATGCTCAAGGACGTCGGGAAAAGCGGCTACGTGATGATGTCGCCTGCAGCGGGATTCTTGTCCGAAGATGGCAAGACCCTGCGCTCTGCCGTGGTCTCGCCATTCACGACCCTCATCAGCTACGAGATGCTGAAGAATCCCAGCAAGGACGATGTGAAGTTGATTGAGCGGGAGGTGAAGGTCGCCCTTGGCCAGTTGGACACCACCTTGATGGACGATTACCTGGCCAGGATGACGCTGGACGAAGGCTTGAATTTGCAGGCGAGAGCGATTGCGTTGGGGGTCGCGAACGGTCGCCAGGTCTTGAAGCTCAGCGGCTCGTCCGATCGCGTTGCATTGCTCGGAGCCTACGCCTACGCCCGGAAAAATGCCCATTTGCTGAAAGGCAAAACGTCTGAACAGATCAAAGCGGAGGTCAGCTCCAGCCAGATTGAGTTGATTGACGAGGCAGAGCTTTACAGCAACAGCACCAAGCAAGATGTTCAAGCGCTGCTTGCGCAGGGGATCTACGCCCCGATATGCCTTGGTGATTGTTCTGCAACGGGATTCGACGGTTACCAGAAAACCCGTGGCAGCCATGGGCAATGGGTCATCCAGCCTTACCAGTTGAAACAGTCGGCCTGGGCGCCGGTGGCCGACTTGCCTGATGATGGTTCACGGTTCCTTGTTGATGCTGCATGGAAGCGCACGGCAAGCTCCGGAACATTTGTGTCCGACGGTCAGGGCCGGGTGTCCTGGGAACAGACCGGGCAGTCATTCAAGGTCAGTGCACGTGTTTTCGACATGGCATTGCTGGATAAAAAGATGATCGCCAATATCCCCAACATCGATGCCAACACAAAAGAGGCGCTGGAGAACAGTCCGGCGCCAGCTTTTCCTGAAGGTTCTCAAATCATCACATTGAACGCGACGGCAAGTGCAGACAGCTACATGATCAGCTTGCAGCAGTTGGACGCGAACACACCGATCCGAGGGATGGCCCGTCTCGAGACAATGCTGCAAACCTTTGCGACAGGGAAAACGTCTCACCGAAGTTACCTGGCTTGGGCGCCTTATGTTCTGACTTTTGACGACGACAGGAAGATCACCATCTGGAATGGTGCGCCAGCATCTTGCCAGGTGGGGAGTGTGTGTCCTGTGCCTGTAGCCACAGGCAGCTATGAGATCCGCACGGTGCAAAACCAAAGGATGCTGGTGACAGACTTGCAGCTGGGGACCGGACGCTTGATGTTTGCACAATACACAGATTTGTTGGGCGTGCAGCAACTCGCTGGCGGTGTTTTTTATCCGAAGGGTGCCTCCAGAGTCCTCGCTGGGGGCTACAACAAAACGGCGATCGGTGGCTTGATGGCCACCAGCCAAAAGCCGCCTGTGGTGGATTGACATCAGAGGGCCTGGACGCGCCAGGCCTGGGCGGATCGCGCTTCAGGCAAACTACACCGTTCAGCTTTGACCCACCCGGGATCGGCTGTTGCGGTGAATCTCCACCTGTCGCCTGTGTTGGAAGTGCTTTCGTCCATGGTTCATGCCCCCCCGAGCGTTGTTGTTCAAGCCACTGACGGCCAGTTCGTGTCCTATCCGGATTCGCCCTTTGAGCTCTTCCAGCCTTATCCACCTGCGGGTGACCAACCCGTGGCGATTGAGCAGTTGGTCGAGGGGGTGCAGGATGGCGAGGTTTTTCAGACGCTGCTGGGCGTCACCGGCTCGGGCAAGACCTTCACCATGGCCAATGTGATCGCCCAGGTGGGCCGGCCGGCCATTGTGTTTGCACCGAATAAGACCTTGGCCGCCCAGCTTTACAGCGAATTTCGCGAGTTTTTCCCTAAAAACGCGGTCGAGTATTTCGTCAGTTATTACGACTACTACCAGCCCGAGGCCTATGTGCCCCAGCGCGACCTGTTCATCGAAAAGGACAGCGCGATCAACGAGCACATCGAACAGATGCGCCTGTCGTGCACCAAGAGCATCATGGAGCGGCGCGACGTGGTCATTGTGGCCACCGTGTCGGCCATCTATGGCATTGGCGAGCCCGAGAGCTACCACCGCATGATCATGACGCTGCGCACGGGTGACAAGCTGGGTCAGCGCGACGTGATCGCGCAGCTGATCCGCATGCAGTACCAGCGCAACGACATGGAGTTCAGCCGGGGCAAGTTCCGCGTGCGCGGCGACACCATTGACGTGTTTCCAGCTGAACACTCTGAGCTGGCGATCCGCATCGAACTGTTTGACGACGAGATCGAGAGCCTTCAGTTGTTTGACCCGTTGACGGGGCGCATTCGCCAAAAGATTCCGCGCTTCACGGTTTACCCTTCTAGTCACTATGTGACGCCGCGCGACAAGGTGCTGGCGGCGGTGGAGACCATCAAGGTCGAGCTGGCCCAGCGCCTGAAAGAGTTGGTGGGCATGGGCAAGCTGGTCGAAGCCCAGCGCCTGGAGCAACGCACACGGTTTGACCTCGAGATGCTGTCGGAAGTGGGGCATTGCAAGGGCATCGAGAACTACACCCGGCACCTGTCGGGCGCCGCCCCAGGCGATGCGCCCAGCACGCTCACCGACTACATGCCGCCCGACGCCATCATGTTTCTGGATGAAAGCCACCAGATGATCGGCCAGCTCAATGCCATGTACAACGGCGACCGGGCGCGCAAGACCACCTTGGTGGAATATGGCTTTCGCCTGCCCAGCGCCTTGGACAACCGCCCGCTCAAGTTTGAAGAGTTTGAAAAGCGCATGCGTCAATGCATCTTCGTCTCGGCCACGCCCGCTGACTATGAAAAAACGCATTCGGGCAAGGTGGTCGAACAGGTGGTGCGTCCCACTGGGCTGGTTGACCCTGAGGTGGAAGTACGGCCCGCCACCCACCAAGTGGACGACGTGCTGCAGGAAATCCGCATCCGGGTCGACAAACAAGAGCGCGTGCTCATCACCACGCTGACCAAGCGCATGGCCGAGCAGCTGACCGATTACCTGAGTGACAACGGCGTGAAGGTCCGCTATTTGCACAGCGATGTGGACACGGTCGAGCGGGTCGAGATTTTGCGTGACCTGCGCCTAGGCGCTTTCGATGTTCTGGTGGGCATCAACTTGCTGCGCGAGGGCTTGGACATTCCAGAGGTCTCTTTGGTGGCCATTTTGGATGCCGATAAAGAGGGTTTTTTGCGTTCCGAGCGCAGCTTGATCCAGACCATTGGGCGTGCCGCCCGAAACCTGAATGGCCGGGCGATTTTGTACGCGGACCGCATCACCGAGTCGATGAAAAAAGCCATCGGCGAGACCGAGCGCCGCCGCATCAAACAGGTGGCGCACAACGAGGCCATGGGCATCACGCCCAAGAGCATCGTCAAAAAGGTCAAGGATTTGATCGACGGCGTGTACAGCGAAAAGTCGGGCAAAGAGGCTGAGCGCCTGGAGCAAGCCGCGATGCAAAGGGCCAAGGTCGAGGACATGAGCGAAAAAGACATTGCCCGCGCCATCAAGCAGTTGGAAAAGCAAATGATGGAGCACGCCCGCAATTTGGAGTTCGAAAAAGCCGCTCATGTGCGTGACCAGTTGTCCATTTTGAAAGAGCAAGCTTTTGGCGCCACGGGGGGCGACAACATCGTGCCCCTGATCCGGGCCTGAGGCGCTTTCCGAGGGCTTGGGTGCAACATGCGCTTAACCCGAGTGATTTGATCGGGATTGGTTTATACTTGACTTGTTTAGTCGGGATCCCGCGCCAGCGGGTGATGGACCAAGCTTCTACACACTTCAGGAGTCTGCCATGCGTTTAACCACCAAAGGCCGTTTTGCCGTCACCGCCATGATCGATTTGGCCTTGCGCCAAGACGCCGGTCCCGTGACTTTGGCCGCCATCAGCCAGCGCCAACAGATTTCTCTGTCTTATCTGGAGCAGTTGTTTGGCAAGCTGCGCCGCCACAACCTGGTCGAGTCCACCCGTGGCCCCGGCGGCGGCTATACCTTAGGCCGCAAATCCACAGAAATCACGGTGGCTGACATCATTTTGTCGGTGGACGAGCCCATCGACGCCACCCACTGTGGTGGCAAAGAAAACTGCAATGGCGCTGATGGCCGCTGTATGACACATGATCTGTGGGCCTCCCTCAATTCCAAGATGGTGGAATTTTTGGATTCGGTGTCCCTGCAAAAGCTGGTGGACGACCAATTGGCCAAAGGCTTGGTGGTTGAAATCAAGCCCAGCCTCAAGCGTGCCATTTCTCCCATGCCCGTCAGCCAACCGATCCGTGTGAATGTGCCCAACTCTGTGTTTGACTTGGGCAACATGTTTGCCAAATCCTGATTTCAAGAAGACCAGACCATGACCACACCGCATTTCCCCATTTATCTGGATTACAGCGCCACCAACCCATGCGATCCCCGCGTGGTGGACGCCATCGTGCCTTGGTTGCGTGAGCACTTTGGCAACCCTGCGTCTCGCAGCCACGCCTGGGGTTGGGAAGCCGAAGCCGCCGTTGAAAAAGCCCGCGAGCAAGTGGCTGACCTGATCGGTGCCGACCCCCGCGAGATCGTCTGGACCAGCGGTGCGACCGAATCCAACAACCTGGCCCTCAAAGGCGCAGCGCACTTTTACAAGTCACGCGGCAAGCACTTGATTACCGTTAAGACCGAACACAAGGCGGTTTTGGACTCCATGCGTGAGTTGGAGCGTCAGGGCTTTGAGGTGTCTTACCTCGACGTGCAAGAAGATGGCTTGCTGAACATGGATGTGCTCAAAGCCGCCATCCGTCCCGATACCATTTTGGTCAGCGTGATGCACGTGAACAATGAGATTGGCGTGATCCAGGACGTGACCGCGATTGGCAACTTGTGCCGCGAAAAAGGCATCGTGTTCCACGTCGATGCAGCGCAATCCACGGGCAAGGTCGAGATCAATTTGGCCCAGTTGCCCATCGACTTGATGAGCTTGGCCTCGCACAAGACCTATGGCCCTAAAGGCATTGGCGCTTTGTATGTGCGCCGCAAGCCCCGCATTCGCTTGGAAGCGCAAATGCACGGTGGCGGTCATGAGCGCGGTATGCGTTCGGGTTCTTTGGCCACGCACCAGTGCGTGGGCATGGGCGAGGCGTTTCGCATTGCCAAGCTCGAAATGGCCCAAGACAATGCCAAAGCCCGTGTTTTGCGCGACCGTTTGATGAACGGCCTGAGTGACATGGAGCAGGTGTTTTTGAACGGTCACCCCACCCAACGCGTGGCGCAAAACATCAACATGAGCTTCAACTTTGTCGAAGGTGAATCGCTCATCATGGGCATCAAAGGCTTGGCGGTGTCGTCCGGTTCGGCTTGCACCTCTGCCAGCTTGGAGCCGAGCTATGTGTTGCGCGCCTTGGGCCGCAGCGACGAGTTGGCCCACAGCAGCCTGCGCATGACGATTGGCCGTTGGACCACGGAAGAAGAAATTGACTTCGCGATCAAAACCATCCGCGAGAACGTGGCCAAGCTGCGCGACTTGAGTCCCCTGTGGGAAATGCACAAAGATGGCATTGATCTGAGCACCATCCAGTGGGCTGCTCACTGATTTGACTTTTTTCCACCGCACATTGAACTGAATACGGAGAAAACACCATGGCATATTCTGAAAAAGTGGTTGACCACTATGAAAATCCCCGCAACGTCGGCTCGTTCGACAAGGGCGACGACAGCGTAGGTACCGGTATGGTCGGCGCACCGGCTTGTGGCGACGTGATGAAGTTGCAAATCAAGGTCAACCCAGAAACAGGCGTGATCGAAGACGCACGCTTCAAGACCTATGGCTGCGGCTCAGCCATCGCCTCCAGTTCGCTCGTGACCGAGTGGGTCAAGGGCAAGACGCTGGACGAAGCGGCGGCCTTGAAGAACAGCCAGATTGCGGAAGAGCTTGCGCTGCCGCCCGTCAAAATCCACTGCTCCATCCTGGCCGAAGACGCCATCAAGGCGGCTGTGGACGACTACAAAAAGAAACACCTGAACTGACATGGCGATCTCACTGTCTGCTGCCGCAGCTCGGCATGTGACCCGGTACTTGGCCAAACGCGGCTCGGGTGTGGGTGTGCGCCTCGGGGTCAAGACCACGGGCTGCTCGGGCTTGGCCTACAAGCTCGAATACGTGGACGAAATCGCCCCTGAAGACGTGGTCTTTGAAGGCCACGGCGTCAAGGTGCTGGTGGACCCGAAAAGCTTGGCTTACATCGACGGCACAGAGCTTGACTTTGTTCGCGAGGGCCTGAACGAAGGTTTTCGCTTCAACAACCCCAACGAGCGTGACCGCTGCGGTTGCGGTGAGTCCTTCCGCGTCTGAGTCTTGCGCGTGTGATCTCGCTTCAAGCCAACGATTTTGAGTTGTTTGATGTGCCGGTCCAGTTCGCGCAGGACCGTGCGCAACTCGATACCCGCTGGAAAGCCTTGCAGCGCGAAGCCCACCCCGACCGCTTCGCAGCCGAGGGCGCAGCCGCCCAGCGCGTGGCGATGCAGTGGTCGGTGCGCATCAACGAGGCCTATCAGCGCCTGAAAGACCCCCTCAAACGTGCTGCCTATTTGTGCGAGTTGCTTGGAGCACCTGTGCAAGCAGAAAACAACACCGCCATGCCTGCTGCTTTTTTGATGCAGCAGATGGAATGGCGAGAAAGCCTCGACGACACCGACAGCGCCCAAGGCTTGGAAGCCCTGGCAGACGCTGTGGCCGATGAGCAGCGCCACGTGCAGCAAGAGTTGGCCCGCCTGCTGGATGTGGCCAAAGACCCTGCGCAGGCGGTGGGGCTGGTGAGGGCGCTGATGTTCATCGCACGCTTCACCCAAGAGGTGAACGCTAAACTCGACCGATTGACCTGAATTCACTGGTTTCACCATGGCCTTACTGCAGATTTCCGAACCGGGCCAATCGCCCGATCCCCACCAGCGCCGCATTGCCGTCGGCATCGATTTGGGCACCACGCATTCGCTGGTGGCTTCGGTGCGCAGTGGCGTGGCCGAGTGCTTGCCCGATGACGATGGCCGGGTGATCTTGCCTTCGGTCGTGCGCTTCATGCCAGGGCAGGGCCGCCAGATTGGTTTTGACGCGGTGCAGTCTGCCGCCAGCGACCCGGTCAATACCATCGCCTCGGTCAAGCGCTTCATGGGCCGTGGCCTGAACGACATCGCCGACCGCAGCAAACTGCCTTATGAGTTCTCTGCCAGCGAACAAGGCATGCTGTCTATCCAGACGGTGCAAGGCCCTAAATCCCCGGTTGAGGTGAGCGCCGAAATCTTGGCCACCTTGCGTTACCGCGCCGAAGACACCTTCAACGACGACTTGTATGGTGCGGTCATCACCGTGCCCGCTTACTTTGACGACGCCCAGCGCCAAGCCACCAAGGATGCGGCCCAGCTGGCCGGCCTGAACGTGTTGCGCCTGATCAACGAACCCACCGCTGCAGCCATTGCCTATGGCCTCGACAACGCCAGCGAAGGCGTGTATGCCGTGTTCGATTTGGGTGGCGGCACGTTTGACATCTCCATCTTGCGCCTGACGCAAGGTGTGTTCGAAGTCTTGTCCACGGGGGGTGACTCTGCCTTAGGCGGCGACGATTACGACCAAGCCCTGGCCGATGCCGCCATGGCCCGCCAGCCCGCCTTGCAGGCGACCTCTGCCGAAGACAAGACCGTGCTCAAGGCAGCGGCCCGTGCTGCCAAAGAAGCACTCACGACAGCCGATGCGGTCACGCTGCATGCTGCCTTGTCTACCGGCAGTTTGTCAGCGTCCATCAGCCGCGCTGATTTCGAACAAGCCACCCAAGCCCTGACAGCCCGTTGCATCACCGCCGTGCGCAAAGCCCTGCGCGATGCGCAGCTGGCCAAGGACGATGTTCAAGGCGTGGTCATGGTGGGGGGCTCCACCCGCATGCCGCAAATCCAGCAGGCCGTGGCCGAATTTTTTGGCCAGGCACCGCTCAACAACCTCAATCCTGACGAGGTCGTCGCTTTGGGCGCGGCCATTCAGGCCAACCAACTGGCAGGCAACAACGCGGCGGGCGAGTTGCTGCTGCTTGATGTGATCCCGCTGTCGCTGGGCATCGAGACCATGGGCGGATTGGTCGAACGCATCATCCCGCGCAACCAAACCATCCCTACGGCCATGGCGCAGGACTTCACCACCTACCAAGATGGGCAAACCGCGCTGGCGCTGCATGTGGTGCAGGGCGAGCGTGATCTGGTGCAGGACTGCCGCAGCTTGGCGCGCTTTGAGTTGCGCGGTATTCCGCCCATGGCCGCAGGCGCAGCTCGCATCCGCGTCACTTTCACAGTGGATGCCGATGGCCTGCTGAATGTGGGTGCCAAGGAACAAATCAGTGGTGTCGAAGCCCGCATCGACGTCAAGCCCTCGTATGGTTTGAGCGACGACCAGATCGCCACCATGCTGCAAGAAAGCTTCACCACCGCCCAGGCCGACATGAAAGCCCGTGCGCTGGTGGAGGCGCGCGTCGACGCCGACCGCATGCTGCTGGCCACGCGCAGCGCCCTGGCGGCAGACGGTCAATTGCTGCAAGCTGACGAGCGCAGCGCCATTGATGCGTTGATGGCCACCCTGCAAGCGGCGGTACAAACCGAGCAAGACGCCCAAGCCTTGGAAGATTGCACCCAAGCACTGGCCAAAGGCACCGAAGCCTTTGCTGCCGAGCGCATGAACCACAGCATCCAAAAAGCGCTGGCCGGACAAAACATCCAAGCCTTGTAAAAGCCCACTTTGCTTCTCATTCGTAAGACAACTATGCCCGTCATCAAAATCTTGCCCCACCCGGAATACTGCCCACAAGGCGCAGAAATCACGGCGCCTGCAGGCACCAGCCTGTGCGAAGCGCTGCTCGACAACCACATCAACATCGAACACGCCTGCGACATGAGCGCGGCTTGCACCACCTGCCATGTGGTGGTGCGCGAGGGCTTCAAGAGTCTGGGCGAGATGGAGGAAACCGAGGAAGACCTGCTCGACCGCGCTTGGGGCTTGGAGCCCAACTCGCGTCTGAGCTGTCAGGCCTTTGTGGCCAAAAGCGATTTGGTGATCGAGATTCCGCGCTATACCGTCAACCACGCCAAAGAACTGCACTGAGCCGGGGAGCGACAAAGCCATGCGTCAAATCGTTCTGGACACCGAAACCACAGGCCTGTCAGCCGAAGGCGGCGATCGCATCATCGAGCTGGGCTGTGTGGAGTTGTTCGCCCGCAAACTCACCGGTAACAACCTGCATTTTTATTTCAACCCTGAGCGCGACAGCCACGAAGACGCGCTCAAGGTGCATGGCATCAGCAACGAGTTTTTGCGTGACAAACCCAAGTTCGCGCAATTGACCGATGAGATTCTGGATTACCTGGCCGATGCGGAACTGATCATCCACAACGCGGCTTTTGACGTGGGTTTTCTGAACAAGGAATTGGAGCGCGTGGGCAAGAAACCGCTCAAAGCCTATGTCAGCAACGTCATCGACACCTTGGCCATGGCCAAGGAAATGTTCCCTGGCAAGCGCAACAGCCTTGATTCCCTGTGTGACCGCCTGGAAGTTGACAACTCCGGTCGCACCTTGCACGGCGCTTTGCTCGATGCCGAGTAGCTCGCCGACGTTTACATCAACATGACGCGGGGCCAAGAGGCCTTGTTGATCGATGCAGGCGACGCCCCCAGCGACGCCAAGACGGTTGTGGTCCCTTTGGATCTGAGTCAGTTCGCCTTGCCCGTGTTGTCGGCCAACGCACAAGAGGTGGCAGCGCATGAGGAAGTCCTGCTGCAACTTGACAAGTCAAGTGGTGGCAAAACCGTTTGGCGACAGTCACAACCGGTCTGAGCCAGAAGCCTGCGCGTGGACATGCTTTCGCCATGCATTTTTCGCAACTTTTGCGGCAAATCAGGCGTGTTTTCATGTCATAATCGCGGTCTTCGCTGAACAGCGTGGGGCGATTAGCTCAGGGGTAGAGCACTGCATTCACACTGCAGGGGTCGCAAGTTCGAAACTTGCATCGCCCACCAAAAAATTCCCAATTAAATCAAGCACTTAGAGGAAACTCTAAGTGCTTTTTTAATTGCCGTGTCCTAAAAGTGTCCTAATCGCCTGTTTTTGAAGTCCCAAAAGGTTTCACTTTTGCTGCGGTGAACACGGCAGATATGAATGTGCTTGCACTCTCATTCGCTCACCCGATTGCCCTTCGGAACCCAGCTCACCACTCCTTTGCCTTTTGAACGTTGACCTCCGGGGGGCTCTGAATTCTTGGAAATGTTGCGAATGTTCGCAGGATTTAGACACGATGTTGCCGACCTGCGTCTTATGATGATCACTCTTGATTGGAGCTTCTCATGACCGCTTTCACAATCTGCAAGCCATCCCTTTTCTTGGCCGTATGTCTTCTCGCGATGGGTGTTCAGGCTTCGAGTTGCATCACTGCCGGGCGAATGGACAACGCTGTCTGGGCACCGCAGTTTCAATCGGTGCGTCTATTGGATGATGCCGGGCGCATCGTGCCAGTGAAGAACAAATCTGAATTGACGCAAGTCCGAGCGGTTGAATTGACGCAGGCCGCTCTTTTATCGGTTTGCGACGGCAACAAGGCTTTAGCTCGGGGAGAGGGCGTTCAGTCCAAAGGGCCCGTTCCGGCTGCCAAGCCAGGAAGGTTCAACGTGGCAGGCTTGGGCTTCCCGAAGCTCCAAAATGGTGAACTGGTTGAATTCGAGCTCACCATTGCGGCAGATCAGATCGTGATGATCACCCGCTGAGACAGCTTCTATTCCACGTCTTCACGCAACCGATAAATCCATGAAGATTGCTGCCATCCAAATGGTGTCTGCGCCGGATTTGGCCACCAACTTGGCAACAGCCTCAAGGCTGATGGATCAAGCCGTCGCCGATGGTGCCCAACTGGTTTCTCTGCCCGAGTACTTTGTGCAAATCGGATGGCATGAAACCGACAAATTCCAGATTGCGGAGGAGTTTGGACAAGGCCCCATGCAAGAGATGTTGGCTTCCAAAGCTCGGCAACACGGCATTTGGGTTGCCGGTGGCTCCATCCCCATCAAGACCCAAGACGCGGCCAAGGTCACAAACACCGCCTTGCTCTTCAATTCTCAAGGTGAAGTGGTGGCCCGTTACGACAAGATGCATCTCTTCAGCTACCAAGACGGCACCCGTCATTTGGACGAAGGCCGCACCATGGTGGCGGGAACAGAGATCGTGACTGCTGAAACACCTTTTGGGCGTATTGGGATGTCCATTTGCTATGACTTGCGGTTTCCTGAGCTTTACCGTGCCATGGGCGAGGTGGACCTGATCTTGGTGCCCTCAGCCTTTACCGTGCCGACAGGCTCAGCCCATTGGCAAGTTTTGTTAAGCGCTCGGGCCATCGAGAACCAGTGTTACGTGTTGGCGGCAGCACAAGGCGGCACTCACGCAAGCGGTCGCCAAACTTACGGTCACAGCATGCTGATCGACCCTTGGGGTGAGGTGGTCTCGGTTTTACCGGAAGGCGAGGGCGTTGTGATGGGCGAGATGGACCGCCAGCGGCTGAAGTTCGTGCGTCACAACTTGCAGGCTTTGCGGCATCGTCGCCTGTGACCACGGCATTCCCCACAACCTGTTGACACTTTTCATAGCGCAGTTTTTGTGTGCTGATTTGGGGGATTGCCAGAGCATAGATAATCAATCGAATGCATCCCCCTAAGCCATAACACCCACAGATGATCACTGAAAAGCACGCACCTCCATGATGAAAATCAGCATTAATTTCTCAGCAAATCAAGGGTCATTTTGAACATGCCCACTTTTAAGCACATTGCCGTTGTTGGTGCAGGCGCCGTCGGTAGCTTTTACGGTGCCATGCTTGCCCGCGCTGGGCACAAGGTGACGCTCATCGGACGTCCCGCACATGTCGAGGCGACCCAGCGCGACGGTCTGACATTGGATTTGGCCACATCATCTTCCTCAGAGATCGTCCACCTTGATGCAAGCACTGAGTTATCGAGCTTGCAAAGCGCAGACTTGGTTTTGTTCTGTGTCAAATCGACAGACAGCGCTTCGGTCGCACGTCAAATGGTGCCCCACCTTGCACCGCATGCTTTGATCATGAGTTTGCAGAACGGGGTGGAGAATTCAGCCCTGATTGCACAACAGGTACCCCATGCGGTGATCCCCTGTGTCGTCTATGTGGCGACAGAAATTCCCGCCCCAGCTTGTGTGAAACACCATGGCCGCGGCGATCTTGTGATGGGAACGATGCAGGATTCACGACTGCAGGATCCGCAAAAAACGCTTCAAGCGATCGTTGAGCTCTTTGCTTCAGCCCAGGTTCCGGTTCAGATTTCGCAAAACGTGATGGCTGAGTTGTGGTCTAAGTTGCTGATCAACTGTGCGTTCAACGCGATTTCAGGCTTGGCGCAAATTCAATACGAAAAACTTGCGGCCTTAGAGGCTGTTCGCATCACCCAGACAGCTGCGGTGAGGGAAGTCATCGCAGTGGCGCTGGCCGACGGCATCCATTTATCAGAGACCGTCGCTCTGGAGGCCGTCGCAAAAATAGCTGTCACGATGGGAAGTCAGAAATCATCGACCGCACAAGATATGGCGCGCTCTAAACCCAGTGAAATTGACCATTTGAATGGCTTCATTGTGAGACGTGGGCAAGCGCTTGGCGTTGCCACCCCCGTGAACCAAGCCTTATTCTCATTGGTCAAGCTGGTTGAATCAACGTATACCGATCATGTCTAAATCAGAAGTCCCCATAGAGTTCGTTCGGGCTTTGAACGAACTGGGTCTTTCAAACGCATCTTCCCTTTGGGGTGCACCTCTAACGGGTGGTGTGTCATCTGATATTTGGCGCATTGACACCGAAAAGGGCCCTGTTTGCGCCAAACGGGCTTTGTCCAAATTGAGGGTGAATGCAGATTGGTATGCGCCTGTAGAACGCAACCTTTATGAAGCCAGATGGTTGCAAATTGCCCACCAAGTTTCTGCAGTTAGCGCGCCAGAATTATGGGGCCAACACCCTGAATTGGGGGTGTTGGTGATGCAATACCTTGACCCAGATCTCTACCGCGTCTGGAAACAAGAATTGCGTGCTGGCCATGCTGATCCGCAGACTGCTCATGCCATGGGACAAGTCCTTTCTAAGATTCACAGCCATGCCGCAAAAAATAGCCACTTGGCCAGTGAGTTTCCAACGGACAAAATCTTTTTTGAAATCAGACTGGCACCTTATTTGCTCGCCACAGCTGAGCGCCATCCCCAACTGGCACACGCATTGGAAGCGTTGGTATTGCAAACGCAAAACAATGCAAAAACACTGGTGCATGGTGATGTCAGCCCCAAAAATATCCTGTTGGGGCCACAAGGGCCCTTGTTGTTGGATGCAGAGTGCGCCACTTGGAGTGACCCTGCATTTGACTTGGCGTTTTGCCTCAACCATTTGTTGCTCAAGTGTCTGTGGACGCCTGCTTCATCGTCAGATTTTTTACATGGCTTTGAAGTTCTGACCACCAGCTATTTGACATCGGTCGATTGGGAACTGCCCAGCGATCTTGAAGCAAGAGCGGCACGGCTGCTTCCTGGGCTTTTTCTGGCCAGAGTGGATGGCAAGTCGCCTGTCGAATATGTGACGCAAGAGCATCAGCGCGAACAGGTCAGACGCGTCGCAAGCGCCTTCCTTATCAAACCAACAAGCCATTTGCAAGAGATTGCCCAAGCATGGGCCAAGGAACTTAAGACATGACACCGTTTGCCATTCAATCCATCCGTGCAAGGCGCGTCTGGGACAGTCGTGGTCGACCCACCGTAGAAGCTGAGGTCATTCTCAACGATGGCTCACTCGGCAGAGCCATTGCGCCAGCGGGCGCATCCAAAGGCACGCGTGAAGCACTGGAATTAAGGGATGGGGGTGATCGGTTTGGTGGGTTGGATGTGATGCAGGCGGTCGGGCATGTCAACGGTGAAATTTCTAAAGCACTCGTGGGAACCAAGGCGGACAACCAATTGGTTCTTGACCAGGCGCTCATTGACCTGGATGGAACAATCAACAAGTCAAGATTAGGCGCAAATGCCACATTGGCCGTTTCAATGGCGGCAGCGCATGCGATGGCTGCCGCCTCTGACATGCCTTTGTACCGATACCTTGGTCATGGCGGAATTGGCCGCTTGCCCATGCCCCAAATTCAAATTTTTGGCGGTGGTGCACATGCCGGCAGGCGTGTGGATGTTCAGGACTTCATGGTGGTATGTCCTGGCGCAAGCAGTTTCGCTCAGGCTTTGGAGTGGACGGCTGAAGTCTACCGCCATGCGGGCTTGCTGATGGCGCAACGTGGCTCACTGTTCGGTGTTGCCGACGAAGGGGGTTGGTGGCCTGACTTTTCAAGCAACGAGCAAGCTCTGGAAATGCTGGTACATGCCATCGAACGCGCAGGCTTTATTCCTGGAGATCAAGTCGCCATGGCTTTGGACATTGCAGCTTCCGAATTTGGGCAACACGGCCAATACCGACTTGGACTTGAATCTCGGGCACTGGACTCCGATGGCATGATTGAAATGCTGCTGGGATGGATTGATAAGTATCCCATCGTCTCCATAGAAGACCCATTGGCAGAAGACGATCCTGAGGGGTTCGCTCGCTTTACCCAAGCCATTGGCCATCGCCTGCAAATTGTGGGGGATGACTTTTTGGTCTCCAATTCAAACCTCGTTCGAGAGGCCGCCCATTTAGGCGCTGCCAATACAGTTCTCCTAAAACCCAACCAACAGGGCACCCTGAGCGAAACTTTGCAAGCTTGGAATGTGGCCAAAGAAATGGGCTACTCAGCCATCGTATCGGCCCGCTCAGGTGAAACCGAAGACACCACCATTGTCGACCTGGCCATTGGTTGGAATGTCGGTCAACTCAAAGTCGGATCGTTTGCCAGAAGTGAACGCATGATCAAGTGGAACCATGCGCTGCGCATAGAAGAACAACTGGGCCCACAAGCCAGTTTTGCTGGCGGTAGCGTATTCAGAAGAGCACACTGATCAAATCGACATCGGCGTCAACACAAGGGCATCAATCTGCTTCAATTTTGAGTTCCTTGGAAAGCGCACCCCATCGAACTGATTCTGCTTTCATGAACAGACCGAACTGATCCGCAGTGGTAGGAGTGGGGTAGTAGCCCAGACCGATCATTTTTTCCCGAACTTCCTTCTTGTTCAAAGAGTCATTCAAAGCACGGTTCAGTCTTTGAACAATGGCTGGCGGCGTGCCCAACGGCGCAACCATGCCTTGCCAGCCCGTCACCACGTAGTTTTTCAAACCAGATTCTCTGAAGGTTGGAATGGATTGAAACTCTGGCGCACGTTCTGCAGCCGTGAGCGCCAATACTTTTAATTTGCCGCTTCTGACATGCGGCATACCCGCTCCAAGAGCATCAATCATTCCAACCACTCTGCCGGCCATCAAATCGATCAGTGCAGGTCCGCTGCCTTTGTAGGGGATATGCTGAATTTTGACTTGTGCTTCAGACTTCAACATTTCAAAAGCAAGGTGCGTTATTTGTCCATTGCCGCCTGAAGCGTAGCTAAAGGCATCTGGCTGAGACTTCAGCAAATTCAAATACTCGGCCGCTGAAGTCACATTCAATGTGGCTGGCACAAAAAGCGCTAAGGGGGCATAGCCTACCTGTCCAATGGGCGCTAATTTATTAGGTAAATCAACAATGGGTTGCTTGGAAATGTGTTCCAAAACAGAAAACTGCCCCACATTTCCCAAGCCAATCGTGTAGCCGTCACTGGGTGACCGCATGATTTCTGCGGAAGCTATCGCTGTGCCTGCACCAGGTTTATTGTCCACAATGACGTTTTGACCTAATTGGCTTGACATGTCTTGTGCCAACAATCGGGCCAGCTGATCAATGCCACCTCCTGGAGGAAAACCAATCACCATTCGTATGGGTTTGTTGGGGAAGTCTTGGGCAAGAAGAGGTTGACTGAAAATTGCACCCGCTAAGAGGGCCAAAAAAACACCCATTTGTTTGAGTTTCATGTTTGTCTCCTGTTTAGATCAACGGTGGTCACGAAAAACATTCTGAGTCTTGATCTGACTCGACATGCGCCAATGCAGTAGCTTGTCCATCAGGCCTTGACGAATAGCAGCGTGCGTTGTTGACGTCCAAAGGTTGTTGGTTTCCTCGGGGTCATTTTCAAGATCAAAAAGCTGGCCAAAGCTTTCATTCAGAAAATGCACCAGCTTCCACCGTTGGGTTCTGACCATGGTCATGAACTCAATGTCCGTCAAAATGTTGTCACGACCTTGTTCGCAATAAACGGCCTCACGTCCAGGCCAATGCGGATCACTGAAAGCTGGTTCGACAGAAACGGCCTCCATGCCTTCGGGGTGTTTGGCTTGTGCCTGAGTGAGTAACCATGGAACGATGTCCATCGCTTGAATCAGGGCATCAGATTTATGGGCCTCAGGTACCTTTCCAGGCGCCCACAAAATCATAGGAACCTTTGTCACTTGCTCGTACATGGTCCACTTTTGACTGTGCCCGTGATCTCCTAAACAGTCTCCATGGTCCGATGTGAAAACGATGATGCAATTGTCCAAATAGCCCTTCTTATCAAGCGAATCCGTGATCTTCCCAATTGCATCGTCAATCATGGTGACGTTGGCCAAGTAATGGGCGCGCTGCCGATGGCGATGCTCATCGCTGGGTTCGAGTTGGTGTACGACTGAATCGTGGTCTATTTCAACGTTGTGTTCGCGAAGCACATGGAACGGTTTTGGTTGTCCTGCCAAATCTGCTTGCGTGACTTTGGCGATGGGCAAATCTTTGTCGATGTACCTATTGAGGTAGTCCGGCGTTGGGTCGTAAGGTGGGTGCGGTCCCGGAAAACCAATTTGCAAAAACAAGGGCTCTGCTTTGGGGGCGGTGTCAATCCACCAGCAAGCTCTATCGGCAACAAAATTGTCTGAATGCGAGTCAGGTGGTAAGCGCCATTCAAATGCACCGAGTCTTTCGCGGTAGTCTGGAAATTCTCGGTACTGAACTCTTTGCTGCTTGACCAAGCCTCGCGCAGCCAGTGAGCGATCCCAGTCATCAAAGAAAAATCGACCCTCCAAAAATCGGTCTTTATTTTCTACAACATAGCGTTGGTGGTACCCGGCAGGTGTGTCTAAAGGCCATGTGTGCATCTTGCCAACGTTGATGCAGGTGTAGCCAACTTGTGCGAGATTTTCGACCCAAGTGTGACGCCATCTGTCTGCATTTTTTAAGATGCCAGTGGTATGAGCGTAATAGCCGGTGAACAAACTCGAGCGAGCTGGCACACAAGATGCCCCAGCAACATGGCACTGCGTAAAGTGGGTGCCTTCTTTGATCAACCTGTCCAGGTTCGGCGTATCCATGTGCGGAAATCCCAAGCCAGCGATCGTGTCATAGCGTTGCTGGTCAGTGATGATGAAAATGATGTGAGGTTGCTTTGGACTCATCGGATTCTCTGCACATGAAAAATCCCATGCTAGTCCGTCTCTATGCAAATAAATAGTGATTATTTTTAATCGATCCATTACTATTTGGAATGGACAGGTAGCAAGATGGAACAATTCAAATTCAAGCCCATAACGCCCAATACGCTTTCAGCCTTGCGCAGGCTTCGCATGCGTCATTTGGAGTTGCTATGCCATCTCAGTGAGGCGACCACAGTCAGCGCAGCTGCAGGCAAGCTCAACCTCACTCAGCCTGCTGTGAGCAAAATGATTTCTGAAATTGAGTCCGTGAGTAAAGCCGCCTTGTTCACAAGAGGTAGAACGGGCATTCAACCTACCATTCAAGGCGCGCTTTTGATACGACAGGCGTGCGACATGGTGCAAAGTCTTGACCGCTGTTTTTCCGAAATCAATTCGATTGAAGAGGGATCAAGCGGTCTTTTGCGGCTGGGATCTTTTTCTACAACCAGTATCTTTCCCAAGCTGGTTGTTGACGTCATCCAACAGCTGCCCTTGCTTAAAATTCAAATTCAAGAAAGTCCTCCTCAAGAACTGATCAACGCCCTCATCAACCATGAGTTAGATGGCGTGGTGACCAGTTTTTCAAGAGAGATGATGGGTGATGTAAGAACTAAATCGCTGAAGCTTCAGCCGATTTCCACCGACAGTCTTTGTGTCGTCGCCTCCAAGAAACACCCTTTCTCAAAGCGAAGAACCATCAAATGGACGGAAGCTGTTCAGCACCGATGGGCTTTGCCTCCCAAGGATGCGCTGATGACCAAAGAGTTAATGTACGCACTCAAAAAAATGGATTGCCCAGACATCATTCCTGTCATTGAGTCCATGTCTGCCATCACGATGAAAGGCTTGATTCAATTTGATGACAACTTGCTTGGCATCATGCGTGAGCATCAAGCCAAAGAAGAAGAGCGCGCCAATAACTTAGCCATTGTCAAAATTCAGCCAAAGATCAATCTCCCCGACTTGTACTTGGTCACGCACAAGCAAAACTTGATTCCCTCGGCAACCATGCAAGCGCTGCAAAAAGCACTTGGACTTTGAAGCCGAGAGATGATGCGTTTCAAGGTCGGGTGATTTCGACAGGCGTGTGCATGTAATCAGAGACAACAGTGCCCGTGATGCGGCGACCTTCTACACGGCCAGTGAAAGCGTGTACCTTGCGGTCTTGCGTGATGAATTGAAATTTGACTTCATCGCCACGCAACCTGGCACCCAACATGGCGTGGTTTTGGCTGCCACGGGAGAGAATTCCGCCAATGTTTTGAAAGGATTGGCTCATGCTCATGCGCATGGGCCCGCCATCCAGCCCGGTCATGACCCAATTGCCCTCAATTTGTGCTGGGACCACCCAAAAGTAGCCTTGTGCGTGTAGATACGACATGGTTTCGTCAGGCTCCCAGTCGCCCATGGTGAAGGCATGCGAGACCACCCGCGTGCCTGGTTTCATCTTGAGCAAGAGTGGGCGTAGCTTCAAATTCAAGTGGGGCATCAGGTAAAGGGTCACCACAGTGGCCGAACTGAAGTCTTCTTGGAAGATGTCCCCTGTGATGATCCTCACTTTGTCGGTCACGCCAGCTTCGGCAACTTTGCGGCGGGCAAATTGCGCCATGTCGGGGTTGAACTCAATGCCCACCGCTTGGGTGCCGTATTGACGTGCCGCGGTGATGGCGATGATGCCGTCGCCCGCGCCCAAATCAAACAATCTGTCTTGATCGGTGACCTTGGCTGCGGCGAGCATTTTGTCAATCAGACCTGGTGGGGTGGGGATCCAGATCACATCCTTGCCGGCTTGACCGCGCACGGGCTCGTAGGCCGTTGTGGCTGGTTTTGGGCCGGCCGTGTTGGTGGCGGTGGTGGCGGTGGAGGCGCAGGCCGCATTCAGCCAACTGGTCAGCAGGATGGGCAGCAAAACACGGGATAACTTCATGATCTATTCCTTATGAGATGCATTGGGTTTTGCCATGCAGGACCGAGCAGAGGCAATTCCTTGGGTAATTCGTAGGATTATTAATTGTTTGCATTGATTTTGAATGAATCGCGGTTTTGGGCTTCATTGGTATTTACCCTTTACTCAGCGAGCCAGTTGGGGTTCAGGACTGAGCCCTTAAAAAGACATGGACCCGCCTGGCGCTCAAAACAAAGAGCGCGGTATCTCGCGAGTCGAGTCAATGCATCCCCCATTCGCGTAAACACCTGCGGGGTCTCGGTAAGCCATCATTTTGGACATCACAGCTTCCAATTTTTCAGGGGACTGCCTTGTGAGTTCTATCTGTCGCGCCACTTCGCTTTCATCCATGGACAGAACGCCGCTCGAATTGAGGCAAGCACCATCACGCCAGTGGTAGATTTCGAGGCATTTAGAAGTCAAGTCAAAGGGTTTGTCTCGTCGCCAAAAATTGCTGAACAAACCGCCACCCAAGTAAAATACCCAAGATCCTTCAAAACCTTTGACATCCGAGGAGCGATCGTCGGGGTTTTTGAACCATAAACGATCGCCCGGCACGTAGTAGCGCATGGGGATGGGGTTTTCAGGCCTACCGTATTCATAGACGTAGGTGGTGTGGAATGGGTCAGCCCTGGGCACCGCCAGACGACACTGTGCTTCCAACGCCTGCAAATAACTTGGGTTTGCGAGCTTGGCTTCCTCAGCCAGACCGAGCAAAACCAAATACTCCGCAGCCCGATAACAAGAAAACTCATACTGACGACCAGTGACTTCGGGCTGGGTGGCAGCGATGATGGCCTCTTCCAGGCTGACACCTTGACGGATGACAAACCCCGTTTCGGAGTCTCCCTGCCAGTATTCTGAAGGTCGCTCGGCAGCTTCGGTGTTGAATGCCAAGGAGGTTTTGGCGGCTGCCCTTGCAATATTGACGCGGACACGTATGTGCGATTCGAGTTGCGCCACGCTTTTAAAAGTCATGATCTGCGGCGCAGCCAGCATGGTCAGGACTATTTCGAGTTCCAGAGCATGCGCATCGGATAACACCAAGTCAGACGCAAGCGTTCTGACCTGCAGTGTGTCAAAACCCGGGCACCAAAGATCGACATACCGCTGCTGGAGTCGGGCTTCAAAACAGCCGTCTGCATTTTGAACAGATGGCCGAATCTGAGTCGCCTCTTGGAGGCCCAAGCGCTTGAGCAAGCGGTTGAACTCGCCATGCGATTGATCGGGGTTTAAATCCCTGCTGCCTTCAATCAGGATGCCGGCGGGTGTCGACGCGTTGACCTTTGGGGACATGGTTTTCCCATTTTGAATAATCGACCACGTGCAATGGTTTTACACGATGACTGGTGATGGATTAAATGGACTTTTTATTGTGCGACAACAATCTTAGTCGAGATCAGTGGACAACGCGATGTTTGTCAGCCTTCAGAAACTGGTCCTCTTTGCAAACGCTGGGCCATCGGGGTCAGGCCATGTGGCTTCGCAGGGCAGGGCAGTTTTAGACCTTGCGCGAGGTTCTAATTTATTTAAGCGTGAAACCTCATCAGCTTCCGGGGTGATTCAGTTCATTCATCAAAGTTAATAGGCTGATACAAATGATGTACTTTAAGAGTGAGCAACTCCTTTTCACGATTCATTGAATAATGCCTGAATTAACCCATTCAACTCAAGATCTTATGCCCATCAAAAAAATCATTGACGTGACTGAAAAAGTTTTCCTGGTCACTATCGCACTGTTTACAGTGGGTGCCATGCTGCAAGAAGTCATGCTGTTGATCGAGCAGCGCAGCGTAGCGCTGAAGGACTTATTGCTGATGTTTATTTATGCAGAAGTATTGGGTATGTTGGGCGCTTTTTACAGCAGCCACCGAATTCCAATCACCATACCGTTGGTCATTGCCATGACTGCCTTGAGCCGCTTGATCATCCTCCAGGGCAAGGACGGTGACCCTTCTATTCTTTTGTATGAGAGTGGCGCTATTTTGATGATTGCGATTGCCTGCTGGGTGATCAGCAAAATACAAGACCGTGATTGACCAAAGGCGCTTGATAAGAAGAATACAACGCGAGCATGACTCCAATGGCTGTGAGAAAATTTAAATCACACAACCGTAAATAGGAATTCAGATGACCAGCGTCAAAGCATGTTTAGCACAAAAAGGAAAATCCGTTAACGTGATCAGCGTCAAGCCCGACGAAAAAGTGGTCGTGGCCTTACAGCTGATGCGCGACAACCGTGTGCGTGCGATCTTGGTGGTCAACGATGAAAAGCTGATGGGCATCGTCACTCAGGGTGACTGTGCCATCAAGGTGCTGTTACCCGGCCTGGATGCCAAACAAGTCCTGGTGCAAGAAGTCATGACTGCCGACCCTGTCTCGGTCAAACTGGACGATCCCATTGAAGCCTGCACAGGCTTGATGGCTTCCCGTAACTTCCGCCATCTGCCGGTTGTGGAAGCTGGGCGGGTCGTTGGCGTTATTTCTATTGGTGATGTCGTCAAAGACAACATTCGACAAATGGGCCAGCAGATTGGGTTTTTAGAGACCTATATCAAGGGGCACAGCGCTGCGCTTTGATGATTGATTGACTATGTTGTTGGCGCACCGACTTGGCGTCAACAACATGGGACAGTAACTGGGCTGTTGATAAAGTTTTTAAATTTATCTTCCCAAAGGTTGGTCAATAACCGTGAGCCGTTTCAATGCCGTTTATCGGCTTTACATGTGCCGCCATAGCTGTAGAAGGGGAGTCGTTCAACCTTTGCTCGGCAATCATTACAAATAAGAACCCACGCTGCAGATGCATCCTGCACAACACGATAGGGCGTTGAGCTTACAACTTTGCATTTTTCGCAAGCCTTGATCCGTGATCTTAACGGTTTAGACACAGTCTTGAGTGGGCTAAATTAATCGGATCAATCAGCGGTAGAAATCATTTTTTCGAAGGCTTCAAGGGTAAGCAAAAAAATCAGTGTGACCAACGGTACATTGACTTGCGGTTTTTTTACTTCGCAACCAGTTTTCTACGGTTTCGATTGGAAGAAGACCAGTCTCCTTAACGGCATCAGCAATTCCGAAAGCAAGTTGTTCCGTCAGTGGTCGATCAAGTTCATTCATGACCCAAGGGCTGTCCTCAACCTCAACATCAAAGTGACGGTCTTTCAGTAGGTTGATCAAAACATTTGCCGCATTGGGGCCTGAAGCAGCTCCAAAACCTTTATCGGTGCGTTGGTGAAAGTGAAATGCTTGTAAGACTGCTTGATCATCCGGCCCCTGTGGATCCCAAGTTTCGGCACCGTTGTAACTGAGGGTTGCGTAAAGGGGTTTTGTCAGTGCCATAGAAAATTTCTTAAGCCAGCTGTCGCTTGTTAAATCAAAAAAAGCTGCTGCGGTCACAAGATCTGATTTAGCCATGATGGGCAAATGAGCCTCTTTGGCAAGATCCGCACATTGAAAATTAACAATAATTTTTTTACTGTGTTTTTTTAAGATCAGTTGTGACTCCTGGGATTGATGAGCAGATGTATGAGGATCATTTTTGACAATGGTTGAATCATCACTCCATTTCAAAAGCGCAGCATGCGCTGCATTCAATAATTTGGGGTCTGAATCAACCAAAGTCCACTCTTGAACTTCATTGAAGACAGGTGCAAGTGCGCGAAGATTCGAGCCGCTCCCACAACCCAGATCAACGACATGAACCGCACCAGGACGTGAGGATTCGATGTGTTGAAGATAGGCCTTGACTGAAGCCATCAGCTTTGGGTTTCGAGAGCGGTGATCAACAGGCTCTCTCAAAGCAAGCCATTCACTGGTGAAGCTGTTCATTGTCTATTCGATCAAAGGTTGAGCCATTGAGCTTATTGGGCATGCCATATTGTTGTTGCATCATGCCGGCGAAAACGCCGCTTTGCGCCATCAGTTCTTCAAAGTTTCCTGATTCAACAGCCTTGCCGTTTTCCATGACCAAAATAACATCCGCATTTCGAATCGTACTCAGCCGGTGCGCAATAACCAGCGTGGTTCGCGTTTGAGTGACAGCTTCAAGGGCTTTAAGCAAGCTGGTTTCAGTGGGCGTGTCCAGTGCGCTGGTCGCCTCATCCAAGATCAAAATCGGTGCATTTTTCAAGAAAACACGCGCGAGTGAAAGTCGTTGCCTTTCGCCACCAGACAGCGTGCGACCATGTTCACCAATGATGGTGTCAAAGCCATCAGGCTGAGACATGATGAAATCCAAGGCTTGGGCGCAGGATGCGGCTTCATGCAATGCTTCATCGGAAGCATCCGGCGAGCCAATTCGCAAATTTTCAGCAATTGAGCGATTGAACAAAAAAGGCTCTTGGAAAACAACGCCGATGTTCTGCCTCAATGCTTTGAGCTTAATGTGCTCGATATCATGGCCGTCTATCGTGATGAGTCCTGATTTCCTGTCAAAGGCACGGTACAACAAACTGAGGGCGGTTGATTTTCCAGCGCCTGAAGTGCCAACCAGGGCGAGCGTTTGACCCGGATGGAGACAAAAGCTGAGATTGTTTACGGCTGAAATGTTGGCGTTGTAGGAAAAACTCACATTTTTGAACTCCACCAATCCAACCAAGCGTCCTGGGTCAATGGCATCGGGTTTATCTTTTACCTCAGGTGTTGTGTCCAGAACATCAAAAAAGTCCTTTAAGCGAGGCGCTTCGGTAGCGAGTCTGTTGATGAATGAAACCGATTGATCAAGGCGGGTAATGACCAGGCCTGCGAACGCTAAAAATGTGACTATTTCTCCAACGCTCACCAGGGAATGGGAGTAGAGCCAAACACCCAAGAGGATGATGCAAAAAATACTGATGGATGTTGCGCAGCGTGTCATCACGGTAACCACCGCCCACCAATTCAAAATTGGAAACTGCGCTTGCAATACGCGTTGACTGATTTGACTGAGTGATTTTGCTTCTGCATCAATTCGTGTGAAGCTTTGAACCAAAGCGATGTTGCTCAAAGTGTCTGAGGCTTGGGTTGCCATTTCGGTGTGATGATTTTCAATTTGTTGTTGAAGTTTTTGAGTTTTTCGCAAAATAGAGTGCGTCAGCAAAACAAAGAAGACACAAAGAACCATCAAGATGGACGCCAATTGCCAATTGATAAAAAACGCAAGCGGCATCAAAACAACCAATGACACAAATGCAGCCAATTGCTCCCGAAAAAAACTGAGCCACAACGACCACAGAGCGTCTGTACCTTGCGTCATGACTTTCATCAGCTTTCCTGAATGCGTCCTTGACAGCTGAGACATGGGCAAGTGCAAGACGTGCATAACGTAGTCGTTCATCACTGCATGGCGTCTACTGTGTGCGAGGCGATCAGAATAAAGCGCAATCAAAGTTGAGGAAACGATGGTGAACAGACCAAAACCAATCCATAACAAGAGCAACGGACTGATAGATTCCCAAATGCGGTCTTCAGTTTGATTGGCTATTTTCGAAAGTTCATCAATGATTTTTCCAAACAAAATGGGCTCAAAAAACAAAGCACAAGCCAGCGCAATGTTAGCAATTGACAAGCGCCACGCTAAACTTTTTTGCGTGCCTAAAAGTCCAAGCACTCGCGCATAAATTTTCCAAAAATAGATCATTTTTTCTGGAACTTTTCTTGGATGGAATAGGACTTGAGTTGAAGAGGCTGCAGAACTTCTGAGCGTCCAATTTCTTCAGGCGAAGACAACCATTGATGCTGGATCATTTTTTCCCCAAGCCAAGCTTGGGATGTCAAAACTACCAAGGGTATTGCCAGCGCCAACCCCCCAAAGAAAAACAGGCCAATTGGGAATAGACTTGGATGAGACCATAAAAGCAAAACAGATAAGAAAATACCAATCAGTGTGTGCGGAAAAAATTGTTGACTTGCTTGACGCCAAGAAATGACGTGATCATCTCTAGATTGGGTAGACCACCCACCCTGATGGCCCAGGACGAGTCCAATGATGAAAAATGAATGATTGAGCCAAGTGATGGGCGTCATCAAAAACGAAAAAAATGTTTCAAGCAATAAACTTTTCACGAAGACAGTGCGGCCTCCAAAACGATGACTCTCTCTTCTGCGCAAGAGAACATCTAAGGCACCAGCTATTTTTGGCAGGTACCACATGACGCCGGAAGCAACAATCAATGCTTGAAAAAAACCTGTATTGATGTACTCAGAAAAAGAACTGACCGTGCTTGCGGATACCACTGTGATCAACATGAGAAGGATCCAGGCTGGAGACCCTGCGAACATGGCGATGGCCATGAACAATTGGAACCGCCCCATAGCGTGTAAATTTTCAAGTCTCAGCAGGTGAATGTATTGCAAATTTCCTTCACACCATCTCAAATCTCTCTGGATGTAATCGCTGAGAGTGGGCGGGTTTTCTTCGTAGCTCTGGTCTTCGCATGGAAAAACCCGTACCTCGTAACCAGCCCTTCGCATCAAAATGGCCTCTATCAGGTCGTGGCTCAAAATTGTTTTATGTTTTGAGCCTGTCTTGAGTAAGGCCACATTGCAGTGGTCAATAAACGGTTCCAATCTGATGATGGCATTGTGTCCCCAGTAAGGCCCACAGTCTCCAAGCCACCAAGAAGACCCCATGGTGTAAGAGCGCATGCCCAAGCGCATGCCATATTGAAACAATCGGGTGAACGCACTGGCCGAAGGCAAGCCGACAACCAGCCCTTGAACAATTCCCAAACGGTGATCGTTTTCCATGATGCGTACCAGCCGCGACATGGCACTACCTGTCATGAAACTATCTGCATCGAGGACGATTGCATATTCGTGAAGAGTCCCCCACCGTTGACAAAAATCTTCGATGTTGCCAGCCTTGAAACCTTCATTGCTTTCACGGCGTCGATAGGTGATAAAGATTTGGTCTTTCCACTCATCACTGAGTTTGTTGAAAGCAGCGTCCTCAAATTGTGCAATTGACGGATCGTTGGTGTCACTCAAAATGAAAATGTGATAATTTTTGCCCCATCCGTTGTTGACCAAATCCTTCAACATGGCCTGTAAATTTCGAACCAGTCTTTCGGGCAGCTCGTTCCGTATGCAAAGCAATATTGCAGTTGAGGATGTCAGTGGTTTGTCTTGAAAACAGGCAGCTGCGTTTGGGAAAACCAGGCTTGTAGGGTCTTTTGAAAATTGGCACAGAATCAAGCCGATGATGGCATTCCAAAAGCCCACAACCATCCAAGGCAGTGTCATGGCGAAAAGTGCCAACAAAAAGGCGTGCAGAAGATAGGGCGTGTTGTTTGACAGGGTTGAATGCATCAACCAAAGCATGAATACGGCGGTTGTCAGTGACAGCGAGAAAAAGAGGATGCGTCTGACTGACATGGTTATTTATTCGATATTCACAAGCAATAGATCTTTGATTTTATGGGGCTGACAGAAAGTGCGTCATCAGACTTTTTGTAAACCTTTATGAACACCAGGCCCGGTGCATTTTTAATGGTGGGCATTTGACGTGCTGTCCTATACTTTGATCATCAGTTCAGTACAAATTGAGTGCCGACTGCTTTTTAGATTGAAACACCTGTGTCATCACATTCAGTCCATGGCTTTGAGGCCAGATCCCTTTGGTACTTGGCTCCTGAAAAAGTTGAACTTCGGTCAGAGTCGCTCAAACCTTTGAAAGACGGCGAAGTGCGCGTTAGGGCGCTGTTTGGTGCACTGAGTCGCGGCACCGAATCTTTGGTTTATCGCGGAGAAATTCCTGAATCTGAGTACCAACGGATGGCGGCACCTTGGATGGGCGGAACTTTTCCGTACCCGGTCAAGTATGGTTATTGCCATGTAGGTCGTATTGAGGATGGCCCAGCGTATTGGATTGGGCAGCTTGTTTTTGCATTGCGACCACATGAGTCGATGTACGTGGCAGATCTGATGGATGTTGTGCCCTTGCCAGTTGGATTGACGCCAGAGCGCGCAGTTTTGTCAGCCAACATGGAAACCGCTTTGAATGCAGTGTGGGATGCATCACCAGGCCCTGGTGACCAAATATTGGTTGTTGGTGGTGGCGTTGTGGGCTGTCTCATTGCTTACTTGTGCGCTGGATTGAAAGGTGCAAACGTCACATTAGTGGACATCAACCCAGAACGTGCCTCTATTGCCACAGCTTTGGGGGTGCAATTTGCATTGCCCCAAAACGCCCCCACAGAATGCGATGTTGTCTTTCATTGCAGCGCCAGCGCAGCCGGTCTGGCCACAGCAATAGATGCTGCAGGTGAAGAGGCTCAGGTGTTGGAATTGAGTTGGTACGGCAGTCGCGAAATCAGCCTCTCTTTAGGTGGCGCATTTCACAGCCGACAGATCAGGCTACAGTCCAGCCAAGTGGGTCACATATCTGCGACGCGGCGTCCTCGCTGGACACACAGAAGACGGCTCCAAGCGGCCATGAGTATGCTGATCGATGAACGCCTTGATGTTTTGTTGACCCATTCTGTGGACTTCGAAGATTTACCCCATCAGTTACCCATTTTGCTGGGCTCAAAAAGCCAAGCGCTTTGCAGTTTGATTCGTTACCCCTAAGGATTTTTCATGTTTACTGTTGAAGTTCGAGACCACATCATGATCGCCCATTCATTCAAGGGAGAGGTTTTTGGACCTGCTCAAGCCTTGCATGGTGCAACGTTTGTTGTTGACGCAGCTTTCATGTCAAAGGCGTTAGATTCCAACGGCATCGTCATCGATATCGGCAGGGCGCTTGATGTTTTAAAAGCCACACTGACCCCTTTGAACTACTCTAATTTGGATGCGCGTGAGGATTTTTTGGGTGTCAACACCACGACTGAATTTCTCACCAAACACATCTTCGATATTTTGGCTACTGCTGCACGAAGCGGTGAACTTGGCCGAGACGGAGCCGAATTGCATGCGATCAGGGTCACCTTGTCCGAGTCCCATGTAGCCCGCGCTTGGTATGAAGCCGAAATTCATTGACCAATGGCGTGTTGGGCGTGGTCAAAAAACTCATCTTTGTATTTCCTGGTGATCTTGCCTCGTTAACGGGTGGATACGCCTACGATCGGCGTGTCATTGAGGGCCTTCAAACTTCAGGTTGGCAAATTCAATTGATCAGCTTGGGGGAAGGCTATCCATTTCCGAATAAAGAACAATTGGCTAAAGCTGCCTCTTTGCTTCTTCAGTTGGAAGCGGGTCTGCCGATGCTGGTGGATGGCTTGGCTTTTGGGGTGCTGCCTGACTTGGTTCCCTTGCTTGCTGCGCGCCATCCTGTGATCAGTTTGGTACACCACCCACTAGCTTTGGAATCCGGTCACAGCCCAGAACAGGTCCGGATGCTTCAAGAGTCAGAAAAAAAGTCTTTGATGCATGCCAAAAGGGTAGTGGCCAACAGCCCTAAAACCGCGTGTGACTTGACTGGCTTTTACGAAGTACCTGTCCAACACGTCACAGTGGTTTTGCCGGGAACTGATCGGTTTGCTGCCCATCAAATACCTGCATTGACCCGAAAACCAAGTTCAGGGCCTGTTCAATTGCTTTCTGTAGGTGCTGTCATTCCCCGAAAAGGCTTCCATATCCTTGTTGAAGCATTGCAGCCCCTCAAGTCTCTTTCGTGGACATTGACCATTGCAGGCGATGTGACCCGAGACCCCCCTGCTTATGTGCTTTTACAAGAGGTCATTCGTCGTTGTTCACTGGAAGACCGTATCCATGTTTTGGGTGCTGTCAGCAGTCCGGAGCTGCAAAACCTTTACGCCAAATCAGATGTGTTTGTCTTAGCATCTTTTTATGAGGGGTATGGCATGGTTTTCGCAGAAGCGATGGCTAATGGTTTGCCCATTGTTTCGACAACGGGTGGCGCCATAGCGGACACTGTTCCAAAGCAAGCTGGCGTATTGGTTGAACCTGGTCAAGTGGATGCGCTCAGCGATGCGATCAAGTTATTGATTGAAAACGATGACTATCGATCTTTATTGGCACAAGGTGCAAGGTCTGCAGCACAGCAGCAGCCTACATGGGAAGAATCTGTTCAAAAATTTGATCAACTTCTGAGTGAACTAATTGCCGAGTGATCTTTTAAAGGACAAGTGAGTCCTTACGCAAGTTGCAGGCAAACAAAACGTCATTTCCAAGTACATGGGTTGACGTGCTCATTCGGGTCGCTTGGTCCATGTGCAATATGGGCGGCAATTCAAAACTGGGTCTTCCAGAGCCCATGACAATAGGTGCAACGATCAAATGCAAATGGTGAAGACATTTGGCTTGCAAAAATCCAGAGACTGTTTTGGCGCCACCTTCTATCAACACACGTGAGATCCCTATCTGCTGCAGTCGTTGCAAAAGATTTTTTGGATCGATCTGACCGTCTGTTAACGGCAAAGCCAGGTTTTCAACTTCAGGTGGCGCAAATACCGCTTGGTCTTCAGATGTGACCCATATTTTTCTCACACCATCTTGTTGCCAAACCTTGGCGTTGCTCGCCAATCGACCTCGCGGGTCAATCACGATACGGGCAGGGCTTTGCCCATTCACGAGTCTGACGGTCAGTAATGGATCGTCTGTAATTGCGGTTTCAACGCCAACGACAACCGCATCTACCAATGCACGAAGTCTGTGCAAATGAACTAAGCCATCCTGACCGTTGATGTATTTGGACTGCCCCGTGACGGTGGCAATACGTCCGTCCAGTGTTTGTCCTATTTGAGCGATGACCATCATGCTGTTGTCGCTCATTTGACGCAAAGGTTCAAACACAGCTTGAAGAGTCGATGGGGGTAAAGGGTCAGTTCCAAAAAATGCTTTTAAAAAGTGATCCCAGTCTGCCACTGCTGGACTCTCAGTGCCGATGGGCAACTTCGTTGGAAATGGGTCAGTGGAAATCACGGTTAAAAGACCTTGTTCTTGTCCAAAAAAATTATTTGTTGAATGTCTAACTTAACATGGGAGGAAATAATTCATCGGTGCTAAAAAAAATGACTGTTTTTGCCCCAGCCTTCATAAAGCACGAACATAGACTTATCAAATTTTCTTGATACAAATGAATTCAAAAAATCATAATTTAATCGATGTTGACAACGCTATTTACGATTTGCGACGTGGTGCATCAGTGGTTGTTGACGATTTAAAGAAAAGCTTTGCTGTTGTCAGTGTAGAACTGCTGACTCAAGAACGCTTGGATGCGTTTGCAATAGCCGGAAACGGCAATGTCCAATTGATTTTGACGGGAAACAGGTTACAGGCCTTGGGTCTCGATATCTCTCCACAACATGCTTATTCGGTCGTGTGCCCTGGTGGATTCAATGTTGAACTCATCTCTTTATTGAGCAACCCTTTGACAAGCGCGAAGTCCCAGAAGGCTTTCCAAGAGCATTTACAAAACATTGCCATTACCCAGGCGGATCATTTAGCCCAGTCATGTCTTAGTTTGTCCAAGCTTGCGCGCCTTTTGCCAGCAGTTGTCTTGGTCGACATGTCTAACGATGTTGCGTTACCTTGTGTGAGCCCTGATTCAATCAATGCCTATGCCAGCAACGCAGCAAGCGCCTTAACCTTGGTCAGTGAGGCACGAGTGCCTCTTGACAGTGCTGAGCACGCCAAAGTCTTGGCCTTCCGTCCTCAATATGGCGGTATTGAGCATCTGGCGATTGTGATTGGCGATATCGATGTCAACTTACCAGTTCTCATCAGACTGCACTCCGAGTGTTTTACCGGTGACTTGCTCGGTTCATTGCGCTGTGATTGTGGAAGCCAGTTGAGAGGCGCCATCGACGTGATGGCTAAAAATGGCAGTGGCATATTGCTTTACTTGGCACAGGAGGGCCGTGGAATCGGCCTGGTTAACAAGTTGCGTGCTTATCAATTGCAAGATGTTGGGCATGACACTGTTGATGCCAATTTGCAATTGGGCTTCGATTCAGATGAGCGCAACTATGCACCCGCTGTGGCCATGTTGCAGTTGCTGGGCGTGTCCCAGGTCAAACTCATGACCAACAACCCAACGAAGGTCGCAGCCCTGACTGCGTGGGGTGTCGATGTGACTGAGCGTGTTCCGCACGCCTACCCAGCCAATCCCCACAACGAGCATTACTTAAAAACAAAGGTTGAAAAGAGCGGTCATCTCATTTCGATTTAAACCAGATACGGTCAAAAACCTGGTCTTTTTTAATCCACAGATGGTTCAAACCCGCACCGATATGAGCGATGGCGACGGCGATCAACGCCAAAACCAAGTAGCCATGAATTTCGAACAACTGTTTTGCCAAAGGTTCACCCTTGGGTACGCCGGGCAAGGCTGGAAGATGTAAGCCTCCAACGGTGATGAGTGCGGGGTATGCAGTGACACCGGCCCATCCAAACAACGGCACCAGCACCAAAAGCAAATACATCGCGCTTTGCACCACATGGGCCAATTGAATTTGGCCCGTTGAAATGCTGCTTGGATAGTCTGGTCTTTTGTTAAGCAACTTCACCACAATCCGCATTGCGGTGACGAGCAGTACTAGGAAACCTATCAATTTATGCCATGAGTACAGGGTGTTCGTCAGCTCATCCCAAAGATTGGCACCCGCACGGTCAGTCATCCAAAAGCCAAGCACCAGCAAGGCGATGATCATCACCACCGTAATCCAATGAATAAGCCTTAACAAAATGGGATATTGATTTAACAATGGAAGCCTCTCTGTTAACGGTGATGCTGAGTTGTTGATCGTGTAAAGATTACCATTGAACGATTGATACACCAAATTTCAAAAGATATTTATGGACGTTCTTCCGGTCATTCTTGCAGGTGGTTCTGGCTCTCGGTTATGGCCACTCTCCCGTGATCTGTATCCCAAACAATTTTTGAATTTGATACCAGGTCAAAAAAGTCTGTTGCAAGAAACGATATCCCGGTTGGAGGGGCTCGATTTCAGGGCGCCTTTGATTTTGTGCAGCGAGGATCATCGTTTCATTGCAGCTGAACAATTGAGAAAAATGGGACGCGAGGACTGCACCATTTTGTTGGAACCTTTTCCCCGCAACACGGCCCCTGCTGCTGCGTTGGCTTCATTCTTTGCCACTTCAGCCCTGACGGATGAGCAGGATTTGATCCTGCTAGTGCTTGCTGCCGACCATTTCATTGCTGATGTGACTGCATTTCATGGCGCTTTGCTTTCTGCTGTTTCACTTGCACAGTCTGGCCAGTTGGTCACTTGTGGTGTTTTGCCGACGTCGGCTGAAACGGGTTACGGATACATCGAGCAGGGGTTACCTTTTGAAGACGGCTTCGTGGTGAACCGTTTTATTGAAAAACCAGATCAGATCAGTGCGCAAAAATTCATAGACAGTGGTCGTTTTCTTTGGAACAGCGGCATATTTGTCTTTAAAGCCAAAAGCTATTTAAAGTCACTTCAAAGTTTGTCACCCCAAATTTTTGAGGCATGCAAGGCCTCGACAAAGGTGACGACCACAGACCTGACATTTACCCGTGTAGATCAATCTGAATTTGATGCCTGCCCATCAGAGGCCATCGATACAGCCGTGATGGAAAAAAGCAGCGACGTTGTGGTTGTAAAGCTTGATGCGGGTTGGAGCGATATCGGGTCTTGGTCGGCCCTTTGGCAACAGGCAGATAAAGACGTTGCTAACAATGTCCTGCAAGGGGATGTAGTAGCCGATGACTGTCGGGGTATCTATGTCAATGCGCAAAGCCGTTTGGTGGCGGCTATCGGTTTAGAAGATTTGGTGGTGGTAGAGACTAAAGACGCCGTGTTGGTGGCACATAAAACACGTGCCCAGGACGTCAAAAAAATTCATCTTCAGCTCAAAAATTCAGGACGACCAGAATACAAAAATCATCGCGTTGTTTATCGCCCTTGGGGCATGTACGAGTGCCTTGATTCGGGGACATCCTTTCAGGTCAAACGCATCACGGTAGATCCCGGCGCAAAGCTCTCTTTGCAACTGCACCATCACCGCGCCGAGCATTGGGTCGTTGTCAGTGGTACAGCAGAAATAACCAACGGCGACAGCACTTATGTTCTAAATGAAAATGAGTCAACTTTCATAGCGGTTGGCCAGCGTCATTCCTTAAAGAATCCAGGGGATGTACCCCTCGAAATCATTGAAGTTCAATCCGGTACCTATTTAGGTGAGGACGATATTGTGCGATTCGAAGACCTCTATGGACGATCTTGATTCAAGCTTTCATTGATCATACGATTGGCTTTCTTCGGCAACACCAAATTGTCTACAGCCCTTGCACTAAGACGAAACCAGAGATCCCAATGTGGGCTAAGGTCAGCAAAACGGATACTGTGTGCAACACTTTGAAAAGAGTTTTAGCTTGCGTATCTGTTGCACGGTTAATGGCCGGCATCAGCAATTGACGAGTAAAAACTGTGGTCAAGGCGATCAGCAGCATCAAACTCGCTGATTGAACTCTCTCGGGCCCTGCTAAGCCTGCTGCAAGCAAAGAAGTCACAATCACGAAGGCGTAGAAGTGTGGAAATGCTTTGCGCAGTAAAGGTCCTGCAGCATTGGCCGGTAGCGCGGAAAACAAGAAAGCTGCAAAACCAAAAGAATACAAAGTCATGCCTCCGAACAGCAAGGCTACGGTCAACATAAAAAAGATATCAATCACGATTTCACTCTCTAAAAAATCTCAATCTTGGAGCTTATTGCAATTAAACGTACCTTGCGATAACCCTCATTCGCGAGGTAACAATTGACTGACGTATGAGGGGTTTCAAGAGGGCTCAATGTTTTCTTCGCCCACTTTCAAACTAGCTGTATAGAGCAGTGGCGATCCTGCTTTTCTAGACTGTTGATTGGACCCTAACTGACTCAACTGAAATCGGCATCCCTTGCTAAATTGTTATCAGTTTCAACAAGTGTGGAGCCTCAATAAAATCCGGGACGATTCACAAAGATGCCCGTGGAATGACCGCACGGATTGATCCAAGAATATAACTACCCATCGATCGTTTACTGGGCTAGTAATTCCCGTGGACATGAGTTCGGTATCAAAACCGAAGTCGTTTCTAACCTGGAAAATTTTGTTGCGCGGTGGAAGTGGGCTTAGTAAATGCGGATCAATGCTCGGCATTGCCTCTATGCTTGAGCGCGTGGGTTCGTTCCGAAATATTGTCCATGTAGGCAAAGAGCAAGCCAGTGACGACAAGGCACACGTGAATGCCGACTTTCCATGCAATGGCTTGATCCGCTTCTGACCAGATTGCTGGGGTGTCGCCGCCGGATTTGAGCAAGATGCTGAGATTCACGAAGCTCTTGAGCAACTCTATCGCCGAGATGGCCACGATGGAGGCGATCACTTTGATCTTCAAGCTCGCAAAATCAACCTGCCCCATCCATTCTGGCCGGTCCTCATGCCCTTTGGTGTTGATCTTGGAGACGAAATTCTCGTAGCCGCTGAAGATGACGATGAGGAGCAAGTTGGCCACCAAGGAGAGATCCACCAAGGCCAAAACTGCCAGCACCACTTCGCTCTCACTGGAGGAGAAAATGTGAGGCAACACGTGAAAAAGTTCTTGCGTGAACTTCACCAACAACATCACGATGCCGATCACCAGCCCTAGGTAAAAGGGGGCCAACAGCCAACGGCTGTTGAAAATCAAGGCTTCTAATAAGTTTTCAAGGGCCTTCATACGAACTCGCTTTAAAAAATCAAATGTCTTCTTGCGAGTCTATCTCACGCGGGTTAACGAGCACCTTGTGGTCATTGTCTTCACCAGCCTATCGGCCATATCGAACCGAATAACTACAACAACCCACGGAACACCCTATCCGAGATGAATCGAAGCGTTGTTTTTCAAGGTCTTTCACGTGAATGCTTTGCGAGAGCTGCAGGATGAAAAGGTTTGGCGGCAGGGTTGGGTCTTAGGTGCAGCTGTGTGGGTTAATATTTGTGAATAGAATTTTTTAGATAACTCCATGCAAAAGTCTTGCAAGTCATGCAGTAATTTATTGATCTCTGATTCAGCCACCACTGGCTACAGGTGCGGTGTCACCTATTTCAGTCAGCCGCCAGTTGAGCGCAAAATGAAAAGAATTGAGACCTATCCTGAAGTTAACGAGCTGGACAGCTGTGATCAATACCTATCGCGTGTTGAGCAGCTAAGGACAGATCTTTCGACTCAGTCTCGATTGGCCTGAACTACTTTCGTTTCAAAAACTACAGTCTGCATGACAACACTTTTAACAGCACATCACGCTTTTGCTCCAGCGTGAAGGGCGAGGTTCAAATCCCAAACTTCATACACTTTGAGCGATAGCTTTGCAGATGGTCAGATCAAAAGTTGCAGCTTGAAAAAGTTGCAGCGTAAAAAAGTTGCAGCGTAAAAATAAATGACGCTTGCCATCAGGTGAGCACAAAGCAATAGCCATCTTGCGGCACCTTACATAGTGGAGGAGGGTGCTCAATGGTCGCCAACAAAACTCTATATACATTGGCCAGTGCGAACCAAAACTCCATATACATTGCCTGTCTTCGACGCGAAACTTTATATACATTGAGGCCGTTCGAGCGAAAACTCTATATACATTGAGCCATCGCTGGGCCACAATGGATGCTCGTCAGGTGCTTAAAAAAGTCGCACCGTAAAAAGAAATGACACTGGTTTACAGCTGCTGTCACAAAGTGGCTTTTAAAATATCACTTTGTAGTTATATGGGTATACTACAACTATACTACTTTGACACCCTGTAAAACAGCTAAGTTTTTGTTTTTAAACAGGAAAAATGTGAAAAGCTGGCGTTTTCACACTGCAGGGGTCGCAAGTTCGAAACTTGCATCGCCCACCAAAAAATTCCCAATGAAATCAAGCACTTAGAGGAAACTCTAAGTGCTTTTTCTTTAGTTCAAAGTAGTATGGTCCGGGTTTACTACTTCTCATAGATTTTTCGATGTCTTTTCATAGATTCGGAACAGTCAAACAAGCCCAATTCAATGTCTGAACAGTGACTCCTACTTCGTGTCAATGTCGAATTGCTTTTTGCCTCAGCGCCAACACGGCTAGCGCTTTGCCCAGCTTTAAAAAAACGCTACGTTTGTTTTGATTGAAGTCCAGCTAGTCAGCTCTGCGAGCCCAGGTGAAAACGCGCTGTAGGGCTTTTTTGAGTGCCACACGGGTGCTTTTTTGCAAAAGAGCACTGCCTTACGCAGACTTTGCGCGCAAATAGTCGCTAGAGGTTGACTGCTGTCACTTGGTTTCGAAGCGTGAATGACTGCTTCCCCCGGTACCCGTCATCGCTCAGACCTCAGCTTAGCCATCCGGTTCAGAACGCGAAGTAGCAGTAAGCCCTTATCCCAGAAGATCACGCAGATAGTGAGATGGAGTGACTGCGGCGAGCTTTCCGCCAGTCGTGTCGGATACGGTCCCATGCATGATTCCATAGCACACCGTCTTTTCCTTGGTGGTTGTCATAGCTCCCACGACCATGTATCCCAAGTCAAAGACGGGGCAACCGCTGTACCCACCAATGCTTGGATTTTCAAGCATGAAGAAATCACACAGGGTGTTCGTGTCAGCGCGGTTCATTGTCAGGAACGTGGACGACGCATACGACCGGTAAGTTAGAGGGCTGAACATTCCTTGCGCGCCGAATCCGTTTGGAAAGCCGACCGATGTGAGTTCAAAGTCTCGAGAGACTGGCGTTCTGTCCAAATGGAAGTGGTCGTAATCCAGGAATCGGCCATCTAAGTGCGGTGCGAGTGTAGTGTTAGGTATGACCTGGAGTACCGAAATGTCCGCGACTGGATGGTGCTGCCATGCAAGTTCACCATTGAAATCCGCAAGCCGTAACCCGGTAGCGTTCCCCGCTTGATCACTAAGGACGAGCTGTGTGGCGTTTGTGCACGTTCGCGCGACATGCGTCGCCGTTACAAGGAACGGCTCGTTGCCATTTCGGGCGACAAAAACACCGGTGCCAACGTTGAACTGCGTTGCGTTAACCGGAGTCCTTAGATTGAACACAACGCGGAATGTATCGTCTCGAGTGAGAATCATGATCTCGTCCCTATGGGTGCAAACTTGATATAAACGTCAACCCTGTCGGACGCAATACATCGTAGCGCATCAATTTGCTCACCCGTTAGGTGTTTTAAGTTTTTGTTCACATCAGAATTTTTTGCAAAGGCGTACCGGCACGGATATCAGCTTCAGCGGAGGAGGCCGGCGGGCCCGCTTTTGCGCATTTAGTGGACCACACTGTTACGGCAAAATCCGGACATTCGCGACACGTCAATGGGCGATGCGACCTCAATGAAACGCCGGCGCTTACACCTTTTCGAACGGCTGAGATTGGTAGGAAATTTCCCAGCGAGGCTTGCCGCCTACCGCAAGTGTGACCTGGAAGCGCTCGGGAGCTTCCGGACGACGCTGAGCCAACGGGATTTCCGCGATAGTAATCGGCGCTGGCATCTTTTTCTGTATGCAATGTGCAGTTACATCCTCGACAAAACAGCACACGCGGTCAAGCATCCCCTGCACAAATTCCGTGACTGGCTGACCGGCGACGAGGGGTTCGACTGCTACGATGTTCGCTCCGGATGTGTCATAAGAGACTCGAGGCAAGGACCAGTTGTTATGCTCCAGGTCGATGCGACTCTTAATGAGCCGCTCTGACCATGTCTGCCGACTCTGATCTAGATACTCGGCCAGCAGCGGAGCAGTTGCCTTCAATTCAGCAATACCGCGTTCAAAGGCAGTTTGCTGCTTGAACATGAAGCCGATGTCTACGCCAAGCTGAGCCGTGAGACCCTGCATGCCTTGCTTGATGACGCGCGCGGCGCTGTTAAGGAAGTGCTCCACCTGCCTCCTGAGTTCTTTGTCGATGCTCTCGTCTATGTGGATTGCGACACCTTGTCGACGCACGACTTCCCCGGTCGCAATTTTAAGCGCGTGTCCTGACCAGAGCTCGGATATCTCCTTAGCCGTGGATCGCACCGTGAACAGCGAGGTTGGGACGAAGTCAAAGGCCTTGTCGAATCTATCGCGTTCCACAGGATCGGAATAAACGGCGTCGCGCAGCCTCATGAGGCCCATGAATAGGCGCGCCATGAAGGGCGACGCCGAGCCCTCGTCGGCTAGTTTTTGTACGAGCCACTGAGTCTGGGTCTGCTTTACCAGCATATTTGACTGTTGCTGAAATCGAGTCAGCATGTCGCCGAAATCTGCCGGCGTAATTGGTAGTACATAAGAAATTTGCAAGTCGTCTGGTCGGGTAACAACTCCGGCCTTCAGTATGTTCTGTCTTCCGAAGAATGGCAGCAGTCCAAGCAGCGGCAACTTTCCCCTAAGTACGATCGTCCCCCCGTCCTGCCACGGAATAAGTTGAATCGTGCCTAAGTGCTTCCCGCGCCGGTCTGTGATCTGGATCGGTGCTGCCGGCATTAAGCGGTCTTGGTACTGATCGCTTGGAACGGGATTTAGACTGCCCTTGAGATCGTACTGATAGCCGGACACCACCACAGCCGTCCTCGGTACGCCGTCCAGAAATTCTGTGAAGTCGGAAAGCTTCGCGCCCGGCGAGAAGATGCCAAGGTGCGCAACAACAAAAGACATCATCTTGTTGAAGGTGAACGTGCCTGTCGGCCTCAGGACAATCACGACGTAGACCGCCGGTACGTATTTTCTTAGCGCACCTTCTGCCGGCGGCAAATAGTCGCCGCTCAATGACTCTCCGGGGAACTGCACCGCATACTGAATCGCACCCATCGAGGCAACGACGATCATGTCGGGCCATTCCCCGCTCGGAGTCGTGGCGTTGAGCCTCTTAAGCTCTTCGGCAATAGCTTCCAGCGTCAAATCCGACCTCTGAGCGTAGATTAAGCCGAGTGTTACGGTCGTCGTCGGTGTACCAAGCTCCGGTGCTGGTGACTTCTTTAGTCGCTTCGCGACTGCGACGCGCGCGTAAGCCGCCCGGAATTTGTCGATCGTCAGGCTGTCGGTAGCATCAATAACAACAGCGACGGAATCAGCAGGCAATTGCGCTGGAGCCGTAACCGGCGAATCGCCCTTCGTCGCGTACACGACGGCTGCAAATGGAACCGACGCTGTGCCGTCGGAATCGACAACTCTGGCAGATGTCACCTTGTACGGCCAGCCAACGTACTGTTCGACTCCCTCTCGTAGGGCGGAAGAAAGCTCTCCTGCGCTGACGGCGGCAACTTTGCTTCCAGTCTCAAAGACCTGTTGGGCGATTGCCATCGCACGTGCTCCTAAATCGATTGGTACTTGCCTAGAAAGCTTTGATTCACACAGATATACGACCAACGATTTTAGGTCCAAGTGGCTAACTCCTCAGTGAGGTCCACTTTGACGCGGCACCGCTTACGGATTGCATTGAGCGGCCGTCTTTAGGTTTGGTGAATTTAGCCTAAAGAGCATTTGCTTCGGCTGCGCCTTCAATACCGGGTGCCAGTTCAAATCCATATGGATTGCATGGATGACAGCAATTTGGCGGGTACCGCATGTTCATGATTTCGTCGTGACAGCCGGCAATCGTTGCTTAGCCGTTGTCAACGCTCATTTATTCCCAGGGCCGTGGACGCCGCTTACTCTGCAACTCACCCACGTTCATCTCCCCTTGAAGCGGTGCAGCGTAGAAGCGGTCAATCATTTCCGGACTCGTCCTAGCATTGCGTGCCAAGGTCAAGGTGTCAACTGTGCGTCCAAACATCAATCGGAACATGATGCTGCTGTGCCGCAGGCTGTAAAGCGTTCTGGTTTCACCGGCAGTGCTCAGCTTCAGGCCTGTGACTTCCAGCACGATTTCAAATTGCCGTGCCAGCAACTTCATGGCGTTGTCGCGTGATGCTGCTTCGGGCATGAACACATAGTCCTCGGGGTGAATGTCTCGACCCAACTCAAGCACCTGTCGACGCCTGATGCGTTCATACACTTTCACTGCCCATGGCATGGTGGTTATGGGAAATGTGTGCCCCTTGCTGGGCGGCAAGCTGAGCCTGAGGTAAGTCCATTCCCGTCGAATGATCTCCACATGCTTGTGCTGCATGTTGCGTATGTCAGTTGGGCGGATGTAACTGTTGACCATGAATACGATCAGGTCCGCCAAGTCCTTGGTCATTTCGATACGCTTGATCAAACGGTCTGCAGGTCCTAACTTGCCACTAGGCTCGCAAAAATAGGAACCCTTGGTCTCCTCTGAGTGTGCTCGCCACTCGACTTTCTTGCCAGCCAGTTTTTTTGCCACCTTGGTGATTTCTTTGTATTCGCCCACATTGAACCAGCCGCGTGGTTTGTCCTCAATGCCCACCTTGGGAAATTCAGGAATGTGTTGGATGAAGCTGTGTCTGGCCGCGTGCTGCAATACCTTGCGCGTGAGACCCATGTAGGCACCCAGCGTGCTGACACTCAGCTTGGGTACTTGGTTGGAGAGCTTTTGCAAGAACTCGTCCAGCATCTTGTAGTTGATGCTGAGCACATCCGTTTGACCGAAAAAGGGCAGGATGTGTTTGTCATAGCGCAGCTGCATGTTGTCATAGCTGATCTTGGACAGTTGGCTGCGATTGAGTTTGGCCAATTCACTGTCCATCAGCATCTTTGTAGCCTTGGCGAAAGTCACAACTTCTGCGGCGTTGACCTCGATGGGTAAGCCTTCAAAATTGCCACCCCTTATGCGAATGGTTATGTCGTCGTAAAAGCGCTTGGCCGCTTCCAACGCGTCACGCTTGATTTCGGTCTTGGTGGTGCGCTTGAATATGTGGCTCTCTGCGTAATACCTGACCCACCAGTAGCTGGAAGCCGGAATCTTGAAGATCACCAGCTTGCGTGGGTAGCCGGGAATTCGCGTGATGGTTTCCTTGATGGGTACGGATCTGTGCCGTTCGTGTGAGTCGGGTTCTATGGCGCGTGGCATGTCAATTTCTCTGCTGTATTCATAAAGTTTGTTTTCTTAACAGCTGGCCAGTCAACCTGAAAGCGGCAGGGCTCGGGTTGATCTGTGGCTTTTAGACAAACAGTCTTAAATCACGCAATCTCTAAGCGTTACAGGTCTCGCCATGTGTGTTTACATCCTTGCGGGATACCTTGCTTTTCCAAAAGAACTGGTCATGCCAAGTCTGTAAATTTGCTAAAGCGCTATCCTTGGCCTGTTGCCCGTAGCTCTCGGTAAGTTGCTGTAATTTTGAAATGTCAAAGTTTTCTATGACCGCATCCACGATCTTGCCGGACTTGATTTCATCCTTGTGGTTTTGAATCCTCTTTGGCCAGTCATTCACTTCATGGGTGAAGCGTCTAACCTGGTCATAGTGCCGGAGATGCTCCCTTAACGCCTCAAGGTCCTGTTTGACAACATGAAACGCGCCAAGGCATTGGTTAGAGTATTTCAATAAGAAAAAGCTGTTGATCTCGATTTCTTGAGCTGTGAAAAGAAAATGCGACATAGCTGTTCTTGGCCAGTAGCTATGCCAGTCCTCTTCTGTACTTGGATTCAAGGAGTCCTTGAGCCTTGCCAACAATCTTATGTAGTCTCTGTGGTGACCATCATGCTTGTAATAGGTGAAGCTATCTGTTCCCAGCAGTCGGATTATTTCTTTGCGCTTAGGCAGATCGCCCTCACTTTCAACATTCCAAAGCAAGATAGAACCTTTAGGAATTTTTTCAAACAAATCAGACATGCAAATCGCTCCTGTATGAACCCAGGACCCGAAGGTCCAGGGAGTAATTGAACTATTGGTATCGCTGGTTAAAACATGGCTTCTTTGACCGTGACACCGGCGATATCGACACTGGTTGGCGCATTGATCATGGCTTCGGGCTGCACCGCAGAACTGAGCGCTGGCAGGCCTGCAGGCTGGTAACCCTTGTCACCCGGCTGCATGCCCCATCCAGATGTGATGCCCCATTTCTCGCGCAGCACATCCAGCTTGTCTTCCATGCTTTTCAAGTCGTCAGAAAGGCTGGCTTCAGCCACCATGGACAGGATTTGCGTTTCCATGGCTTCGTTCAGCCGGATGAAGCGAACCACACGACGCTCGTGTCCCATGGGGTTCACGCAAACAGCGAATTCAAAAGTACCTTCCTTTTTGCCTTCGCCTACGGTGTTGAGCACGAACTTGTCCTCCACCTGAACCACTGTGTCCGCAACCTTGGCATTGGCCAGTAAGATTTTGCGCAGCAGTTTTGTCTTGGCTTCCTTGTGGTCCTTTACAGCTTTGGCCGTTTCCGCATCCTCCTTGGTGGCTGTGATCTTGGCGATGCCGCCACGCTCCTTGATGTAGTTGGGCAGTTCAGTGGCAGCCAAGTTTTCGTCGTAAGCCACCTGCAAAACCTTTGAGTAGGTGTAGGCTGTTTGACGATCTGTGGGCAAGATGAAGCGCAGCACAGTGGTGAGCCATGGGGTGTTGGCCTGAGTCTTGACATCATGTTCACTTTCCAGGCGATCGCGCATGCGCTGAAGGATGTGATCTTTCAAAACAGATTCATTGATTTGAAGTGCATAGCTGTAGATGGCTCCCAGCAATGCATAAAGCTCTTTTGTGCCTCGCACCACGTAGGTCTCTACGTACTGATTGTTCATCTTGGCCAGGTTTTGCGCCTGTCCCAGGATCATGTCCACTTGCACTTCATTAGCGCTCTTGTCACTAGGCCGACGCTTGTCCGAGCCGCCCAAGGCGCGGTTCATCAAAAGTCCAAAGGAAAACTCATCCACTGGCAAGGCAGTTGCCGGGGTCTCGACGGGTGCCCCATTTGCTGTGGGCGGGGCGCTGTTTGTATTGTCCAAGTTCATTTCAAACTCCTGTTAAATTCCATAACCATGGGTTCCGTCGACCAGGATTGGTGCGACACGTTGAGGTTAGGTTTAAGGCCAGGGAGCTAGTTCCTTTTTTCGATGGGGTCGAAAAAATGAAGTTGGAAACTCAAATATCTGCTAATAGCGGACGGCCGTTAGTTCAGTCAATTGCTTCTGGAGACATGACCGCCAAGGGCAGTGAGCCATTCATTTATGGCGGTTACTTGGAAGTCTGGTTTCGATGTCTGAAACTTTCCAAGCAGTACATCCACAACTGCCGAACCGGACTCTTCGGTTCGCAGGGCGCTGCCAATACCTTTAAGCTTTTCGGTTGCCTTGAGCACTGCACACTACGAGAGTGGTGGCATGAGCGAGGCTGCGAAAACTTTGGGCGCAGCATGGCCACATTCAAAGTTCGGTTGGTTGTGGCTCAGCGAAAAAAGGCCAGTTGCCGGATCACGTTAGATGCCGATGATGCAACACCGCCGGATCTGGTCGGTGATGAGGTCAGTTTTCTGGTTCAGCAGATGCGTCTGCTTCAAGGGCAAAGCGGCATGCTTTCTTCCGCACCCAAGGCATGGTCAATTTACAAAAGCCGAATCACACCCGAAGCCATCAAGCTACACCTAGATGTACTGGAGGCACATGACACCATCAAGCACAGCGCTCCGAGGACTAAGTTGTGGCGAATTGGAGAGCAGATGCGTTTAAATCCCAAGGCCATGACCAGATCAGGCGACACGCCCAACGAGCAAACCGCTAAGCACATCACTATGGGTCAAACAGTCAGCGAGATGGTTAGGAAGGGACAGGGCTTGGTGGAAAATGCTTGCGAGGGTGTTTTTCCAAGGTACTGAACTGTACTAACTTTGAAATGTGAATGTCGCCTTTCGGCCAAAACTGGTCACTAAATCTTTTATTTGTGTCAAAGCTTGGAGGTCATTACCGCGCAAGACAAGGCGTAATCGACCAAGGCAGCCTGAACTGCTGTCGCTTCGCCCAGCGCCGTTGACACTTGCACCGTCACCTTTGGATGGGCCTGGCAGAAACGATCAATGGCCTCGTTCAAATCAGTTTTTATGTGTTTTCCGCTTGCCCAGAAGAAGGGCACAACAACAATCGACTGCTCACCTTCTTGCGCTAAGGCCTCCAGCGCATCGGACAATTCAGGTTGCATGAATTCCAGAAATGCCAGCTCACAATGGCCGGGGTATTGGACTGCAATGCGTTGACACACCGCGTCAAGTGGCTCGCGCCATGCAGGGTCGCGCGAGCCGTGAGCGAACAAAAGCAGAGCGGGGGAGCGTGTGTCGGTCATGCAGCGCATCTCAATGGCAGGGACGACTTCTCTTTCAATGCACACAAAACAGTCAAAACATCGCCTACAGCGATGATGCAAGGGCTGCCAATTCCCTCGTTATGCAATGTGTTGTGCAAAGCGTCCAAGGTGGTAACAGCATACCGCTGGTCATGGCGGCTGGCGTTTTGCACTACCGCCACTGAAGTTTTCGCGGGCAAGCCTTGAAGCAAACCGGCTTGAATAAGGGCAGAGCGGCTCGTGCCCATGTAAATCAACAAAGTGATGCGCTGCTGGTGGCACACCTGCGCCACGCTTGGCCAATCTGGCCCTTGGGCACCAGGTTGAGCGTGACCTGTCATGAAAAGTACACCTTGAGCATGATCGCGGTGCGTCAAGGATACGCCCAAGCCTGTCAAGGCGGCTTGACCCGATGTGATGCCGTTAACCACATCTACATCAATGCCTGCTTGGCGCAAGTTCTCGACCTCTTCGCCTCCCCGGCCAAAAATGAAGGGGTCTCCTCCCTTGAGGCGTACGACATGCTCGCCTTCAAGGACCGCAGAGATCATCAGTTTGTCAATGAAGACCTGCGGCGTACTCTTGCAGCCGCCACGCTTGCCTACATGCACGATACGGGCTTTTGGTGACGCGTGTTCAAGTACAGCATCGTTCACCAGATCGTCTACCAGCAGCACGGTGGCACTGGCAATGGCTTTGACCGCTTTGAGGGTCAGCAGTTCAGGATCGCCAGGACCTGCACCGACCAGGGTGCAGCGGCCTTTGATGGGTGTGTTCATGGGTTCACCTCGTACAAAATATGTTGAACTTGCAGCGCAATCGCTTCGGGCACGGGCAGCAGGCCTTGCAGCACATGCTCGGTGTAAAGAGCAGTCGCGGCGGCATCGGTCGAGGGCAGTTCGGGTAATTGCACCAGCGAACCCTCTTTCTGATCTTGAACACGACGAATCTGACCGTCTTTGAAAACGTCCATGGCTGGTGTGCGTCGGGCATCGGCTACAGGCTCGCCCTCGGTGCCGCGCAACAGCAGGGCGTGCTGGCCCGTCAAGGAGAAGGTGGCCGACATCGACAACAAATATTCGGGGTGGGTGTAACTGCTGACCACCAGTGCAGGACCATTGCAGGGATTCATCAGTTTCACCAAACTGTGAGCAGAGTTGCGCAGCCCTACGGTGCGGCGCACAGCCAGCAAACGGTCCAGCCCGGGGAGCAGTACGCATGTGGGTATGAACTGCACTTGTCCTGCCATTGCATGGCCCACATGCTCTGCAGTGTTCACCCCGAGGTGCGAAAATACAGCTTGGCTACTCACGCGTTTGTCCTCGGTGGCCTCGCCGTGCACAACCACGGCCACACCCTCGCGAGCCAAAAGCAATGCCAAAAGAGGTGTGAGCACAGGTAGCTTGCGAGCGCCGTTGTAGCTTGGCAGCACCACGGTACGCGTTTGACGGTTGTCCACCTTATTCAATCGTCCGTGCACAGCATCCAGAAATCCAGCCATCTCCTCGGGTGTTTCACCCTTGATGCGCATGGCGATGCAAAACGCGCCAAGTTCAAGGTCGCTGACCTGCTGGTCGATGATCTGTCCCATAAGGTCTGCCGCTTGTGTGCGCCCGATCGATCGTGCGCCATCCTTACCTCGTCCAATGTCCTTGATGTAGTGACTGATTCCCATGATTTCAATTGTTAAGAAATTCAGCTAGCTGTTTGTTCGATGGATTTGTGAACTCAAGTTCAGGCCAAAACCGTTACCCGTCGTGTGATCTGGCGCAACTCGGGCACACAAGATCCGCATTGAGTGCCGCAGTGCAATTGGCTTTGCAGCCCTACTAAGCGCTCGTCTTCGCTGCCACTCAGGTTTTGTAAGCAACCGGCAATCGCGTCTTCTCGCACATTCAAGCAACTGCATACTTGACGGCTGACTGGTGCGGTTCCGTCCATCGGTGCGTCTGAGGCAACCAACCACTGGCGAGCAGACCAGTTGAGTGGTGTGGACTCTTGCAGCAAGGTTTTGAGCCAGCGGGCCGAGCGGCTGTCACCAGCAATCAAAAAGCCTTGCAGGCTGCGCAGACCGTTTGTATCCGCTGTCGTCAAACGTACCGAGCGACGTTGAACTCGCACTGCATCCTTGTAGTGAAGGGTATTTGTACCGTTCAGGTCCAGGGCTTCAGCCACCGTTTGCAGCAAGAGGTTGTCAGCCGGTGCTCGGCAGGCTGCACGCAACAGCAACCCTGTGCGAGGAGCTTGATCGGCCAGTGCAGCCGATGCATCTGTAAATGGCACCAAGTAAGCAAAGTCAAAATGTGGAAGCAATTTTTGCAATTGTTGGCGCACCGTCCACACCTGGTCGGATGGTAGCCACGCCATGCCCATCAACTGCCAAGTGGCGTCGGCCGATAGGTCAGCACGGATGATCTGTACTGCCGCATGTTTGAGTTCGGGTTGTTTGGACGTTGGGCAATAACTAGAGGTCGTCAGCACATTGACACCAAAACCCGCCTCGCCCTTCGCATCGCGCCCACTCAGCACCTCGGGACCCCAATGCATGGCGATGAAGGACTGCATGGGTGCGACCTGTGCGCTGACCTGCACCGGTAACACCAGAGCCCCGCGCTTACTGCGCACCTGAACCAGTTCGTCGTTTGACCAGCCCATGCGCTTGGCGTCTTGCGGATTCACCTGCACGCAGGGCTCCGGACTGTGGGCATACAGGCGGCCAGCGGTGCCCGTGCGGGTCATGCCGTGCCACTGGTCACGCAAGCGGCCAGTGGTCAATGAAAACGGAAACTGCGACACACGCTCTTCGGACACTGGCTGCCAAGTTACGGCAGCAAAGCGGGCGCGACCATCGGGCGTCAGGAACTGGCCATCCGCGTAGAGGCGCGCTTGCCCGATTTTGGCCCCCTCGGGCAGTGGCCATTGCGCGGGGCCTTGGGATTCCAGCCGGTTATAGCTCAGACCGGTGATGTCCAGGTCTCGGCCACGGGTGCTCTCGCGGTGCTCATTCCAGACCGCCTCAGGTGTGGGGTAGTCCAACAGATGGGAGTCTTGGGGGCGGCCCAACAATGTGGCCAGTCGCTTGCCCAAGTCTGCTGCAATCACCCAATCTGCGCGTGCCTCTCCCGGTGCGGCCACGGCGGCGCGTACCCGGGTGATGCGTCGCTCGCTATTGGTCACAGTGCCTTCTTTTTCGCCCCAAGTGGTCGCAGGTAACAGCAGATCAGCGTAATCACAGGTGGCGGCGGTGGCAAAAGCTTCCTGCACTACCACGAACTCGGCGCGTTGCAGGGCGCGGCGAACCGTTTTTTGATCGGGCATGGATTGCGCAGGATTGGTGCACGCGATCCACAACGCCTTGATCTGGCCGTCGGCAGCGGCTTCGAACATCTCTACCGCTGTCAGGCCTGGCTTGGCGGGTACATCGGCCACCCCCCAAAGCGAAGCAACTTCTGCACGATGCTGTGAGTTCGCCAAATCGCGGTGCGCCGACATCAAGTTGGCCATGCCGCCGACTTCCCGCCCGCCCATGGCGTTGGGCTGACCCGTCAATGACAGCGGTCCAGCACCGGGGCGGCCGATTTGTTGGGTGGCCAGGTGCAAGTTGATCAAGGCGGCATTTTTAGCCGTGCCGTTGCTCGACTGGTTAAGGCCCTGGCAATACAGGCTAAGGGTCGGGCTGCGCTTACTACCGCCTTCTTGTATGCCTGCAAACCAGCGGGCTGCGGTGTAAAGATCAGCCTCAAGTACGCCACAAATCTGTGCGACGTGCGCAGGCGTATGGTCGGCCACCATTGCTTGCAAAGCTTCAAAGCCACTGGTGTGCGCTGCAATGTAGGCAGTTTGCGTCCAGCCCTGGGTCAGCATGATGTGCAGCAGACCGTGGAAGAGCATCACATCGGTGCCTGGTTGGATGGCCAGATGCAAGTCAGCCATGTCAGCTGTATCGGTACGGCGTGGGTCAACCACGACCATCTTGAGCGCAGGGTTGGCGCGTTTAGCGTCTTCGATACGACGAAACAAAATCGGATGTGCCCAGGCCGCATTGCTGCCAGCAATGAACAGGCACTGCGCATGAGCAATGTCCTCGTAGCAAGCGGGCGGAGCGTCGGCCCCTAAAGTCATCTTGTAACCCGCTACAGCGCTGCTCATACACAGGCGCGAGTTACTGTCGATGTTGTTGGTGCCCAAGAGGCCCTTGGCCAGCTTGTTGAAAACGTAATAGTCTTCGGTGAGGAGCTGACCTGATATGTAAAAGCCCAAAGCGTCAGACCCATGATTTTGCACAATGGCGGCAAGGCGCTGGCTAGCCATGTCCATGGCCGCGTCCCAGCCCAAGGCTTGCGGCTCTTGATCACGCGACGACCGCCATTGGGGTGTGAGCAGCCGGTTTTGCGCTGTGACTTGCGGCGCCGCTGTCAAATGCAGCGACTGGCCTTTGGTGCACAAACGACCGAAGTTTGCGGGGTGCTCTGGGTCACCTCGTACACCAGTGATCTGCACACCCCGAGATTCGATCACCACACCGCAGCCCACGCCGCAGTAGGGGCAGGTTGATTTGGTCTCTCGGGTAATGGGAATCATGGTCGAGAAATCAGGCTGGGGTTGTTTTACGCAAAACAGGGCCTGCAACAGGCCGTGTCAGGTCTGTGGCGTGGGTGAGTAATTCATCGGCCTTAAGGAACACCTTGCCGTTATCAACCTTCACTTCAAAGCGCGGCGTGCAACCCTCATCGGGCGCTTGCGCTTGGCCGTCGCAAAGGCCAATCGTCCAGTTGTGCAGTGGGCAGGCCACGCTGGTACCGAACACAATGCCTTGCGACAAAGGGCCACCCTTGTGAGGACAGCGGTCGAGCAGAGCGAACACCTCGTCGGCATCATTACGGAACACGGCCACGTCGATGCCTTGGTCACGTGCTACGCGACGCGAGCCCAGCACCGGGATGTCTTCCACCCGGCAAATTTCTTTCCATGCAGTCATGGGGGGTCCTTGTCTAGTGTCAGGCTGGCGTGAGTGGCTCGAATTGGCGGGTGTCCACCTTGGCCTCTTGCAATTCGAACCAGGGATCTGGCTCTCCTTCGAGTGCCGCTTGCAATTTGGCCCATAAGGCTTGACGCAAGGCTTCATCTTCAAGAATCTTCTTCTTCACGTAGTCAAGGCCCACGCGGTTGATGTAGTGCACCGTGCGCTCCAGATACCAACCTTCTTCACGGTACAGTTGCATGAAAGCACCTGTGTACTCCAGCACCTCTTCGGCAGTCTTGAGCTTGGTGAAGAAATGCGCCACTTCGGTCTTGATGCCACCGTTGCCACCGACATACATTTCCCAGCCGCTGTCGACACCAATGATGCCCACGTCTTTGATGCCTGCTTCGGCACAGTTGCGCGGGCAACCTGACACGGCGAACTTGACCTTGTGGGGCGCGTACATGCGCCACATGGCTTTTTCGAGGTCCTTGCCCATCTGGGTGCTGTCTTGAGTACCCATACGGCACCACTCACTGCCAACGCATGTTTTTACTGTTCGGAGTGCTTTGGCATAAGCGTGGCCGCAAGGCATGCCGATGTCTTTCCACACATCGACTAGATCTTCTTTTTTAACGCCCAGTAAGTCGATGCGCTGACCACCTGTGACCTTGACGGTAGGGATCTGGTACTTATCAACAACATCAGCAATGCGTCGCAATTCGGCAGCGGTGGTCTCACCTGCCCACATGCGCGGTATCACACTGTAGGTGCCATCTTTCTGAATGTTGGCATGGCTGCGTTCATTGATGAAACGGCTTTGTGGATCATCTTGCGCCTCTTTAGGCCAAGTGCTGATCAAGTAATAGTTAACTGCTGGACGGCAACTTGCGCAGCCGTTTGGAGTTCGCCAGTTCATGAATTTGAAAACGCTGCCCACGGTGAGCAATTTTTTTTCACGGATGGTGTCACGCACCGCCTGGTGGCCATGTTCAGTGCAGCCGCACATAGGCTTGAGCTTGGGCGTGGCTGAATAGTCACCGCCTGCAGTGAACATCAAAATTTGCTCAACAAGTCCTGTGCACGAGCCGCAACTTGCACTGGCCTTGGTTTGTTTGCGAACTTCGTCCAGCGTAAAAAGGCCCTTGTCCTTGATGGCCTTGCAGATCGCGCCTTTGGTTACGCCGTTGCAGCCGCAGACCTCGTCTGTGTCGGCCATGGCAGCGGCTTTGCTTTGGCCCTGATGGCCGACATCGCCGATGTTGGACTCACCAAACATCAGCTTGTCACGGATGTCGGACACGCTGCGGCCGTCACGCAGCAGCTTGAAGTACCAGCTACCGTCGACAGTGTCGCCGTACAGACACGCTCCCACCAATTGGTCACCCTTGAGCACCAGTTTCTTGTAGACGCCTCCTGCCGGGTCGCTCATCACGATCTCTTCAAACCCGTCGCCTCCCATGAAGTCGCCAGCGCTGAACAAATCGATGCCTGTCACTTTGAGCTTGGTGGAGGTCAAAGAGCCTGTATAGCGGCCAATGCCGAACTCGGCCAAGTGGTTGGCCAACACTTTGCCTTGTTCAAACAGTGGAGCCACCAGTCCATAGGCGATACCACGGTGCGCCGCGCATTCGCCAACGGCCCAGATACGTGGGTCCGTCACGGTTTGCAGGGTATCGCTGACCACGATGCCACGGTTGACATGCAAGCCCATCTTCTCAGCCAGTGCCGTGTTGGGACGAATACCCACGGCCATGACCACCAGGTCAGCTTTCAGTTGCGTGCCATCTTTCAATTCAATTCGGCTTACGCGGCCGCTGTCGTTACCGACCAACGCAGCCGTTTGCGCACTCATGCGGAACTGCATACCGCGCGCTTCAAGTGAGGCTTGCAGCATTTGTGCGGCCAGCTTGTCAAGCTGACGCTCCATCAGCCATTCGCTAACATGCACCACGGTGACTTGCATGCCACGCTTCATCAGTCCGTTAGCCGCTTCCAAGCCAAGGAGGCCGCCACCAATCACCACAGCATGCTTGTATTGCGTGGCCGCATCGATCATGGCTTGTGTATCGGCGATATCTCGGTAAGCCAGCACGCCTTGCAGGTCTTTGCCAGGTAAAGGCAGTATGAATGGGTTGGAGCCAGTAGCCATGACCAAACGGTCATAAGGAGCGGTGACCTTTTCGCCTTGCGCGTTTTCTGCGCTTACGGTTCGTTGGACCCGGTCCACTTCAGTGACTTTCCATCCCGCGTGAAGCTGGATGCTGTTGTCGGTGTACCAAGCCCAATCGTTGAGCACGATTTCATCCAGCGTTTGCTCACCTGCCAGTACGGGAGACAACAAGATGCGGTTGTAGTTGGGGTGCGGCTCGGCACCGAACACGGTGATATCGTACAAATCGGGGGCCAGCTTGAGCAGCTCCTCGATGGCCCGGACACCAGCCATGCCGTTGCCGATCATGACCAGTTTCATTTTTTCTTTGTTGTTGACGCGCATGTCCATGGTCTTGTCCTTAGGCTGTCTTTTCTACATGCGCCTGGCGTGTGTAGAGGAAATCGATCACCGCCTTGCGGTAGCGCTGGTATTCAGCGCTTTCGGCCAATTCCACGCGCTGACGCGGGCGGGGCAAGTCCACCCGCAATACCTCGCCAATCGTGGCAGCGGGTCCGTTGGTCATCATCACGATCTTGTCGGACAGCAACACGGCTTCGTCCACGTCGTGCGTCACCATGACCACCGTGCTTTGGGTGCGGGCCACGATCTCCAGCAGTTCGTCTTGCAGTTTCGCGCGGGTCAGGGCGTCCAGCGCTCCAAAGGGTTCGTCCATCAACAGAACTTTGGGCTCCAAGGCCAGCGCGCGGGCAATGCCCACCCGCTGCTTCATGCCGCCTGAGATTTCGCCTGGGCGTTTTTGTGCAGCGTGGGTCAGGCCCACCATGTCCAAAGCTGCATCGGTGCGCGCCTTGAGTTTGGCCTTGGTTTCGGTCTTCCCAAACACCCGCTCGATACCCAAGTGAACGTTGTCAAAACAAGTGAGCCACGGCAACAGTGAATGATTTTGGAACACCACCGCGCGCTCGGGGCCTGGGCCTGCAATTTCACGGTTAGCGCAGAGCAGGACTCCGGCCGTGGGGGTGGTCAGGCCAGCGATCAGGTTGAGCAAGGTGGATTTGCCGCAACCGGAGTGGCCAATCAGTGCCACGAACTCGCCCTTGGCGATATCCAGGTCAATGTCCCGTAACGCTGGAAACAAGCCTTTGTTGGTTTTGAAGGTCTGCTCAACGCCTTGAATCTGGATGTATTTGCTGTCATGGTTCATGATTTGACATCCTCAAATGTGAAGGCCGTGGCGATGCGGATCAGTGCCAATTCCAAGACCAAACCCACCAAACCGATCACAAAGATGGCGATGATGATGTTTTTAACGTTCAAGTTGTTCCACTCGTCCCAGACCCAGAAACCAATGCCCACACCGCCCGTGAGCATTTCGGCAGCCACGATCACCAACCAAGCGGTGCCAACAGCCAAGCGAACGCCAGTCAACATGTACGGCAAAACAGCAGGAAAGAGAATCTTGGTGGCAATCTTCCATTCAGACAGATTCAGTACCCGCGCCACATTCAGATAATCCTGCGGCACTCGCTGCACGCCCACGGCAGTGTTGATGATCATGGGCCAGATAGAGCAGATAAAAATCGTCCAGATGGCCGCCGGGTTGGCACCTTTGAATACCAGCAAGCCAATGGGTAGCCATGCCAGTGGCGACACTGGGCGCAGCAAGCTGATCAGCGGGTTGAACATGCGCGAGAGGAAGGTAAAGCGTCCAATGACAAAGCCCGCAGGGATACCGACAATTGCCGCCAAGCCAAATCCCACAGCCACCCGTTCGAGCGACATCAGCACGTTCCATCCCACACCTTGGTCGTTAGGACCTTTGCGGTAAAAAGGGTCGCTGAAGATCTCGATAGCTTGCACACCCGTTTCATAAGGGCTAGGAATGCTGCCCTTAGTTGTGATGGACACCAGTGCCCAAATACCGATCAAGAGTCCCAGCCCCATGAACGGTGGCATCACTGCCATCCAGAAGTTGTGCCATTGGCGAGTTCGTTGCATTTGAGTGGCAGCCTTGGCTGTGGCTGCTGCAAGTTCTGCAGCAGTCGCAGGGACCCGCTTGACGGAAGCGGTCTTGCCCCCAGTGGGTGAGTGGAAAACAGCACTGACCATTGGGTTTTCCTTCACGCCTTGATTTTGAAGCCGTCTGCGTACTTCTTGGGATCTTTGCCATCCCAGACCACGCCATCGATTCCTTTGTGACTGCGCATGTCACTCTTGGGGATAGACGCTTTGGCGGCTGTAGCAGCTTCTTTGTAAAGCGCGATATGGTTAATTTGTTTGGCCACACCCAAGTAATCGGGATGGTCTTTGAGCAGGCCCCAACGTTTGTGCTGAGTCATGAACCACATGCCGTCAGACAGATAGGGGAAGTTCACCGTACCTTCGTTGTAGAACTTCATGTGGTTCGGGTCGTCCCAGGTTTTGCCCATACCGTTTTGGTAGCGGCCCAAGATGCGCTGGTTGATCGCATCAACACCCGTATTGACATAGGACTTGTCGGCCACGGTTTCGGCCATCTTGAGTTTGTTTTGCAAGCTCGCGTCGATCCACTGGCCTGCTTCGATGATGGCAGCCGTGACAGCTCGGGCCGTATTCGGGTATTTCTTGACGAATTCGGCGGTGGTGCCCAGCACTTTTTCAGGGTGATCTTTCCAAATGTCTTGAGTTGTTGCTGCCGTCACCCCAATGCCATCCATGATGGCGCGGTGGTTCCAGGGCTCACCTACGCAGTAGCCGTCCATGTTGCCAACACGCATGTTGGCTACCATTTGTGGTGGGGGCACGGTGATGACTTTGGCGTCTTTCATTGGGTTGATGCCGTAGGTCGCCAACCAGTAGTACAGCCACATGGCGTGCGTGCCGGTGGGGAAGGTCTGTGCAAAGGTGTACTCACGCTTTTCACTGCCCATCAGTTTGGCCAAGCCTGCGCCATCGACGGCGCCCTTGTCGGCCAATTTCTTGGACAAGGTGATGGCCTGGCCGTTGTGGTTCAGGTTCATCAAAATGGCCATGTCTTTTTTGGGCCCTGACAAACCCAAATGCACGCCATAAACCAAACCGTACAACACATGGGCAAAGTCGAGCTCACCGTTGACCATCTTGTCGCGCACACCGGCCCAACTCGCTTCCTTGCTCAGCACAAACTTCACACCATGCTTGACATCCAACCCTAAAACTGAGGCCATGACGACGCTGGCGCAATCCGTTAGTGGGATGAAACCGATCTTCACTTCTTTCTTCTCTGGCGCGTCCGAGCCAGCGGCATAAACCACCGTTCGCAAAGCGGGCGACACGCCTGCTGCACCTACAGCGGCTGCCTGCAAAACAGTGCGGCGGTTAAAACTGGTTTTCAGAATGTCGATCATGGCAAAGCTCCTGGTGAGGTTTTGAAAACAAAAAAGGCGTCCTCATGTCATTGGCGCCTGCTGTGCAGAGCGCGAACGCATGGGGACGCCTTTGTCCGATGTGAGTTCACCCGCCGTTGGGTTAACTCACGTGTGACCTTCGTTGGTCTTGGGTCAGATAATGCAAGCCGCGTGCCAAGGTTTTATTGGTCTAAAAGCCCTAAAGTCGATTGATTTTTCAGTTTAGGCACCGATGAGGAGCATTGGTATGCACCAATTTGGCGTAAGCCTCATCCAAGCAACTCGGCCATCTCTAACATTTGCTGCGCGATTTCGGCCAGCTTCACGCCTTTGTTCATGGCCGCTTTGCGCATGCGGGCATAGGCAGCTTGTTCGTTCAGGCCTTGGCGTTGCATCAACAAGCCCTTTGCGCGGTCAATGAGCTTCCTATCGCTCAGTTCTAACCGGGCGCTATCTAGTTCGGCCAAGAGGGCCTGCTCGTGCTTGAAGCGGGCTAGCGCTACCGTAAGGATCGGGTGTATCCGCTCAGGTGACAGACCAGCGACGATATAGGCTGTCACACCTGCAGCTACAGCTTCGTTCATGGGACGCGTGTCGTTGTCATTGGTGAACATCACAATGGGTCTGCGCTCGTCCCGAGTGGCAATGACGACATGCTCCAGCGCATCTCGGGCGTCGCTTTCGGCATCAACGATCACCATGTCGGCTTGCAGCTGAGCCAACCGTTCAGTCAAAAATACATCAGCGGGCAAGGTGGCCACTAGGTTATAGCCCGCTTCGAGCAAGCCAATTCGCAGAAGCCGTGAACGCTCTTCAATAGCCTGCGCCTGCTCATCACCCTCTGACACCAAAGCTGGATCAGAAATGATCACAACAATTCTTAAAGCTTCAACCATGCTCTTTTCGTTGCAATAAACATGCCGATTCAGACATTACAAGCTGTCTTATTGGCGTCTGATTCGACGGCATGGCTCTTGCTGAAAATTTTTAGGTCAAAGTTGACGGTAGCAAGTGTTGGTGAAAATGAATTACAAAACGATGAAAAATACTGAGTTTCAGTCATCAGTAAGTGAGCTGATGTGTATGCGCCGAACCGTACTGCCCAAGAGACTGGTTTTGCCTGGGCCAGATAGCAATCAGTTGCAAGCCTTGTTGGCAGCAGCCGCTACAGGTCCAGATCACGATCTGTTATCACCCTGGCGCTTAGTGCTCATTCCAGATGAGCACCGCAAATCATTGGGGCTCATATTTGCGGAAGCCCTGAGCGAAAGGGAGATAAATATCTCAACGGAAAGAATGTCACTTTGTCAGGAGAAAGCGCAGCGCGCACCCATGTTACTTTTGCTGATAGTAGATTTTGAAAAAGGTGATCAGAAGATTGATCTCATGGAACGCCTCATTTCTGCTGGCTGTGCATTACAAAATATGCTGCTATTGGCTACAGCCATGGGGTATGGCTCTGCGCTGACCAGTGGCAAGGCATTGAGATCAAAAGCACTTCGTGAGGGGTTTAGATTAAAAGAGGGTGAACAAGCTGTTTGCTTTTTGAGTATAGGAACCGAGCTTGCTCAAGCGCCTGAAAAACCTCGAAAAAAAACTCTTGAGTTCTATAGCGTGTGGACATCCCGCGCATTAGACAGTCAAAGCACCACTTGAAGTCAACTGTTGCGGACAAAGATCACAACCGCAATTTGAGTTTTCGTTGGGAGGCCTCAACACAGGTTATTTGTGTCAGTGGTATTTGCATGACTTGTATGGCTCAAAGACCAAAAAAATTCATCGCCCTAATGGCCCCCTTCGTCTGCTTCTGGCCACATGCACTTGACTAAGCCCCTCTGTCCTATGTCCGCTTTGGGTCGATTGCTGTCGTCCACTTACTTCACATAGTGCTGTTTTGTTTAAGCCAATTCAACAGCCGCCTTTAACTGGCTTGGGCTGCTGTACAAATATGCGGCAGTGGTCTGGATGCTGCGGTGGCCAGCCAGAGTTTTGAGGATGTGAATCGCAGTGCCCTTGTTGGCCAATGACGTCAAAAATGTCCTGCGACCGCTGTGACTGCTGGCGCCTTGCAGTCCCGCACCCGCGTACAGCAATCCAAACGTCTGGGCTAAACTGTTTGCGCTAAACCCACTGAGGATGCTTTTTTGGCTTGCAAAGAACGGGTAGCTTCTGTCCACACACTTGGCCTGTGCGGCATAAGCCTGTAACTCCTCACGTAATTTGATGTTGACAAAAACAGTGCGAGCGTATCTGCCCTTGGTCATGTCGGGCAGTAAGCGAATTTCTTCTTTCACTGAGCCATCTGTGTTGATCACGTCGCTCCAGCGCAAGCAAGCCACCTCGCCAATGCGCAAACCCGCCAGGTGTGTGAGCAACATCATTGTCCTGTTGCGCTGCGCAAAGCGACGCGTGTCTATGTAGTCCAGTACGCGAGCTAATTCTTCTTTTGTCAGTGTTTTTGCCTGTGCCATTTTAGTTCTCCTGTAATCATGTGTTTGCGTTAACTGCATTTTGTTTTCACATATTTATCTGGACAACCGGAGTCCCGCCAAAGTGGCGGGTTTCAGGCTAGATCTGGCTCAGGATGAATTTCCTGTGGATAACTTTTTCACTAAAATTTTCTTCAATGATTTCAACGCTCAACCAGCGAAATCTTGTAAAAGCACACTTTTCATAGATTTCCGCCGAGATCTCGCACTCTTTCAGTGCCCAGCAGAGCAGGGCGTCAAAAAAGCCCTACTAGCGCTGATCGGCTGATTCAGCACTCAAAGTATTCGGACTCAGGTAAACACGCGTTGTAGGGCGTTTTGCGCGTGGAATTTTTGCGTGCGATGTTCAGTGCATGAGGGGCTGTAACTTACGTCCAATCACAAAGTACTTGCACTAGGTGCATGTCACGAACAGGCCTTAGAAGGCTGCGATGGATCGGTATCCGTTCAATCTGTCGGGACTCTTGAAATCGGTTGTCCATCTGCGTCGCTGACACAAAACTGTGGTCATACAAATAGGACTACAGATGAAAAAATTCGATGCAAGCCAACTGTTTCACTTCACCGGGACGGAGCGCTACTATCGAATCAGCCGAAGGCACTTGCTGACCGATGGAACCAAATACTTGGCAGAAGAGGCTGAGTGCTTTTGGTTGATGGACGCTGTGGCTAGTCACCTCAGCGAAATTGGCACAGCGGATTGGTTTGTTCTGGTTCGCGTCACTGTTCAAGGTACCCGAGCCACCATGGTGTACGAGGACGGCAACGGTCATGAGCACGCCCGTCAAGAGATCCCATTCACTGACTTTCCCCTAGCGGAGCAAACGCTCTACGCCTGCTGGGATGGTGAGCACTGGGTGATCATGCTGCCTAGTGAGTATTAAAAATTAGCTTGCGACTCGTAAAAATAAAAACTACACTGTAGTTATGACCATACGATTTGAGTGGGACCCTAAAAAAGCTGCTTCCAATGAGAAGAAGCATGGCGTTTCATTTGAAGAGGCGCGCACAGTCTTCTTTGATGAAAACGCGAAACTGATCGATGACCCTGATCACTCGGAAGATGAGGATAGATTTGTCCTGCTGGGCATCAGCAGCACGCTGCGCGTCATGGTTGTCTGTCATTGCTACCGTGAGCAAGGCAATTTGATTCGAATCATTTCTGCCCGAAAAGCTTCAGCCCATGAATCCAAGCAATACCGCTAAGAGGCCAAAGATGCGAAAAGAATACGATTTCACCAAAGCGCGCAAAAACCCTTACGCAGCCCAACTGAAAAAGCAAATCACCATCCGGCTGGATGAAGACTCGATTGGCTACTTCAAAGGCATTTCCGAGCAAGTTGGAATTCCCTATCAAAGCCTGATTAATCTTTACTTGCGTGACTGCGCTGCACACAACAGAAAACTGGACCTGAGTTGGAAGTGATGGGACTGATCAGTCAGCACTCTTATTTTTGAATTCAGTGCTTGTATACGAATTTCACTCCAACAACACGCGCCCAATGGGTCAAGGAAAACCTGGGTGTTGAGCTGCCTTCAGGTTTCCCTGAAGAAGCCTATCCCGGTTACCTTGCACCTGTTGTCGTCAAGAGTCGGCAATCCGAACGTGTCGCCTGTGGTTTGACCAGGTTCGGTTTGATACCAGGGTGGCCAAGGACGACAAAATCAGTTGGCACACGTATAACGCACGCAGCGAGACCGACGCAGAAAAACCCAGTTACTGGACCGCGTGGCGGCAGCGACAGCCTTGACTGGTGCAGGTCGATAACTTCTACAATCCAAATTCTGGGTCTAGCAAAGCGGTTCGTCGGAGGATTCAGCTTATCTAGCCGTCAATCGATATAAGCAGCCATTTCAGATATTTACACATTGGCAGCTTCGAGCGCCCATCGCATTGAATTGCCAACAATTAGCTGCCAAGTTGCATCTAATCGCTCTACGTCCGACGGTTATGGCCCCACCTTTGACTCAAGAAGCAGCAAGACTGCTAAGATATTTGCTATGCGCTTGATAATGACATTTGTTATTGCATTGCTTCTACCGTTGCAATCCTTGTATGCGGTTTCTGCCATGCCTTGCGGAGTAAAGGGGAAAGTCAGCCATACACCTGTTGCTATGGATGATCGCGTCCCTGCCCTCAGTTCCGACTTAGCCACTCATCACGCAAAACACCATACCTTGGACTTGGTCGATTTGGTTGCCACAGATGAAAGCAACTCTCTCATAACGTCTAACTGCTTGGCTCATGAATCGAATATTTTTGATGGATGTTGTCATTTAGTTGTTTCGTTGCCAGTTCAATCGGTTTCGCTGGCTATGCTGGCACCTTCAAACGTTTTGCATGGTGCTCCCGTGATGACATCAATGCCTCACACGACTAACGGTCCTTTCCGGCCGCCACGTACGTTGCCCGCCTGACCTCAGCGGGCACGCCAGTTCAAATCACTGATCTGAAATGCCGCAGTGCATGCGAACGTGACGCTTGCGCTGGGCCAAAGCATTCGACGTCTTCAAAAGTTTTTGACGATGCCGAGTTGGCCGCAATCCTCACGGAAAAATCCTGTGAGAACCCATGCGTTCTATATTTCTTCTCGCTTTTGCCTCTGCGGGTGTATTGGCTCAGCCCGGATTTGTTCCGACATCCGAAGCAATAGCAGCGAATCGCAATGAAGCGGTACCAGCATTGGCGGATCTGCATCAGCGGGCCTTGACCTTAACCCGTCTAGACCAAGTTAACGCAGCGCGTGATGCAGAATTGGATGCGAAGGTCATGGCAAATCAGGCCTTGTTTCCCAACGCTCCAAGTCTCGGTTTTGACGTACGCCGTGACTTACCTTCTGGAGTTGCTCTCCCTGGTACAACGCGTGCAAATGAACTTGGCCGTAATGAAATCGAACCGGGTCTATCCGTACCTCTTTGGTTACCAGGACAACGTGAAGCTCAGCGTCGTGTCTTACTCCAGGAGCGAGCGCTGCTAAATGCTGAGCTGCGTCTGAAAAGGTTGAGGGTAGCCGGACAAGTTCGCGAAGCGGCGTGGGCATTTGAAATCGCCGCTACTCAATTGCGTCTAAAACAGATTCAACTGGACAGCGCACGCGCACTTGAAGCTGATGTGAAGCAAAGGGTACAAGCAGGCGACCTCGCACCTGTCGATCTTTCCTTGGCACTTTCTAATACGCTCGCAGCAGAGTCTGGTTTGCTGGATTCGCAAGGTCAGTTGGCCTCTGCATCCGTGGATCTCAAGAGTTTGACGGGCAGTGTCCAAGTCGGCTCCTTGCATGAAAAGTCCACCGAATTGACCAATTTGGTGTCACATCCGGCTTTGCAGATGGCCCGCGAGGCTGTCTCAACTGAACAAAGCCGCTTGGAATTGGCTATGCGCACCCGGCGAGACAGTCCAACGATTTCCGCAGTGGCACGATTTGACCGTGATATCGCGGGTGCACCGTATCGCAACACGTTTCGTATTGGGATGAATTTCCCGCTCGATACCGAAGCCCGTAATGCGCCACGTTTAGCTGCAGCGGCAGCGACCTTGACCGAGTCAGAGGTGGCGCTTCAACAACGAGTACGCGATTTGGATGCTGAAGTTCAGCGAGCTCGCATCGTCTTGACCAGTAACCAAGCTATGACCCAGACCCAAGCAGCCAGGTCAATTGCAGCAACTCACGTAAAAGAAGTTATTGAGCGCGCCTTTCGTGCCGGTGAACGCAGCCTTGCCGAATTGCTCAGGGTGCGAAGCTTGGCCTTTGAAGCTGAACTTGCACTACAGGCAGCACGCAACCAAGTTGGGTTGGCGCAAGCTCGCCTTAACCAAGCACTAGGACTCGAACCATGAATATCAAGTCAACAAAGCATTCAGTTTTACATACTCTTGTAATTGCCATTCTCTTTGCCGCCTTCAAAGTGAGCGCTCATGAGGGCCATGACCGAACAAGCGATAAAACTAAAGCGCCCGAAGTTTCCATCGTCGCTAGTGTTGGTGCAGCAAAGGGTGTATCTGCCACCGCGCTGGATGTCTCGTCAGTTGCACGATCGGTCTCTACAAATGCTCCACGTTTTGTTGCCAGTAGCCCCGATTTTGAATTGGTCGGATTAGTGGAGGGCAACAAGCTCACCCTTTGGCTTGACGATGTCAAAACCAACATACCGGTTGTGAGCGGATCCATCGAAATCGAGATTGGTGAGACCAAGCTGCAACCGCAACTGGCTGGTGAGGTTTGGGTGGCCACACTTCCTGTTGATTTTGTACCTGAGATGCTCCCCATCACAGCGACTGTGTCTACCAGGGGCACAACAGATTTGTTGGCTGGAGAGTTTGTACAGACTGATTTTGAAGTGGTCACGCCATCTGCATCTGAGGTACAGAGTTTCCCCTGGCTATTGGCCTTAGCAGGATTGATTGCATTTTTTTCGCTAGGCGCTGCACTTCGTCGGCGTCTGGGCCGTTTTAGTTTTTGAGAATCAAGGACAAACATGAAAAAGACTTTTTCGCATCGCCCGCGTCACTTGGCGGTAATGATTGCTTGCACGCTTGTTTGGGCTCCTTCATTGTCTCAAGCTCACGAGGGCCATGACCATGGGCCAGCACAAACAACGGTAGTGAACGCCTATTCTCCTCAGAGGCTTCCAGATGGCGCTATTTTTCTTCCCAAGTCCTCGCAGCGACAACTGCGTATACGTACGCAAGAAGTGCTGCAACAGAAATCTAGTCGTTCGATTGAGCTACCTGGTTTGATTGCAATGGATCCGAACGCAGGCGGTCGTATTCAGGCCACAGTTGCTGGACGCATTGAGCCGGGTTCAAGGGGATTGCCAACCCTTGGTCAGGTAGTTCAGAAGGGACAGGTCCTGGCCTCTGTGCTTCCGTCCATGTCGCCATCTGACCGTGCATCTCTAGGCTCGCAACTTGCTGAATTGCGAAGTATGCAAACATTGGCCACACAGCGTGTTGAACGCCTACGCACTTTGGCCGAGTCAGTACCTCGAAAAGAAATCGAGGCGGCCGAGGCGGAGTTAACCAGTTTGACGGGGCGCTTGGCATCTTGGCAAGCTGCAGGTACCGCTGAGCCACTGGTGTCACCTATTTCGGGCGTTGTTGCATCTTCAAGAGTGGTCTCTGGACAAGTGGTAGACGCTCGAGAACTGGTATTCGAAATCATCGACCCGCGAAGATTATTGGTTGAGGTCACCGCACCAGGCGCGGGGTTGGGAGCGCCGATCGAGTCCGCCTCGGTGTTGGTCGGAAATCTAGCTGTACCGTTGACCTTTTTGGGGGCGGGTAGAGTGCTTCGTGATCAGGCGCTTCCCTTGCAATTTCGTGGACAGGGTGCTCACCTATCGCAGCTTGCGGTGGGTCAACCTGTGGCCGTGACTGTGAAGTTAAAGACCGATGTGCAGGGCGTACCTCTGCCTGCAGCTGCATTGGTTCGTTCATCAGCTAATGAGCCTCTGGTTTGGATCAAGTCTACTGCTGAAAAATTCGAACCGCGTCGTGTCTTGGTTCAGCCACTGGATGCTGCGCATGTGTTGGTTACCCGAGGTTTGGAGGGCGGTGAATTGGTCGTCACCGATGGTGCGCCTTTGATCAATCAAGTTCGCTGATAGCACGGAGGCAACATGTTTAAATGGATCCTCGATGCCAGTCTGCGTAACCGTGTACTGGTCATGGCAATGGCCATCGTGCTGCTTCTTTGGGGTGGTTGGCAGACCAGTCGTACACCGGTGGACGTTTTTCCGGACCTGAATAAACTAACGGTGACCTTGATGGTCGAAGCCGGGGGGATGGCCCCGGAAGAAGTTGAGCAACTCATCAGCTACCCTCTAGAAACTGCGATGAATGGGCTGCCTGGCGTGGAGGTCGTGCGGTCTATGTCGGCGGCTGGCCTGTCTATTCTTTACGTCACGTTTGGCTGGGATACTGACATTTACAAGGCCCGACAATTTGTCAGCGAGCGGCTGGTTTCGCTGGAGACGGCCTTGCCTGCGGGTATTACGCCTAAATTAGGACCGGTTAGTTCGATCATGGGCGAGATCTTGTTGATTGCTCTGCCCATTGATGTAGCTAAAACCACGCCGATGGCAGTTCGCGAGTTTGCCGATTGGGTGCTGCGTCCACGTTTGATGTCAATTCCCGGTGTTTCGCAAGTAATCCCAATCGGTGGAGAAGTCAGACAGTTTCAGGTTCTGCCGGATACCCGTCGCATGGCAGAGTTGGGCATTACGCTTGAAGCTCTGCAACGTGCTTTATCGGCTTTTGCAGCCAATACTTCGGGTGGATTTTTGGCGATCAATGGGCGCGAAGTGTTGATCCGGCACATGGGCCGAACGGCCAAACTGGAGGACTTGCGGTCAATTGCTGTAGGGACAGGATCGGTCAGCGGTCAAAGTATTGTGTTGTCGCAAGTAGCTGATGTTGGTTTCGGACCTGCAATTCGACGAGGTGATGCGGGTCTGGATGGTGCACCTGCGGTAGTTTTATCTGTTCAAAAGCAGCCCGCAGCAGACACGGTAACTTTGACACGGGCTGTTGAAGCTGCACTCGCAGAATCCGCGCAGTCTTTACCGGACGGCATCTCGACACCACAGGTTACCTTCCGCCAAGCTGATTTCATTGAAGCGTCGATTGGTAATTTGCAGATAAAGCTTTTGGCCGCCGGTGCAGTGGTTGCGGCTGTGGTGTTTGCCTTTTTGGGTAACTTTCGTATGACGGTTATCTCACTGACAGCGATTCCATTATCCATTCTCACGGCCATTCTCGTATTCCGTGCCTTGGATATTTCAATCAACACGATGACACTAGGTGGAATTGCCATTGCTATTGGAGAGCTCGTAGACGACGCGATTGTTGACCTCGAAAATATAGTGAGGCGACTACGAGCCAATTCGCTTCTTCACCAACCGCGACCAGTTTTGAAAGTCATTCGCGATGCCAGCCAAGAAGTGCGAGGTGCAGTCATCTGGTCCACGGTAGTGGTTGCATTGGTTTTTGTGCCGCTTTTCGCTCTGCCAGGCATCGAAGGGCGACTGTTTGTACCTCTTGGAATCGCCTATATAGCCGCGATACTTGCCAGTCTCTTGGTTGCGGTCACAGTCACACCGGTGCTGGCTTATTTTTTCATTGGCCGTCGGCTAGACCGTTTGCCACATGAAGAGCCTCGAATGGTAAGAGCCCTAAAGGCCCGTTATGTGTCACTGCTCCAATATGCCCTTGATCGGCCAATCCTGACCTTGAGTTCTGCGGTTATTGGTGTGGTGATTGCATTGCTACTGGTACCAACTTTTCCTCAAACTTTCTTACCGCCTTTTAATGAAGGATCGGCAGTGGTCAGTCTTAGGCTCAATCCAGGTGTGACGCTAGATCAATCAACCCGTATGGGATCGGCAGCAGAGATTGCGCTCAAAGCCGTGCCTGAGGTTGAACACGTCGCGCGGCGGTCGGGACGCGCCGAGCTGGATGAGCATGCCGAAGGTGTGCATGTGTCAGAGTTAGACGTTAGATTACGCCGAAGCGACCGATCATTGGACGCGATTTACACGGATATGCGAGCGGCTCTAGTTCCATTGCCAGTGGCCGTGAGCATTGGACAACCCATCTCGCACCGATTGGATCACTTGCTTTCAGGTGTACGAGCGCAGATCGCAATCCGTATTGTGGGGGATGACCTAGACACGCTTCGATCACAGGCTGCCGCTTTGCGCTTGCGTCTGGCCTCAATACCCGGATTAGCTGACTTGGAGATCGAAAAGCAAGTTTTGGCACCACAGGTCAGAGTACGCATTGATCACGCGGCTGTTGCGCGCTATGGAATGTCATCTTCTCAATTGTTGGTTGAGTTGCAGGCCCTTGTAGAAGGGGCCCGCTTGACCCAAGTCGTGGAGGGCAGTCGCCGTTTTGACTTAGTGATGCGGTTGCCGGAATCTGCCCGTAGTCCGCAGGGTCTAGCGCAAGTGCTGATTGATACGCCTCGTGGTCGTGTGCCACTTTCGCAGCTGGCAAGCATTGAAGAGGGCGACGGTCCAAATCAGATCGCCAGGGACAATGGTCGCCGCCGGATTGTCATTTCTGCCAACGCGCAGGGTCGTGCACTTAGCGATGTGGTTGCTGATATCCGTGCCGTTGTTGCCGAAAGTCGACTGCCCGAGGGCTACTCAATCTCATTGGGTGGCCAGTTCCAGGCACAAGAGGAGGCCAGCCGGTTGATTGCGATACTGGCCACAGGTTCGGCATTACTCGTGTTTCTGGTGCTGTATTCACGCTACCAGTCCTCGGTACTGGCCTTGCTGGTCATGTCGAATGTGCCGTTGGCTTTAGTTGGTAGCGTTGTTGGCCTCAAGCTGTCTGGCCAACCCCTTTCAGTGGCTGCGCTTGTAGGCTTTGTGACTCTGGCTGGAATCGCCACACGCAATGGCATTTTGAAAATCAGTCACTGGATTCATCTAATGCGGACCGAGGGCGAACCATTTAGTCGTGAGTTGGTGATACGAGGCTCTATTGAGCGATTGGTTCCGGTATTGATGACAGCATTGACAGCTGCTTTGGCATTGTCACCCCTGTTGTTTGAGGCGGAGCAGCCTGGAACGGAGATTTTGCATCCGGTTGCTGTCATCATATTTTCGGGGCTCATTAGCTCAACCCTGCTAGATGCATTTGTCACGCCAGTTTTGTTTGCTCGATATGGTAGAAAGCCGTCGGAAAAATTGCGCAACGCCGAGGAGGGGCCATGATGCGCATGCGTTACTCTTGTTGAGTCGTTATTCAGCCCCCTTTTCAATCTTCATTGAGGAACTTTTCATGAAAAATAACCAAGAGAATTTAATTCGACGCTTTTCGCTGGTGGCTTTGATGACTGCCTGCATGATTGCCCCTAGCGCTGCTCTTGCGCACGCCGATCATGGAAAACCTATGTACGGAGGTGTGGTTGCAGAGGCAGGCTCATTTCAAGGTGAGTTGGTCGTCAAGGCGATGACCCTAACTCTTCACATCACCATTCATGGGGAACCTGTTGTCATGGACGGAGGCTCTGCCAAGGCGGTTGTACTAAATGGAAACAACAGAACAGAACTGACATTTACCCCCGTTAGCTCCAACAGTTTGTCGGCCACTGTTACCAGTGCATTACCGAAGGGGAGCAAAGCAGTCGTCACTGTGAAATTGCCCAATGGCCGTTCAGGTGCCTTGCGGTTTACGCTTCCGTGATCTGACCAAAGAAGCATTTAAGAATTGTTGAAGCTCATGCCAAACAGAGCCTTAATCTACTTTTCGCAATAAATGATTGAATGTCTGATTTCGGTCGGATTAGGCTAGAGAAGTGACTCATTCGATCGTCGCATGCCGCTGCATTCGAGAATATCGATTCCAGCATAACGATAAACCTCTTCTGGTCGGGATTGTCTGTACACCCAGCACCAGACCGATCATTCATGTACGCTTAATCACGGATCGCATGCGCGACATGTCGAGTGACCGGTATTTCAATTACAGCGGTCGTAGGAGCTACTCCCGCTTGAATGACCGGTAGTAATCATCGCAACTATGACGTCCACTTAACGCGAGTGACTCCAACCAGCCTAAAGCGGACTAGCAGTCGGAGATGACTTGTTTTGCCTACAAGTACTCTTTTGACAGGTAAGTCGTGTACTTGATTTGCTGTATGAATACACAGTATATTGCAGGTATGCAAACAACCGAAATTTCTCACCCTCAGCCCGTCTCCGTGTCCGACACCAAGGTCTGGCTAGAGATGTGTTCTTGGACAGTCCGTGCCGGTTTTCCTTCACCTGCGGCCGATCACACGCGCAAACGACTTGATCTGAACGAACTCCTGATCCGCAACAAAGAGGCGACCTTTATTTTTAGGGTCAAGGGTGACTCGATGAATGGCATCGGCATCTACGAGGGAGATGAGCTGTTGGTGGATCGCTCTATCGAAGCCAAGCACGGCAACATCGTGTTGGCCGTGCTGAACGACGAATACACCGTCAAGCGTTTGCATCGCCGTGGGGGTGTGGTCAAGCTGATTGCTGAAAATCCGTTGTTTCCACCCATCGTGGTCAAGGACGGTGAGGAGTTGGTGATCTGGGGTGTGGTCACGCGCAACCTTCACAAGTTGTATTGACGCCATGTTGCCGAAGAGCCAGCAGGCCTTGGCGCTTGTGCATTGCAATAACTTTTACGTGTCGTGCGAGCGGATCTTCCGCCCAGATCTGGCGCGTGTGCCGATGGTCATTTTGTCCAATAACGATGGCTGCGTAGTTTCTCGCTCGAACGAAGCTAAGGCCTTGGGCATCAAGATGGGTCAACCTTGGTTTGAGTGCAAGGAGTTAGCCGAGGAGCATGGCATCTTGGCCATGAGCAGCAACTATGCGCTTTACGCTGACATGTCCAACCGAGTAATGACCATATTGAGTGACTTCTCGCCGCAGTGCGAGGTTTACTCGATCGATGAAAACTTTGTTGATTTGACGGGTATGCCAAAGATCAGAGAGGTCAGCTACGCCATGCGTGAACGTGTGGGCATGTGGACAGGTATGCCTGTTTGCGTAGGCATTGGGCCAACCAAGACCTTGGCCAAGTTGGCCAACCATGTGGCAAAAAAGCATCCCAGGTCCAAAGGCGTTTTCAACTACAACGCACTGACCAATGTGCAGAAAACCAATTTGCTTCAACACCTACCTGTGGAGGATGTTTGGGGTGTAGGGCGTAAATTAACTAAGCGCTTGGCCAGCTTCGGAGTGACCAACGCCTTGGATCTGCGCGAAGCCCACATACCAACGTTGCGGGCGGAGTTTGGTGTCGTCATGGAGAAAACCCAGCGGGAGTTGCAAGAGACTCCTTGCATCAAGTTGGAAGAGGTGCCAGCGGACAAGAAGCAAATCGTCTCAAGCCGCTCCTTTGGCAGCATGGTCACCGAGTTGCCTGTTTTGAAAGATGCGCTGTCAACGTTTGTGGCCAATGCCTGCGCGAAATTGCGCGCTCAAAAAAGCCATGCCTCTGTAATTCAGGTGTTTTTAGGGACCAACCGATTTCGCAAAGAATTACCCCAATACGCACCTTGCTTGGCGGTGCCATTGCCATACCCCACCAACGACTCATTGGAAGTGAACAGGTGGGCCGCCTTTTTGTGCGAGCGAATGTTCAAGCCTGACTACCAGTACAAAAGAGCTGGGATCATGTTGAGCGAAATCAGTCCCGTTACGCACAGCCAAGGCGATTTGCTGGAAGCAGTGCATGCCGACAAACACAAGCTTATGGAAGCACTGGACAACTTGAATGCACGCTATGGGCGAGGTGCTGTCAAGGTGTCAACTCAAGGCGCTTACTCAGGTTGGCAGATGAAGCAGGAGCGTAAATCTCCGAACTACACGACCAGTTGGGATGATGTGCCGCTTGTTTGATGTACTTTCATTTAACCAAAGAAGCAGCCGTAGTGGTCTGACTCAATGACATCTAGTGCATCGACCAGATCATTGACCTCGAACATGGGTTCATACGCGTGCCATTTACCGCTTGCTCGCATCCAGAAGATTTTCCAGAAACCGGTCACTTTGACGAACCGAAACCTGGCTATAGGCTGACGGGTTACTTCGCCGGGAGTCCCCCTCCAAGCAGGTCTCACTTCTAAAATCGTCACGGCCTGACCGTCGATTTCGTAGTCGTAATCAACGGATTGCTTGAGGTGAGCGGGAACGCGAGCGAGGCACCAATCGCCAACGACCTGGTCGATTTCCCCGATGTCTTCAATGCTGAGTGCCATGAAACGCTTATCTTCCGCGATTCAAACAGTTGGAATGTTTGGTGTGGGCTTAGCTGATTCAAGCTCGCGCTTTTTGATCAATTCGGCTGCAGTGATTCGTACAGGCTTGCCGTCAACCGACACGATGATGGCTGTGTTGGTCTTGATGGCAAGGTCCTCAGCAGATTTTGCCGCGCGATGGATAGCGGCATAGGAGCCAGCCAAATCCGGATCTTTTGAGTTACGAATGTCCTTGGGGTCAAACATCAAATATTTCGAATAGAGGATCGGGATTCATACTGGTCGAGCATCTGCGATGACAGTTTGAAGAAATTTTTCAGGTAGCGCTGCTGGTGTCAGCACATCCACTTGAACACCCAACAAGTTGCGAAGCTTGTATCGAATAGCACCCAGGTCAAAGAGTGTTGTGTCTTCAGTAGTGTCCACGAGGATGTCGAGATCGCTTTCCTCGGTGTCCGATCCGTGAACCACAGAACCGAAAACGCGGGCATTCGAAGTCCTATGGGAGAGGACAATCTCGCGAATTTCGTTACGGTGAGCAGCTAGTGCGTCGGATGGTTTCATGGGCTGTATTTTTATCGTGTATTCAATTTTACGATCAACCCCTGTTTTTGCCAATCTGAGCAGCTTGGAGCCTTATCCTTCTTGGCTCTTAGGCGTTGGCCCTGCCTGGACGCTGTGAAATCCGTACATGGCCCAGAGCAGCCAACGAGCGTCTTGCGCATTGGGCGCCCGGATTTCCGTGGCAATGACCTGCGTTCTTCCGTTAACCTTGACCCTGACTGATGCTTTGTATGTGCGCATCAAGTACTTATTCCTATCAAAAAACACCTGTCCATCTGACTGATTGGCATAAGACTTGATCCAAGCAAGGAGCTGCATGCCTGCGGCATTGGGTGGCTGCGCCACTTCAAGATGCCATTTGGATCAGGTGATATTTCAATTGAATGATTGAAATTACTATATGTCTGTGACTTTTTCACTTATTGCCGAAATCTATGAAAAAGCGCTAAATACATAGGAAATCCGAGATTTCTCACATCAAGGAGTCGGCACCCTGTGATCAAAATCACCGTTCATGAGTCAGTCGAAGAGGCTTTGCACAAAGCCTTTCCTCGGCCTGCTGCTTCGGCTAAAAAAGCATTGGCCAAGTATGTCGCTGTGGTTGAGTCCATGCTGTTCGATGCCTTGCAACACGGCCAAACACCCGAACAACTCAAGCTGAACTTGTACGCGGTCTCTTTGGATCAATTGGCCAATAAGGGTGGCCAAATTGGTTCAAAAAAGATTCGCCTTCACAAATGGTTACGCGACAACAACCTGGAGCTTTTGGAAACGGTGGTGCCCGGCAGTAAATTCACTGGCCAGTACTCACAGGTCAAACTGTCACCCTTGATCACAATGCAGAACACTTTGTCCGTACCTCCCGGATCATTGGCGACGGCAACCACGGATGAGGAAATTGATGCGTACCTCAGTGGTGATCCAGTAGCCAACAAGGCATTGTTTGATCACCTGTACCCTGAATACGGACAGGTTTGGCAAGACGAAAAACTCGCTGAGCTTTTCCATTGGGTGCCGGTTGACATCGAATCCGTCAAGGCCTACCTGTACTGGGTGGAGATGGAATCTTTGCACATCAAGGGCGCTCAAAAAGACACTATTCTTCGTCAAGCCCTGACGATCATTAACGTTGCCACCCTCACCAAGGGCTATTACGTGCAGCGGGTCAAACCAAGTCAGTTTGGGCGCACGTACTACGAAGGCACCAGTGTTCAAAACGTCAACAAGGACTTGAGAAGGGCCATGTTGGGTAATTGCTGGGAGTACGACATTCGCAGCAGTGTGGTGGCTTGGAAGATGGGGTATGCCAGAAGCTTGCTTTGCGATTCGGGATTTGATCTTGATTTGCGCAAGCATTTCCCAGCCACTTTGCTGTACCTGGAAGACAAGGCTGACTTGATGGCCACGATCAGGTATTTCACCTTTGGCGACACGAGTCCAGTGCCCAAAGACCTGCAGCCTGTCTTGCTCAAGCAAGCGTTTACCGCCATCAGCTTCGGCGCACGACAAACCGCCAATGGCTGGTTGGATGCTTCGGGCAATTGGACCAATCCAGCCCTGGTCGACATCTTAAAAAATGGAGACGATAGAAAGCGATTTTTAGCCGACAAGACCGTGAAGCTTTTTATTAAAGAACAAAACGCTTTGGACGACTACCTGTACGAGCTCGTTAAAAAGCACCGCCCAGATTTGCTTCAAGAAAGCTTCCTGCAAACCGACAGTGGCAGGCCCAGCAAACCCAAGGTTATGGCTTACCTTTACCAGCACGGCGAAACACAGGTCATGGACATCGTCAGGCGCGTAGCATTGACAAAGGGTCACACACCGATTGCCAATGTTCACGACGCCATCTTCTTCAAGCGTCGTTTGGGCGTTGATTTCAAGACCGAGATTGAAATGCAGATGCGCGAGCAAACGGGCAACCCTTATTGGCATTTGACCCCTAAGCAGTTAGAGCGTTACAAACCGCATTCCTTGAACGCTGCTGCCGAGGAAAGCGAGCATAAGAAAAGAATCGAGCAAGAGGAAGCTTTGGCCAAAGGATACAAATCGGTGTTTCCCAACATCTTGATTGGCTGAGGCTGCGAGTGGTGTCCTTCCAGACTGTCGGGTTACCAATGATTCGGTTGCTCAGAGCTATGGTTTGACAATAAATTTGTTATTCCTGCAACACACAAGGAGTAGCAAATGTCAGGTCTCAATGCATTGAAATTCATCGCCAGCAAGCGTCAGCAGGACACTAGCCCAGCGCATGCCAGACGGCAAAAGCTCAGCGCCAAGCTGCATGAGCAGATTCAAATGGCAAAAGCCGTTCAGTCAGGTAGTGAATTTGTACCGGTCAAGGTTCGCACAGTCAGGGATGACGCCACAGGCGAAATGCGACGAGTTGAAATTCCCAAGCGGTTGAAACCATGGTGGTGGTCTGGAGATAACGGCAAGCTATGCATCACCGTCCGTTATGGCGCACGAACTTTGGATGTGGTCGAAGGAAAGAACGCCATCGAGACTGACACCATCGCAGGCGTTATCACCACGCTTGAAGTTTTGCGTGCTGCTGTGGATGCCGGAGAGCTGGATGCTCGCATTGAAGCAGTCAGTGGTTTGGTCAAGGCTGCATTTGGCAAGGAGGAGGGCGCTGTCAAAAAGGGCAAGTTGAAGCTGCCACTTAAAGCTGCCTCACAAGCGATCACTGCTTAAAGCAATGGCCGACACCTTGATTCATCTTGGTGTCGGCTTTCTTTTGGCTAGATCGATTTGATTGGCGCAATGGGTTTTACGGTGCCAATGGGCTTGGTTGTTTTTGCTGTGGGAGCCTTAGGCTTGGTCAATAACTGCAGGGCTTTTTGAGCCCGCTGTGTCTTTTGTCGTTCCCGTTCCTGTTGAACAGCAGTGGTTGCGCGTTCCCGCGTAGCGCGAAGTTGGTCCAGCTTCAATTGCTCTGGAGTCTTGGGTTTGACGAGTTCGTTGATCCGCATATTTTTATTTATGAGCAGATCGAAATTGAGGGGACGAGATGTCGATTTTTTTGCTAAATAAATATAGAGAAAGGAGAGCAACTATGCGATTTAATGAAATAGCCAATGCGGACGATCAACTTGCTCTTTGGCGATTGATATCAGACAACGTTTGGTCTGCTGTGATGGCACAGGCCAAGGAGCAGGCCAGGCTCAAGGCGCAGGCTGCAGCCACCCCAAAGCCCAAGAGGATCAAGCCTAAAAAGATTGTTCCGAAAAAGCCACCAGCCCCCAAGCCGAAACCGCCAGCCCCCAAGCTACCCCCACCGAAAAGTCCGGTACCCCAGCAGGCAAGGGTAGTGACCCCCAGCAGGCCCCCACCACTGCCCAGTTCACAACCAGTGCTGAGGCCAACCCATTCAAGTAGCTTCAGCCAGGCTGATGCCTATGGATTGCAGCAACAAACGATGGGGCCAGGCCAGGGTAACTTGCCACGATAAACCGTCAAAAGACTCGAAAACGCGTGGCTTTGGCCCCGAATTCGGCTGTTTTAAAAATCTATGGCCATGGGGATGACAGGCATAGCAAAAATGGTTTCTGCATACCCACGGGCAATGTCTGTTGGCTCTATGGGGTATTCATCAACCCAGGCATCTAGCAGCGCATAAAACAAGCGTAACGCGGCTAATTTGAGAGCCGGTATCGACACGGATCCAAGGCCTACATGAGAGGTGTTGTAGCGCTTAGTTTGGGTAGAAAATTTCATGGGTTTTCTGTCCAGATCGTCCTAAGAATTCGTCTAAATCCGGTTGTCCATCTGCGTCTTTGACAGTAAATTTGTTGGGTGCAAATTGACTATTTTTGAGCATGAGTGACGGCCACTTTGAGATTGTTAAATCAACTCCAGACGCTGTCTTGCGGCGGTTGGTTCGGGTGAGGGGTGTTGACTTCGATGAGGCTTTTGTTGCTGAGCTGATTGGCAACTATTTCATCCGCAAAGAACTGCATGCCGAACCTAAAATTTCCGATGCCATGGCGATTTACCTCCATGAAAGTGATGCCAGCGATGGACGAAAATTCAAGGGCGATGTCTTGCATGTTTTCAGGCGCTTCTCGTCCTTGGTCGGTGATTTGCACCTGTGTGATTTGCGTTATGTGCATGCATGCATCTTTCGTGACCATTTGCTGAGTTTGGGTTTGAAACCCGTGACGGTCCGCAAGCAAACGGCGATCTTGAACGCCATGCTCAATGTGGCATTCAAATGTCTGGACATAGACAGACTAAGCCCATTCCGTGCTCTGAAAATTTCCGGCGAAGATGAGCGCAGGCCAATGCCTGTGATTACCCATGACTTGTTGCTGGCAGTCAAACAAAAGTTGATGACGCGTTTCAAGCCCTACAAGTTCATTGGGCTGATCCAGTTGAATACGGGCTTGCGACTGTCTGAACCTGTATACGCCCGTGTAGAGGATTGTGTTTTTAATCACCCGATTCCGCACATTTGGATCCGCAAAAATTCACTCTCCAATCGAAAGAACAAGAGCAGTATTCGTGCGGTACCGTTGGTAGGTGTGTCGCTGTTTGCGGCCAAGCGACTGGTGGAGATGGCCAAGTGCGAAGGCAGTGAATGGCTGGTGCCGCAGTATGCCCACTACCATGGCAGTAACAGTTGCTCGGCGATCATGAACAAGTATCTGGCCGAACTAGAGTTCAGAAGTCACATGTTCCGCCATGCCCTGATCGACAGGATGAAAGCCTGTAACGATATTCCCACGCGTTTGGCCGAGAGCATCACAGGTCACTCTAGTGGTGGATCTGAGTTCAACAACTACGGCACAGTGGGCTACACGCTTGAGCAAAAGCTTGAGGTGCTGAATCGTATTGCCGTTTAAAGGATTCAGCCGTTCAAGTGTTGTTTTGCTGAATGGTGATGGCATCTGGATGGCAGGCAACCAAGAACGCCATCATTTCAGTTGCGTCTTTTGTCGTATAAAACCGCACCATCTTTTCGTTAAAGTCTTGAGCCTTAGCCGCTGGGATACTGATTGCATCGATGCCGGCGGACATCAAAACGCCATTCATCATGAAGCGGGATGTGCGTTTGTTACCGTCAAAAAAGAATTGCTGCAAGGCTCCGAATAGGAAAAATGCAGCCGCTTTTTCAAAAGCATTTTCGACATCTTTTTCAAGCGCTTGGATTCCACCAGAAAACACCCGATTTAACTCTGGTGCTCCAGCCAAAGTGGGTAGCGGTGTGTAACGACCCTCGGGGCCCAAGCCGACATCTGGTGTGTAGTTGGTTTCTGGACCTTCGCCGCGAAAGTGACCCCATTCCAGAGCTTCATTTTTGGCAACAAGCCCATGCAGTTCTGTGAATAAACTTTTGTTAAGCACGAATTTTCCTGCTTTAACAAGAGCCAAAAGCTGTTTGGAGCTTTCCGCCAAGTTCAACACCTGCTCTTGATCTGAAATTTTTCGGCCCCCGACTGTCACGCCTTCCAGCAAAGTTTTGACTTCAGGAAAAGTAAAGGGGTTCCCTTCGAGCACGGATGCATCCCACACATAGGTTGTCAGCATGCGATGAAAATGAAATGTCACGCGCTCCAGCGAATGGGTTGGCACACCATGAGGGATTTTTTCACGATCCCAGTGAAAGCCCAAGGCGGCGAATAAGTCCAACATTTTTATCTTTCTCCTCGTGGATGCTTGTTCTTTACAAACATGTGCAGGCATCAGTCTGGTGATTTTGATCGGGCTCTTTGAATCGGCGATCTGGTTTTATTTGTGCGAGTTTTTTTTGCGGCCGATTGCGCGTTTTTTTCTGGCACCCAGTGTTCATGATCAGGCGTAATGGTGGCTGTTCTGATGATCCAGACACCTTTGGCGGGTGATTCCACAAGGACTTGCCTTCCTGCGAACTCTTTGCCCAAGGAGATCTGTCCGCTGGCACCAATGGATTTAACCATTTTGTTGTCCGCTGCAGGGTGAGCCATGGTGTGATCCTTTTTTCATGCATTCATGCTGCATGATAGTTTCGCACCCGCCCTTAGTCAACCTGCGCAGATGGCAAATGATGATTTGCATCTCTTTTCAATTCAGACAGTTCTGCGTAAATCGCGCTTTGCAGATCGCTGTCAATTGGAATCAGGAAGTCTCTCAACAACATTTCAGCATGTCGATCAAGCTCGACGGATAGGTTTTCCGCTGCCCAGCTGATGAAAATCGCCCAGATGGGTGCTCCAGAGCCAGCAGCCTTCATGTGCTTTGTGATCAACCACTCCATGTAGTTGGCTTGGTTTTTTCGGAGGCATGCGGCAAGCGCAGATCTGAATCTCGTGTGCGTAAGTGCTATCTGGTTGAAGCTTGTCAGTAATTCATTAATTGGGTTGTTTGCGTTGGTCTTATTGGCCAGGATGGCTTTCAGCTCATCTGATGTGCCCTGCGGTTTTTTGACCGTGTGCGTACTTTGCGGCGGTTTATTGGGGGTACTGACGATGTCCTTGAATTTTTGGACGAATGTTTTGACGGGCTTTGAATCGGAGGACGACTCTTGTTTCCTGAGAAACGCCGGTATCTCAATGTCATCCATGCCTGCGTTTGCCATCCCATCAACTCGGGCGGTAGCATGGGTCCTATTGGAGCGCCACATGGCCGGAACAGACTGGCTCATGTTTATATGGGATTCAGCTATGAATGGTGCGTTGTCACAGCCAGATCGCAAGACTTGAAGCGAAGGGGCTTTTCTTCTATACGCAGCAACTCCGTTACCACTCCATCCGGCAGCCAGCATAGGCTTCACCTGGTGCAACTCCGGCAAGTCGTTTGCTTTTTCGTTTTCAGCTCTTTCGTGAACAAGAATTAAATTGGTTTCGCTGGTGACCAATTGATATTCGACAGCGAGACGCTCTCGCTCTTTTGCTTCAGTCATGTCGTTTAGGCGCAAGGCGACTGCGATGCGTGAGAGGTCTTGGCTGTTGTCCCAAACGACAGGGCAGGGCGTTGGACTGCCGTTGGGATAAATGGTCTGCACCATCTGCAGTCCATCCAGCAAGCTGTCATGCGTTTGTATTTGTGTCCAAGACATCAAGGCTTGACCAGCAGCTGCGTGTCCCGCTGGCTTGGATTGCCAGACGATGGGTGCCTCGCAAGACACTTCTTGTTCGATAGCCTGTGTTTGCCGAATTCGGTGAAGTAGACGCTCCACGGCTTTTTGCATGTTTTCACGGGGAGTGACCATTTCACAAGCGCCGCCAGTCACATCTGCCATGTCTTTGAGCAGGCTTTCTGATGGAGCTGAACCCACACCCACGGCATAGATGCGTTGCCCAGATGCTCGAACTCTGGCGATGGTTTCTTCAATGTTCCAAACCTCGCCGTCGGTGATCAGCAAAATCACCGCATTTTTGGATTCTTCTGGGGATCCACTTTCGATGGCGATGACCTTTTTCAGCGCGTCATCAATCTCTGTGCCGCCCAGATCAGCATTTAGCCGACGCGACGCTGCTTTTAACAGTTGTCGGTGGATTAATGTGCAGGGTTTGAGTTCTGGGTGGTCATGCTCGACGCTGCTGCCAAACCTGGTGAACGAAACTTGGTCCGAATTGTTCAGTTGTCCGAACAGCCAGTTGAGGCAGTCTCTGGCTTGCTCGATGCTGTCGCCCTGCATAGAGCCAGAGCAATCGACCAGCACTTTGATTAAGACTGGGTGATTTTTTGCAGAGCTTTCCGGACGGTACATAGCGCCTGTCAGCACTGTGGCCTCTCCAGGGCGAACAGGATCTTGTGCTGCGACGGCAAAGTTCATGTCACCAAGCCGGTCGATGACCAATACAAAGTCCCGATCCAACCAAGCCGCACCTTCTAACTTGAAGGCGCACTGATTGTCTTGACGGTTAAGCTGAATTTTATGGCTTGGGCTGTAAACCGTGCCTTTGCTCAGATTTTCAGACAACTCAAGGCTCAGAAATAGCCGCTGCTCAGCTTGTGGATCTGCGAATGCTTGTTGGTGTGGCTTCAAGCCCTCCGCTGAAGCATCGCCGTACCTTGGCGCTATGGTCGTGGGCAAGCTGAATCGAATCGCGCCATCTTCGGCTTTCAGGATTTGGGCGTAGTCAAGTTCAATGACCACTTCATCCCCCGTCTGGATGTTGCCGATGTTGGCTGTGTACAGGTCCTTACCGGAGCGCTCCAACATGACGGGCAAGTCACCGCTGTCGATCGCTGCTTCGTATTGAGCCTCTGCCACTTTCTTAGGTTTGACTGTTCCTGCAAGGCTTTTGCCATTCAGTTCTACCCGCATGCCGAGCAGAACGCTTTGCCAACCCAGAGGGAAGGTGTAAACGCATTCAACGTTGTCATCTGACCAGTTCTTGTAGACCTGGCGAATCTTGATCTGGGCCACTAAGCCATTGAGGCGTCCTGTCACATGGGCTGAGACCAACCCAATGTTGGCGTCCATGTCCTTGGCGTGCAGTCCCATTTGTTTGTTATTCGCTTGCATTGATTTCTTCCCAGGTGGAGAGGACGGAACGGACAAATAGGCGGAGTTTTTCAGGCGAGAGTCCCGCCATTTGCGGTTCTATGTGCAGTTCAACGCCGGGGGCGATGAATACCTTGCTAATGACTGAGATGTCACCCGCAGCCTTTGAAGAGGGAAGGGGCGTTGTGATTCCGTTGATCAGTTGCTTGATGCGTTCCAGCGGTGTGCCCTGATCGGCCATGGCTCGAACCTGCAGCACCTGATCCAAGTGCTTTTGGGTGTAGCGGGCATGTTTTCGATCGCCCTCATGACGATCAACCAGTCCAAGCTGGATGTAGTAACGGATCGTTCTCAGCGGCAAATCGGTCAGCGCGCTGAGTTGGTCCAGGGTAAAAGTGGTGTCCATGTTTTCTATCATACAGTAAAACTGTCAAATAGAACTGTCATTTAAAATCACCAACCTTGTACGTACCTGAGCCACAATCAAAGCATGGCAAATTCAACTGCAAAAACTATCTATTACCTGCCGGGCTATGGCGGTCAACTGGCCTCAGGATTGGGCAGGGCGTTGATGGATCGAGGGTTTGATGTGGCTGGACGAGAAACACGAGGCGACTTTCGTTTGTTGCCGTTTGATGAACAAATCGCCACGGTAGGTCAGGACCTTAAAGACCACTTTTGGCATGAAGATGCCCAGGTGATCTGCAACTCCTTTGGTGCGTATCTTTTCTTGCATGCACAAACTCAGCTGCCATCTTTTCCGGGTCGAGTGCTGTTGTTGTCCCCCATCGTGGGTGAGTTCACAAATGCTGAGGCGCGCACCAGTTTTTCTCCCCCGAGGCCGACAAGACTGAAGGACTTGGCTGAGGCCGGCCAGTTCAAGGTTCCGCGCCAATGCGAGATGCATGTTGGGGAAGAAGATTGGCAAAGCATTCCTGCCAACGTTCAGGCTTTGGGACTACTCACTGGAATCACTGCAACCGTGGTGCCCGGTGGTGGTCATGACTTGGGCAGAGACTATGTCGGGCCGCTTCTGGATCAGTGGCTTGTTTGACGACAGCCAGTTCAAATGAGTTAGCAGCTCGTCGGAAAAGTTCGATACACGCCGGGTTCTCCAAATTTCAGAAAATCCGCAAAGCTATTACGTTTTTCAATACGGGAAGGTGCAAGGTTTTGTTTGAATTTTTCAGGGGATGAGCCATTGCCATGTGTCGGCGCTTAGGCGCGCTCGACGATGTGCGCCATGGCCCAATTCCAACCAGTCCATCTGGAGTACCTGGGCATTCAACAAGGCGAAGTGATGGTCGCCACTCAGATTTTGCGCGACTTACGGTCTACGCTGGCTCGTCCAAGTTCTTTCCAGATTTGCTGGCGAATATCCTGCGATTTTTCTAAGCCGTGCTTCATGTAACTGAACCCGGTCAGTTAGCGCACCAAGGGCCTAACAGTGGTGAAACCACCGTCCACTGCAATGACCTGGCCCGTCAGCCGGGCGGCACCGTCTCCCAGTAAAAAAGCCATGACATCAGCGACTTGCTCAGCAGTTTGAATACCGCCCAAAGGGTACTGGCGTGCGGCACCCTCTCGCATTGCTGCCATCTTAAGCATGTTGGCCGTCATAGGTGTCTCGGTGAGACCAGGTGCCACTGCATTGATGCGTAGCCCTTGGGCGGCGTAAGTCGCCGCAGCGCTACGTACCAGAGCCTCAACTCCTCCTTTAGCTGCGGCAATTGCTTCGTGGTTGGCCACACCAATCCGAGCCACCACGGAGCTTGCCATCACGGCAGCGCCGGGGCCGCCCTGAAGCGCGGTAACCCAAGCTTGGAACATGAATACAGCACTATCGAGATTGATGCGCATGACCTCGCGGTAGGCCTGCACACTGGTGCGATGCAGAGGCGCAATCAAAGTGCTGCCCACGCAATGTGCCAGCAGTGATGGCGCAGCGCCCAACGACTTTTGGCAGGTGGCGATTGCTTGTTCTGCGCCCTCCGGCGTGGTGATGTCTGCAGCAATGCGAAGTGCCGCATCAACGTCGGTCAAACGGTCTATGTCACGCCCAACGACTGCAACTCGAAGGCCTTGGCTATGGAGTTGATTTGCGAGGGCCCTGCCAATGCCGCCACTTGCGCCTGTAATGAGAACGATGGATGTCATGGGCTACCTTGAAAAACTGTAGTGAAAAAAATAAGTAATTGCTTAACGGAAAGCTGCAGGCTTTGTCGAGGGGTGTCAGTCCCAGTGCAATGCCCAGCGCTGAATCGTTGGCCGCCACCTTAAAAATAACCGGTACATCCGCTCCATCACCCAGCCAGCTCCCGGCAAGCGTCCGATCATGGCCAGCCAGCGCCAACCGGGCAGGGCGGCCCACAAGGCCAAAAATGCCTGAGCTCCGCTGAGCAGTTGACCATCGCGGCCTTGCACATGAAACCGCGCCAGTAACTGTTCTCGTGTTGTACCGGCTGGCAGTGGTACAGCCGCGTTGCTGATGTCGGCAAAGCTCACCGTCGAGCCTGGTTGCAGCGGTTGCAGGTCACGGTAGACAGCAATTTCGCGCCTGCATAGCGGGCACGCGCCGTCGTAGAGCACGGTCAGTGATCCATTGCACTGGCTTGAGTTGATCTGATTCGTATTGTTCATAGTCTGGTTTACATGGGTACTTGGCGCAGGCGCTTGGCCGGGAAAGTATCAAGCACTGTCATTGAGCTACGCCGACTTCACCACGGCGAATTGCATCGGCACGAAGCGTCACAGCTTGCTTTTGGCTGTCAGTCATGCGCACCACGTTCTTGACCTGCAAAGCCATCCGGGGGTTTTTGGCGAGCAGTGTTTCGTGCCGCATCAAAAAATCCCAGTACAGCGTGGTGTAAGGACAGGCTCTTTCACCCTCTCGCAGCGCGGGGTCGTAGCGGCAACCTTTGCAAGGCCCACCCATGCGCTGGATGTACTTGCCTGTAGCAACATAGGGCTTGCTTGCCATGAGGCCGCCGTCGCCGTACTGGCTCATCCCCAAGGTGTTGGGCAATTCTACCCATTCAACTGCGTCCACATAGACCGACAGGTACCAAGCGTGCACCTGCTGAGGCCGCACCCCAAGGAGCAGTGCATAAAGACCTGTGACCATCAGGCGCTGTATGTGGTGTGCATAGCCGTGTTCAAGGGTCTGCGTGATGGCATCGCGCAAGCAAGCCATGTCTGTCTGACCAGTCCAAAACCAGCTGGGTAACTCTTCCTCGGCATTCAGGGCATTGCGCTCGATGTAGCTGGGCATTTGCATCCAGTAAATACCGCGCACGTATTCCCGCCATCCTAGGATCTGGCGGATAAATCCCTCAGCGCTTTGAAGCGGCGCATGGCCAGACCGGTAAGCCGCTTCCACCGCTTGAACCACCTCGTGCGCACTGAGCAGCTTGAGGTTCATGGCAGAAGACAAGTGGGAGTGATAAAGCCAGGGCTCACCAGGCCATAAGGCGTCTTCGTACCGACCAAAAAGAGGCAAACGCTCGTCAATAAAGCGCTGTAATGCTTTTAAGGCTTGACTGCGCGTAACTGGCCAAGCAAAGCTATCGAGCGTGCCGGGGTGGTCGGCAAAGCGGGTGTTTACCAGTGCAATGACCTCTTGCGTGAGGGCATCGGGTTCAAAGGTCACGCGGGCCGGTACCGGGCCGGGGCCTTGAGGACCGAAGGCTTCGCGGTTGTCGGCATCAAAATTCCACTGGCCTCCTGCGGGCTTGCCGTCGTCCATCAGGATGTTGTAGCGTTGCCGCAGCTCGCGGTAAAAGTACTCCAGCCGCAGCGACTTTCGCCCATTGGCATGCGCTGCAAACTCGCTTACTGTCGTAAAGAAGTGGCGGTCTTCGCAGACTTCAAGCTTCAGCCCAGCTGCTTCGACTGCAGCCTCGATTTGCTGGAACACCCGCCAATCACCCGGCGCAGTCATTACCACGCGCTGTGGGTTTAGTTTGGTTAAATCAGCCTGCAGCTTGGCTCCAAGGCTGTCCAAACTGGCGACAGGGCCGGTATCGTCGAGCCGGTGGTAGTAAAGCGGTCGGCCCGCATTGCGCAGTGCTTGTGCAAAGTGACGCATGGCGCTCAAAAACAAGCTGATGCGCTGCTTGCTTGACCAGACATGGGTGGACTCTTCGTGGGCTTCGGCCATCCACACTGCGTCGTGTGTGGCATCAAATCCGTCGAAGGCTGCTGCTTCCAAGTCGAGCTGATCTCCCAGCACCAAAATCAGATGTCTTACATGGTGCATGGCGGCTTTCAATGTTCGTAATTGTCGTGGGGAGTGCGCGAGAAGGTGGCGATGTAGTTGACCTTTGTGTCCTTGCACCAAGAGGCTTTGTGGACAACAGGCAAATAGCGCATGCCGCGCAGGTTGTTCATGTGTAATTTCGAGGGAGCCAAAGCAGACCGCAACTCTTCGGGACGCACAAACATGGACCACTGGTGGGTGCCGCGCGGAAGAACTCGCAGCAGGTATTCAGCGCCAACGATCGCCACTGCAAAACTCTTGAAAGTACGATCAATGGTGGAGACAAAGAGGATGCCGCCTGGTGTGAGGCGATCAGCGGCAGCAGCCAAAAATGCGGGCACGTCACTCACGTGTTCGACGACCTCAAGCGCGAGCACCACGTCAAAACGCTCGTGTGGGGACAGTACCTCGGCAGGTTCGCCGAGCCGATAATCAACTGTGACGTTTTGAGACTCAGCGTGCAGGCGAGCAGCAGCGACGTTACCCGGTGAAGCATCCACGCCAACAACATTGGCTCCGTAGCGAGCCAGCGCTTCCGACATCAACCCGCCGCCGCATCCCACATCCAAAATTCGTAGCCCTGTTAGCGCATTGGCAGTGTCCAGGCCCAAATGCGAGGTGATTTGTTCGACTACGTAGTCAAGCCTTAGGGCGTTAACAACGTGCAGGGGCCGCATGGGTCCACGGCAGTCCCACCAAGTAGCACTCAGGCGGTTAAAGCGTTCGATTTCTGCTGCGATGGCGGTCATGTGTGCATAACTCAAATGTGGCGGATCAAGGTCACCGCAGCTTTTGAGCCTGCGCCCACCATGGCACACCAAGCGCGCAGCATCCAGCCTGACTGACTGAAGCCCCGAGAAGCAGCCGCCGCCTCATCGCGGTGAGCTACCTCGTCAGCTTGGCAATCGAGTAGGGTTTGGCGCAGGTTACGAAGTTCAATCTGCCGGGCCAGAGCAAGAATCTGCTCCTCGTAGTGGTGATTGACAAAGGTCTCGACTGCTTCGATCGTGGCGTAGACCGCCTTGGGGCCGAACAACGCAGGCAGGGCGCCAGTGAGAAACCCCGCCACTTGCCAAAGCGGCAGCAAGCGACTGTGTTGAGCTACAGGCAACCAGCCTGAGATAAGACGCAGGTGATTTTGCTCTGTGGCCAGGTGATGTTCTGCGAAGGCGCGCAACACCGGGTCGCGGGCGAAACGGAGCACACCTTGATAAATACAGACGGCACCAACTTCGCCAGCGTGGTCGGTTCGCAAATGAGCGTACACCCACGCGGGAAGTATGTCCCCAGGAGTGAGGTGTAAGCGGCTTGCGTAAAAGCTTTGTGCTTGGTCCGCGCCCGGTAGCTGCACTACGCCCGACTCTGACACCATTAGCCTTTTTTGGCCCATGCATTGCACCAGCCTTTGCCTGCAACTTGTTTGCCAGCAAACAGCGGGCAACCACCCCAGGCATCACTCGCTTTACCTTGGTACAAAGCACAGTTGGTACAAACTTGACCAGCCGCGTACTTGGGGAACTTTTTGGTGTCGGTTTTAGTGGCATCAGCCACGTAACCCAATGCCACAGACTGTGGGTCTTTTTCGTCCGCCTTTGCTTGGGCGTGGGCAGAGGTGGCCAAAACTGAACCGCTAGCGGCCAGAGTCATGAAAAAAGTGCGTCGATTGGTGTTCATGAAGAATCCGATTGAAGGCAAGCCTAAAAATTCAACGAGCACCAAGGGCTTGGGATCTTGGCGCTTGAAGACGTCAACAAGTGGGGTGGCGAGTTGTCAGGAGCCTTGCCAGAACAAAATGTTTGGTTCCAGCTTGACAAACGACTCGGATGGTGACTTGAGTTGAACGTGAAACGCTATCGTAGCGTTTAAAAGAAAAAAATCAACTCAATCGATCAAAAAAGGTGCGATAATCAAACTCAAATCTAACTCAAACGATAAAAATGACGCTTACAAATTCTGCAGGTCAATCACAAGCGCCTCAGCAAAACAAAACTCAGCCCACTTTTAGAGCTGGAGCTGTAGCGAGGATTGCGGGTATGCCCGTTGCTACATTGCGCATTTGGGAGCAGCGCTACCAGGCAGTGCGGCCCAGCACTGCAGCATCAGGTCACCGGTTGTATTCGCCAGCAGATGTGGAGAGAGCTACCCTGCTGCGTCGGTTGACCGCGCAGGGGCATGCCATTGGATTGCTTGCTTCGCTAGAGACAGAACAAATGCGGGAAATGATGCGTGCCCCTGAGGTACCTCAACCTAATTGGGTTGAATCACATTTACAAAGTTCAATAAAGATTGTGGTGGTTGGGCATTCCTTGGCGAGTCGTGTACAACGCTTGTTTTACCTACAGCCCTTCGGTCTAAAGGTGCAATTGGTGGGGGTATTTGACAGTTTGAATGCATCAGCAAAAGCTGGAGGTATGTCGGATGAAGACACTGCCGACATGATCATCTTGCAAGCTGGAAGCCTTCAAACTGGCATTCACAAAGAACTAATTGAAGCCCAAGACGCATGGCGCGCTTCTTCAGCGGCGGTTTTGTATCGCTTTTCCAGCGCAGCAGCACGAGAAGAGTTAACGAATGCTGGAGTGGAAGTCTTATCTGAGCCTTCAGATGACAAATCATTGCGTCAATGGCTAGCGACCTTGCAGAAAAACGATGCACAGCACACTAAATCTGCTGACGTTCGTCAATCAACTCCACCTGTTTCAGTGGGTCTCAATGAACAACCCGTCTCACCACCCTTGTTTGACGATGTTGCCCTAACTAAATTTGCTGGACTTTCCACGACGGTTGCATGTGAGTGTCCCAGCCACTTGGCAGAGTTGCTTTTGCAAGTCTCAGCCTTTGAGAAATATAGCAGCGAGTGTGCCAACAGAAGCGCTGCTGACGCGCTACTGCATGCCTACTTGCAGCATGTTGCGGGCTCTGCCCGTATGCTTTTTGAAAAAGCATTGGAACAAGTAGCCATCGCAGAAGGCTTGCCTCTGCCACCATCATCCAGTACCGCCACAAATTGAGCTGCTCGATATGACTCATTCATTCGCAATATTGGTCACCGCGCTGTTGTTCGGCGGTATGACGCTGTACTCGTTCGGTTTTGCTGCTTTTTTATTCAAAGCACTCCCAGCTCCATCTGCTGGCGCTACGCTGCGGCTTGCGTTTCCTTGGTTCTATTTGTTTGTTGTGGCCACGGCGGCCATTGCCGCCTTGCTTTGGTGGTCACAAGACGCCGTGTCGGCAATCGTGATGGCGGCCGTCGCTTTGACAACTATTCCGGTGCGGCAGTTGCTGATGCCAGCTATTAATCGAGCCACTGACTCTGAAGATCGGTTGCGTTTCAAATGGCTTCACGGTGCTTCTGTGCTGATAACGCTCAGCCATATCACTGTCACTGGCTGGATCCTTGCACGCATTGTTTGAGAACTACCTTGCAATGCCCTCAAAAAACGGTCTAAAGATACAAACGTCAAAGCATTTTCTATCAGTCAATCAGCCCATTGCGTATCAACGCACGAACCAACAACTTCACAGGAAATTTAAATGACTTCAACCCTCAATTTATTCGAATTCAGTTTTCAAAAACTGCGCAGTCTTTTAGACCCAAACCTCAATCCTCTTAGGCACGCACCAGCTTTTGTGAGGTACTTGGCCACCATACTTTTGGCCAGTTTTTGGTGTTTGGCCTTTGGCGTTTACTTTGGAGATATCCAGAACATTGGCTACAACATGACGGGCCATGCAGCTGTCATCACCATGGCCTTCGTGACATGGGCTGTGTTCAAACAATCTGATCGAATTTATGGTCCGAGAAAAGGGACACAAGAATGGCTTCGCATGCCAGATCGAAGCAGCCGCTGTGATGAGATGACAGATGAGCAAAGACTTGAGAAAGCGAAAGATTTTAAAAATTAAATTTTTAAATTCTCAGGCTTGTCTCAATAGTCTGTGTTTCCAATAAGCCCACAGACTCAACAAATTCATTTTTAAACAACATGCTAGAAACCATTTGTGAAACCTTAGTGGATGCCTACAAGCGTAACTGGATTACCAGCAGGGATGGTAATGTCAGCATCCGGCACCATGATCGTGACCATTTCTACATCACGCCCAGCGGTGTTCGCAAGCAAACTTTGCAGCCCGACCAGTTTAAAAAAATTAAGCTGCTTGAGAGTTCATGGGAAGAACTTGAATACACAGACATAAGCCGAAGCTTAAAACCTAGCGGTGAAATACCGTTGCACTATGGGCTTCAGAAAAAAATGGGGCAACATAGCAATGAAGTAAGGGTTGTGGTGCATCTGCATCCAACTTACTGCATTGCAGCAATGCACGCAGGCATTGACCTGAGCACAATCAGTGAATCATTCCCAGAGCTAAATCGCTACACACGAGTAGCCCCCAATGTTCTGGATGTTGAGCCAATCAGTCAACAGCTTGCAGATCAATGCCACGCTAATTTGCAACTAGATGACAAGGGCTTTATTGGCTACGACATTGTTGGCATCAAAGGTCATGGCGTTGTTGCCATTGATGTGACACCTTGGCGAGCCTATGAACACATTGAACGGCTGGAACATATTTGCAAAATTGTTTTGGCATCTGGCAAGAATTCCAAGTAATCGGTCTAGTCACCTTCAGGAAATCCATGACATCTCCAAAAAATTTATTAGTGCTCACTTTTATGCTTTTTTGCATGCAGTCCCATGCAGACGAAACTTCAGCAGACCTGCAAAAAGCTTGTGTAAACGAGCAGGTGGGCCTGCACAAAGGAATTAAAGGCAACGCAGTAGAAGCAAGCAACTTTGAAGATTACTGCAAATGTGAAACCAACTACATCGTAAGTAGAGCAACAAAAGAGCAGTTGAATCAAATTTCAAAAAAGCCAACTACAAAACCAAAATGGTTGACCCAACTTAAATCCAATGCACTTAAAAGTTGCATAGCGCAAGAGAAACAAATAACAACTTGATGACGCTCCGCAAAGCTGCTGAGGTGCTCACCTCAACAGGGGTTTATTGACTTAAAAATATCAATGCAGCTTTCACCTCGTGACATTTCAATGAAGTCTACAAAAACCGAATTCCCTGTTCTGGCCTTTGTCGACATTGAGACGACTGGCGGCAATTTCGAGCGTGACCGAATCACCGAGATCGGTATCAAGACACTCGCTCATGGTCAAGAAACTGCCTGGGAGAGTTTGGTAGATCCCCAAGCCTTCATTCCTCAAAATATCCAGCGGTTGACAGGTATCACGCCAGAAATGGTGGCGGGCCAACCCCCATTCGACGAACTTGCGCTGCAAATCAAAAGAGAGCTTGAGGGCAAGATCTTTGTCGCGCACAACGCCCGCTTTGACTATGGATTCATCAAAGCCTCTTTCAAGCGATTGGGGATGGATTTTCGGCCCAAAGTGCTTTGTACCGTTAAACTTTCGAGACTGCTTTTTCCGCAACAAGCTAGGCACAACCTGGACACCATCGTCGCTGCGCATGGGCTAACGGTCAGTGCGAGGCACAGAGCCTTGGGTGATGCCGATTTGCTCCTTCAATTTTGGCGTGTTTGTGAAAATACTTTTGGCCAAGCGCGTTTACTTGAAGCGGTGAATCAGTTGCTGGGCAGTGTCAGCCTGCTGCCCAACATCAGCCAATCTGTTGTCGACGCGATTCCAGACTCGCCGGGTTGCTATATTTTTTACGGTGAACACCACGCCCCTTTGTACATTGGTAAAAGTATTTCAATGCGTAGCCGTGTTATGAGCCATTTCCAAAGTGCACTGACCGTTCGCAAAGAAATGAAATTGTCCCAACAGGTTCATCACATCGAGTGGATAGAAACCGGTGGCGAATTGAGCGCCTTGATATTAGAGGCCAAGCTCATCAAAGAGCGTATGCCCAGCGCGAACATCAAACTTCGTCGCTCCAAGGACTTGTGCGCATGGCAATTGAGTGAAGAACCCTCGGGCCTTCAACGCCCCACACTCATCACGCACAAGCATTTGCAGCCAGGATTTCAAGACAACTTGTATGGGCTTTTTCCGAATAAAAAAGAAGCGCTTGGTTACCTTGCCGCCGTCGCCAAAAAGTACCAACTTTGTGAGGCCTTGATGGGTCTCGAAAAAGTGGAAGAAGGAAAACCTTGCTTCGGCTACCAAGTCAAACAATGCCAAGGCGCATGCATCGGTAAAGTGTCTTTGGCGGTTCACAACTTGAAGTTACAAACGTCGCTTCAGCTTTACAAAGTACCGATTTGGCCATTTGAGGGAGCTGTGGCCATTAAGGACGGCCACAGCATGCTGGTAATCAACAAATGGTGTTACTTGGGTACCGCCAACGATCACGATGAAATGGAAGATATCGCTCGGTCTGAAGACTTTGACTTTGATCTCGACATTTACAAAGTCGTCAAAAAGGCCATGACAGGCTCCCATAAAAGTAGCGTGTTGAAGCTCGCCAATTCCCGGCGGGCGACCGTCCCGTTTGACGCGATTGATTGATCTTGGATCACCATGTCCAAACCTGTTCGATCCCGTATCAAAGCTTGCGAAAACTGCAAAGATGTGAGATCAACGCTTTACAGGGTGGTGCCAGACGAAACCGGTGTTTGGACCTTGCTTTGCCAAGCATGCCGGACCAAAGTAGCGTTTCACCCCAGTTACCGATATGGCGGCACTTGGAAGGCCGATAAGCGGCACTGACAGTCACACCCTCTGTTGTACTTTTTAAAAAATGATTTCAACCAATGTAAAAATGAGCGACCTCAAATACCAAATTCTTTTTGTCTGCATGGGCAATATTTGTAGAAGTCCCACTGCAGAAGCTGTCTTTTACAAGCGGCTGGCAAATCAGAAACTCCTGCACAAAGTCAAAATTGACTCGGCCGGCACACACAACTTTCATCCTGATGCACCCCCGGATGAGCGTAGCCAGATGCATGCGCTCAAAAGAGGGTATGAAATGTCTCATTTAAGAGCCAGGCAAGTTGTGGACAGTGACTTTGAAGAATTCGATTTGCTATTGACAATGGATTGGGATAACCGCGCGCTCTTAGAGGAGAGATGTCCAGCACAACATCTTCACAAGGTTCGGGGGTTGGCTGAATTTTTGCAAACATCGCAAGCCTCGGTCATACCGGACCCCTACTACGGTGGCGATCAGGGCTTTGAGCAGGTGTTGGATTTGATCGAAGAAGCCAGCGACGGTTTGATGAAATTTACTCTTCAAAAGGTTCAGATATGAAACCTACCAATTCAGCAGTCATCGAGTTGAGAGATTTGCATCTGAGAACAGACATCGGAACTTATGGACCGTTGGACACCCGACCCGACATTCACTTCTTGGACCTGACCTTGGGCATCAGTAGCCATCGGGTACTCATTGCTAAAGATGAGATGGTAAATGTCTTTGACTATGACCCCTTGATGGCGGAGATTGACCGGCTTGCCGAAGATGGGCACTACGAAACCCAAGAACGTCTCATGACACGTATCGCCCAAGCTTGCGTGGCTTACACAGACATCCTCAGCATCGACATCCGCCTGCGAAAAGCACCTGTTCGCAGGGGCAATGGCGTCCTGGGCGTTCGTTTGTCTCTCAACGAGGCAGCCACCCAGAATCTGCGTCATTCATTGCAAAATCCAATATAGACTGAATTTTCAAAAATGCACGAATTAACGCCTCACTACGCCCCACTTGCCAACCTGCCGGACCAGATGGCGCAGCAGGCCTTCATCGTGCTCGATGCTGCAAGCGTTGCGCAGTGGGCCGCTTGCTCAATGGATGAGTTGAACGCCCTGTCCGCCGACTGGAACGACATGCCTCACGACCAGCACTTAAAGGATGGCGGCCGCTACCGACGCCGACGGCACAGCAGTTTTGTTCATGAGAGCGGCACTTTGGCCCAGGTGCCGCACCGCGCCCACTGGCAATCGCTGGACTACAACGCACTGCATGGCGGGATGGCGCGTTGGTTCGAACCCATTTTGGACAGAACCCTTTATCAACCGGCCTGGCCCAAAATATTGTCTGCTTTGGCCACAACAGCGAATCAACTGCGCGGTATGGACACACGATGGTGCATCGAAGCGCACCAATTTCGCATCGACACGACAGACGGTATTGGCCGGCCTACGCCAGAAGGCGCGCACCGCGATGGCGTGGATTTCGTTGCCGTGTTTGTGGTTCACCGGGAGAGCATCAAAGGGGGCGAGACGCGCGTGTTCGACGCTCACGGGCCAAGGGGTGAGAGGTTCACCATGAAGCAAGCCTGGTCGTTGCTTTTACTGGACGATGCGCGCGTGATCCACGAAAGCACGCCGGTACAGCCGTTGGGCGCTCAAGGCCATCGCGACACGCTGGTTGTAACCTTGCGCGCCAACCATTTCCAAGACCCATCTGCTTGAAAATAAGCTTTTAATGGTAGCGCGTGAGTGACTTGAAGACTCGATCATAGGATCATGAGCGTGTTGACGCCGGCCGAAAACCGACCATCTGGGGATGCTGCTAAAAACTTGGACTACTAGAAGGTAGCTAATGTATTCATACCAAAATCGAATCAAGGCTTTCCGGTTTTATCTGAAGTTAAACAAGCGATTCACTTTGTCGGCAAAGTGCTCCCGGGCTTAGCAATTAGGCGGGAGGCAGAGACTTTGCTGCTTTTTTGAGCAACCTGTTGATCTTTCTTTTGCCGATCCATCCACCTGATAGCGCCCTGGGCGAGGATGGCACCAATGATGGCCATAGGGCTTGGTTCAGTCCTTGAGTCGATTTCTTCTTTAGTATGGGCTTGCATGCTACGGGCTCCGTTAGTTCCATGAAGCCGCATGTTTGCTTCGATCCCGAGGAGCTATCAAGTCGATCTGAAAAATTCATACCGGTTGGCTGGGCATTTTTCTCAGCGGGGTGGGTTGGTGCATGCACGAGCAAGCATTTACTTGTGGCGATGTTTCGGATTTCCAATCCATAGTTCATGTGCCGGGGAACCCCCTTGGTCATGGAAAAAGTGTTTGTGGAGAAGTCTAAGGGGCGGCTTTAGGCTGAACTGAGCCACTCGTGGTGAGCGGTCGTTATAGCCGCCACGATCACTACCCGTCATACAACAGGTAGTACCTCCAAAGACTGCTGTACTACCAATACCGGGCACTCGACATGCTGTGCAGGTGATTAGCGCTTTACCGAACATGAACGACCGGTCTAGCGCTAGCTGTAGAGACACTCCCGACCCGAAGCGGAATATCCAACTTAGCAGTCGAACGAATACTGTTCTTTCATTGGCGGTAACAAATAACCACACCCCAGAATAAAGGCTTGAATTAGACTGTTCTCTAATTGTTTTGTCTTTTACCCATCTTCATGCCAGCACTACAGTACAACCTCGCTCGCTTCGACTTCATCTCAATCCGTTTGGCTGTGACATGCGCGCAAACTGGTAGCCTAACAGCAGCTGCAGGGGACTGTAATCTTGTGCTGCCTGCCGCGAGCCGACGCCTGCGGGAGCTGGAGACGGCCCTTGGCGAAAGCCTGTTTGTGCGACATTCGAGGGGGTTAGCACCCACGGCAGCTGGACGGACCTTTATGCGTCGAGGCCTGACGATGCTCCAGGAGATGGACCAGCTTGTGGCTGAACTAGCCGATGCGCGTCAAGGTGTGTTGCGCCACTTGCACTTGTCTTGCAGCAGTGCAGCCATCACCCAGTTTCTTCCCCCGTTGATAGCGCAATACGAACAGGTACACCCTGAGATTCGAATCGAGGTCGAAGAGCAGGTCTCAGAACAGGTGGTAATGGCACTGCGGGAGGGTCGAGCGGATGTAGGCGTCTTCGTTGAGGGGCCAGTCACAGACGGCCTAGAGGTAGTGGACTTCCGTACTGATGAATTGATCCTTATCTTTCCCAAGGGTCATCCGTTGTCTGGGCAAACTCCTTTGCCGTTTGAACAAACCCTTGAAGAGCAGTGGATAAGCCTGAACCATGGCGCGGCGATGCTCCAGCAACAGCAACGAGCCGCCATAGTGGCAGGCCGGCCGCTCAAATTACGTATGCAGGTGCGAAGTTTTGACGCCGTAGGTCACATGGTGGCATCTGGGCTGGGGATCGCGGCCCTGCCCAAAGGCGCTGGACTATCGATTGTTAAGTCAATGAAGCTTGCATGGCGTCCCTTGGCTGATTCATGGGCCCACCGACAGTTGATGATCGGCATCCGTGACGAAGCAGATTCAGCGGCAACCGACTTACGTGATTTTTTCTCCAGGCCTTAGCAAAATGCTAAGGCTTCCTCATTGATTCGCAAATAGACACTGCGGATATCCATGTGGGAAACTGCTTCACATGGGACAAGACGACTTCTCCGGCGCAAACATTTTTTCACCCAGCGCACTGGGTGGATTGAAGGTCCTCGAACTGGGTCAATTGATCGCTGGCCCTTTTGCCGCAAAGACGCTTGCAGATTTCGGCGCAGAAGTTGTCAAGATTGAGACCCCAACAGCTGGCGATCCCCTGCGTAAGTGGCGCCTGCTCAAAGACGGAACTTCGGTTTGGTGGCAGGTGCAGTCTCGCAACAAGCGTTCGTTAGCGCTTGACCTGCGCCAGACCGAGGGCCAGGCGATTGTTCGTCAACTGGCTTCCGAGGCCGACGTGCTGATTGAGAACTTTCGCCCTGGCTCCATGGAAGGCTGGGGGTTGGATCCGGATGACCTCATCAAGATCAATCCTCGCCTGATCGTCCTGCGCATCAGCGGCTATGGCCAGACTGGCCCCTACCGTAACAAGCCAGGATTTGGCGTCGTTGCCGAGGCAATGGGCGGACTCAGACATCTGACCGCTGAGCCTGGGCGCGTTCCGGTTCGAGTCGGCGTGAGCATTGGGGATACCCTGGCTGCACTTCATGGTGTGATCGGCATCTTGTTGGCGCTGCAACACCGCAACGCCAGCGGAAAGGGCCAGATCATTGATGTCGCCTTGTACGAGGCAGTATTCAACTGCATGGAAAGCCTGCTGCCCGAGTACAGTGCCTTTAGTGCAGTACGCGAAGCGGCTGGCTCGGCGCTGCCTGGCATCGCGCCCTCTAACGCTTACCGATGCAAGGATGGCGGCTACGCCCTGATCGCAGGCAACGGAGACAGCATCTTTCGCCGACTGATGGCGCTGCTCGGCCGGGATGACCTGAGTGCCGATCCAACACTGTCCGATAACGCCGGACGGGTCCAACGAGTCAGCGAACTGGACGACGCCATCGGTGCCTGGACTGCGCAAATGACAGTCGGCGAGGTGCTGCAGGCTCTCGATGGCGCTGGGGTCCCGGCCGGTCGCATTTACACAGTGGCCGACATTGCTGCAGACCCCCACTACAGCGCCCGCGGGATGCTTCAGGAAATTAGGATGGACGATGGCAGCACGCTGACGATTCCGGGCATCGTGCCCAAGCTTTCCGCCACGCCAGGCGCACATCGCCGAAATGCTCCTAGCATTGGTCAAGACACAGATAAGGTTCTTCGCGAGATCGGCCTGAACCATTCCCAGATGCAAGCCCTCAAAGAACGGGGCGTTGTCCAATGAGCCACCTCATGCAACGCATTTACTTCAACGAGGTCGTCACCCGTGATGGCTTTCAAAACGAACCTGCATTCGTCCCCACTGACGTCAAGGTCGAACTGATCGACGCGCTGAGCAATTGTGGGTACTCCAAGATCGAAGTTACCTCATTTACCTCAGCCAAAGCCATACCGATGTTGCGTGATGCTGAAGAGGTCATGGGTCGCATCCGCCGAATACCAGGTGTTGAATATACGGTGCTGGTACCTAACGTGCGAGGTGCTGAGCGAGCTTTGGAGTCGCATGCCGATGAGTGGAACTTAGTGATGTCCACCTCTGAAGCACACAACCTCTCTAATTTGCGCATGCCTCGGGAAAAGAGTTTCAGCGCCTTGAAAGAGGTTATCGAATTAGCCGATGGCCATGTCCCGATCAACGTCTCTTTGTCGGCGTGCTTCGGTTGCCCGATGGAAGGCGAAGTATCACAAGAGGAGGTACTGCGTTGGGCCGAGAGATTCGTCGATCTGGGTGTCCGCGGCCTCACCATCTGCGACACCACCGGTATGGCACATCCCAGTCAAGTCGCCAGGATGTCCCACGCCCTGCGAGAGCGATTTGAGCAATTGCAGTTGACCCTACATTTCCACAACACCCGCGGCATGGGGCTTGCCAATGTTGTTGCTGCTGTGGATGCGGGTATTGACCGGTTTGATGCTTCGCTGGGCGGCCTGGGTGGATGCCCCTATGCCCCAGGTGCAAGCGGCAACATCACCAGTGAAGACGCTATCCACATGCTCGACGTCATGGGCTACGACACAGGCATCGATCTGATTCGACTGCTGCCGATTGCTCGCAGTCTGCCTGACATCGTTGGCCACGACGTGCCTGGCCAGATCGCCAAGGCAGGCCTAATCACTGACCTGCATCCGATACCAGCCTCGGTAAATGAATTGCTCAAGGAGTCCGCATGATCAGCCACCTCGATCACCTCGTCCTTACTTCCTCGCGTGAGGCAGCTTGTATCGACTTTTACACACGGGTTCTCAGTATGCAGCTCGAAACCTTTGTTGGGGGCGCGCCACCTGTTGAGCGTCGGGCTTTCAAATTTGGCAACCAAAAAATCAACTTGCATGTCCAGGGCGGTGAGCTTGAACCCAAGGCCCACCTGCCCGTGCCGGGCGCTTTGGATCTTTGCTTCATCGTCAGTGTCTCACTTGAACAGGTGATTGAGCATCTGCAGGTTGTGAACTGGCCAATCGTGGAGGGACCGGTTATGCGTACAGGGGCCACCTCAAAAATCAGATCGGTCTACATAAGGGATCCTGACCATAACCTGATTGAACTATCTACCCCAGTCTGAGTGACCGGTGCAATTTCATAAATCAAGGAGACAAGCAATGCAACGTCGACATTTTTTTGCAGCAACTACTGTGGCAATCGCCTGTGTGAGCAGCCCCGTCATATGGGCGCAAACAAAATTTCCGGACCGCCCCATCACCATCGTCGTTCCTAGCGCACCAGGTGGTACGACGGACTTTTCAGCTCGCCTAATTGCGGAGCCGCTGTCTCGCGCTCTCGGCCAATCCGTCGTAGTTGATAACAAGGCCGGTGCATCGGGCAATATTGGCAATCAGTTCGTTGCCCGAGCTAAGCCCGATGGCTACACATTGCTGCTTGCCTACAGCGGCTACCAGGTAGGAAATCCACACCTGTTTAAAAAGGCTGGCTGGGATCCAATTAAGGACTTTGCCCCAGTCGCCATGTTGACGCGCGCGCCCCAGTTGCTGGTGGCGCGCAATAACCTCCCTGCCAACAATTTGCGGGAGCTCATTTCCTATGCCAAGGCTAACCCAGGAAAGCTAAATTTCGCATCTTCAGGTAACGGTTCTATTCAGCATATCGCTGGCGAATTGTTTGCGCAAATCACTGGAACGTCACTCACCCACGTGCCATACAAGGGTGCTGGCCCAGCCGTGCAAGACCTGCTGGGCGCGCAAGTTGATCTTTTCTTCACAACCCCTGCGTCGGTGGTCGGCCAGATCAAAGCCGAGAAACTGAAAGGCTTGATGGTCACCACATCTGCGCGTTTAACGTCACTTCCTCAAGTACCCACTGCAATGGAGGCTGGTTTGAAGGACTTCAATCTTGACTCTTGGTTTGCGCTTTATGCACCCGCAGGTACGCCAGCTGAAGTGATTCAACTTTTAAACACCGAAGTCAACAAAATTTTGGCGACGGTAGATATTAGAAAGAAGGCGGAAGATAGCGGTACGACCGTCGATCAAATGACGTCAACTCAACTTGGTGACTACACACGAAAGGAGCTCGACTACTGGGGCCGCGTCATCCAATCGGCAAAGATCGCAGCTGAATGACGTACCAAGCGAATTGAAAGAATCCGCCACCTTTAATTGTTCCCCCAAAAAATTTCTGAAGGAAAAAAATGAAAAATTCTATTTTTAATTATTCGGCAATTGTTTTTTTTGTCGCGGTTCTTGCTGGGTGTGCAAGCAATAGAACAGTGGCTGATTTACCGATCAGCATCAAAGAAATTGGAAGTTTTCATGTGGGTGGTCGAACGGCAGTGTTGGATGGCTTGCCCAAAAAAGAAGTACGTTTTACGCCTACTCAGCCTCCTGTCATCCTTGATCCAAATGGGGAATTTGAGGTTGAGCAAATGTATGCTCAGTACACGTTGGTTTCAGATGAAAAGAAACGGGGCGCCTATCCTCTGGTCATGATCCATGGTGGTGGGCTATCGGGGGTGACTTGGGAGACCAAGCCGGATGGTAAGCCGGGATGGCAGATGTTCTTCTTGCGAAACGGCTATGACGTGTATGTCGCTGATGCTGTTGAGCGGGGTCGTGCTTCATGGGCTCGTTATCCCGAAATTTTCAAATCAGAACCCGTCTTCAGGACCAAAAAAGAAGCTTGGGAATTATTCCGGTTTGGTTCTACATATACCGTGGGATCCGCTCAGCGAGATGCTTACACCGATACACAATTTCCGGTTGAGCGTTTTGATCAATTCATGAAGCAGGGCGTCCCTCGCTGGGTGACCAATGATGCGCCAACACAAGCCGCCTACAACGCGCTGGTTGAAAAGGTATGCCCATGCATATTGATGCCGCATTCACAGGGGAGTACGTTTGCCTACAACGCGGCACTCAAATATCCGAACTTGGTCAAAGCTGTTGTGGGCATTGAGCCGTCAGGAGCGCTTGATCCAAATAAGACTGACCTTTCCCCCTTGAAAAATGTTCCGATGTTGTTTGTGTGGGGAGACAAAATTCGCGAGACCCCACGATGGGGTGGAATTGTGGCCCCCCTGAAGACAATGATCTCTGCGCTGAAATCTCAAGGCGGGATCGCTGATGAAATTGACTTGCCAACCGTTGGGGTGCGTGGTAACAGTCACATGATCATGATGGATCGAAATTCAGATGAAGTTGCCAAACTGGTCAATGACTGGATGATGCGCAAAGGATTGAGCAAACCGTGACGAGGGGCAACTGGTTACATCACTGGCTCGATGCTAAAAAATGCTTTTTTGGGTTAACCATAGAAAGGATGATTTTTTAAGTCTACCGAGCCCAGATACCATTGCATGTCAAAAATGGAAGTGATCCCAAACTTCTTTCTGATCAATGACCGTTTCTGGCCGAAAGCAACACTTTTGATGGCACCCACATAGCTGCCATTGAAGGCGGTCGACCCGGTGTCGGAACGAAGGCCGCCTCCAATGACCGTCTCAGATTTCAGTCTGCTCGGAGATTTCAAGAGCGTCGTCGACCTCGATACCCAGGTACCTCACAGTCGATTCCAGCTTGGAGTGGCCGAGCAGCAGTTGCACGGCTCGGAGGTTCTTAGTGCGTCGATAGATCAGCGTGGCTTTAGTCCTTCGCATCGAATGGGTCCCATACTCGGAACGATCCAGACCAAGCTCATCCACCCAGTGCCCGAGAATCCTAGCGTACTGCCGGGTTCCGAGGTGGGGGGAATCGTGGAGCCTGCTCGGAAAAAGAAAGTCGTCGGATTTCAATGCCGCCTGCTTGATCCACGCTTGCAAGGCCTCTCTGGTGACAGCCGTGATCTCGAATTGCACTGGGCGCTTGGTCTTGTGTTGCATGACGATGGCTCGGTTGGCCACCTGATCGCCATGGGTCACGTCGCGGACTTTGAGTGATACGAGGTCACATCCGCGAAGCTTGCTGTCGATACCAAGGTTGAAGAGGGCGAGCTCGCGAACCCGTCCTTCCATCTGAAGCCGTACGCGTAGGGCCCAGATGTCTTTCACCTTGAAGGGAGCTTTCTGCCCGACGATCTTGCCCTTGTTCCACGGTTCGTGATGAACCACATTGGTTGAGGTTTCCATGATGGTCTCCCATCGAGTTGAGGGGAGCAAAGCATGCGCTTTTGGGTTGTAACCGCCTTGCGCTATATCAAGTCAGAAGAGATCACTCCAGTTGAACTGATGACTGCAAACGAGTTGGGCAGTCAACCAGCGCATTCGGCCAAAAGCGGCCAGCCACAAATTATTGTTAATTTGCAAACAATGAAAAGTCGTATTGGATAAACGTAAATTGGAACGCTTGCCAAAGCATCTGAATCCTTCTTTATTGACCTCAACCTCCACGGGGACAAATAAATGCCCGGTGACTTTGAAAAATTTGAGTCGCTAAAATTTAAACTATGAGACGGTACTTGGCGATTTTTTTGCTGGTTTTGTTGCCCTTGCAGTTCAGTTGGGCAGCAATGGCAAGCTATTGCGAGCACGAAACCAGTGTGACTGCCAAGCACCCTGGTCACCACACCCATGACCATGCGTCAGTTGACCACCAAGAGTCCAGCAAAAACTCACCCCAATCGGCGGGCATGGACCATGACTGTGCCACTTGCCATATGGGTTGTGCAGCTGCTCTGGTCAACGATCTGAACACGACCACAGCAGCGGTCTCTGACGATAATCCACTTCACCCTCAGGTGATTGTTTCTCAGCTTTCAAGAGAACGTCCTGAGCGGCCTAATTGGCCCGTGCTTGCCTGATCGGCGAGTCTCGGGTTTCTCCACCTCTTTTCGAATCCCCTGTGCGCGAGTGAGCATGACGCTTTTTGCGTTTTGCTTCATCGCCTAGCGACGTGTTGTCGCTGCTCGCTGATCTCCTTGGATGTTTTCACCATTGGAGATGAGCTATGAGTTTGTACAAAAAAAGATCGACACCGATTCGAATCGCGCTGTCGGTCATGACCCTGAGTGGCTTGGTGCTGACGGCCCAAGCACAAGGCACATCCGCCGCCGCGTTGAGTGGCTCGGTGTCCTTGAAAAATGTTTTCGATACGGCGTGGCAAAGGCAGCCCGAGGCGCACGCGCTTCAATCGCGTCGCGATGCAGCCCAGGCCCAGGCTAAAGCCGCATTGATGCTGTCTCCCGAGCCACCATCGCTGGATATCAGTCAGCGATCGGATCAGATGACTGGCAACAACGGTTCGCGTGAAACCGAGGTGGGAATTGCCATTCCCATTTGGCTACCCGGGCAACGCACGGCCAGTACCGATCTGGCGCAGGCTGAAATCTCGTTGGTTGAGCGCAAGCTGCTCGCCTCACAACTGCGGCTCGCCGCTTCCGTCAGGGATGCTTGGTGGGGCTGGTTGCGAGCTCGCGTCGATGCTGAACTGGCGAGCGAACAACTGGCGAATTCGCAACGCCTCGCCGCTGATGTTGCTAAACGTACCAGCGCGGGTGATCTGGCCAAGTCGGACCGGCATCAAGCCGAAGGCGCTCTAGCTGCGGCCCAGGCGCATGCCGCCCAAGCTCAAGCGGCCTCTGCCGCAGCGTTGGCACAAGTGATGTCGTTGACAGGCAGAACGGCTCAGGCTGACTTGACAGTCAACGCTGCAGCTGAACCGACCCCCAGTTCGGCTATATCAGTTGGTCATCCCTTGTTGGCTGAACTGGAGGACCGCATCACGATGGCCGAGCGGACGGCTCAGCTGATTAGCACCCAGAAGCGATTCAACCCGGAACTCACGGTGGCCACAACGCGCGGTCGTGGGGCATTTGGAGACCGCTATGGCCAGACTGTGCTCATCGGCATTCGAGTGCCGTTTGGTTCAGGGCCCAGGTATGACGCTCGTATCGCGACGGCACAGGCAGAGGCTATTGAAGTGCAGTCAAAGCTGATCCTTGAGAGGGACCAAATTCAAGCTGATCAAAGAGGCGCTGCTTCTCGCCTAGAGGCTGTGAAAACCCAACTCGTCGCCGCGCAACGACGAGCAATGCTGGCCAACGAGTCCCGAGGTTTTTTCGACAAGTCGTTCAGGCTGGGCGAGACAGATCTGCCCACACGCTTGCGCATTGAGGTCGAGGCTGCAGAGGCCGCGCGACAAGCCGCTCGAAGCGGGATTGACCTAGCCTCCGCCATTTCGGCATTGCGGCAGTCCTTGGGCTTGCTGCCCGAGTGATGCTGACACCCCTCAAAATTTCAAGGAACACCATGAATTTAATTCATTCAACAGCCGCCACTCTCATGGCGCTGATCTTCACACTGCTTAGTCCCATTGCCATTGCCGGTGCGGGTCACGACCATGGAGAAGCTGCTCCACAAGCACAGGGCACAGCACTGCCGCGTTTCGTCGCGGTTTCAGAGGATCTGGAAATGGTTGGCATTGTCAATGGCAAGCAGCTGACGATTTACCTGGACCGTTTTAAAGACAACAGTCCCGTCAATGACGCTCAAATTGACATTGACATCGAAGGCAGCAAATACAAAGCTGAAAAACATGGCGTGGGTGAATACGAAGTCTTCCTTAAGGACACGCTCAAACCTGGCGTCATTGCCATCACCGCAACCATTCAGGCCGGTGATCTGAATGACCTGTTGGCTACCGAGCTCGATTTGCATGAGAACAAAGATGTACTTAGCCATCGCTCTTCCTGGAAAGGTATCGCCCTGTGGATCGGCGCGGGTTTATTCGCACTGATGGCTCTGGGCGCAATCGTTCGCTTTCGTCAACAAGCTCGTACGGCTTAAGGAGCCACCAGCATGAAAAAAATCAATACTTTTAAACCACACCACTTGATGGCAATGGCTGCGGCTTTGACCCTTGCAGGTGCTGCGCTGCCTACGTACGCGGGCGAAGGCCATGACCACGGGGCTGCGCCTGCGATGGCCAATACCAATGGTCCACAGCGCATGGCCGATGGCAGCGTTTTTTTGCCTAAGCCAGCCCAACACCAATTGAATGTGCGCACTCTTGTAGTGGAAACCTCCGAGCTGCCACGCGCCTTTGAACTCAATGGTCGGGTGCTGATGGACCCCAATGCAGGGGGGAAAGTCCAGCCCATCAACGCCGGACGCATAGAACCAGGCCCTAATGGCCTGCCCAACGCAGGGCAAACCGTGAATAAAGGACAGGTATTGGCCTACGTCGTCCCTGCGTTCGCCCCCCTAGAGCGTGCAGGTCAGTTGACTCAATTGGCCGAATTTCGCGCGGCTAAAGCGCTTGCTGAAAAGCGTTTGGCACGTTTGCGCGAGTTATCGGACACGGTGCCGCGCAAGGAAGTGGAAGCCGCAGAGAGCGACGTGCTCAGCCTGACCGAACGCATGTCGGCCGTCGGTGGCGGCCTCAGCAGCAAGGAAGCACTGGTCGCGCCCGTTTCTGGCGTGATTGCCTCGGCGCATGTCGTGGCAGGTCAAGTGGTGGACAAGCGTGAATTAATTTTCGAAATTGTCGACCCTAGGCGACTGCGCATCGAAGCCTTGGCTTTTGATAGCGCACTGACCAACAACATCGGCAGTGCCTCACTGGCTGTCGGCGACCAGCGCACGCCACTGGTTTTCATGGGTGCAGCGCGCAGTTTGCGCGAGCAAGCGCTGCCGCTGAACTTCCAAGTGCAAAGCCCGGAACTACTAGGTCTGGCCGTTGGACAGCCTGTCAAAGTCTATGTGCAGTCTAAGCAAAAGACACAGGGTATTGCGGTCCCCCAGTCGGCACTGATGAAAAACGCTGCCAATCAGAACGTGGTGTGGGTCAAGTCTGCAGCTGAGCAGTTTGAACCCCGCACGGTGACGTTCGAGCCCCTGGATGGTGCGCGTGTCACGGTGATCTCGGGCTTGAAGTCTGGCGATCGTGTGGCGATCCAAGGTGCCACGCTCATCAATCAAGTCCGGTAAAGGGGTCACGATATGTTCAAGTGGCTTCTCGAAAATAGCCTGACCAACCGGCTTCTGGTGTTGATAGCGGGTGCCGTATTGATGGCTTACGGGGCATTCACATTGTCTCGAACGCCAGTCGATGTCTTTCCCGATCTCAATAAACCTACTGTGACGATCATGACCGAGGCGGGTGGCATGGCGCCCGAAGAGGTCGAGCAACTGATTACCTTTCCTCTGGAGACGGCCATGAATGGCTTGCCTGGGGTCGAATCGGTTCGTTCGACCTCTTCTGCTGGCCTGTCCTTTTTGTATGTCACCTTCAACTGGGACACGGAGATTTTTCGGGCACGCCAACTGGTGTCTGAACGCCTCTCGTCCATGGAAGAAGGTTTGGCTGCCGGGGTAATTCCACGGATGGGGCCGATCAGCTCCATCATGGGTGAGATCATGCAGATCGCTATTCCTGTCGATCCGCAGAAGATCTCCCCTATGGCCGTGCGTGAGTACGCCGACTGGGTGCTCCGGCCTCGACTCCTGTCCATCCCCGGCGTCGCACAGATCATCCCCATTGGCGGCGAAGTGCGCCAGTTTCAGGTGCAGCCCAACACAGCGCGCCTGTCGGACTTGGGTATCTCCTTGGACCAGTTGGAGTCGGCGTTGCGCGGGTTTTCGGCCAACACCTCAGGGGGGTTTCTGGAGCTCAACGGGCGCGAATATCTGATTCGAAACCTTGGTCGCACTTCCCGTCTGGAGGACTTGCGCAATCTGGCCATCACCGCCAAGAACGGTCAGCCCATCTTGCTACGGCAGATCGCTGAGGTCACTTTTGCCGCAGCCATCAAACGTGGGGATGCAGGCTTTGAAGGCAAGCCAGCCGTGATTCTGGGCGTTCAAAAGCAGCCCACCGCTGACACGACCCGTTTGACACAGTCGATTGAAGAAGCGATTACGGATCTCAAGGCATCCCTTCCTGCGGGGATGGAGGCACCCCGTGTGACCTTCCGACAAGCCAGCTTCATTGAGGCGTCGATCTCGACGCTACAAGGCAAGTTGATCGGTGCGTCGCTGTTTGTGGCCGCGATCCTTTTCTTCTTCTTGGGTACAGTTCGCCCCACCATCATCGCGCTCACCGCCATCCCAGTCTCCATCTTCATCACTGCACTGGTGTTCAAGTATTTTGGCTTGTCGATCAACACCATGACGCTTGGAGGGCTGGCGATTGCCATTGGCGGACTGGTGGACGATGCCGTGGTGGATGTGGAAAACATCTTGCGGCGCATGAAAGAAGACCGCGCCAAGGACCCAAGCCAGCGCCTGTCGCTGCTCGCGCTCGTGGCCAAGGCGTCCATGGAAGTCCGCTCGGCGATCCTCTATGCGACGGTGATCATCGTGCTGGTCTTCCTTCCGCTTTTCGCTTTGCCGGGCCTGGAAGGCAAGTTGTTTGTGCCGCTGGGCATTGCCTTCATCATCTCGACACTGGCCTCTTTGTTGGTGTCGGTAACGATGACGCCGGTGCTGAGCTACTACCTCTTGCCGGGCATGAAAAACTTGGACCATGGCGACACCAAAGTGCTGGCATGGCTCAAGCAAGGCTACAAAGGCAGTTTGCAAAAAGTGCTGGACAAGCCACGCGTGGCGATAACCAGTGCATGTGTGGCGGTAGTGTTTGCAGCGGCGGCTGTTCCGTTTTTTCCGACCACCTTCTTGCCTCCTTTCAATGAAGGCACCTTGCTGGTGGGCATACGGCTGAACCCGGGCGTGACCTTGACCGAGTCCTCTGACCTGGCGCGCCAGGCCGAAGTGCTGGTCAAGCAGGTGCCCGAAGTTCTGCATGTGGGCAGACGCAGCGGACGTGCTGAATTGGATGAGCATGCCGAAGGCGTTCATGTCAGCGAATTGGACGTGGGCATCAAACCCTCAGGCGAGTTGACGCGCTCAATGGATGAGGTCCGTGCCGACATCCGTGCACGCTTGGTCAACCTGCCTGCTTCGATTGAGGTGGGGCAACCGATCTCACACCGCATCGACCACATGCTGTCTGGGGTGCGCTCACAAATCGCCATCAAGATCTTTGGCGAAGACCTGGACGTGCTGCGCGGTCAAGCCGATGCCCTGCGCTCACGGCTGTCAGGCATCGAGGGTATGGCCGACCTGCAAATCGAAAAACAAGTTCTTGCGCCACAGATCAAGGTTCGGTTGGACTATGCCGCAGCAGCGCAATACGGCCTGTCTGGCGCGCAAGTGCTTGCCACACTGCAGACCCTGGTGGAAGGTGAACGTGTCACGCAAATCATGGAGGGAGGTCGCCGCTTTGCGCTGGTCGTGCGCTTACCAGAATCCGCACGATCGCTGGAAGGCTTGGGCCAGGTGTTGATCGAAACACCCTCGGGCAGAATTCCGCTGTCCAAAATCGCAACGATTGAAGACGCCGATGGTCCCAACCAAATCAGTCGGGACAACGGCAAACGGCGCATCGTGATTTCTGCCAACGCTTCGGGCCGCCCATTGTCAGAAGTCGTGGCCGACATACGCAAAGTGACGGCGGATTCTCGATTGCCTGAGGGCTACTTCATCACCCTCGGAGGGCAGTTCCAGGCGCAAGAAGAAGCCTCGCGCCTGATCTCTTTGCTCTCGGTGGTCTCGGTGGTGTTGATGTTTGTGGTGCTTTACAGCCGCTACAAGTCCGCCGTTTTGTCGGCCTTGATCATGGTGAACATTCCCTTGGCGCTCGTGGGTGCCGTGTTGGGTCTTTGGCTGTCAGGTCAGCCCCTGTCGGTGGCCGCCCTGGTCGGCTTCATTACGCTGGCGGGCATTTCGGTGCGCAACGGCATTTTGAAGGTCAGTCATTACATCAACCTGATGCGCTTTGAGGGAGAGTCCTTCACCAAGCCCATGATCTTGCGCGGTTCGATGGAACGTTTGAGCCCCGTGTTAATGACGGCCTTAGTGACTGCCTTCGCATTGGCACCATTGCTCTTCGAGGCCGAACGCCCCGGCACCGAAATTTTGCACCCGGTCGCCGTGGTGATTTTCTCGGGCTTGATCAGCTCGACGCTGCTCGACACCTTTCTGACGCCTGCCATGTTTTGGCTCTTTGGCCGCAAACCTGCCGAGGCGCTTTTGCAAGACAAAGATGCTGAAGCATTCTGACCATTCATTCGTTTCTTCAACCTCAACCAAAACCTCAAAAGGACATCTCATGAAATTCCATACGCTCTTGATCACATCGTCACTTTTCCTCAGCGGACTCGCATGGGCAGGGCCACACGATACAGATCACAAACCCATGCAAGGGGGTGTTTTGACCACCGTCAAGGATGTTGACTACGAACTGGTCGCCAAACCTGATGTGCTGCAGTTGTTCGTGCGTGACCATGGCAAACCCGTTGACGTGAGTAAAACGACGGCAAAAGTCACACTGCTTTCTGGCGCTGACAAGCAAGAAGTTGAGTTGAAACCAACAGGCGACAAGCTTGAAGCCAAAGGTAGCTTCAAGGTAGCTCCTGGGACAAAGGTTGTTGCTCAATTCAGTTCAGCTGGGAAAACAACTTCTGCACGTTTTGTTCTGAAATGAGGCGTTTACAACTTACTTGTTTTTGCCACAAATGGTGGATCAATTTTGGGAAAATATTATGAAAACTTGGATTACTAAAACAATCGTCGTCTCAGCTTGCGTACTTGGCATCGCAGGCTGCGCTTCACCGGTTGATCGAATCGCTGAGAAGCCGCATTGCCATACGGATCGAGGAAGAAATGCTTACTGCACCAAAGATCCTGCACCCAGCATTGCCAAAGATGATGAAGCAAAGTCGTTTGCCTCAGTGCCTGAAGCTCTGACGGTTTACGTCGTGCGTTATTGGGGCGACGGACATCATCCGTTGGACATTTCTGTGGATGGTGGCGCAGCGATGGAGACTGTTCCAAACTCCATGATTCGCCTCCGATTAAAAGAGGGGACTCATCAAATCACTTTCAATGTTGGAGGTAAAACGTTTGACCGAACAATTTCAGGTACTAAGGGAGAAGTTCGGTTGTTGGGAATTACGGGTACTGATTATTTTTGGGGCAAATCTTCGCATCAGTGGACGAATGACTCAGTGGATCAACTCAAACAGCGCGCACTGCGTTCTCGTTTGATCAAAGACATCACTTTGCTTTGATGCTCCGAGGCCATCCGCCATGACTGATTGTCATTGGCGGGATTGCTTCAACCTGTCTGGATAAGTACCATCTTTACTCCGCAAGACTTTGGATGGTCTTTGTAGCACTTGTTGCTCTGATGTTCTGGAAGCACCTGCCATGCCAAGCTGTCATTGGGAATGGTTCGTTTGGAGAGTTTTGAGCATGACTCTGAGAAGCGGGGCAGCGCTTATCGCCTAGACACTCGAAAGCACATGCTGAGTCAAAGCGACACGTTGCGCGGTGCAAAATAAATCACAGCCACTCCGGCAAGCACGAGTGATGCGCCTACCAAGTCCCAGCGATCAGGCAACACGCCATCGACTAACCACAGCCACAAGACTGAAATAACGATGTATACCCCACCGTAGGCGGCATACACACGTCCAGCAGGATGTGGATGCAGCGTCAGCAGCCACGCGAACAGGCCCAAACTTGCTGCGGCAACAATCAACCACCATGGAGACGCACTTTTCTTGAGCCATAAGTACGGCAGGTAGCAACCAATAATCTCTGCGCAGGCGGTTAGCGCGTACAGGCCCAATGCTTGGATCGGTGTCATGAATGCGAATGTCGGTGGTGAATGTCCGGAAAATGTGAATGCTCGTGTTTGAGTTTTGCATGCTTGTGATCATGTGTGTGAGGCTCAACGCCATCCCATTCAAAGTCATGGACATGCTGGTGGTGCTCGTCATGTTCATGTTCGTGTTCATGCTGCAGCGTTTCGTGCAAATGTTCATGTGCATGGTGCTCGGTCAGATGAAGCCAAACACCAAGGCCCATCAGCGCCGCAGCAACCCAAAACGCCAAAGATGTGGTTTCCGGGAAGACCATCAAGGCCGTAGCCGCTCCTATAAATGGTGCCGTAGAAAAGTAGGCGCCGGTGCGGGCTGTTCCCAGACCCCGCAAGGCCAGTACAAACAGAACAAGACTGATGCCGTAGCCCAAAAAACCGACCGCCATCGTGGCCAACAGAGTGGCAAATCCGGGCAGCACGGCACCCATACCTATCGCAATCAACGTATTGACTGCGCCTGCCATGACGCCCTTGGTAGCAGCAATGAACAGGGCATCCGATGCTGACACCTTGCGGGTTAGGTTGTTGTCAATAGCCCAGAACAGGCATGCTAAACCCACCAAGGCGGGGCCCGTGATGCTGGATTGGACAGCGGATGCAGTCGGCCAGCTCAACGCAACACCACCGGCCACGATCGCTAGCATTCCCAATATGATGCGCTTATCAGCGTTTTCCTTGAAAACAACCCAGGCAATTACAGCAGTCAGAACCGCTTCGAGGTTCAGCAACAGCGATGCAGTGGAACCGCTTGTTGATAGCAATCCAAACATCAGCGCCACAGGGCCTAGCATCCCACCAAAAAAGATCGCCCCCAGCAGCCAAGGCCACTCACCTTTGGGCAGGCCCGACGGCCTTACGCCGCGATCACGAATCACGCGTGCCAGACTTAGGCCAAGCCCGCTTCCCAAATAAAGCAACCCCGCCAAAAGAACTGGTGGTGTATCACCCGTCAATAGCTTAGCAAACGGGGTGCTAGCGCCAAACAGTGCCGCAGCACAAAGCGCGTAAAGGACGGCTCTATTCATACCGAGGTTGTCTGACACACAGCGGAAGGATTCAATCGGATTGGTTCAGTGGACGTGGCCATGGTAGTCTTACTTGGCACTATCTTCGCCCTGTTCCCCGCGCGCCAGCTGCAGCACGGTCCAGCCACCGTGCAAGGCGAGCGCCGCCATCAGGCTGGCCACCGCAAGATCAGGCCAGGCCGATCCAGTGCCGAACACGCCCAAGGCGGCGATGAACACGGCAAGGTTGCCGATGGCGTCGTTGCGAGAGCATAGCCACACGCTTCGCATGTTGGCATCGCCTTCTCGGAAGGCATAGAGCATCCATGCCACGGCCACGTTGGCCACCAGCGCCACGAGGGCTATTGAACCCATAGTGGTGGCCTGGGGCACGCCGCCATTCCACACCGACCACAGTGCTGCGCCCAGCACATACAGGCCAAAACCCATCATGCTCAAGGCTTTGAGCATGGCGGCGCGCGCTCGCCATGCCAGCGCCGAAGCCAGCACCGCGAGCGATACCGCGTAGTTCATCGCGTCGCCCGCAAAATCGACCGCGTCCGCCAGCAAAGAAAGTGACCCAGACTGAACGCCAGCCACGATCTCGACCAGGAACATCGCGGCATTGACCACGAGGGCGATCCAGAGGATCTTGCGGTAACGGACCAGGTTGACAATGGCATCAAGTTTGGGTGCGACGTGGTCACAGCAGTGGGTTGACATGGGTTTTCCTTTCAATACTTGCATTAGAAACCCTGGAGCCGCTACAGTGTCAAATACTTATTTAAAGCAGGATCATGTAATGCAGATAAAGGAACTTGCCCTCGCCACCGGCGTGGATGTCGAAACCATCCGTTACTACGAAAAACAGGGCTTGATGCCCGCGCCGGCTCGGCGCGAAAACGGCTACCGCGACTACGCGGTGGCTCACCTGGAGCGCCTGTCGTTCATCCGCCACTGCCGGGCTCTGGACATGCCGCTGGGCGATGTGAAGCGGCTACTTGGATTCGTTGATAAACCGGACAGAAACTGCGGCGATGTCGATCTTCTGGTGGACGACCAACTGGCCCGTGTGCGCGCCCGCCTAAAGAGCATGAGGGCACTGGAGAAGCAGCTGCTTCGGCTGCGGGCGCGATGCCTCGGTACCCACGAGGGGGCGCACTGCGGCATTCTTGAAGAGCTAGTGTCCGCCGCTCACGGGGAGTCTTGCGCATGCCATCCAGCTTAATGCTGGGACGCCCAGAAACTTAAATGAGCCAAATGGCAGTCAATCAGTTCGATTTAGCTGATTGGCTTCATAACGGTAATCAGTTCAATGCAGCCATTAACATTTTTCAGCCTACGTCAGCTTCTGGCCGGTAACAGGTAGCCTCCGCCGTAAACCGCTGTCTGCTAACGCTGCATTACCGCCGCCCAAGGCAGCGCAGCGACCGTTCGCTTTGGGTCGGGAGTGTCTCTACAGCTAGCGCTAGACCGGTCGTTCATGTTCGGTAAAGCGCTAATCACCTGCACAGCATGTCGAGTGCCCGGTATTGGTAGGCCTTGG
>NZ_ALKN02000001.1 GCF_000293865.2 Limnohabitans sp. Rim28 | reverse complement strand
TTTAAAAAAAACTGATTTCAACAACAAAAAAGCCTCCCGACTTTGCAGTCGGGAGGCTTTTGGTGGTGCTGAACTGTGCGGTTTTACATCGTGTCGATGAAGCTGCGCAGCTTGTCTGAGCGGCTGGGGTGCTTGAGCTTGCGCAGCGCCTTGGCTTCTATTTGACGGATGCGTTCGCGGGTCACGTCAAACTGCTTGCCCACTTCTTCCAGGGTGTGGTCGGTGGACATCTCGATGCCAAAACGCATGCGCAGCACTTTGGCTTCGCGGGGTGTCAGGCTGTCCAGAATGTCCTTGACCACATCGCGCAAGCCCGCTTGCAGCGCCGCGTCCATGGGGGCGGTGTGGGTGTTGTCTTCGATGAAGTCGCCCAGATGGCTGTCGTCATCGTCACCGATCGGCGTTTCCATGGAAATCGGCTCCTTGGCGATTTTCATGATTTTGCGGATCTTGTCCTCCGGAATCTCCATCTTCTCGGCCAGGATGGAGGCATCGGGCTCAAAGCCAAATTCCTGCAGGTGCTGACGCGAGATGCGGTTCATCTTGTTGATGGTCTCGATCATGTGCACCGGGATGCGGATGGTGCGCGCCTGGTCCGCGATCGAGCGGGTGATGGCCTGACGGATCCACCAAGTGGCATAGGTTGAGAACTTGTAGCCCCGGCGGTATTCGAATTTGTCCACCGCCTTCATCAAACCGATGTTGCCTTCCTGGATCAGGTCGAGGAATTGCAGGCCGCGGTTGGTGTACTTTTTGGCGATCGAGATGACCAGACGCAGGTTGGCCTCGATCATCTCTTTCTTGGCATCACGCGATGAGCGCTCACCGGCGTTCATGCGCTTGTTGATGTCTTTCAGCTCATCGAGCGGCACCACCACTTGCGATTGCAAGTCAGTCAATTTTTGCTGCAGGTCTTGCACCGGCGGGATGTTGCGGCCCATGACCGCGCTCCAGCTCTTGCCCGCAGTGGCTTGTTTTTCAATCCACTTGAGGTTCAGCAGGTTGGACGGAATGCGTTTGCCGTTCTTGTCACGGCCACTGAAGTCGGCAATGAAGTTGTCTTGCGGGTAGCCACATTTGTCCACGATGATGCGGCGCAATTCGCGCTCTTTTTTGCGCACGTCGTCGACCTGGCCACGCACCATGTCGCACAACTTTTCAATGGTTTTGGCCGTGAAGCGGATGGTCATCAGCTCTTCAGACAGGGCCGATTGCACCTTGATGTAAGCCGGCGTGCCCCAGCCTTCTTTGTCGTACACCTTGTGCACTTTTTCGAAGTACTCGGTGATGCGGTCAAAGCGTTCGAGGGCTTGGACTTTGAGCTCTTCAAGCTTCTTGGTCAGGGCTTTGGAGCCCCCTTTGCCATCGTCGTCATCGGCTTCGTCGAATTCGTCGAAGTCTTCTTCGGCCACGTAGTCATCGGCTTCGTTCAGGTTGGCAAAGCCGTCCACCACGGTGGAGATGACGATCTTGCCTTCGCGGATTTCGTTGGCCAGGCGCAGGATTTCGGCGATGGTGGCTGGCGAAGCGCTGATCGCGGCCATCATGTCCATCAAGCCGCCTTCGATGCGCTTGGCGATTTCAATTTCGCCTTCGCGTGTCAGCAGTTCCACGGTGCCCATTTCGCGCATGTACATGCGAACTGGGTCGGTGGTGCGGCCGAATTCGCTGTCCACGGTGGACAGGGCGGCTTCTGCCGCTTCTTCGGCTTCTTCTTCGGTCGAGCCTGTGGGCGCGTTGTCGGTGATGATCAGGCTCTCGGCGTCGGGCGTTTGCTCGTACACCGCCACGCCCAGGTCGTTCAGGGTGGCAATCACCACTTCCAGGGTTTCGGCATCGACCAATTTGTCGGGCAAGTGGTCACTGATCTCACCATTGGTGAGGTAGCCGCGTGTCTTGCCCAGCTTGATCAGGGCTTTCAGACGGTCGCGGCGCTGCTTCATCTCGGCTTCGGTCAAGACGGTTTCGTCCAGACCAAATTCTTTCATCAAGGCGCGTTCTTTGGCCTTGCTGATCTTCATGCGCAGGGGCTTGACCTTTTCGCCGGTCTCGGACACGTTGTCGGCGACAGGTTCGCCTTGCAAGTCTTCTTCGAGGGCAGCGAGCTCCAACTCTTCTTCAATGCTGGGTTCGGCGATGCTGCCTTTCTTTTTGGGGCCACGTTTGGCGCCGGTCGTTGTTTTGGCCGGTGGTGCTTTGGAGGCTGCTGGCTTTTTCGCTTCTGCGGGTGCAGAGGCCTTGGCCGCTTTGGTCGGTTTTTTCACTTCTGCTGCGGGCGCTGTCGCTTTGACTTTGGCGGCAGGTGTTTTTTCAATGGCTTCAGATTTCTTGGCGGGCACGGATGCAGCTTTCTTCACAGGCTTGACAGGCGTCGCCGGTTTTGCCGTTGTTTTGGGCTTGCTGGGGATGGCTTTGGCTGCCGGTTTTGCTGCGGGTTTCGCAGCAACTTTGGCAGGCGCTTTGGCCTTGCTCACCACGGGGGCGGGCTTTTTGGCCGGTGCTTTAGCGATCACTTTGCTGGCTGCTTTGGGCACAGCGGCAGGCGCGGGTGCTTTTTTGGCAGCGGTAGCTTTGACAACGGTTTTGGATTTGGCAGCGGCCTGGGCAGGCTTCTTCGAATTTTGAGCAGGCATGAACGAACACCTCAGAACATCAAAACAAACAAGGAAACGGACACAGTCAGCGCCAAATACATCCCGGCGCGGGCGTGGGTTTAAGACACAGATCAAAGCCTATTTGGGCATCCGATCTGCAATGGCAAGATGTTGGGCGAACATTTGGTGTGCAGTCCTTGCGGAACGGTGACCGGCCCACATGGGGGCATCGCGCTGATGGCGTTGGTCTAGCCGGAGGTGCTGCTGTCGCTCTTGCCGAAAAAAATGGATTATACCTAAAGGTCAGCTTTATTCCGAAGGAAAGAGGGCGTTTGATGGGCTAGGCCATGCCGAATTCGCCAGGATTTCCTTCAAAAGGGGCCCCAAGGCCGCCGAAGGCCGTCTGTTTTCAAAAAAGACTTCAGGGCTTGGGCCGAATGGCCGTTTTGGGACGGAACGCCTTGCAAATGTCGTCCCGGGTTTCCATGTAAGGGCCGCCAATCAAGTCGACGCAATAGGGCACGGCCGAAAAAATGCCGTGCACCACGGCTTTGCCGTCGGCGTCTTTCAGGCCTTCCAGCGTCTCAGCAATCGATTTGGGTTGGCCCGGCAGGTTGATGATCAGGCTCTGGCCCCGGATGACGGCAACCTGGCGCGACAGGATCGCGGTCGGCACAAACTTCAGGCTGATCTGGCGCATTTGTTCGCCAAATCCGGGCATTTCCTTGTCGGCCACAGCCAGTGTGGCTTCGGGCGTCACATCGCGCAGGGCAGGGCCTGTGCCGCCGGTGGTGAGCACCAAGCTGCAACCGGCATCGACCAGCTCGATCAAGGTGGCGCTGATGCGGTCTTTCTCGTCGGGGATCAAGCGGGGCTCGAAGCGGATGGGGTTGTGCAAGGCTTGGGTCAACCAGTCTTGCAGTGCGGGCAGGCCCTTGTCTTCGTACACACCGGTGCTGGCCCGGTCGCTGATGGAGACGATGCCGATTTTGACCGGATCAAAGGGGGATTCACGCATCTTCAGACGCCTCTTCAGGGTTCTCGTCGCTTTGACCGCCCGTGAGCACGCTGCGCACCAGCTTGAACAATTCGCGGTAGGCGCGACCTTGTCTTGGGGCCAAGCCTTGTGAGACTGCGGCATTGGTCAAGGGCACCGCGTCTTTGCGGGCTTGGCGAACCAAGGCCCGAAGTTGCTGGATGTCGGTTTGGGGGTGGTGTGCCAGCCATTCACCCACAGCCGCGTCGTCGGCGATCAGGCGGTCGCGCCAGGCCTCGGCCAAGTGCAGGGCTTGGGTGTCTTTGGCGCTGCCCAAGCGTTGGATGTCGAGTGCTTCACGCACGGCTTGCAAGGTCTCGGGGCTGAGCAATCGCATTTGCTTGCCGATGAACTGCATCTGGCGGCGCTTGCCTTCAAAGTTGGTGATGCGCTTGGCTTCGGCCAAGCCATCGACCAGTTTGTCGGGCAGGGCCAGGCCTTCCATCAGGTCCCGGCGCAGGGTGAGCAGATCGGTGCCCAAATCTTGCAGTTCGGTGCTTTCACGTTTGAGTTCAGTGCGGCTGGGGCCGTCCAGGCCACCTTTGAGCTCGCGCTTGTACTCCAGGTCGAGTTCGCTGCCTTCGGCAACAAACTGACCCCGGACGAAATAGCCTTTTTTGGGTTTACGGGACATGACTGGGGGAACTCGTTTTCAGATGCAGCGCAGGGGCTGGGTGGCAAGTATCATAGCGGCCACTGCGGGCCTGGCGCCCGCCATTTTTTTCGAGAGCCTCTTCGTGAAAATTTCCGTGAAAAAAAGCACCACTGCCTCCAATGCGAAAGCCCATGATGGTTTCAGTTACTCGCGGGATCATTTTGAAGAGCTGGTTGACACCGCTTTGGCGCACGCCAAAAAACTCGGAGCCACCAATGCAGGTGCCGAGGCTTCTGAAGGTTGCGGCCTGTCGGTCAGCGTGCGCAAGGGCGAACTCGAAAACGTAGAGCGCAACCGCGACAAGTCCTTGGGCGTGACGGTCTATGTGGACCACCGCCGGGGCAATGCCAGCACTTCGGACTTTTCCAAAGCCGCCATCCAGCGCACGGTGCAAGCGGCCTATGACATTGCCCGCTTCACGGCCGAGGACCCGACGGCCGGTCTGCCGGACGAAGCCGATATCGAGACCAAGCACCGCGATCTGGATTTGTTCCACCCTTGGCGCATCAACAGCGAGGAGGCCGCTCGCATTGCTTTGCAATGCGAAGCTGCTGCGCTCAAAACCAGCCGCCGCATCACCAACAGCGACGGCGCTGCCGTGTCGGCCCAGCAAAGCCATTTTTTCAGCGCCCACACGCATGGCTTTCGGGGCGGTTATGCCAGCTCGCGCCACAGCGTGTCCGTCGCGCCCATCGCCAAGTTGCCCGGTCGCAACGCCGAGATGCAGCGCGACGCTTGGTACACCTCGATGCGCTCGGCCGATGAGTTGGCCTCGGTCGAGGCCGTGGGCCGATACGCTGCTGAGCGCGCCTTGTCGCGCTTGGGGGCACGAAAAATCGCTACCACCGAATGTCCGGTCTTGTTCGAGTCGCCCGTGGCTGCAGGCTTGCTGGGGGGATTTGTGCAGGCTGTGAGCGGCGGTGCCCTGTACCGCAAAAGCAGCTTTTTGCTCGACTCCTTGGGCAAAAAAGTGTTCCCCAAGCACATCGATATCGAAGAGGACCCGTTTGTGATGCGCGGCAAAGGCAGCTCACCCTTTGACGACGAGGGCGTGCGCTCGGCGCGCCGCCAAGTGGTCAAGGGCGGACGTGTTGAAGGCTATTTTTTGAGCAGTTATTCGGCCCGCAAACTCGGCATGAAGACCACGGGCAATTCGGGCGGTTCGCACAACCTGTCCATGACTTCGCGCCTGACACAACCGGGTGACGATCTGAACGCCATGTTGCAAAAATTGGGCACAGGCTTGTTTGTGATCGAGTTGATGGGGCAGGGTGTGAACTACGTGACGGGTGACTACTCGCGCGGGGCCAGTGGCTTTTGGGTCGAAAACGGGCAGATCGCTTACCCGGTGCATGAGATCACCATCGCGGGCAACCTGAAAGACATGTTCATGGGCATCGAGGCCGTGGGCGCTGACGCTTACAACATGGGCGCCAAATCCACCGGCTCCATCTTGGTCAACCGCATGAAGTTGGCGGGCAGTTAAGCCCTGCTGCGTTGTGCAGGCTGAACTCTTGGCGGCGCTGGCCGCTTTGTCTTGGGCGGTGGGCAGTTTGTTTTCGGCTGCGGCCTCCAGCCGTATGGGGGCCTTTGCGTTCACCCGCTGGCGCTTGTTTTTTGCCCTGACCCTGCTGTGGGCCATGGCGCTGCTCACCGGTCAATGGCGCAGCCTGGATGCTTCGAGCGTGGCCTTGCTGGCCTTGTCGGGTTTGATCGGCATCTTCATTGGTGACACGGCGCTGTTTGCCTGCATGAACCGGCTGGGGCCGCGCCGAAGTGGCGTGCTCTTTGCCACGCACGCCATTTTTTCCACCTTGCTGGCTTGGTTGTTTTTAGGTGAAACCTTGTGGGGTTGGACCTTGGTGGGCGGCAGCTTGCTGGTGTCGGGCGTGATGGTGGCGATTGTGTGGGGTCGCCGCGAGAGCGAAACCCATGCTTGGGAAAACACCCAAGGCAGTTTGCTGACCGGGGTTTTGTTGGGCCTGCTGGCGGCCATGTGTCAGTCGGTCGCCACCTTGATGATCAAGCCTTTGATGGCCTCCGGGGTGGATGCCGTATCGGCCTCTGCGGTGCGTACTTCGGCCAGTTTCTTGGCGCACTTGGCGCTGCTGTGGGCCGGGGCTCAAGTGGCCAAAGTGCAAAACCCGCTGGATGCGAAGACCTTGTTCAACACCTGGGCCAGTGCGGCAGTGGCCATGGCGCTGGGCATGACCTTGATCTTGCAGGCGCTGCACACAGGCCAAGCCAATTTGGTGGGCATTTTCTCGTCACTCACCCCCATCTTGCTGTTGCCGCTGCTGTGGGGGGTGTACCGCCGCCGTCCGGCCTGGGGGGCTTGGGGTGGGGCGGTGTTGGCCGTGGCCGGCGCTGCGCTGATCTTGCAAGCCTGAAGCCCTGACTCCAGGCTTGAAGTAGCGGTCTCCGGCCGCGATCAGCCCGCCAAAGCCGCCTTGACCGCAGCCGATACCTGACCCATGTCGGCCTTGCCTGCCAACTGGGCTTTGACCGCGCCCATCACCTTGCCCATGTCGCCTGGCCCCTTGGCACCCAACGCGGCCACGATGGCCTGCACGGCCGCAGTGACTTCTTCGGCCGACATGCGCGCAGGCAGGTAAGCCAACAACACGGCCATTTCGGCTTTTTCTTTGTCGGCCAGGTCCTGGCGGGCGGCTTGTTCAAAAGCGGCGATCGAGTCTTTGCGCTGTTTGATGAGCTTGTCCACAATGGCCACCACGGCCACATCGTCCAACTCGATGCGCTCATCCACTTCCTTTTGCTTCATGGCCGCAAGCAGCAAGCGGATGGTGCCCAGGCGCTCAGCGTCTTTGGCCCGCATGGCGGTTTTCATGTCTTCGGTGATTTGTGCTTTCAGGCTCATGAGAGGCTCCTGCAACGGGGTTTCAACAAAAAAGGAAATCAAGAAACAACAAAGCCCGCCTGAGCGTCCTCCAGCGGGCTTGTTTGCAGACCTTTCAGGTCATACAAAACCGAAGATCAATACATCTTCTTGGGCAATTGCATGCTGCGCACACGCTTGTAGTGGCGCTTGACGGCAGCCGACTTCTTGCGCTTGCGCTCGGTGGTGGGCTTCTCGTAAAACTCGCGGGCACGCAGATCGGTCAGCAGGCCGAGTTTTTCGATGGTGCGCTTGAAGCGACGCAGGGCGACGTCAAACGGCTCGTTTTCTTTCACGCGGATGGTGGTCATTGAATCAAAGTTTCCAAAAATGTGCCGGCTGAACAAGCAAGGGAGATCGGGCCCTTGAAAGCCAGTTTCGGCGGATCCCCGTCACGAACTAGTATTTGGCAGACGGGGGTTTGCCAGCAAAGCCTGAGATTATAGCCATGAAATCCCAAATTTCAGGCGCTGTTGGCCTCTGAACGGGGTAAAGCACCCACTGCCAGGGCCTCTGCGCAGGCATGGCCACTGGCCCAAGCCCATTGGAAGTTGTAGCCGCCCAACCAACCTGTCACGTCCATCACTTCGCCAATGAAGTAGAGGCCATGCTGTTTGGACTCCATGGTTTGCGAGGACACATCGCGCGTGTCCACCCCGCCCAGCGTGACTTCAGCCTTTTTGTAGCCTTCGCTGCCCGTGGGGGTGAGTTGCCAGTTCGACAGTGCCTCGGCCAATTTGTTCAGGGCTTTGTCGGGCACATCGGCCGCAGTGCGCTGCAAGGCCGGCTCTTGGCTCACCCAGGCATCGGCCAGCCGGCTGGGCACGAGGGTGGCCAGCTCGTTGCCCAGCAGCTTTTTGGAGCGCAGCTTGGCTTCTTGCAAACGCCCAGTCAGGTCGACCTCGGGGGCCAGATTCAGCCGTATCGGTGTGCCTTCTTGCCAATAGCTGGAAATTTGCAACACGCCCGGCCCCGACAGGCCCCGGTGCGTGAACAACAGGTCTTCGTCAAAGTGCATGCGGCTCTTCTTTTCGCCTGTCTCGATGCCCACAGGCAATGCGAGTCCGGCGAGTTGGGCATACGGGGCCCAAGCATCCCCGTCAAAGGTCAAAGGCACCAAACCCGGGCGGCGCTCCACCAAGCGCAGGCCGAACTGGCTGGCGATGCGGTAACCCCAGTCGCTGGCGCCGATTTTAGGAATGGACAAACCCCCTGTGGCCACCACCAAAGACGTGGTCTGCAAAGGGCCTTCGCTGGTGACCAGCGTGTAACGGGACTTTGCCCCCGAAGGTGCAGGCTCACCTGACTCGGCATGCACCGACTTCACGCTGCTCCCCGAACGAATTTCCACGCCACCTGCGGCGCATTCGGCCAGCAGCATGCGGATGATGTCTTCGGCCGAGTGGTCGCAAAACAGCTGGCCTTTGTGTTTTTCGTGGAAAGCGATGCCGTGCTGTTGCACCAGATCGATGAAGTCTTGCGGCGTGAAGCGCGACAGGGCCGAGCGGCAAAAGTGCGGGTTCTGGCTGATGAAGTGCTTTTGTGGCGCCGAAGCATCGAGCAAACGGTTGGTGAAATTGCAGCGCCCGCCACCCGAGATGCGGATCTTTTCGGCAATTTTGTCGCTGTGGTCGATGAGCAGCACCTTCAGCCCGCGTTGGCCCGCCACGCCCGCGCAAAACAAACCGGCAGCCCCGGCCCCCACGATCACCACATCCCATGTACTCATGGGGTCAGAGTTTAGCTGGGTTGTCAGTCGATCATGCGCATACAATGCGCACAGAAGGAGCGTGCGCTATGTCTGCTTTTGATTCCCTCGCCAAAAAACCTGTCAACCTCTCGCTCAACGAAGCGCTGGTGCAAGAGTCCCGCGCCTATTGCGGCAATCTTTCGGCCAAGGTCGAAGAAATGCTGCAGGCGTATGTGCTGTCTGAAAGGCAGGCACGCCAGAAGCACCGTGAGCAGGCGCAACGGGCCGTGGCCGAATGGAATGCCCTGCATGACGCGTCTGGTTCGTACGCCGATGGGCACTCTACGCTGTAAGCCGCATCGGAGCCCTTCATGCCGCAATACGACGTTCACCTGAACCCTGGCCCGATGCGCGAGGCGGTTCCCATGGTGGTGCTGGTGCAGTCTTCGCTGTTCGACGGCTACCGTCGCCGAGTCGTGGTACCACTGGTGCTCCGCTCGGCCTTGCCAGCAGGGGCCAAAGTGTCCGGTACCCGCATGAATCCGGTGTTCAAAATCAAGGGTCAGACCGTGGTGCTGCACCCACTGGACATGGTGTCGGTGGCCAGCGAGCAGCTCGGTCCGTGTGTCGGCAGTCTGGCCGATCAGGGGCCGGTGATCGCCGATGCCCTCGATGAGCTGCTGACGCGCAGCTGGGGCTGAACTCAGGCGGCTTTTTGGGCGGTCTGTGGCTGTGCAGTCCAAGCCCGGGCCCCTTGCACCACATCGCCCACCACGATGATGCTGGGGCTTTCCAGTTGTTCGCGTTGAACGGTGTGCACCAGTTCACCCAGTGTGGTCAGGGCCTCGCGCTGCGTGGGCAAGCTGGCGTTTTGCACCACGGCCACAGGCGTTTGGGCAGGCAAGCCGCTGAGCAAGCCTTGGCCGATGTGCTCGAGGCTGCTCACGCCCATGTAAATGACCAGCGTGAGTTTGGCCTGCCTTGCGGTGGCCGCCAGTTGGGGCCAGTCGGTGCCGCTGTCACCCGGTTTGGCGTGGCCTGTGACGAACACCACACCGTGGGCATGTTCACGGTGCGTCAGCGGAGCGCCCAAGCTGCTCAGGCCCGCCAGGCCTGAAGTGATGCCATTGACCACGTCCACGTCAATGCCGGCTTGGCGCAGGTGCTCGACTTCTTCGCCGCCCCGGCCAAAGATGAAAGGGTCGCCGCCCTTGAGGCGCACCACGCGTTCTCCCTCGTGCACGGCGTTGATCATCAGTTTGTCGATGAAGCCCTGCGGCGTGCTTTGGCAACCACCGCGCTTGCCCACATGGACAATGCGTGCGGTGGGTGAGGCGTGGGACAGCACGGCGTCGTTGACCAAGTCGTCGACCAGCAAGACAGTGGCACTGGCAATCGCTTTGACGGCTTTGAGGGTCAGCAGTTCTGGGTCGCCGGGTCCGGCGCCGACCAAAGTGCAGCGGTAGGCAAAGTGAGGGCTCATGTCCGTTCAAAAATCAGATCAGAAAATCAATGGATCCAATTTTCTGATCTAACAATGCGGCCACCAAATACTTTATTGGCATAAAGCAAATGACGCCGTTCGCCGGCCTGCCCAGCTGGGGCGACCTTCAGGCGGCGTGCATGCCGTGTTCCTCTTTCAAGGTCTTGCACGCTGGCGAGGTCCAAAACGCCAACAAATCCCGCACCGCTTGGGCCTGGGCGCTGGTCGCGGCCACTGAGCCCGAAAACGTGGTGGTGATTTGCACCGCATCAGGCAGGGGGCCGAGCACGGTGATGCCCGCGACCCCACGCATCTCGCTCAGCTGCTGAAAGCCCAAGGCGACTTCGCCTTGGGCAATCAGCGCGCCCACAGGGACGCCCGGTTTGGCTTGCACGATGCGGTCTTTGATCTGTTCAGTGATGCCCCATGCCTCAAACTGTTTGGCCAGTTGCACGCCGCTGGGGCCGGTCGAATAACCCAATGTGGGGGCGGCCAAAATGGCCGCCTTGAGTGCAGCTTCGGATGAAATGTCGGGCATCGGCTGGCCTGCAGGCACGGCGACCGCCACGCCCGACAGCACCAAATCCGCCCGGCTGCCGGTCAGGACATGACCACTGGCGACAAGACGGTCGATGGCGTCGCTGGCCAGCACCACAGCGTCAAAGGCTTCGCCGGCCTGCACGCGTTTGGCGGCGTCAACCCCGCCTACCGATTCAAGCTGAACGAGGACCCCCGGGGCGTGCCTTTGGTAAAGCGCTGCCAAATCGGCCAGCAACGGTTTGGTGGCCATGGAGGAAATCAGTCGAAGTGTGGTCATGGGCAGGGCTAGGGTTGGGTGTCGTATGAACAGTGGACTGGATTATGGCCAAGCTGCGCCCAAGCGCGGTGCCCCGCTTAAACTACCCCGCATGCAAATTTTGGGCATCGAATCCTCCTGCGACGAAACCGGCGTGGCCTTGGTCAAGACCACAGGCGATGCTTTGCCGCGTCTGCTGTCTCACGCGCTGTACAGCCAGATCGAGATGCACCAGGCCTATGGCGGTGTGGTGCCCGAGTTGGCCAGCCGTGACCACATACGCCGGGTGCTGCCGCTCACCCGCCAAGTGCTGGCCGAGGCTGGGGCCACCTTGGCTGACATCGACGTGGTGGCCTACACCCGGGGCCCGGGCTTGGCCGGCGCGCTCTTGGTGGGCTCGGGTGTGGCCTGTGCGCTGGCGGCGTCTTTGGGCAAGCCTGTGTTGGGCGTGCACCATTTGGAAGGTCATTTGCTCTCGCCGTTTTTGAGCGCCGATCCACCCGAATTTCCTTTCATCGCCTTGCTGGTCTCGGGCGGTCACACGCAGCTGATGCGGGTGGACGGCGTGGGCCACTACGAATTGCTGGGCGAGACGATCGACGACGCCGCAGGCGAGGCTTTTGACAAATCGGCCAAGCTCATGGGCTTGCCTTACCCCGGTGGCCCAGGCCTGTCGCGTTTGGCCGAGCAGGGCAACCCGGCGGCTTACAAGCTGCCGCGCCCTTTGCTGCACAGCGGCGATCTGGATTTTTCTTTTGCAGGACTCAAAACGGCGGTGCTCACCCAGAGCCAAAAAATCGGCCCCGCCGCCCACACCGAAGGCGCGCCTGAGCGTGCCGACTTGGCCGCATCCACGCAGGCCGCGATTGTCGAAGTGCTGGTGAAAAAATCGATGACCGCGCTCAAAACCAGTGGCATGAAGCGCTTGGTGGTGGCCGGTGGCGTGGGGGCCAACCGCGAACTGCGTGCGCAGCTCAACGCCGCTTGCGCCAAAGCGCAAGTGCGCGTGCACTACCCCGAGCTGGACCTGTGCACCGACAACGGCGCCATGATCGCCATGGCCGCTGCCATGCGCTTGCAAGCCGGAGCGCAACAGGCCGAGGCGCGTTACAGCTTCGACGTGAAGCCACGCTGGCCCCTGCACGAGCTGGTCGGTCCTTGAGGCATCACAACGCGCGCTGAACAAGCCCTGTTGGAATGCGGGTTAACCCTAGTCTGCGCGCTTCGACTGGTTAAACTCCGCTTCTTTTTTGTGTGGGCCGGTTCACGGTCCTTTTTTTCATGCGTTCACTGCCTTTTTTTTCGCGCCGCACCTGGCTGGCTGGTTTGACGGCCTTGTGCTTTGTTCCCGTTCTAGCCCATGCCCAGGCCCAGTCCCCCACGCCCTTCAAACTCGCTCTGATCGAAGGCCTGAGCGGTCCGTTTGCCAACACCGGCGAAGCGGTGGTGCGCAACATGGCTTGGGCGGTCGAACGGGTGAATGCGCGCGGCGGCGTCAAAACGGCTCAGGGTGCACGTCCGATGGTGCTGGAGCGTTACGACAGCAAAGGTCAAAGTGAAGAGGCTTTGTCGGCCCTCAAGTCGGCGATCGACGACGGCGCCCAAGTGATCTTGCAAGGCAACTCTTCGGCCAATGCAGCGGCCTTGATTGACGCGATCAACAAACACAACGAGCGTGAGCCGGCCAAGCGCGTGCTGTTCTTGAACTACTCGGCGGTCGACCCGATCTTGACCAACGAGAAGTGCAGCTTTTGGCATTTCCGATTTGACGCCCATGCCGACATGCGCATGGTGGCCTTGATGGCGGTGCTCAAAGGCGACACCACGGTCAAGTCGGCGTATTTGATCGGTCAGGACTACAGCTTTGGGCAAGCGGTGCTGCGTGAAGCCCGCAGGCAACTGGGGCTGCAACGGCCCGATGTGAAAATTGTGGGCGACGAACTGCACCCTTTGGGCCGTGTCAAAGACTTCTTGCCGTATGCGGCCAAAATCAAAGCCAGCGGGGCCCAAGCGGTCATCACCGGCAACTGGGGCAATGACCTGACGCTCCTGGTCAAGGCCTCGCGGGAAGCGGGTTACGAAGGCAAGTTCTACACCTTTTACGGCAACGCTTTGGGGGCACCCGCTGCCATTGGCGAATCGGGTGTCGACCGCGTGATTGCCGTGGCCGATTGGCTGCCCAACGTGCCGGGTGCCGCCAGCGAGCAGTTTTACCAGTCGTTTCGCCAGCGCTTTCCCAAGCCGTCTGAGGACTACGTGCATGTGCGCATGCAGCTGATGATCGAAGCCTTGGCCCAAGCCGTTGAACGGGCAGGGGGCACCGATCCTGTGGCCATGGCCTTGCAGCTCGAAAAAGCCCGGGTCACCATCGCTGGGCAAACCGGCTCGATGCGGGCCGAAGACCACCAATTCCAGCAGCCCTTGGTGGTGGGGGTGATGGCACGCCAGGGCACGCCCGGTGTGCCCTTCGATGTCGAGGGCTCCGGCTATGGCTTCAAGGTCGTGCGCCAGATCAAGGCCGAGCAGGCCCGCATGCCCAGCACCTGCAAGATGGTGCGCCCCAGCGGTGCATGAATTGGGCCCGGCCCAGATGACCTAGAATCCAACGTCCCATCCAAAGGGACCTTGCATCATTTTTATCAACCCGTCGCCAGGGGGGCTCTGAAAAGAGCTGAGATTGCGTCTGTCTCGACGCTGACCCTGGAACCTGATCCGGCTCATACCGGCGGAGGAAGCGCGACATGCTGTACGCCACTGCGGCCGCTGTTTTTGCGGCACTTGTCTTTTTCATCTGGGTCGCCCTGCGCGACCGCACCCCTGTGGCCAGTCTTGACGACTACCTCACCGCCAGGGGATCGCAAAACTCAACCGCTTTAGGTTTGTCATTTTTGGCATCCGGCATGGGCGCGTGGATTTTGTTTGTCCCGCCCGAGATCGGCGCGTTTGTGGGGCCCATTGCATTGGTGGGGTACGCCTTGTCTGCGGCGCTGCCGTTTTTGCTCTTGGCTTGGTTGGGACCCGCCATACGCCAACTCATGCCCCACGGTCGCACCCTTGCCGAATTTGCCCAAGAACGTTTTGGCCTGGGGCTGCGTTTGTGGGTCAGCGCCTTGTCGGTCTTGTACATGCTGTGTTTCATCACGGCCGAGTTGACCGCCATTGGGGCCATCACCGGCTTGCTGTCCGAGTTACCCGGCAGCTTGGTGATCGTGGCCGTGGCGGTCAGCACGTTGATCTACACCACCTGGGGCGGGCTGCGTGCCAGCATGGTCACCGACCGTTGGCAGGCTTGGTTGCTGTTGGCGCTGCTGGCCATTGTCATCGGTGTGACGCTGCTGAGCCTGCCCCAAAACGCCGTGACCCAACCTTGGCCTGCGGCACCGATCGAGGTGTCCCTGAACGTGGCTCTGACGCTCTTGATTGCGGTGACAGCGGCCAATATTTTTCACCAAGGTTATTGGCAGCGTGTGTGGTCGGCACGCAGCGACACCGAGTTGCGCAAAGGGGCGTTGTTGGGCGGCTTGCTCACCGTGCCGGTGATGTTGGCCATGGGCGCTTTGGGCATGCTCTGCATGGCCATGGGCAAGAACCCGGGCTCGCCGCCCATTCCCTTCTTTGCTTTGTTGTCCGATGCGCCAGCTTGGTTGGCTGTGCCCGTGTTGGTGCTGGCGGTGGCCTTGGTGGCCTCGTCGGTGGACACGCTGCAAAGCGGCATTGCTTCTTTGGTGGTCACGGCCCGGCCACAAGTTTCGCTGGGCGCTGCCCGCTGGATCACGGTGCTGCTGATGCTGCCTGTGGTGTGGGTGTCGCTGCAAGGTTTGTCGGTGCTGCGCCTTTTCTTGATTGCCGATTTGCTGTGCGCCACCGCGGTGGTGCCGGTCTTGATGGGCCTTTGGCAACGCATGACACCCACTGCGGCGGTCGCAGGCGCGGTGGCGGGTTTGTTGGGCGCCGTGTTGCCCGGCTGGGTCAGCGGGGGCAGTTTGTCTGCAGGCCTGTTGGCGGCCAGTTTCCCCACCAGCGTCCCCACGCTCGCCCCGTTTGCCGGGGCCTTGTTGGCCTCCACCGGGGTGAGTCTGCTGCTGGTTTGGCGCAAGCCACAAACGCACAAGCCCTTGGCTTGACCTGGACCCAACGCTTTTCAAGCGGGCATGCCCCCGTTTGAAAGGCGAACGTGAGGGACCGCGCCACTTTGGATGGTGATCAGGGTTTAACCCTAGTCCTGCTGTCGCCCAGGCCGCTGGTGTTTGGGGGGGTAATTGATTAGCATGCTAACCATTGCCGGTGCCACCTGGGTACCGGATGCTCAAACCTGACCGTCTGGCCCCAAATTTTGGGGTTGCCGGTCTGCACATGGAAAGCCTTGCGCGATGCAAACTGCTGAAAATTACATCCACGGTCAATGGGTCAAGGGCTATGACGCCCACAGACGGGGTGACTCGATCGACCCTGCCACCGGTGAGGTGGCGGCGCATTTTGTGGAAGCCACCTTGCCAGAAGTGGATGCAGCCATTGCCAGTGCCCGTACCGCCTTTGAGACCACCACTTGGGCTCAGCAACCCAAACTGCGTTCAGACGTGCTGCGTTTGTTTGCCGACCGTTTGGAGCAGAACAAGGCGCAAGTGGTGCAGACCTTGGTGCAACTCAATGGCAAGTTGCAGCGCGAGGCCGAGGGCGAAGTCATGGCCGGTATTTCGGAGTTGCGCTACTACGCCGGGCTGGCACGCAACCTGTTTGGCCGTGTCATCGAGATGGAGCCGAATGTGTATTCGCACATCGAGCGCGAAGCGATCGGTGTGGCTGCGATCATCGTGCCATGGAACGCCCCAGTGACGTTGTTGGTGCGCTCTTTGGCGCCGGCTCTGGCTGCAGGCTGTACGGTGGTCATCAAGGCGGCGCACCAAACGGCGCTGGTCCATGCCCAGGTGATGGCTTGTTTGGTGGTCGACGAGCGCATTCCAACAGGCGTCATCCATTCATTTGTGGAGCAGGGCAGCGAGGCCACCCAGCACCTGTGTGCGCACCCCGAGGTGGACGTCATCAGCTTCACCGGATCGACCCATGTGGGCAAGCAAATTGCCTTGTCCACCGCCAAGAACCTGACCCGCCTCTCGCTGGAGTTGGGCGGCAAAGCACCGGCCATCGTGCGGGCCGATGCCGACATTCCCGCCGCTGTGCGCGGCATCGTCAGTGGGGCTTGTGTCATGGCGGGGCAAATGTGCACGGCGATCAGCCGGGTGCTGGTGCAGGAGTCGATTGCCGCTGATTTTTCGGCCCAACTGGCGCATGCCCTGTCCAGCGTCAAGGTCGGCCCGGGTCACTTGCCGGGTTCGGCCATGGGCCCTTTGCTGGACGTGCGCAACCGGGACCGCATCTTGGGTGAAGTGCAAGCGGCCAGCCCAGACTGCCGCATAGTGTTGGCGGGCACTGTGCCCACCGATACGCCGCGCGGGGGTGCTTTCATCACGCCGAGTTTGGTGGCCACGCAAGACCTGAGCAGCCACTATGTGCAGGACGAAATTTTCGGCCCGCTCATCACTTTGGAGCATTTTGTGTCGGATGACGATGCGGTGCACCGCGCCAACGCCACCCGATACGGCTTGGCCGCTTCTGTGTGGACGCGGGATTTCCGGGCTGCCCGCAACGTGGCTCGGCGCATCAAGTTTGGCAATGTCTGGGTCAACGCCCACAACCGCTTGTTTGCCGAAATCGAAACCGGCGGCTACCGCCAAAGCGGTTTTGGGCGTTTGCATGGCGTGGAAGGCTTGAACGACTTCATGGAAACCAAGCATGTGTTCATGCCTTGCAACGATTGATGGCCCCAATGACTTCGCCGACAACCGCCCCCTCTCACAGCACCACGGCCCGCTTTTTTTTAGAAGGTTTGCAAGAAACGGGCATCCGTTATCTGTTCTCCAATTTGGGAACCGACCACGTCACCTTGATTGACGAAATGGCCCGCTTGCAGGCCGAAGGCCAGCCCATGCCTGAAGTGGTGCTGTGTCCGCACGAAAACGTGGCCATCCACATGGCGGGTGGTTATGCGGCCGTGACGGGGCAGGGGCAAGGCGTCATGGTGCACGTTGACGCAGGCACGGCCAACGCGGCCATGGGCATGCACAATTTGATGCGTGCCCGTTTGCCGGTCTTGCTCATGGCCGGCAAATCGCCCTATGCCTTGCACGCTGAAGTACCGGGTGCGCGTGACAACTATGTGCACTATGTGCAAGACCCCTTTGACATCGCTTCTTTGGTGCGCCCCTACGTCAAGTGGGAGTACAACCTGCCCTCTGGCGTGGTGGCCAAAGAGGTGGTGCGCCGCGCGCACAGTGTCATGCACACCGAGCCTGCCGGTCCGGTTTATTTGACGCTGCCGCGAGAGACCTTGATCCAGCCTTGGGCGCATGAGCAGGTCAAGTCTTACCCGGCCGAGCGTTACGGCGCTGTGCGCATGGGGGCCTTGCCTGCCGAAGCCACTTTGCAAATCGCGCGTGAACTGATGGCGGCCGATAACCCCTTGGTCATCACCTCTTATTTGGGGCGCAAGCCTGAGGCGGTTCACGCGCTCGAGGCATTGGCTCAGTTGTGTGGCATTCGCGTGGTGGAGTTCAGCCCGAGTTGCTTGTGCATATCGCGCGACTCGCCTTGCTTTTTTGGCTTCGACCCCACCCCGCTCTTGCCGCAGACCGATTGGGGTTTGTTGTTGGACATCGATGTGCCTTGGTTGCCGCACCAAACGCAAGCCCGGGAGGACACACGTTGGGTGCACATCGATGTCGACCCCATCAAGAAAGACTTTCCATCCTGGGGGTTCGCCAGCGATGTGCGCTGGCCGGCTGACTGCGCCCAAGCCTTGACAGACTTGCACAAGGCGGTTGTGGCCTTGGCCGATGAGGCTTTCTACCAGCGTGTTGCCCAGCGCATGGCCGCATGGCCTGCGCAGCACAAGCAGCGTTTGGACAAGGTGGCGGCCGCTGCCCAAGATCCAGGACAAGTGGATGCCTTGAACCCCGCTTGGGTATGCGCTCAAATTGGCTTGCAACTGCGGCCTGACGATGTGGTCATCAACGAAGCCATTCGCAACTCACCTGCGGTGTTGCAGCAAATTCCGCGCACGCAGCCGTTGAGCTTTCTGGGCGGTGCCGGTGGTGGATTGGGTTACAGCGCTGGCATGGCGCTGGGCGTCAAGCTGGCCAGGCCCCATGACCGGGTGGTGCACATTGAGGGCGATGGCGGTTTCCATTTTTCAACCCCCACATCGGTTTATGCGGTCGCACAAGCCCAAGGCTTGCCGATCTTGACCGTGGTACTGGACAACGGCGGCTGGCAAGCGGTCAAAGAAGCCGTGCTGCGCGTGCATCCCGATGGGCCCGCGGCACAGGCGGGAGATTTCCAGGCCCGACTCACAGGCCCCAAGCGTCACTTCGAACAAGTGGCCCAAGCCTTTGGTGCGCATGGTGAGCGCGTTTCTCGGCCTGAGGACTTGCCTGCGGCCATTGGCCGCTGCCTGCAAGCCTTGGACCAAGGTCGTGCGGCCTTGCTGGTGGCTTCGGTCGCCAAGATTTGATTTTCATTGCCCATCAAACAGGAGACAACCCATGAAAACTCGCTACAACATGCCTTCACGCCGTCAGCTTCTGGCCACAGCCGCCTTGTCATGGCTCGCGCTGACCCCGGCGTTGTCCTGGGCACAAGGGGCTTGGCCCAACAAGCCCGTGCGCATTGTGGTGCCCTACGCGCCCGGTGGGGCCAATGACATTCTGGCCCGCGTGGTGGCCGAAAAATTGGCGCCCTCTTTGGGCCAGCCCGTGCTGGTTGAAAACAGACCCGGTGCTGGTGCCGCCATCGGGACCGAGTTTGTGGTCAAGGCCCCAGCCGATGGCTATACCCTGCTGATGGCGGCGAGCGGCCCGATTGTGTTCAATCCAGCCTTGGTGGCTAAGCTGAGCTACAACCCCATCACCGATTTGGTGCCCATTTCCATGGCGGGTTCGTTCCCCATGATCCTGGCCGTCAATGAGGCCTCGCCCGCCAAGACCTTCAACGAGTTGGTGGCCCTGTCCAAAGCCAACGCCGACAAAACCAACTACTCCTACCCCTCGGCGTCCTTTCAATTGGTCATGGAATTGGTCAAAGCCAAATCGGGCCTGAGAGCCCTCAACGTGCCCTACCAAGGCAGTGCCCCTTCCATCAACGCGGTGCTGACCCAAGAAGTGCAGATGACCTTGATCGACTCTGGCCCGATTGCGGCTCTGGTCAAGTCGGGCAAGCTGCGTGCCTTGGCGGTGACGTCTGAGCAGCGCCTGGCCAGCTACCCGCAGGTGCCCACACTCAAGGAGCAGGGCATCGATTTGGCGGTGAATTTCTGGAGTGGCTTGTTGGCCCCAGCAGGAACACCTGCTCCGGTGGTCAAGCGTTTGCAAGACGAGATGATGCGCATCATGGCCCTGCCTGATGTGGTTGAAAGAATGGCGAAACTCGACATCCGACCCGTTGGCAGCACGGGCGCTGAATTGGCCAAAACCATCGCCACCGAAATTCCTTTGTGGACCCAAGTGGCCAAAGACAACAACATCAAAGCGCAATGACCACTGCTGCACGCATTGCGATTGCCGGAGCGGGTGTTGCAGGCCTGACGACCGCCTTGGCCTTGTTGCAACAAGGCTTCAAGGTGGACGTTTTTGAGCAAGCTTCGCAGTTGGGCGAGTTGGGCGCTGGTTTACAAATTTCACCCAACGGCTCTCGGGTGTTGCAGGCGCTCGGCCTGGAGGCGGCTCTGAAGACCTGTGTCAGCCAAGCGCAGGGCAAAGAAATCCGGATGTGGAACACCGGACAACGTTGGAAGCTTTTTGATTTGGGCGAAGACTGTCTCGCCCGCTTTGGTGCGCCGTATTGGATGGTGCACCGGGGCGACCTGCACCGGGTGCTGGTGGAGGCCTTCAATGCCCGCTCGGACCGGCCAGTACGTTTGAACGCCAGGGTGGTGAATGCCCGCAGCACAGAGGCTGGGGTCACTTTTGAATTGAACGACGGCTCGCAACACCGTGCCGATGGTTTGCTGGCGGCCGATGGGGTGCATTCGGTGTTGCGGGAGCAGTTGCTGGGCGAGGACAAGGCACAGTTCACCGGCTTGCTGGCTTGGCGCGGCTTGGTCCCGGTGGAACGGCTGTCAGCGCATTTGCAAGCGCCGGTCGGCACCAATTGGGTGGGGCCGGGGGCACACGTCATCACCTATCCGGTGCGCGGCGGGCAGCTGATGAACGTGGTGGGCATCATTGAGCGCGAAGGCTGGCGCAGCGAGTCCTGGACCGAGCGCGGTACCCACGCCGAGCTGCTGCAAGACTTTGGCCACTGGCATGCCGATGTGTGCGAGTTGATGTCGGCCATCGAGCAACCTTTCAAATGGGCCTTGTTGGGCCGCGCCCCGCAAACCGGCTGGGCACAAGGCCGGGTCTGTTTGCTGGGGGATGCCGCGCACCCCACTTTGCCGTTTTTGGCGCAAGGGGCCAACATGGCTATCGAAGACGCTGCGGTCATGGCCCGCTGCCTGGCCTTAGACGCCTCGCCTGCCCAAGCTTTTGTGCGCTTTGAAAAATTGCGCTGGCAACGCACAGCCGACATCGTCAACCGTTCCCGGGACAACGCCCAGCGGTTTCACAACCCGCAACTGTCAGACCCTGACAAAGCGGTGGATTACGTCAGCAGCGAATGGGAACCCGAAAAAGTCCGTCGCCGCTATGACTGGATGTTTGAATACGACCCCTTGAAAGTCCCGCTATGAGTCTGAATGCCCCTGTGTTGGTGGTGGGCGCAGGCCCCGTGGGGATGACCATGGCCCTGTGTTTGGCGCGTCGCGGCATAGCTTGCACCTTGGTCGAGATGCGACCGGCCGATGCGCTGCCTGACGTCAAATGCAACCACATCTCGGCCCGCAGCATGGAGCTGTTTCGCGCTTTGGGCGTGTCGGCCGATTTGCGCGCGGGTGGCTTGCCGGATGATTACCCGCACGCCGTGTCTTACCGCACCAGCACGCTGGGTCAAGAAATTGCTCGCATCCACATTCCAGGGCGCAGCACCCGCCTGACGGACCACAGCGGCCCGGACGGCCATTGGCCAACGCCCGAGCCACCGCACCGCATCAACCAGCGCTACATTGAACCGATCTTGGCAGCGCATGTGGCCCAGCAGGGTTTGATCACCACTTTGTACCGGCACCAAGTGCTGGACTTTGAGCAAACTGATGATGGTGTGAATGTGCGGATTCAAAACCTGGAGACGCCTGACGCGCCGCCGCTGTCCGTGCAAGCGGCCTACCTGGTGGGTTGCGACGGAGGTCGCTCGGCAGTGCGCAAAGCCATTGGGGCCAAACTGGTGGGCGACGAGGTGGTGCAGCGCGTGCAAAGCACCTGCATTCGAGCGCCTGATTTGATGGCGCGCTTGCAAGCGCCAGCGGCTTGGGCCATGTTCACTGTCAACCCCCGGCGCAGCGGCAACATCTACGCCATTGATGGCAAAGAGGTCTGGTTGATTCACAACTACTTGCGTGACCATGAGCTCGACTTTGACGCGGTGGACCGCGATTGGGCGATCCGCACCATCTTGGGGGTGGGCGATGATTTTGAGTACGAACACATGAGCCGCGAAGACTGGATTGGCCGTCGATTGGTCAGCGACAAGTTGCGAGCAGGCCGGGTGTTTCTGGCCGGTGACGCCGCCCACCTGTGGGTGCCCTACGCCGGGTACGGCATGAATGCGGGCTTGGCCGATGCGGCCAATCTGGCTTGGCACCTGTCGGCGCAAATCGAAGGCTGGGCTGCCCCCGAGGCCTTGGACGCTTACGAACGAGAGCGCCACCCGATCACCGAACAAGTCTCACGCTTTGCCATGGACCATGCGCACGCCATGGGCCAGCGCCGCCGTGAAATTCCGCTGAATCTTGAAGACGACACGCCTGAAGGGCAGGCTGCGCGCGAGGCCTTTGGCCAAAATTTGTACGACTTGAACGTCCAGCAATATTGCTGTGCCGGCCTGAACTTTGGTTATTACTACGACCAGTCGCCTGTCATGGTGTACGACGGTGAAAAAGCGCCCGACTACAGCATGGGCAGCTTTACGGCATCGACAGTGCCGGGCTGCCGTGCGCCGCACTTTTGGCTGGGTGAGGGGCAGTCGGTCTATGACGCGTTGGGCCCGGCTTACACCCTGCTGTGTTTGCGCTCAGACCAAGGAGATGCGGTGGAGGCTTTGCAGGCAGCCGCAGAGCAATCGGGGATGCCGCTGCGTGTGCTGGATGTGTCCGGCGTGAAGGACTTGCCGACCGAATACCAACACCCATTGCTCATGGTGCGGGCGGATGCCCATACGGTGTGGCGTGGGCAGTGTTTGAATGAGGAAACGGCCACCGCCTTGGTGGCCCGTTTGTGTGGCCGCGCAGACCTCACTCCAGCTTGATGTTGGCTTTTTTGATCAAGTCGCCAAAACGCTCGAATTCCTGACGGTTCATTTGCGCAAACTGCTCGGGCGTGAGGTTGCTGGGTTCGCCGCCCAGGCCTTTGAGCTTGGTCTGAATGTCGGGCATCCGCACAATTTTGGCCAATTCACTTTGCAGCCGGGCAATCACGTCGGGGGGCGTGCCCGTGGTCACGAACATGCCGTACCACGTGCTCATTTCAAAACCGCGCACACCGGCTTCGGCCAAGGTCGGCACTTGGGGTAACTCGCTGCTGCGGGTGGCTGTGGTCAGGGCCAGGGGTTTGAATTTGCCCGCCTTGATCTGGCCCATGGCCGATGAAGTGGTGTCAAACATGATCTGCACGTTGCCGCCGATGATGTCCAGATGCGCTTGGCTGCTGCCCCGGTAGGGCACATGGATGCTCTTGACACCGGCGGCCAGGTTGAAGCCCTCGCCAGCAATGTGCTGGGTGCTGCCCACGCCAGAAGACGCGTACTTGAATTCGTTGGGCTTGGCTTTCATCAAGGCCACCAATTCGGCCACGTTGTTGGCCGGCACGGTGGTCCCCACCACGAGCACGTTGGGCACGGTCACGATCAGGCCCACGGGCGTCAGGTCTTTGATCGGGTCGTAACTGAGCTTGATCAGGTGTGGCGCAATGGCTTGTCCGGTGTTGGTAGCCACCAGCAGCGTGTGGCCGTCGGCGGGTGCTTTGGCGGTCAGGTCGGCGGCAATCGTGTTGGAGGCGCCAGGTTTGTTGTCGACCACGAACGAGCCTTTGAAGGCCTCGCCCATTTTTTCGGCCAACATGCGCGCAATGATGTCGGTGCCGCCGCCTGCGTTGGCTCCCACCATGATGCGAACAGGTTTGTTGGGGTAGTTTTGCGCCAAGCCCAGCAAGGGCGTGGCCAGCAGGGCAGCGAGCAAAATTTTCTTCAGCTTCATGTCAAGGTCTCCTCTGTGGTGGTTGCGTCGTTATGCGGTGGCGATTTGGCGGTGGGCCGTGGCCATGCGTGCGGCCAGTTCAAAGGCATTGGCCATGGCCTGCGGGTTGGCCGCGCCTTGGCCTGCAATGTCATACGCTGTGCCGTGGGCCGGCGTGGTGATGGGGCAGGGCAGGCCGCCGTGCACCGTCACGCCTTGCTCAAACCCCATGAGCTTCATGGCGATCTGGCCTTGGTCGTGGTACATGGTCACCACACCGTCATAGCCTCCAGGCACGCGAACAGCCCGCACAAACGCGGTATCGGCCGGGAAAGGGCCGTCGGCTGCAAAACCCATGTCGGCCGCCTGCTGCACGCCCGGGGCGATGATGCGAGCCTCCTCGTCGCCATAGTTGCCGTTGTCGCCGTTGTGCGGGTTCAAGCCGCAAACGGCGATGCGGGGACGGGTCACGCCGGAGGCTTGCAGAGCCTGCGAAATCATGCGGATCGCATCGGCCACTTTGTCGGGGGTGAGCAGGGACGAGACTTCTTTCAGGGGCACATGCGATGTCACACGCGCCGTCCACAGGTTTTTCAGCACATTGAGTTCGCCGCACACGCCGCGGTAGTGCATGTGTTCGGCAAACCAACGCAGTTCGTCCTCTTGCGTCATGCCGCCTTGGCGCAAGGCCGATTTGTTCAAGGGGGCAAAACAAAAGGCATCGGCTTGGCCTGCCATGACCAGATCTACCCCGGCCGCCAAGGCCTCGACCATGTAGCGGCCGTTGAGGGCGGTGGCCTGACCGCACTCAAAAGTGGGGGCTCGGTAGCCAGACCAGTCGTGCCAGCGCACATCTTGGGGTACGCTGATCGTGTCCTTTTGACCGATCAAGATGACCCGTGCTTGTTGTCTCCAAGTGGCGTTTTGCAGCATTTTCTCGACCAACTCAGGGCCGATGCCTGCCGGATCGCCGGTGAAAAGAGCCAAGGTGGGCAGAGACATGTTGGGCGCCTTTGATGAATGGACGTTGATGGGGTAAGGGGTTCGTAATCCGTAATTACGGATAATGCTAGGCAGGTGTACAGGGCCGGTCAAGCTCTGGTTTTCCCCCATACTTGGACACTATGCTTTCACAAGATTCCTCCAATTTGATTGAGCGCGTGCCGCTTCATGAAGAAGTCACCAACCGTTTGCGCGACATGATCGTGTCTTTGCGCCTGCGCCCGGGTGAGCGCATCCAAGAGCTGGAAGTGGCCCAGTTGTTGGGTGTTTCCAGAACCCCAGTGCGCGAAGCCATCAAGGTGCTGACGGCCGAGGGGCTGGTCGAACTCTTGCCATTGCGCGGGGCCATCGTGAAGGCTTTTTCGGCCAAAGACGCCCGTGACATGCTGGATGTGATCGCGCTGGTGGAGTCTTATGCCGGGGAGCGAGCCTGTCAGGCCAGTCAAGAGAAAATCGATGAAATTCTGGCCTTGCACCAGCAAATGCAGGTGTTTTTTGAAGCCCAACAAAGGCCCGAGTATTTCGCTTTGAACCAGCGCATTCACGATGCGCTGATTGCCTTGGCCGACAACGAGACCTTGAGCATGACCCATGCGACTTTGAGCAAACGCATGCGCAGCCTGCGCTACAGCGGCAACGCAACGCCCGAAAACTGGCGTGCCGCCATGGCCGAGCACGCGCAAATGATGGTGGCTTTGGCCGCCCGCGATGGCCAAGCCCTGTCCCGCATCATGGGTGAGCACATCCGCAACACCTGGCCGCGCATCAAAGACGTGGTGAACTGAAGCGACAAGTCCGCTGTCCGCTGCCTGTTAATCTGAAGACATGAGCACATCGACCGCTGCCGCTGAACATCTGATCGACTCGGCCTATGCCGCACGCCGCCTGTTGGTCACCTTGGCGCTGATGACGCTGGGTGGCTCCAGCATGTACGTGGTGGCCGTGGTGTTGCCAGCGGTTCAAGCCGAGTTTGGCGTCAGCCGCGCCGATGCGTCTTTGCCCTACACCTTGATGATGATCGGCTTTGGTGTGGGCGGCCTGTTCATGGGCCGTTGGGCCGACCGCGCGGGGGTGCATGTGCCCTTGATGTTGGGTGGTTTTGGCACGGGCTTGGGGTTCATTGCCGCCAGTTTGTCGGGCAATATTTGGTGGTTTGCGTTGGCGCATGGGGTGCTGATGGGCTTGCTGGGCAGTTCCACCACCTTTGCGCCTTTGTTGGCCGACACCTCGCTGTGGTGGAACAAGCGCCGGGGCATTGCCGTGGCGGTGTGCGCCAGTGGCAACTATGTGGCGGGTGCGATTTGGCCGCCTTTGGCACAGTACGGCATTGAAACCATGGGCTGGCGCAGCACCTATGTGGCGCTGGGTTTGTTTTGCGGCATTGGCATGGTGCTGCTCAGCTTGCTCATGCGCCAAAGGCCACCGCTCGTGCAAAGCCCGGCGGTGGGCAGCGTGCAGGCCCAGCAGGCCTCGCAGTCGCAACGCCCTTTTGGTTTGAGCCTGAACAAAGCGCAGTTCTTGTTGTGCGTGGCCGGCGTGGCTTGCTGTGTGGCCATGGCCATGCCGCAGGTGCACATCGTGGCGTATTGCACCGACTTGGGTTTTGGCGCGGCACGCGGTGCCGAAATGCTCTCGCTCATGTTGGCCTGCGGCATTGCCAGCCGTTTGATTTCGGGGGCCATTTGTGACCGCATTGGCGGCCTGCGCACGCTGGTGCTGGGCTCGGTCTTGCAAGGCGTGGCTTTGCTTTTGTTCTTGCCCTTCGATGGCTTGGTGTCACTCTACGTGATTTCGGCCATGTTCGGCCTGTTTCAGGGCGGCATCGTGCCCGCTTACGCGATCATCGTGCGCGAGTACTTTCCGGCCAAGGAGGCCGGTTCGCGGGTGGGTGCGGTCATCATGGCCACGCTGCTGGGCATGGCCTTGGGTGGCTGGATGTCGGGCAAGGTGTTTGACCTCACCGGTTCCTACCATGCGGCATTCATGAACGGGGTGCTGTGGAACGCACTCAACCTGAGCATTGCCTTGTGGTTGTTGTGGCGCGTCAAACGGGCGGCGACTCAGCCGGTTTGAACCCTCAACCTGGCGTGGCCTGGGCTCCGCCTTCGGGCGTCCAGCTGACCGATGGTTCCAGCGGGTAAATCGGGCGGCGCAGCTTTTTGAACTGCAGTTCGCTGTAGTCTGAGGTGCAAGCGCCAGCCCCAGCGCATTCCACCGTGGCGCGGGCCAAGTGGCCCAAGCCTGCACGCCAGTGCACACGGCTCTTGAGCAGCACAAACTGTTTTTGTGTCGGGTCGATGCCCAGGCACAGCAGGGCGTTCACATCAAAAGGCTCGACATGCCGTGAGATCAGCACCACCTCGACATCGCCCGTGTCGATGACCACCGTTCGTCCCATGTTTTGCCGGGCCCCCTGACTCATCGGGCCTTTGTTGCGGTATTGGCCGTTCGAGATCAGCTTGACCACGCCGCTCAACTCAATCGGTGCGCTGCGGTGCGGCATCAGCGGCATGGCCATCTTGCCGCCCACTTGCAATCGCACCTGCGCGCCAATGCCCGCTGCAATGGCTTCTTGCACCGCCTGCGGGTCAAAAATCGCAAACACCGCCACGTTGCGCAAACCTTGGCGCAGCACTTCGGCCAGCACGGCGGTGGTGTCCATGGTGCCGCCCGAAGCGGCGTTGTCGTAATGGTCCAGCAACATGACTGGAAACTCGGTCAGGGTTTTGGCGCGAGACACCGAGGCGGCCAGTGGCTCCAACCCGTAAACCCATTGCGCCCGGCTGTTCCAAGCCATCTGCATCAGTTCGTCGCGCAGGCGCTGCGCCAGCGCGGGGTCGTTGTCGGTGACCACCACGACCGACATGCCCGCGTTTTGGATGTCGGCATGCGGGAACCCTGTGAACACGCTCGCGCACAAAGCGCCTTCTTTTTCCATCTGTTGGGCGCGTGCTTGAAGGGCGCGGTTGGGCTCGTCCAGCGAGCTTTGTCGCATGATGTGCGGAATCATCGGCAAGCGGCCCCAGGCTGTGGTGGGCTTGGCCTGGCCCTGTAGCAGCTTGAGCAAGGCTGAGCCCGCCCGCACGCCGGTGCCATGCATGTCCACATGCGGATAGGTTTGGTAACCCGCCACGGTTTGCGCCAGCTCCACCATGTCGGCGTAGACGTTGGCGTGCATGTCATAGGCCACGCCGATGGGCGTTTGGGGGTCGATGGCGCGGATGCGGCGCAGCAACTCGCCTTCACCGTCTTCGTGGCTTTGGCTGACCATGGCGCCGTGCAAGTCCAACAAGATGCCGTCAAATCCACCTCGCGCCACGGCTTGCAAAATCGCTGCACTCATGGACTCGTAGGCTTCGTCGTGCACCAGTCCACTGGGCGCGGCGTGTGCGGCCAGGGCCACTTCATATTCGGCACCCGCCTTCTCTGCCAGGTCGATGAAAGCGCCTGTGGCCGTGCCTGTTCCGCGAAATGCGGCAATGGCTGCATCGCCTCGCGGCGGAACTTCACCGGGGCCGAGCGCAAAGCGCTGCAAGTCGGTGGGCACCGGCGAGAAGGTGTTGGTCTCGTGCATCATCATCGCGATCAGCAAACGCATAGGGCCTCCAGTCGATAGAGCCACCATGATGGCCTCGGTGCACGGCTGTGCACAGTCACCGACGTGCCAGTGGAGGCCTTGTTGCACGGCGAATCTGCTTGACAGGCCATGCTGCCGGTTTGAGACTGGTGGCCCCCTCCGGAGGTTTTGGCATGTTCCCTTGCATCCACACTTTGCACGCCACATCGGCCCATGAGCGAGGCCAAATTTATGGCCAAGCAGCGAAAGAACAGATCCAGCACAGCGTGGTCACCTATGCCCGTTTGTTTGCAGCTTGCGGCATCGACTGGGCCAATGCTTGCGACCGTGCCATGCGTTTTGAAGGCGTGATCGCGCAGGTCGACGCTGACTTGATGGCCGAGCTGAACGGTGTGGCCCATGGCAGTGGCCAGCGTTTGGGCAGCTTGATGGCGCTGAATTGCCGGACAGAAATTTTGCCCGCGACCTTTTTCAGCGACGAACCCCAGTTGGCCCATGCCGCCATGGCCGCCAACCGCGCCGCAGGCCTGCCCGACTGGCTGGCCGACGCGCCCTGGGATCTGGCTTTGAAAGACGGTGAATGCACCGCCATGGGTGTGACGGCAGCTGCCAGTCGCACAGGCCAAGCCTGGCTGGCGCAAAACTGGGACTGGATGGGCCGCCAGCGGCAAGCGCTGGTGGTGCTGCACACCCAAGGCCCGAGCGGCCAAAGCATCACCACCCTGACCGAAGCGGGCATGCTGGCCAAGATCGGTATCAACCAATCTGGCTTTGCGCTGGGTTTGAACATCTTGCGGTCCAAACGCGACGGCAGCCGCTTGGGTGTGCCGGTGCATGTGCTGCTGCGCCATTTGCTCGATTGCCGCTCGGTGGCGCATGCGCGTGAGCGTCTGCAGGCCCTGCAAACCGATCTGGGGCTGGGCTTTGGCGCGGCGTCGAACGTGCCGTGCGCTGATGCCCAGGGACAGACTGCTTGCTTTGAAGTCTCGCCCGCAGGCTGGGCCGAAGTCACGCCCACCCGCGGCGTGGTGGTGCACACCAACCACTTCGTGTGCGAATCGCTGTTGGCCGAACAAGCGACCATAGGACCAGTTTTGTCGAGCCACCAGCGCCTAGAGACCGCCAGCCAGCACGCGCTGAAAACGCCGATCGGTCAGGCCGAGCTGGAGCGCTTTTTGCGGGACGAATCCGATGGCTTTTTGTCCATCTGCCGCAGCCCCGACCCCAGCGTGCCGCCCGAAAGCCGCGTCGAAAGCGTGGCCGGTATCGTCATGCACACCCAGCCGCCCGCCATGTGGCTGGCCTGCGACGTGCCCAGCCGCGTGGCGTTTGAACCGGTGCCGCTGGCTGCTTCGGCCAACCCCATCAAGGAGAGACAGGATCAGGCCATCGTTGCTTGAGCAAGTCCAGCACATCCTGCCAGGCTTGCGGGCCCGTCACAGGGTTGCGACCGGCATGAACGCCCAGACCCGGATGTTGGCCATTGGGCACGCGCGGCAAATGCTGGACTTGCCCTACCGGGTTGTCAAAACCATGGTGGCTGTCCGGGTACAGCTTGAAGCTCATGCCCGCTTGCTCGGCTAAAGCCACACAGGGGGCCGCAGGGGTCCAGTCGTCTGCCGCTCCCAGCAGCATGTGCACCGGCCAACTCGGCTGATCAGCCTGACGCAGTGCATCTGTGCAGCCCGGGTAAAAGGCGATGGCGATATTTGGCGTCACACCGGGTTGAGGACTTTTTTGCCGGCTGTCCGAACTGGCCAACACGGTGCTGCCGCCATGGGACCAGCCCAATAAGGCCACGCGTTGCTGATCCGTCCAGGCTTGTTGGGCAAGCCAAGCCAATGTGGCGTGAACGTCGCTGCGCCGATGGCTTTGCCTGACTTGGCGTGACGCCATGGGTTGTTCGCACAAACTGGTCTCTTGTCGGGGTGTGAGGCTGTCGGGCCACACCACGCTGTAGCCTTGTGCCAGTAACAAATCGGTCATGCCTTGATGGCGTGCACTGAGCTGGCCTTTGCGCGCGCCAACGGTGGCATAAATGCCGCCGCACCCGTGCAAAGCGATCACCACTGGGCGTGGTGTGTCATGGGTCTTTTGTGGCGGGTGAAAAACCCAAGTCTTCAGTGCTATACCGTTGACACCCGGCACAAGCTCAGACACGGGTTGAGCATGTGCCGATGGCCCCAGTCCCAAACTCAAGAGCAGCCAAAGATGGCAGCGGCGCAAATACGCAAGTGGGCGCACAGCAGAGACCGTATTCAGGGTTGAGCCAGGTGCCGCACCGCGTCTGAAACGCGCATGCCCAGCTGCAGGCCATGCGCCAGAGCCAGCGCGTTCAAGCCGTTGACCACACCGTTGTCCAGCCCGTCTTGCGCTTCGCCAATTCGCGCCGAGGTGTGGGCGTACAACATCGCCAATACGCCCACCGTCTGCAGCTCGCGCAGCGCCACGCGACCGGCATCGTCTTTGCCGCCCCCCGCATCGTTGAAGGCCACGGCGAAAGGCTTGTGGGTTTGTGCGGTCACAAAATGCGAGGCTGACAAGCCCCCGTGTGAGCCCGACACGATCACTGCGCCTGCATGGCTGGCGTTGACCAGCGCAATCGAATCCAGCAAAAACAGTGCGCGCTGCATCACCGCGTTTCCTTGGCCACATCCTGCTCGAAGCTGGCTTCCTTCAAGGGGGCTTTTTCGGCCATCCAGCCGCTGTAGACGGTTTGGAAGTCGGCCACGATTTGCGCCAGCGGCATGTCGTCGAAGGTGCCGCGCTGGTTCACGTACTCCATATGACGGTTGCCCGATTTGTCGAACGGGTGGTAGATCGAATCGTTTCGACCATCAAATTCCAGCGGCAGCAGGCCGAATTTGTCGCACAGTTCGATGTTGAAGGCGGGCGTGGCCTTGACCCATTGGCCGTCGAGCCAGATGTCGGCGTAGCCGTGCCAGATGAACACATCGGTCTGCATGGTCTGGCGCAAGCGCTCGGTGCTCAGGTGGTTGCGCACATCGGCGTAACCCAGACGGGCATGCAGACCTGCGGCGCGGCAAGCCGCCGCCATCAAGGCCGCCTTGGGCACGCACCAGCCCGAGCCCTGCGCAATCACCGAGCTGGCGCGCATGCCTTCGGTGGACAGCTCGATGCGGTAGGGGTCGTAACGGAATTGGTCGCGCACCGCCAGGTACAGCGACACAGCGCGTTCGCGGTCGGTGGCGCCTTGCGCGTGCTGGCGCGCCAGGGCGATCACGTCGGGGTGATCGCTGTCGATCAAGGCCGTGGCGGCCAGCGTGGCAGGGGAGGGCAGGTCGGGCATGCTGTTCACTGTAGCGCGCGCGGCAGCACATGGCTGTCACGCTGGCTATAGTGCCTTGCAGGGCAACACAAGGAGACACGGGCATGGCCTCGGTTTTGAATTTCGGTGCGGTGCGGGTGCACCTGGGCGAGAAGTCCGGCAAATACCCCGACGGGAACCAGTTGATCGTGCAGGGGGCTGACATGCGCGTGGCCTTTGACACGCCCGAGGTGGCCAACCGCATCGGCCCCGAGTTGGACACGGTGGACTTGGTCATCCTGGGCCATGTGCATGAAGACCACATGGCGGGGCTGCACCGCCTGCCGCACGCCCCTGTGCAGGTGCATGAGGCCGATTTGGCCGCCGCCCAATCGTGGGACGGCCTGTGCCAGCACTACGGTTACCCCACCGACGTGCTGGAGGCCATGCACGCCATCGTGCAAAAGGATTTCCATTACCAGCCCCGGCCCGATGCCACCGGCTACAGCGATGGCGCGCTGTGGGACCTGGGCGGCGGCGTGCGGGTACGGGCGCACCACTTGCCGGGCCACACGGCGGGGCACTGCGCCCTGGTGGTTGAAAGCGAAGGGCTGGCCTTCATTGGCGACATCGACCTGAGCGGCTTTGGCCCGTACTACGGCGACGCCACCTCCAACCTGAGCGACTTTCGGCGCACCCTGAAAAAAGTCGCCGAGTTGGACGTCCGCATCTGGGCCACCTCGCACCACAAAGCGGTGATCACCGATCGGGCGCAGTTTTTGACCGATTTGGCGCGCTTTGCCGGCAAGATCGACGAGCGCAGCGCGCAACTGCTGGCTTATTTGCAGACCCCGCACAGCCTGGACGAGCTGGTGGACCGCCGCCTGCTGTACCCGCAAGGCTATGACGTGCCCTTTGTGCCTTGCGCCGAGCGCTACACCATTGGCATGCACCTGGCCGAGCTGCAGTCACAAGGGCAAATCCAGGCGCTGGACGATGGCCGCTTTTGGGCGGTTTGATTTTTAACAGGAGACCGCACATGACCCCCGAACAACTCTTGCAGCACCACGACCAAGCCCGTTTGTGGGGCCAGCCCCCTGGCGTGGTGGGTGGCCCCGACACGGCCGCCGCCTACCAAAAAGCCTTGGCCGTGCGCCAGTTGCGCCAGCAGCGCGGCGAAGTGCCCAAGGGCTACAAGATTGGCTTCACCAACCGCACGCTGTGGCAACGCTATGAGGTGTTTGGCCCCATGTGGGGCACGGTGTGGAACACAGGCCTCAGCTTTGCCGAGCCCGCTGCATCGGAGGCTGCCGAAGGCCGCATCGACTTGACCCGGACCTGCCAGCCCCGACTGGAGCCCGAAATCGTCTTCGGCATGAAGGCCACACCCCCAGCCAACGCCAGCATGCAGCAGCTGTTTGAAGCCATCGACTGGATCGCGCCGGGTTTTGAAGTCGTGCAGTCGCACTGCCTGGACTGGAAATTCACCGCCACCGACACCATGGCCGACAGCGGCTTGCACGCCCGCCTGTTGGTGGGCCAACGCCTGCCCATCCAGCAACTGGCGGCCGATGCGCAGGCCCTGCACACCCTGCTGGCACAGGCCCAAGTGACGCTGTTCAAAAACGGCCAGGCGGTGGAGCAGGGCGCCGGCACCAACGTGCTCGACAGCCCGCTCAACGCCTTGCACCACTTTTTGAAAGAACTGCGCCAATGCCCCGGCGCGGTCGATCTGCAAGCGGGCGACGTGATCACCACCGGCACCTGGACGGACGCCTGGCCGCTGCAAGCGGGCGAGCGCTGGCGCGCCGAGTTTTCTGCACCCTTGGGCAGTCTGAGCGCCCACATGTGCTGATTTCGGGCACATGGCAGGCCGAAAAAAAGCCCCGGGCTGCAAAACCCGGGGCTTGAATCAACAAAATTGTCAGGCAACTGCAGGAAGCATGACAAGCTCAGTATACTGTAAATATAAACAGTATTTTGAGTTGAAAATGCCGAAACCACAGACCCACCCTGGCCATGCACGCCCCTGACACCCCCCAAGCCCTGCCCCCCGGAAACTGGTGGCTGCAGGCCTTGCCCGCCAGCATTGCGGCAGGCTTTCCCTCGCCCGCCGAAGACCACCAGGTCGAGCGCATCGACCTGATGCAGCAGCTGGTCAAGCACCCGCAGGCCACGTTTTACATCCGCGTGCGCGGGGAAAGCATGCGCGACGCGGGCATCCTGGACGGTTCGGTGGTGTTGGTGGACCGCGCCATCACCCCGGCCGATGGGCAAATTGTGTTGGCGGTGATCGACGGCGACTTCACCTGCAAAATCCTGCGTTTGCAAGGGGAGGGCATCCGATTGCAAGCGGCCCACCCCGATTACCCGGATATCGTGCCCAAAGACGGCCAAAGCGTGGACGTCTGGGGCGTGGTGGTCGCGACCATTCACCAGCACCAAACCTGACTCGCCTCCAACACCTTTGACATGGCCACCATCTCCCCACGCCACCGCCGCGACGACTTTGAGGCCGAGCGCGTCTACGAATACCCCCAGCACCTGCGCGAAGCCATTGAAGACGCGCCCACCGGGGCGGGTGTTTACATCTTCCACGGCCAAGAAGGTGACTTGCCGCTTTACATCGGCAAAAGCATCAACATCCGTGCCCGATTGTTGTCGCACCTGCGCACGCCCGACGAGGCCCGCATGCTGCGCCAAACCCAACGCATCAGCCACATCCGCACGGCGGGCGAGATTGGCGCGCTGCTGCTGGAAGCCCAAATGATCAAGGCGCAGCACCCCTTGTTCAACCAAAAACTGCGCCGCAACCAACAATTGTGCAGCTTGCAACTGACGGGCGAAGTGCCGCAAGTCGTGTATGCCCGCGACATCGACTTTGCCAGCCAGCCCGAGCTGTATGGCCTGTACGCCAGCCGCCATGCGGCGCTGAATGCGCTGCGGGCCGTGGCCGACCAACACAAACTTTGCTACGGGCCGCTGGGCCTGGAAAAAGGGCCCCCTGGCAAAGCCTGCTTCAGGGCTGCCATCCGCCAGTGCGCGGGTGTGTGCCGGGGTGACGAAACGCCTGAGGTGCACCGCGAGCGCTTGTTCAGCAGCCTGCTGGCGCTGCGCGTGGAATGCTGGCCTTACCCGGGCGCGGTGGGATTGGTCGAGCGCGATGCCGAACTCACGCAAATCCACGTCGTGAAGCACTGGTGCTATTTGGGCAGCGCCCCCACCCCCGAGGCCGCCCGCCAACTGAGCCAGTCGGCCAGCCAAGTGGCTGCCCACTTTGACGCCGACGGCTACAAAATTTTGTGCCGCCCGGTGCTCACGCAAAGTGTGGACATTGTGTTGTTGTGAGCCCTCACCCAACGCACCCCAAGCCCATCATCATGAAAATCCACCTGCAAACGCCTGAGGACATACGCCCGCAAATCTGGAAGGAGCTGGGCCGGGCAAGTCTGGATCGGCACCACGAATGGCGCACGCCGGTGCTGGCTTCTACCGACGCAGGCGGCTTGCCCGATGCCCGCACCGTGGTGCTGCGGCAGGTGGACGCAGTGGCCGGGCAACTGACTTTTTACACCGACAGCCGCAGCCCCAAAGTGGCGCAGCTGCAGGCTCAAGGTGCAGCGATGCTGGTGTTTTGGAGTGCGCGTTTGAGTTGGCAATTGCGGGTGCGTGTGGCCTGCACGGCCATCACCTCTGGCCCAGAGGTCGAGGCGCTTTGGCAAGGGGTCAAGCAGTCGGCGGCTGCGGGTGATTATGTGTCGCCACGGCCGCCGGGTGCTGTGTTGGCGCAAGACAGTACGACCGCCAGCGCAGAAACGACCGATGCCCCTAGGCCCGCGCACAGTTTTGCCTTGCTGCGTGCGCAAGTGCTTCAGATGGACTGGTTGGAGTTGTCGCGCGCCGGGCACCGCCGGGCGCAGCTGAGTGCCAACACCTGGGAGTGGCTCACGCCCTGAATGCTTTCAGCGCCTGCTTTTGAGCCGCTGACTCTTGCGGCTTTTTTCAAAAAATGCGTCCGGTTTGGTTTGCACCCACTGGATAAAGCGGGCCATCTCTTCGGGCTGCTTCAAGGCTTCGACCGTGGCGTAGGTGCGGGCCAATTCGGTCTCGGTGAACAGCGCATGGATCTGGCGGTGGCAAATGCGGTGCAGCACCACGGTGTGCGCACCGCCGTGCGACTTGGGCACCAGGTGGTGCGCATCTTGTTGGCTGGGCGGAATGGCGCGGTTGCACAGTGGGCACAGCACGTCGTCAGCGCGCGGTGCGGGCAGGGCTTCAAGCTGGGCTTGAATCAGTTTTTTGCGGATGCGCCCTGTCACGGCTGCAAGACTGTGTTGACCATCGCCCAAGGCTACAACAGACCACCCTCGGCGCAGGCCGCACCGGGCGATTGAGCCCAGCGCCTTTCAGGACATCAGGGCAGCAGATCGATCAAGATTTCGTTGCGCCGGTTCCACGGCAAGGTGAACGGATCGTCGTAGCGGGCCACTTGGGCCGTGGGGTTGAGCTTGAGATTTTTGGTTTTGGCCCAAGCCTTCAGCCGCTCGGTTTGCTCTGCAACGCTGGCCTGCGTCGTGAAACCGTTAAAACGCACCGACGCCACCTCATGCTCGACCACGGTGCGCAGCTGAACCTGGGGGTTCAGGGGCTTGGGCAGGGTCTGCAGGCTCTCGGCAGACGGCATCACAAAGTGCACCCGCCAGCCTTCGGAATCGGGGGCGACGGTGACGGGCGCCGTCATCGAGATCTTGCGCTGAGCGCCCACCTCGGCCTGGACGTTGTCACCAAAAATATAAGACGCAATGCGCCGAAAGCCGTTGCGACTTGCGGCGTCAAAGTCGCCACTGATTTGGGTTTGCGCCACGGTGAAGGCCGCGTAGCGGCGCACCTCAAAAGGGGGCTCAGAGACCAGCACGGTGTAACGCGGTTCTTCAACGGCCATGGCGGCTCCACAAAAAAGAAACAAAACAGAAAAAAACCAAGGCATAAAAGCTCGCTTGCAAAAGGGGTCTGGTCAGACATTAAAGCAAATGGGTGGCAGGCCAGCGGTCCGCTGGCGCACGCTTGCGCGATCTGGGGGGCACATCGCGAGCACCACCCCCTTGGCCCCTGGCTTCTTTGACCTCCGTATACTGTGCATTTGTACAGTATTTGGCCATGCCCCTCCCCATGCTCGCCCTCATCGACGGCAACAACTTTTACGTGTCTTGCGAACGCGTCTTCCAGCCCTGGCTGCAAGGCCGGCCGGTGGTCGTGCTGTCCAACAACGACGGCTGCGCCATCGCCCGCAGTGACGAAGCCAAAGCCCTGGGCATCAAGATGGGCGCGCCGTACTTTCAGCTGCGCGAGCTCGAGCGCGACGCCGGACTGATCGCCCTGTCGGCCAACTTTGCACTGTACGGCGACATGAGCGACCGCATGATGAGCCTGGCCGCAGGCCTGGGCCACACGCAAGAGGTCTATTCCATCGATGAAAGCTTTGTGGACCTGAGCGGCATCCCCGGCGACTTGGTGCGCCGCGCCCGCACCATCCGCAGGCGCATTCACCAATGGATCGGCATTCCGACCTGCATCGGCATCGGCCCCACCAAGACGCTTGCAAAACTGGCCAATGCCATCGCCAAAAGCGCCGAGCGCAAGCCCGGCAGCTACCCGGCTCACCACGCGCAGATCTGCCACCTGGGGGCGTGCAACGCGCAAGAACTCCAAGCCCTGCTCCAAGCCACCGAAGTGGGCGAGGTGTGGGGCGTGGGCCCCCGCATCGGCGCACAACTGCGCGCCCAAGGCATCCACACCGCGCTCGACCTGCAACGCATGGACCCGGCCGCCGCCAAAGCCGGCTGGTCGGTCGTGCTCGAAAAAACCGTGCGCGAACTGGGTGGCACGCCTTGCATCGAATTTGAAGACGAGCCCCCAGCCAAGCAACAGATTGCCTGCACCCGCAGCTTTGGCCGCTCGGTGACCGAGCTGGCCGATTTGCAGCAGGCCGTGACCGAATTCGCCTGCCGCGCTGCTGAAAAACTGCGCAAGCAAAAGGGCCATGCGGCGCAGGTGATGGTCTACATCCGCACCAGCCCGTTCAAAAAGCAAGACGCGCAGTACAGCCGCAGCGCTTGCCTGCCGCTGCCCGTGCCCACCAGCGACAGCGCGCACATCACGCAGGCGGCAGTGGCTTTGCTGGGCAGCATTTACCAGCCGGGGTTTTTGTATGCCAAGGCGGGCGTGATGCTGATGGGTTTGCAACCGGCCACGCGCCAACAGATGACGCTCGATTTGTCGCGCCACGCAGGTGATGCCCAGCCTGCCAACCGCACACGCTTGATGCAGGCCATCGACCTGATCAACCAGCGCCACGGCCGGGGCAGCCTGAAGCTGGGCAGCGCGGGCACAGGGCAGGCGGCGCAAATTTGGCACATGAAGCAAGACTTCAAAACCCCGGCCTACACGACCGACTGGCGGGGCTTGTTGACGGTGCAAAACGACGCAGTGCGAGCGGTCGATCAGTGGCCCTCAGCCCCCGGCGGGTATTGAAAAGCCGATGGACCCCACTGGTAGACTCAGGGCTCAAAAAAATTCTGCTTCCTTTGTTTTGCCTCTGACTCCCAAGACCGCTGCACATCCGCCAGCCCACAGCGCTGATGCGCCCATCGACGTGGTGTACCTGTGGGTGGATGGCAATGACGCCATTTGGCGGGCCAAGCGCGAAGCGGCTTTGGCGCAATTGCCCCAAGACACGGGTGCGGCCATGGCGCGTTACAGCAACGTGGAAGGGCGTTATCGTGACAACCACGAGCTGCGCTACAGCTTGCGCGCCCTGGAGAAGTTTTTCCCCCAGCACGGCCATGTTTACATCGTCACCGATGCCCAAGCGCCTGATTGGCTGCGCCCCTCGGACCGTTTGACACTGGTGGACCACCGTGAGCTGATGCCCGAGGCCTCACTGCCCACCTTCGATTCGGGCCACATCGAGTCGTGGATTCACCACATCCCGGGTTTGTCGGAGCGCTACTTTTATTTCAATGACGATGTGTTTTTGGGCGCGCCCCTGAACCCCAACGATTGGTTCACCGCCGATGGGTTTTATGTGACCTGGTCAGACGAGCCCGAGGTCACGGACGAGGCCATGCGCACGGACGCCACCTCGCTTGAAAACGCTTGCCGTTTGTCGATCGAATGGCTCACGGCGCAGGCCCGGTTGGCTTTGGCCGGACAGGTCGCCGATCCCCTCAACCGCACGCAAGACCCGCTGTACCAAAGCACCTTCCGCACCTTTGCCCATTCGCCCAGGCCGATGCGCCGGTCCATCTTGCGTGAGCTGGAAGACGTTGCGCCTGAATTGTTTGCGGGTGTGCGCTCCACGGTGTTTCGCAGTTGGGACAAACCCACCATCGTCTCGGACTTTGTGCTGCGCTGGGCGCTGGCCCATGGCTTGGCCCGGCTGCGCACTTACCGGCATGGCCATGTGTCCACAGGCGATGCCGACCAAGAAGCCCAGTTGCAGGCCTTGGCGGCTGAATTTGGTGCCTTGGATTTCTTTTGCATCAACGACACCACCGACGATGCGCAACACGACGACCCGCGTTTGCGCCATGTGCAATCGGTGTTGCAAGCCATGTTGCCAAAGGCCTCGGCCTTTGAACAAGCAGCCCAGCATGACGGTGCCATGAGCACCGGAGTGGCAGAAGCGGCTGCCGCCGAAATTCAACAAGGTGCGCAAGCGCCTGCGGCGCACCAAAGTCCGGTGTCAGGCGCTCGCCGAAGGGCTTGAGCGGAAGGACGCGGCCAGCGCCACGGCCTCTTTCACATCGATGCAAATGCCATCCGCGCCCAGGCTGCGGGCATCGTGCTGTTGCACCGTGAAGATGGGGCCACCCAGCAAGACACCCGGTTCGGGGTTGCCAGAAGACGCCTTGAGCGCACGGATCAGGCCGGGCAGGGTTTTGAGCTGCGCCTCGGTGGCGCAAGAAATGCCGATCACATCAAACCACTCGTTGTTGACCGCGTGCACCAGTTCTTTTTCGCTCAGCGAGATCTCGATGACCACGTCCCAGCCCGCTTTGCGGAAAAAATCGGACACGATGGTCATGCCCAGAAAATGCTGTGAGCCCGGAGCCGAGGCCAGCATGATGCGCTGCACATCGCCACCCAGTTGCGGGCCGTTTTGGTATTCAAAACCCAAGCGGTGCGTGATCTCGTGCATGCGCACCAAGCCGCAGGTGACCTCGGTGAAATCGCACAGGTCTTGCTCCCACATCCAACCCAGTTGACGGGCGGCGGGGGCAATCAGTTCCAGAAAAATCCGGTCGGTGGTCACGCCCTGGTGCAGCAGTTCGTCGATGAATTGGGTGGTCTCGCTGGCGGAGCTCGATTTGCTCAATGCGACAAAGGTGGCCAGTTGTTTGGGCGATATGCCCGGGCCTGTGGAGGGTGCGTTGGCATCGGGCAGGGCGACCCGGTGCGCCTGCACCAGGCGCGGGATGATTTGCGTCTCGATGACTTCGGTCAAAGAACGTTTGCATTCGTCTTGACCATGGGATGAGTCTGCGTTGTGCTGTTGCATGGCGCGAGGAGTCAAACTTTGTCCAAGGGACGACATGAGGGTCAGCAAGGCGCTTGCATGTGCCTTCAACGGGTTGAAAGAAAGGCCCGGTAGATTGAGGTACATCAAGGTGTCCAAAAGTAAGTTTTGACCTTAACGGTTTCAATCCCCCTGTGCAAGTCAAAATGACCTGACATTTCTAGGGGTTATCACCTGTAAATCAAGGTGTACAGCAGACTTGATTTTATTTGAGACTGAGCCGCGTTGCAGGGCTCTCACGCAGCGGAAATTCGTCGGTGTTGTCTGCCAAGGCCGGTGATGGTGCTGTTTGCGTGCGCGCAGTTTGTTGTGCTTGCTTGACAGCGTGTTTGCTGCTTCTGCCGCGCACCCGTTGGCGCCACACTTGGAACGAACGCGCTTTCAGGTTTTGCCGCATCAGGGCGATCACTTGCGCTTCGCCCAAACCATAGTTCAGCGCAATCGCTTCAAACGAGGTGCTGTCGTCCCAAGCCATGGCCACGATCTGTGAGGTGTCGGCAGCGTCGAGCCCCTCGGGCAGGGCGTTGGGGGCGGTTTTCATGGCGCAGGGGCGTTCAGAGGGGCTTCAAATGCCACTGGGGCGCCTGAAGGAGCGGTTGCGGTCGCCGGTGACGATTTCAATTTGTCGAATCTGGCCTTGACGGCGGATGCTCAGTGTCAGGGGGCTGCCTGCAGGCCCTAGGGCCGACAAACGGCGGTAAAAGTCGGCCAAGCTGACCAAGCTTTGGCCTTGCAGGGCCAGCAAGGTGTCGCCAACCATGACGCCGCTTTGGGCCGCCGGGCTGTCGGGCGAGACACGCAGCACGCCCAAGCCGCCGCTGGGCAAGGCTTGGCTGCTGATGCCCAGCCACGAGGGCGCAGGGCCTGGACGCTTGCCGGTGCGCAGCAGGTCGGGCAGGGGGTCTTTGAGCAGGTTCACCGGCACATACAGGTTGCCTGGCAGGGGCAGCTGATCGCCGAAGACGTCTTGCACCAGCAAAGAGCCGATGCCGATCAGTTGCCCGCGCTGGTCAAACAGCCCGGCGCCACTCCAATTGTTCACGGCGGGCAAGGTCATCAAGGGGGCTTCCAGCAGGTATTCCCAAGAAGCCGCATAGGGTTGGCGCGAGACCAGCTCCAGCGCCGTCAGCTCCGACTCTCTTTGGCCGAGTGTCCAAAGTTTTCCGGGGGTGGGCAAGGTGTCCGAGTCGCCCAAAGGGACCGCCTCGAGTCGCAGTGGCACCAAGGCCCGAATCAGCCCCAAACCGCTGGCGTTGTCTACCGCGCGCACTTGCCCGGGAATCCTGCGGCCTTGGTGGTCGATCAGGTCCACGCTTTCGGCTTCCAGCAGCAGGTAGCCGATGGTCAATACCGTGTCCGGGGCGATGACCACGCCCGACCCTTGTCGTTGTTGACCCAAGGTGCGTGTCGTGTTGGCTTGTTCGTCACTGCGGGTTTGCACGCCCACGACCGATTGCATGATGCGTTGGACGGCAGATTCATTCAGGGTCTGTTCAGGCTGCGCCCAAGCCAAAGGCCAAGCCAACAAGCCTGCACACAACACCATCAGCAGTGGGTGGTTCATGGTCATTCCCCGTCAAAACGGTCAACAAGAGTCACAGACAGCGGCTGTCGGTGGTGGCACACCGATGTTGGCCACAATGAATTGTGTTCCGAGGCGACTTAACCCCATGCCCGGGGAGCCTACTGCTTATTTGGGCAAATCGCGCGCACCGCTGGCGGGTCGGTACATCTTGAACAGTTGCTCTGGACCGACGCTGAAATAATCGGCCGGACCACCGCCGCGCAGGATGTGCCCCGCGTTGGCCGTGTCATAAACGCCGTCCTTGAGCAAACGCTGTGCGATGTGAACACCCACCACTTCGCCGAACACCATCCAGGTGTCGATGTTTTGGCCTTGCAGGTCTTTCAGTTGCAAGATTTGTGTACACCGGCATTCAAAACTGACCGGGCTTTGCGCCACGCGTGGCACGCCCACGATGCGCGAGGGCTCTGGCGTCAAACCCGCCAGATCGAACTCGCTCACCTCAGGGGGCACGGCTTCGCAGGTTTGGTTCATCACCTCAGCCAATTCGCGGGTGACCAGATTCCAGACAAATTCGCCCGTGGCTTCGATGTTGTTCAGTGAGTCTTTACGCCCGATGCTAGAAAAACCAATCACCGGCGGCACGTAGTTGAAGGCGTTGAAAAAACTGTAGGGCGCCAAGTTCAAAACACCGGCGGTGCTGCGGCTGGATACCCAGCCAATGGGCCGTGGGCCCACGATGGCGTTGAAGGGGTCGTGTTTGAGGCCATGGCCTGCGTGGGGTTCGTAAAAGTGCTGCATGCCTTGACTGTAATCGGCGATGGGCGGCCATGGCAGTCATGCACCGGACAACCCATGCAGACTATGATCGCGTCCTCTTGAGGACTTCCATGACACGACCCCTTCTCGCCGATTCGGCCATCCACCCGGCCATTCGTCAACGCATTGCCGAACACCACTTGGCCGTGATCCAGCAGGTGCAATCCGCCATGACCCAGCACGCCGTGGTGGTGGTCGGTTTGTCGGGTAACCCTTTTGTGGGCAAGGCCCGCAAGGCACTGGCCGCGGCTGACGTGGCGCACGAGTACATTGAATTTGGCAGCTATTTCTCGCAATGGCGCTTGCGCAATGCCCTGAAGATGTGGACCGGTTGGCCCACGTTCCCCATGGTCTTTGTGCGCGGCACTTTGGTCGGTGGGGCCGATGACCTGCGTCGCCTGATCGACAGCGGCGAACTCCAGACCTTGCTCAAAGCCTGAGCGACATGGCCGCGCTGGCAAAACCCGAGTTGTGGCGCACCGAGGTGGGCGATGCGGTGGCTGTGCTCACGGTGCCCGGCGCACTCCAACGCGTGCGCATGTTTGACATCGATGTGAGCCTGTGGGTGCGGGTGCCAGAAGACAACGCCGAGGCTTGGCACGAATTGACGCTGGAGATCGACGGCAAGCAGCGATGGCGGCGCCGCATCGCCAGCAGCTGCCCCGGCCAGACCGATGGACTCGATTACCACTGCCGCTTGGTGCTCGAAGCCGGTCCGGCCCTGCGCATCCGCGCTGTGGCGGGCACCCGGGGTTCGGTGGTACAGCGTTTGCAGATAGAAGCCCGCGAAGACTTTCAGGGTTAGCCAATGACTTGCAGTTCAAGCAGCGGCTTGTTCTGCACCAAGCGCTCAAAGCCCAAGGCTTGCACATCAATCGTCTTGGATTTTCCATGCAGCATCCACTCGGCCAGCGCCAAACCGGCCCCCGCTGCATGCTGCATGCCGTGGCCTGAAAACCCGTTGATGAAATACAGGTTGCGCAAGTCTGGGTGCGGGCCGATCACGGCGTTGTGATCGAAGGTGTTCATCTCGTAATAACCCGCCCAAGCCCGCTCGACGCGCAAAGCCGCCAGCGCCGGGATGCGGTGTGCCAGCGACGCCCATTGTTCATCGCTCCATTCGGCCCAGTTGGGCTCCAGCGGCAGCTTGGGTTCGGTGTGTAAAGGCTCTGCACCGGTGATCAAAAAACGGCCCTCAGGCCGCAGCCACCAGCCGCTTGGGTCGATCAGTAAAGGGCATTGCGGCAGTGGCTCGGGGCAGGACAGCACAAACACGGTGCGCCGCGCCGCTTCCACAGGCAGGTGCACCCCGGCCATGGCCGCGACCTCACCGGCCCAGGGGCCCGCCGCATTGACCACTTGGCCGCAGTGCAAGCGCTCGCCGCTGGCCAGCTGCACTGCGCTCACTTGCGTGTCGGTGTGGTCCAAGCCCACCACCTGATCGTGCACGCGTTGCACGCCTTGCGCCATGGCTTTTTTCAAGAACGCCTGGTGCAGGGCGGGGCCATCGAACCAGCCTTCGCCGCTCAGGCCCAGACTGCCCAGAGCGACATCGTCGACGTTCAGCCAAGGAAAGCGCTGGCGCAGGGCTTCTGGCCCGAGCAGCGCGACATCGGCCCCGGCTTGCTGGTGAATGTGGTGGGCGGTTTGCATGTCGGCCACTTGCTCGGCTTGGGCCAAATACAAATAACCGGGCTCTTGCAAGCCCAGCGCCACGGGGTGGTCGGGCAGGCTCAGGTGCTGATCGGCCTCGCGTAAAAAACCGATGCCGTATTGGCTCAGGTGGATGTTGACCGGGCAGGTGAACTGTTGGCGAATCGAGCTGGCCGACAACGATGAAGAAGCTTTTTCGTAGCGCGTGTCCGACTCGACCAGCGTGACGCGCAGATCGGGCTGCAAGTGCGTCAACCAATAGGCCGTGGCCGCACCCATCACGCCGCTGCCCACGATCACCACATCGGCGCGTCTCATGGTTGGAAGCCTTCGGCCAAAGCCGCACGGTACACCAGCCGTGCCGCCACGGTGTCTTCAACCGCTTGGCCCAGTGACTTGAAAATCATGGTGGTGCCTGCGGGAGGCGGTGCAACGCGGCCGCACAAAATCTCGCCGATCTCAGCGGCCACCTTTGCGCCTGAGAGCATCACATCCCCCGATTCTTTTTCAGCGGCTTCACGTTGATCGGCCACCACCCAGTTGGCCATGGCCGCATCGTCCAGCTCGCGCCAAGTGGGGCGGGGTGCACCCACGGCGGCCACAAAGGCCCCGGGCTTGAGCCAAGCGCCTTGCAGCACCGGCTCGCTGGCATTGGTCACGGTGCACACGATGTCGGCCCCACGCACCGCTTGTTCTGCACTGGCGTAAGCCACACCATCGATGTCGCGTGCGCACAACTGGGCGTTGGCCGCGTTGGGGCTCCACACCCGAATCTCGGACACCTCGCGGACGGCGCGCAACATTTGTGCATGGCTGCGGGCCAGCACGCCGCTGCCCAGCATGGCCACCACCTGCGGGGTGTGTGGCACCAGCGCGTCAACCGCGACAGCAGATGCAGCCGCCGTGCGCATCGCGGTGATGGTGTTGCCTTCCATCACGGCCAGTGTCTGGCCCGTGGCCGGATCCATCAACACGATGGTGCTGAGCAAGGTGGGCAAACCCTTTTGCGCGTTGCCCGGCACCAAGGTGATGAGCTTGGTGCTCAGGGCATCGCCCAGTTGTGCGGGTTTGAGAAACAGCAAGCCTTCGGCCGAGGCATCACCCATGGGCATGACCATGCGCAGTGGTTGCACCACCTGCCCCAGCGTCAAAGCCACCAAGGCTTCGCGCACACCCTGGAGCAAATCCGGAACGCTCAGCAGTTCTTGTACGCGTGTTTCGTCAAAGTAATGGACCATGGGGCATCTCCAAGAGGCGCTTTCAGCGGGTGGTGTGATTTTGCCGTGGCGCAGCCCATGGGTAAGCCGCGTGGTACCGAGTTTCAAATTCTCGGATGTCTTGGGCATGGGTCAGGCTCATGCCCACGGCGTCCAAGCCATGCAAGAGCATCTCTTTGTGCAGAGGGTCGAGTTCAAAACGCAAACGCTGTCCGTCCCCTGAGGTGTACAAGCATTGTGTCGGCAAGTCCAGTTGCATGTGGCAAAGCAGGGGGTCTTGGGCCAGGCGCATCAAACGCGCCACATCGGCTTCGGGCAGGACCAGGGCCAGCACACCGTTGCGCAGGCAGTTGTCGCTGAAAATGCCGCCAAAGCTGGCCCCGATCACGCAGCGAATGCCCAACTGTTGCATGCCCCATACCGCATGTTCGCGGCTGGAGCCGCAGCCAAAATTGGGCCCGGTGATCAAAAATTGGGCCTCCGTCCAAGGTGTTTGGTTCAGCACAAATTCGGCGCGTATTTGGCCCGCTGCGTTGAAACGCATGTCGTGCAAAAAACCCTGGGACAGACCTTTCCGGTCAATGCCCTTGAGAAATTGCTTGGGCATGATTTGGTCGGTGTCGACATGCGGCAAGCTGAGGGCGGCCGCAGGACCAGACAGTGTGGTGAGGGGGCTCAGGGCGCTGGAGGCAGGCAGGTGAGAAGTCATGCGTGGTGCTTCAGTGGCAAGGCAGGGTGCGCAAGTCGCTCAGCACACCGTTCACGGCGGCGGCGGCCACCATCGCGGGGCTCATCAAATGGGTGCGTGCCCCCGCGCCTTGCCGGCCTTCAAAATTGCGGTTGGTGCTGGAGGCACATCGGTCGCCCGGGTTCAGGTGGTCTTCGTTCATGGCCACGCACATCGAGCAGCCCGACTGTCGCCATTCAAAACCGGCTTCTTGAAAGATATGGGCCAGGCCCTCGGCCTCGGCCTGGGCACGCACCTGGGATGAGCCCGGCACCACCATGGCGCGCACGCCGGGTGCCACGCGGCGGCCTTTCACATAGCGAGCGGCATCGCGCAAATCGTCGATGCGGCTGTTGGTGCACGAGCCAATGAAGGCATGGCTGATGGGCAAACCCTGCAGTGCTTGGCCAGGTTTCAAATCCATGTAGGCCAAAGCGCGCTGCATGCCTTGGCGCTTTTGCGCATCGCTTTCATTGGCCGGGTCAGGCACCACTCCGTCAATGGGCACGCCTTGGTCCGGGCTGGTGCCCCAGGTCACGCGCGGCGCGATGAGGCGGGCGTCCAAGCTGACTTCGCGGTCAAACACGGCCGCATCGTCGCTCTTGAGATTTCGCCATTGCGCCACGGCGGCATCCCACAGGGCATCTTGTGGCACACGCGGGCGGCCGTGCAGGTAGTCAAAAAGGGTGTCGTCTGGTGCCACGATGGCCCCACGCGCTGCGGCCTCCACGCTCATGTTGCACAGCGTCAACCGGCCCTCCACACCCATGGCCCGGATTGCTTCACCGGTGTACTCGATGACGTGGCCCGCAGCACCATCGGCGCCGATCTGCGCGATCAGGCTCAGCACCACGTCCTTGGCCGAGATGCCCGACGGCATCGTGCCGTGCACCGTGACGCGCAGGTTTTTCTGGGGTCGGTACACCAAAGTCTGGGTGGCCAGCAGGTGTTCGATCTCGCTGCTGCCAATGCCAAAGCCCAAAGCCCCCATGGCCCCGTGGGTGGTGGTGTGGCTGTCGCCTGCGGCCATGACCATGCCGGGCAAAACCCAGCCTTGTTCGCTGGCCACCACATGCTCGATGCCTTGGCGCGTGTCCAGCATGTCAAACAACTCCATGCCGTGGCGTGCACAGTTGTCGGCCAAGGTGTGCACTTGCCGGGCGCGGTCGGCATCGTGCAAGACCATGGTGCGTGCGTTACGCACAGGCGTTGTGGCGTTGACGTGGTCGACCACAGCCAGGGTGCAGCCGGGCCGCCACACCGGGCGACCTTGCGCATGCAGTGCTGCAAAAGCTTGTGGGCTGGTGTATTCGTTGAGCACCTGCCTGTCGACATAAAGCAGGATTTGCCCAGTGTCACCCAGTGGCCGCACCGTGTGCGCATCGACGATGCGCTGGTACAGGGTGCGTCCTGTCATGCCGGCGATGTCGGTGGCGATTTGTTGACAGAAGCTGGTGTGGGTGCGGGTGTCCCCGCTGCGTAAGCGGCCGTGGCGGCCACCACGTCAGCAACCTCGATGTCTGCGGCCGTCAAGCCGGTCGGCAACACGACCACGCCATCCGCATCGGCCACCAGGTGGTCGCCCACAGTGAAAGTCACGCCACCGAAATGCAAGGGCACATCGCGCTCACCTGCACCCGTGCGGCTGCCTCGCTTGGGCACCGTGCCCAGGGCTTTCACACCGATGGCGATGGCGTTCAGCTCGTTGGCATCGCGCACCACACCGTGGATGACCAAGCCCGCCCAACCGTTGCGTGAGGCGAGCTCGGCCATCACGTCGCCAAACAAGGCGCGCGAGATGGAGCCTCCGCCGTCGATCACCAGCACTTGACCGTGTCCGGGTTGGCTCACGGTGTCGCGCATCAGACCAATGTCTTCAAAGCATCGCAAGGTGCGCATCGGTCCGGTAAAGGCGCGGCGCAAACCGTAACTTTGGAACAGCACGGCACAGGCCTGCACGTCCTCGCGGGCGTCGCACAGGTCGGTGGTTTTCGGGGTGGCTGACATGGCTCAGTCCATGCGCACGTTGGCTTCGCGCACCAACTTGGCCCAAGAGGCGCTGTCCTCGGGGATGAAAGCCGCGAACGATTCGGGTGTGCCGCCGATGATTTCGCCGCCCTGAGAGGCGATTTTTTCGGCCACATCCGGCAGTCGCAAGATGGCGGCAATTTCCGTGTTCAGGCGGCGGGTGATGTCGGCAGGCAGTTTGGCCGGGCCCAACACCGCAAACCATTGCAGCATCTCAGCGTTGGCCACGCCCGCTTCGGCCATGGTGGGCACGTTGGGCATCAGGGGCGAGCGTTTTTCACTGGTGATGGCCAAGACCCGCAGCTTGCCCGCTTGGTAGTGCGGCATCACGTTGGGCGGGCTTTCAAAGTTCAGGTTGACTTGGCCCGACAGCAAATCGACGATGGCTTGCCCGCTGCCTTTGTAGGGGATGTGGTTCATCTGCGTCTGGGTGGCCAACATGAAGCGGGCTGCTGCCAGGTGCTGCGCACTGCCGCTGCCCGATGAGGCAAAACTCAGGCCCATGGGCTTTTGTTTGGCCAAGGCGATGAAGCCTTTGACGTCGTTGGCGGGCACACCGGGGTTCACCGTGAGCAGCAAAGGGGTGGAGGCGACGCGGATGATGGGGGTGAAGTCTTTCACCACGTCATAAGGCAGCTTGGGGTAAAGCGCAGGCGCCACCGAATTGGAGTTGCTGTGGCCCAGCAACAAGGTGTAGCCATCGGGCCGGGCTTTGGCCACGATGTCGGCCCCTACGGTGCCGGCCGCACCGGCTTTGTTGTCCACCACCACGGGCTGACCCAAGCGGTCTTGCAGCTTTTGGCCAATGGTGCGGGCCAGCACGTCGGTGAAACCACCGGGCGCAAAACCCACCACGATGCGGATGGGTTTATCAGGCCAGGTTTGCGCCATGGCGCCGGCGCTGAGTGAGAGGCCAAGCGCCAGCGCCAATGCGGTGCGGCGAGAAAAAGATGCGTGTGTCATGGTGTGGTCCTTGTGGGGTGTCAGTCAATCTGGGCGCCGGACTCTTTCACCACCACGGCCCATTTGGCCAGGTCACGCTTGAGCATGTTGGCAAACTCAGCGGGTTGGGTGATCAACACATCGGCCCCTTGCGCGTTGAAGCGCTCGATCACGTCTTTGTTTTTCAGGATCTCTTGCACATCTTGGTTGATGCGCCGCACCACCGCAGCAGGGGTTTTGGCGGGGGCAAACAGCCCGAACCACGGCGATACATCAAACTCTTTGTAGCCCGATTCAGCGATGCTGGGAATTTGGGGGAAGTTGCCCGAACGCACCGCGCTGGTCACGGCCACCGGGCGCAGTGTGCCGGCCTTGATGGCGCCCGAGACCGAGGGCAGGCTGGTGAAGACCATGTTGATTTGACCGCCCATCAGGTCTTGCATGGCGGGGGCTGCGCCCCGATAGGGGATGTGCTCGAGTTTGGTTTTGGCGGCTGCATTGAACATGACCCCCAGCAAGTGGTTGACCGAACCGTTGCCCGCCGAGCCAAAGGTCAAAGGCGCGCGGGTGCCTTGCTCGACCAAGTCCTTGATGCTTTTGACCGGCGAGTCGGGCCGGACCACCAAGACAAAAGGCAAGGTGGCCAAAGTGGCCACCGGCTCGAAATCTTTCTCAGGGTCAAAGGGCAATTTTTTGTACAAGGCGGCGTTGATGGCGTGCGAGCCCGCATAGCTCATCAACAAGGTGTGGCCGTCTGCAGCGGCCAAGGCCACATGCTCCATGCCCACGTTGCCACCTGCACCCGCACGGTTTTCGACCACCACCGACTGGCCCCACTTTTCGCTGAGTCTTTGCGCCATGATGCGCGCCAGCGCATCGGATGCGCCGCCCGGCGTTTGCGGCACCACGATGCGCACAGGGCGTGACAAGAATTCTTGGGCCAGAACAGCGCCCTGCGTCAGACAAAGACCCAAAGACAGGGCCCAAATTTTTAAACCACGTGTGATCATTTCCGCTCCAATGAAAAAGTACCTCAGAATGACACAAGGCACGGGCCCGGCTTGTCTCAAGGCGGACAAGTTGCAGGGCTGGCCAGCCCAGGTGCTGTGCCACAATGAAAACATGATGATTCGCCGAATTGCAGGTGCCCTGGGCGCCGAGCTGCACGGGGTCGATTTGACCCAAACTTTGAGGGGTGAGCAGCAACGCGAGATTCGCGATGCCTTGTTGCAAAACCAGGTCATTTTTTTCCGCGACCAGGACCTTTCCCCCCAACAATTCATGGCGTTCGCGCAAACGCTGGGGCAACCGATCGAATACCCCTTTGTCAAAGGTTTGGAGGGCTTTCCTTGTGTCATCGAGGTCAAAAAACTCGAACACGAAAAAGTGAACTTTGGGGGCATCTGGCACTCCGACACCACTTATTTGCCGCAACCCCCCATGGGCTCGATGCTCTTGGCCAAAGAGGTTCCACCGTACGGCGGAGACACCTTGTTTGCCAACCAGTATTTGGCCTGGGAGGCCCTTTCTGACACGATGCAAAGGCTGCTCGATGGGTTGGTGGGCATCAGCAGCTCTGCCAAAGCCGACGTCTCCAAAACCCGCGAGGACCGCATCAAATCGGATGGCAAAGACAGTGCCCCCCAAGCGCATTTGGCGCACCACCCGCTGGTGCGCACGCACCCCGAAACCGGCCGCAAGGCGCTGTATGTCAATGTGGCGCACACCGCAGGCATCGTGGGCATGACCGACGCTGAGAGCGCGCCTTTGCTGAACTTTTTGTTTCAGCACCAGGTCAAGCCCGAGTTCACCTGCCGATTCGTCTGGCAGCCCCATTCGCTGGCGGTGTGGGACAACCGCTGCACGCAGCACAACCCCGTCAACGATTACCATGGTTTTCGGCGGGTCATGCACCGCATCACACTGGCGGGTGACACGCCTTGCTGAGCGAAAATAGCGCCTGCTTTTTTCAGGTTCAGGAGTCGGTGTGAAATTCAAAATGTCAGAGAAGTCCCTGTTCGCGGTGTTGTTGCGCTCACCGTGGTGGATCAGCTTTGTGTTGGTGGCGGTGATTGCTTTGGCGGCAGGGGCCTTGTTGCCCAAAGAATATGCCGGCGTGGGCATGCTGGGCGGTTTTCCATTCTTCGTGATTGGCTGCATGGCCATGTGGCGACAGCGCAACTTGCCCAGTGCCGCAGAACTTGAAAAAGGCTTGAGCATGCTCTCGAGCATGGGTTGGCGTGACTTTTCTGCCTTGCTCGAGACCGCGTTCACCCGCCAGGGCTACACCGTCAAGCATCTGAATGGCGCTGCCGACATGCAATTGGAGAAAAAAGGTGTTCTCACGGTGGTCAGCGCCAAACGCTGGAAGGCAGCCGCTTTGGGGGTGGAGTCATTGCGTGAATTGGTGGCCGCCCGAGACGCACTTGAAGCCAGAAACTGTGTGTGCATCACCTTGGGGCAAGTCAGTGCCAAAGCCAACGAATATGCCGAACAGAATCGCATCACGCTCATTTCGGATGCAGACTTGGTCATGCTGACAGCTGAAACCATCAAAATTTTGTGAGGCTTTGGCACCATGACCACTGAAAACCAGGTGCTGGACGCCCAAGCCTTGCGCGAATTGGCTCAGCGGCGCAGCCCCAAAGCTTGCCAATGTTCGCTGGGGGCGTGTGAGGGCTGGGAAAGCGTGAGCGGGGACCGCTGGCCAGAAGGCGCTGTGCAAAAGTTGGGCAGTTTGCGCGCGACATTGGACGCCGATGGCGCCCCCTTGCCCGAACCCAGTTTTGCAGAATTTCACCCCACTGGCACGCGCTACGAGTCACCCGAGGCGCCGATTGCACCCCTGTTTTTTCCATACAACCGTTGTGATGTTTTTGCGTGTGGCCAGTGCGACCGGGTGCTGCTCCAGTACACCGAGTTTGGCGGCTATTACGTTGACCACCGCGTTCGTGCGTTGAAGCCCGAACGGGTGGTCGATGCGCCACTGCTGGATGCTTGATGCTGGCTTGATGGCGGTCAGTCTGGCTTGATGCCGTTTTCACGCACAACTTTGGCCCAAGTGTCGATTTGGCCATCGATGAAGGTCTTGGCGCGTTCCACACTGCCCCCTGCAATGCTGATGCCTTGTGCCTCCAGGCGCTTGGAAACCTCAGGGTTGCTCAGTGTCTTGTTCAATTCTTCGTTCATGCGCTTGATGATGTCGGGTGGTGTTTTGGCCGAGGCCAACATGGCCCACCAGGCCGGTGCTTCAAAACCCGGAAAGCCCGCTTCGGCAATGGTGGGCACATCGGGGAATTCCGCGACACGTTTGGACGAGGTCACCGCCAGGGGGCGCAGGCGTTTGCTGTCGATGTGTGGCTTGTTCAAAAACACGGTGCCGATGGTCAGTGGAATGTGACCGGCAATGGCGTCGTTCATCAAAGGACCGCCGCCTTTGAAAGGCACGTGGTTGAATTCCAGGCCACCGTTTTTGGTCATCAAGGTCATGGCCAAATGGCCCAGGCTGCCGTTGCCAATCGAGCCGTAAGCCACGTTCTTTTTGGCCTTAGAGGCTGAAATCACATCGGCAAAGCTTTTGTATTCGCTGGCCGCATGGGTCGTGACCATCATGGCCGATGTACCCACCAGCACCAAGGGGACCAAGTCCCGCTTGCTGTCGTAGGGCATGTTGGGCATCAAACTTTGGTTCACGCCATGGGTGTCAAAAACCACCGCAAAGGTGTAGCCATCAGCGGGTGCGCTGAGCACGCCCGCGGTGCCAATCACGCCCGAAGCGCCGCCCCTGTTCTCGACCACCACACTTTGCCCCAGTTGCTGCGACAAGGGGCCGGACAAAATGCGCGCCACTTGGTCGACCGAGCCGCCTGGCGGGAAAACAGCGACCAATTTGATCGGTTGTTTGGTGGGCCAGGCTTGCGCCCAGGACATCAGCGGCATGCAAGTCACCAAAGCAGCACAAGCTGCACGGGTCATCCAGGATTTCATGGTTTGAGCTCTTAGAGATAACAAAAATACGAGTATGGCCTCATCCAAGCGATCATGGTTCTAGCGCAAACCCTGAACGAACGCCTGGCCAGACACTGCTGAGCGGCTCAGACCGTGGCAATCGGTGTGGCTGGCGAGCCGATCGCTCCAGGCAAGCGCAGGGGCGGGGCGGTGAGCAAAAAACGAGAGCGTTTTTGGCTGCGCAACCACTCGGCCAGCGGGGTCAGGTGCCAGATCTCGCCCAAGTGCACACCCAGCTTGAACAGGCAATGTTCGTGCAAGGGCAGCGCGGCGCAACTGCCCGGACGGGGTGAGGCGGGTAAGCCCTCGACGGCGTAGTTGTCGGCGATCAGCGCCACCAGACCCGAGTCGGTGATCCACTGGAGCAAGCGTTCATCGCGGCCCTCCAGCACCGCGCAGGCGTTTTCGACCTGGTGCGGATCGGGCTGCTTGTTCATCTCCAGCAGCATTTGCGCAAAACCCGTGTGCAGGCACACCATGTCACCCGACTCGACCACGACCCCATCTTTGCGCATGATGTCCATCAGCATGTCGTAGCCCACCCGCACCCTTTGGCGCCCGAAGTGCGCGTGCAGGTCGATCATCACGGCGCGGCCCTGCACGCAGCGTTCGGACATTTTTTCGATGCCCAGCGCTTTGGCCGAGGACGTGGATTCGCGGGCGATTTCGGGAAAACCAAAAATGCCGGCGCCGTCGCCGCCGCTGGGGCCCATCACGTCAGTCCCGGCCCGAAAGCCGTTGTAGTAGACCGCCTCGGGCACGCCGTCGCCATTGGCATCGAACATGGAGCCCACATGCGCCAAGCTGTCCCATTGGGTGCTGTACTGCAAGTGCATGATCACCAGATCGTCACAAATCACGTCGGTGCAGCTGGGGTCATCGCACCAGAGTTGGTAATTCATGTTGGGCTTGCCCTCGCGCAGGGTGGGGCGCAGCACAGGCGGTTGGCGCCTGGGGTTGAGCACATTGCCTCCCGGAAAATCCAGCGGCAGGCTGAGGTTGAAGGTCTGCCCTGTGTGCACCTCGCGCATGCCTTGCAGCACTTTATCGGGCGTCAACAGGTTCATGCGGCCGCATTGGTCGTCCGGGCCGAAGTCGCCCCAATTCGAGCCCGGAGGGCGTTGTTTCCAGCGTGGGGATGAAGACATGAGTGACTCCTGATGTGCTGAAACCCTGGATGGGTCAGTCGGTTAAAGGGAGGGGCGCGGGTCTTTGAAACTCGCGCCACAGCAAATACAAACCGCTGGCCACCACCACCAAAGTGCCCAGCACCACGGCTAAATCAGGCACCTGGCCAAAGACCAGCCACCCCAGCACGCTCATGTAAATGATCTGCTGGTATAAAAACGGCCCCAGCACTGCCGCCGAGGCATAGCGGTGGGCCACCGCCACAAAATAGTGGCCAATGCCGCCACACAAACCGGCCAGAGCCATCACGCACCGTTCCAGCAGGGTGGCTGGGTTTTGCCACTGCCACAAGGCGATCGGCGTCATCACCAAGGTGGCCACCACTGCCGAAGTCAACTGGGTTGTGGCTGGGTTTTCGCTGCTGGCCAGGTAGCGGGTCATCATGTTGAACAGCGCGTACAAGACGGCATTGAGTGCCGACAGCAAAATGGCCGGGTGAAAGCCGCTGCTGCCCGGGCGAATGATGACCAACACGCCGACAAAACCCATCGCAATCGCCAGCCAGCGCTTGGCATCCAGCCGCTCGCCCAGCCACCAGGCCGAGAGCAGCGCAATCAAGATAGGCACTGAAAACTGCATGGCCCCGGTTTCTGCCAATTGCAAATACTGCAAGGCCCAAAAGTTGAGGCCTGTCATGCTCGCCAGCATCAGGCCCCGCAGCAATTGCAGGCGGGGGTGGCGCCAGCGCCACAAATCGCCCTTGAGGGAGGGCGCAAAGACCGCGATGGAGACCAGTGCGTGCGTCAAGAATCGCATCCACACCACCTGCATCACGGGCAGTGTCATCACTGCCCATTTGGCAGACGCGTCCAGCACCGCAAACATCAGCGTGGTCACGGTGACCAGCGCAATGCCGATGCGACGGTTGCGGGCGCTGTCGCTGAACAGTTGGCTCATGGGGCCATGAAGAGGTGGGTCTCGGTGCGAGTGACCCAGCTCATGGTTGGGCTGGGGTTTCCAGGCCACCGGTGTAGAAGCGGTTGAAGGTGGGCGAGATGATCAACTCATTGATGCAGGTGCGAGCCGGCATTTGGGCCAAAAACAAGATGGCTTGGCCCATGTCTTCGGCTTGCACCATGCGCTCGCGCTGCTGGGCCGATGGTGGCACGGGTCTTTTGTCCAGAATCGGCGTGGCCACTTCGCCCGGCAAGAGTGAGGTGGCGCGGATACCGTAGAGGCACTCTTCCATGTTGATGGACTCGGTCAGTGCCAACACCGCGCGTTTGGTGGCGTTGTAAGCGGGGCCTGTGAGTTTGGAGGCATACAAACCAGCCCAGGATGACACGTTGATGATCAAGCCACCTTGCTGCTGCCGCATGGTGGGCAAGACCGCGTGCACGCAATAGAAAAGCCCCGACAGGTTGATGGCCACCACGTCGTCCCATGCTTCGGGGGTGACCACATCGAAGTTGCGCTGTGTGGCGTTGGTGCCCGCACTGGTGATCAGCATGTCGATGCGGCCGTGTCTTGCCACGATGTCTTGGGCGGTGGCTTTCACAGCGTGTTTGTCGGCCACATCCAGCAGCACCGCCTCTGCGCTGCCCAGGTTTTGAAGTTGGGCCAGTGCCATGGCGTTGGTGGCCGCGGTGCGCCCCGAAATCACCACATGAGCCCCCGCCTTGACCAGCTCAATCGCCCCAGCCAGTCCGATGCCGCTGCCGCCGCCAGTGATCCAGGCCACTTGGCCTTTGAGTGAAGTTGTCATCTGCTGTCCTGCAAAAATTGAAGCCTTGGCTCTGGATCAGCCCAGAAAGCCACAGGTCTATTGAAGCAGCACCCGTGCTTGGCACCCTGATGCAGAGGTGACAGCAATGGTGTTGTTTGAAAGGGGTCAGGTCAGGAAGAGGCGTGTTGGGTCACGCCAAAGGGTACGGCCTCATTCAAGCCAAAGCAGGTCACAGGCTGCCAAGAAAAAAGGGCTGTGTTTGCACACAGCCCTTTGATTTCGTTTGTTTTCTGGCTCCTCAACCTGGGCTCGAACCAGGGACCTACGGATTAACAGTCCGGCGCTCTACCGACTGAGCTATTGAGGAACAGCTTTCGATTATAAGGTTGTTTTTGGCCTGTTTTGAGAGGGGTGCGGAGTTTTTTGCAAATTTTCAATCAGGTGTTGCAAGGCTTTGGCAGCTTGTTCGGGCTGGCTGGCGCCGGTGATGGCACGAACCACGGCAATAGAGCCCACACCGCTTTGCATCACGGCGGGCATGCGCGCTTCGTCGATGCCGCCAATCGCCACCAGAGGGTGGTGCTGCATCAGCTGTGCATAGGCGTTCAAGCGTGACAGACCTTGGGGTGCAGTTTGCATGCGCTTGAGCGTGGTCGGAAAAATAGCACCCAGCGCCATGTAACTGGGGCAAGCGGCATCGGCACGCAGCATTTCTGCGTAACCGTGTGTACTCAGGCCCAGTCGCAAACCAGCCAAGCGAATTTGCTCTAAGGGGGCTTCGTCCATGTCCTCTTGGCCCAAATGTACGCCGTAAGCACCTTCCTCGATGGCGATTTGCCAGTGGTCGTTGATGAACAGCAAGCTGTTGGTGCCGCGCACGGCTTGAACCGCGAGCCTCACTTGTTGGCGAATGGCATCAGGGTCTTCGGATTTGAAGCGCAACTGCAGCGTCTGAACCCCGGCTTGGGCCATGCGGCCCACCCACTGTGCATCTGGCAAAACCGCGTACAAGCCCAAACTGCGCGGGCAAGGCGCAAAGGTCTGGTCTCTGGGGCGGGTGCTCAGGCCAAAGTCTTGAGGATCGCTTGGCCAATCGGCGGCAGAAAAATGGCCGTTTCGCTGGGTTTGCCTGCGCCATGCCTGCGCCACACACTGGGCGTCATGTTCTAAAAAGCCGAGTTGTCGGCACCCTTGCAAGACGCCCGCGTGCTCCACATCCCAGCCGGCCTCTTGGTCTTGGGTGCTCAGGTCGTCGCTGCGGGGCTCGCCCGCCAGCATGCCCGCGTGAGTTTGGGCCAAGGTCAGTGCAATGTCGTTGGCGGTGTTCATGTTTGGTGCCAAAAAGGGGTGCCCAGCACCGGTGTGCTGGGTTGGGCATTGTCTTGCGCTTGCATGGCACCCGCCAAAAACGCGGAGCGGCCCGCCGCTACCGCATGGGCAAAGGCCTGCGCCATGCGCACCGGGTCTTGCGCCAAGGCCACGGCCGTGTTGAGCAGCACCCCGTCGTACCCCCACTCCATGACTTGGCAGGCGTGCGAGGGCAAACCCAAGCCCGCGTCCACGATCATGGGCACATTGAGGCGTTCGCGCAGGGTGCGCAGCGCGTGCGGGTTGATGGGGCCTTTGCCGGTGCCGATGGGGGCCGCCCAAGGCATCACGGCTTGGCAGCCCACGTCGACCAAGCGTTGGCACAAGACCAGGTCGTCGGTGGTGTAAGGCAGGACCTTGAAACCGGACTGGATGAGCGCCGCAGCTGCAGCGGGCAAGTTCAGGGTGTCGGGCTGCAGGGTGTAGTCGTCTCCAATCAATTCGAGTTTGATCCAGTCGGTCTCAAAGACTTCGCGGGCCATCTCCGCCGTGGTGATGGCCTCTTGCACGCTGTGGCAACCGGCAGTGTTGGGCAAGACGGGCACCTTGGCTTGGCGCAACAGGTTCCAAAAACTTTGCGAGGCCTCGCCACCACTGCCCGTTTGCCGACGCAAGGAAGCGGTCAACATGGCTGGGGCAGAGCGCTCAATGGCTTCGATCAAAACGCTGGGCGAGGGGTAGCGTGAGGTCCCCAGCATCAGGCGGCTGTCAAAGCGTTCGCCGTAAAGCACGAGGGGGTCTGGGGTCAGCGAAGGGGTGTTCATGGGGAAGTTCGTGGGGGTCTTAGCCGCCAGTGATGGGCGAGATCAGTTCAATGTGGTCGCCATTTTGCAGCAGGTGCACAGGGTATTGGGCCCGAGGGACGAATTGCAAATTGACCGCAGCGGCAAAGGGTGGAGAAATTTCAACCTGCGCAATGGCGTCTGCCAAGCTGGCCCCTTGCGACAGCTCATAAATGGCATGGTTGATGCGCACTTGGATGGTGGGTTCAGGCATGTTGGAATTTCAAGTTGAACTGTGTGGCCAGATTCGTGGATTGGTGTTGTACCCATTCCATCACCACATCCAGCAGGGCGGGGGAGATCAAAAAACCATGGCGGTACAGGCCGTTGATCTGCAAGGCCCGTTCGCCCAAGCAACGGATGGCGGGCAGATTGTCGATCAGAGTGGGGCGGGCTTGGGTGCTGGCCTCCAAAATGCGCGCCTCGGCAAATCCGCTGTGCACCGTGTAGGCGGCGCTCAGCAGCTCCAAGGTGGAGCGGACACTCACGGCAGACAGGTCTTCCGTCTCGATTTCGGTCGCACCGATCACAAACACGTGGTTTTCTTTCGGTGCGATGTAGATGGGGTAACGGGGATGGATCAGCCGCGTAGGTCGCTGCAGGTCCACATCGGGTGCATAAAGCCGCAGCACCTCGCCCCTGACGCCACGCAGTTGTGTCCAGTTTTGGCGTGCGCCCAGACCTCGGCAGTCAAAGACCCAGTCGGGTTGGCCGCTTTGGCCGGGTTGAAAATCGTCGGGCGATGCCGGGCTGTTCCACCGCACCTCCACACCCAGTTTCGCCATGCCTTTGAGCAAAGACGCCAGCAACTCGCGGTTGTCGAGTTGGCCTTCACCGGGCAAATACAAAGCTTGGTTGAAGCGTTGCTCCATACCGGGTTCCAAGCTTTTCAAGGCCTGTGCATCCAGCCTTTGGGTGGTGGGCAATTCGGGGCATTCGTCTTGGGTGCGCAGCAACAGGCCTTCAAAGCGTTTGGCCTCGGCCGCATCTTGTCGGTGCCACAGCACCAAAGTGCCGTTTTGCTGAAAGAAAACGGGCTCAGGTAGGGCTGCGATCAACTCAGGCCAACGCGTCAGGCCGTGGTGACCCATGCGCACCACTGGCAATTCGGTGATGGCCGATTCGGCCAAAGGCGCCAGCATGGCGGCGGCCACGCGTGCGGCCGAGCCTTGGCCGTCTTCGCCTTGCGCTTCGTGCACTTGCACGCGGTGACCGATTTGGGCCAAGGCGTGGGCCAACATGCGGCCCATCAGGCCTGCGCCCAAAACCACACTGGAAAGGGGCTTGTTCATGTCAAGGTATCCAGTTTGGATCGCCGATAATTTGCGGTATGAACGATCACCCATACCGCTACGCACGCGTGCTCACCATTGCTGGATCGGACAGCGGCGGGGGGGCAGGCATTCAGGCCGACTTGAAAACATTTGCCGCTTTGGGCTGCTACGGCATGAGCGCGATCACCGCACTCACGGCGCAAAACACGGTGGGCGTGCAGGGCATCCATGCGGTGCCCGCGTCTTTTTTGAAGGCACAAATCCAGTCGGTGATGGACGACATGGGCGTGGATGCCCTGAAGATTGGCATGTTGCATGAGCCGGCCATTGTGTCGGTGGTGGCTTGGGCCATTGACCACTACAACATTCGCCATGTTGTGCTGGACCCGGTGATGGTGGCCACCAGTGGTGACCGATTGATCGCCCAAGAAACGGTGCAAGTTTTGGTGCGTGAATTGTTTCCGCGCGTCACGGTGGTCACCCCAAATTTGGACGAGGCACAGCTGCTGCTTGGGCACCCCATTGCAGATGCCCAGGCCCTGAGCGCAGCAGCGCAAGGCCTCTTGGCTCTGGGCGCCAAAGCGGTGCTGCTCAAGGGGGGGCATTTGGTGGGCGATGAGGTGGTGGATCTGTTGGTGCAGAACGAGGGGGCCACACGCCGCTTGGCGTCGTCCCGCATCCCCAGCCGCAATGTGCATGGCACCGGCTGCACACTGTCGTCGGCCATCGCGGCCCATTTGGCGCTGGGCCAAAATTTGGAAGCGTCGGTGACTTTGGCGCGTGACTTCATTTTGAATGCCATTGCCCAAGGCGCAGAGGTCGGCACGGGTCAAGGGCATGGGCCATTGAACCACGGCTTTGCGCCCTTGCCACTGCACCGTTTGCTTGCTGCGGGATCGGCGCAAACCAAGCGCTTGGCATAAAGCCATCCGTTTCGGTGGGACCGAAGTGGGCTCATCACGGGGAATCAAAACGTTCGCCAAAGTCGGGTGCCAAGTTTGGCGCAAGAAAACCGCTGTGTCAGAGGCTTGGGTCCATGTGCCAAGACCAGTCCTTTGGAGCGGGCTTCCCTGCGCGAGGATTACCTCAATCAGGTTCAAAGGGACTTTCTCAGTCGAAGGCTTTGAAGCCTCCAACACCCCCAGCGGTCTTTGCGTTTGCAAAGAAAACCAATTTTAAGTCAGGCCCAAGCGTTGGTGCAGCAAAGTGGATGTGGTGGTGTAGTGCAGCAAGGTCTTTTCTTGGGGCCGCAACAACGAGACCGCGCCGAACGCTGCCAAGGTGGCTTCGTGAAAACCGCACAGGATGAGCTTCTTTTTGCCGGGGTAGGTGTTGATGTCGCCGACCGCAAAAATACCGGGCTCAGACGTCCCAAAGTTTTCGGTGTTGACCAGCAATTGCTTACGTTCCATGGCAAGGCCCCATTGCGCAACGGGACCTAATTTGGGCGAAAGGCCCAGGCAGGTTTGCAGCACGTCCAGGGTCAACCATTCGGATTCGCCTTGCGGGTTGAGCAACTCCAGGGCATGGAGTCGGCCCGCCTCGGCCCGAAGGCCGGTGGGCTGACCCGCCACGAAGCGCATGCGGCCCTCTCGGCAGGCCAGGCGCATGCGGTTGATCAAATCGGGTTCAGCACTGAATTGGTCACGGCGGTGCAGCAGGGTGACGCTGGCGGCGGCTTGCGGGCCTGTGCTGGCGTCCAAGCAAGTCTGCAAGGCGGCATCGCCATCGCCGGCCACCACCAGGTGTTGGCCGGCCCAATGCTTGGGCACAGGGTGTTCAGCAAAGACTTGCGTGCCTTCGAAAGGGACCAGATCTTCGAGGGCCATGCGGCGCGGTAAAAAAGCGCCCACGCCAGCTGCAATGAACAAGGTATGGGTCAGGAAGCGTTGTCCCGCATCGGTCATCACGGCCAAGCGCTGGTCGGCTTGGCGTTCAATGAGGGTGATGTGTTCGCCCAAGTGCAGCGTGGGCTTGAAGGGCGAGACCTGTTGTTGCAAGCGATCGACCAATTCTTGGCCGGTGCACAGGGGAATGCCCGGGATGTCGTAAATGGGTTTGTTGGCATAAAGCTCGGCGCATTGCCCGCCCACATGGGGCAGAGCGTCGACCACGTGACAGTGGATGCCTTGAAGGCCCAGTTGGAAGACCTGGAAAAGGCCCACCGGGCCCGCGCCGATCACCAGGGCCTGTGTTTCGATCGGCGAACGCATGGGCCGGGTCAGCGGATCAACTCGGACAGCTTGCCGGTCTTGTCTTTCCAGTCGTCGGCGTTGGGCATCGGGGTTTTGCGCTTGGTGATGCTCTTCCAGCCCGGCAACAAGGCCAACTCGGCGTTGAGCTGGGTCATGTGCTGTTGGTCGGCGGGCAGGTCTTCTTCGGCAAAAATGGCGTTGACCGGGCATTCTGGGATGCACACGGCGCAATCGATGCACTCATCGGGGTCGATGGTCAAGAAGTTGGGGCCTTCGCGAAAGCAATCCACAGGGCAAACGTCCACACAGTCGGTGTACTTGCACTGGATACAGGATTCGGAAACAACGTGGGTCATGGTGGGCTCAGCAGTGATTTGGCGCTGCCCGTGCGGCGCCATGGAGAACATTTTAAAGGAGATCAGCGCACCAGCGCTGCCCCCGAGGTCTTGTGCGTGGCGGTGTCCACCAACACCAGCGCCCCCAGGGTGCGCGAGCGGGCAAAAGGCACGGTGGCCAGAGGTTCCTGCAGGGCCAAGGTGACGTGGCCGATGGCGTTGGGGGCTAACTCGGTGGCTTCTTCCTCGGCCAGCGTGTTCACGTTTAGGCGGTGCTCCACGCGCTGCACCCGGGCCTTGACCCATCGGTGACCATGGAGTGCCCAGTAAACGCGGCCAGCCACCAAGGGCTCATCGTCCATCCATGCCACCGTGGTGCTGAGCTGGCGCTGGCTTTCGGTGACACCTTCGGCGGCCATGAGCCAGTCACCCCGCGAGACATCCACCTCCCTGTCCAGCACGATGCCGGCGCTGCTGCCAGCGGCTTGGCTTTGGGGCTGGCGGGTGGCAGACAGCACCTGTGAAACCGTGGCCGTTTGGCCGCTGGGGAACACCCGGACGGTTTGGCCCGGTCCGATGCTGCCCGTGGCCACGCGTCCCCAGAACACACGGCGACCTTGGGTGGTGTCCCCGGAATCGTGAAATTTCTCCACCAACTGCACCGGAAAGCTGAAGGCCACATCGGTCTCGGCAGGTGTGACCGGCAGGTCTTCGAGGATGCTGAGCAGGCTGGGGCCGGAGTAGCCGCACCAGTCGGTTTGGTCATTGTTTTCCGTGGTCACCACGTTCCAGCCTTTGAGGGCCGACACGGGGACCATGGCGGTGACCGTGATGCCTGCTGCTTTGGCAAAGAGGTTCAAGGCATTCGAGATGTTGTTGTAGGCCAAGACGGGGTCGGCCACGGCGTCGAGTTTGTTGATGGCGAACACGATGGACGGCACGCGCAGCAGGTTCACCAGCAGTGAGTGGCGGCGCGTTTGCGGCAGCAGTTGCAAGTTGGGCTTGGCCCAGTCGAGTTTGATGGCGTCCACCAGCACCACGGCGGCGTCGGCGTTTGAAGCGGCGGTGACCATGTTGCGTGTGTATTGCTCGTGGCCTGGCGCGTCACCGATGATGAATTTGCGTGCTTCGGTGTTGAAGTAGCGGTAGGCCACATCGATGGTGATGCCTTGCTCGCGCTCGGCGCTCAGGCCATCGGTCAGCAGGGCCAAGTCTGTTTCGCCAGAACGCTGCACCCCGGCCAAGTGGTCTTGCAGCACGGCTTTGGTGTCGACCAGCAGGCGGCCAATCAGCGTGCTCTTGCCATCGTCGACGGAACCGCAGGTGATGAATTTCAGTGCGTTCATTAAAAGTACCCGTCTTTCTTGCGTTTTTCCATGGAGGCCTCGGACGTCTTGTCGTCCATGCGTGTGGCGCCGCGTTCGCTCACATCGGCGGCCAGCGTCTCGACCACGATCTGCTCGGGCGTCGAGGCCGTGCTTTCCACCGGGCAGGTGCAGGTGATGTCTCCCACGGTGCGAAAGCGCACGTCGCGGATTTCGACGGTCTCGCCGTCTTTGGGCGGGGTCAGCGCGGTCACGGGTACCCACAGGCCCCGACGGTCCACCACTTCGCGCTTGTGGGTGTAGTAAATCGCGGGGAGGGCGATTTTCTCGCGGGCGATGTACTGCCACACGTCCAACTCGGTCCAGTTGCTGATCGGGAAAACGCGGAAGTGCTCGCCCGGCTGCAGCCTGTGGTTGAACAGGGTCCACAACTCAGGACGCTGGGCCTTGGGTTGCCACTGACCAAAACTGTCGCGGTGCGAAAAGATGCGCTCTTTCGCCCGTGCCTTTTCTTCGTCACGGCGGGCACCGCCAATGAGGGCGTCAAAGCCGAACTCCTCAATCGCTTCGAGCAGCGTGACCGATTGGTGCACGTTGCGGCTCTCACCGGGGTGGGCCAGGCGGACGGTACCCCGCTTCATCGAGTCTTCGACGCTGCGCACGATGAGCTCTGCACCCAGTTCTTTGGCGCGTGCGTCACGGAAATCGGTCACTTCCTGGAAGTTGTGCCCGGTGTCGATCATCAGCAGCGGGTAGGGAATGCGCCCAGCGCCAAAAGCTTTTTCGGCGCACCTGAGCATGACCAGCGAATCCTTGCCACCGGAAAACAACAAGGTGGGGCGCTCAAAGGCGGCAGCGACTTCACGCAGGATGAAGATGGTTTCTTCTTCCAGCGCATCGAGGTGGCTGTTGCTCAGGGTGCGCAACTCGGTTTGTGTCATGGCGTTCATGTGTTTCTCTCTTGTCTCAATCAGGACTTGGCGTGCAAGCCGCACTCCTTGGCCGCATCGCTCTCCCACCACCAGCGGCCTGCACGAAATTCCTCACCCAAGCTGATGGCGCGGGTGCAGGGTGCGCAGCCGATGCTGGGAAAGAACTGGTCGTGCAGGGGGTTGTAGTCCACTTGGTTTTCGGCGATGTAGTGCCACACATCGCCCCAAGTCCATCGGGCCAGCGGGTTGAACTTGGTCAACCCCACCGAAGCAGATGCCTTGCCGTTGGCGGCGCTGTCGGTGACTTCGCTGTCGTCTTGCATGGGCACCTCGGCGCGGGCATTCGATTGCTCCTGGCGCAGACCGGTAATCCAGGCGCGATGGCCCGCCAATGCACGGGTCAGCGGTTCCATCTTGCGAACGCTGCAGCACGCTTTGCGCAGCTCAATGCTGTGGTACATGGCGTCTTGCCCTTTGTCGCGCACGAACTGCATGACCGAAGCGTGCGCGGGTCTGAAAACCTGGATGGGCGTTTGCGAATGGGCCTGTGTGCGTTCTAGCAGCGCCAGGGTTTCGGTGTGCAGTGCGCCGGTTTCCAGCACAAACACCGGAATGTCCAATTGCAGGCGGTTGATGAGGTGGGTGATCACCACATCTTCGGCGCCCAGGCTGGAGGCTTGGCTGACCGGGGCGAACGCTGTGGCGGCGCGGCGGAGCAGGTTTTCGGTCTCAGTCAGCTTGGCGGCAAAGTCCGGGCTGGCTTTGGCATGCAAGTCCGTGGCATTGGCCGCTGGGTTGCGAGGGGAGAAATGGCTGGAGGTCATGGTTTTTTTGTAGGGGTCCACCCCGTGTGAGAAGCTTCAGGCAACTTTCGCAAACTGGGGTTGGGTGCTGACAGCAGAGCCTTGGTAAAAACCAGCAAAGCGTTCGAACTGGCGTTGCGCCGCCGAGGCATCGACGCCTTCGCGCAGCACGGCCACATCAAAACCGGTGCGCTGCATTTGCACCAATTGGTCGATCAGCACGTCGCCTGTCGCGCGCAGTTCGCCTGCAAAGCCCAAACGCCGGCGCAGCAAAAAGGCTTGGCTGTAGGCGCGTCCGTCGGTGAACTTGGGGAACTGCAGGTCGATGCGCGTCACGCCAACCAAGTTGAGGGTGTGGGGATCCACGTCGTTGGCCAGCGTGATGACCGTGGGGGATTCAACGGCTTGGTGTTCTTGGGCAGAAATGATGTTCATGGTCGGTCTTTTGTTTTGTAGGAACCCACCCTGTGGGCGATGTTTTCACTAAATCGCCCACCGGGTGGGCGCCTACAGGTGGGCTTCAGACAGTGGTTTGCGCGGCAGGGTGGCGTGCCGAATTGGCCGCCGCCTTGAATGGGTCTTGGCCCACGCGGCGCAGGGTTTCGATGAAGTACTCGTGGCGGTCTTGCGTTGGCTGCCGAAGCGCTTTGTAGGTGTCCAACACCGCTTCGATCGCGTCGGGCACCTCCACCGACGAAAACGCGGGGCCGACCACTTTGCCAGGACCCGTCGGCCCCGACAGCGCTTTGCCGTCCGAACCGCCCAGCGTGACCTGGTACCACTCTTTGCCGTCTTTGTCGACGCCCAAAATGCCGATGTGGCCCGAGTGGTGGTGGCCACACGAGTTGATGCAGCCGCTGATGTGAAAGTCGATGGGGCCCAGGTCGTTCAGCTCGTCCAAGTCTTGGTACCGCTCGGTGATGGCCGCTGCCAAGGGCAGTGAACGGGCATTGGCCAAGGCGCAGTAGTCGCCACCAGGGCAGGCAATCATGTCGGTTAAAAGGCCAATGTTGGGCTGGGCCAGACCCAGGGCCTTGGCTTCGAGCCAGAGCGCGTGCAGCTGGTCTAGGCGTACCCAAGGCAGGACCAGGTTTTGACCGTGCGTCACGCGGGCTTCGCCTGCAGAAAACTTGGACACCAAGGCGGCTGCAGCATCCAGCTGATCGGCGGTGGCGTCGCCCGGCGCTTGGCCTGGACGTTTGAAAGACAGGGTCACGGCACGCAAAGCGGGGTTTTGGTGTGGTTTGACGTTTTGCGCCATCCAGCGGGCAAAGGCTGGCGTCTTGGCGGCTTCGATGGCGACATCGGCCTCGGACTTGGTGGCCCATTCGGCGTTTCTGGATGACAGGGTCAAGTCAGGCGGGGCAAAGCAGGCGGCTACACGATCGAACTCGGCTTGCGGGATGGTGTGCAGGCCGCCGTCTTTCACCAGAATGTCCTGGTATTCAGCCTCGACTTCGTCAAAGTAACGCTGGCCTTCGGCTTTGACCAAAATTTTGATGCGTGCTTTGTAAATGTTGTCGCGGCGGCCCCAGCGGTTGTAGACGCGGATAACCGCCTCTAGGTAATTCATGATCTGGTTCCAGGGCAGGAACGTGCGAATGACCGAGCCCACCATGGGGGTGCGGCCCATGCCACCGCCCACTTGCACCTTGAAACCCACTTCGCCCGCTGCGTTTTTGACCATTTGCAGGCCCACGTCGTGCCAGCCAATGGCCGCGCGGTCTTCCGCAGCACCCGTGATGGCAATTTTGAATTTGCGGGGCAAAAAAGCGAACTCGGGGTGCAGCGTGCTCCACTGGCGGATCAGCTCTGCGTAGGGGCGCGGATCGACCACTTCGTCCACCGCCACACCGGCCAGCTCGTCGGTGGTGGTGTTGCGGATGCAATTGCCGCTGGTCTGGATGCCGTGCAGGTTCACCGTGGCCAAAAGGTCCATCACATCGGCTGATTTGTCCAGCGGAATCCAGTTGAACTGCACGTTCTGGCGGGTGGTGAAGTGGCCGCAGTTGGTGGTCAGTTTTGGGGCGGGTCCCGCAATGTTGTCTTGCGTGGCCTGGGCCAGAGACAACAGGGCGGGATCGGGCGTGTCGTACTCGCGGGCGATTTGTGCCAGCACTTTGAGTTGTGGGCCCGAGATCTCGCCGTAAGGCACTGCCACGCGCAGCATGGGGGCATAACGTTGCACGTACCAACCGTTTTGCAGGCGCAGGGGTTTGAATTCATCGGCACTCAGTTGTCCTGCTTGAAAGCGTTCGAGCTGATCGCGGTGCTGCGCCGCCCGGGCGCGCACGAACTGTTTGTCAAATTCGGTGTACTGGTACATGGGTCGTTGTTTTGGAGGATCGGTTGGGACAAGCTGTGTCAGCGGGTCAAGCCAAGGCTTTCATGCTGTTCTCTTAACGATGAGCACTGTTGAATGTAGGCTTCGCTTATGCCAAAACAAACGACTTTTTAGTTTTGCATATATTCTTTTGTTGAATAAGGGTCGTTGACGCGCTTCCGACGCCTGGGCTCAGGGCATGATTTGGGGCTGTCTCCGCCTTGGAGAGGGCTGACGGTGCTCGCAAGATGGGTGGTTTCGGGCTATACTCGACCTGTTTTGCGACTTGCAGAACGCACGCTATCCGCTTTTCCGGCAGTTGGCGCAAGTCATTTACCCGCTCCAATCCTTCACTGGATGCCAGCGAAACAACAAGGAAACACCATGATTGCATCTTCAATCAAGGCCGAGGTCGTCAAGGCCAACGCACGCGCTGCCAATGACACTGGGTCCCCAGAAGTCCAGGTGGCTTTGCTGACAGCCCGCATCAATGAGCTGACGCCCCACTTCAAAACACACGCCAAAGACCATCACGGTCGCCGCGGCTTGCTGCGCATGGTGAGCCGTCGCCGCAAACTGCTCGACTACCTCAAGTCCCGTGATGCTGACCGTTACGTTGCGCTGATTGCCAAACTTGGCCTGCGCAAGTAATCGTCTGTCCAGATGAAAAGCGCCTGAGTTAGTTCACTAGCTCAGGCGCTTTATTCTTTTTTTCTGTCGGAATTTGTCTCAAAGAACCCGCGCTGTGTCATTCCACAAGGCTTTCATGCAAATGTTGGCAAGGTTTTGTGGAATGGCATCGAGTTCAGAGCGTCAACTTTCGGGCCCACGGCGCAGCCTCATGCGCTTTTGTATTCAGGAGTTCTGAACATGTCTATTTTTAACAAAGTCACCAAGTCTTTCCAGTGGGGCCAGCACACGGTCAAGATGGAAACCGGCGAAGTCGCCCGCCAAGCCGGCGGTGCCGTGCTGCTCGACATGGAGGGCACGGTGGTGCTTGCCACCGTCGTGGGTTCCAAAATCGCCAAAGCGGGTCAAGATTTCTTCCCGTTGACGGTCGATTACATCGAGAAAACTTATGCTGCAGGCAAGATCCCCGGCAGTTTTTTCAAGCGTGAAGCCAAGCCCAGCGAGCACGAAACCCTGACCAGCCGTTTGATCGACCGTCCGATCCGTCCTTTGTTCCCTGAAGGTTTCTACAACGACGTGCACGTGGTCATCCACACCGTGTCTTTGAACCCTGAAGTCGATGCCGACATCGCGGCGATGATCGCCGTGTCTGCCGCCTTGTCCATTTCGGGCATCCCTTTCAACGGCCCCATCGGTGCTGCACGCGTGGGTTACATCAACGGCGAATACGTCCTGAACCCCGGTCAAACCCAGCGCAAAGACAGCGTGATGGATTTGGTGGTGGCCGGTACCGAAGCGGCTGTGCTGATGGTCGAATCTGAAGCCCTGCAACTGTCCGAAGAAATCATGTTGGGTGGCGTGGTGTATGGCCACGAGCAATCGGCCATTGCCATCAACGCCATCCACGAGTTGGTGCGCGAAGCCGGCAAGCCGGTGTGGGACTGGCAAGCGCCTGCCCGCGATACGGCTTTCGAAACCAAGCTGGCTTCACTCGCTGAAGACAAGCTGCGCGCTGCTTACCAAATCCGCAACAAGCAAGCCCGCACGCACGCTTGCCGCGAAGCCTACGCTTCGGTCAAAGTGGCTTTGGCCGAAGAGGGTGTGGCCTTTGATGGCGTCAAGCTCGATGGCCTGATGTTCGAAATCGAAGCGCGCATCGTGCGCAGCCAGATTTTGGCGGGTGAGCCCCGTATCGACGGTCGCGACACACGCACGGTGCGCCCCATCGAAATTCGCAACAGCGTGCTGCCCCGCACACACGGTTCGGCCCTGTTCACACGTGGCGAAACCCAAGCTTTGGTGATCACCACTTTGGGCACCGAGCGTGACGCTCAGCGCATCGACGCATTGGCTGGCGAGTTCGAAGACCGCTTCATGTTCCACTACAACATGCCTCCCTTTGCCACCGGCGAAGTGGGCCGCATGGGCAGCACCAAGCGCCGCGAAATCGGCCACGGCCGTTTGGCCAAGCGTGCTTTGGCCGCTGTGTTGCCGAGCAAAGAAGAGTTCCCCTACACCGTGCGTGTGGTGTCCGAGATCACCGAGTCGAACGGCTCTTCGTCCATGGCTTCGGTCTGCGGCGGCTGCTTGTCGATGATGGATGCGGGTGTGCCGATGAAAGCCCATGTGGCCGGCATCGCCATGGGCCTGATCAAGGAAGACAACCGCTTTGCGGTGTTGACCGACATCTTGGGTGACGAAGACCACCTGGGCGACATGGACTTCAAAGTGGCCGGTACCACCCACGGTATCACCGCCTTGCAGATGGACATCAAGATCCAGGGCATCACCAAAGAAATCATGCAAGTCGCTTTGGCCCAAGCCAAAGAAGCCCGCATGCACATCTTGGGCAAGATGCAAGAGGCGATGAGCGAAGCCAACACCGAAGTGTCGGATTTCGCACCCAAGCTCTTCACCATGAAGATCAACCCCGAGAAAATCCGTGACGTGATCGGCAAAGGCGGCGCCACCATCCGCGCGTTGACCGAAGAGACCGGTTGCCAGATCAACATCTCCGAAGACGGCACGATCACGATCGCTGCCACCGATGGCGAGAAGGCAGAGATCGCCAAAAAGCGCATCGAGCAGATCACCGCCGAAGTCGAAATCGGCAAGGTCTACGAAGGCCCCGTGACCAAAATCTTGGACTTCGGTGCTTTGATCAACTTGCTGCCCGGCAAAGACGGTTTGTTGCACATCAGCCAGATCGCTCACGAGCGCGTCGAAAAAGTGACCGACTACCTGAGCGAAGGCCAGATCGTCAAGGTCAAGGTCATGGAAACCGACGAAAAAGGCCGCATCAAGTTGTCGATGAAGGCTTTGTTGGACCGTCCTGCTCAGGCTTAAATGACGCTTGGTTTTCGGGCGGTCGATGGCTGCCCGAAACCGCGTTGATTCACCATGAACGTCATTGAAATCCAAAGCTTCGGCGCCCCAGCGGTGCTGGTGCCCGGCTCCCGGCCAGATCCTGTGGCCGGGGCAGGGGAGCTGCTCATTCGCGTCTCGGCCAGTGGCATCAACCGCCCCGATGTGCTGCAACGCACCGGCAACTACCCGGTGCCACCGGGTGCTTCGGACATTCCGGGCCTGGAAGTCGCGGGTGTGGTGGTGTCGGGTGATGCAGCAGCCATGGCCTCTGCAGGTTTTTCGGTGGGTGACCGCGTGTGCGCCCTGGTGGCGGGTGGTGGTTATGCGCAGCTGTGCGTGGCCCCGGTGGCCCAGTGTTTGCCCGTGCCCAAGGGCCTGACCGACACCGAAGCCGCATCGCTGCCCGAGACTTTCTTCACCGTGTGGAGCAATGTGTTTGACCGCGGTCGATTGCAAGCGGGTGAAACCCTGTTGATTCAGGGCGGCACCAGCGGGATTGGCGTCACGGCCATCCAAATGGCCAAGGCAGCCGGTGCGGTGGTGATCGTGACGGCGGGCTCAGACGCCAAATGCCAAGCCTGCTTGGCCTTGGGTGCAGACCACGCCATCAACTACAAAACCACCGACTTTGTAGCCGAGGCCAAGCGCCTGACCGGCGGCGCTGGTGTGAACGTGATTCTCGACATGGTTGCGGGCGACTATGTGGCCCGAGAAGTCGAGGCTTTGGCAGAGGATGGCCGCTTGGTCATCATTGCGGTGCAAGGCGGCGTCAAAGCCGACTTCAATGCCGGCATGGTGCTGCGTCGCCGCCTGACCATCACGGGCTCTACTTTGCGGCCGCGTCCCGTGGCGTTCAAGGCAGACATTGCCCAGTCCTTGCGCAAAACGGTTTGGCCTTGGATCGAGTCTGGCCGGATCAAACCGGTCATTCACAGCGTGTTTGGCGCCATGGATGCGGCGGGCGATCTGCCATCGGGCGCAGCTCAAGCCCACGCCCTGATGGAGAGCAACCAGCACGTCGGTAAATTGGTGGTGACCTGGTGATGAGCAAGCCTCCCCAATTGTTGGTCGGCAACTGGAAGATGCATGGCGATTTGTCGGCCAATGCAGCTTTTGTCGCTGAGCTGACGGCTGAGGTGTCTGGTCTTGCATGCCGCGCGGCCTTGTGTGTACCGGCTGTTTACCTGGCTCAAATGCAAGTTTTGTTGTCTGGTTCTCGCATCGATTTGGGTGCCCAAGATCTTTCGGCACACGAGGCAGGCGCCTACACGGGTGAGGTCTCTGCCCAGATGCTGCGAGACTTTTCGGTGCGTTACTGCATTGTGGGTCATTCTGAGCGCCGTCTCTTTCACGCCGAATCAGATGCCACAGTGGCCGTCAAAGCCCAACGTGCATTGGCTGTGGGCATCACCCCCATTGTGTGTGTCGGCGAGAGTTTGGCCGAACGCGAAGCCGGTCAGACCGAGGCGGTGGTCAAGCGTCAACTGGCGGCAGTGATCCAAGCCAACGGCCACTGCATCAGTGAAATTGTGGTGGCTTATGAACCTGTTTGGGCGATTGGTACGGGCCTCACAGCTTCACCGGAGCAGGCCCAAGAGGTCCACGCGGTTTTGCGGTCTCAATTGAAGGCCGCCTCTTCGCACGCAGACCGCGTCTCTGTTTTGTATGGTGGCAGCATGACAGCCCATAATGCGGCCGAATTGTTGGCCCAGCCTGATGTCGATGGTGGCCTGATTGGCGGTGCTTCGCTCAAGGCCCAAGATTTTTTATCCCTGCTGAAGGCCGCCTCGCGCTGAGCTTTCACACCCTGTTTCTAGATTTTTCGGAGAACTCTGATGAGCGTGATGTTGACTTTGATTTTGGTGGTTCAGATGTTGTCGGCTCTGGCCATGATTGGTCTGATCCTGATCCAGCATGGCAAAGGTGCTGACATGGGTGCTGCTTTTGGCAGCAGCGGTTCAGGCAGTTTGTTTGGTGCGACGGGCGGTGCCAACTTCATGTCCCGGACCACGGCAGTTTTGGCTTTTGTATTTTTTGCCTGCACTTTGTCCTTGGCCTATTTTGGCAATTTGACGCCTTCCTCATCGGGCAGCGTCTTGGAAGGTGCCACAGTCAACTCGCCTGCTGCGCCGGTTGACGCCAGCCCTGCTGCGCAGATCCCTGGCAACACGCCTGTGCCCGCTGTTGACAAAAGCGTACCGCCTGCCATTCCGGTGAAGTAATCCAAATTTGTCAGTTGCCATTCAGCTTGGCGGCTATGCACATTTTTGCAGGACTATCGAAGGAAATGAGCGGAATTTCAGAGTAAAATCAGAGTCTGTTCGGTGAGCAACACGCACTCCAGGTGCACCTCATGCAAACCGATCTTGTGTATCCAGCCGTCGTGGTGAAATTGGTAGACACGCTATCTTGAGGGGGTAGTGGCGAAAGCTGTGCGAGTTCGAGTCTCGCCGACGGCACCAGACAAACAGAAGCGCTCGGGCTCAAGGCCTGGGTGACTCATTCGGTCACTAACCGGCAGTCTCGAAATGAACCTCGAACAGTACCTTCCGATTCTCTTGTTCATTTTGGTCGGCATCGCTGTCGGCATCATTCCCCAGGTTTTGGGCTACATTCTTGGCCCCAACCGGCCTGACGCGGAAAAAAATTCCCCTTATGAGTGCGGATTCGAGGCTTTTGAAGACGCTCGAATGAAATTCGACGTCCGCTATTACCTCGTCGCCATTCTTTTCATCTTGTTCGATCTCGAAATCGCTTTCCTTTTTCCTTGGGCTTTGGCGCTCAAAGAGGTGGGTATGGCGGGTTTCATTGGGGCGGTTGTCTTTTTAAACATTCTGGTTGTAGGTTTTGTCTACGAGTGGAAAAAAGGCGCCCTCGATTGGGAATGACCGTTGTTAGTGCACAGCAAACAGCCTGTTTGAGGATTCAAAATGATTGAAGGCGTGATGAAGGAAGGCTTTGTCACCACGAGTTACGACTCGGTGGTGAACTGGGCCAAAACCGGTTCGCTTTGGCCCATGACCTTTGGTTTGGCCTGCTGCGCGGTGGAGATGATGCATGCGGCCGCCGCCCGTTATGACTTGGGTCGTTTTGGTGCCGAGGTTTTCCGCGCCAGCCCCCGTCAGGCCGACTTGATGATCGTGGCCGGTACGCTGTGCAACAAAATGGCCCCCGCTTTGCGCAAGGTCTATGACCAGATGTCCGAGCCGCGTTGGGTCATCTCCATGGGTTCTTGTGCGAACGGTGGTGGCTATTACCACTACAGCTACTCGGTGGTACGAGGCTGTGACCGAATTGTGCCGGTCGATGTTTATGTGCCGGGTTGCCCGCCGACCGCCGAAGCCTTGATCTACGGCATCATGCAGTTGCAACAAAAAATTCGGCGCACGCACACCATTGCGCGCGCCTGAGGGGAATGACGATGACTTCTTTCGCCATTCGCCCCGAAGACTTGCACGACACTCTGACCACCCTTTTGGGCGATCGGGCCCACACCATCAGCGTGGCTTTGGGTGAGGTGACGGTGCATGTGGGTCCGGCCCAGTATCTGGATGTGATGACTTGCTTGCGTGATGCGCCGGGTTGCCAGTTTGAGCAACTCATTGATTTGGCCGGTGTTGATTACTCGGCGTATCGCGAAGTGGGCACCGATGGTCCCCGCTTTGGTGTCACAGTCCACCTGTTGTCGGTCAGCCTCAACCAGCGCGTGCGTGTCAAGGTGCTGTGCCCCGATGACGATTTGCCTTTGGTCGATTCGGTCAATGCCCTGTGGAATTCGGCCAATTGGTACGAGCGCGAAGCGTTTGACCTGTATGGCATCGTGTTCGAGGGTCACAACGACCTCAGACGCATCTTGACCGACTACGGCTTCATTGGCCATCCGTTCCGCAAAGACTTCCCGCTGTCAGGCCACGTCGAGATGCGTTATGACGCCGAACGCCAGCGCGTGATTTACGAACCCGTGAGCATTGAGCCGCGTGAAATCACGCCGCGCATCATTCGCGAAGACAACTACGGAGGCCTGAACTGACATGGCCGAAATCAAGAATTACACCCTGAACTTCGGTCCCCAGCACCCGGCCGCGCACGGTGTGCTGCGACTGGTGTTGGAGTTGGATGGCGAGGTCGTGCAACGCGCAGACCCGCACATCGGTCTGTTGCACCGTGCCACTGAAAAGTTGGCCGAGAGCAAAACCTATATCCAGTCACTGCCCTACATGGACCGTTTGGACTACGTGTCCATGATGTGCAACGAGCACGCTTACTGCTTGGCCATCGAAAAGATGCTGGGCCTTGAAGTGCCCAAGCGCGCGCAGTACATCCGCGTGATGTTCTCGGAAATCACCCGTGTGCTCAATCACCTGATGTGGCTCGGCTCGCACGGCAACGATTGCGGCAGTTCCACGGTCTTGATTTACACCTTCCGCGAACGTGAAGACCTGTTCGATCTGTACGAGGCCGTCTCGGGCGCCCGCATGCATGCGGCCTATTTCCGTCCCGGTGGCGTTTATCGCGACTTGCCCGACAGCATGCCGCAGTACAAGGTCAGCAAGATCAAAAATGCCAAGGCGATCGAACAACTCAACAAGAACCGCCAAGGTTCCATGTTGGATTTCATCGACGACTTCACACAGCGCTTTCCCAAGTGCATCGACGAATACGAAACCTTGCTCACAGACAACCGCATCTGGAAGCAACGCACCGTGGGTGTGGGCGTGGTGTCGCCAGAGCGTGCCCTCAATTTGGGCATGACTGGCCCCATGTTGCGTGGTTCCGGCGTGGCCTGGGATTTGCGCAAAAAGCAACCGTATGACGCCTACGACCAGGTTGAATTCGATGTGCCCGTGGGCAAGACCGGTGACAGCTACGACCGCTACTTGGTGCGCATGGCCGAGATGCGCGAGTCCAACCGCATCATCGCGCAGTGCGTGAAGTGGCTGCGTGCCAACCCCGGCCCAGTGATCACCGACAACCACAAGATCGCGCCGCCTTCGCGCGAAGGCATGAAGTCCAACATGGAAGACTTGATCCACCATTTCAAGCTCTTCACCGAAGGTTTTCATGTGCCCGAAGGCGAGGCCTATGCCGCTGTCGAACACCCCAAAGGTGAGTTCGGCATTTACATGGTGAGTGACGGTGCCAACAAACCGTACCGCCTCAAAATTCGCGCCCCGGGCTTTGCCCATTTGGCCACCCTCGATGAAATGGCCCGTGGCCACATGCTGGCCGATGCGGTCGCGATCATCGGGACCATGGACATCGTTTTTGGAGAGATTGACCGATGATCTCTGATTCAACCAGAGCACGCTTTGCGCGTGAAGTTGCCAAGTTCCCTACAGACCAAAAGCAGTCGGCCGTCATGGCTTGTCTGGCTATCGTGCAGCAAGAACAAGGCTGGGTGAGCCCAGACAGTGAGCAAGTCGTGGCCGAGGTCTTGGGCATGCCGGTGATGGCGGTGCACGAAGTCACCACCTTCTACAACATGTACAACCAAAAGCCGGTGGGCAAGTTCAAGTTGAACGTTTGCACCAACCTGCCTTGCCAGTTGCGTGGTGGTCAAAACGCACTCGAACACCTGGAGCACAAACTGGGTGTGCAAGTCGGTCAGACCACAGCCGACGGCCTGTTCACCTTGCAGCCCAGCGAGTGCCAGGGCGCTTGCGCCGATGCGCCCGTGCTCTTGGTCAATGACCGCCACATGTGCAGCTTCATGAGCCATGAAAAACTCGACCAACTCGTTGACAGCCTGAAGAAAGCCGAGGCCGCCTGATGAAAGTCGAACAAATCCTGAGCCAATTCCAAGCCACAGGCGTGGAAAGCTGCTTCCACGACCGCCACATCCATCCGCAAATTTATGCCGGTCTGAATGGCCGCAACTGGGGCATCCAAGATTACGAAGCGCGTGGTGGCTATGCGGCCTTGCGCAAAATTTTGGGCAAAGACGGTGCCGAGCCCAATCCTGAGACCGGCGTTGCGGGTATGACCCAAGACCAGGTGATTGCCACGGTCAAAGAGTCGGGCTTGCGTGGTCGCGGCGGTGCGGGCTTCCCGACGGGTCTGAAGTGGAGCTTCATGCCCCGCCAGTTCCCCGGTCAAAAGTATTTGGTGTGCAACTCGGATGAGGGCGAGCCGGGCACCTGCAAAGACCGTGACATCATGGAGTACAACCCGCACACGGTGATCGAAGGCATGATCATCGCGGCTTATGCCATGGGCATCAGCGTGGGTTACAACTACATCCACGGTGAAATTTTCCACACCTACGAGCGCTTTGAAGCGGCCCTCGAAGAAGCCCGTGCCGCAGGCTATTTGGGCAACAACATTTTGGGCAGCACCTTCAGCTTCCAGTTGCACGCATCGCATGGTTTTGGTGCGTACATCTGCGGCGAAGAAACCGCTCTGCTCGAATCGCTGGAAGGCAAAAAAGGCCAGCCCCGATTCAAGCCGCCATTCCCCGCCAGCTTTGGTCTGTATGGCAAGCCCACCACCATCAACAACACCGAAACCTTCGCGGCGGTGCCTTGGATCATCCGCAACGGTGGTCAGGCGTATCTGGAATGCGGCAAGCCCAACAACGGAGGCACCAAGATCTTCTCGGTCAGCGGTGACGTCGAGCGCCCCGGTAATTACGAAGTGCCCATGGGCACGCCGTTTGCCAAGCTGCTCGAACTCGCCGGTGGTGTGCGCGGTGGCCGTCAACTCAAGGCGGTGATCCCTGGCGGCTCGTCCTCCCCGGTCATTCCGGCCGAGTTGATGATGATGCTCACCATGGACTACGACAGCATCGCCAAAGAAGGCGGCTCGATGTTGGGTTCTGGCGCGGTGATCGTCATGGACGAGACACGTTGCATGGTCAAGGCTTTGGCGCGTTTGTCTTATTTTTATTCGCACGAGTCATGCGGCCAGTGCACCCCTTGCCGTGAAGGCACCGGCTGGCTCTGGCGCATGGTGGACCGCATTGAACACGGCCAAGGCCGTGCCAGCGACATCGACATGCTCGACAGTGTGGCCGGCAACATCATGGGCCGCACGATTTGCGCCTTGGGTGACGCTGCGGCCATGCCGGTGCGCGGCATGCTCAAGCATTTCCGTCACGAATTTGTACACCTCATCGAGCACAAGACCTCTATGGTCAACGCCGATGCAACAGCGGTGAAGACCCATGGTTGAAATAGAACTCGACGGTCAGAAAGTGGAAGTTGCCGAAGGCAGCATGGTCATGCATGCCGCTGAAAAAGCGGGCACCTACATCCCCCATTTCTGTTACCACAAGAAACTCTCCATCGCAGCCAACTGCCGCATGTGCCTGGTCGAGGTCGAAAAGGCCCCCAAGCCCATGCCCGCCTGCGCCACGCCTGTGACGCAAGGCATGATCGTGCGCACCAAGAGCGACCGGGCCATTGCCGCCCAAAAGTCGGTCATGGAGTTCTTGCTCATCAACCACCCACTCGATTGCCCCATTTGTGACCAAGGCGGTGAGTGCCAGTTGCAAGACTTGGCCGTGGGTTACGGTGGCAGCAGCTCCCGCTACGAAGAAGAAAAGCGCGTGGTTTTCCACAAAGAAGTGGGTCCGCTGATCTCGATGGAAGAGATGAGCCGCTGTATCCATTGCACTCGCTGCGTGCGCTTTGGCCAGGAAGTGGCCGGTGCCATGGAACTGGGCATGTCGCACCGCGGCGAGCACGCCGAGATCGAAACCTTCCTGGGCCAGACGATCGATTCCGAGTTGTCGGGCAACATGATCGACATCTGCCCCGTGGGCGCGTTGACCAGCAAGCCTTTCCGCTACCACGCCCGGACTTGGGAGTTGTCACGCCGCAAGTCGGTGGCCGCGCACGACTCTTCGGGTGCCAACCTGATCGTGCAGGTCAAGAACAACCAGGTCATGCGTGTCGTGCCCCTGGAAAACGAAGACGTCAACGAGTGCTGGATCGCCGACCGCGAGCGTTTTTCTTACGAAGCCCTCAATGGCCCAGACCGTCTGACCCGCCCCATGCTCAAGCAGGGCGGTGAATGGAAAGAAGTCGACTGGCAAACTGCCCTGGAATACGTGGCCAATGGCTTGCGCAACATCCAGCGCGACCACGGTGCGGGCAGCATCGGCGCTTTGGTCAGTCCGCACAGCACCGTGGAAGAGTTGTACCTGGCTGGCGCTTTGATGCGCGGTTTGGGTTCTGACAACATTGATCACCGCCTGCGCCACGCTGAATTTGCAGCCAGCGAGGGCGTGCGCACTTTGGGCATGCCGATCGCAGCCTTGTCCACTTTGCAGCGCGTCTTGGTCGTGGGTTCCAACCTGCGCAAAGACCATCCTTTGTTTGCCCTGCGCGTGCGTCACGCTGTGCGCCATGGCGCGCAGCTGAATGTCATCACTGCACCTGCGGCTTTCAGCCACGCCGACGCTTGGGCCATGCCCGTGGCGCAGGCCGTGTTGTCCGAAGCTTCGGGCTGGGCCCAGGCCCTGGCCAATGTGGCCGCAGCCATTGCCACAGAGAAGGGCGTCGCAGCGCCTTGCGCAGGCACGGCCTCTGCACAAGCACAAGCCATCGCCAAGTCCCTGCTCGGCGGTGAGCGCAAAGCCGTGTTGTTGGGCAATGCTGCCGCGCACGCAGCCAATGCCTCAAGCCTGTTGGCGCTGGCCAACTGGATCGCCGATCAAACCGGTGCGACCGTCGGTTACCTGACCGAAGCGGCCAACACCGTGGGTGCGCAGTGGGTCGGTGCCCAGCCTCAGACCGGTGGCAAGCACGCTGGCCAGATGTTGGCTGGCGGGCTCAAGGCTGCGATCTTGCTCAACACCGAACCCGAGTTCGACAGCGCGGCCGGTGCCGCCGCTGCGCCAAGTCTGGGCCAAGCCGAAATGGTCGTCACACTCAGCCCGTTCAAAGCCAACATGGCTTTCAGCGATGTGTTGTTGCCGATTGCTCCGTTCACCGAGACCTCGGGCAGCTTTGTCAACGCCGAAGGTCGCCTGCAAAGTTTCCATGCCGTGGTCAAGCCTTTGGCTGAAACCCGTCCTGCATGGAAAGTGTTGCGCGTGTTGGCCAATTTGCTGGAGATCCCGGGTGTGGCTTTTGAAACCTCACAAGACGTGTTGGCCCGCGCCACGGCCCATCCGATGACTGCATCCAATGCCACGCGCGCTGCGATCACCTTGACCGCAACGGTCGCGTCTCCTGTGAGCGCATCGATTTACCAACTCGATGGCATTGTTCGCCGTGCGCCGTCTTTGCAATTGACGGCAGACGCTCGTCAGGAGGTGACCGCATGATTGACGCTCTGTACAACGGCGGCCTGAACCTGGTGGCTGCCAACTGGTGGGCCACCATGGTCTGGCCAGTGCTGTGGATCTTGATCAAGATTGTGGCCATCCTCGCCCCGCTGATGGGTGCTGTGGCTTACCTGACGCTTTGGGAGCGCAAGCTCTTGGGTTTCATGCAAGTCCGCCATGGCCCCAACCGGGTGGGCCCCATGGGTTTGCTGCAACCGATTGCTGACGCGATCAAGTTGTTGACCAAAGAATTGATCAACCCGACTGCGGCCAGCATGGGTCTTTTCCGCTTAGGCCCCATCATGGCCATCATGCCGGCCTTGGCCGCTTGGGTGGTGATTCCGTTTGGCCCCGACCAAGCCCTGGCCAACGTCAACGCCGGTTTGTTGCTGGTCATGGCGATCACCTCGATTGAGGTGTATGGCGTGATCATCGCGGGATGGGCTTCCAACTCGAAATACGCCTTCTTGGGTGCGCTGCGTGCTTCAGCCCAAATGGTCAGTTACGAAATCGCCATGGGCTTTTGCTTCTTGGTGGTCTTGATGGTGTCCGGCAGCATGAACCTGACCGAGATCGTCATGGCGCAAGGCAAAGGCGCTGCGGCAGACATGGGCCTGGGTGTGTTCTCTTGGAACTGGTTGCCTTTGCTGCCCATCTTCATCGTGTATTTGATTTCGGGTGTCGCCGAAACCAACCGTCACCCCTTTGACGTGGTCGAGGGCGAAGCCGAAATCGTGGCCGGTCACATGGTCGAGTACTCGGGCATGGGCTTTGCCATTTTCTTCTTGGCCGAATACGCCAGCATGTGGCTCGTGTCCATTCTGGCCGTGATCATGTTCTTGGGCGGCTGGTTGTCGCCCATTGACCACGCCTTGTTCAACTGGATTCCGGGCTGGATTTGGCTGGGCCTGAAGACCTTCTTGGTGGTCTCGATGTTCATCTGGATCCGTGCCACTTTCCCACGTTTTCGCTATGACCAGATCATGCGCTTGGGTTGGAAGATCTTCATTCCCGTCACCTTGGTGTGGCTCCTGATCGTGGGTGCATGGTTGCACTCGCCTTGGAACATCTGGCTTTGAGCGGTTCACGAACATGACAACAATGACTGCTTCCTCTTTTTCGATCAAGGACTTCCTCAAGAGCTTCATGCTTGTGGAGTTGCTCAAGGGCATGGCCCTGACGGGGCGTTATGCGTTTGCGCGCAAGGTCACGGTGCAATTTCCCGAGGAAAAAACGCCGCTGTCCCCGCGTTTCCGTGGTCTGCACGCCCTGCGCCGTTATGACAACGGCGAAGAGCGGTGCATCGCCTGCAAGTTGTGTGAGGCCGTTTGCCCCGCGATGGCCATCACCATCGAAGCCGGTCAACGCGAAGACGGTTCACGCCGTACCACCCGCTACGACATCGATTTGACCAAGTGCATTTTTTGTGGTTTTTGCGAAGAAAGCTGTCCAGTCGACTCGATCGTTGAGACCCACATTCTGGAATACCACGGTGAAAAACGCGGAGACCTGTACTTCACCAAAGACATGTTGTTGGCCGTGGGCGACCGCTACGAAAAAGAGATCGCTGCCGCCAAGGCTGCGGATGCTCCTTACCGTTGAGCACGGGCCAGTCCTGAACATTTAAAAAGACCAAGCTATGGACGTCAAGACCGGTTTCTTTTATCTCTTCTCGGTGGTGCTGCTGTTTGCCGCTTTCCGGGTGGTGACCGCGCGCAATCCTGTGCACGCTGTGCTGTACCTCATGTTGGCTTTTTCGCAAGCTTCTGCAGTCTGGCTGCTCTTGAATGCCGAGTTTTTGGCCTTTGTGCTGGTCTTGGTGTACTTGGGTGCGGTGATGGTGCTGTTCCTTTTTGTGGTGATGATGTTGGACGTCAGCATCGACGCTGTGCGCCAAGGCTTCTGGAAAAACTTCCCCCTGGCCGCAACCTTGGGTGCCATCGTGGCTTTGGAGATGGCTGCTGTGCTGCTCTCAGGCTTTCGTTTGTCTGAAGCGCCTGCCATGGCCCCTGGCGCTGTGCCGGTGGACAACGGCAAAGCCTTGGGCATCTTGCTTTACACCGAATACCTGATGCCCATCCAGATTGCGGCTGCCATTCTTTTGGTGGCCATGATTGCGGCCATCGCCTTGACCCTGCGCAACCGCAAGGACAGCAAGGCGATCGATCCTTCCATCCAAGTCAAAGTGCGCGCGGCAGATCGCATGCAACTGGTCAAGATGGCGCCGACCCAAGCGGCCCCGGCACCTCTTGCTCCGACCGATACGCCAGAAGCTGAGGTGAAAAAATGATGACATTGACTCTGGGGCACTTCTTGTCCCTCGGTGCCATGCTGTTTGCGTTGTCCGTGATCGGCATCTTTTTGAACCGCAAGAACCTGATTGTTTTGCTCATGGCCATCGAGCTGATGCTGCTGGCCGTGAACATGAACTTTGTGGCTTTCTCCCACTACCTGGGTGACATGCACGGTCAGGTCTTCGTGTTTTTCATCTTGACCGTGGCGGCTGCTGAGTCGGCCATTGGCCTGGCCATTTTGGTGCTGCTGTTCCGCAACAAGAACAACATCAATGTGGACGAACTCAATTCGCTCAAGGGTTAAAACAACATGAGTCAAACCCTCAACGCCAGCACGCTGTTGGCAGTTCCATTGGCTCCATTGGTGGGCTCTTTGTTGGCCGGTGTCTTGGGCACCCAATTTGGCGGTAATTGGATCGGTCGCCGCTTGTCGCACACCTTCACCATTTTGGGGGTGTTGGTGGCCTTCATCTTGTCGGTGATGACGCTCAGCCAAGTCATCAACGGGGCCCGCTTCAACGAAAGCCTCTACACCTGGATGGTGGTGGGTGACTTGAAGATGGAAATCGGCTTCATGGTCGACAGCCTCACGGCCATGATGATGTGCGTCGTCACCTTTGTCTCGCTCATGGTGCACATCTACACCATTGGCTACATGGACGAGGACGAAGGCTATAACCGCTTTTTTGCCTACATCTCCTTGTTCACCTTTTCCATGCTGATGCTCGTCATGAGCAACAACTTGCTGCAACTGTTCTTCGGTTGGGAAGCTGTCGGTCTGGTGTCGTACTTGCTGATCGGTTTTTGGTACAACAAGCCGACGGCCATCTTTGCCAACATGAAGGCCTTTTTGGTCAACCGTGTGGGTGACTTTGGCTTCATCATCGGCATTGGCCTGATCGCGGCTTACACCGGCACGCTCAATTACACCGAGCTGTTTGCCAAAGCCAATGAATTGGCTGCCATCGATTTTCCTTGGTATATCTTTGGCATGGATGCCATGCTGATCACCGTGATCTGCATCTGCCTGTTCATCGGTGCCATGGGCAAGTCGGCTCAGTTTCCCTTGCATGTGTGGCTGCCTGATTCGATGGAAGGCCCCACGCCCATCTCCGCCCTGATCCACGCTGCCACCATGGTGACGGCAGGCATCTTCATGGTGGCACGCATGTCTCCCTTGTTCGAGTTGTCCGAATCGGCCTTGAACTTCATGATGGTGATCGGTTCGATCACGGCCTTGTTCATGGGCTTTTTGGGCATCATCCAAAACGACATCAAGCGCGTGGTGGCTTATTCCACTTTGTCGCAGCTGGGTTACATGACGGTGGCGCTGGGCGCATCGGCTTACTCGGTGGCGGTGTTCCACCTGATGACCCATGCGTTCTTCAAAGCGCTGCTGTTCTTGGGTGCAGGCTCCGTCATCATGGGCATGCACCACAACCAGGACATCCGCTACATGGGTGGCTTGCGCAAATACATGCCCATCACCTGGATCACGTCCTTGCTCGGCTCGCTCGCCCTGATCGGTACGCCTTTGTTCTCGGGGTTTTACTCCAAGGACAGCATCATTGAGGCGGTGCACTTGAGCCACTTGCCCGCCGCTGGCTTTGCCAACTTCGCGGTGCTGGCTGGTGTGTTCGTCACGGCCTTTTATTCGTTCCGCATGTATTTCCTGGTCTTCCACGGCAAGGAGCGCTACGATCAAAACCCTGATGCCCACCACGGCCACGATGACCACCATGGCCATGATGACCACGGTCATGACAAGCCGCATGAGTCACCTTGGGTGGTGACGGTGCCCTTGGTGTTGCTGGCCATTCCTTCGGTGTTGATCGGATTCATGACCATCCAGCCCATGTTGTATGGCGAATTCTTCAAAGACGTCATCTTCATTGATGCCGCCAAACACCCTGCGATGCAGCAACTCGGTGAGTTGTTCCATGGCCCTGTGGCCATGGCTTTGCACGGCATGACCATGGCGCCTTTCTGGTTGGCTTTGGCCGGTGTGGTGACCGCTTGGTACATGTACCTGATCAACCCCAAAGTGCCAGCTTTCTTCGCCCGTGCTTTGCGTCCGCTGATTGTGGTGCTCGAGAACAAGTACTTCATGGACTGGTTCAACGAAAACGTCCTGGCCAAGGGCGCGCGCGGACTGGGTCTGGGTTTTTGGAAGGTGGGCGACCGCACCATCATTGACGGCTTCTTCGTCAACGGTTCCTGGAAGTTGGTGGGTTGGGTGTCCGGCGTGGTGCGCTGGTTCCAGTCGGGTTTCCTGTACCACTACGCCCTGGTCATGATTTTGGGTGTGTTCGTGCTGATGACGTATTTCGTCTGGCTCGCTTAACGATTTTGAGGACAAAATAAAAATGGGATTGTTAAGCCTTGCCATCTGGATGCCGATCGCTTTCGGTGTCATCTTGCTGGCCTTCGGTCGCGACAGCCAAGCCGGCGCAGTGCGCTGGCTGGCCTTGGTCGGCGCGATCGCCAGTTTGTTGGTCACACTGCCTCTGATTTCGGGCTTTCAGCTCGGAACCTCCGAGATGCAGTTTGTCGAGAAATTTTCTTGGATTGAGCGCTTCAACGTGCACTACCACCTGGGTGTGGACGGCATTTCTTTGTGGCTGATCCCCTTGACCGCCTTCATCAATGTGGTAGTGGTCATTGCGGGCTGGGAAGTCATTACCCGCAAAGTCAACCAGTACATGGCCGCTTTCCTGATCCTGTCGGGCTTGATGATTGGCGTGTTCAGTGCATTGGACGGCATCTTGTTCTATGTGTTCTTTGAAGCCACCCTGATCCCGATGTACCTGATCATCGGCATTTGGGGCGGCCCCAACAAAATTTACGCGGCATTCAAGTTTTTCTTGTACACCTTGCTCGGCTCGCTCTTGATGCTGATCGCCTTGATCTATCTGTACGTGACATCCGGCGGCAGCTTTGACATCCTGACCTGGCACAAGTTGCCATTGGCAGGGGGCGTACAGACCTTGCTCTTCTTTGCCTTCTTTGCGGCCTTTGCCGTCAAGGTGCCGATGTGGCCGGTCCACACCTGGTTGCCCGATGTGCACGTCGAAGCCCCGACCGGTGGCTCTGCCGTGCTGGCCGCCATCATGCTGAAGCTGGGCGCCTATGGCTTCCTCAGGTTTTCGATGCCCATTGCCCCAGATGCGGCCCGTGAGTGGGGCATGCTGATCGTGGTCTTGTCCTTGGTGGCTGTGGTCTATGTGGGCTTGGTCGCCATGGTGCAGCAGGACATGAAAAAGTTGGTGGCTTATTCCTCTGTGGCGCACATGGGTTTTGTCACTTTGGGCTTTTTCATCTTCAACCCGCTGGGTGTGTCTGGCGGCATTGTGCAGATGATCGCGCACGGTTTTGTTTCTGCGGCCATGTTCTTGTGCATTGGTGTCTTGTACGACCGGGTGCACTCGCGTGAGATTGCCAGCTACGGCGGCGTGGTCAACACCATGCCCAAGTTCGCCGCTTTTGCCTTGTTGTTCGCCATGGCCAACGCCGGCTTGCCCGGCACTGCTGGCTTTGTGGGCGAGTGGATGGTGATTTTGGGCGCCGTGAAATTCAACTTCTGGGTCGGCTTGCTGGCCGCTTCAGCGCTGATCTTTGGTGCGGCTTACACCTTGTGGATGTTCAAGCGCGTTTATTTGGGTCCCGTGACCAATGACGATGTCAAAGACTTGACCGACATCAACGCCCGAGAATTCCTGATGCTGTCTTTGCTGGCCGTGGCCGTGCTCTACATGGGCATCTACCCCAAACCGTTCACCGATGTGATGGATGCCTCTGTGCTGGACTTGCTCAAGCACGTGGCTGTGTCCAAACTGCCTTGAGCAGCAGGACCCTGAGCGTTTCGCCTGAATTGAACAATTGAGAGAACACAGATGATGGACAACTCCAGCTGGATGACGATGTATCCGGAGATCGTGTTGCTGGTCATGGCCTGCGTGGTGACACTGGCCGACCTCTTCGTGAAAAGCCCCAAGCGCACCGGTACTTACGTGTTGACGCTTGCCTCTTTGGGTGGCGTCGCTTTGCTGCACGCTTTTTATGCCGATGCGGGTCAAACTTTGTATGGCTTTGGCCGCATGGTGGTCAGCGACCCGATGGGCCATTGGCTCAAGTGCTTTGCCACCATCGCTGTGATGGTCACCTTGGTGTATTCGCGCCCCTATGCTGCTGACCGTGACATGATGCGCGGCGGTGAAATTTTCAGCCTGAGTTTGTTCGCCTTGCTCGGCATGAGCATGATGATTTCGGGCCAGAACTTCATTGTGATTTACTTGGGTCTGGAACTGTTGACCCTGTCGAGCTACGCCCTGGTGGCGCTGCGCCGCGACCATACCCAAGCCACCGAAGCGGCCATGAAGTACTTTGTGTTGGGTGCGATGGCGTCTGGCTTCTTGCTGTACGGCATGTCGATGATGTACGGTGCGACTGGCAGCCTCGAGCTTTCGGCGGTTCTCAAAGCCATTGCTTCAGGTCAAGTCAACCATCAGGTGCTGGTGTTCGGTTTGGTCTTCATCGTGGCTGGCTTGGCCTTCAAGATCGGTGCCGTGCCCTTCCACATGTGGATTCCTGACGTGTACCAAGGTGCCCCCACCGCAGCCACCTTGATGATCGGTGGCGCGCCCAAGTTGGCCGCGTTTGCCATTTTGGTGCGATTGTTGGTGGAGGGCATGCTGCCCTTGGCCTTTGACTGGCAACAAATGTTGGCCCTGCTGGCGATTGGCTCTTTGCTGATTGGTAACTTGGCGGCCATCGCCCAGACCAACCTCAAGCGCATGTTGGCCTATTCGACCATCTCTCAAATGGGTTTTGTGCTGTTGGGCTTTGTGGCGGGCGTCATCAATGGCGAAACCACCTTGGCCGCCAACGCCTACAGCTCGGCCATGTTCTACATGGTGTCCTATGTGCTGACCACGCTGGCGGCCTTCGGCATCATCATGCTGCTGGCCCGTCAAGGTTTTGAAAGCGAAGAGATCACCGACCTGGCGGGTCTGAACCAGCGCAGCCCCTTGTATGCGGGTGTGATGGCGATCTGCCTGTTCTCCATGGCGGGCATCCCGCCCATGGTCGGTTTTTACGCCAAGTTGTCGGTGCTGCAGTCGTTGGTGGCCTCCGGTCAGGCTTTCTACATCGGCTTGGCCATCTTTGCCGTCATCATGTCGCTCATCGGTGCTTTCTACTACCTGCGTGTGGTCAAGGTCATGTATTTTGACGAGCCCGTCACCGCCACCACCGTGTCGGCTTCGCTGGATGTGCGCTTGGTCTTGTCCACCAACGGTTTGCTGGTTTTGTTGTTGGGCATTTTCCCCGGCGCTCTCATGGCTTTGTGCGCAGATTCGATCGTGCGTATGCTGGCGGTCTGAGCGCCCCAACACAGCAGCATGAACACCTCCACTCAAATCGTCGGTTTGATCCTTTTGGCTTTGGTGGCGGCCAATGTGCCCTTCATCAACCAACGCATTTTGTTGTTGGGACCACAGCGGCTTACAAAGCCTTTGGTTTGGCGTTTAGGCGAGTTGGTGATGTTGTACTTTGTGGTGGGCGGTGTGGGCTTGGCCTTGGAAAACCATGCTGGCCAAATCGCGCCTCAAGGCTGGGAGTTTTATGCGGTGACCGGCACCATGTTCGTCACCTTGGCTTTTCCGGGTTTTGTTTACCGCTACCTGATGCACCGCAAACACTGAGCGCAGCACAGCCCTCAACCTTGTTGGCATGTCTGACGACCATCTGATCGAACACCGGGTTCAGCGCGAAGAACTCTTGCGCGGGCATTTTTTGCATGTGCTGCGCGACACCGTTCAACTGCCCAACCAAAACCTGGCCACCCGTGAATACGTGGTGCACCCTGGTGCGGTGATGGTCATTCCCATGCTCGACACACCCGATGGCCTGCGCTTGGTGATGGAGCGGCAGTTTCGCTACCCTGTCGGACAGGTCATGACCGAGTTTCCGGCCGGCAAGCTCGACCCCGGCGAGGACCCCTGGCTGTGCGCCCAACGCGAACTGCTGGAAGAGACCGGTTACACCGCCCGCCAATGGGCGCGGGCTGGGGTCTTGCACCCGGTCATCGGGTATTCGACCGAGGTCATCGAGATTTGGTTTGCCAAAGAGCTGACTTTGGGCGAACGTCAATTGGACACCGATGAGTTTTTGGATGTGTTCACCGCCACCCCGGCTGAATTGATGGCTGCTTGCCAGCAAGGCCTCTTGACCGATGCCAAGACTTTGACGGGTCTGCTCTGGTTGCAAAATGTCCAATCGGGCCTGTGGCCCCTGCAGTGGCAAACCCCAGCCTGATGGTTTGCCGCAAAGCCCTCACCACCCTGAAGACAAGCCCATGAAAGTCCTCGACTTGCAATGCCGCTTTGGCCACAGCTTTGAAGGCTGGTTTGGCTCTCAGGCCGACTACGATGCACAGCGTGAGCGGGGTTTGGTCACGTGCCCCGTTTGCAGCGACAGCGAAATCACCAAAATGCTGTCAGCGCCGCGCCTGAATCTGGGCCATGGCACAGCCCCGGCTTTTCCGCCAGGGCAGGGCGGTGGGCCTGCGGCCGGTGCTGGAACTTCTGCCAACGTCTCCGCAACGCGTTCTGAAGTTGCAGCGCCTGCAGTTCCTGAGGCTCAGACCGAACTTGCGCAGCCCAGTTTGCAACAAATTCAGGCAGCCATGGTGAACATGGTCCGGCACGTCATGGCCAATACCGAAGATGTGGGTTCGCAATTTGCCGAAGAGGCTCGAAAGATCCATTACGGCGAAAGCGAAGAGCGCAACATACGCGGGCAGGCCACGCGTGAAGAGACCGAAGCACTGATCGATGAAGGCATCGAGGTGATGGCTTTGCCCGTGCCGGACAACCTCAAGGGGCCGCTGCAGTAATGGCAGCTGCTGCGGCGCATGAAGCACACCCTGCACATTGACGACGCTGAAGTTGAACTCTCTGCCATCCGTGCGCAAGGGCCAGGTGGGCAGAACGTCAACAAAGTCTCCAGCGCCATCCAACTGCGTTTTGACGTCGCCCATTCGGGCTTGCCCGACGATGTCAAGCAGCGCTGGCTCCAGTCGGGTGACAGCCGCTTGACCTTGGACGGGGAATTCATCCTGAAGGCCCAGCGCCACCGCACCCAAGAGGCCAATCGGGTCGATGCTTGGGCACGGCTCTATGAAACACTGGATTTGTACGCCAAGCCGCCCAAACCCCGCAAGGCCACCAAGCCCACTTATGGCTCGGTGCAAAGGCGGCTGGAGGGCAAGTCGATTCAGGCCAAGATCAAAAGTGGTCGTCGCAAAGAGGCGGGCGATTAGCAGCCCAGTGGTTTGGCTGTGCGCAAGACGACATTCAGCGCATCCGGTGCATCGGCCAAGACAAGCAGGCGATCGGGCATGCTGCGCAGCCAAGTGATTTGCCGCTTGGCCAGTTGGCGCGTGGCGAAGATGCCGCGCGCCAAGATATCGGCTTCGCGCCAGTTTGCGTCCAGGCCTTCCCACGCTTGTCGGTAACCCACGCAGCGCATCGAAGGCAAGTCAGGGTGCAAGTCGCCGCGTGCGCGCAGGGCTTTGACTTCGTCCATGAAGCCTGCCGCCATCATCTGCTCAAAGCGCAGTGCGATGCGTTGGTGCAACCAAGTGCGGTCTTGCGGTTCCAGGCTGATGACCGGAATGTGCCAATCGGGCGCGTGGGCTTTGGCGCGTTGATGAAAAGAGGTGAGGGTTTGGCCGGTGGCGGTCCAGACTTCCAACGCCCGGCCAATGCGCTGGCTGTCACCGGGGGCCAAGCGTGCGGCGGTCTGGGGGTCCACTTGGGCCAGCTTGGCGTGCAGGGCCGGCCAGCCGATGTGTTCGGCTTCATGATGAATTTGGGCGCGGATCTCGGGGTCGGCTGAGGGGATGTCGTTCAAGCCTTCGAGCAGGGCTTTCAGGTACAGCATCGTGCCGCCCACCAAAAGCGGCGTTTTGCCGCGGGCTCGGATGTCCTGAATCAGCCGAGAGGCGTCTTTGGCGAACTCGGCAGCGCTGTAGCTTTGCAGCGGGTCCAGGGTGTCGATCAGGTGGTGGGGCACGGCTGCCAACTCTTGGCGACTGGGCTTGGCCGTGCCAATGTCCATGCCACGGTAAACCAAGGCTGAATCGATGCTGATGATTTCTGCGCCGCCTTGGGGCACCAAGCTTTCGGCCAATGCCAAGGCTGCCGCTGTTTTGCCGCTGGCGGTGGGGCCGACGATCGCGATGGCATCCACCGACCGGTCGGTTCGATGCAAGCCATTGGGCGTGGGCTGGCTGGAGATCATGTGATGCAGACCATGGACTGGGTGAAGGCTGGGTGCTCAGGCGCTTGCGGCTTGGGTGTGCAGGGCGATCGAGCGCCCATGGCGCTGCACCAAAGTCCAAGACACCAAGGCGATGAACACGCTCCACAGCAGCAGGCCGTGGGCCAAGGCAAAGACGGGCTCATGCATCTGCGTACCCAGCCAGCTGCCCATGAAAAAAGCACCCGCCATCATCAAAAAGCCGTTCAAGGCCGAGGCTGTCCCAGCCCGCTCGGGGAACGGACTGACCGCACCGCTTTGACCGCAAGACTGGTGCACGCCGTGTCCCAACATGAACAGGTAAATCGGGCCCATCACACTGGCAGCGCCATACCAGTCCTGGCCTTGGCCTGCGTAGGCCAAAGCGGCCATGCTGACGCCGCCGGACAAGGTCAAAAAGGCGGCAATCCCCACGGTGCGGTGCACGCTGGTGCGCCGGAGCATCCAGCGGCACCAAAAAGTGCCCACGATGTAGGACAGCGACATGCTGAGCATGAAAAACCCATAGGCCGTTTTGCTGTAACCCATGCTGCGCGTGAAGACAAAAGAGGAGCAGGCCAGAAATGTGAACAAACCCATGTAAGCGCCGGTGGACAAGGCACTCCAAGCACGGAAGGTGGGGTGCTGCGCAATTTCCCAATTGGCCCGTAAAAGTTGGCGCAGTTGCAGGGCCTTGGGGTTCGGCTGGGCCAAGGTTTCCTCAAAGCACCAAAGCAGCAAACCCAAGGTGATGGCTCCAAAAACAGCCAGCGTCAAAAGGGCCACGCGCCAGCCCAGCGCATCCGTCAAGATGCCGCCAATGGGCGCGCAAGTGCAGGCGATGATGCCCAAACCCGTCAAGGCTTGCGACATGACGGTGGCGCCTTGTGCCGGGGCGTAAAGGTCACGAACCACCGCCCGCGCGGCCATGACTCCTGCACCCATGGCCACGCCTTGCAGGGCGCGGCCTGCGATCAACCAGGCCATGTTGGGGGCGAAAGCGCAGGCAATCGAAGCGAGCACGTAAGCGGCCATGCCCCACAGCAGGATGGGTCGGCGACCAAAGCGGTCGGACATGGGGCCCCACACCAACTGCGACAGGCCAAAGGCCAGCAGCAAAGCAGTCAGGGTGAGCTGAGCTTGGCCCATGTTGGCCCCAAAACCTTCGGTGATGGCGGGCAAGGCGGGTAAATAAAGGTCCGTGGTCACCGGTTGCAGGCCGAGCAGCAGGGCCAGCAACAGGACAATGAGTTGGGGGCGCATCAACGACCTCGCAGAAACAGCGCGTCGAGATCACGCATGCTCATCTGCCGCCAGGTGGGGCGGCCATGGTTGCATTGGTCAGAGCGTTCGGTGTCTTCCATTTGGCGCAACAAGCCGTTCATTTCATCCAGCGTCAGACGGCGATTGGCGCGGACAGCACCGTGGCAAGCCATGGTCGCCAAAATTTCATTTTGGGCGCGTTGAACCACCGTGCTGGCATCGTGCTGGGCCAACTCGGCCAGCACACTGCGGGCCAACTCGACCGCATCGCCTTGCGCCAGGCTGGTGGGCACGGCGCGCACGGCCAAGGTTTTGGCCGAGAGGGGAGAGATTTCGAGGCCCAGTTGCGCCAGCACCTCCAAGCAGGCTTCGGCGGTGGCCACTTCGGTCGGGTTGGCGGCAAAGGTGGCCGGGATCAAAAGCGGTTGGCTGGCGATGCGCGGGCCTTCGCTGCCTTGCGCGTTGAGTTGGTTTTTCAGGCGCTCGTACACGATGCGCTCGTGCGCGGCGTGCATGTCCACCACCACCAAGCCTTGTTTGTTTTCGGCCAGGATGTAGACGCCGTGCAGTTGGGCGATGGCGCGGCCCAGGGGCCAGTCGCCTTCGGGCAGGGGGGATGGCGTTTCCATACCCTTGTCGGAGCTTGCCCCTGCCAGCGAAGGGTCTCCGACCGCGAAAGGTGCTGGCCAATCGGCGGGCCGGGCTTCTTGAGCGCTCAGGTCTTCGCCGCGCACAGGCGGGTTCCAAAGCGCCTTCAGGTCAGCCATGGCCTGCTCGCCGTCCACGCGGGGGCGCACAAAGTCGGCGGGTTTGTAGCTGGGTGCCGAAAAAGTCGAAGGGCCAGAGCGCTCGAAAGCCATGCCGCCTTGCTGCCAGCTGGCCGATTCGGGCAGGGCTTTGGGCGCAGAGGCTTTCAGGTCAAAAGCGCTGTCGGCGTCGTTGGGTGCATCGGCCAGCAGGTGGGCGCGCGGCGCGGCCAGCGCGTTCTCAAGGGCATGCCGCACGGCTTGGTGCACGGCACGGCTGTCTCTGAAACGCACTTCGATTTTGGTCGGGTGCACATTCACATCGACCAAGCTGGGGTCGATCTGCATGAACAGCGCGTAGGCCGGTTGTTTCTGACCGTGAAGGACGTCTTCGTAGGCGCTTCGCGCACCGTGCATGACCACCTTGTCGCGCACAAAACGCCCATTCACATAAGCAAACTGGTGGTCGGGTCGTGAGCGGGCAGCGTCTGGCAAACCAGCACGGCCGATCACTTTGAGCGGACCCGCGTTGTAGGCCACGGGGATGGATTGCGCCACGAAGTCTTCGCCCAATACATCGGCCAAGCGTTGTTCCAGGCCCGAAGCGCCGGGGTGCACGCGCCACTGCTCGACCAGTTTGCCTTCATGCCAAATGGCGAAGCCGACGTCGGGGCGGGCCAATGCGTGGCGGCGGACCGCCTCAATACAGTGCGCCAACTCGGTGCTGTCGCTTTTCAAAAATTTGCGGCGGGCAGGGGTTGAGAAAAACAGCTCTTTCACCTCCACCGTGGTGCCCACGGCCCGGGCGGTGGGGCGGATCTCACCGGTGCGGCCATCCAAGGCAAAGGCGGTGGCTTGGCCATCCATCCGAGAGTGCAGGGTCAGCTCTGACACCGAGTTGATGGCCGCCAGAGCCTCCCCCCTGAAACCCATGGTCATCACCGATTCGAGCTCATCGAGGTTGCCGATTTTGCTGGTGGCGTGGCGTTTCAAGGCCGTGGCCAGCTCGTCTGGCGCGATGCCGCCGCCGTCGTCTTCGACCGAAATCAGGCGCGTGCCGCCACCCATCAAGCGCAGCGTGATGCTGCGAGCGCCCGCGTCCATGGCGTTGTCGACCAGCTCGCGAACCACCGATGCGGGGCGTTCAACCACTTCGCCAGCGGCGATTTGGCTGATCAGTTCATCGGGGAGTTCGCGGATGGGGCGGCGCGCGGGAGCCGGGGTCTGTTGGGAGGTCACTGGCTGATTTTAGGGCCTTGCAGGGGATAATCCTGACATGGACATCCTTTTGCAACTCGTTGATTTCATTCTCCACGTCGACCGTTACCTGGAGGCCTTTGTGGCCCAACACGGGGCTTGGGTGTACGCTTTGCTTTTCATCATCATTTTTGTAGAAACTGGCGTGGTGGTCATGCCGTTTTTGCCCGGTGACTCCTTGCTTTTCATCGTGGGGGCCATGTGCGGCGCGGGGCTGATGAATTTGCCCCTGGTCATGGGCTTGCTGTTGGCCGCGGCCATTTTGGGTGACCAGATGAATTACACCATTGGCCGATATTTTGGGCCTCGGGTTTTTCAATGGGAAGAGTCCCGATTTTTCAGCCGCAGGGGTTTTGACCAAGCCCATGCCTTTTACGAAAAACATGGCGGCATCACCATCATCTTGGCCCGCTTCATGCCTTTTGTCCGCACTTTTGTGCCCTTTGTGGCGGGTGTGGCCGAGATGACCCGCAGCAAATTCACCTTTTTCAACGTGGTGGGGGCGCTGATTTGGGTGGTGGGTTTGTTGTTGGCGGGCTATTGGTTTGGCAACCTGCCCATCGTGCAAGAGCATCTCTCCAAAATCATTTGGGCGCTGATCATCGTGCCTGGCCTGATGGCCGTGTTCGGAGCCTGGAAAGCGCGTCAGTCCGCATGAGTGGCGGACTTTGGGGTTCAAAGGCCCCGGTTTCGCGCCAACGGCGGGTTGCGTGAAAAATACTGCTGGATGCCCCGCATCAAGGCCTCTGTCAGTTGCTTTTGATAAGCCTCGCTGCGCAGTTTTTCCTCTTCCTCCGGATTGCTGATGAAGGCCGTCTCCACCAGAACGCTGGGAATGTCAGGGGCTTTGAGCACGGCAAAACCCGCCTGCTCCACGCGCGGCTTGTGCAGTCGGCCCACGCTGCCGATTTCTCGCAGCAGCTGGTTTCCCAATTGCAAACTGTCTTTGATTTGCGCGGCCGTGCTCATGTCCAGCAGGGCGCGCTGCACTTGGTTGTCTTGACCGCCGAGGTTCATGCCGCCAATCAGATCGGCTTGGTTTTCTTTTTGCGCCATCCAACGCGCTGCCGCGCTGCTGGCTGCGCCTTGGCTGAGCGCAAACACGCTCGCTCCCCGCGCCTGCGGTGTGAAAAAAGCGTCAGCATGGATGCTGACAAACAAGTCCGCTTGCACACGCCTGGCTTTTTGTACCCGCACATGCAGCGGGATGAAAAAGTCCGCGTCTCGGGTCAGGTAAGCGCGCATGGGGTTGCCATTCACGCTGCTGGCATTGATGCGGTCGCGCAGCATCTTGGCGATGTTGAGCACCACGTCTTTTTCTCGGGTGCCGCCGGGGCCAATCGCGCCCGGGTCTTCACCGCCGTGGCCCGGGTCGAGCGCGATCACGATCAGCCGGTCGGTGCGGTCTTGCGCAGCGGATGGCGGCGCTCGGCCAGGGCTGTCCATGAAGGTCTCGGGTTTGGACAGCACGTCTTGGCGACGTGTGGTGACACTGGGCGCCGGTGGCATCGGCGCGGGTAGGGCTGCACTGGACGATGACTGGCTTTGGCGGGCGATCAACTCCCCCAAGGGGTCGTTGACCGAAGCGGGGCCAGAAGGCAGTCCCAGGGCAGTTGCGGGCACGGAGGGCGCCATGCGCTGCTGGATCAATTGCTCCAGCGGATCGATCGCTTGCACAGGGTAAAGGTCTAACACCAGGCGGTGGGCATAGGGCGCCACGGGCGTGAGGCTGAAAACCTGCGGTGTGATGGGGTGCTTCAGGTCGATCACCATGCGCACCACGTTGGCGCTGTACTGGGCCACCCGAATACCGGCAATGTTGGGGTCTGAGGCCTGAACTTTGCCCACCAATTCACGCAAGGCAGGGTTCAGCTGCATGCCTTCGATGTCAACGGCCAAACGCGGGGGCGATGCCACAAAGGTTTGCGTGGTTTTGATCGGAGCGTCAGACTCGAGCGTGACCCGGCTGTAGTCGGGGGCAGGCCAGATGCGTACCGCCAACATGTTGGCCCCCCGGGCCAGTTGTGCCGCACCCAGGCTGAGCACCAAAAAACCAGCCTTGATCAGGCGGCGCCGGTCATGACGCATGGAGGGCTCCAGTCGCTGGTGGCTTGGGCGATGGGTTGGAATTCAGCCATGCATCCAACCAAACTTGACCTGCTGTCGTCTGTGCGCTGATGCTGACCAGGCGCTGGTCTTCGTCGATCGTCTCCAGCGCAATCACCCAATCTGGCGGCGGCAATTGACCGGCCACCTTGTCCGGCCATTCCATGAGTTTGAGTCCTGGTCCGGCAAAGATGTCTCTGAAGCCTGCGTCTTCCCATTCTTGCGGGTCGTTGAAACGGTAAAAGTCAAAATGCCAAATGGGCCAAGCCGAATCGCCCGCGCCCGCCTGGTGCGGCTCGACCACGGCATAGGTCGGGCTTTTGATGCGACCTTGCACCCCGGCTGCTCGCAGCAGGTGGCGCACCAGCGTGGTTTTGCCGGCGCCCAGATTGCCACGCAGTTCGATGCGCGCATCGCGCCCGCCGGGCCAGTTTTGCAGACCCTGCGCCAAGTGCACGGCAAAGCGTTGCGTGGCGGTTTCGTCTGGCCACAACCCCTCCCAATGCGCGGCGGTGTTGGGGCTTTCTACAATCGGCGGGTGACTGCTCAACGTACTCAAATGGACCTTCTTGAACTGTGGCCCCAGATCCAGATCTGGGCGCATGAGTGCGGATTGTCCCAAATTGGCGTGAGCGGTATCGATTTGTCCTCGGCAGAGCCCGGTTTACAGGCTTGGTTGGACGCGGGATTTCACGGCAGCATGGCTTACATGCAAAGCCACGGCTTGAAGCGCGCCCGCCCGGCCGAGCTGCAGCCGGGCACGGTGAGTGTGATCACCGCCCGCATGGATTACTTGCCTCAGGGCACGCCGACCGACTGGCTGGCCCGAGAAACCGACCGCCTCTTGCAACCGGGCGAGGCGGTGGTGTCGCTCTACGCCCGTGGGCGTGATTACCACAAGGTTTTGCGCAGTCGGCTGCAAAAGCTGCAGGACCGCATTGCCGACGCGATTGGCCCCTTTGGCCACCGTGTGTTCACCGACTCGGCCCCCGTGATGGAGGCCGAGTTGGCCACCCGCAGTGGCTTGGGTTGGCGTGGCAAGCACACCTTGGTCCTCTCCCGCGAGGCGGGATCGATGTTTTTCTTGGGCGAATTGTTTGTGGATTTCGCGTTGCCCGAGACTGCCGCCACGTCGGCGCATTGTGGCCAGTGCACCGCTTGCATGGACCTGTGTCCGACACAAGCCATCGTGGGGCCATACCAGTTGGATGCGCGGCGCTGTATCTCATACCTCACGATCGAGCACGAGGGCCCGATCGACGAAGCCTTGCGTCCGTTGATTGGCAACCGCATCTACGGCTGTGACGACTGCCAGCTGGCATGCCCCTGGAACAAGTTCGCACAAGTCAGTGCCGTGCCGGACTGGCAAACCCGAGAAGGTTTGGGCGCGTCCAGCATCGCCGATTTGATGCGCTGGAGTGAAGCTGAATTCTTGCGCCGTACCGAAGGCAGCGCGATTCGCCGCATCGGTCACGGCCGTTGGCTGCGCAATGTGGCCTTGGCTGCGGGCAACGCCTTGTCGTCGCAGTCATTGCAGGCGCAAGAGCGTGAAGATTTGCGGCAAACCTTGACCGCTTGGGCTCAGCACCCAGACCCGGTGGTGCAAGAGCAAGTGGCTTGGTCTTTGGCGAGAGCTTGAAGCGCTCAAGCGCTAGAGCACATGGTTGCGCAGCACGCCCAGGGCAAATGGCAGGCTCAGCATGCCACCGAGGGTGGACAGGGTCACCAAGCCGGCGACATAGGGCCCGTTGTAGCCCATCCGGGCGGCCAGAACATAACAAGTCGATGCTGTGGGCAGCGCCGAAAAAGCCAACAAAATGGTGGACTGCACCGTGTCGAGTTGGAACAGCACGCACATGCCCAATGCGATCAATGGCATGACCAAGTGCTTGATCGTCAGCACGCAGGCGCCCAGCAATTTACCTTGACGCAAAGAGTCCATTTGCATGCCAGCACCTGCGGCCATCAAGCCCAGTGCCAAAGAGGCCGAGCCAATCCGACTGACACTGGGTTCGATCCAACCGGGCATGCGAAAGCCCAGTAAATTGGCGGCCAACCCTGTGGCGGTGGCCACGATCAAGGGGTTGCGTACCAATTCGCGCAGGAAACCGGTATTGGCTTGCCTGGCCATGGGCCAAACAGCCCCGATGTTGAACAAGGGCACACAAAATCCGATCAGGACCGCAATCAGCACCAAGCCCTGAGGACCTGCCAAGCGCTCTGCCAAAGCCAAGCCAATGAAAGAATTGAAGCGAAATGCCACTTGGGCGCTGGCGGCGTGGTCGCGCCGGTCCAGCCGAGATCCAATGATGGGCCAGTAGGGCAGGGTGTAAGACAACAAAATGCTGCAGGCCGCCAGACTCAAGCCTGCGCCGATCAAGCTGGAGGTCGCCACCACGTCGAGTGGGCTTTTCACAATCGAGTGAAACAGCAGCACTGGAAACAGGAAAAAATAAACCAAGCTTTCGACTTGTTGCCAGACCGGACGGTTCAAGGCCGTGAAGCGGCAGATCAAATAGCCGCACAAGATCAAGGAAAAATCGGGGAAGAGAAGTTCTGCAAAGTTCACTCGACTAGGATAACAAACGCTGGGCGTAGACAAGTCACACCCTGTCACCTGGGTTTGAATGCATGGCCTTCAGATTGTTTTTTGGCTTGACTCCCCCTCATGCCCTTTCATTTTTCTCTATGATGTTCCCTCTTTAAAGGAGTTTTCTGCATGAAGCGTCGTTCTTTTGTGGCTGTGGCCGGTTTGGCCGCAACGGTGTTGGCCAGCGGTTCCGTCTTGGCTCAGGCTTATCCAAACAAAACCATCAGGTTGCAAGTGCCGTTTGCACCTGGCGGCACGACCGACATCGTGGCCCGCGTGATTGCCGAGCCCTTGGGCAAAGCCCTGGGCCAGAGCGTGATTGTTGAAAACAAAGCCGGTGGCGGTGGCGTGGTGGGTGCGACCGAGACCGCGCGCTCAGCGCCCGATGGCTACAACCTGGGCATGGCCACGGTGTCGACCACTGCGGCCAACCCGGCCATCAACCCCAAAATTCCGTACAACGTCCTGACCGACTTCACCCCCATCATCAACATTGCGGCCACACCCAACGTGATCGCCGTGCACCCCAGTTTCCCGGCCAAGGATTACGCAGGCTTTCTCGCTGAAGTCCGCAAGAACCCCGGCAAATACTCCTACTCCTCCTCGGGCACTGGCGGCATCGGCCACTTGCAAACCGAGTTGTGGAAGAGCCTGACCGGCACCTTCATCACGCACATTCCCTACCGTGGCGCGGGCCCGGCTCTGAACGACACCGTGGCAGGCCAAGTGCCGATCATTTTTGACAATTTGCCATCGGCTTTGCCCTTCATCCAGTCTGGCCGTTTGGTGCCCATCGTGGTCGCTGCGCCCCAGCGCCTCTCGCAGTTGCCCAACGTGCCCACATTCAAAGAAGTGGGTCTGGAGCCTGTCAACCGCATGGCCTACTACGGCATCTTGGGCCCCAAGAACCTGCCCAAGGAAGTGGTCGACAAAATCAGCGCGGGCGTGAAGAAAGCCCTGCAAGAGCCGGGTGTGACCAAGCGCATCAACGACACAGGCTCTTTGGTGGTGGCCAACACGCCTGAAGAGTTCACGGCCCAGATCAAGGCCGAGTTCGAGGTGTACAAAAAAGTCGTGGACCAGCAAAAACTCAAGCTGGACTGATCGTCCTTTATGCATGAGGCCAGCCAGAACGCCATCGACGGCTTTGCCGAGGCGCTCTGGTTGGAAGACGGATTGGCGGCCAACACCTTGGCGGCTTACCGCCTTGACTTGTCGCTCTTTGCCGACTGGCTTTTTTCAAGGCACAGCTTGGCGTTGGAAGCCACCCAAGAACACCACCTGCAGGCTTACTTTGCCGAACGCCACGGGCAAACCAAGGCCACCTCGGCCAACCGCAGGCTCACCGTGTTCAAGCGTTTTTTTCGATGGGCGCTGCGTGAACGCCGGATGACGGTCGATCCCACTTTGCGCATGTTGGCGGCCAAACAAGCGCTGCGAGTGCCCAAGACCTTGGGCGAATCCCAAGTCGATGCTTTGTTGTGTGCGCCGGATGTGGCCACCCATTTGGGTTTGCGAGACCGCGCCATGCTGGAGCTGATGTACGCCAGTGGCCTGCGCGTGAGCGAATTGGTCAGCCTGAAAACCTTGCATGTGTCCCTGAACGAAGGCGTGCTGCGCATCATGGGCAAAGGCAGCAAGGAGCGCTTGGTGCCTTTTGGCGAAGAGGCCCGCGAATGGCTGCAGCGGTACATGGCGCAGGCCAGGCCCGCCATGCTGGGCCAGCGGCAGACCGAAGACCTGTTTGTCACCACCAGCGGCCCCAAACCGGGCACCGGCATGTCGCGCGTCATGTTTTGGAGTTTGGTCAAGCGCTATGCCATCGATGCGGGCATTACTGCGCCCCTGTCACCCCACACGCTGCGCCATGCCTTTGCCACGCACTTGCTCAACCATGGCGCTGATTTGCGAGCGGTACAGATGCTGCTGGGCCATGCCGACATTTCCACGACCACCATTTACACGCATGTGGCGCGTGAACGCCTCAAGACCTTGCACGCGCAGCACCACCCTCGGGGTTGATCAGCCGAGGGGGGCGACTGTGACCGCCACCTCCAGCGTGTGGGCACTGCCCCCTTGCAACACCCCCCGCAGTGGTGAAACATCGGCAAAGTCGCGGCCCACCGCCAAACGCACGTAGTCAACGCCAGGGCTGGCCCAGCCCGTGCGGTTGTTGGTGGGGTCCAGGTCGAGCCAGCCTTGGCAGGCATGGGAGACCAACTCGGGCACGAACACCGAGGCCCAAGCGTGGGAGGCGTCGCTGCCCACCAAGCGGGGTTGACCGGGCGGGGGCTGTGTCAGCAGGTAGCCACTGACATAGCGTGCGGGCAGACCGAGCGAGCGCAAGCAAGCCACCAAGATATGGGCAAAGTCTTGGCAAACGCCGCGTCGTTGGGTCAGCGCTTCGAGCGCGGGTGTGTTGATGTCTGTGCTGGCCGATTCATAGTGAAAGTCGTGGTGCATGCGGGCCGTGAGTTCTTGGGCGGCTTGCACCAAATGACGGCCGGGAGTGAAGCTGCTTTGCGCATAAGCCAAAAACGCTTCGTGTACCGGAGCATGGTGCGAGCCGAACACCAAGCCGCTGTGCACATCGCCGGCATGCCCGCTCCGGTAACGGAAATGCTCACGCACCGATTCCCAGCTTTGGTCGGAGCGGGCTTGTGCAAGCGCGCAGGTCTCGATCTCGCTGTAGGCCCGCACCAGCAAGCCGTCGTGCGGATTCGTCAGGGCCCAATAGGCGCGGTGGTTCAAAAAAGCGTCGATGCTGTGCAGCACCAAGGCGTCGGGTTCAAGGTGCATCCAGTGGTGGATGACTTTTTGGCAAGGCGTATCGGCCGCTTGCAGGTGCGCCACATGCTGGGCGGTTTGCACAGCCGGGCTGTAGCGGTAGCGGGTGTCGTGGGTGATGGCCAAGCGCATGGTCTGTTGGCGTTTCAAGAACTCATGCTGTAGCGGGCTTCGCCACTGTGCGTGAAAAACAGGCCACACAACTGGTCTGATACTTGGCGGGCCGTGGTTTCGCAAAGGGCCAAGGTGGTCTGCAGGGGGTGGGGCGTGTGGCTGTCGTGGGCCTGGGGTGGGTGATGGGCCTCTAAAGGCCACAGCGACTCGGTGGTCAAGCCAATCAAATCCGGCACCCCTTGGGCCAAGCTCAGTGTGGCGCCATCGGCCAAAGAACCCATGCGCCGCAGGCGAGATCGCAAGGTCTGCGCCACCCAGCCCAATGAACGCGGGTTGTCCGGATCGGTCACCAGCAATTCCACCAAGGCTTGAGGCGTGCGGCTTTGCTGGTGTTGGGCATGGAAGCTGATGGTGCTGTCAAACAGGTCAAGGACGACATCGAACCCGGCTTGCTCATCCAGCAGGCCCAGCTGCACGGCTTCGCTCAATGCCTGGGATAAAAAAGCCAATCGCTCAATGTGGCGACCGAGTGAGAGCAAACGCCAGCCGTCGTCGCGACTCATGCGGTCGGTTTGTGCGCCCGTGAGCGCCGCCAGCATCTGGCTGGTGTCGGCCAACAGGCGCTGCACGGTCGCGGTGTCGGTCAGCGCAGCAGGTGTCCCAGCGTCAAGTTGGTCCTCGTAGGGTTGAAAAAAGCGGGACTCGGCTTGTTCCAGCAAACGCCAGTGCTCGGGCGACAGGCGCTCGCGCACCGAGGCCGCTGCGAGGCGAACCGAACGCAAATTGAAACCCACGCTGGTGGCCAGTTCTTGGTCCCACAGGCCCGCGATCAGCGAGCGTTCGAAAACACGGTGCGCTTGCTCTGCAGACGGCACCCCCGCGCGCACCAAGCCATGGCGTGTGGCCATGCGGTTGATGAAGTGCAGCAAGCAGGGTTGATTTTGGTTTTCTCCATTCAGAACCTCCAGGCTCAATCGCACCAGTCGCAAGGTGTTTTCGGTGCGCTCGGTGTAGCGCCCCATCCAGAACAGGTTTTCAGCGGCGCGGCTGGTGACCAGGCGCTGGCGCTGTGCGACGGCGTCGCTGGCGGCCGGGATGGAGGAGGCTGAAGCGGGCGGCGTTGGCGGTTTGACCGTGCTTTGCACCCACACATCGGCACTGCTGCCGCCGCGCTGCATGGAGGCGATGCCATCGCGCGTGCCCAGGCGAGCCAAGCCGCCTGGCAAAACCTGCCAGCCGCCATGCGCGTCGCTCACGGCAAAGACCCGCAGCACCACCGGACGCATCTGGATGCTGGCGCCGCCATCGGGGCCGGTTTGCCAAGTGGGTTGGTGCGACAGCGGCAACCACGATTGCAAGGTGTAGGCGTCGGGGTCGCGCAAGATCCGGCCAGCCCATTCGTCTTGTTCTTGGCGTGACAGTTTGTGTCCCGGCACCGGTTCAAAACTTTGGCGGTGGGTGTTCTCAGGGTAGGTGGGTTTGATCACGCAGCTTTGCATGCGGGGTAGCACATCTTGCAAGGCTGCCGCTTCGCCGCACCACCAACTCGGAATCGCAGGCAGGTGCAAGGCTTGCCCCAAAAGCTTGCGAGCTAAGGCCGGCATGAAGCCCAGCAGTGCGTTGGACTCCAAAAAGCCCGAGCCTGGCGAATTGGCCACCAGCACGTTGCCGCTGCGTACCGCTTGCAGCAGTCCTGGCACACCGAGCGTGGAATCCGACCGCAGTTCCAGCGGGTCCAGCCAGTCGTCGTCTAAGCGTTTGAGCAAGCCATGCACTGGCTGCAGGCCTTGCAGGGTTTTGAGGTAAAGCTTTTCATCCCGCACGGTCAGGTCGTTGCCCTGTACCAAGCTCAAGCCCAAATAGCGGGCAAGGTAGGCGTGCTCAAAATAGGTTTCGTTGTAAGGGCCGGGCGTGAGCAGCGCCACATGGGCCGCGCTGCCCGCTGGGCTCCTGGCCTTGATGCTGTCGATGAACGTGCGGTAGGTTTCGGCCAAGCGCTGCACGGGCAAGGCCTCGAAGGCCTGCGGAAACTGGCGCGACACAATCTGCCGGTTTTCGATCAAATAACCCAATCCCGAGGGCGCTTGTGTGCGCTGAGAGAGCAGCCACCAGCAGCCGTCCGGCCCGCGCGCCAAGTCAAACGCAGCCAGGGACAAATAGCGTCCTCCCACTGGGGCCACGCCATGCATGGCAGGCAAGTAACCCGGGTGTCCTTGCACCAAAGCTGCGGGCAATTGGCCTTGCAGCACCAATTGCTGGGGGCCGTAGGCATCGGCCATGATGCTTTCCAGCAGCTGCATGCGCTGAAGCACACCGGTTTCGATCTGCTGCCAGTCGGCAGCGCTCAGCATGAGCGGAAAGAGGTCCAGCGACCACGGCCGTTGTGGCTGGTCGGCGGCGGCATAGACGTTGTAACTGATGCCGTTGTCACGCACCTGCCCTTGCAGGTGGTTCATGCGGGCGTTCAGGTCAGCCACGCGGTGGGTGGATGGCGTGTTCAGGGGGCCAATGAATTGCTGCCAAAGACCGCTGATCTTGGGGTCTGTCAACGGGGCGGTAGATGTTTTGGTCGGTATGACCGCGCCCCGCATTTCGTCCCAATGGCCGTGGGGAGCCCGCTCCTTTTGAAGCGACAGCCAGTTTCTGGTGTGCGCTTCGGTGGCGTCTTTGGGTGTGTGAGAGGGCCCATTCATCGGGTCATTGTCGTTGATCTGCAGCGCCTCAAGTCCAGCGTGTACGGGAATTCAGGGCTGGCGTGCAACAAAGCATTGGGTTGTAGCGCAGACAGATTTTTCATGGCGCCGGGGGTGTGGCCCATGCGAAAGAACCGGGCCATGCGGCGGCTTTCGGCCTCGTAAGCGTTGACAGGAAAGCCCTCGTAGCTGCGGCCACCCGGGTGCACCACATGGTATTGGCAACCGCCCAAAGACCGCTTCATCCAGGTGTCCACCAAATCCACCGTCAACGGCGCGTGCACGCCGATGCTCGGGTGCAGCGACGAGGGCGGGTTCCATGCCTTGTAGCGCACGCTGGCCAGGTATTCGCCCACCACGCCCGTGGGCTGCAGGGGCAGGGGGTTGCCGTTCACGGTGACGGTGTGGCGTGCAGGGTTGATGCCCCTGACATGCACCTCCATGCGCTCCAGTGACGAGTCCACATAGCGGGCCGTGCCGCCCCCACCGTTCTCCTCGCCCATGACATGCCAAGGCTCCAGCGCATGGCGCAGCGTGAGCACCGCGCCATCCACCTGAACTTGACCGACCAAGGGGAAACGAAATTCGAAATGCGGCGCGAACCAGCTTGGGTCGAAGCGCAAGCCCGCATCGCCCAGCTCGGTCAGCACGTCGTCAAAGTCTTTGTGGATCCAGTGCGGCAGCATGTAACGGTCATGCAGCTCGGTACCCCAGCGGGTCACGGGCGCTGAATACGGGGTATTCCAAAAGCGTGCCACCAGCGCCCGCAGCAGCAACTGTTGCACGATGCTCATGCGCGCGTGGGGTGGCATCTCAAACGCGCGCAGTTCCAGCAAACCCAGCCGCCCTGTGCTGCTGTCGGGTGAATACATCTTGTCGATGCAAAACTCGCTGCGGTGGGTGTTGCCGGTCACATCGATCAGGATGTTCCTGAGCGTTCTGTCGACCACCCAAGGCGGCATGTCTTTGCCATGGTTTTGTCTGTGCCGAACGATCTCGCGCAGCGCGATTTCCAACTCATAGACCTGGTCGTTGCGGGCTTCGTCAACCCGCGGGGCCTGGCTGGTGGGGCCGATGAACATGCCGCTGAACAGGTAACTCAAGCTGGGGTGGTTGTGCCAATACAAAACCAAGCTGGCCAGCAACTCGGGGCGGCGCAAGAAGGGGCTGTCGGCCGGGGTGGCGCCGCCCATCACCATGTGGTTACCGCCGCCGGTGCCGGTATGGCGGCCATCGGTCATGAACTTTTCGGCCGAGAGCCGCGTCTCGAAAGCGGCCTGGTACAAAAACTCGGTGTGGTCCACCAGCTCGGTCCAGTTGTGGGCCGGGTGGATGTTGACTTCGATCACGCCGGGGTCTGGTGTGACTTGCAGGAGTTTGAGGCGCGGGTCGCGCGGTGGCGGGTAGCCTTCCATGACGATTTGCATCCCCAGTTGGCGTGCCGTGGCTTCGACCGCACTCACCAGTGCCAGGTAGTCTTCCAGGCGCGCCAGCGGGGGCATGAAGACGTAAAGGATGCCCGATTTTTCGCCCTTGGCCATGGCTTCAGTCTCCGCTTTAGGGCCGTTGACGCGGTTCGGGTCGCGCACCTCCACGCACAAGGCGGTGCGCACCACCGAGGGGTCGGACTGGAATTTGGCGGCCGCTGCAAGGGTGGGCGTTGAGGGCATCGCTGCGATGCCGGTGCGCGACTGCAGGGAAACGGGCGGGCTGACTGGCAAGGCGGCTCGCGGTGCAAACGGATCTTTTTCGATCTGATGCCAACGGTCGGTGGGCGCGGCCCAGGGCAGCGAGTCCAGCGGCAGGCGCCAGCCCATGGGCGAATCACCGGGCATCAGGTACAGGCGCTCGTCGCGCACAAACCAGCGGCCGGTTTGCCAATGCGTTCCTGTCAGCACCGCGCTCTTGCCCTCGGGGGGATCGATGGGTTGCAGCGGCAGCACATAGCCCACTGGCGCGTCCAGCCCCTGGCTGAAGATGCGGCGCAAACGAATGCGTTCCATCTCATCGTCCAGCCGGGCATCCAACGGGTCCACGTTGACGGGCAAGCGGCGTTCGCGCCAGAGGTAATACCAAGTGTCTTCGTAGCCTGGCACAACGGTGTCGCTGGGCAGGCCAAGTCGGGTTGTCAGTGCCAGCATGAAGCGCAACGCGTCAGCGCTGGTGTAGGCACTGGGTTCGCGCTCATCGGCAAACACCGCAGGGTCTTGCCAGCAGGGCGTGCCATCGGCCCGCCAGTAAATGCTGAGCGCCCAACGCGGCAGCTGCTCGCCGGGGTACCACTTGCCCTGACCAAAATGCAAAAAACCGCCTTGGCCGTATTGCTGGCGCAGCTTGTGCACCAGCTCGGTGGCCAGGCCCCGCTTGGTGGGTCCCATGGCATCGGTGTTCCACTCAGCGCCATCGCGGTCTTGCGTGGACACAAAGGTGGGCTCGCCGCCCATGGTCAGGCGCACGTCTTCGGCCAGCAGTTGCTCGTCCACCTGCTCGCCTAGACGCAGCACATCTGCCCATTGCGCGTCTGAATAGGGCTTGGTCACGCGGGGCGATTCGTGGATGCGTGTCACGCTCATCTCGTGGCTGAACGCGACCTCGGCCTCGTCCATCAGACCTTCTATCGGGGCAGCGGCTGACGGTTGTGGTGTGCAGGCCAGTGGCATGTGGCCTTCGCCCGCCAAGAGGCCCGAGGTCGGGTCCAGGCCTATCCAACCTGCACCCGGCAAATACACCTCACACCATGCGTGCAGGTCGGTAAAGTCCACTTCGGTGCCGCTGGGGCCGTCGAGCGATTTCACGTCCGGGGCCAGCTGGATCAAATAACCCGAAACAAAGCGGGCAGCGATGTTCATGTGCCGAAACAACTGGACCAGCAACCAAGCGGTGTCGCGGCAAGACCCGCTTTTCAGGCTCAAGGTTTCTTCGGGCGTTTGCACCCCCGGCGCCATCCGGATCGTGTAACGGATGTCCTGGTGCAGGCGCTGGTTGATCTGCACCAAAAAGTCGATGGTGCTTTGGCGCTTGCGGTCCATGCTGGCCAGGTATTTTTTGAAGAGTGGTGTCTTGTGGTGCTTGTCCAGATACGACTGCAACTCTTCGCGCACCGTGTCCGAATAGTGGAACGGCACCTCTTCGGCCGAGGGTTCCAGAAAGAAGTCAAAAGGGTTGAACACGGCCATTTCGGTGACCACGTCCACCGTCACTTTGAAGGACGTGGTTTTTTGGGGAAAGACCAAACGCGCCTGGTAGTTGGCAAAAGCGTCTTGCTGCCAGTTGATGAAGTGCTCAGCGGGTTCGACTTGGAGGCTGTAGCTCAAGATGCGGCTGCGGCTGTGTGGGGCAGGACGCAAGCGAATTACCTGGGGGCCAAGTTGCACGGGACGGTCGTAGGTGTAGTGGGTGACGTGGTGCAGGGCAACTTGTATCGACATATCTCGTTCAGCGCAACAGGGGCTGCACGCATGACAAATGCAGCTTGGGCAGTTACAAATAAGCAAGACACGCGCCAGACCTGCCGCATCGGATTTTTCTGATCAAGACCCCGTCAAAGGGGCCGCGAACTGTTCAGGCGCGTCAGGGCCAGTGGGCCAAGACCCACACAAACCATGAACAGCCAAATCAGGGAGGCTGAGGTGAAGCGATGCTGCACAGCAGGCGTTGGGCTGCCGTTTGTGGCTCTCATGGGGCGAAACCCATGATGGCCATGGCTTGGGCGCGTATTTTGGGGACGGGCCTCTTGGCTTGGTGCCTGGGGGTCGCGCTGCAGCTGCAACAAACCATGCTGTGGCCTGCCTTCATTTACGGCGCTGGCTTGCTGTTGGCGTGCTTGGGGGCATGGGCCTTGCGGCGCTTGGCTTGGGGGCACCGTGCTGCAGTGCTGGCTTGGGGCTTGCTGTGGGCATGGGCGGCGTTTGTTGTGACCGGCTTGCATGCCCAGTCCCGCGCGGTCGCCATGACACCGTCTTTGGAAGGGCAAGACCTGGACGTGGTGGGGGTGGTGCAAGCCATGCCCCAAAGGCAAGACCTGGGTTGGCGGTTTCGTTTTCGGATCGAACAGGCCTGGCGACTGGATGCGACCGGCACTTTGCATCCTGTGGACCTGTCGCGTGATTGGCCTGCACAGGTGTATTTGGGTTGGTACGGTCAGGATGGCGCCCATGACAGCGGCTGGACACTGACGGCCCTGCCCGAGCCCGTGCAGGCCGGAGAGCGCTGGCGCATGCGTGTGCGCATGAAAGCCCCGCACGGCCACATGAACCCACGCGGTTTTGACTACGAGTTATGGCTTTGGGAGCAGGGTATTGGGGCCACCGGGTATGTGCGCACCCGCGCCAAAGACCCACCACCCCTTCGCCTGGCCAGCACCCAGTGGCACCCGATCGAGCGTTTGCGGCAAACGGTGCGCGACCGCTTGCTCACGCACTTGGCTGCTGCTGGAACCGATGCCGATGCCGCCAAACGTGCTGGGGTTTTGGCGGCTTTGGTGGTGGGTGATCAGGCCGCGATTGACCGCAGCGATTGGGATGTGTTCCGGGCCACAGGCGTGGCGCACTTGATGAGCATTTCGGGCTTGCATGTGACCATGTTTGCCTGGCTGGCCTCAGCCTGTGTGGGCTGGGCTTGGCGGCGTTCAGCGGTGTGGACTTGGCGTGGCACGGGTTGGCTTGGGGGGCCAGCCCGATGGCCTGCAGTACATGTCGGTGCGGTATCGGGTTTGTTTTTGGCTGCCTTTTACGCTGTGTTCAGCGGTTGGGGATTGCCCGCACAGCGCACCTTGTTGATGCTGTTGGTGGTCGTGGTGCTCAGGGTGTCGGCGCGCCATTGGCATGGTGCCTTGGTTTGGTTGACGGCCTGCGCTGTGGTGCTGGCTTGGGACCCGTGGGCGCTGCTGCAGCCGGGTTTTTGGCTCAGTTTTGTGGCCGTCGGCGTCTTGATGGCGTCGGACCCGCAAACCCGCCGGCCATCGGGTCTTGCACCAGAAGGGGATGCGGGCGATGCACCGACTTGGCGTCATGACGCGTCCCCTGAATCCTTTTCGCACCGCATCGGTGCGTTGCGGTTGTCCGGTGGGTGGGCTGGTTGTGCTGGGTGGTGGGCGCTGTGGGGGTCCCAACTGGGATCCTTGCTGAAAGAGCAGGCCAAAATCACCTTGGCCCTGGCGCCTTTGACCTTGTTGTTTTTTGGACAGGTGTCTGTGGTGGGCTTGCTGGCCAACGTGCTGGCCATTCCCTGGGTGACCTTGGTCATCACGCCGCTGGCCATGCTGGGGGTACTTTTCTCTGAAGTCTGGGAGGTGGCCTCTTGGGCCTTGCAGCCTTTGTCGGCCCTGCTGAATTGGCTTTCGGCTTGGCCGCTGGCCAGCGTGGCCACGGCCATGCCGCCTTGGGGCTTGGCCCTGTTGGCGCTGACGGGGGCGCTGGGCTTGGTGCTGCGCATGCCCATGTCTTGGAAGCTCTTGTGTTTGCCTTTGCTCTTGCCGGTTTTGTTGTGGTCGCCGCCACGCCCAGAACCAGGTCAATTTGAGTTGCTGGCCGCCGATGTCGGGCAGGGCAACGCGGTCTTGGTGCGCACCGCAACCCACAGCCTCTTGTACGACGCGGGGCCGCGCTACTCTGCCGAGAGCGACGCGGGCCACCGGGTGCTGGTGCCCTTGTTGGCCCAAATGGGTGAGCGTCTCGATGTGCTGATGCTCAGTCACCGCGACAGCGATCACACGGGTGGCGCGGCCGCAGTGCTCGCGATGCAGAAACAAGCGGCCTTGTGGTCTTCGCTGGAAGACGAGCACACCTTGCACTCTCACAGGCCAGGCTGGACGCGTTGCCAAGCGGGACAGTCGTGGGCATGGGATGGCGTCCGTTTTGAAGTGCTGCACCCGCCGCCCTTGGCTTTGCTGACTCCAAAGCCCAGGCCGAACGAAGTCAGCTGCGTGTTGCGCATCAGTACCCCGCAGGGCAGCGCTTTGTTGGCGGGGGACATCGAGGCCCGGCAAGAGATGTCGCTGGTCGACCTCGGCTTGAGCCCGGTGGATGTGTTGCTGGCCCCGCACCACGGCAGCAAGACCTCGTCGAGCCAGCCCTTTTTGCAAGCCCTGCAGCCCCGCATTGCCCTGGTGCAGGCGGGTTACCGCAATCGGTTTGGCCATCCTGCGCCAGAGGTGGTGGCGCGTTACGTGGGTCAAGGCACCCAGTTGGTTGAAAGCACGCGGTGTGGCGCCGCCACTTGGCGCAGCCAAGCGCCAAGCCAGGTGCACTGTGAGCGGGACGAGCGCCAGCGCTACTGGCACCGCAGCTTGGCGCCCAGCCCGCCTTGAGAGGCCATCGCAGGAATCAAAGGGTGGGTATACATCTTGCTAAACATTGTTCAGGAGTGAAGACCCATGCGCCAATTCGATGAGATGTACAGCCGCCTGCCCGCATCGGGCCAGGACAGTGAGGTCCGAGATCACTACAAGGCCTACGCCCGCTGGTTGCAGACGCAAGCCCCAAAAACCATGGCGGCTCGCCGTGAAGAAGCCGAGATGATTTTCAGGCGCGTGGGCATCACGTTTGCGGTATATGGGGAGAAGGACGAGGATGCGAACAGCGACGAAGGGGGCACCGAGCGTCTGATCCCGTTTGACCTGATCCCCCGTGTGATCGCTGCCCAGGAGTGGGCCAGCATGGAAGCGGGCCTGGTGCAGCGCGTCACCGCGCTCAACCGCTTCATCCACGACGTGTACCACGATCAAGAGATCCTCAAGGCAGGCGTGGTGCCGCGTGATCAGATTGAGCGCAACGCGCAGTTTCGCCCCGAAATGGTGGGCGTGGACGTGCCCAACCAGATCTACTCGCACATCAGCGGCATCGACATCGTGCGTGCGCCCGACAGCGCAGGCCAGGGCGAGTACTACGTGCTCGAAGACAACCTGCGCGTGCCCAGCGGCGTGAGTTACATGCTGGAAGACCGCAAGATGATGATGCGACTCTTCCCCGAGTTGTTCAGCCTGCACCGCGTGGCCCCGGTGGCGCATTACCCCGATTTGCTGCTGGAGACCCTGCGCGCCAGCAGCCCCGCCACCACCGCCGAGCCCACGGTGGTGGTGCTCACGCCCGGCATGTACAACAGCGCTTACTTTGAACACGCCTTTTTGGCGCAGCAAATGGGCGTGGAGCTGGTCGAGGGGCAAGACCTGTTTGTCAAAGACAAGTTCGTTTACATGCGCACCACACGCGGCCCCAAACGGGTGGATGTGATCTACCGCCGGGTGGACGACGACTTTTTGGACCCCAAGGTGTTCCGCTCCAGCTCCACATTGGGGTGCGCAGGCCTGATGGAGGCTTACAAGGCGGGCCATGTGGCGATCTGCAACGCCGTGGGCACGGGCGTGGCCGACGACAAATCGATCTACCCCTATGTGCCCGACATGATCAAGTTTTACCTGGGTGAAGCGCCCCTGCTGAAAAACGTGCCCACTTTTCAGTGCCGAAAGCCCGAGGATCTGCAGTACACCCTGGCCCACCTGAAAGACCTGGTGGTCAAAGAAGTGCACGGCGCAGGCGGCTACGGCATGCTGGTCGGGCCGGCTTCGACCACCGCCGAGATCGAGCGGTTCCGGGCGGCTTTGTTGGCCAACCCCGAGGGCTACATCGCCCAGCCCACGCTCAGTTTGTCCACTTGTCCCACTTACGTCGACAGCGGCATCGCGCCGCGCCACATCGACTTGCGGCCCTTTGTGCTGTCTGGCCGCACGGTGCAGATGGTGCCCGGCGGCCTGACCCGTGTGGCTTTGAAAGAAGGTTCTTTGGTGGTCAACAGCAGCCAGGGCGGTGGCACCAAAGACACTTGGATATTGCAGGACTGAGACGGGGAGAACACACATGCTTTCAAGAACCGCCGACCACCTTTTTTGGATGTCCCGCTACATGGAGCGGGCCGAGAACACCGCGAGGATGTTGAACGTCAGTTACGAGACCTCGCTCTTGCCCCAGTCTGCCGCCGCGGTCGAAGCCGGTTGGGAAGGCATCTTGTCGATCAGCGAGTTGCTGCCCTCGTATCTGGCCCTGTACAAAACCATCACGCCGCGCGATGTGATGGCGTTCATGGTCAAGGAGGCGAACAACCCATCCTCGATCATCTCGTGCCTGCGCGCCGCCCGCGAAAACGCCCGCGCCGTCAGGGGGACGTTGACCACCGAGGTGTGGGAGACCCAGAACCAGACCTGGCTCGAGGTCAACCGCATGCTCAAAAACGGCGAATTTGAGCGCGATCCGGGTCAGTTCTTTGAGTGGGTCAAGTTCCGCTCGCACCTCTCGCGTGGCGTGACCGTGGGCACCATGCTGATGGACGAGTCGCTGTACTTCATGCGCCTGGGCACGTTTTTGGAGCGGGCCGACAACACGGCGCGGCTGGTGGATGTGAAGTTCCACGCCATGCAAAACGACTTTTTTGGGGCGCCGAACTTCGGCGCTGCACAGACCCAGGTTGGCCCTGTGCCGGAGGTGGCGCAGGAATTCGACTTCTACCACTGGAGTGCGATCTTGCGCAGCGTGAGCGGCTTTGAGGTTTACCGCAAGGTTTACCGAGACGTGATCCGCCCGGAGCGCGTGGCCGAGTTGCTGATCTTGCGCCCAGACATGCCCCGTTCGCTGCATGCGAGCCTGAACGAGGTGGTGGCCAATTTGGCGCTGGTGTCGCACGACCGCGAGAGCGACACGCTGCGCCATGCAGGGCGGTTGCGTGCCGAATTGGCTTTTGGCCGCATCGACGAAATTTTGGCCACAGGCCTGCACGCCTACCTGACGCAGTTTTTGGAGCGTGTGAATGTGTTGGGGGGACGCATCAGCCGCGACTTTTTGATGCCGCAGGCCGCTTAAATCAGGCCAGCGTCAGCACCACGGGCGTGTGGTCGCTGGGCCGCTCGTTTTTGCGCGGAGCGCGGTCGATCACACAGGCGCTGGCGCGGGACTTCAGCGCCTCAGAAATCAAGATGTGGTCAATCCGCAGCCCCCGGTTCCGGCGGAAAGCGAATTCGCGGTAATCCCACCAGCTGTAGCTTTTCTCGGGCTGCTCGAACAAGCGAAAGCTGTCGACCAGGCCCAAATCGGTCAGGGCTTGCAGTTTTTCACGCTCGGCCAAGGTGCAGTGGATGGTGTCTTTCAGGCCCACCGGGTCCCACATGTCCAGCTCGTCAAAAGTGATGTTGTAGTCGCCCAGCAGCACCAAGTGGGGGTGCTTTTGCATTTCGCTGCCTACCCAATCGCGCAGTGCATCCAGCCAGCGCATCTTGTAGACAAACTTGTCGCTGTCGGGCGCTTGGCCGTTGGGAAAGTAGGCGCCAATGACCCGCACCGAACCGCCCGCACCGTCGGGGTAAGTGGCGGCGATCACGCGGGACATGTCGTCTTCAAAACCGGGGATGTTTTTGACCACCTCGGTACCCGTGGCGGGGGAGATGAGCGCCACGCCGTTGTAGGTTTTTTGGCCAAACCAATGGGCTTGGTAGCCGGCCTCTTGCAAAGCCGCGATGGGAAATTTGTCGTCGGTGAGTTTGAGCTCTTGCAGGGCCAGCACATCGATGCCGCCGGACTCTTTTTGCACCGCCAACCAATCCAAAACTTGCGGCAGGCGCACCGACAAAGAGTTCACATTCCAGGTGGCAATTTTCATGGTGGGCTTGTGCGGTGGTGTTGGCGGGTGACAAAGCTGAAGCGCAAGCCATTGGCCGCCACATGGGCCTCGCGCTGCACTTCAGTCCAGCCAGCCGACAGATCGGGCGCGTAGGCATCGCCTTCATAGTCGGCTTCGATTTCGGTCACCACCGCGGTGCTGGCCAGGGGCTCGGCCTGGCGGTAAATCTCCGCGCCGCCCATGATCCAGGCGTCGGGTGCATCGCCGCACAGCCGCATGGCTTCATCGATGGAAGCCGCACGCAAAGCGCCTTCGGCTTGCCAGTCAGTCTGGCGGGTGATGACGATGTTCAGGCGCCCGGGCAGGGGGCGAAACCGTGCAGGCAGAGAATCCCAGGTCTTGCGGCCCATGATGACCGGCTGGCCCAGCGTCACGCGCTTGAAGTGGGCCAAGTCTTCGGGCAGGTGCCAAGGCATTTGGTTGTCTTTGCCGATCACACCGTTGCGGGCGCGGGCGTAAATCAGGTGCAGCTTCATCGGGTTGGTGCTCAAACCGCCACGGGGGCTTTGATGGCCGGGTGGCACGCGTAGTCCACGACTTCGAAGTCTTCAAATTCGTAATCAAAAATCGAAGCGGGTCGGCGCTTGATGTTCAGGGTCGGGTAGGCCATGGGCGCACGGCTCAGTTGCAGCGCGACTTGCTCGTGGTGGTTGCTGTAAATGTGGCAATCACCACCGGTCCAAATGAAATCCCCCACGTCCATGTCGCACTGCTGGGCCACCATGTGGGTCAGCAAGGCGTAACTGGCGATGTTGAAGGGCACGCCCAAAAAGATGTCGGCGCTGCGCTGGTACAACTGGCAGCTGAGCTTGGGCTTGTCGCCTGCTTTTTGCGGCGGGGCCACATAAAACTGGAAGAACGCATGGCAAGGCATGAGCGCCATTTGGTCGAGCTCAGCGACGTTCCAGGCGCTCACGATGATGCGGCGGCTGTCAGGGTTGTTTTTGAGCGTGTCCATGACCTGTTGCATTTGGTCGATGTGCCCGCCGCCCGGTGTGGGCCAGCTGCGCCACTGCACACCATAAACAGGACCGAGCGAGCCGTCCTCGCGCGCCCATTCGTCCCAGATGGTGCAACCACGCTCTTGCAGCCACTTCACGTTGCTGTCGCCGCGCAAAAACCACAGCAATTCCACAATGATGGCCCGCAAAAACACCTTCTTGGTGGTGACCAGCGGAAAGCCCTCGTTCAGGTCAAACCGCATCTGGTGGCCGAACACGCTGCGCGTGCCTGTGCCGGTGCGGTCGCCTTTTTGCACGCCCGTTGTGTAGACATGGCGCATGAAGTCTTCGTACTGGCTGCGTACTGGGCGATGAGGGGCGGGTGCAGTGGCGTTCATGGGCTTGGTTTTCAGATCAAAGGGTTTAGGCGAGCACACGCCCCGGGTTCATGATGTTGTGGGGGTCCAGCGCCTGTTTCACGGCCCGCATCATGGCCATGGCTGTGGGGTCTTTGTAGTGCGGCAACTTGTTCACTTTTTGCGCGCCCACACCGTGCTCTGCGCTGATGGAGCCGTTGAAGCGTTTGACCTGGTCAAACACCAAGGTGTTGATCTTGTCTTCAAAGGCCCGCACAAAGTCCTTGCCATCAGACCCTTCGGGCGCTTGCACGTTGTAGTGCAGGTTGCCATCGCCCAGATGACCAAAGTCGACCAAGCGCACACCCGGAACTTCGCGCTCCAGCAGGGCATCGGTTTCTTTTACAAAGTTGGCGATCTGCGAGACCGGGATGCTGATGTCGTGCTTGATGTTTTGGCCTTCTTGCACTTGGGCCAAAGTGATGCTTTCGCGGATGTGCCACAGGCCTTTGGCTTGCGTCAGGTTTTCGGCGACGACGGCATCGCTCACCCAGCCTTGTGCCATGGCGGTTTCGAGCAAGGCTTCAAACTGACCACGGGCGTGTTGCTCGCTTTCGCTGTCTGAATTTTCCAGCAGCACGCACCAAGGGGTGTCTTGCCAAATGGGCACGCGCAAATGCGGAAAATGCTTGTCCACCAAACTCAGGGCGAATTGACCCATGACCTCAAAGCCCGTCAGGCCTGGGCCCAGTCGCTGGTGGGCCAAGCCCAGGAGTTCCACGGCCGCTTCCATGCTCGGCACGGCCGCCCAAGCCGTCAATTGCGCGGCAGGCTGGGGGTAAAGCTTCATGGTGGCCGCAGTGATGATGCCCAGCGTGCCTTCGCTGCCAATCATCAGATGGCGCAGGTCGTAGCCCGTGTTGTCCTTGCGCAGGCCCGACAGGCCGTGCCAAACCTCACCTTGGGCGGTCACCACTTCCAGCCCCAAACACAGCTCGCGCGCGTTGCCGTAGCGCAGCACCTGGGTGCCGCCCGCGTTGGTCCCCAGATTGCCGCCAATCGTGCAGCTGCCTTCGGCGCCCAAACTCAAAGGGAACAAAAATCCGGCTTGTTCGGCAGCGGTTTGCAGGTTTTGCAACACACAGCCGGCTTCCACCGTGAGGGTCAGGTTGGCGGGGTCGATGGCGCGCACCGCGTTCATGCGGGTCATGCTCAGCACAATTTGCTGCCCGGAGTTGTCGGGGATACCGCCCACCACCAAGCCCGTGTTACCGCCTTGGGGCACGATGGGGGTTTGGTGTGCGGCGCAGGCTTTGACCACTGCGGCCACTTGTGCGGTGTCGCCAGGCCTGACCACGGCCAAGGCCCGGCCGCTCACGCGTTTGCGCCAGTCTTGCTCCCAAGGGCTCAGGTCGGTGGCAGGGTCTTCGTGCGTCAGAACGTTAGCAGTGCCACAAATTTGGCGCAGCTGTTCCAGCAGTGGGTGGGGCAAAACTTGGGTCATGGTGTTCAGTCTCGGGGCACGGGCACAAAGTTGCCGCTGGCTTTGGCCGCTTTGAAACGGATGCGCACATGCAGGGCGCAAGCCACAAACAAAGTGGTGCACAGCAGGGTTTGCAGCATGGCCAAGCCCGAAGAGGGCCAAGCATCGCCCCAGGCCCGCACCACCCCTTCGGTGAAGTACAACCAAACCAGCATGCTGACCCAGCGGTAGGTGTACATGCGGTTTTTCAGCAAACCGGCCATGGGGATGCACAAAGGCAGCACCTTGATGGCCCACCAAGAGCCGCCTTCGCGCAGCGGGGCCAGCCAGAGTTCCCAGGCCAGTCCCAGGACAATCAGGCCCAGCAAGCTGCCTACGGCCAACCAGCGGGTACGGTCGAGCCCTGCTGGTGCAACAGATTCTTCGGGGGGGCGGGGACTGGTTTCTGGGTTCGTGTTCATTGCGGTGGCATCATACCGGGCATGCAATCTACCTTGAAGAAGACCTCTTTGCGCGACCACACGGGGCTGTGGTGGCAAGAGCTGTCGGTTTTCCCTTGGCGCCAAATGGGTGCCGTGCTGGCCGAGCGTTTTCGCGATGCCCGTTTGGGTGTCAGCGCCAGCTCGCTCACCTTCACCACCGTGTTGGCCTTGGTACCGCTGTTTGCGGTCGGTTTGGCGGTTTTTTCGGCTTTTCCAGTCTTTGGCAAGTTTCAAGACACGATCCAGCGCTGGCTGATCGAGAGCCTGGTGCCCGAGAGCATCGCCCGCCAAGTGCTCAGTTACCTCACCCAGTTCTCGCTCAAGGCCAGCCGGTTGGGCACAGCCGGATTGGTGGCTGTGCTGTTGTCGGCGGTGTTTTTGATGGTGACCATCGAGCGCACTTTGGGGCAGATTTGGCGCTTGCAGCGGCAGCGGCCCTTGCCCCAGCGGGTGCTGCTGTATTGGTCGGCCATCACGCTGGGACCCTTGCTTTTGGGCAGCAGTTTGGCCGTCACGTCTTTTGTGGTCACGGCCTCCAGAGATGTGGTGAATGTTTTGCCCGGCTCGACCCGCTGGTTGTTGGACGGGTTTGAGTTTTTGATGCTCACCGCTTGTGTGAGCGGCCTGTATTTCTATGTGCCCTACACCCGGGTGCGCTGGCGCCATGCCATCACGGCGGGTTTTTTGGTGGCCGGTTCGCTGGAGCTGGCCAAAAAAGCGATGGCTTTTTACCTGCTCGAGGTGCCGACCTATTCTCTGGTCTATGGGGCTTTTGCGGCGGTACCGATTTTGCTGGTCTGGATTTATGTGACCTGGCTGCTGGTCTTGCTGGGGGCCGTGTTGGCGTCCAGTTTGCCCGAGTTGGGGCGGCCGGTTTGGCGCAAACCTGAGGGTGCTGGGTGGTCATTCAGGCTCGCCTTGGAGGTGCTGGCCGCGTTGAATGCCGCCAAAGTCACCGAGCGACGTGGGCGCAGTGTCGACGAGCTGGCCGCGTTTTTAAGGGTTGAAACGGATGAGTTGCGTCAAGTGCTGGGCGTGCTGCAAGGCCTGGATTGGGTGGGCCGCTTGAGCGAGCAAAACGACCTGGGTCAAGCCCGTTTGGTGTTGCTGGTGGACCCTGAGCTGGCCAGTGTGGCCCCGCTGGCCGATCGCTTGCTGGTGTTGCGGGCATCTCCCACCGACCCGCTTTGGTTGCAAACCGGGCTGGACCAGATTCGGCTGGTGCAGCTTTTCAAAAGCTGATGCGCCCGCGCCACATGTCGCGGTACATCACCCAGTCGCCCATGAAACTGTAGAGCGGGCGCTTGAAGCTGGCGGGTTTGTTTTTCTCGAACACAAAATGCCCGATCCAGGCGCAGCCATAGCCGCACAGCAGACCGTACAAGAGGTACTGGGGTTTGCCGGTGATGGCCAGCATCGCCAAGCACATCAGGCTCAAGGTACTGCCCACAAAGTGCATGCGTCGACAGGTGCGGTCGCTGTGCTCGCTCAGGTAAAAGGGGTAAAACTCGGCAAAACTGGGGTGCTCGGTTGAGGGTGTTTCGGGCGTGTTCATGGTTTGTTTCTTGGCTGGGATCAGATCGAAAAGGGTGCCTGCAGAAAGCCGCGAAAACGCGCCCGTCCGCCCCGCACCGGGGCCTCAGAGAGTTGGTAGTTCGGAAAACGTTGCAAAAAGCGCCCGATGGCGACGCGGCCCTCCAAACGCGCCAGGCTCAGGCCCGCGCACTGGTGCACGCCAAAGCCAAAGGCCAGGTGCTTGTTGCCGGTGCGGCGCAAGTCCAGCTGTTCGGGGTGCGCGTACACCGCCGGGTCGCGGTTGGCCGCGCCGATGCACAGCGTGACCAAGGCCCCCGCAGGCAGATCGACACCATGAACCTGCGTGGCTTGCAGGGCGCGGCGGTTGCTCAGTTGGTTGGACGATTCAAAGCGCAGAAACTCGTCCACGGCCAGGGCCAGAATTTGTTCGCGTGCGCCATCGGTCGCCGCTTGATTCAAATCGGCCTGCAGTTGCCGGGCTTGCTCGGGCCATTCCTGCAGGCTGATGAGCGCATTGCCGATCAGGTTGGTCGTGGTCTCGTGTCCAGCGTTGAGCAAAAACACGCAGTTGTGCAGCAGCTCGACTTCGCTGAGCGCGTCGCCACTGTCTTCACCTTGAATCAGCCGGGTCAGCACGTCGTGCTCTGGGTCACCGGGGTGCTGGCGGCGATCCGCCACCAACTGGCGCAGGTAGGCCAAAAACTCGCTCACGCTGCGGTGGCCCAGGGCTTCTTGTTCGGGGCTGAGGGCGGGCTCGAGTGCACCCAAAATGGCCAGCGACCAGCCGCGCAGGGGCTCGCGCTCGGCGTGCGGCACGCCCAGCAGGTTGCCGATGATCTCCACCGGAATGGCCGAAGCAAAATCTTCGATCAGGTCGCCGCCGCGCTGGGCCTCGATCTTGTCCAGCAGGCTGTCCACCAGCAGCACCAGGCCCGGCTCCATGGCCTCGATGGCGCGGCGGGTGAGGGCGCCCATGATCAGGCGACGCACCCGGGTGTGCAGTGGCGGGTCGTTGAAGACCAGGCTGTGGGTGTGGTGCTCAAACAGCGGCGACACACCGCCGGGCGTGGCAAACGGCGGCTGGTTGAAGGGCGCGTGGTTGTATTTGGGGCCGAACTCGACCTGCTTGTCGGAGCTGAAGACCTTGGCATCGCGGTACACCGCTACCAGATCGGCGTGGCGCGTCAGGAAGTACGAGCCGTCGGGCATGCGCTTGATGGGCTCACTCTGGCGCAGGGCGGCGTAAACCGGGTAGGGGTTGTCCAGAAAATCACGCGGCAAGGCCCGCAGGTCCAGCGAGTGGGCGATTGTCTGGGCCCTTTCAGCCGATAAGGGCGGGGTGATGTGGGCAGCCAGGGTGTTCATGTCGTAGGCGCGCACCCCTGTGCGCGAAAGGCGTCTTGTGTGGGAGCGCACCCCTGTGCGCGAAAGGCCGTCACGCTCACGGTTTCAAAAAATCCTTGAGCGCCTGCAGCACGCCTTCGGGCGCTTCGGTCATGAGCGAATGGCCTGCGGGCAATTGAACCACCTGGGCTTGGGCGCATGAGGCGATCAGGCTTTGCGCGGCTTTGGGCGGTGTCATCTGGTCGGCGCTGCCCAGCACAAACAGGGTCGGACATGCGACGCGGGCCATGGCCGCTTCTGCGCCTCGGTAGTCGTCGCAGGCCTTGAAGCCGGTATGGAAGACATTGACCAGGGTGTTGCTGGCCAGCACGCGGCGCATCAGCGCTTTGCTGCCGCCATACAGCCAGGTGCCGGGGCCCAAGGCTGAAGGGGGTGGCGCGAGCGTCGAGTGCGAAAAGCTGTTGACCATGTCGATGGCTTTGAAGGGTGCACTGACCGACAAATCAAGCAAGGCGGGCGACACGCGCATGGGGTAGGCGGTGCCCACCATCACCAGATGGCCGATGCGCCCGGGGTGGGCCGCAGCGTCGCGTGCGGTCGCTTCGAGGGCGATCAGCGAGCCAAAGCTGTGGCCAATCAGCGCGGCTTTTTCAAGCTGCATCGCATCCAGCAGCGCGATGACGGTGTCGGCGGCTTCTTCCACACTGTGCGGCGCAGTGCCTTCGCTTTTGCAGTGGCCGGGCAGGTCGATGGCCAGCACATTCCAGCCGTGGTGCGCCAGGTAGCGGGTTTGCAAAATAAAGACGCTGTGGTCGTTGAGCACGCCATGGATGAACACGGCGGTGGGCTGAGCGGGGTTGAAGGGCTTGCCGCCGGTGTAGGCGTACAGGTCATGGCCTTGAACGGAGATTTTCATGCGGCTTTCTCCGCCGCTTTGAGCGCTTTTTTCAGGTCATCGATCAGGTCGGCCGGGTCTTCCAGGCCAATCGACAGGCGGATCGTGCCAGGGCCAATGCCGGCTGCGGCCAGGGCCTCGTCCGTCATGCGGAAATGCGTGGTGCTGGCCGGGTGGATCACCAGGCTCTTGGCATCCCCCACATTGGCCAGGTGGCTGAAGACCTTGAGCGCTTCGATGAAGGCGCGGCCTTGCTGGCGGCTGCCGGCAATGTCGAAACTGAACACCGAGCCTGCGCCACGCGGCAACAGCTTTTGCGCCAGCGCGTGGCTGGGGTGGCTCTCCAGCATGGGGTGGCCGACACGGGTGACGAGCGGGTGCGCAGCCAGGAACTCGACCACACGCGTGGTGTTCTGCATGTGCCGCGCCATGCGCAGGGGCAGGGTCTCGATGCCTTGCAGGATCAGCCAGGCCGAGTGCGGTGACAGGCACGCGCCAAAGTCACGCAGGCCCTCGCGCCGCGCGCGCAACAAAAACGCACCCACGGTGCTTTCTTCGCTGAACACCATGTTGTGAAAGCCTGCATAGGCTTCGGTCAGCTCAGCGAACTTGCCCGAGCGCTCCCAGTCAAAGCTGCCGCCATCGACCAGCACACCGCCGATCACCGTCCCGTGGCCCGACAGGAATTTGGTGGCCGAGTGGTAGACCAGGTCGGCCCCATGGTCGAAGGGTTTGATCAGCCAAGGCGAGGTCAGGGTGGAGTCCACCAGCAGCGGCACGCCGGCCTCGTGAGCGATCTGGCTCACCGTCGGCATGTCGAGCACGTCCAGCCCCGGGTTGCCCACGGTTTCGCCAAAGAAAAGTTGGGTATTGGGCCGCACTGCAGCGCGCCAGCCGTCGATGTCGCCCGGCTTGACGAAGGTGGTCTCGATGCCAAAACGGCGCAGTGTGTAGTGCAGCAGGTTTTGTGAGCCGCCGTACAGGGCGGTGGACGCCACGATGTGGCTGCCTGCGCCCATCAAGGTGCAAATGGCCAGGTGCAGCGCGGCCTGTCCGCTGGCGGTGGCAATCGCCCCGATGCCGCCTTCCAAAGCGGCCACGCGTTGCTCCAGCACGGCGGTGGTCGGGTTGCTGATGCGGCTGTACACATGGCCGGCGCGCTCCAGATTGAAGAGCGCAGCGGCCTGGTCGCTCGACTCGAAGACGAAAGAAGTGGACAGGTGCAGCGGAACGGCGCGCGCGCCGGTGCTCGGGTCGGGGCCTGCCCCGGCGTGCAACGCCAGGGTGTCAAAGCCAGGGTCGGAATAGCCGGGCATGTGAGGTGTCTCTCCAAGGGGTTTTCTGAAAGCGCAAACCGCTGCGCACGGATGCCATTGTGGGCTATATTGAAGCCTCTGCACCGTCACACGCTCGCCATCCGGAGAACCACCATGCAAGTCAGCGACATCCTGCGCGTCAAAGGCAACACCCTGTTCACGGCCCAACCTGACCAACCCCTCATGGACGCGGTCAGCTTCATGGCCGACAAGGACCTGGGCTCGCTGGTGGTCATGGACAAGGGCCAGGTGTCGGGCATGCTGACCTTCCGCGAAGTGATCCAGAAAATCGTGGGCAACGCAGGCCAGGTCGGCGCGTCCACCGTCGGCGATGCCATGGACCGACAGCCGCTGACCTGCTCTCCCGACACCGCCATCGACGAGGTGCGCCGCATGATGCTCGAGCGCCATGCGCGCTACATGCCGGTGGTGGAGGGCAGCATGCTGATGGGCGTGATCAGCTTCTACGACGTGGCCAAAGCCGTGGTCGAGGCCCAGGACTTCGAGAACAAAATGCTCAAGGCCTATATCCGCGATTGGCCGGCCGATCAGGAGACCGGCTCAAAACCAGGACCCTGAGCACGGCACCCCCCACCTCCCGTCAAGGCCGCTGTGAGCGGCCTTTTTTTTGGGTTTTTCACCGGCGATGCGCGCTGGCCTTGCCTCTTTTATGAATTCCAAAGTATTGAAAGTGAGTGTCAAAATACCTCTAAATTGATGTAAAGTACTTGCATTTCATGGGTTCAAACAGTCTCAAAGGCATTTATGAAATACAAGTGGTTCGTGGCCTGTGCGATGGCGTTCAGCGCCTTGGCTCATGCCCAGACACCCTGGCCAGCGGTGCAAGCCGAAAGTTACCCGATGGCCAGTGGCATGCAGCTGATCCGGCATGAACAGTCGGTTTTGCTGGGCGAGTCGGACATGCAGACCGGCGTGTTTTATTCGCACCTGCCCCATGCCCACAGGGAAGCTGCACAGAACCTGCTGATTGCCGATGCCCGTCGCAAAGGATGGGATCTGCAGTCCGCCATGCACTTCGGCCACCAGTCGCTGATGGCGTTTGCCAAGGGGGGACGTTTGCTGGACATCCGCCTGAGCAACCAGTCCGATGGCGTGGATGCCATGTACTCGGTGGCGCTCAACCAGCAGCCTGCGCCCATCGCACAGCCCCAGCTGACGCAGGCGCCGGTGCAGATCACGCCGCTGCAGCCATCGTTGCCAGCTCGCACGATGGAGCAGTCCTCCAATGGACGACCGATCATTTTTCTGAATCGCGGCGCCGTCGATGCCAGAGCCCTTCCCAACAATTCCGGTGCGCGTTGATGTTGCGGCCTATTCCATACAAGGGTTTGAAGAGCATGAAGACACGTGCCCGTTCCAGTTTGTTGTCCGGTCTTGCTTTGTCCAGCCTGACCGGTTGTGCTTTCTTGCCCAGTGAAATGGGCGCACCTGCCGTCAGGCCTGCTGCACAAGCGCAGCCTGTGGTGGTGTGGGAAGAGCCCTCGCAGCCCGCCCGAGTCTTGACTGCCCCGGTGCGAAGCCCTGCCGAAGCTGTGCGCGCCACCACGCCGGAAGGCTTGCCGATCTTCCAGGTGGCGGCGGATCCGCGCACACCACGTGCGGCGCTGCCAGCCCCGCCGTCGCCTGCAGCCGACAGGCCGGCAGTGCTGCCTTCGCCAACGCCCGCAGCACTTGCAGCGCCCGCACCAGCGGCTCTGCCAGCCATTGGCGCAGGACCGTCGGCTGCCACTGCCGCAGCCCAAACCGTGCGCGCTGTGCCTCCACCGCCCCCTGCGCACGACTTTCCCTGGATCGCTGGTGCTGTCCACGTCCGTGCCCAAGAAGAGACGACCTTTGGCGTTGGCTCGCGCATGTTCGGGCGTCTGTTTGCCAAAGTGGAGTTCGCCTCGGGCGCAAGCTCTCCTGTCGGGGCATCTGCGGCGCAGGACAAGCTGCGGCCCAGACCGGCAGGGCTGGCCGCCAGCGCCAGCATGAGCGAGGACACGCCTGTTTCCAGTCTGACCTGCAGCGGTGTGACTTGCTTGGATGCGGCCCGGGACAGCTTGCTGCGAGATGCCGAGCGCAAGGGCTGGAAAGTGATGCTCAACCGCCGCATCGCCTTGCAGCAGTCCTTCATGTTCCAGCGCGAGGACCGCATGGTGTGGATCGAGGTCAAATCCGCAGGCGGCAGCCTGCTCGACCTCGAATACGGCCTGATCCCAGTTCAGGGCGGCCAAAAATAAGCGGGCGGCCAGCACGGTTGTCGCTGCGCCATCTGCTTCACGCCCAGCAGCCAGGGGCCGGCCATCGTCAAGATCGGCCGGCCTTCTCGTTTTTGCTGGGCCAGATCTCGCCGCGTGACAGACCAGGCCTGCATCAAGCACCCATCAACCATGAAAAAAATTCTTTAACAAAAATAAAAAACAATTTAATTAAGTTATATTTAAAGTTCCAATTTTTTCAATGCAGGAGTCATTAATGAATCATTCACAGCGTGGTTACAGCTTGATCGAACTCTCGATTGTTCTGGCCATCATCGCGGTTGTCATTGGCGGTGCCATCACCGGTGTGCAAGCCATCTTGCAAAGCAACAACGTCAACAAAACCATCTCCAATACCAACAGGGCGATAGGTGCCATCACCTCCAAGCTGATCCGTGACAATTCCTATGCCCTGGCGACAACCGTCAATCTGTCCTCGCGCGCCATGGGTGTCTGGGAAGAAAAAACCGTCACCAACCCTGGCTTGGGGACTGCAGCGGTCACCAACGAGTTTGGCGGTGCTGTGCATGTGGCCCCAATGGCAACCGCGACCTACGGATTGGCCACCAACCAAGCCTACGTCTACACCCTGACCGGCGTTCCAACCTCGGCTTGTACCGATCTGGCTTTGGGACTCGAAAGTCTTGGACTGGGACTCGCTGTCAACAACCAACTCGCCAGTGCTGTAGCGACGGCGCCAACAGCGCTGTCGGGTACTGTTCTCAAGTCCCCAGGCGTGTTGCCGACCTCGGCCACGGTGTCTCAAGCATGCGCACCCTCGGCCAACACCGGGCAAACCACCATCACCATGCTGATTCCACGCAGCTGACAGGGGCGCTGACATGAGATTGTCAACACCACGCTGTCTTTTGGCGGCCCTGGCGATGCTGGCGGCGACGTCGAATGCCCAGACGATCGAAGACAAATCCGCGCCCAGTTTCATGCGCGAAACGCAGTTGGAATGGTCGCGCAGCCCGCGCTCTGCACCCGGTCAGGGGCCTGTGCAGGAGCCACCGCAGGTGGTGGTCGACGAGGGGGCGCCGCAGCAATGGACCATCTTGATGAAGGACAAAACCCTTTACCGCGCCATGTCGCGATGGGCCGCGCAGGCGAAATACCAGTTGGTCTGGCAGATTGACCGCGATTTCCCCATTGAGTCCGGTGTGGTCTTTGAGGGGGGCTTTCGGGGCGCTGTGACCGAGGTCATGTCCACCGTGGCACTGACCGATTACCCCTTGCAGGCGATCTTCAACCCGGCTGCACGTGTTTTGCGTGTGGTTCGTTTCATGGACGAAGGCCGCCGCTGAGCCTCGGCCGCCTTTTGTCTTGACCCTTTGTCGCGCCTTAACGGGCGGATTTGCTATGAAATTGACAATCTTTCGATACGTGATGCCAGTGGTGGCACTCCTGGGTCTGCAGGCGTGCAGCAGTTTTGATTGGGTGGATGCACAAAACCACCGCGCCGCGACAGAGCGCGCGATGGCTGCGCAGAACCAGCTGCGCCAGCCAGCGGTGCTGCCGCCCTTGGTCAAGGAAGAAAAAATGGTGCGGTTTGTCAGCCGCTCCGTGCCGCTCAAGCAGTCTGCTGTGTTGCCTGCGCACATCCAGAACGTGACGGTCCGCTATCCGGGTCGGCACAACCTGGCCACCATTGCCGACATCCTCACGCGCACCACCGGCGTGGTGGTCAGCATGACACCCGACGCCTTGATGGACCCGCGTGCCTTCTCGGCGGTCCGCACCCAGGTCACTGTGCCTCCCCCTGTCGCGGGGCAGGCCAGTCCTACGGGCTTGCCGACGAATGTGGATGCGATGAACCTCGCCGGTCCAACCGCCATGCAGGCCGGTGCAGGGCGTGTGGGCTTGACGGCCGAGCAGGCCGTTAACACCTTTGAACTCAATTACAGCGGCCCCTTCACCGAGTTGCTCGATTGGATTGCCAACCAAGCCCAGCTGAACTGGGCGTTTGAGAACGACCGCATCGTTTTCCGTCGCGTGGTCACCCAGTTCATTCCCGTGCGGGCCTTGCCTGCAGGCTTCAAGGGCAGCCGCACCTTTACCCTGGGTGCGGCAGGCAACAGTTCCAGCATGACCACCGAGTTTGCCGACGAACTGTGGGAGGGTTTGGGTAAAACCATTCCCCTGATGCTGTCCACAACAGGTCAGGTGCAGCTCGATCCCAAACTGGGTATCGCCACGGTCCGCGATGCGATCGCCAATGTGCAGGAAGTTGAACGCTACATTCAACAAATTCACAGCCAGTACATGCGGCAGATCAGCATCCATGTGGAGGTGGTGCAGGTGGACCTGTCCACAGAGGCGCAAGCCGGCATCGATTGGGCGAACATCACCAGCAACAACGAAAGATTTCGGACTTCGGGTCCTGCCTTTCTCAAGGGCACTTCCGACGCCGGGGTGGTGGGCATATTCCGTGGTTCAAACAGCCAGTTCCTGCTCAAGAGCCTGGAGCGTTACGGCCGCGTCAGCACCATGTACTCGACGGTGGTCAACACCATGCACCGCCAGTCTGTTCCTTTGAGTGTGTCCAACACGCGCACTTATGTCCGTTCCATCACGGCCGGAACGGTCTCTGGCACCGGCACGATCACCGGCGCAACCCTGACAGCAGCCGACATCAACACCGGGTTTTCGCTCAACCTGCTACCGGTCATTCTGGACTCCAACCGCATTCTTCTGGAAACAGCGATTGGCATCAGCTCTATGCGTGAGTTGGCGAGTTTTTCCACTGGCTCTGGTTTTGGTCAGGCCTCCGTTCAGCAGCCCGATGTGGACAGCTTCATGAATGTGCAGCGCGTAGGTCTGGCCATGGGAGAAACCTTGGTGCTTTTGGGCTATGAATACGAGGACACCCGCAACAACGCCGCCGATGTGGTGGGCAACAAACTGCCGACGTCCCGTTCTTCCAGGAGCAACAAAAAGAGCGTGGTCATTTTGTTGACGCCGACGATCAATGAAAGCTGATTGCCATGGCCAGCTCATCAACGCTTGAGCGCTGGAAGTCGCGTTTCGGGAAAAGTGAACGCACCAAAAGCGAACCGCTCTCCCGCAACGCCCAGGCTATAGACGGCGCCAAATCCATCCTGATCGGACGCCACCATTATGTGTTTGTGCTGGATTGGCGGCTATACAACCGCAGCAGCGATTTGTCCAGAACCATGCGCACGGTGCAGCGGCTGGGCTATACACACTACCTGACCGCTGCGATGGACATCGCAGGCTTTGCCTACGGCATAGACCGCAAGATCAAGCAAAAACCGCATTCTGCGGCCATGCACCTGGCCGAGACATCCTCTCGTGGTGGTCTGGAGATGTTTGTCTTCCGAATCACGGAAACGCTTTACAGCCTGACGGTGCTCAGCGAATCCAAGCCGGTGCCCCATTTTGACCAGGTGGGATCCTTGGGCGAAGTGATGGCACTCATCCAGGAGTACAAGGCACTTCAATCGGGTCAAGCCATTCGTTATGTTGGCAACGTGGAAGAGCTGCTCGACATTGAAAAAATGCCATTGAGCGATGCCTTTGGACTGCCAGAGCCTGAGGCCGCGCTTCAAGGTTTGCCCAATTACCAATTTCGCATCCAGCTTGCCGTGATCATGGTGCCCGTGGTTTTGATCGCTTCAGCCGGGAGTTATTGGTGGTTCAGCCAAAAACAAAAAATCGAAAGGCAGCGGCTCACCCAGCAGCAGGACCCCAACTTGGTCTATGAAAGACAGGTCGATTCGGCCTTGCAGCAGATTGGGCCTGATGGCAATCTGGCCCTGGCCCGCTGGCGTGAAGTCTTCGGCAAGTTGCCGGTGACCCGGTCGGGCTGGCGGCTGGAAAAAGTGGTCTGCGAAAAAGACAGCTGCACGGCAAACTGGCGGCGCGAGAGCGGCAGTGTGAATGACTTCAAATCCAATCCTCCTGCAGGCATGGTGAGCATGTTGCAGTCAAAGCCGCAGTCGGGCGACAGCCCGGCACAAGCCCTGATCGAGACCACTTTTTCGGTGGAGCCTCCAGCGGGTGTCGAGCTGTCCCGCAAGCGCAACGAACTGCCCACGAGCGATCAAGCCGAAACGGTTTTGACCAGCCAGTTGCAAGACATGGCGCTGCTGCCAGAAGCCCAAGTCACGCTCAAACCGCCCGAGCTCTTTCCCGGCACAGGCGCAACGGTTGAACAGTTGACGCGTCCGGTCGTTCGTGGGGAGTGGAGCATCACGCACGAGCTGTGGTCGCTGGGAGATTTTCGTCTGAATTTACCAGCGCAGGCGTTGCAAAGCTTGACCATTCAGCTGGACGAAAAGACCAAGAACTGGGTTTACACATTGACAGGACACTACTATGCCAAAGGCAAAAAATATTAAGCGCTGTGCATTGACCGTGATGCTCGTGGGCGTGGTGGCTCAAAGCTCAGCGCAATCGGTTCTGGACCAGGTGATCAACCAAACCAAACAGGACAAATTGCGCCAGAGCCAGGGCAGCGTCAGCATTCAGGATGAGGCCCAGCCCATGCAGCTGTGGTCGATTTCTGGCATCAACAACAACCTGGTCGGCGAAATCTGGCAGGGTGATGTCATCCACCGCCTGCAGCTGCGTGCAGGCAACACATTGCCCAGCGGGTGGCAGATTGTGTCGGCCGATTCACGCAGCGTGACCATGAGGCGCGGTCTGGAGCGGCGCAAGCTCTACCCGGCCGCTCCTGGCAGTACGGGCTGGGAATTTGCCCAGACACCGCGTGTGACGATCGCTCCTCCTGGACAGCTTGCTGCCGCCAACACCTCTGGCGGGGCTGGTTCGGTGCCCGGTACGGCGCGCTTTTCCGCCAGCAATTTGCCGCCCATGCAGGGTTTTGTTCCCGGCAACACGCAAGCCCCTTTGCCGCAGGTGTTGCCGCAGGTGTCGCCTCCTGTTCCCAGCCAAGTTCCCAGCGCGCGATGATTTTGCAGGGCAGGTCAACAGCAACCCGTGTGTCCGCGGCTCAAAACAGCCACGGACACATTCGGCGTTTTTCTGAAGTGCCCCTTCTGGAGGTGGTTCTCTCGCATGGCCCCAATCCGGTCTTGAAGCTGCTCGACGACAAGCAGCAAAGCATGCTGGCTGGGGTGATGCAGGGCCGACATTTCTGTGTCATCAGCATTCAGCGTGAGCAGGGCTCCCCCGCTTGGTTTCACCTGATCGAGCAAGGCAAGGAGGCCGGCTACACCTTCGCTGGTTTCTACACCTGTGACGACGACGTCATGGCCACTTTGCTGCAGCGTTTCAACGGCAGCACCACAGCAGACCAGCGGCGCAAGCAAACCGAAGGCAACCAGGCGGTCTTTGACAGGGTGGTCGGGGAGTCCGAGCAGATTCATTGGTTCCGCCAATTGGTCAAGGCCTGTTTGGATTTGCAGGCCACCGATATCCACATCGAAACGCGAGGCCATGTGGCGGATGTGCGCATCCGTCGGGACGGCATCCTGCGGCAGATCAAGGAGTACCCAGCAGACATTTGCACGCAAGCCATTGCGGCTTGTTATACCTTGCTGGCCGAGGAGCGCTCGCGCTCTGAAGTGGCCTTCAACGTCAACAGCGTGCAGTCGGCCATGATCCCCATGAATGTGGGGGATCGACAAGTGTCGCTGCGTTACCAAAGTCACCCTTCGGTGGGCGGTTATGAGGTGGTGATCCGCATTCTCAAGACCGACAGCCACGCCAGCAACACATCGCTGACACTAGAGAGCCTGGGTTACACCCCAGACCAGATCGACCAGTTGGTCAAAGCCCTGGCATCTTCGGTGGGCGGGGTGTTTGTGGCGGGTGTGACGGGTTCGGGCAAAACGACCACGCTCAGCGCCATGCTCTCGCGGCTTGCGCGCGAGGGTTCCCGCAAGATCATCGCCATTGAAGACCCGGTTGAATACATCGTTCCGGGGGTGTCGCACCTGTCCATCCAGCGCAGCATGATGGCCTCGCAAGGCACAGTCTCCGACAACCCTTTCTACGCGTCGATGATGGCCTTTTTGCGCATGGACCCGGACATCGGCATGTTCGGCGAAATCCGTGACGCCATCTCGGGGCAGATGGCCTACACCGCCATTCAGACCGGGCACAAGTTGCTCACCACCGTGCATGCCACCTCGGCCCTGGGTGTGGTGGCGCGATTGGCCTCCCCGCAAATCGGCTTGCTGCGCAACGACGTCTGTGTCCCCGACTTCTTTTCGGCCCTGGTTTACCAAGCCCTGGTGCCCCTCAACTGCAAGGCGTGCATGGTGCCGGCCACATCCGTCATGGACACCGGCCATCTGAAACTTTATGAGCGACTGTTCCAGATCGATCCCGACCACATGAACTGCGCCAGTGCCGAGGGCTGCCCGCAATGCCTGCCCGATGGCATGAAAAAAAACCCCGCAGGTCACAACGGCATCCAGGGTATGAAAGTCAGCGCCGAGGTGATCACGCCCGACATCGAGTTGCTTGATCTGTTGCGCCGCAACGAAGACCTGCGCGCGCGCGATGTTTGGCGCAGCCATCGGACGCACGCTTTCACAGAACCGGTCATGCGCGGCAAACCCAGCTGGGCCCACTCGCTGTACGACGTGTCCAAAGGCATCGTCGATCCTTATTTCTTCGAGCATGTCTACGGACATCCCAGCCAACTCGTGCAAAGCTGAGATTCAACACCATCATGGAAAACCCGATCGGACTCTTGAGCAAATGGTGGGCGCGCAAAGACATGCGCAAGAACCGCTCCGACTTTTATTACGACCTGGCCGGCTCGCTGGAAGACCGCGTGCCCCTGTTTTCGACCTTGCGCAAATACGAGGCCCGTGCGCGCACGCGAAGCCAGGGTGAAGCGCTGGTCTATGCCGACATGATCGATGCCTTGAGCTCCGGATCGCTCACCGACGCCATGGAAGGTTTCGCGCCGAACAATGAACTGATCATGATCGATGCGCTGCAAAGTGCAGGCGACGCCAATATGGCCGAAGGCCTCAAATTCCTGTCGGTCACGGTCGAAAAAACCGACGCCATGGCCGCTGCTGCTCGCAAGGCCATCCTGTATCCGCTGATTCTGATCATCATCTTCTCGGCCATGCTGGTCGGCTTTGCGACCCAGATCGTGCCGACGCTGGTGGGTCTTTTGCCCCCCGAGAGGTGGCCTATTTTGGGGCGCATGCTTTACAGCATCTCCCAGTTGATCGTGCACCAGGGGGTGTACATCGCTGCCGCCTTCTTTGCCGTGATCGGGCTGTTCTTCTTCATCTTGCCGCTTTGGCGCGGCGCAGTGCGCAGACGTCTGGATCGTTTCATGCCTTTCAGCCTGTACCGTGATTTTTCGGGTGCGATGCTGATCGTTTCGCTGGCCTCGCTGCTGCGCACGGGGGTTTCCCTGCGCGCCTCGCTGGAGCGTGCGATGCGCTACAGCACCCCCTGGATGCGCGCGCACCTGCGCCTGATCATGCGCAACCTGGGCAAAAACAAAACCAGCCATTTCGGTGAGGCCTTCAAGACCGGGGTCCTCAACCAATACCTGGAAGACCGGGTGCAGGACGCTTCCGAGCGACGCGATCCCGTCGAGGCCTTTGTGAAAATTGGCATCGGCTCCATTGACCGCGTGATCGCCATGCTCGAAAAATCGGCCTCGCGCATGAGTTCCGTGATCATGTTGTTGTGCGGCATCATGCTGTTCATCATGATGGGCGGCTTCTTCAGCACGGCACTGGAGCTGCAAAACGGCATCCGCAACAGTGCGCAGCAAAGCGCACGCTGAACCCGCAAAAAAGTCTGTCCATGTTTGCCTCTCTTCACCTCCCCAAGGGCGCGCGCCAGCAGCGCGGCTTCACCCTGATTGAACTCAGCCTCGTGCTGGTGCTCATGTCCATGGCCATCACGACCTTCATCGTGCTGCAGTCGCAGCAGGCGGCCGACAACCGGGCCCGTGCCGTGGCCCTGACCTATGAACGCATGAACAAGGCGGTCGGTGGTTACCTGCAGACTTACTACAAAGAGCTCACGGCCTTGAGGCCCGAGTGCGGCCGAACGAACTGGGCCGCCAACTCCGGCAACGGCATCTCCGCGAACAATTACACCGGCTGTAACCTGAACCTGCAGCTCAATGGCGGGCCCGTGACGCCCGTGGTCAATGCCCTGCAACCCACCCCCAGGGAATTGGCCCGGCTGGGCTTTCTTGAAGGGGGCAGCGCCTATGTGGACAGCTTGCCCCTGCCGACGTTGACGTCTGCCAATCCCACCCTGGCCTTCACCACCGGCAACTGGTTGGTGGGCGGACCGGGCGCGGCCATCTTGCCGGCGCGCTTCATGGTTCTCATCCAGTTCATGTGCATCAATGGCGGGTCGGTCTCGGTGTTCTTCACCACGGGTGCCTGTGCCTCGGGCACCATCGATTTGCGCAGCCTGGTGTTCAACTCGCAGCCCTACAACGTGCAGGCCGCCGACCCCAGCTCGCAGGTGCTCTACCAGGCGCTGGACAGGGTGGGCAGCGACGGCTACCTCTCGGGCCCTGGGCCCGGCACCAACACCCCCACCCAAGACACCGGCGAGCTGCGCAGCGTCAAAGGCGCGGCGGAACCCACCATGAGCAACCCCACCCGTCTTTACCCAGGAAATTTTGGCACGCCCTTCATTTTTGCCATGCGCAACGGCTATGGCACCGCCGACTGGAGCTTGTTCAAAAACCAGTTGGATGCTTTGCAGACACAGGTCAACAATCTGAACAACACAATCAATAGCATTCTGAACAACGGCGCAAGATGGGTTGAAGTCAGGGTCAATGACAACGAGATGCGCGCGCAAAATACGGGCTGGGCTTGCTCGGACTGGAGCAAGCCCGTTCTTTCGACGGCTTCACCAAACGATGATTCAGGATTCCAGGCTGATGTCTTTTGCGACGGAGGTACATGGCGCATTGCATTCGAAAATACCAAAAGTGCATTGCAGTGGTCCGACTGGGTGTCCTTTCGGGGAAAACGGTGGTGACCCCCATGCTGGTGCGACGGGTGGTGAACATTTCTGGCGAAACATGATGATGCGATGGCATGGCGTGTTGCTGGGCTGCACCCTGTTCTTGGGGTGTACGGTGGCGGCGTCCCATTGTTTTGAGCATGCGGCCCAGCGCTATGGTGTGCCGACGGTGCTGCTGCAAGCCATCGCGCACCAGGAGTCGGGCGGGCGGGCCACGGCCATCAACGTCAACCGCAATGGCAGCCGCGACATCGGTCTGATGCAGATCAACAGCGGCTGGTTACGTACCTTGGCGCGGCACGGCATTGACGAGCGCGACCTCTACGATCCTTGCGTGAACACCCTGGTGGGGGCTTGGATTTTGGCCAACAACTTTGCCCGCCACGGCTACACCACACAAGGGCTGGGCGCTTACAACGCCGTCTCGCCCGACAAGCGCGAGCGTTATGCCCGCCAGGTGCTGCAGCGTGTCGAACGCATGACGCATTGGCCTACGCAAGCCCCCAACGTGGCTTCAGCGGCACAGACCGCGCCCTGAAGGCAAGGGCATGGACTTGGCCGATTTGTCGCATCTGCCCAGTGGCTTCTGGGTGGGTGTGGCCGCCTTGTGGGGTCTGGTGTGGGGCAGCTTTGCCGGTGTAGTGGTGTACCGCCTGCCCCGCCAATTGCTGGGCGAAGAGGGCTTGGGCCTGTGTTTCCCGGCCTCGCATTGTGCGGCGTGTCAACACCCGCTGCGCTGGTGGCATAACCTGCCGGTGTTCAGTTATGTGTGCTTGCGCGGGCGCTGCGGTTTTTGTGGCGCACCCATCGGGCTTGCCAACCTCGGGCTCGAGTTGGTTTTTGCGCTTGTGTGGGTCGCTTGCGTGCTGCATCTGGGGCCTGGGCGTGAGGCGCTGGTCTGGGGGGCCTTCTTTTCGGTGCTGGTGGTGCTGAGCGTCATCGATGCGCAAACCCTGTTGCTGCCCGATGTGCTGACCTGGCCGCTGGCCCTGGTGGGCTTGTTGTTGTCATTGTTGGGATGGACCGGGGTGGATGGGCTGTCGGCCTTGTTGGGGGCTGGGCTGGGCTGGGGCATGCTGGCGGGCGTGGCCTGGGTCTTTGAGCGTTGGCGCGGCGTGGCGGCCATGGGTGGGGGCGATCCCAAACTCATGGCGGCGTTGGGCGCATGGTTGGGTTTTCCGGCCCTGCTGCCTCTGCTGTTGATGTCCAGCTTGTTGCACTTGGCCTACGCCCTGGTGCTCACGGGGGGCCGCCGCCAGCAGGAAGTGCCGTTCGGGCCAGCCATGGCCGTTGCGGCGGCGATTTACTGGATGTTTCGCGAACAAGCCTGGATGCAGGTGCTGAGCGGGGGGCTGTCCGGACCTCTGGGATAATCCCGCCCATGAGCGGCAATACCTTCGGAAACTTATTCAGTGTCACCAACTTTGGTGAATCCCACGGCCCGGCCATTGGCTGCGTGATCGACGGCTGCCCCCCGGGCATGCCGCTGTCCGAAGCCGACATCCAGCCCGACCTGGACCGCCGCCGTCCCGGCACCAGCAAATTTGTCACCCAGCGCAACGAGCCCGATGCGGTGCAGATCCTCTCGGGCGTGTACCAGGGGCTGACCACGGGGACCCCGATTTGCCTCTTGATCCAGAACACCGACCAGCGCAGCAAGGACTATGGCGACATCCTGCAAACCTTCCGTCCCGGACATGCCGATTACACCTACTGGCGCAAATACGGCCTGCGCGATCCGCGAGGCGGTGGCCGCTCGTCGGCTCGCCTCACAGCCCCCATGGTGGCCGCAGGGGCCGTGGCCAAGAAGTGGCTGAAAGAAAAATATGGCACCACGTTTGTCGGCTGCATGAGCCAGATTGGCGATGTGCCCATTGGCTTTGAGAGCTGGGACCATGTACCCCACAACCCGTTTTTTGCCCCAGTGGCCGATGTGTCGGCACTGGAGGCCTATATGAACGCCCTGCGCAAGTCGGGCGATTCTTGTGGTGCGCGCTTGCGCGTGGTGGCCCGGGGCGTTCCCGTGGGCCTGGGCCAACCCCTGTTTGACAAGATCGACGCCGACATCGCGTTTGCCATGATGGGCATCAACGCCGTCAAGGGCGTGGAGATCGGCGCCGGTTTTGGCTGCGTCACACAAAAAGGCAGTATGGCAGGCGATGCGCTCACCCCTGAGGGATTTGTCGGCAACAACGCGGGCGGCGTGCTCGGCGGTATCAGCACCGGACAAGACATTGAAGTGTCGATCGCCATCAAACCGACCAGCTCGATCCTGATTGCCCGCGATTCGATCGATTCGGCCGGCCAGCCCACCGAAGTCATCACCAAAGGCCGTCACGACCCTTGCGTGGGCATCCGCGCCACGCCGATTGCCGAGGCCATGCTGGCCCTGGTGGTGATGGAGCATGCCTTGCAGCACCGCGCCCAATGCGGCGATGTTGAGCACGCGCAGGCCCCGATCGCCGCGACCAAGCCTTAAGGCATGACGCCACGCAGTCAACTTTGGCCTTTTGCCGCGTTGTCGGCCAGTTACTTTGCACACATCGGGTTTTTCAACCCGTATTTGCCACTGTGGCTGCAGGACATGGGCTTGAGCTTGCTGACCATCAGCGTGCTCACCGCCGTGCAGGCCACCACCCGTTTGTTTGCGCCCTATGCCTGGGGCGCCATCAGTGACCGCACCGGAGAGCGGGTCAAGTTGCTGCGCATTGGCGCCGGGGTGGCGTTTGCCACGGCTTGTTTGCTGTTTTGGGATTGGGGCCCGCTGGGCCTGGGTCTGGTGCTGCTGCTCATGTTCACCCACACCAGCGCCATGATGCCCATGAGCGAAGCCGCCATGGCCCACCTGGTCAGCCGAGGCGGCGCGTTTGACGCCAAGCGCTATGGGCGGGTGCGCCTGTGGGGCTCTATGGGTTTTCTGGTCACGGTGTTTGCGGCGGGGGCCTGGTTCGAGGCCTTTGGCATGCAGCACTTCCCGGCCTGGACGGTGCTGACCCTGGGCGCGGTGCTGCTCAGCGTGTGGTGGATGCCCGACCTGAAAGAGACCACCCACCACACCGATGAGCACGCCCCTGTGTGGCCTGTGCTGCGCCAAAAACCGGTGTTCTGGTTTTTCACTTCCACGTTTTTCCATGTGCTGTCGCACATCGGGGTGTACGTGTTTTTCTCGCTTTACCTCGATTCGCTGGGTTACAGCAAAACCATGATCGGCCTGTTGTGGGCCGTCTCGGTGGCGGTCGAGATCATTTGGTTTTTCACACAGTCGCGCTGGTTGCCGCGCATGCCTTTGACGGCTTGGCTGGTGCTGTGCTCGGCCGTGATGGTGCTGCGGATGCTGATCACTGCGACTTGGGCCGATGTGTTGTGGGTTTTGCTGCTGGCGCAAACCCTGCACGCCATCACCTTTGCCACGCACCACACGGCTTGTATTGCGCTGATATCGCAGCATTTTTCCGGCCGTTTGCGCGGGCGCGGGCAGGCGCTGTACACCGTGATCGCGTATGGCTTCCCAGGCGTGTTGGGCGCTTTGTTGGGCGGCTTGATCAGCGAGCGCTGGGGCTTGCAGAGTGTCTTTGTGCTCAGTGTGCTGACCAGTGTGGTGGCGACCATGGCGGCCTTTAAAGTGTGGCGCTTGCATGAACCGGTTTGAATGTCCTGATTTTTTACCCCCCGATCTGCGCGTGTCGCTGGCCGGGGCCACACGCCTGCACACCCTGTGTGATGGCAGCCGCACGGTCTGGCACGCTTGGGGGCAGCCCTCGCAGCCCGCCGTGGTCTTGCTGCACGGCGGCAGCGGCAGCTGGACGCACTGGGTGCGCAACATCGCCCCTTTGCAAGCGGCAGGCTGGCGGGTCTTGGTGCCCGACTTGCCCGGTTTTGGCGACTCGGATTTGCCGCCCGGCTGCACCGATGTGGACGCTTTGCACGCCCATCTGCATACCGGTTTGCAGCAGCTGCAAGCCAGTGGTGCCTGTGGCGATCGGGTGCGCGTGGTGGGTTTTTCGTTTGGCGGCATGGCGGGCGCTTTGTGGCTGGCCGCGCACCCGCAAGATGCCGAGCAACTGGTGTTGGTCGGCGCGCCGGGCATGGGCATGGCCACGTCGCAACGGGTGCCGCTCAAAGGCTGGCGGCATTTGCCCACGCCCGAAGCACAGAACCAAGTGCACCGCCACAACCTGATGGCGCTCATGCTCGAATGGCCCACTTCTTTGGATGAATTGGCCCTGCGCTTGCATGCCGCCAATGTGCAGCGCGACCGCATGCCGCGCAGGCGCTTGTCGTCGACCGACATCGTGGCGCGTGCTTTGCCTCAGTTGCAGGTGCCTGTGAGCGCCATTTTTGGTGAGCACGATGCTTTGTACCGTGAGCGCTTGTCAGAGCTCCAAGCGGCCATGCCTCGCTGGGCACACCGGTGGGGGCAATGGCACACCGTGGCCGGTGCCGGGCATTGGGTGCAGTACGAGGCGACACAGGCCTTTGATCAGGCCTTGCAGAGGGTGTTGGGCTCGGTGCCTGCTTGAATCAGCCTCGGGCGGCCGATACGGCTGCCCGCAGGCCCAGCAAGTAGCTGTCCACACCCAAACCGGCGATCTGGCCTTTGGCGATGTCGGCGATCACCGAGTGGTGGCGAAACGCTTCGCGGGCGTGGATGTTGGACATGTGGACTTCGATAATGGGGCACTTCAAGATGGCCAAAGCATCGCGGATGCCGTAGCTGTAATGCGTCCAAGCCCCGGCGTTGATGACCACCGCCTGCACGCCATCGGCGTGAGCGCGGTGGATGCGCTCGGCCATTTCGCCTTCGAAGTTGGTTTGGTAGCACTCGACCTGTGCACCCAGTTCAAGGCCCAGGGCGGTCACTTGGGTGTTGATTTCGTCCAGCGTGGTCGTGCCGTACTGGGCCGGGTCGCGTTTGCCGAACATGTTCAGGTTGATGCCGTGCAGGACAAGGATCTTCATGGTGGGGCTCTATCGCTCGATGGATCATGGGAATTGGAGGGCTTGGCTGCGATTGTCGGTGATTTACGGCAATATCCAAGGCCTTGATTGAAAGTGTCCCATGACCCCTTTGAAAATTGATTTTGTGTCCGACATTGCCTGCCCTTGGTGCGCCGTGGGTTTGGGTGCGCTGGAGCAAGCGCTGCAGCGCCTGCAAGGCCAGGTGCAGGCCGAGCTGCACTTCCAGCCTTTTGAGCTGAACCCGCACATGGGCCCCGGCGGGCAGGACTTGGGTGAGCACCTGACGCAAAAGTACGGCTCTACCGCAGCTCAGCAGGCGCAAATTCGCCAGAACATAGCGGCACGCGGGGCCGAGGTGGGTTTTGAATTTCACCCGGGCGGTCGGGGCCGGGTTTACAACACTTTCAATGCGCACCGTTTGTTGCATTGGGCCGAAGGGCAGGGCGCTGGTGCGCAGCACCAACTCAAAAAAGCCTTTTTGCAGGCCTATCAGGGCCGTGCCGAGTGCATGGAGGACCCTGAGGTTTTGCTGGCGAGCGTGGCGGCGGCGGGGCTGAATGTGGACGCGGCCCGAGCGGTGCTGCAAAGCGATGCACACACCGAAGAGGTGCGAGAGCGGCAACAGTTTTACACCCAGGCGGGCATCCGCTCGGTGCCAGCGGTCATCATCAACGACAAGCACTTGATCTCGGGCGGCCAGCCGGTGGAGGTGTTTGAACAAGCCCTGCGCCGCATCGCCTTGGGCGAAGTGGATTGAGCAGGGCCCTGCACATGAACACCACGTCCAAGCTGCCCGCTGCACACCACGAGACGCCCATGGTCTGCACATCTCGGCGCAGACTTTTGGGCCAATGGCCTGCGGCGGCGCTTGCCCTGATGGGCATTTCTGGCGTGGTGCAGGCGCAGCCTGAGCGCAAGTCAGCCGCGGCCGAACTGTTGCGCCTGTGGCGGCAAAGCGGCGGTGCGCTGCTGATTCGCCATGCCGCGACCGAGGCGGGTCTGGGCGACCCGGCGGGATTCACTTTGGGCCAGTGCCGCACCCAGCGCAATTTGAGCGACGCGGGCAAACAAGCCTCGCAGGATTTCGGGGCCTGGCTGCAAGCGCAAAATTTCAAGCCCGATGCGGTGCTCAGCAGCCAGTGGTGCCGCTGCCAAGACACGGCGCGACTGGCTTTTGGGCAGTTCGAAGACTGGCCCGCCTTGAACAGCACCTTCGCCGGGCAGGGCGATCCGGCGGCGCAGCAAAAGGCCTTGTTGGCCCGTTTGCGGGGATTGCCCAAAGGGCGCACCGAGGTCTGGGTCACGCACCAAGTGATCATGACCGGCCTGACCGGGGCCTACCCCAGCATGGGCGAAGGGTTTCTGGTGGACCGACAAGGCCGGTTGGTGGCCCGAGCGGAGTTGGCCCCATGAGCGGCCTGCACAGTTTGACCGTTTACTTTGACGGCTCGTGCCCCATGTGCCGACGCGAGATCGCCATTTACCGGCGTTTGCCCCAAGCGGCTGCCATCGATTGGGTGGATGTGAGTGCTGGGGCCGAATTGGGCGCTTCGCTCAGCTGCGCGCAGGCCATGGCCCGTTTCCATGTGCGCGACCGCCAAGGCCGTTTGTTCAGTGGCGCGGCAGCGTTCTCGCAAATGTGGCGCATGTTTCCGGGGTGGCGTTGGCTGGGCTGGCTGTCGGCCTGGCCGCCGCTGTCGTGGCTTTTCGAGGCCGCCTACCGTTTGTTTTTGCCCTTGCGACCCACTTTGCAAAAGTGGGTGCGACGGGCTTGGGGTGAGGAGAAAACGTGATGAGCAAAGGTTTGTGGCGTGCTTTGTCCGCAGTGCATGGGTGGGGTCTGTTGGGCGCTTGGGCTTGGGCGGGTCTGCCCCAGGCGCTGGCGCAAGCCCCCAGCCCTGTTGGCGAGAAGGTGGCTTTGGGCAGCTGGGCCATTGACCGCACCGAAGTGACCATTGGTCAGTTTGAGCGCTATGTGCGGGCCACTGGCACCGTGACCCGCGCGGAAAAAGAAGGCGGTGGTTTTGAGTATGTGGGCGGATGGGTACGCCGTCCCGGCTGGTCTTGGCGTCAACCGGATGGCGTTCCTGCCCGTGCTGATTTGCCTGCTGTGCACGTGGACTTTGCCGAGGCGCAGGCTTACTGCCGCTGGGCTGGTGGCCGCTTGCCCACAGGTGCGGAATGGCAAAAGGCGGGGTTCACCGAGATGCGCGACAACCCCCCAGCGCCCTGGGTGAAAGGCCGAACCTACCCTTGGAGCACGGGTGACAGCCCGCAAGGCGCGAACACCAGCGACCCAGACCCCTGGCCCCGCGCAGCGCCGGCCGGGGCCACCCGCCCAGGCGTGAACGGCTTGTTCGACATGGGCGCCAACGTGTGGGAGTGGACCAGCGATGCGCAGGGCAGCGAGCGGCGCACCGTGGGGGGGTCGTGGTGGTACGGCGCTTACAACATGAAGGCCGATGTGCAGGCCTTCAAAGCCGCTGACGTTTATGTGGTCTACCTCGGCTTTCGCTGCGCTTATGACCTCTCGCCAAAAGGCGGCAACCCGAGCAAATCACCCTCATGATGCATTCCTTGCCCGATGGCTACCGCGCCTTGGTGGTGGGTGCGAGCGGTGCCATCGGCAGCGCCTTGTTGCAGCAATTGCAAAGCGACCCGCGCTGCGCTTCAGTGTGCGGCGTGTCGCGCCAAAGCACACCGGGCCTGGACCTGCTGGACGAGCCCAGCCTTGCAGCCTGTGCGCAGGCGCTGGCCGGGCAGGGGCCTTTTCATTTGGTGCTGGACGCCACGGGGGCCTTGACGCTGAATGGGCGTGGCCCCGAAAAGCGCCTGGACGAACTCGATGCCACGCATTTTCTCAACGCCATGCACTTGAATGCGGTGGGCCCTGGTCTTTTGCTCAAGCACTTCGCGCCTTTGCTGGCGTCTGGGCAGCGGGTGATTTGGGGCAAGCTGTCGGCACGGGTGGGCAGCATTGAAGACAACCGCAAGGGTGGTTGGTACGGTTACCGGGCGGCCAAGGCGGCACTCAACATGCTGCTGCAAACGGCGGCCATCGAGTTGTCGCGGCGCAGGCCCTTGCTGGTGGTGGCCGCTTTGCAGCCGGGCACGGTGCAATCGGCCTTGAGCCATCCCTTTGTGGGCCAGGATGCCCTGCACCCTGACGCGTCAGCCCAGCGTTTGCTGGCCACGCTCGATGGCTTGCAGCCCACCGGGCGCGCGCAGTTTGTGGACCATCAGGGTCAGCACATCCCTTGGTGATGCGCCTGGGCTGAGTGGCGTGATCAGCCCAGCGCCTTGGCAATCTTGTGGCGCGGCACAGTGGTTTTGGGGCATTGCCCCTTGGGCAGCTTAAACCACTGGCGCACATCGTTGTCCACCCCCACGCCGTGCATGAAGTTGTAGATGGCTTTTTTCAGGCCCTGGCCCAGCAGGTCGTGGTCCACGCCAGGGGGCATGGGGGTGGGATCGACAAAACCCACATCGTTTTTGGCAAAGGTGCCTTCGGGCAAGGGCAGCAGCGTCACGCCGTAGGCCTCGGGGTTCAGGCCCACGGGCGAATGCACGGTGCAGACAAAGCGGTGGAAAAAACCGCTGTGGATGCAGCCGTTTTCAAACAACTGGCGCACGTATTCGAGCGCGTCCACCGTGTCTTGCACGGTTTGCGTCGGAAAGCCGTACATCAGGTAGGCGTGCACCAGCACGCCCGCGTCGGCAAAGCCTTTGGTGACTTGGGCCACCTGCTCGACCGAGACGCCTTTTTTCATCAGCTGAAGCAAGCGGTCCGACGCCACTTCGAGCCCGCCCGACATGGCGATGCAGCCACTTTGCGCCAGCAGTTCGCACAGCTCGGGCGTGAAGGTTTTCTCAAAGCGGATGTTGCCCCACCACGAGATTTGCACGCCCCGGCGCAGCAGCTCTTCGGCCAGGGCCTTGAGGGCTTTGGGGGGGGCGGCTTCGTCCACCAAGTGAAACCCGGTCTGGCCCGTCTCGGCCACGATCTGCTCGATGCGGTCCACCAGGGTGCTGGCCTGCGCGGTTTCGTAGCGGCTGATGTAGTCCAGGCTCACATCGCAAAAGCTGCATTTTTTCCAGTAGCAGCCGTGCGCCACGGTGAGTTTGTTCCAGCGCCCGTCGCTCCACAGCCGGTTCATCGGGTTGAGCATGTCCAGCAAGGACAGGTATTGGTGCAGCGGCAGGCCATCCCAAGTGGCCGTGCCCACGTCTTCAAAAGCGATGTCGGGCTCAGCCAAGTTGATGTACTGCACCTGGCCTGCGTCATTGCGGATGAAGGTGCGTTGCAGGCGTTGTGCGCTGCGTTGGCCTTGCAGGTGCTCGATCAGGCTGAGCAGTGGGCGCTCGCCGCCGTCGAGCGTGACGAAATCGACATGGTCGAAGACGCGGGCGTCTTTCAACTCACGCAGCTCGGTGTTCACAAAGCCGCCACCCAGGCCAATGCGGATGCTGGGGTGCGCCCGTTTGAGGCACTGCGCGATGCGAAAGGCCGCATAGACCGAGCCAGGAAAGGGCACCGACAACAACACCAGGCTGGGCTGGTGGCGCTCAACAGCCTGCAGGGCCAAGCGCTCCAGCGTGGCGTCGATCAAATTCGGCGGCTCGGCCAAGGCCTCTGCCAGTGCGTCAAAACTGGGCTGGCTCGCGGCCAGGCGCTCGGCGTAGCGCACGAACTCGAAACCCTCATCGACAGCGTCGCGCAGCACATCGGCCAGGTCGTTCAAATACAGCGTGGCCAGGTGCCGAGCGCGGTCGGTCTGTCCTAAGGCGCCAAAAGCCCAGCCGATCGGGTCGCCGGTGCCATCGTCGTCGTAGGCGTCGAGCGCGGCAAAGCGCGGGCCTTCGGGCAAAAAGCCCCGGCCTGCAATGCGGTGGCTCAGCGTGCTGTCGCGGCCCTGCAAAAAGGCGATCACCGGCCCGATGCTGACGGCGTAATCGTGGAAGTGGTCCAGAAAGAAGTTCACCGGGCCCGAGCGCTCTTCGAGTGGCAAAGCCAGCGCTGCGTCGCGCAGATCGGTCAGGCCTTGGCGGTTGAGCAAGGCCAGCACGGTGGCCAGGGCCAAATCCTCTTGCACCGCATCCAAACCCCGTGAACGCAAAAAACCCGTCAGGTAGGCCGTGGACGGGTAGGGCGTGTTCAGCTGCGTCATCGGCGGGATGAGGCTGAGCACTTTGAGGGGGGTGGGGCTGGGCATCAGGCGGGTGGTTTTCGGGTCACAGCTGGGATTATCAACGGCCTCAGGGGCGTTAACATCCCACAGCCCAGCTGCTAGGCATGATTTGACTTTTTGGATGCCTCTTTTGCCCGACGCGCTCCCAGCCACGCCCCCTGCTTTGTCCATCCTGATGGTGCAGGCCTCGGCCCAAGCCCCACTCACCCCTGCTCAGCAGCGCTTCAACGACTTGCTGGCCCAGATCGAGCGGCTGTCGGGGCTGATTCAGCGCCTGGAAGCTTGGTCTGACCAGCACCGTTATGCGCACATTCAGGCCCTGCGCGAGTGGGTGCAACAGGCGCAGGTGCACCGCAAGAGCCTGCTGCTCTGGGTGCACGAACGCTTGCAAACGACCGACTTCACCGATCGGCAGCAGCGCATGGCCCGGGGACTGGTGCGGGGTTTGATCGACCAATTGTCCGCCAGTGCTGACCCGCAAGTGCAGGCTTTGTCCGACTTGTACGTGAGCGAAGAAGACACGCAGGAAGCCGCCGAAGAACAGGCCGAGGCCGCGCAGCGCTTGCGCGAGCGAATCGAAGAAGCGCTCGGCCAGCCGCTCAACAAGCCCAGTCAATACCAAACACCTGAAGAGATGATGCAGGCGGGCATGCGCCAGTGGCAAGCGCAGCAAGAGGCCAATGAAGCGCGCAAGGCCGCCAAGCGCGCGGCCCGAAAAGCACAAAAACAAGCGCAAAAGAAAAGTGCTGCCGCCGAAACAGGCGAACTGCCCGTCGCCATGCTGCGCGAGCTGGACGCCAAAAGCGCCATCCGCACCATTTTCAGGCAACTGGCCAGTGCCCTTCACCCGGACCGCGAGCCCGACGAACAAGCGCGTCTGCGCAAAACCGCGCTGATGAGCGAGGTCAACGCCGCTTATGAAAAAAACGACCTGACCACCTTGCTGCGCCTGCAAATGCAGGTCACGCAGGGCGGCCCCCAAAGTGCGGCCCGCATGGCTGACGACAAGTTGATCGCCATGTCGGTCTTGCTCAAAGAGCAAGTGGCCGCGTTGGAAGACGATCTGGATCAGTTGGAAAGCCGCTTGAGCCGCGAGTTGTGCGTGCCGGTGCGCGCCGATGCCGACGAGGCGGCGCTGACCCAGTCGCTGCAGCGCCTACAGGCCGATCAGCGCCAGATCGCTGACAGCCTGGCCTCGGACCTGCGCCGCATTGAGAACGAGGCCGAGCTCAAGCGTTGGCTCAAGGAGCAATGGCAGCTGGCGAAAGCCACTTCTGCATGAAGCTGGCTTGGCCCGCCGCCGGGTCCAGCGCATAAGGCGCAAAGCCAAAGCCGAGGTAACTCTTCAAGGCCCGCGTGTTGCCCGTGAGCACTTCCAGCGTGAGCTTGCAGCAGCCACGCGCTTGGGCGTGTTGCTCGGCCGCCGCCAGCAGGGCCTGGCCGACCCCCGCACCCCGGTGACCTGGCAGCACGGCGATGTCGTGGATGTTCATCAGGGGCTGGGCCTTGAAGGTGGAATAGCCCTCGATGCAATTGACCAACCCCACCGGTGCACCGTCCAGCCAAGCGATGAAGCTGGCCGCGTCAGTGCGCGCGGCCAAGTCGTCGCACAGCCGGGCTTTCACATCCTGCGCCAGTGGCTCACCCCCGCCCATCGGGTCTTGGGCGTAGGCGTCCAGCAACATCACCAGCGCTTGGCGGTGTGCAGGGTTTTGGTAATCAACAGGCAGGATGTGCAGCGGCATGATCAGGCGGTGGCAGGGGTCATGAAGGAGCGCACATTGTCCTTCATACCGGCCATCACATGGCCCGCCAATTGGTGCGCTGTGATGGCACTCAGCGTCCAGCCCAGGTGGCCGTGGCCGGTGTTGTAGAACACGTTGGCTTTTTTGCCCGGGCCCACGCGCGGCAGCATGTTGGGCATCATGGGGCGCAGGCCGGCCCACGGCACCACCTTGCGGGTGTCGATGCCTGGGAAGCACTGGTTGACCCACTGGATCAGGGGCTGGATGCGGTCGGCGCGGATGTCCAGGTTGAGGCCGTTGAATTCTGCGGTGCCCGCCACGCGGAAGCGGTCATCGCCCAAGCGGCTGGTGACCAGCTTGGTCTCGTCGTCGAGCAGGCTGACCTGTGGCGCTGCGGCCTGGCTGGCACCGTCGGGCAGGTTGACGGTGATCGAGTAGCCCTTGACAGGGTAGATGTTCAGGCGGTCACCCAGCTGCGCGGCCAGGCGGCGGCCATGCACGCCAGCACAAACCACGATGCCGTCAAAGGTCAGCGAGTCGGTCTCCCCGGCATGCTTGACCTGCACGAAAGCGCTTTGCCCGTTGGCGGCCACGCTCAGGACTTCGTGTTCGTTGAGGATCTTGACGCCCAGGCGCTCGCACGCCTTGGCCAGGCCGTAGGTGAACTTGTGGATGTCGCCGGTCGAGTCGCTTTCGGTGAAGTAGCCACCGTAGTAGCTCCCATGCAGGGTGGGCTCGATGGCTTTGATCTCTTCGGGCGTCACCGCGCGGCGGGGCAAGCCGCCTTGGGCCAGCAGCTTGGAGACTTGGCCGGCATGGTCAAAGCCTTTTTTGTCACGGTAAAAATGCAGGATGCCTTCGCGCTTGTGGTCGAACTCGATGCCCTCGGCCTGGGCCCAGGCAAAGTGGTGCGCGCGCGATTCGACGGCCAGCTGCGCGGTGGCGATGGTGTTGTCCCGGTACTTGGGCATGGCGGCCATGAATTCGGCCATCCAGCTGAGTTTGTGCCAGGTGGGGGTGGGGTTCATCAGCAAGGGGGCATCGCTTTTGAGCATCCACTTCAGGCCCTTGATGATGGTGGAGGGGTGGGTCCAGACCTCGGCATTGGAGGCGGACAACTGGCCGCCATTGGCATAGGACGTTTCCATGCCGGGGTAGCGGTTCTTCTCGATGAGGGTGACCTCAAAACCCTGTTGAACCAGGGCATAGGCGGATGTGACGCCGGTGATGCCGCCGCCGATGACAACCATGTGTTTTTTCATGGAGCTTCTCTCTCTTTAAGACGTCTCAAACAAGTGGACACGCGGCACACCGGATGTGTTCTGCATGACCCCCTCTGTTTGAAACCTGAGAGATTCACCGAACGGGGTTCGGCTTGCTCCTGCGGTGGACCCGGCTGACGAAGCCGGGGCGCTCTTCAGAGTTTTTGACACGGATGTGTCGACCTGCATCGGTCCTTTGGCCTGAGAGTTTCCGGGGTGGTTGCTCCTTCGGCGCTGTCTGCTGTGACAGACAGTCTCTCCCGATGCGAGTATTTGATTTTGAAGTGTGGGTCTTCCTTTGCGCGTGGATCAGGCGTAGTCGCTCAGCGGAATGCAGCTGCAAAACAGGTTGCGGTCGCCATACACGTTGTCGACACGGCCTACTTGTGGCCAGTACTTGACGCTGCCGGGCACGCGCTGGGCTTGCGCGGCACCGACCTCGCGGCTGTAGGGCCGGTTCCATTCGCTGCCCAGCAGACTGTCTGCTGTGTGTGGCGCGTTTTTCAGGGGGTTGTTGTCCTGCGGCCAGCTGCCGTTTTCCACCTGACGAATTTCTTCGCGGATGGCGATCATGGCGTCGATGAAGCGGTCCAGCTCTTGCAGGGTTTCGCTCTCGGTGGGCTCCACCATCAAGGTGTTGACCACCGGAAAGCTCAGCGTGGGTGCGTGAAAGCCGTAATCCATCAAACGTTTGGCCACGTCTTCGGCCATCACGCCGCTGGTCTCCTTGAGGCCGCGCAAATCCAAGATGCATTCGTGGGCCACATGGCCGCTGTCACTGGCGTAGAGCGTGGGGTAGTGCGCAGCCAGGCGCTTGCTGATGTAGTTGGCCGACAAAATCGCCGCTTCGGTCGCGTGCTTCAGGCCTTCGGCACCCATCATGCGGCAGTACATCCAGCTGATGGGCAGCACGGCGGCATTGCCCAAAGGCGCGGCACTGACAGCGCCCACACCGTTGACCGGCACACCGCCGGTGGCGTGCCCCGGAAGATAGGGCACCAGGTCTTCGACCACGCAGACAGGGCCCACACCGGGGCCACCGCCGCCGTGCGGAATGCAGAAGGTCTTGTGCAGGTTCAGGTGGCTCACATCGCCGCCGAACTCACCCGGTGCGGCCACGCCCACCAGGGCGTTCATGTTGGCGCCGTCCACGTACACGCGCCCGCCGTGCTGGTGCACCAGCTCGCAGAGCTGCTTGACCTGGGTTTCAAACACCCCGTGGGTGCTGGGGTAAGTGATCATCACGGCAGCCAGGTTCGCGCTGTGTTGCTCGCACTTGGCTTGCAGGTCGGCCATGTCCACGTTGCCGTTCTCGTCGCATTGGGTGACCACCACGGTCATGCCGACCATTTGGGCACTGGCGGGGTTGGTGCCGTGCGCACTGGACGGGATCAGGCAGATGTTGCGGTGGCCCTGGCCGTGGGCGCGGTGGTAGGCCTGAATGACCAAAAGACCGGCGTATTCGCCCTGGCTGCCTGCGTTGGGCTGCAGGCTGATGCCTTTGTAACCCGTGGCCTGGCACAGCCAGTCGCGCAGTTGCTGGTCCAGCAGTTGGTAGCCCGCCAGTTGGTCGGCCGGGGCAAAGGGGTGGACGCCCGCAAATTCGGGCCAGGTGATGGGGATCATCTCGCTGGTGGCGTTGAGCTTCATGGTGCAGCTGCCCAAGGGGATCATGCTGCGGTCCAGCGCCAAATCTTTGTCGGACAGCTGGCGGATGTAGCGCAGCATGCCGGTCTCAGAGTGGTAGTGGTTGAACACCGGGTGAGTCAGAAAGGGGCTGGTGCGGCGCAGGGATTCGGGGATCAGGGGCTCGATGCCTTTTTCGAACGCATCGAAGCTGGGCAGCGCCTGGCCCGGGTTGGCTGATTCGGCGGCGAACACTTGCCACAGGGCCTGGATGTCCTCGCGCGTGGTGGTTTCGTCCAGCGAGATCGACACGCTCTTGTCGCAAGCCTTGCGCAAGTTGATGCCCGCTTGCAGGGCCCGCTGAATGAGCGAGGCCGAGGATTCGCCGATGGCGATCCAGACGGTGTCAAAGGCGGTGTCTTTGCGCAGCTTGTAGCCCAGGCTTTGCAAGCCTTGCGCGAAGATGGCGGTGTAGGTCGCCACGCGGCGCGCAATGCGCTTCAAGCCCTCGGGGCCGTGGTACACGGCGTACATGCTGGCCACCACGGCGGGGAGCACCTGCGCGGTGCAAATGTTGCTCGTGGCCTTTTCGCGGCGGATGTGTTGCTCGCGGGTTTGCAGTGCCAAGCGGTAGGCGGGTTGGCCATGCACGTCCACGCTCACGCCGACCAAGCGGCCGGGCAGGGAGCGCTTGTACTCGTCGCGGCAGGCCATGTAAGCCGCGTGCGGGCCACCCGCGCCCATGGGCATGCCAAAGCGCTGCGTGGTGCCCACCACGATGTCGGCGCCCATGTCGCCAGGGGGCTTGAGCAGCGTGAGCGCCAGCAGGTCAGCGGCCACGATGAAGGCGGCCGACTGCGCATGGCTTTGTGCGGCATAGCCGCTGAGGTCTTCCACCAACCCGGTGCTACAGGGGTACTGCACCAGAGCGGCAAAGTGTTCAGCGTTCAGCGCCGCGGTGAAGGCGTCGGCACTCTGCGGTACCAGCACCTCAATGCCCAAGGGTTTGGCGCGGGTCTGGATGACCTCGATGGTTTGTGGATGGCAAGCGCGTGAGACCACGAAGACCTTGCTTTTGCTTTTGACCGTGCGCATCGCCAAGGTCATGGCCTCGGCGGCCGCAGTGGCCTCGTCGAGCATGGAGGCGTTGGCAATGGCCATGCCGGTCAGGTCGGTCACCATGGTCTGGAAGTTGACCAATGCTTCCATGCGGCCTTGCGAAATCTCGGCTTGGTAAGGCGTGTAGGCGGTGTACCAAGCGGGGTTTTCCAGGATGTTGCGCAGAATCACGCCCGGCGTGTGGGTGCCGTAATAGCCTTGGCCGATGTGGCTTTTGAGCAAGCGGTTTTTCTGCGCCAGGGCTTTGAGTTCGGCCAGAGCTGCCGCTTCAGTCAGGGGCGCAGGCAAGACCATGGCTTGTGCCCGGGCGATGCTGCGCGGCACGATGGATTCGATCAGGGACCGACGTGACGCCTCACCGATCACACCCAGCATGTGCTGTTCGTCGGCAGCGCCGATGCCAATGTGGCGGGCGATGAATTCGGACGGGTTTTCGAGTTCGCCCAAGGGCTTGAGGGTGGACATCAGCATGCGCAGCTCCGTGAAAAAAATCAACCAGCAGAGAACTTGTTGTAAGCGGTTTCGTCCAGCAGGGCATCGGTCTGCGCCAGGTTGGACAGCTTGACCTTGAAGAACCAACCTTTGCCCAGCGGGTCGGTGTTGGCCAGCGACGGGTCGCCGCGCAGTTCTTCGTTCACTTCAGTGACCTCGCCGTCCACCGGCATGTAGACGTCGGCTGCGGCCTTGACCGACTCGACCACGCCAGCGACCTCTTTGGCCGCGAAGGTTTTGCCGACTTCGGGCAGGTCCACAAACACCACATCGCCCAGCGCATCCTGCGCGTGATGGGTGATGCCGACGACAGCGGTGTCGCCGTCAATTTGCAACCATTCGTGGTCTTCGGTGTACTTGATCATGAGGGGGCTCCTTGTGTAGGGGGTTGGGGTCATTGAATTGGGATCTGACCCCGATTAACCGATTAATTTCAGCCGCGGTGATAGCGGTTGGGGACGAAGGGCAGGGGGCTGACTTGTATGGGCACGGCCTTGCCGCGCACCATGGCGTTCAGACGTGTGCCCGACGCTGCATATTCTGCCTGCACATAGGCCAGCGCCACGGGCTGGTCGGCGGTGGGGGCCAGCAAGCCGCTGGTGACTTCGCCCACTTTTTGGCCTGCGTCGTTGTGCAAGTCGACATGCTCGCGCACCGGCACGCGCTCCAGCCCCACCAGGCCCACGCGCAAACGCTGCGCTGGCGCTGTGCCGTCCAGTTGTGCCAGCACCTTGGCCGCACCCGGAAAGCCACCCGCGCGGGCACCGCCGGTGCGGCGTACCTTTTGCATGGCCCAGTTCAGACCCGCTTCGACCGGGGTGGTGGTGGTGTCGATGTCGTTGCCGTACAGGCACAAGCCCGCTTCCAGGCGCAGCGAGTTGCGGGCCCCCAGGCCAACGGGCTTGACTTCGGGTTGGGCCAGCAGGCGGCGGGCAAAGGCCTCGGCAGCGTGGGCGGGCAGAGAAATTTCAAAACCGTCTTCGCCGGTGTAGCCGCTGCGCGTCACGTACAGGTCTGTGCCCTCCACATCAAAAGCAGCGCCGGTCATGAAGACCAGTTTGTCGACGTCAGGCAAGAGGCGTTGCAAGGCGGTCACCGCTTGTGGGCCTTGCAGGGCGAGCAAGGCGCGGTCAAATTGGGGCTCGATGGTGCAGCGGCTGCCGATGCGTTGCTGGATGTGCGCCAGATCGCCGTGTTTGCAGGCGCCGTTGACGATCACAAAAATGTCACCCCCGTTGGCCACATCGCGGTTCACGAACATCAGATCGTCGACGATGCCGCCCTCGTCATTGAGGAGCAGGCCGTAGCGTTGTTTGTTGACTCCCAGACCGATCACGTCCACCGGCATCAAGCTTTCAAAGGCCGCTGCGGCATCGGCCCCGCGCAGGCACAACTGGCCCATGTGCGAGACATCGAACAGGCCGGCGGCCTTGCGGGTGTGGTGGTGTTCGGCCACGAGGCCAGCTGGGTATTGCACCGGCATGCTGTACCCCGCAAAAGGCACCATGCGTGCGCCCAGCTCAGTGTGCAGCGCATTCAAAGGGGTGGTGAGCAGGTCGGCAGAAGCGGTCACAAAAACTCCAAGGGCAACGAAAAACCACAGCACTTGCTGTGGCGCTTGCCCTCGCTGTCCGCTTTACCTGAGAGATTCGCCGGGAGCGTTCGGTTGTTGAACCAAACACTCTGCGGGTTGCTCCTTCGGTGGATGCCGTGACTCGATGGTCCGGCACCTCTCTCCAGTGAGGTAACGCTTGGGATCAAGCGTTTTGTCAGTCCTTTTGCCTGAGCGTTCAGCAGCTGGTCACAGCGCCTGCGCCTTCGGCGGCCTGACTTGTTTCACGAGGAAGCAAGTCAGGCGCTCTCCTGACAGGGTTGTATTCTAACTTTATTTGCTGAAAATCAGATCCCGCAAGGTCAAGGATATGGCGGGCACATAACTGATCAGCATCAGACAAGCCAGGATCACCCCAATGAAGGGGATCAGGTCTTTGATGATCCTGTCCAGCGATATTCGGGCCACCGTACAGGCGGCAAACAGGTTCACCCCAAAAGGCGGGGTGATCATGCCTAAAGCCAGGTTGACGATCATCACCATGCCGAATTGAATCGGGTCGATGCCAAAGTGGATCGCCACCGGCACCAGGATCGGGGCCAGCACGATGATGGCCGCGCTGGTCTCGATGAACATGCCGATGACGAACAAAGCCGCATTGACGCCCAGCAAGAAATACACGGGTGACTGCAGCACCTCTTGCAACCAAGCGCCAATGGCCGCGGGCACACCGGCACGGGTGATCATGAAGGCAAACAAGCCGGCGTTGGCAATGATGAACATGATCACCGCGCTTGAAATCACCGATTTGCGCAGGATGGTGTACATGTCCTTGAAGCCGATTTCGCGGTAGATTACGGTGCCCACAATGAAGGAGTAAAGCACCGCCACAGCCGCCGCTTCGGTGGGGGTGAAAACGCCGCCATAAATGCCGCCGAGCACAATCACCGGCATGAGCAAAGCCCAGCTGGCTTGCCAAGTGGCTTTGCCAAAGCTCAGGCGGCCCTCGCCGTCGTTTTTGCCCCAGCCTTTGTACTTCGCATACAACCAGCAAAACAGCATCAGGGCAAAGCCAATCAGCAGGCCAGGGCCCACGCCCGCCACAAACAGCTCGCCGATCGAGAGTTCGGCGCTCACGCCCAGCAAAATCATGGGGATCGATGGGGGGATGATCACGCCCAATTCGGCCGAAGTGGCTTGCAAGGCGGTGGCCCATGGCCTGGGGTAGCCGTGTTTGATCAATGCCGGGATCAAGATGGCGCCGATGGCAAAGGTGGTGGCCACCGAAGAGCCTGAAACCGCCGCAAAAATCATGCAAGTCAGCACGCAGGTGATGGGCAAGCCGCCCTGGATGCCCCCCACAATGCTCTTGGCAAACTCCACCAAACGGCGAGAAATGCCGCCGGTTTCCATGAGGTTACCCGCCAAAATGAAGAAGGGGATCGCTGCCAGCGGAAACTTGTTCAGCGAGTTGAACATTTCCTTCACGGAAATGAGCATGTTGGCGTTGGCGATCTGGATGCCAACAATCGCCGACAAACCAATTGAAACGGCCACCGATACCGTCAGTGCAAAGCACAGCAGCATCGTGAAAAGCATCGCTGAACTCATTGTGCGCTCTCCAATTCCATGCGCTGGGGATCCAGCCAAAAGCCGATGATGCCGATGATGCTGAACACCGCCCCCACGGGCAGCGCCAAATACGCCCAGAACATCGAGACGCCCTCAAGGCCAATCATGGACTGGACGCTGCCCCGGTTGGCATAGTCCCAGCCCCACCACAAAATGATGCCGCACAGCGTCAGGGCCGTGATGGCCACCACGGCATCCAAAACCCGCCGCATGCGTTCGCCGCTCAAGCGGTACAGCAAATCCACGCTGACCATGGCGCCTGTGCGAAAAGCGGTGGGAATGCCGAGAAACACCATCCAGATCAGGCTGAAACGGATGAGCACTTCAGTCCATTCTGCGGGGGATTCGAGAATGAATCGGGTCACGATCTGGTGGATGCCGAAGGCAGACGCCAAGGCCATCATGAGGCAGGCGACCATCATCGAGAAGGAGGTGGTCCAGCTCTCGAAGCGTAAGTAAAGTTGTTTCATCGGCCCATCGCTTTGCTGAATTAAAAAACGCCCGCCAGCCAAAACCGGTCGGGCGTTGCCAGAAGACTCAGATCACTTGAAATTGCGGATGCGGTCCAGGTTGGCTTTGCCGAACTGCTTTTCAAACTCGGCCATGGCTGGGCCCATGGTGGCGAGGAACTTGGACTTGTCCACGTTCTCGATGATGGTCATGCCTTTCTTGCGCAACTCAGCCACACCGTTGGCATCGTCTTTGTCGACGCGCGCACGGTTGACCTTGACGGCTTCTTTGGCCGAGTCGAGGAAGATCTGCTTGTCAGCGGCGCTGAGTTTGTCGAATGAACCTTTGTTCATCAAGATCACCACGGGGGAATAGACGTGGCCTGTGAGGGTCAAGTGCTTTTGCACTTGGTCAAAGTTGGCCGCCATGATCACGGACAAGGGGTTTTCCTGACCGTCCACAGTGCCTTGCTGCAAAGCGGTGAACACTTCGGGGAACGCCATGGGGGTAGTCACAATGCCCAAGCTCTTGTAGGCCGCGACGTGCACGGGGTTTTCCATGGTGCGCATCTTCAAACCCTTGAGGTCATTGGGCTCATTGACCGCACGCTTGCTGTTGGTCATGTGGCGCACGCCGTTTTCGCCCCAGGCCAAAGCTTTGAAGCCCTTGGCGTCAAATTTGGTCAACAGTTCTTGACCAATAGGGCCGTCCAAAACAGCGCGTGCGTGCGCTTTGTCACGGAACAAGAAAGGCACATCCAAGATGCGCGACTCGGGCACAAAGTTGGGCACGGGGCCGGTGGAGGTGGTGGCCAATTCCTGGGTACCCAGTTGCACCGATTCAATCGACTCGCGCTCGCCGCCCAAAGCGCCAGAGTAGAAGTTCTGGATCTTGATGCGACCGTTGGTGCGTCGCTCGACTTCTTTGGCCAAGGTGTCAATGGCCTCACCTTGGTGGGAGTTTTGACCCACAGAGATGCTGTTGCGCATGGTGATTTGTGCGGAGGCCGTGGCCACGATACCGACAGCCAGGCTCAGGCCCAACATCAATTTGCTCAATTTCATTCAAAAGCTCCTCATGATTCGGTGGAAGACAACAAGGTGGGAATCAACTTGTCATACAAATCGGATTATGGTGTTTGGCGAAACCATTTCGCCTAGGGTTTTCGCGGGGGTGATGATGCCTTGGAGACCCTGCTTTGAAAATAAGCAAAGGCCCATGAAATAAGAGGCTTTGAGGGCCTCTTTGGAGGGGCATCACATGCCGGTGTAGTTGGGCCCACCACCGCCCTCTGGTGTGACCCACACGATGTTTTGTGTGGGGTCCTTGATGTCGCAGGTCTTGCAGTGCACGCAGTTTTGCGCGTTGATCTGCAGGCGGTCGCTGTTGTCTTCGTTCTTGACGTATTCGTAAACACCGGCAGGGCAATAGCGAGCTTCTGGGCCTGCGAATTTCGCCAAGTTGATGCCCACGGGCACCGACGCATCTTTGAGGGTCAGGTGGGCGGGCTGGTTTTCTTCATGGTTGGTGTTGCTGATGAACACGCTGCTCAAGCGGTCGAAGGTGAGCTTGCCGTCCGGCTTGGGGTAGTCGATCTTGGGGCACTCGGCCGCAGCTTTCAGATAGGTGTGATCGGCCTTGTCGCGGCGCAGCGTCCATGGGATGTGGCCGCGCAAGACAAACTGCTCAAAACCGTTCATGAGTGTGGCCACCGTCAGGCCCTTTTTGAACCAGGTCTTGAAATTGCGCGACTTGTTGAGTTCGGTGTAGAGCCAACTGGCCTCAAACGCTTCGGGGTAGGCGCTCAGCTCGTCGTGCTGGCGACCGGACACGATGGCGTCATAAGCCGCTTCGGCGGCCAGCATGCCGGTCTTGATGGCGGCGTGGCTGCCCTTGATGCGGCTCACATTCAGGTAACCGGCGTCACAACCCACCAAGGCGCCCCCCGGGAACACGGTTTTGGGCAGGCTCATCAGGCCGCCAGCGGTGATGGCGCGGGCGCCGTAGCCGATGCGTTTGGCGTTGACTTCACCTTGGTCGTTGGTGAAGTACCACTGGATGTTGGGGTGGGTCTTCCAGCGCTGCAACTCTTCAAAGGGACTCAGCCACGGGTTGGCGTAGTCCAGACCCACCACATAACCGATGGCGATCTTGTTGTCTTCCATGTGGTACATGAAAGCGCCGCCGTAGGTGTCGTTGTTCATGGGCCAACCGGCGGTGTGCATGACAAAGCCGGGGGTGTGGCGTGAGGGGTCGATCTCCCAGACTTCTTTGATGCCGATGCCGTAGGTCTGCGGGTCGCGGCCTTCGTCGAGTTGGTATTTGGCGATCAGCTGCTTGCCCAGGTGGCCGCGCGCGCCTTCGGCAAACACGGTGTACTTGGCGTGCAGCTCCATGCCCAACTGAAAGTTTTCGGTAGGTTCGCCGTCTTTGCCCACACCCATATTGCCAGTGGCCACGCCCTTGACGCTGCCGTCTTCGTTGTAAAGCACTTCGGCGGCCGTGAAGCCCGGGAAAATTTCAACACCCAGGTTTTCGGCCTGCTGGCCCAACCAGCGGGTGAAATTGGACAGGCTGATGATGTAGTTGCCGTGGTTTTGCGCGCACTCGGGCAGGAAGATGCCGGGGGTGCGGGTGGCGCCGGTCTCGCTCAAAAAGCTCCAGGCGTCGTCAGTCACAGGCTGGTTGAGGGGCGCGCCGCGCTCTTTCCAGTCGGGGAAGAGTTCGGTCAAGGCCTTGGGGTCCATGATGGCGCCCGACAGGATGTGCGCGCCGGGCTCGCCGCCTTTTTCAAGGACGACCACCGACACGTCTTGGCCTTTTTCAGCGGCCAGTTGCTTCAAGCGAATGGCCGTCGAGAGGCCACCGGGGCCGCCGCCGACAACGACCACGTCGTATTCCATGGATTCGCGGGGGCCGTAAGTGCTCAGGATGTCTTCGGGGCTCATGGGCGTCTCTTCAAGTGCAAGGGGGTCAATACAAATGCCCGGACACCTTGATGTCGAAGTGGTGTCGGGCGTGTGACTCATTTTATGCGGCTCTTGGCGGCTTGGCCTGCACAATGGCGTCAACCGTTTTTGCCCGGTAAGGGTTCATTCTCAGAGGAGATGTCATGGCTTATGAAATCGATTTGTCCGGCCGCGTGGCTTTGGTCACGGGGGCGTCCGGGGGGTTGGGCGCGCAATTTGCCAAAACCTTGGCCGCAGCGGGTGCGGGCGTGGTGCTGGCCAGTCGCCGCATGGAAAAGCTCAAGGACCTGCGGGCTGAGATCGAGGCCGCGGGCGGCGACGCCCATGTGGTCGAGATGGATGTGACCGACCGGCACAGCATTGCCGCCGCCGTGGCGCACGCCGAAACCGAGATGGGCAGCATCGATATTTTGGTGAATAACTCGGGCGTGAGCACCACCCAGCGCATCCAGGATGTGACCGAAGAAGACTACGACTTCATCATGGACACCAATGTGCGCGGCGCGTTTTTTGTGGCGCAAGAGGTGGGCAAGCGCATGCTGGCCCGGGCCAAGGGCGCAGCGCCGGGCAGCTTCACCGGCGGGCGCATCATCAACATTGCCTCGATGGCAGGCCTCAAGGTCTTGCCGCAAATTGGGGTGTACTGCATGAGCAAGGCCGCTGTGATCCAGATGACCAAGGCCTTTGCCGTCGAGTGGGGCAAGTTCGGCATCAACGTGAACGCGATTTGCCCGGGCTACATCGACACCGAAATCAACCACCACCACTGGCAAACCGAGCAGGGCCAAAAGCTCATCAGCATGCTGCCGCGCAAACGCGTGGGCCAGCCGCAAGACCTGGACGCTTTGTTGATGCTGCTGGCCAGCGACCAGAGCCACTTCATCAATGGTGCAGTGGTGTCGGCCGACGACGGTTTTGCCGTGTGAGGGTCAGGCCATGAAGCTGTCGCTGCCTGAACACAAAAAGCAAGTTTTTGAGCTGGTGATCCCCATCCGTTGGGGTGACATGGACGCCATGGGCCATGTCAACAACACGGTGTACTTTCGCTACATGGAGACGCTGCGCATCGACTGGTTTGAAGGAATCGGGTGTCAGGTCAACCCCCAAGGGCAGGGGCCTGTGATCGTGAACGCGTTTTGCAATTTCTACAAACAGTTTGAATTTCCCGGCGACATTCTGGCCAAGATGTTTGTCAGCGACCCGGGCCGCACGACCTTCGAGAGTTGGTGCACTTTGGAGCGCACCGACCAGCCCGGGGTGATTTTTGCGGCCGGTGGTGCCACCACGATTTGGGTGGATTTCCCGAATCAAAAGGCGGTGACCTTGCCCGACTGGGTGCGGGCTTTGGTCAGCGACTGAAGGCGTTAAGCCGCCGATGGGGCGCTTGTGCCCACCGCACGCCATTGGTGGGCGTGGCTTTGCAACCAGTCTTGCGACAGTGTGGCACTGCCCACTTGCATGGGGTGAAAGTCTTTGCGGGTGTAGGCCCACATGGGCTTGGCCACGCGCCACACCATGCCGTGGCGACCGAACAAGAACTTGGACGCCGACCACCAGGTGGAGGGCTTGAACAGCGTCTTGTCGTGCCACAGGTTGTTGACCGTCTGGCGAAACACGTCGGTGCTGAACTGGACTGTCACGTACCAAAACCATCGCATGCGCCACTGATGGTTGCCACCCAAACGTTGGTAGAGGTCAAAGGCCACACATTTGTGCTCGGACTCTTCGGCCGCATGCCAACGCCACAGGGTTTTGAGAGGGTCTTCGGCCTTGGCAAACCAGTCTCCTGCTTGGTCCATGCGGTCCAAAGTCAGGTCGCCAAAGATGGAGGTGTAGTGCTCAAAAGCGGCGGTGATGGCCAATTCGTGCAGGTAACCCTTGTCGCTTTTGCTGAAGAACTCTTCGCGGCCTTGTTTCAGGCGTTGTTCAGCACGGGGGCCCCAGTGGTTGACCAGGCCTTGCTTTTCCAGGTGCGCGTTGTAGAGCGCATGCAGGTGGCGGTGGGTGGCTTCTTGGCCCACAAAGCCCTTGGCGATGTGCTTGAGTTCGGCGTTTTCTGGGGTGTCCGGCAGGTTCTTCGCCCCGTTTTTGACCGCGTCGATGAAAGACTGCTCTCCGACTGGAAAACTCATGGACAGCGCGTTGGCGTAGGCCGTTAAAAACGCGTCGCCACCGTTCCAGTGACGAGAAAAACCTTGGCTCAGGTCCACGCTGAGGCGGCGAACGGTCAATTCGGTCGGGGATGCGGGTGTGCTCATGGCGTGCTTTGTAGGTGATCAGACAGAATATGAGCATTGTTCAGGTTTTGCAAAGACCTTGCAACTCGCGATCTGCTCACATTTTTTGAAGGGCTTTTTCATGGCCAGTGCCAAACCCAGCAAGACAACGGCTCAGCCGCAAGCTCCAGCCGGCTTGCGTCGTCAGCCCTCGCAGGCCCGGGCGCAGCAAACCATGCAAACCCTGTTCAAGGCGGCTGCTCAGATTTTGGACAAAGAAGGCGAGGCCGGTTTGACCACCAACAAGGTGGCCGCTGCAGCCGGTTTCTCGATTGGCACGCTCTACCAATACTTCCCCAGCAAAGAAGTGCTGGTGCGCGCCATGGCGGCCAAAGGGCAGGGCATGGTGCTGCAGGAGTTGGGGCGCTACCTGAGTGAGCTGGAAAATTTGGCCGATGTGCGCGAGTTGGATGGCCGCGAGTTGCTGGCCAAGGCCATTCGCATCTTGGTGCGGGGCTTTGCCACGGGCAAGGGCCTCAGCCAAAGCCTGATTCACCTGTGCTGGACGCTCGAAAAGCCCGAAGAAACGGCCAGCGCCGTTCGACAGGTGGCCGACCGGTTGGCCATCTTTTTTGAGCGCATTGACCACCCGGCGCTGCAAGCCCCCAGCCCAGCGCAGTTGTTTGTGTTGACCCGCTCGGTCATTGGCACGCTGCGCAGCGCCAGCCTGGAAAAATCGCCTTTGCTGGGCAGTCCCGCGTTCGAAGAGGTGTTGGTGCAGATGGCTTGGGCTCTGTTGGCCCGGCCAGAGCCCCTTCAAGCCCCTGGTTTGACTTTGGGCGCACGGCCCATCAGGTAAAACTCGGGGTTGGGCATCATGCCGCTGAAGCTGGCCATGCGGTTAGACAGGCCAAAGAAAGCGGTGATGGCCGCGATGTCCCAGATGTCCTCGTCGTCAAAGCCGTGCGCGTGCAGGGCGGCAAAGTCGGCGTCTTCCACTTGGTCGGAGTGGTTGCAGACTTTGAGCGCGAAGTCCAGCATGGCGCGCTGGCGGGGGCTGATGTCGGCTTTGCGGTAATTGATGGCCACTTGGTCGGCCACCAGGGGTTTTTTCTCGTAAATGCGCAGAATCGCACCATGGGCCACCACGCAATACAAGCAGTTGTTGGCCGCGCTGGTGGTGGTCACGATCATCTCGCGCTCGCCCTTGGTCAGGCCGCTGGTGCGCCCCACGGATTCGGGCACCATCAGGGCGTCGTGGTACGCAAAAAACGCACGCCACTCGGCCGGGCGACGGGCAAAGGCCAAAAACACATTGGGCACAAAACCGGCTTTTTCTTGCACTTCCAGCACCTTGGCGCGGATGTCGTCAGGCAAGTCCCGGATTTCGGGGGCGGGGTAACGGGGGGTGCTAGGGGATGTTTGGGGTGTGCTCATGGTGTCTCCTGGAGGGCTTGCCTTTGATTATGCTCAAGGCTTTTACAGGAGCCTGTCATGTCCCAAACACCTTCAACTTCAGCCATTGACCAAGCCCGTGATGCCCGCCTCGACGATGCGGCCTTCCAAGCGGGCCTGACCACCCGCACCCAGGTCATGGGACCGGCCTATGTGGAGCGCGCTTTGGGCGCCGCCACCGACTACACCATGCCCATGCAAGAGTTCATCACGGCCAATGCCTGGGGCAATGTGTGGCAGCGCCCAGGTTTGGAGCTGAAAACCCGCAGCCTGATCACCGTGGCCATGCTGGCGGCGCAGGGCAAGCAGCATGAACTCAAGGCCCATGTGCGCGGGGCCATCCACAACGGCGCCACGCCCGAAGAGTTGCGCGAGGTGATGCTGCATGCCACCGTGTACTGTGGCTTCCCCACGGCCATCGATGCGTTTCGCAGCGTGACCGAAGTGGTCGAATCGATGGCCTGAGTGCCCGATCAGTTGGCCCGCGCCACCCAGACGGTGGCGCCTTGCGGGCCATACAACTCGGCATGGGCCACATTGCGTGCCAGCCTGAAAAAGTCACCTTCCTTGAGGTGTTTGACGTCGTCGCCCACGGTCAACCAGTATTCGCCTTGCGCCACATAGGCACTCACGTCGAAAGGATGGGTGTGTGTGTCGAGTTTCAGGTTGGCGTCCCATTGGCGCACGATGATTTCGTCAAAGCCCTCGTCCATGGATTGGGCGGTGAAGGATTCCAAAGTGGGGGTGTTCATGCGCAACTCCTGTTTATTTGCCGTTGATGGCGAGCAGTTCGACTTCAAACAGCAAAGTCGCGTTGGGGGGGATCACGCCGCCTGCGCCCCGTTCACCGTAGGCGGTGGCGGGCGGGCAGGTTAATTTGGCGCTACCGCCCACTTTCATCATTTGGACGCCCTCGGTCCAGCAGGGAATGACCCGGTTCAGGGGGAACTCAATGGCTTCATTGCGCTTGTAGGAGCTGTCAAATTCTTTGCCATCAGGCAGCGTGCCCCGGTAGTGCACTTTCACTTTGTCCGAGGATTTGGGGCTGGCGCCCGTGCCTTCTTTGAGGGCGCGGTAAACCATGCCCGAGGGCGTGAGTCTGGCGCCCGCTTCTTGGGCCGCTGCGGCCGTGACCGCGTTGGAAGCCGAGGCCGGCGAAGCGCTCAAAAGGCAAAAAGTCAGGCTGCTGAGGGTCAAAAGGGTTTTCATGGCAAGTGGGGCAGGGTGGGTTGAAGTGTTTGAGCTTAGCCAAAAGCGTGTTGTTGTGCCAACAGCCCAAGCCTTGCGGTGATGCTGCGGAACTCGGCCACCGTTTGGTCGATGATGTGCTGAGCGGTCAGAACTTCATGGACCAGACCCGCCGATTGGCCTGCCAAGGCGGGCGCAGCGTTCATGTCGCCGCCAAAGTAAACCTGTTGTATGCCTTGAAACGCATCAGGCCCCATCAGGCCTGCTTCGTGCAGGCTCTGGGTGAAGGGCGCTTTCAGGGCGCGGATGCAAGGCGAGGACTTGGTGTTGAGCATGTAAGTGCCGGTGGTGCTGGCGTCCACGATGGCTTGTTTGTAATGCGCGTGCACCGGACTCTCGGCGCAGGCCACAAAGCGCGTACCCATTTGAATGGCTTCAGCCCCCAAGGCAAATGCAGCGGCCATGCCGCGCCCGTCCACGATGCCGCCTGCCGCAATCAGGGGCAGGTCGGTCTTTTCGCGAATGGCCTGCAGAAGTACCAATGTGCTGACCTCTTCGGGATTCTTGAATCCACCCCCTTCAGAGCCTTCGACCACCAAGCCGTCGACACCGGCATCGGCGCACTTGAGGGCTGCCTCCAAGGTCGGCACGGCGTGGTACACCGCGATGCCCGCCGCTTGCAGGGGCGCTACAAACTTGGCGGGGCTGCCTGCAGAGGTGGTGACAAAGCGCACGCCCGATTCGCAGACAAAGCGCAGCATGGCATCGTCTTTCAAAAACCGAATCGGCAGGTTGACGCCAAACGGTAAACCTGTCTGGCGCATCGCCAGGATTTCACGTTGGCAATTTTCGGTTTCACCCGAAGACGTTTCAATGATCCCCAAACCGCCAGCGCGTGAGACCGCAGAGGCCAAAGCGCTTCGGGCAATCCAGCCCATGGGCGCTTGCAAGATGGGATAACGTGCCCCGGTGTGGGCTAAAACGCGGTTCATGTCTGGGCCTTGTCGGTGAAAAATCCATGATACGGCCCTTGTCATGCCGGTGCAGTCGCCAATCTGTCGCCGCTTTTCCTGGGCTTTGCCTAAACTCACAGCTTGTTCTTTGAAAGGTTTGGTCATGGCTTTGACCCTGTTTGCTTTTGACACCCCCAATGCCCGCAAGATCACCGTGGCCCTGGAAGAAATGGGCCTGAGTTACGCGGTCCAGGTGGTCGACATCACGCGCGATGAGCAATTTGCGCCTGATTTTTTGAAAATCAGTCCCAACAACAAAATTCCGGCCTTGGTCGACACCGATGGGCCCGACGGGCAAACGCAAACGGTCTTTGAGTCGGGTGCCATCCTGATTTATTTGGCTGAAAAAACCAGGCAGTTTTTGCCTGCTCAAGGCGCTGCCCGGGTGGCCGTGCTCGAGTGGTTGATGTTTCAGATGGGGGGCTTTGGCCCTGCGCCGGGCCAGGTGCACCACTTTGTGGCTTTGAAGGACGAGGCTGACCAGCGTTATGGCTTGCAGCGCTTCATGGCCGAAACCTTGCGCCTTTATGGCGTGATGGACCGCCGCTTGGCCGAGCAGCCGTTTTTTGCGGGGGATTTGTCGATCGCCGACTTCGCCATCTTGGGTTGGGTATGGCGCCACCCCCGTCACCAGGTTGATTTGGCGAAGTTTCCACATGTTCAGCGTTGGTACCAAAGCATGATGGCTCGATCCGCCGTGCAAAGGGGCTTTGCCGTGGCCTTGCGCCGAGATTGAAGGGCGTTCAGGCCGTTTGAAGCAGGACTGCAGGCGCACCACTGGGTGCATTTCGCGGCCAAAGCCGTCGGCGTGGGCTCAATCGGCCCATTCTTGTGGCTTAATATCGTTTTGCATTTTTATCCGGAGCCACAGATGGGCAACAAAATCGTCACCGAAGCAGATCGTAAATTCACCCCCCCACTGCCCGCACTGCCAGGCGTGACCTTGCGCACAGGCGGCCGTGGACAGCGCGTCAGCCTCGAGCGCGGCGTGTCCACACGCAGCAAAAAGAACCCAGGTAAGCGCTCTACAAAGGGCGGTTGATCGAGGTCAGCCCGGCGTTTTGCCGGGCCAGTGCCCAGCCACTGAGCAAATCAGTGGCTTTTTTTTCGACTTTTTGGCGTGCTTTGGGTCAGGCCAAATGGGTCACTTCAAGGAGAGCTGAATGTTGATTTCTTATGGCGCCGTGTTGGTGGCAGGCCTCATGCCGGTGGTGTGTGCAGGCATTGCCAAATCAGGCTTCAAGGGCTATGACAACAGCGACCCTCGCGCTTGGCTGGCCCGTCAGACCGGCTTCAGGGCCCGTGCTAATGCGGCTCAAGCCAATTGTTTCGAGGCCTTTCCCTTTTTTGCAGTGGGTGTGATTTTGGCGCTGCTCACCGGGGTAGAACCCGACTGGGTCGACGCTTTGGCCATGCTGTTCATCGCCTTCAGGGTGGCCTATATTTTCTTTTATGTCACGGACAAAGCCAAATGGCGCACGATGGTGTGGTCGGGAGCCTATGTGGTGGTTCTGGCCCTGTTCGCCATGGCGATGCTGAATTTGCACCCGGCTTGATGCCATAAAGGCAAGTTAACAAGGCACAATAAGACCTCTGCCCCGGTGGTGAAACTGGTAGACACACCGGACTTAAAATCCGTTGCTTCCGTAACAGGGGCGTGCCGATTCGATTTCGGCCCGGGGCACCAAAGTACTCTAAGCACCATCATGACCCAAGACAACGCAGCGCTTGAAATTCACGTGCATGGTGATGTGCCCATCAAAACCGGCACCGACACTGCTGCCATTCAAGAGGCTTTGAAGCCTTTGTGGCGCTACGCCGGCGCTCGCAGTTTGGCAGAGGGCGCCATCAGCCTCTACGAAGAAGAGCCCGGTATCCGTTTTGACCCTGTCACCAGCCGCTTGCACCTGTGCTGGACGGTGCGGGGTGATGAAGATTTTCGCTTGGTCATGGACGACCTGTGCATGAACCTCAACGAATTGTCTGCTGCAGGCACCCAAATCGAGGTGACTTTTTACGACACCGAGTTTGACGACGAGGACGAGGCCAATGGGGCCGAGTCGCGCGACGATTTTGTGATGTTGTTTGTCGGCCCTGACCCAGGGGCCATCATGCAAGCCCAGCGTGATTTGCTGGTGCACGATGTCGTCAACATGATGGAGCGCCACTTTGATGGCGCCGAGTTGTCGGGTGTGGTGGCTGAAATCGACAAGTTGTTCGGTTTGCGCTTTGACAGTTTGGTCAGCTCATTGGACATTGGCAAGCCGCCCCGTGGCCCCGGTGGCGGCAATGGTCATGGCGGCGGCGGTCGCCGTCCACGTCACCTGCACTGATTGGGGGCAGCCCATGAATGCTTCAGGACTCCGTTCTGCGCTCAACCCGGGTGTGCGCTTGCGCGAGGTCTTTGGCTGGGCCATGTACGACTTCGCCAACTCGGGCTATTCCACGGTGGTCATCACGGCCGTGTTTGCCGCTTACTTTGTGGGTGGCGTGGCCGATGGCGCCGACTGGGCCACTTTGGCCTGGACATCGGGCCTGAGCCTTTCTTATTTGGTGGTCATGCTGACCATGCCCGGTCTGGGTGCCTGGGCCGACCGTGTGGCCGGCAAAAAGCGCATGCTGATGTGGGTCACCGCAGGTTGCGTGCTCAGCACGGCGGCCTTGTCTCTGGTGGGGCCAGGTCAGGTGGCGTTGGGCTTGTTCATCTTGGTGGTGTCCAACACCTTCTTTTCGTATGGTGAGTCGCTGACCGCCTCGTTTTTGCCCGAATTGGCCAAGCCCCACGCCATGGGCCGCGTGAGCGGCTGGGGTTGGTCTTTGGGCTACATCGGTGGCATGCTGACTTTGGGCATTTGCTTGGCCTATGTGCTGTCTGCCCAGGCGCGTGGCGAATCGGGTAGCCAGTTCGTGCCGGTGACGATGTGGATCACGGCGGCCATGTACGGCGCGGCGGCCTTGGTGACTTTGGCTTTGTTGCGCGAGCACTCGCCGCCGCAACCCCATGCCCCGGTGGTTTCGGTGGTTCAAAGCTTGCGTGGCCTGCAGCAAACCTTGCGTGAGGCCTTGCCTTACCGAGACTTCACCCGTTTGCTGGCCTGTGCGGTGGCCTATCAGGGCGGGGTGGCTGTGGCCATCACGCTGGCAGCCATTTACGCCGAGCAGGTGATTGGTTTTCAGCCGCAAGAGACCATGGTGCTGATTTTTGTGCTCAACCTGGCGGCTTTTGCGGGTGCTTTCTTGTTGGGTTACGTGCAAGACCGCGCGGGCCACAAGCTGACGCTGGCACTGACCTTGTTGGGTTGGGTGGTCACCTGTTTCATCGCGGCTTTGTCGACCGACAAAGCCACGTTTTGGTGGGCTGCAGCCATTGCTGGTTTTTGCATGGGCTCCAGCCAGTCTACGGGCCGAGCCATGGCCGGCCTGATGGTGCCGGCTCACCGCTTGGGTGAGTTTTTTGGCCTGTGGACGTTTGCCATTCGATTGGCCAGTATCCTGGGGCCGCTGATGTACGGCCTGATCACTTGGTTGAGCGACGGCAATCAGCGTTTGGCCATCGGGGCGACCTCTTTGCTGTTCATTTTGGGCTTGGTGCTTTTGATGCCCGTTGACGTTGAGCGCGGCCGTTTGGCGGCGCAAAAGCCCGCCTGAAGTTCAGGCTTGCAGGGTGGCAGGCGCTGCCTCGCACAACTCAGGCGGCAAACCCAACCAGCGCTGGGCAGCCGCTTGCAGGCCTTGCAAGTCACCCGTGGTCAACAAGCGCATGGGCTGCGCAGTCTCATGGGGGGCTTGTGTGTTCAGCAAATCAGCCGCCGCCAACAAACGCTGCGTTTGACGTGCCACGGCCTCGCCTGTCGAGAGCAATTGCACATCTGGCCCCAATAGTTGGCGCAACTCGTCTTCGACAAACACATAGTGGGTGCAACCCAGAACCAGGGTGTCGATGTCACCAGGCCCTGTACCAAAGCGGCCCATGGCTTGGGTATAGGTCTGCAGCAAGTGCGAGATTTGATCTTGCGCGGCCCGCGCCTGATCGGGCAGGGTGCTTTGCTCGATGGCCAAGGCCAAGCCGTTACAGGCTTGCACCACAAAATGCGCCTCGGCTTGCAAACTGGCCAACAGCCGAGCGAATTTGTCACTGCCCACTGTGCCCCGTGTCGCGATCACGCCGATATGGCCTGTGCGGCTCAGGGCCAGGGCGGGTTTCAGGGCAGGCTCGACGCCAACCAGAGGCAATTGGGGGTGCAGGGCACGCAGCGCGTGGATGGCTGCAGCGGTGGCGGTGTTACAGGCCACCACCAGCGCTTTGATGTGGTGTTGCGCCCGCAAATGCAGGGCAATCGTTAGCGTTCGCTGGGTCACAAAGGCTTCGGTTTTCTCGCCATATGGCGCGTGCGCGCTGTCGGCCAGGTACACAAAGCGTTCGTGCGGCAGGGCCTTTTGCAAGGCCCGCAGCACACTCAGGCCCCCAATGCCGCTGTCAAAAACGCCAATGGGGGCGTTCACGTTCAGCCGGCGTTGACGCCAATGCCTTTGAACTCGCCGGTGGCGATGCGCTTTTGCCATTCGGCGGGGCCGGTGGTGTGGGCACTGGTGCCGCCCGCATCGACCGCGACCGTGACAGGCATATCGACCACGTCGAACTCGTAGATGGCTTCCATGCCCATGTCCGCAAAGCCCACGACCTTGGCGTGTTTGATGGCTTTGGACACGAGGTAAGCCGCGCCGCCCACAGCCATCAGGTAGGCCGACTTGTGCTTTTTGATGGCTTCGATGGCGATGGGGCCGCGCTCGGCTTTGCCGATCATGGCGATCAGGCCGGTTTGAGCCAGCATCATCTCGGTGAAGCCGTCCATGCGGGTGGCGGTGGTGGGGCCGGCGGGGCCCACGGCCTCGTCGCCCACAGGGTCGACCGGACCCACGTAGTAAATCACCCGGTTGGTGAAGTCCACGGGCAGCTTTTCGCCCTTGGCCAGTATGTCCTGGATGCGTTTGTGTGCGGCGTCACGGCCGGTGAGCATCTTGCCGTTGAGCAAGAGCGTTTGGCCGGGTTTCCAGCTGGCCACTTCGGTGGGTGTCAAGGCGTTCAGGTCGACGCGTTTGCTTTTCTCAGTGTCGGCCGTCCAGTTGACATTGGGCCAGAGGTCGAGTGAAGGCGCCTCGAGGTAGCTGGGGCCGGAACCGTCGAGCACAAAGTGCGCGTGACGGGTGGCCGCGCAGTTGGGGATCATGGCCACGGGTTTGCCGGCCGCGTGTGTGGGGTACATCTTGATCTTCACGTCGAGCACGGTCGTCAGGCCCCCAAGGCCCTGCGCGCCAATGCCCAGGGCGTTGACCTTGTGGTACAGCTCCAGTCGCATTTCTTCCACCTGGTCGAGCTTCTCGCCCTTGCTGGATTTTTCGAGCAACTGGTACATGTCCAGGTCGTCCATCAGGCTTTCTTTGGCCAAGAGCACGGCTTTTTCGGCGGTGCCGCCAATGCCAATGCCCAACATGCCCGGTGGGCACCAACCTGCACCCATGGTGGGCACGGTTTTCAAAACCCAATCCACGATGCTGTCGCCAGGGTTGAGCATGCTCAACTTGGACTTGTTCTCGCTGCCGCCGCCTTTGGCCGCCACAGTCACATGAACATGGTGGCCCGGCACGATCTTGGTGAAGATCACGGCAGGGGTGTTGTCCTTGGTGTTCTTGCGGTTGAAGTGGGGGTCAGAAACGACAGATGCGCGCAGCATGTTGTCAGACTGGTTGTAACCCCGGCGCACGCCTTCGTTGATGGCGTCTTCCAAGCTGCCCGTGAAGCCGTCAAATTTCACGTCCATGCCGACTTCCAGGAACACGTTGACGATGCCGGTGTCCTGGCAAATCGGACGGTGGCCAATGGCGCTCATTTTGCTGTTGGTCAAAATTTGCGCAATCGCGTCCTTGGCGGCAGGGCTTTGCTCACGCGCATAGGCGCTGGCCAAGTGAGAGATGAAGTCTGCTGGGTGGTAGTAGCTGATGTACTGCAGGGCGGCGGCGACGGATTCGATCAGGTCGGCTTGTTTAATCAAGGTGGTCATGGTGCGTGTGTCAGTGGGTATTCAAAGGAAAACGAGATCAGTGGTCGGCTTTTTGGTGGTGAGACATCAGGCGGTCTGCATAGGCGATGGCGATGGCGCTGAACAAGAAAGCGATGTGGATGATGGTTTGCCACATCAAGACTTGTTCCGTGTAGTTGGCGGCGTTGATGAAGGTCTTGAGTAAATGGATGGAGCTGATGCCGATGATGGCCGTGGCCAGCTTGACTTTGAGCACCGAGGCGTTCACATGGTCCAGCCATTCGGGTTGGTCGGGGTGGCCTTCGAGGTTCAGGCGCGAGACAAAGGTCTCGTAGCCACCCACAATCACCATGATCAAGAGGTTGGAGATCATGACCACGTCAATCAGGCCCAACACGACCAGCATGATGACCACTTCATTCAGCCCCGTGATGGGGGCATCGGTTTTGTAGCCAATGCTGCCAATCAGGGCTTGCAGGGCTGTTTGGCTGCCAAAAGCGGCTTCCAGCAAATGAACCAATTCGACCCAAAAGTGAAAGACATAGACGGCTTGCGCTGCGATCAAGCCCAAGTACAGCGGCAATTGCAGCCAGCGGCTGGCAAAAATAAAGCTGTTGATCTGGGTAATCGAGGATTTGACGATGGGGCGTGGCATGATTTTCCAAGTTTGAAATTCACAAAGCGCAGCTTTGTGCAACCCGCAATTTTAGGCTCAAGAGCCTGTATCTGAGCGTGCGGATGTGCAAGTTTGATGTCAGTCAGTGCTTTGTAAGAGCGACGAACGACATTTGCCCCAGTTTAAAATTTGACCAGTTACAAAGGAGACAGCCGCCATGAGCACCCCCATTTATCAGCCAAGCGCCGATTTCGTCAAAAACGCCCATATCTCGGGCATGCCCGCCTATGAGGCGCTTTGCAAAGAAGCCGAAGCCGATTACGAAGGCTATTGGGCTCGTCTGGCGAAAGAGCTGATCACCTGGAAAACCCCTTTCACCAAAGTGCTGGACGAATCCAACGCGCCTTACTTCAAGTGGTTCGAAGACGGCACTTTGAACGCGTCCTACAACTGCCTGGACCGCAATGTCGAAAAAGGCTTGGGTAACAAGACCGCCATCATTTTTGAAGCCGACGGCGGCGAAGTGAGCAAGGTCACTTACAGCCAGTTGTTGGCCAAGACCTGCCAATACGCCAATGCCTTGAAGAGCCTGGGCATCAAAAAGGGTGACCGTGTTGTCATCTACATCTCGATGTCCGTCGAGGGCGTGGCTGCGATGCAGGCCTGCGCCCGCATCGGCGCCACCCACTCGGTGGTGTTCGGCGGATTTTCGGCGCAATCGCTGCGCGACCGCATTGAAGACACCGGCGCAGTGGCCGTGATCACGGCCGACAACCAAGTTCGCGGTGGCAAATTGCTGCCCCTCAAGTCCATCGTGGACGACGCCATCAATTTGGGGGGGTGCGGCTCCATCAAAAACGTGTTGGTCGTCAAGCGCTCGGGCGCTGACATCGCCATGACCGCTGGTCGTGACCAATGGATGGCCGAGCTGGCCGACCAGCAAGCCACCACCTGCGAGCCCGAGTGGGTCGGTGCCGAGCACCCCCTGTTCTTGCTCTACACCTCGGGCTCCACAGGCAAACCCAAAGGTGTTCAACACAGCACCGGTGGCTATTTGCTGCACGCAGCCCTGACCACCAAGTGGACCTTTGACTTGAAGGCGGACGACGTGTTCTGGTGTACAGCCGACATCGGCTGGGTGACGGGCCACACCTACATCACCTACGGCCCCTTGGCCTTGGGCGGCACCGAAATCGTGTTCGAAGGCGTGCCCACCTACCCTGACGCTGGCCGCTTCTGGAAGATGATCCAGGACCACAAAGCCACCATTTTCTATACCGCGCCCACCGCCATCCGCTCGCTCATCAAGGCCGCGGAAGCCAACGACGCTGTGCACCCCAAGAGCTACAACTTGTCGAGCCTGCGCCTGTTGGGCTCGGTTGGCGAGCCGATCAACCCTGCGGCTTGGGAGTGGTACCACAAGCATGTCGGCGGCGGCAATTGCCCCATCGTCGACACCTTCTGGCAGACCGAAACCGGTGGCCACATGATCACGCCTTTGCCGGGTGCCACGCCCATGGTGCCTGGTTCTTGCACCTTGCCTTTCCCGGGTATCCAAGCGGCCATCGTGGACGAAACCGGCAAAGACATGCCCAATGGTCAAGGGGGTATTTTGGTGGTCAAGCGCCCCTGGCCTTCCATGATCCGCACGATCTGGGGCGACCCTGAGCGCTTCAAGAAAAGCTACTACCCTGAAGACTTCAAGGGCAAGTATTACTTGGCAGGCGACGGTTCGATCCGTGATGAGAAAACCGGTTACTTCACCATCACCGGCCGCATCGATGACGTGCTGAACGTGTCGGGTCACCGCATGGGCACCATGGAAATCGAATCGGCCTTGGTCAGCTGCACCGAGTTGGTGGCCGAAGCCGCCGTGGTGGGCCGCCCCGATGACACCACCGGTGAGGCCATTTGCGCCTTCGTGGTGCTCAAGCGCTCCTTGCCCAACACCGATGAAGGCAAAGCCATTGCCAAGCAACTGCGCGATCACATCGCCAAAGAAATCGGCCCGATCGCCAAACCCAAGGACATCCGCTTCGGTGAAAACCTGCCCAAGACACGTTCGGGCAAGATCATGCGCCGACTGCTGCGCTCCTTGGCCAAGGGCGAAGAGATCACGCAGGACATCTCGACCCTCGAGAACCCCGCCATCTTGGGTCAGCTCGGCCAGGCTTACTGATCTGGGTCGATCTGCCAAGGGCTTTTGGGCCCTTGACAGCGGTGCAAAACAAAAGGCAGCCTTGGCTGCCTTTTGTCATGGTGCTGACCCGTGTCAGGATTTCATGGCCAAGCCCAATCGCTCGATGGTCGCTTTTTCGGACTGGAACATGTTGTTGATGAACCGGGTGTATTCCTCGGTGCCCATGTAGATCACCGACTGGTCGTATTTGTCGAAGCTGGCCAGCACGGCCGGATCTTGCAGCGTGCTTCTGAAAGCGTCGTGCAGGCGTTTGACCACGGCCGGGTCCATGCCCTTGGGGCCGCCGATGCCAAAGGGCGAGTCAGACACGGTGTCGAAACCCAACTCGTTGAGCGTGGGCACGTTGGGCCAGCGCTTGGTGCGTTTGCTGCCGTAGGTGGCCAGCAGGCGCATGGTGCCGGCTTCGACCTGTGGGGCCCAGCCGGTGGCGTCGCTGTGTGACATGACATGGCCGCCCAACACCGCTTGCACGCCATCGGCGCTGCCTTTGAAGGGCACGTGGGTGACGTCGATCTTGGCTTTGCTGGCAAATTCGGCAAACGCCAGGTGCGGTGTGGTGCCGTTGCCTGTGGAGCCATAGGTGAACTTGCCCGGGTTGGCACGGGCAAAAGCCACCAGGTCAGCAATCGACTTGATGGGCGAGTCGGCCCGCACCACCACGCCAAAGGTGTAGCCGGTCAGGCAGGCGATGTAGGTGAAGTCTTTGAGCGGGTCGAACTGCATTTTTTGCATGTGCGGCAAACGCGCGACGCCGATGGTGATTTGCGACAGGGTGTAGCCGTCGGGCTGGGCCCGCACCAGCTCATTGGGGCCGAGCATGCCGCTGGCACCGGGTTTGTTTTCGATGACCACTTGCACGCCCAACGCTTTGGTGGCGCTTTCTGCCAAGGCGCGCATCACGGCATCCGTCGAGCCGCCTGCAGGCCAGGGGCAGATCAGTTTGATGGGCCTGGCCGGGAAAGCCTGGGCTTGGGCCAGCGATGGAAAGGCCACCGTGACCGCAGCGGCGGCAGTGGCCTGTACAAAAGTGCGTCGTGACGCGTCTTGGGATTTCAAACCGGTCTCCTTTTTACAAATGGGTGAACCCATTGAAAAGCAAGACGGCGCATCCGGCAAGGGGGGAAACCTTCAGCCTTGCCTGCGCTCGGTCGCTTGCGTGACTGGCAAGGGGCCACGCCTCTTGGCGCTTGTTCAATCGCCCATCACCACGCCTTCGCGCCGGGGGTCGGCACCGCCAAACCAACCCTTGGGTGTGCGTTCAATCGCTTGCAGGCCGCTGGTCATGTCGATCTGCACCACGTCGTGGCCACGGGCTTTGAGCGCGTCGATGGTGGCGCTGTCAAAGCCCTGGGCTTCGAGCAGGGTGGGGCCGTTCAGCGTGCCGAAGTTGGGCAGGTTGATGGCTTGTTGGGCGTTCAGCCCCCAGTGCAAGCTGCCCCTGAGCAGCTTGGCCGTGTAATGGATGATGAAGGCACCACCCGGGCTGCCAGCGCTCATGAGCAGTTGGCCTGTGGCTTTGTCAAACACCAGGGTGGGTGACATCGAAGAGCGCGGGCGCTTGCCGGGCTCGACGCGGTTGGCGATCGGGCGGCCCTGCGCATCTGAGGGGGACAAGCTGAAGTCGGTCAACTCGTTGTTGAGCAAAAAACCGCCTTGGCGCGCGGGGTCGGTGCTCACCATGCGGCGCGCGCCGAAGGCGGCTTCGATGGTGCTGGTCATGGCCACGGCGCGGCCTTGTGCATCGATCACGCTGATGTGGCTGGTGCCGTACTCGGTCTGGGTGGGCATGGGCGCAAAGCTGCTTTGGGAGGTGCCCGGTTGTCCGGGCTTGGCCACTTTCATGGACTGGTGGCCAATGAGTTGGCTGCGTTGGCGCAGGTAATCAGGGGCCAGCAGGCTGCGCCAGTCGCCGCCCGGGGCCGGCACAAAATCCGGGTCGGCCAGGTATTGCGCCCGGTCGGCAAAAGCCAGGCGCGAGGCCTCGGTGTAGCGGTGCAAAAAATCGGGCGAGGGCAAACCCCCCACCAGCTCCGGGCCCTGCGGCTGGGTGTGGGTCAGCAGCCCCAAGATTTGCCCGATGGCGATGTGCCCAGACGATGGCGGCGGAAAGCCGCAGACGCGGACCTCGCGTGCAGGCGCCGGGTGGTCAAAGCACAAGGCTTGTCTTTCCTTGGGCTGATAACTCGCCAAGTCTTGCAGGCTCAAGGTGCCGGGGCGGGGTGCTTGCGCTGTGCGAGCCACCATGGCCTGGGCCACTGGTCCTTCGTGCAGGGCGCGGCTGCCCTCTGTGGCAATGCGTCTGAGCACATGGGCGTATTCGGGGTTGCGCAGCACATGGCCCACGGGCCAAGCTTGCCCTTGGGCGTTGTAGAAAAAACGCAAAGCCAGCGGGTCTTTTCTCAGGTGCGGGTCGGCTTGTAGCAGGGTGTGCAAGCGGGGGCTGACCCGAAAGCCTTGCTCGGCCAGCGTGATGGCGGGCGCCAACAGCTGCGCCCAAGGCAAGCGGCCGTGTTGCCGGTGCGCTGCCTCCAGCATGCGCACCACGCCGGGCACACCCACCGAATGCCCGCTTTGTACGGCTTCGTCAAACGGCAGCGGTTTGCCCTGGTCCATGAACATGTCGCCGCGTGCGCCAGCAGGGGCGGTTTCGCGCCCGTCGTGCGCCGTGACTTTTTGGCCATCAAAGTGCAACAAAAACGCGCCGCCGCCAATGCCGCTCGACTGCGGCTCCACCAGGCCCAACACCATTTGCACGGCAATGGCGGCATCCAGCGCCGAGCCGCCTGCGCGAAGCACCTGGTGCCCCGCATCGGTGGCCAGCGGGTTGGCGGCGGCCACGGCCTGGCGCGAGAAGGCCCAGCCGGGTTTGGCGCTGCGGCCACTGGCCGCTTCGGGTTGAACGGCAAGATTTGGCACGCTGTAGCGCAAAGCGTTGGCGGGTGTTGGTGATGTGGGCCCGGACGCGCAGGCGCTCAACAGCGTCAGCACGATCAGGCTCCAAGGTAAGTGTGTGTTCATGTGTCGTAACTCTTCTCAGCATGCTAGCGGCATTGGAGGTCAACACCCAGTGATCCGATGGCAAGAATTTTGTCAAGGTTTACAGGCCAATAGTGGGTATCAATGTATTCATAATGGCCTCGTCAAATTTGAATTTTGCTTCGAGGCGTTGATCCGATCAGCCATCAGGTGAACGCCAGTTTGGGTTTATTCGTAAAGTCATGATTTACAGTTTATGATCCTGAGCATCCGACACAAAGGTCTTGAGCTTTATTTCAAGACGGGGCGCATGTCTGGCATTCAGGCCATTCATGCCCAGCGTTTGCGTGAATTGCTCACCGCGCTGAACGTGGCGCAAGGCCCGGCTGATTTGAATCGCCCGTCATGGCGTTTGCATGTTTTGACGGGAGACCGGTCCGGTTTTCATGCTGTGACGGTGCAAGCCAATTGGCGCTTGACCTTCAGGTTTGTGGGGCAAGACGTTGAATTGCTGGATTATTTGGACTACCACTGAAAGGCAAACCATGAAGATGCACAACCCGCTCCACCCCGGTGAAATGCTGGCAGGGTGGCTGGAAGACTTGAACACGAGCGTGACCGCTTTTGCAGGTCATTTGGGCATCAGCCGTGTGATGCTGTCCCGGGTGCTGCATGGCCATGCGGCGGTGTCGGCCGACATGGACGTGAGGCTCTCAGAGGCTTTGGGCACGAATCCAGGGTATTGGCTGGCTTTGCAAGCCCAGAGTGATTTGTGGAAAGCCACGGAGCGGGCCAAAGAGCGCCCACCCATTGGGCGCATGCCATTGCCAGACGGTTTGGCGGCGGGATGATTTGTCGAACGATAGCCCATCATTTACAAACAACAACAGGCCCCTCGGGGCCTGTTGTTGTTTGGGCAAAGAGAAGTCTTCAGCTCACTTCGGCGCCAAGCGGATCGCGCCGTCCAGACGAATCACCTCGCCGTTGAGCATGTCGTTTTCGATGATGTGTTTGGCCAATTTGGCGTAATCCTGCGGTGTACCCAAGCGGCTGGGGAAGGGCACGCCAGCAGCCAGCGCGTCTTGCACTTCTTGCGGCATGCCAAACAGCATGGGGGTGCCGAAGATGCCGGGGGCAATGGTCATGTTGCGGATGCCGTTGCGCGAGAGGTCGCGGGCAATGGGCAAGGTCATGCCGACCACGCCGCCTTTGGATGCCGCATAAGCGGCCTGACCGATCTGACCGTCATAGGCGGCCACGCTGGCTGTGCTGATCAGCACGCCGCGCTCGCCCGTGGCTTCGGGTTCGTTTTTGCTCATGGCTTCAGAGGCCAGGCGGATCATGTTGAAGGTGCCCACCAGGTTGACCATGATGGTCTTGGTGTAAACGGCCAGGTTGTGCGCGCCGTTTTTGCCCACGGTCTTTTCAGCCGGGGCAATGCCCGCGCAGTTGACCAAACCCACCAGCTTGCCCATGGACACGGCCTGTGCCACCACGGCTTGGCCATCGGTTTCGTTGCTGACATCGCACTTGACAAAGGCGCCGCCCAATTCTTTGGCGATGGCCTCGCCTTTTTCGGCCTGCATGTCGGCGATGACCACTTTGCCGCCGTTGGCCGCCAGCATGCGTGCCGTGCCTTCGCCCAAGCCCGATGCGCCGCCGGTGACGATGAAAACTTTGCCTTGAATGTCCATGTTCAACTCCTGAATTTGATTGACGTTACGTCAACGTCAATTATGCACAGATGGACTGGCCAACCGGACCCCATTCAATCGGGCCATGGCACCAAGCCGTAACCCGAATACGGTACGGGGCTACCGGCTTTGAGGGATGGATCCAGGCCGAGGTGGTGCTTAGCATGGACACCACCGAGGGCGAGCGGTCCGGAAGGGTTCATGAACAGGAGAGCAGGATGGTTTCAGCGCTCAATGGGGACAAGAATGAAACCGTTTTGGTGCGCACGGACAACAACTGGCGGCGCGCCAGCGAGTTGCTGGCCACGGCCGATATCCGTGTCGGGGGCGGCAGGCCTTGGGACATGCGGGTGCACCACCCTGACACCTTTGACCGCATCTTGACGCGCGGCAGTTTGGGCTTGGGCGAAAGTTACATGGATGGCTGGTGGGATTGCGACCAAGTGGACGAGTTCATCACCCGGATTTTGCGGGCGCGCTTGGACGAGCAGGTTGGCCGGGCCGGGTGGCTGTGGGCGTCGCTCAAGGCTCGGCTGACCAATTTGCAATCTCCCCACCGGGCCTGGCAGGTGGGCGAAATGCACTACGACATGGGCAACGATTTGTACGAAGCCATGCTCGACCCGTCCATGGCCTACAGCTGCGCTTATTGGCCCTTGGCCCAAACCCTGGCGCAGGCGCAAGAGGCCAAGCTTGATTTGATATGCCAAAAGCTGCAACTCCAGCCGGGCATGTCGCTGCTGGACATCGGTTGCGGCTGGGGCAGCTTGATGTTGCATGCAGCCCGACATTACCGAGTGCAGTGCGTGGGTCTGACCATCTCCAAAGAGCAAGCCCGGCTGGGCACCCAAAAGGCGCAAGACTTGCCCGTGCGTTTTGAGCTGGTCGATTATCGGCAGTTCAACCCCTATGGTGAGCAGCGCTTTGACCGGGTGGCCTCCATTGGCATGTTTGAGCATGTGGGGCACAAAAACTACCGCGCGTACTTTGAGATGGCGCGCCGCAGCGTGCGCGATGAGGGTTTGTTTTTGCTGCACACCATTGGCAAAAACCGGGCAGGGGCGAGCATTGATCCGTGGATTGAAAAATACATCTTTCCCAATGGCGTGCTGCCTTCGGCCTCTGAAATCGCCTTCTACAGCGAAGAGGATTTCGTCATGGAGGATTGGCACAACTTGGGCGAGGACTACGACAAGACGCTGTTGGCTTGGCATGCGCGTTTCGAAGCCGCATGGCCCTTACTTCAGGACCGCTATGGCGAACGTTTTTACCGCATGTGGCGCTATTACCTGCTGTGTTGTGCAGGCACATTTCGGGCCCGCGACAACCAGTTGTGGCAGGTGGTGCTGTCGCCCGGTGGGCGGGCTGGGGGTTACCGCAGACCGCTGATGTAAGCGTTCTTTGTGGATGGTTCACGGGGCTGACAAACGTGCTCCAATGCGCAGGTCCCTTTTTTGGCCTTGCGCCCAGCCTCCCCCATGCCCAGCCCGTACTCTGCTTTTGCCTCTATTGTCTCGACCCAAATCTGGCCGCTCTCGGCCCGGTGGTTTTTGGCGGTGGGGGCCATCAGCGCTTGCGCCAGTGTGGTGTTCAGCGCTGCGTTTGCGCATCTGCCGGTGTTTGCCGAGGGCGTGCCCACGGCGGTGCAAACCGCTTTGAGCCAGCAACAATTTCATTCGCTGGGTTTGGTGCTCACGGGGCTGGCGTTGCGGGTCTGCGGCGCATCGCGCTGGCTGCAGGCGGCGGGTTGGCTCATGATCGTCGGTTTGTTGTTGTTCAGCTTCAACCTGTATGCCCGCCATGTGTTCGCTTGGGATGCCTTGCGCCCCCTGGTGCCGTGGGGCGGCATGGCTTGGATCCTGGCTTGGCTGAGCTTGGCGCTGGGTTTTTGGAGCAGGTCACAGCCCCCACAGGCTTGATTCGCCCATCAAAACGGTCCGCCCCAAGCAGGATGGGGTGGGTCCAAAGGTTTTTCCTATCGGGGCCATAAAAACTACTCATGAGTAGAAACCCTAGGCTGCATTATGATTGCGACCAATGAGTTACCTCATTCGATAGTTTTTTTAAACCACCCTTAGGAAACACCATGTCCTCTTTGATCAATACCCAAGTCCAGCCTTTCAAAACCCAGGCTTTCCACAACGGCAAGTTTGTGCAAGTGTCCAACGAAACCCTCAAGGGCGAGTGGTCCGTGCTGATTTTCATGCCCGCCGCTTTCACCTTCAACTGCCCCACAGAAATCGAAGACGCGGCCGACAACTACGCCGAGTTCCAAAAAGCCGGTGCTGAGGTCTACATCGTGACCACCGACACCCACTTCTCGCACAAAGTCTGGCACGAGACATCGCCTGCCGTGGGCAAGGCCAAGTTCCCCTTGGTTGGTGATCCTACACACGCCCTGACACGCGCTTTTGGCGTGCACATCGAAGAAGAAGGCCTGGCCTTGCGCGGCACCTTCATCATCAACCCCGAAGGCAAGATCAAGACGGCCGAAGTGCACTCCAACGAGATCGCTCGTGACGTGTCCGAGACCCTGCGCAAGCTCAAAGCCGCTCAGTACACCGCCGCCAACCCCGGCCAAGTGTGCCCCGCCAAGTGGAAAGAAGGCGCCAAGACTTTGGCCCCTTCCATCGACCTGGTCGGCAAGATCTAAATCTCGGGTGCCCTGCTGGTCAGGGCGCTGAGTTCAGCGCATGCGGGCCACAAGCCTGCCTGCCTTGCGCTCAACGTATTCCCCCCCCAAATTTCCCCCAATTCCCCCTGTTCCCTGGCCTGCGCCACAAGTGCGGGTTCAAGTTCACTGCCCCCTTTAAACCGGAGATCACCATGCTCGACGACACCCTCAAAGCCCAACTTCAGCAATACCTTGGCTTGCTGCGTCAGCCGATTCGCCTGATGGCGTCGCTGGACGACAGCGAGACGGGCGTCGACATGAAGAACCTGCTGGACACCATCGTGGGCCTGTCGGACAAAGTCAGTTTGGACACCACTGGCAACGATGCCCGCAAGCCGTCTTTTGTGGTGGCGCGTGAAGGTCAAACGCAAGGCGTGCGTTTTGCGGGTTTGCCTTTGGGCCACGAGTTCACCTCGCTGGTGTTGGCGCTGCTGTGGACGGGTGGCCACCCGCCCAAGGTCGAGGCCGACGTCATTGACAGCATCAAGGCGCTGGAAGGCAACTTCAACTTCGAGGTCTACATGTCGCTGAGCTGCCACAACTGCCCTGATGTGGTTCAGGCTTTGTCGCTCATGGCCATCGTCAATCCGCAGGTCAACACCGTGGTGATCGAAGGCGGCGCCTTTCAGAAAGAGGTCGAAGAGCGCCAGATCATGGCGGTGCCCATGGTCTTCCTGAATGGCCAAGTGTTCGGCTCGGGCCGCATGTCGGTCGAGGAAATCGTGGCCAAACTCGACACCAACGCCGGTGAACGCGACGCGGCCAAGCTCAGCGCCAAAGACCCGTTTGACGTGTTGATCGTGGGCGGTGGCCCAGCCGGTGCCGCTGCAGCCGTGTACGCGGCCCGCAAAGGCATCCGCGTGGGCGTGGCCGCCGAGCGTTTTGGCGGCCAGACCAACGACACCATGGCCATTGAGAACTACATCTCGGTGCTGGAGACCGACGGCCCCAAGTTTGCGGCAGCTCTGGAAGCCCAAGTGCGCCACTACGAGGTGGACATCATGAATTTGCAACGTGCCGAAAAGATCATCCCGGCGACTGAGCCAGGTGGCCTGATTGAGGTGCAAATGGGCCATGGTGGCTCTTTGAAAGCCCGCTCGGTCATCCTCTCCACCGGGGCCCGGTGGCGCAATGTGAACGTGCCCGGTGAAGCCGAGTACAAGAACAAAGGCGTGGCCTATTGCCCGCACTGCGACGGCCCCTTGTTCAAGGGCAAGCGCACTGCGGTCATTGGCGGTGGCAACTCCGGCATCGAAGCGGCAATTGACTTGGCGGGCATCGTGGCGCATGTCACGGTGTTTGAGTTTGCCGACCAGCTCAAGGCGGACGCCGTGCTGGTCAGCAAGCTCAAGAGCCTGCCCAACGTGCGCATCCACACCCACGCCCAGACCACCGAAATCACGGGTGCAGACGGCAAGGTCAATGGCATTCGTTACAAAGACCGCACCACGGGGGATGACCACTGGGTGGAACTCGAAGGGGTGTTCGTCCAAATCGGCCTGGTGCCCAACACCGAGTTCCTCAAAGGCACTTTGGAGTTGAGCAAGTTCGGCGAGATCGTGGTGGATGCCAAGGGCCATACCAATGTGGCCGGCGTTTTTGCGGCGGGTGATTGCACCACCGTGCCGTACAAGCAGATCGTGATCGCCGCAGGCGAGGGTGCCAAGGCCGCCTTGAGCGCTTTTGACCACCTGATCCGTTTGCCTGCTTTGCCGCTGAGTGACACCCCAACACCAGCGCACGCAGTTTTGTAATCTGGCCCGTCTGGCCGCTTGGGCTTATTTGAAGCCCACCCGGTCCAGCATCTGTTGCACCTTGATCTGGTTCATGCCCACGGCGCTGATCGGGAGCAATTCGCTTTTGAAGCTGCCACCGGTCATGGCTTTCAGGGCCGGGTTGTCAAAACTGACGCCCCTGGACGCTGGCCATTCGTTGTTGCCGTTGGCAAAGTGGTTTTGGGCGGCGGGGCTGGCCAAATACTCCAAAAACTGCACCGCGTTGCCGCTGTTTTTGGCGTGGCGTGCCACCGCGCCACCGGCCACGTTCATGTGGGTGCCCCAACTGCTTTGGTTGGGAAACACCACACCGACTTTTTCAGCCACGGCTTTGTCTGCAGGATTGGGCGAGCGCATCATCCTGGCCAGGTAATAGGTGTTGGTGACGGCCACGCCGCACTCACCCGAAGCCACGCCCCTGATCTGGTCGGTGTCGCCGCCCTTGGGGCTGCGGGCCATGTTGGCCACCAAGCCTTTGAGCCAAACCTCGGTGTTTTGCGGTCCCAGGTGCTCGGTCAGAGCCCCAAAAAGACTCAGGTTGTAGGGGTGCGAGCCGCTGCGGATGCACAAGCTGCCTTTGAACTTGGGATCGGCCAGTTTTTCGTAGCTGTCCAGATCGGCTTTGTTGAATTTGGCCTTGTCATAGACCACCACGCGTGCGCGGGTGGACAGGCCAAACCAAGCCGTGCCGCCGTTGTCGGCAGGTTTGGCGCGCAAGTGGGCGGGGATGGCGTCTTCCAAGACTTTGGATTTGATGGGCAAGAAAAGACCATCGACCTCGGCGCGCCACAAACGCGCTGCATCGACCAGCAAAATCACGTCGGCAGGGGAGGCGGCACCCTCGGCCTTGAGACGGGCGAGAATACCGGCATCGTCAGCGTCCACTCGGTTGATTTTGATGCCCGTGGCTTTGGTGAATTCGCTGTACATGACCTCGTCACTGGGGTAATGGCGTGCTGAATAGATGTTCAAGACTTTGTCTTGGGCCATGCTGGACGCGGCAGTCATCAGGCAAGCCAAGCTCAGAATGGATCGTGTGAAATGCATGGTTTCGGTCGGGGTGGGTTAGGTTGGACAGAGTTTAATCCAAATGCGAATCATTATCAACAAGATTTGAGAGAAAAATGGCTTCAAGGGATCATCGTGAAAAAAACAGGCCGCATTGCCAGCGATCGGGCAGAGACTTGACGACGTGGGGAGGGCGTTTGGCGCTGTTGGCCATGGCGGTGGTTTTGGCCGCTTGCACCAGTTTGCCGCCCACAACGCCCACGGTCGTGGCCTTGCCAGGTGTGGAGCGCAAAGAGTTGCGTTTGGGCTTGGCACTGGGCGGTGGCGCCGCCCGGGGATTCGCACATGTGGGCGTGATCCAGGTGCTCGAGGAGGCCGGTCTGCGACCTGCTTATTTAGTGGGGACTTCTGCAGGCAGTTTGGTGGCCGCTTTGTATGCCAGTGGCAAGACACCCGCTGAGCTGATCCGCGTTGCTGAAAGCATGCAAGAAGCCGAGATCACCGATTGGATGCTGCCCATCTTGAACCGAGGCGCTTTGCGCGGCGAAGCCTTGGCGCGCTATGTGAACACCCAAGTGGGCGGACGAACGCTGGAGCAAATGAGGATCCCCGTGGGCATTGTGGCCACCGACTTGGGCAACGGCGATGCCATCACATTCCGGCGGGGCAACACCGGCGCTGCGGTGCGGGCTTCGAGCGCGGTGCCTGGGGTTTTTCAGCCGGTGCGCGTGGCCGATCGTGAATACGTGGATGGGGGTTTGGTGGCCCCTGTGCCTGTGCGTCAGACCCGTGAGATGGGGGCCAACTTTGTGATCGCGGTCGATATTTCCAGCGATCCTGAAGGCAACCCGTCTGGCGACACGTTCCAGATCCTCATGCAGACCTTTGCCATCATGGGCAAGAGCATCAACCAACTGGCCCTCAAAGAAGCCGATTGGGTGGTCAGGCCGGCTCTGACGGGGGTCAAAAGCGCTGACTTCAGCGCCCGCATGCGCTCTATTGAAGCGGGCAGGGCCGCCATGCGTGAGGCTCTACCGGGACTCAAAGCCCGAATGGCAGCGTTTGAAGCGGGGCGCTGAAGCACAAAAAAAGGGCTGATCTTGCGATCAGCCCTTGAAGGGATCCCTGTTTCCCAGACGAAATTCAAAAGGATCCGAGGAGACAACTTGCAAAGGATGGTTCAAGTCAAGTGGACTTGAACAGCCTTGAATTACTTCTTCTTGGCGGCTTTGGGGGCTGCTGCAGTGACCGATTGGGCCACAGCGGCGATGTTGGATTCGGCCATGTCGGTGGCTTGCTTGACCGCTTTTTGCACCGACTCGTAGGCGGTGTTGGCGGCGGTGACTGCACCCTTCATCATGGCCACGGCTTGCTCAGAACCAGCGGGCGCGTTTTGTGTGGCGGTTTCCACCAAGGTGCTGAATTGCTTTTGGGCAGCGACCGATTGGTTTTCAAAAGCTTTGGTGAACTCGCTGCCTGTGCCCGATGCGATGTCGTAGAGGTGGCGGCTGTATGCGGCGGTTTTTTCAGCCAAGGGCTGGAACAGGTTGGCTTGCATGGCCAGCAGCTCTTGGGCGTCTTTGACGCTCAGAACAGCTTGCGTGCTGTGTGCAGACTCGTCCAAGGCGGCTTTGGCTGCGCTGAGGTTCAACTCGACCAGTTTTTCAACGCCTTCAAAGGCTTTGGCAGTCAGGCCAAACAGGGTTTCAACGTTGGCTTTGTGTGAGGCGACGATTTGTTCGGGTGTCATCATGAGGGGCTCCAAATAAGGGTTTGATTTCAAGAAGACTGCGCCGAAACTGACCGGGGTCATACAACTTTGTTGCAGTGCAGCATGGTTTGAAGTATAGGGTTTCGATGGTCTCTTACAAGGGCATGGACCGGTTATTGGCTCAGTTTAGAGAGAGTTTTCTAGAATCGCATTGCTCTGAATCAATCCATGCACGCTTATTACGCCGACCACTTTGTCCTGCCTTTGCCCGAGGGCCATCGCTTTCCGATGCGCAAGTACAGCCGACTGCGCGACCGGCTCACGCAAGAGCTGCCCGGGGTGCTCATGCGTGAGGCGCCTTGTGCCAGCGATGGTGAGTTGGCGCTGGTGCACACGCCCGCGTACATACAGGGTGTGCGCCACGGGACTTTGGAGCCCGCCTTGCAGCGCGAGATCGGTTTTCCCTGGAGCCCGGCCATGGCCGAGCGGGCCAGGCGATCGGTGGGCGCGACCGTGGCTGCTGCCCGTGATGCCTTGGCCCAAGGTGTGGCGGGCAACCTGGCTGGCGGCACGCACCATGCTTATGCGTTCAAGGGCGGTGGCTTTTGTGTGTTCAACGACATCGCGGTGACGGCCCGCCTGATGCAAGCCGAAGCCTGGCGGCACCACCGCCAACCCTTGAAAGTGGCGGTGATTGACCTGGACGTGCACCAAGGCAATGGCACGGCCCATGTGTTTGCCAACGACCCCAGCGTGTTCACCCTGTCGATGCATGGCGAGAAGAACTTTCCCTTTCGCAAAGAGGCCAGCGACCTGGATGTGGGCCTGCCGGATGGCTGCACCGACGAGCCCTATCTGGCGGCGCTGCACCAGGCCTTGCAAACGCTGCAAGACCGCTTTGATCCGCAGTTGGTCATTTACCTGGCCGGGGCCGACCCGCATGAGGGTGACCGTTTGGGCCGCCTCAAACTGACAATGGATGGCATGCAGGCGCGCGATCGGGTGGTGATGGACTGGGCCTGGCATCGCAGGCTGCCGGTGGTCATGTGCATGGGCGGCGGCTATGGCCACGACATCGAGACCACGGTGCAGGTGCAAATGCAGACTTGGGAAGTGGCCTTGGCCTATTGGCGCCTGTGGCAAGGCTGGCACAATCGCGGGCGATGAACACCCCTGTAACTCCCCCTGCATCAGTGCCCGCCAAGGCCCAGCCTGACGCACGCCACCGCTACAAAGCTTTTCGCGCCATCAGCACCCGCTGGATGGACAACGACGTGTATGGCCATGTGAACAACGTCGTCTACTACAGCTGGTTTGACACCGCCGTGAATGCCACCCTGATCGAGCAGGGTGTGCTGGATATTCACGCGGGCACCACCATTGGCTTGGTGGTCGAAACCCAGTGTTTCTATTTCGCACCCTTGGCTTTTCCGCAAACCATCGACGCAGGCATCCGCGTGGCCAAACTGGGCACCTCGAGTGTGCGCTACGAGGTGGGCCTGTTCGCCCAAGGTGAAGACCTGACCGCCGCCCGTGGCCACTTTGTGCATGTGTACGTGGACCGTGAGACGCGCCGCCCCGTTCCCTTGCCGGCCCCACTTAAAGCATTTTTGGAGACATTGACATGAAAACCACCGGACCCCAAGTCAGCACCCGCGTGAACGACCCCGCCAGTGTGGACGCGGCCATTCTGAGTCGCTTTTCGGCCCGCGCTTATTTGCAAAAGCCGGTGGACCGCGCTGTGTTGCAAGAGGTGCTGGGCATTGCTGCCCGCTCACCCAGCGGCACCAACACCCAGCCCTGGAAGGTGTATGTGCTGCAAGGCGCCAAACGCGACGAGTTGGTGGCCAAGACCTGTGCCGCACACGACGCCATCAGCGCCAACCCCGCGCTGGCGGTTGACTATGCCGAGGCCTATGACTACTACCCTGAAAAATGGGTCAGCCCCTACATCGACCGCCGCCGCGAGTGCGGTTTTGGTTTGTATGGCGTGCTGGGCATTGGCAAAGGCGACAAGGCTTTGATGCACGCGCAGCACCAGAAAAACTTCCGTTTTTTCGACGCACCTGTGGGCCTGATGTTCACCATCGACAAGGTCATGGGCAGAGGCAGTTTGCTCGACTACGGCATGTTCTTGCAAAGCATCATGGTGGCCGCGCGCTCGCGGGGCCTGCACACCTGCCCGCAAGCGGCATGGAACGGTTTTTCCAAAATCATCTTGCCGCTGGTCGGAGCGGGTGACAACGAAATGGTGGTTTGCGGCATGTCGCTGGGCTATGCCGACGAGTCGGCCTTGGTCAATACGTTTGAGACCACGCGCGTGCCGGCCCAAGATTTCACCCACTGGGTGGACTGACGCGCTCCCCCAGCGCGCTTTTCTGACGACAAGGGTCTGAATTGGGATTCGAAGCTCTGGCGCTGCAACTGCTCAACGGGCTGAGCCACGCCACCACCTTGTTCTTGATGGCTTCCGGTTTGACGCTGATTTTTGGCGTGACCCGGATCGTCAACTTTGCGCATGGCAGTTTTTTCATGCTGGGGGCTTTGTGGTCGGCGCACGCGGTGACCCATGGGTGGCCCGACATGGCGGGCACCGCATGGGGCTATGGCGCGGTGATTTTGATGGGCGCCTGTGTGGCCGCTTTGCTGGGGGCCGTGACCGAGGTGCTGTTGCTCAAGCGCATGCGCCACGCGCCGCAGCTCTACCAACTGGTCGCCACCTTTGGGCTGACCTTGGCGCTGCACGACGCCATGCGCTGGTACTTTGGGCCGGAAGAGGTCTTTGCCCCGCGCTTTCCGGGACTCAAGGGTGCGATCCAGCTGGGCGAGTCGTATTTCCCGACCTGGCAATTGTTCACCCTGGTGCTTGGGCCTTTGGTCTGGCTGGGCCTGCACCTCTTGCTCACGCGCACTTTATGGGGCCAGCGCGTGAAAGCCGCGACGCAAGACCGCGAAATGCTCGACGCGCTGGGTGTGAATCCTGCGCCCCTGATGTTGGGCGTGGTCATGCTGGGCTGCGGTTTGGCGGGCCTGGCCGGGGCGCTGCAGTTGCCGCGCGAGCCTGCGCATTTGCAAATGGACGTGAACGTGGTGGTCGAGACCTTTGTGGTGGTGGTCACCGGGGGCTTGGGCAGCATCGGCGGCGCGTTTGCAGCGGCGGTTTTGATCGGGGTGATCCACGCCTTGGGCCTGAGTTTTTTCCCGCAAGCGACCTTGGTGTTGGTGTTTCTGACCATGGCGGTGGTTTTGGTCTGGCGGCCCCAGGGCTTGGCCGGCTCGGCTGCGCATGCTGAGCAACGCGAAAGCGTGCCGGTGTTTGAGCTTTGGCCTGTGGCGGCTTGGGGCCAGGCGGTTTTTGTCCTGGCCTTTGTGGGTTTGACGCTCTTGGCCTGGGGGCAGGGTGACTACGGCCGCAGCCTGGCCGAAGACGTGATGGTGATGATGCTGTTTGGCCTGAGCCTTCAGTGGATGATGGCTTTGGGCGGTTTGGTCAGTTTTGGCCATGCGGCGTTTTTTGCGCTGGGCGCTTATGGCGCGGCGCTGTCTCACCTGCATGGGGGGGTGGGTTTGTGGGCCGCTTTGGCCGCTGGCATGGCGCTGGCCCTGGCGGTGGCTTTGGCGTTTGGCGCTTTGGTGGTGCGCAGCAGCGGGGTGTACTTGGCCATGCTGTCGCTGGCGCTGGCACAAATGATTTGGGCCGGAGCCACGCAGTGGGTGGGCCTGACGGGCGGTGACAACGGTTTGATTGGGGTGCGCTTGATCGCGCCCGAATCGCGTGCCTTGGCGGATGCGGTGCTGTGCGCCTTCATGCTGTTGGCCATCGTGGGCATGGCCCGTGTGGTTCGCTCCAGCAGGGGCTCGGCTTTGCAAGCTTTGCGCGATGCGCCGCTGCGGGCGGCGGCCAGTGGTTTGCCGGTGCAGGCGCTGCGCTACCAGGTGTTTGTGGGCAGCGCCACCTTGGCGGGTTTGGCTGGCGGGCTTTGGGCCGCCTTCAAAGGTGCGGTGTTTCCCTCTGTGGCTTCGGTCGCCATGTCGGTGGATGCCTTGCTGGTGATTTTGCTGGGCGGTGTGCACCAGCTTTGGGGCTCGGCCGTGGGCAGTGCGCTCTTGGTGTGGGGCGGGGCAGAGCTGGGTCGGGGTCTGGAGTATTGGCGCGGTGTTTTGGGCCTGGTGATCATGTGGGTCATGGTGCTGGCGCCCAGTGGTGTGCTGGGTGGTTTGCAAATGCTCAAGGTCCGCTGGTTGCCTCAGAAGGGTGGCCGCACATGAGCGCCGAGCAGGCATTGCAGGTCAAGGGCCTGGCCAAGCACTTTGGCGGGGTGCGGGCGCTCGATGGCGTGGACTTTGCAGTGCCCGTTGGTCAGTGCGTGGCCCTGATAGGCCCGAACGGCGCAGGCAAGTCGACCTGTTTTGCCTGCTTGGCGGGCCAACACGTGCCCACGGCGGGCGAAGTGCTGTGGCAAGGCCAATCGCTTTTGGGCAAGCCGCCCGCCGAGCGCCTAGGTCTGGGCGTGGCCCGCACCTTCCAGGTGGCGCAAACCTTCGAAGCCCTCACGGTGTTGCAAAACATCCAGCTGGTGCTGCGCAGTGCGGCCCCCTTGGCTTGGTGGGACCGGCTGGACCGCCGCCAAGCTGAGCGCGCCATGCTGTTGGCCACGCAAGCGGGCCTGCAGAGCCAGTCTCATGCCACGGTGGCCGATCTGCCCTATGGGGCCAAAAAGCGCTTGGAGTTGGCCATGGCATTGGCGGGCTTGCCGCAAGCCGTGTCTGCTGTGGGGGCCGCTGCCGGCGCCGATCTGTCCTTGGATCGAGGCCCTTCATTGCTGCTGCTGGACGAGCCCGCTGCTGGGCTGGCCTTGGCCGAGCGGGCCGACATGATGGCCCTGGTGCGGCAAGTGGCCGCTCAAGGCGTGACGGTGCTTTACACCGAGCACAACATGGACGCGGTGTTTGGCGTGGCCGACCGGGTGCTGGTCCTGATGCAAGGCCGCTTGGTGGCCGACGGCCTGCCCGAAGTGGTGGCGCAAGACCCGCAGGTGCGCGAGCGTTACCTGGGGATGGATTTCGATCTGAACGCCAACGTGAATGCCGATGCGAAAGGCCTGCTCGATGCTCGCGGTTGAAGGACTCAACGCTTGGTACGGCCAAGCCCAGGCCTTGTTCGACGTCAGTTTGTCGGTGGGTGAGGGTGAGCTGGTCGTGATTCAGGGCCTGAACGGCGCGGGCAAATCCACACTGCTGCAAAGCCTGATCGGCATTGGCCCCAGGGCGCAAGGTCGCATCGAATGGCAAGGTCTGCCCATCACAGACTGGCCCGCGCACCGTCGCGCCCGTGCGGGCTTGGGTTTTGTGGCCGAGGACCGGCGCTTGTTCACCGGCTTGTCGGTCAAGGAGAACCTGTGGATCGCTGTGCCATTGGGCACAGCCTCCAGTGGGCAGGCGACGCCCGCGCAGCGCTTTAATCGGGTGATGGCCTTGTTTCCCCAGCTGCAGACCATGCTGCACCGCCCTGCCAGCCAAATGAGCGGGGGCGAGCAGCAAATGCTGGCGCTGGCCCGCACCCTCATGACCGCCCCGCGCCTGCTGCTGCTGGACGAACCTTGCGAAGGCATTGCCCCGGTGTTGGTGGCGGCCATGCGCGACGCGCTGCTGCAATTGGCCCGCGAAGGCGTGGCCATGCTGGTGGCCGAGCAAAACAACCTCTTGGCCCGGCATGCGCAGCGTGTGCTGGTGCTGACAAGTGGGCGCATCGACTCGGCCGCATGAGGCGCGCTGGCGTGGCGTGGGGTGGGCATCCCTTACACTGCCTCTCAACAACGAGCGGCCCCAGCTGCCAGAGACAAAAACCATGATCATCACCAGTCTGCTCGACACCGACCTGTACAAGTTCACCATGATGCAGGTCGTGCTGCACCAGTTCCCGGGGGCGCAGGTCGAATACAAGTTCAAGTGCCGCAACCCGGGTGTGCCCCTGGCGCCTTTTGCCGAAGAAATTCGCCGTGAAATCCGCTCCCTGTGCAGCCTGAGCTTCAAAGAGGCTGAGCTGCACTACTTGCGTTCGCTGCGCTTCATCAAAAGTGACTTTGTGGATTTTTTGGGCCTGTTCAAGCTCAACGAAAAATGCATCGAGGTCTTGCCACTGCCCACAGGTGAGATCGACATCACCATCCGCGGTCCGTGGTTGCACACCATCTTGTTTGAAATTCCGGTGCTGGCCATCGTCAACGAGGTGTTCTTTCGCAACACCCAAAAGGTGCCCGACCTGATGGAGGGACGCCGCCGACTGGACACCAAAATCGCCCAGTTGCAGGCGACAGGCCTTGAAACCCTGAAGATTGCCGACTACGGCACGCGCAGGCGCTTTTCAAGGGCTTGGCATGAAGAAGTCTTGCGTGTCTTGTCGGCCCGCTTGGGCACCGGCCCTGAGGGCCAGTTTGCGGGCACCAGCAACGTTTATTACGCTTACTTGTTGGGCCTCACGCCTTTGGGCACCATGGCCCACGAGTACCTGCAGGCCGCGCAGGCGCTGGGCCCCCGTTTGCGCGACAGCCAAGTGTTTGCGTTCGAGTCTTGGGCCAAAGAATACCGAGGGGATTTGGGCATTGCACTGAGCGATGTGTATGGCTTCAATGCTTTTTTGCGCGACTTTGACCTGTATTTTTGCAAGTTGTTTGACGGCGCACGGCACGACAGCGGCGACCCTTTCTCTTGGGGTGAGCGCATGATTGCGCATTACCAAAACAACCGCGTGGACCCCAAAACCAAGACACTGATTTTCAGTGACAGCCTGACGGTGCCTCGCACCATCGAGTTGTTTGAGCAATTCCGGGGCCGTTGCCAGTTGGCTTTTGGCGTGGGCACCAATCTGACCAATGACCTGGGTTATGAGGCGCTGCAAATCGTCATCAAGATGACCCGGTGCAATGGACAGCCGGTGGCCAAATTGTCAGATTCTCCCGGCAAAGGCATGTGCGAAGACGAAAAATATTTGGCCTATCTGAGCCAAGTGTTTGAAATTTCTACAGCAGTCTGAAAAGGATTCATGCGCCCGTTAACATACGCCACCTTTTTACAGGAGTTGCACTGATGACGCTATTGGGTACAAGACGGTCCGTTTGGCTGGTTTTGCCGGTGTTGCTGGCGATGTCCAGCGGGGCTTTTGCCGCTGATTTTGACGGGGCGCAGTTGTCCGCCATTTGGGGTGTGCCTTTTGCCGGCATTTTGTTGTCCATTGCCCTGATGCCTTTGCTGGCCCCACATTTTTGGCACCACCACTACGGCAAGGTGGCGGCAGCTTGGGGTTTGGCCTTTTTGCTGCCTTTTGCACTGGTGTTTGGGCCGGCTGCAGCGGGCGTCAACATGGTGCACGCGCTGTTTGCCGAATACATCCCCTTCATCATTTTGCTGACCGCTTTGTTCACGGTATCGGGTGGCATTTTCATCCGCGGTAACTTGCACGGCAGTCCGGGTTTGAACACCGCCATCTTGGCCATCGGTGCGTTTTTGGCCAGTTTCATGGGCACCACGGGGGCGTCCATGTTGTTGATCCGACCCTTGATCCGTGCCAACGACAACCGCAAGCATGTGGCCCACGTGGTGGTTTTCTTCATCTTCATCGTGTCCAACGCGGGCGGCGCACTGACGCCCTTGGGCGACCCGCCTTTGTTCTTGGGCTTCCTCAAAGGGGTGGACTTTTTCTGGACCGTCAAAACACTGTTGCCCGAAACCCTTTTTATGGTGGGCAGCCTGTTGGCCATCTTTTACCTGATCGACTCTTGGTACTACCACCGCCGTGAAGAGTTGTTGCCGAAAGACCCCACACCTGATTCCAAGGCCATTGGCTTTGACGGCGGCATCAACTTTGTCTTGCTGGGCGCTGTGGTGGCTTTGGTGCTGATGAGCGGCTTTTGGAAGTCGCCGGTTTCGTTCAACATTTATGGCACCGAGGTCGGCTTGCCTGGCATTTTGCGTGACATCGGCTTGGTGGCGGTTGCGCTGGTTTCACTCAAACTCACCCCTGCCAAAGTGCATGCCGACAACCAGTTCGGTTGGGCGCCCATGGCCGAAGTGGCCAAGCTGTTTGCAGGCATTTTTCTCACCATCATCCCGGTGATCGCCATGCTCAAAGCGGGTGTCAACGGGCCATTTGGTGCGGTGGTGCAGGCCGTGACCCAGCCCGATGGCAGCCCGGATGTGTTGATGTACTTCTGGATCACCGGCGCCCTGAGCTCGTTCCTGGACAACGCGCCCACTTATCTGGTGTTCTTCAACACCGCCGGCGGTGACCCGCAGGTTTTGATGACCACCTTGGCGCCGACTTTGGCGGCCATCTCTGCCGGTGCCGTGTTCATGGGCGCCAACACTTACATTGGCAATGCGCCCAATTTGATGGTCAAAGCCATCGCCGAAGACCGTGGGGTCAAAATGCCCAGCTTCTTTGGCTACATGTTGTGGTCGGGTGGCATTTTGGTGCCCCTGTTTGTGGTGATGAGTTTTATCTGGTTCAAATGATGTCCAAACCTTCCATTTTGGTGGCCCGTGCCATCTTCCCCGAGGTCCTGCAATCCCTGGCGCAGGTGTTTGATGTGGAGAGCAACCAGGCCGATGAAGTCTGGACGCCTGCTGAGCTCACGCGCCGCATGCAAGGCAAAGTGGGCGCTTTGACCACCGGCAGCGAACGCATCGACGCGGCGCTGCTGCAGGCCAACCCCCAGTTGCGCATCGTCGCCAACATGGCTGTGGGCTACAACAACTTTGACGTACCCGCCATGACCGCCGCTGGGGTGTTGGCCAGCAACACCCCTGATGTTTTGACCGAAACCACGGCCGACTTTGGTTTTGCCTTGCTCATGGCCACGGCCCGCCGTGTGACCGAGAGCGAGCACTATTTGCGTGCCGGTTTGTGGAAAAAGTGGAGCTATGACATGTTTGCCGGAGCCGAGGTGCATGGCTCGACCATCGGCATCATCGGCATGGGCCGCATCGGCCAGGGCATTGCCCGCCGTGCGGCGCATGGCTTTGGCATGACGGTGATTTATCACAACCGCAGCCGCCTGAGCGCTGAGCTGGAAGCCGAGTGCAAAGCCACGTATGTCTCCAAGCAAGAATTGCTGAAAACGGCTGACCACGTGATGTTGGTCGTGCCCTACAGCGCCGAGTCGCACCACACGATGGGTGCGGCCGAGTTGGCGCAGATGAAACCCACGGCCACACTGGTCAACATTGCACGCGGCGGCATTGTGGACGATGCAGCCTTGGCCCAAGCCTTGGCCGCGCGCCAAATTGCCGCTGCGGGCATCGATGTGTTCGAGGGCGAGCCCTCGGTACACCCCGATTTGCTGAAGGTGCCCAACGTGGTGCTCACCCCCCACATTGCCAGCAGCACGGTCAAAACCCGAATGGCCATGGCCCAGTTGGCGGCCGACAACTTGGTGGCTTACCTGACCCGTGGCCAAGCCCTGACCCCCTTGAACAAGTTGCCTGGCGCTGCTGCATGATTGAAGGGGTCTTGCTGGCCTTGGGTGGGCTGAACCTGTTGCTGGTGCTCGGTTTGCTCATGAGAGGGCGTTCGGCCTCCCATGACAAAACCACAGCCGAGCAAACAGCGTGGCAACAACAGCAGTTTGCAGCCTTGCAGGCACAGACCGACCGCCTTGAGCGCGCGCTGCGCACCGAGATCAGCCAATCCGGTGTGCAAGGCCGTCAAGAAGCGATGCAAAACCTCAGCTTGTTCCAGCAATCCTTGCTGCAGCAAGGCGCTGAAACCACCCGAACGCAAAATCAACAAATCGACGCGCTGGCCCAGCAGTTGGCCTTGCTGCAAAAAAGCCTGACCGACAGCCTGGCCCAGCAGGTCAATGCTTTGTCAGAGGCCAATGCCCGGCGTTTGACCGAGATGCGCGGCACCATGGAAACCCAGCTGTCGCAGCTTCAGCAAAGCAATGCTGCCAAGTTGGATGAAATGCGCCAGACCGTGGACGAAAAACTGCAGGCCACGCTGCAAGCCCGTTTGGGCGAGAGCTTCAAACAAGTGGCCGATCGCTTGGAGCAAGTGCACAAGGGCTTGGGCGAAATGAACACCTTGGCCCAAGGGGTGGGCGATCTCAAGCACCTGCTGACCAACGTCAAAACACGGGGCATGTTTGGCGAGGCGCAATTGGCGTCTTTGCTGGAACAAGTGCTCACGCCCGAGCAATACGCGGTGCAAGTGGCCACACGCCCGGGTGACAAAAATCGGGTGGACTTTGCCATCCGCTTGCCAGGTCGTTCAGACCACGGCGAGCCGGTTTGGTTGCCGATCGATGCCAAGTTTCCGAATGAGGACTACGAACGCTTGCTCGAGGCTCAAGGCCGCGCCGACCCGGTGCAGGCCGAGTTGTGCGCCAAGGCACTTGAGAGCCGCATCAAGCTTGAAGCCAAGTCGATCGCCGAAAAGTATTTGGAGCCGCCCCACACCACCGACTTTGCGGTCATGTTTTTGCCCACCGAAGGCCTTTACGCCGAAGTGCTGCGCCGGCCAGGCCTGATGGAGACCCTCCAACGCGAGCACCGTGTGACCTTGGCGGGCCCGACCAACCTGATGGCCATGCTCAACGCCCTGCAAATGGGGTTCAGAACCCTCGCACTCGAAAAGCGTTCTAGCGAAGTCTGGCAGGTGCTCGGCGCCGTCAAGACCGAGTTTGGCAAGTTTGGCGATGTGCTGGACAAGGTGCGCAACCAGACGCAAACCGTGCTCAACACGCTGGACCAGGCCCAAACCCGCAGCAATGTCATGCACCGGGCTTTGCGCCAGGTCGATGCCTTGCCAGAACCCGAGGCCCAGGCTTTGTTGCCCGGCAGCGAGCACTGATTCGCCCTTTGGAAACCGGGGGGCACCTGACATGAAGACACTCCCCCAACTGATCGCGGGCCAAATTTTCTTGCACGCCTGCATGGCGGGCATGCGCATGGCCACGCCATTGCTCGCGTTGAAGCAAGGCTACAGCCCTTTGGCCGTGGGCGCCTTGTTGGCTTTGTTTGCCCTGACTCAGGTTTTTTTGGCCTTGCCCGCAGGCCGATACATTGACCGCACAGGCCTCAAAAAACCCTTGATGATCAGCGTGGCCATCTCGTCTGTGGGGGCCAGTTTGTCGGCCATTTGGCCCATTTTTCCGGTCTTGTGCCTGAGCGCTTTGGCCACGGGCGGCGCTACAGGCATGGCGGTGATCGCCCTGCAGCGCCATGTGGGCCGCATGGCCCAAAACCCCGCTGAGCTGCGTGTGGCTTTCAGTTGGCTGTCGATCGGCCCGGCCATTTCCAACTTTTTGGGCCCCGTCATGGCGGGTTTGTTGATCGACTTTGCCGGACCGCAACCCGCCCACATTGCAGGCTTTCAGTGGGCCTTTTTGTTGTTGGCCATGTTGCCCTTGAGCACTTGGTTCTGGGTGCGGTCGGTGCCCGAGTTGCATGCCCCCAAAGCGCCCGGTGAGGTGCAGCCTCGCCGGGCCATGGATTTGCTGGCCGAGCCCATGATGCGCCGTTTGCTGGGGGTCAATTGGGTGTTGTCCTCGTGTTGGGATGTGCACACTTTTGTCGTTCCGGTGCTGGGCCATGAGCGTGGTTACAGCGCTTCCGTGGTGGGCACCATTTTGGGTGCTTTTGCCGTTGCGGCCACATTCATTCGCGTGTGCCTGCCTTTCATCTCGCGCCATGTGAAGGAGTACCAGATCATCACGGGCTCGATGGCATGCACGGCAGTTTTGTTTGGGCTTTACCCCTTCATGCCCACGGCTTGGGCCATGGGCCTGTGTTCGATCTTGCTGGGCTTGGTCTTGGGCACAGCGCAGCCCATGATCATGAGCACCTTGCACCAGATCACCCCGCCGCACCGCCACGGCGAGGCGCTGGCGCTGAGGCTGATGAGCATCAACGCGTCCAGCGTCCTCATGCCCATGCTTTTTGGTGCTGCGGGTGCCGTAGCAGGGGTTGGGCCTGTTTTCTGGGTGGTGGGTGCGGTGGTGGGCTGGGGTTCTCAATGGGGCTGGCGGCTTCGGCCCGCCAGCGCTCACGGCAAGAGCCCTTGACGCGATCAGATGCAAGGGACTGTGTTTGCATCCAGTGGTTCGCCTGAAATCCCTCTACAATTCGCCCCCATGGTCACCCAAACAACTGTCAAAACGCCCAGCGGATCCAGCGATTACTCTGAGGGCTCGATCCGCGTCTTGAAGGGCCTGGAGCCCGTCAAGCAACGCCCGGGCATGTACACCCGCACCGACAACCCCCTGCACATCATCCAAGAGGTGCTGGACAACGCCGCCGACGAGGCGCTGGCGGGGCACGGCAAAAAGATCAAGGTCATCCTGCACATCGATGGCTCGGTCAGCATCGAAGACGATGGCCGAGGCATTCCCTTTGGTCTGCACCCCGAAGAAAACGCCCCGGTGATTGAGCTGGTTTTTACCAGGCTGCACGCGGGCGGCAAGTTCGACAAGGGCAAGGGTGGGGCCTACAGCTTCTCGGGCGGCCTGCATGGCGTAGGCGTTTCGGTGACCAACGCGTTGTCCAAACGGCTGGAAGCCACCAGCTACCGCGAAGGCCAAGTGGCCACCTTGGTGTTTTCGGGCGGCGACGTGACCGAGCCTTTGGTCCAACGCGCCACAGGCGAGGGGGATCGCAAACAAGGCACCACCGTGCGCGCCTGGCCTGACGCCAAATATTTCGAGTCCAGCGCACTGCCCATGAATGAGCTGACGCACTTGCTGCGCAGCAAAGCCGTGCTGATGCCGGGCGTGACGGTGACCTTGGTCCATGAAAAAACCAAGGAAACCCAGCAGTGGCAATACAAAGCAGGCCTGCGCGACTACCTCACGCAGACTTTGAACGGCGATCCGGTGATCCCGCTGTTTGAAGGCGAGGGCTTTGCCGACGCCAACCACGACAGTTTTGCCGAAGGCGAAGGCGCCTCATGGGCGGTGGCCTTCACCGAGGACGGCGCGCCGGTGCGCGAGAGCTATGTCAACCTGATCCCCACCAGCGCAGGTGGCACGCACGACAGCGGTTTGCGCGATGGCCTGTTCACCGCGGTCAAAAGTTTCATCGAGCTGCATGGTCTGCTGCCCAAGGGCGTCAAGCTCATGCCCGAAGACGTGTTCGCCCGCGCCAGCTTTGTGCTGAGCGCCAAAGTGCTGGACCCGCAGTTTCAGGGCCAGATCAAAGAGCGTCTGAATTCGCGTGACGCAGTCCGGCTGGTCTCCAGCTATGTGCGTCCGGCGCTGGAGCTGTGGCTGAACGAGCATGTGGATTACGGCAAAAAACTGGCCGAACTGGCCATCAAGGCCGCGCAAACCCGCCAGAAGGCAGGCCAAAAAGTCGAAAAACGCAAGAGCTCCGGCGTGGCCGTGTTGCCTGGCAAACTGACCGACTGCGAGAGCAAAGACATCCTGCACAACGAGGTGTTTTTGGTCGAGGGCGACTCGGCGGGCGGCAGCGCCAAAATGGGCCGCAACAAAGAGTGCCAGGCCATCTTGCCCCTGCGCGGCAAGGTGCTCAACACCTGGGAGGTGGACCGCGACCGCCTGTTTGCCAACAACGAGATCCACGACATCTCTGTGGCCATCGGGGTGGACCCGCATGGCCCCAACGACGCCCCTGACTTGAGCAACCTGCGCTACGGCAAGGTGTGCATCTTGTCGGACGCGGACGTGGACGGCTCGCACATCCAGGTGCTGCTGCTCACCTTGTTCTTCCGCCACTTTCCCAAGCTCATCGAAGCTGGCCATTTGTATGTGGCAAGGCCTCCGTTGTTCCGCGTCGATGCGCCTGCACGCGGCAAAAAGCCCGCATCCAAAGCCTATGCCCTGGACGAAGGTGAGCTCACCGCCATCATCGACAAGCTGCGCAAAGACGGTGTGAAAGAAGGCGGCTGGAGCATCAGCCGCTTCAAGGGCTTGGGCGAGATGAGCGCTGAGCAGCTGTGGGACACCACCCTCAACCCCGACACGCGCCGCTTGCTGCCGATCGAGCTGGGCCCTTTGGACAACGCGGGCACTGAAAACCTGATGACCCAGCTCATGGGCAAAGGCGAAGCGGCCGCCCGCCGAGAACTGATGGAACTGCACGGCGACAGCATCGACATCGACGTGTGACGAATTCCCTGTAGGAGCCCACCCCGTGGGCGAAATGTCTGAGCAAATCCAACGCCCGCAGGCAGGCGCCTACCCTGAAAGAACCTGATGACCATTGACCTGTTGACCCCCGAACCCACCGCCGCACCCGAAGGCGACCACCTGGGCGCCTACGCCCAGCGTGCTTACCTGGAATACGCGCTGTCCGTCGTCAAAGGCCGCGCCTTGCCCGATGTGTGCGACGGCCAAAAGCCGGTGCAGCGCCGCATTTTGTATTCGATGGACCGCATGGGTCTGTCCTACAGCGGCCCGAACAACAACACCGCCGCCAAGCCGGTCAAAAGCGCCCGCGTGGTGGGCGATGTGCTGGGCCGCTACCACCCGCACGGGGACACCGCCGCCTACGATGCACTGGTGCGCATGGCGCAAGACTTTTCTCAGCGTTACCCCTTGATCGACGGCCAGGGTAACTTTGGCTCGCGCGACGGCGACGGTGCGGCCGCCATGCGCTACACCGAAGCGCGTTTGTCGCGCATCACCAGCTTGCTGCTGGATGAGATCGACATGGGCACGGTGGACTTCATCCCCAACTACGACGGTTCCACCGAAGAACCGCGCCAGCTGCCCGCCCGCTTGCCCTTCAGCTTGCTCAACGGTGCCAGCGGCATTGCCGTGGGCCTGGCCACCGAAATCCCCAGCCACAACCTGCGCGAAGTGGCCGACGCCTGCGTGGCGCTGATCAAGAACGACAAGCTCAGCGACAGCGAGTTGATGGCCATCATTCCTGGCCCCGACTACCCCGGTGGCGGCCAGATCATCAGCCCGGCCAGCGACATTGCCGACGCCTACCGCACGGGGCGCGGCAGCCTGAAGGTCCGTGCCCGCTGGAAGATCGAAGAACTCGCCCGCAGCCAATGGCAGTTGGTGGTGACCGAACTGCCGCAAGGCGTCAGCTCTCAGCGCGTGCTCGAAGAGATTGAAGAACTCACCAACCCCAAAGTCAAGGCCGGCAAAAAAGCGCTCAGCACCGACCAAATGCAACTCAAGGCCAGCCTGTTGGCCGTGCTCGATGTGGTGCGTGACGAATCGAGCAAAGACGCCGCCGTGCGCTTGGTGTTCGAGCCCAAAACCAGCCGCATCGAACAGCAAGAACTCATCACCGCCTTGCTGGCCCACACCAGCCTGGAAACGTCTGCGCCGATCAACATGACGTCCGTGGGCATCGATGGCAAGCCGATCCAGAAGTCGCTGCGCCAGATGCTGGTGGAGTGGATCAGCTTCCGCCAGACCACCATCACCCGCCGCAGCCAGCACCGCTTGAACAAAGTGCTGGACCGCATCCACATTCTGGAAGGCCGCCAGCTGGTGCTGCTGAACATCGACGAGGTGATCCGCATCATCCGCCACAGCGACGAGCCCAAGCCCGCGCTGATCGAGGCCTTCCGCTTGAGCGACCGCCAAGCCGAAGACATCCTCGAAATCCGCCTGCGTCAACTGGCCCGCCTGGAGGCCATCAAGATCGAGCAAGAGCTGAGTGAGCTGCGCGGTGAACAAGGCAAGTTGGAAGAAATTTTGGGCAGCCCCGCTGCGCTGCGCCGCCTGATGGTCAAAGAGATCGAACAGGATGCCAAGACCTTCGCCGACCCGCGCCGCACGCTGATCCAGGAAGAGAAAAAAGCCATCGCCGAAGTCAAGGTGGTGGACGAGCCCGTGACGGTGGTTGTGTCCGAAAAAGGCTGGGTCCGTGCGCGCACGGGCCACGGCCACGATGCCACGAGTTTTGCCTTCAAGGCGGGCGACGGCCTGTATGGCACCTTCGATTGCCGCACGGTGGACACGCTGCTGATGTTTGGCAGCAACGGGCGCATCTACAGCGTGCCCGTGGCCACACTGCCTGGCGCACGCGGTGACGGCCAACCGGTGACCACGCTGATTGAGCTGGAAGCCACCACGCAAATTGCCCACTACTTTGCAGGCCCGGCCCACGCCACGCTGCTGCTGAGCGGCTCAGGCGGCTACGGCTTCATGGCTTCGGTCGAGAACATGATTTCTCGCAACAAAGCAGGCAAGGCCTTCATCAGCCTGGGCGAGGGCGAAACCGTCTGCGCTCCTAGCCACGTGAGCGGCTCCAGCGCCACCGTGCCTGCCGACCAGCCAGCCATGCCGGCAGCCACCAGCGTCTGCTGCGCCAGCACGGGCGGCCGCGTGCTGACCTTTGAGATCAGCGAACTCAAGACCATGGAAAAAGGCGGCCGGGGCCTGATGCTCATCGACCTGGAAGTCAAGGACACCCTGGCAGGTGCGGCGGCCTACACGCGCAGCGTGAAGATCGAAGGCATTGGCCGGGGCGGCAAAGCGCGCGAAGAAACGCTGGAAATCCGCAGCCTGAACAACGCCAAAACCGCCCGTGCCAAAAAAGGCAAAGTGGCGGACTTGGGCTTCAAGCCGAACCGGGTGACGCGGGTGGCGTGATCAGGGCGCAGTCATCAAGCCGTATTGATGCTTTTTTGAGCACACCCTGCCAGCCCTTGTGGGGTGGGGCTTAGCCGGCTTGTCCCTGCACTTGTCCACAGCTTTGGGCACGGTCTTTGGGGATTGTGGGGCTGTTCATGCGGGACAGTCGGGTGCGGGTGGTGCTTTTATGATCGGGGACACCCACTTTCCATCCAGCGACCGAATGCACCCTCTTGACGAAGCCATCGCCCTGCGCTCCACCTCACGCCACGAATTCATGGGCGCAACCCACCCGGCCTACGCCAACATGGTGGGGCCGTTTGGGGGCACCACGGCGGCGCAGTTGTTGCAGGCCGCTCTGTTGCATCCTGAGCGTCTGGGCGAGCCCCTGGCCCTGACGGTCAACTTTGCGGCCCCGGTGGCCGATGGCGAGATTCGCTTTGTGGCGCGGCCCGTGCGCACCAACCGATCGACCCAGCACTGGATCATCGAAGCCCATCAAACGGTCCATGACACGGAGGGCGTCGTGGCCACCGCCACCGCCGTGTTTGCGGTGCGGCGCGAGACTTGGTCGAATGTTGAAGCTGTGATGCCCGCCAATGTGCCCGCCCCAGACGCCGTGCCGCGCATGCTGGTCAAAGGCATGCCGCCTTGGCCGCAGCGCTACGACATGCGCTTTGTCGAAGGCGCATTCCCCGCAGCCTTTGATGAGCAAGAGCAAGCGCACTCGCGCTCGACCCTGTGGTTGCGCGACGAGCCGCCGCGTGCGCTGGACTTTGCCTCTTTGGCCGCCTTGAGCGACAGTTTTTTTCCGCGCATCTACATCCGCCGCCGCCGCCGCGCGATGATCGGCACGGTGTCCCTCACCACCTATTTCCACGCCGACAGCGCCTTGCTGGCGCAAATCGGTACGCGCCATGTGCTGGGCGTGGCCAAGGCACTCAACTACCGCCACGGTTACTTTGACCAGACCGGCGAGCTGTGGAGCCCCGAAGGGCAGCTGCTGGCGAGCACGCACCAGCTGGTGTATTTCAAGGATTGATCGCGAGGGTCAGTACACCGCAGGCTTCAAAAGCCTTGACGTTTTTATTAAACGCATCTACATTAATTCAATGGATGCCAAGCTGAGTTGGGACGAAGCCAAGAGGCAAATCAACCTGCGCAAGCATGGGCTGGACTTTGCCTCGGCAGGGGCTGTTCTGGATTCCCGTTACCGGCTCGACATCCCGGTGGTTCGCCACGCAGAACCTCGAACATTGTCCATGTCCTATGCGATGGGGTTTCTGGCTGTACTGACGGTGATCCATGTGGCACGTGATGGGTCTTGTCGAATCATCAGTTTCCGCCGTGCCAGCCGTGAAGAAAGAGAGGCGTACCTTGTCTGGATCGAAAACGAATGCGATGAGCCGTAAAGACGTGATCACGGCTTTGAAGGTCAAAGAGCGCGAGGCCCCCTATGTGTGGGATGGCCAGGATGAGGACGAGCGCCCGGCTACGCCAGAGGAGTTGGCGCACGGACTGGCGCTGGTCCGCAAACGGGGCAGGCCAGCAGGCAGTGGTGTCAAGGAGCAGGTGGCCATTCGCTTGGACAAGGACATCCTGGAGGCTTTTCGCGCGCAAGGGCAGGGTTGGCAAACGCGCATCAACCAAGCATTGAGGCGCTATTTGGCGGAGCACCCCCCTGCGCAGTCGTGACAACGCGCGAAGGGTGCTCTAGGCTTCAGCGCTTCATCTGCTGCAGCGCACTCGCCACTTCTGTCACCAGCGCCGGGCCTTTGTAGATGAGGCCGGTGTAAATCTGCACCACGTCGGCTCCGGCTTCTATTTTTGAAATCGCGTCGTGTCCGCTCAGGATGCCGCCCACGCCGATGATGGGGAAGTCTTTGCCCAAGGCGGTGCGCAGCCCGCGGATCACGCGGTTGCTGCTGTCCAAAACAGGCGAACCTGACAGGCCGCCCATTTCTTCGGCATGGGGCAGGCCGCTCACGGCGTCACGTGCGAGGGTGGTGTTGGTGGCGATCACGCCGTCCATGCCGTGCTTTTGCAGCGTAGCGGCAATCACGCCCACTTGGGTCTCGTCCAGATCCGGGGCGATTTTCAAGAACATGGGTACGCGGCGGCCGTGTTCGGATGCCAGTTCTTCGCGCCGCGCCACCAAGGCGCCCAGCAGGCCGTCCAATGCCTCATCGCTTTGCAGGGCGCGCAGGTTTTTGGTGTTGGGGCTGGAGATGTTCACGGTCACGTAATCGGCATGCGGGTACACACCGGCCAGCGCAATGAGGTAATCGTCGGTGGCGTTTTCAATCGGGGTTGCAGCGTTCTTGCCGATGTTCAGGCCCAAAAGGCGCCCCTGTTGGCGAAATTTGGAGCGCTTGACGTTGGCCACAAAGGCCTCGAGTCCGTCGTTGTTGAAGCCCAGTCGGTTGATCAAGGCTTGCGCATCAGGCAAGCGGAACATGCGGGGTTGGGGGTTACCTGGCTGGGCCTTGGGGGTGACGGTGCCGACTTCGACAAAGCCAAAACCCATGGCGCCCAGGCCGTCAATGCAGCGGGCGTTTTTGTCCAGGCCTGCGGCCAAGCCCACCCGGTTGGGAAACTGCAGACCCGCCAAGGTGATGGGTTGGGCCACAAAGGGTTGGCGGTAAACGCGGTCGAGGGGGGTGTTTTGGGTGCGGGCCAAGCCCTCGATGGTCAGGTCGTGTGCCTCTTCCGGGTCCATCTTGAACAAAAAGGAGCGGGCGAGGGCATAAGGGATCAGGGACATTGGATAATTCCGGTCTTGCGCAGGGTGCTGCGGCGTTGGGCTGAATGGCCTTGATTGTCGCAAACCCCAGCCTGTTTCTTTTTATCCCTGAACCGAGCTGCTTTCATGACCCAAGACGAACTCAAAGCCCTGGTGGGCCATGCCGCCCTGAAATACGTGGTGCCCGGCGAGATTGTGGGCGTGGGCACAGGCTCTACGGTGAACAAATTCATCGATGCGCTGGCCAGCATGAAAGACCAGATCAAGGGCGCAGTGTCCAGTTCCGAAGCCTCCACCATCCGCCTCAAAGCGCTCGGTATTCCGGTGTATGACAGCAACGAAGTCGAGAGTCTGTCCGTTTACATCGACGGTGCAGACGAAATTGATCACCAAGGCCACATGGTCAAAGGCGGTGGCGCGGCGCTGACCCGAGAAAAAATCGTGGCTGCGCAGAGCCAGCGCTTTGTTTGCATCGCCGACGAGAGCAAGCTGGTGGACACCTTGGGCGCCTTTCCTTTGCCCGTGGAAGTCATCCCCATGGCCACAGCCCGCGTGATCCGTCAGTTTGCGGCCATGGGCGCCAAGGCCGCTGTGCGCCAAAAAGAGGGCCAGCCCTTGGTGACCGACAACGGCCAACACATCGTGGATGTGCAGGGCCTCAAAATCACCGATCCGGTGGGCTTTGAAAACACCGTGAGCCAGTGGCCTGGCGTGGTCACAGTGGGGGTCTTTGCTTTGCAAAAAGCGCAGGTCTGTTTGCTGGGTACGGCCTCAGGGGTCAAGACACTGGACTTTTAAAATCAGCCCAGTTGTTGACGCAGCACGGTCTTGAGGACCTTCCCGTAATTGTTCTTGGGCAAGCTGCTCACCACCTCGTAGCGCTTGGGCCGTTTAAAACGGGCGATCTCTTGCAGGCACAAGGCGTCCAGCGCGTGCGTGTCAAGCGTGTGTCCTGCTTGAGGCACCACAAAAGCCACCACCACCTCACCCCATTCGGGATCGGGCGCGCCCACCACGGCCACTTCGGCCACGCCGGGGGCGTGCAGCAGCACTTCTTCGATTTCGCGCGGGTAGATGTTGGAACCGCCGCTGATGATCAGGTCTTTGCTGCGGTCTTTCAGGGTCAAAAAGCCGTCGGCGTCCAGGCAGCCCATGTCGCCCGTGAACAGCCAGCCGTTCTGAATGGCATGGGCCGTGGCCTCGGGGTTGCGCCAGTAGCCAGCCATGACGCTGTCGCCTTGGATCAGCACCTCGCCCACTTCGCCCAGGGGCAAGTCTTGCCCTTGCGCGTCGGTCACCCGGATGCGCACCGGCGTTTGCGCCACACCCACAGAAGCCAAGCGTTCTGCGTAGCGCGGGTGGGCGGTGTCCTGCAGGTGTTGACGTGACAAGGCGGTGCCCACCATGGGGCTTTCCCCTTGGCCGTAAATCTGCACAAAGCGCGGGCCCATGACGCGCAGCGCACGCTGGATGTCGGCGGCATACATCGGGGCGCCGCCGTACACCACGGTCTTGAACGATTGCCCGCAAGTATTGGTCGTCAGGCCTGCGGCCTCAGCGTGGTCCACCAAGCGTTTGACGATGGTGGGCGCCGCAAACATGGACAGTGGCCCGATCTGCTGGCCCAGCGCAAACAGCTCGGCCGGATCGAACCCGCCCGATGGCGGCACCATGTGCCGGGCCCCCGCCATGAGGTGGGGAATGGCATAAATGCCCGCGCCGTGTGACATGGGCGCAGCATAAGCAATCGTGTCGCGCGGGGCCAAGCCATCGACATCCGAAAAATAGGCCAGTCCCATGGTCATCAGGTTTCGATGGGTGATCATCACGCCCTTAGGCCGGCCCGTGGTGCCACTGGTGTAAAACAACCAGGCCAGATCATCCGAAGCCCGTTCGTGTATGGGCGTGTCTGCTGCGCCTTCAGCGCCGTGCCACAGCGCATCGGCTTGGGCACTGTCCACATCGATCACTTGCTCCAGGCTTTGCAAGCTGTCACCGGTCTCGCTGGTGATGTCGGCCGTCACAAAAGCCCAGCGGGCCTGTGCGTTGTCGATGATCCATTGCGCCTCGCGCAGGTGCAGTTTGGCGTTGATGGGCACCACCGCCAAGCCGGCCCACCAAGCTGCAAACATCACTTCCAGGTAGCGCACATGGTTGCGCATGAACAGGGCCACCCTGTCCCCGGGTTGCAGACCGGCGGCTTGGAACTGTGCCGCCAAGTGCTGGCAGCGCTTGGCCCATTGCCCGTGCGTCGCCACCTTGTGCGTGCCCAGAAAAATAGCGGGCTGCTCGGGGGCCATGCGGGCTTGGCGTTGCAGCAGATGGGCGAGGTTCAATTCGGACTCCGACAAAAAAGAGGGGGCATTGTGGTTGGAAGGGCCACTTGCAAGGTGTCTCGCCCAGGTCTTTCAGGCTTTGCGCAGCAACAAGCGCAGATCGGGACCGATGCGGTCAACGGTGTGGAACGCCAGTTTCACCGAGTCGGTGAGCGCTGTCAGCGTTGGAAGCTTGGCCATGCCCTGGCCGGGGCCGAGCAACTGCGGAGCGATGTAGAGCAGGTATTCGTCCACCAGTCCTTCTCGGATGAATGACCCGTTGAGTTTGTGGCCCGCTTCGACATGCAGTTCGTTGATCTCTCGCCGAGCCAAGTCGCGCAGCATCGCGGCGAGATCGACCTTGCCGTTGGGGCTGGGCAGGTCGAGGACAGTGGCTCCCCGTGCAGTCAGGGCTGCGCATTTTTGGGCTTGCAGGGGGTTGTTCGGGTCGATGGCGGTGTAAATCCAGATTTGGCGGGCCTGGTCGCCCGAGCCTTGGGTGTCCAGCAGCTTGGCGTTCAGGGGCATGTCCAGCTTGCTGTCGACCACCACCAGGTGGGGTTGGCGCGGCACTTCGAATCCGCGCACGTTCAACTGGGGATCGTCTTCGAGCACCGTGCCGATGCCGGTGAGCACCGCACAGGCGCGCGCACGCCAAGCGTGGCCATCGGCACGGGCCTCAGGGCCAGTGATCCATTGGCTTTGGCCATTTTGCAAAGCGGTTTGGCCGTCCAGCGAGGTGGCCACTTTCATGCGCACCCAGGGCGATTGCCGTTCCATCCGGCTGAAAAAACCGATGTTCAACTCACGGGCTTGCTGAGCGGCTTCGCTGTGCGCATCGAGCAGTTCGGTCTGTACCCCAGCTGCAGCCAATTGAGCCATGCCCTGACCTGCCACAAGTGGGTTGGGGTCACGCATGGCCACGACCACGCGGGCGATGCCGGCGGCGGCCAAGGCGTCGCAACAGGGCCCGGTGCGTCCTTGATGGGCGCAGGGTTCCAGCGTGACCCAAGCGGTGGCGCCTGAAACAGAGTGGCCGTGTTTTTCGGCGTCCCGCAGGGCCATGATTTCGGCATGCGGCCCGCCTGCACGCTGGGTGTGGCCTTGGCCCAGCACGGCCCCATCAGGGGCGGTGATGACACAGCCCACGCGCGGGTTCGGAGAAGTCAGCCACAAGGCTTGGGCGGCCAAAGCCAGCGCCTGCTGCATGGGCGGGGTGGGTTGGATGGGACTTTGGGTTGGGGGCACGGTCATGGGGCTCGAAAATCAGGAAAAACGCTTCAGCGCAGTGTCATCAGCGGGTTGTCGTCAGGGCGAGGATACGCCAACCCAAGAGGGCAAGGTGCTCACGCTGCTGCGCCAGCTGATCTGTGGGTCCGAATGATCGCTTGAGGCGCCACCCACGCGTCTGTTGGGCCAAGACACCTGCACCAGCAGGTCGGTGGACTGTCCTTGTGGCGAAGTCTGTGCTTGCCGGGTATAGCGGGTGCCCTGCACCACGATGCTCTGTTGCGCCGGACACGCGGCAGTTGGGGTATGGGCCTGAGCCTGCAGACAATCCATGGCCTCGAGCGCGAGCATCTGGCCCACGGCGTTTTGCCGGCTTTCGGTGGCCGTTTGCTGTGATTTGAGCGCGAGTTGGGCGGCACCCAGCAAACCGATGGCCAAGACGGCGGAGGCGATGAGTGCCTCGACCAAAGCCATGCCCTCTTGGTGTGCGGGCCGGCTGGCCTTCCATGAGGGTTTCATGGCGAACCCTCGCTCCAACTGCCGTTGATGCGTTGAATTCGGCGGGCATCGATGCCTTCAGGCCAATTCAAGATATAGGCGTCTCGGCCTTGTGGGGTGGCCACAACCGTGCCCGAGCGCCACTCGGGCATGCCAGATTCGACCACCAGTTGGCCTTCTATGCGGCCGCCTTCCCAGCCGCGCATTTTTTCGTCGTTGCAGCCCGAGTCCAGCAACACGCTTCCCATGATGCGCACCCCTGCACCGATGCGTGGACACCGCTGGGCGCAGGCCAGGGCAGAAAACACCAACAAAGCCGGAATCTCTGGGGTGCCCACACTGGTGTGCCAATCCGCTGGGCTGTCGATCCAATAAATAGATCGAGGAGGGGAGGTCTGCGCGGTCAGGCCGTTGCGCTCCTGAGCCTGGGACCAAGCTTTCAATTGCCCGTCTTCAATCGAACCCAACACGCTGGCCCAAGCTTTTCGCTGGCAAGGGCTGCGCGTCCCGGCCGTACTGGGGCCGGTGCGGGTGCCCCCGCCGGGCATGCTGACCGTGCTCAGAGCCAAGCAGGTGTTTCTTTCGGCCGTGGAGATGAGGCCATTGCCATTGGTGTCCGCCACAAAATGGGTTTGAACCACCGGGGCTTGGGCTGTACCGCTGCAGCTTTCACCTCGGCTAATCAGGGGGCAGATCCGCAGCTGGGCCCCCAACGCTTCACTGATGCAGCCTTGGGTGACTACAGCCGCTGGGCTGGCCAAGCTGGGGGCAGGTGCCACGGCCGGCACAAACAGGCTCTCACGCATGTGGGCTTGGCTGCCTTGCCCGCTGTGGCTGGCGCTGGCATGCAGGGTGATGACATGGGGCGACATCAGCAAATCGCGCACGGCGGTGACCCGTCCTTGTACTCTTGGCATGTCTGGGTGCTGCGCGGTGCCCATGTCGCTGCATTGCCAGCCCAAACCCGACACGCCTGAGGGGCAGGCCGCTTGAACCGCCAACCAGTCGGTCAAAGGCGTGCTCGCGGCAGTGCTTTGAGCGAGGGCCAGAGCCATGCCTGCGGCCAAGCGCGCTTGCGCGGCGCGGGCGTGGTTTTGGCTGGCGAGTTGGTCGAACAGCACGGTGCGGGCGCTGTACAAACTGGTCAGACTGGCCAACATCACCAAGCCAACGGCCACCATCAGAGTGACAGCGCCTTTTTGTCTGGAACACGAGGGGCGAGCGGTCATGGGCACGTTCATGGGCAAAACAGCGCTTGTTGGCTGCCCGGTATGTCGTTGCGCAAGTGCACCGTCTTGGACAAGGTGAAGTGCCGAGACGCATCGCTGGGCCATTGGGCTTTGAGGGTCATCTGGACGCTGCGGCGCAGCCAGCCTTGGTGCGCCTCGCATTGCATTTGCCAGGCCAAGTCGGTGATGTGCACGGTTTGGCTGTGGGTGATGGCCTGCCAATCGCCGCTGGCGCTGCAAGATCTTTTGGCGTGCAATGTGGTGCCAGACAGGCGAAAACCCATGCATTCGTCGTTGTCTTGTTCGCCGTTGTGGTTGCGGTCGTGGCTGAAATCGATCCAGTCGCCTTCGATGCTGAAGTCTTCGAAACCGTCGCAAAAAGTGTCATCGCAAAGTGTGGGGGAGCGGGTCGCCCATGCGTTGGCCGAGTATTGGGTCTTGCGCAGTTCGCGGCCCATCCAGTCTGCGGCGACGCGCAATTCATGGTTCAGATGGCTGTCTTGCCAGGCCATTCGGTGCCCCCGCAAATGGTGGGCCAGCAGGCTGCTGCCTCCGGCCAGTACGACCAAGCCCACCGACAAGCCCACCATCAGGCCCATCAAGGTTTCCCCTTTTTGAATGGTTTTGGCCATGGCGCTAACGTCGCCAGCAGCGCGCCACATCGCTGTCAGGCGATGCGCCTGCACCCAACACCACATGGGCACTGCCTTGCCAGCGCAACTGCAAGGGTGTGCAGGCTTGGTCTGCGGCTTGGGCGCCCACGGCAACGGCCTGGGCGGTGTAGGTGTCCGCCGTGCTCTCGACCAGGCGAATCCGGTAATGTCCCAGAGGGGAGAGGTCGCTGGACCAACCCATTGCCGCCAGGCTTTCGGCATGAGTGTCATGCATGCTCCGCCAACGTGCTTGGTCGGTTTGCAACTGCAACAAAGCCGCTTGACCGTCGCTGCGGCGAGCCAGACGCTGTTGCTCTTGGTAAGCGGGGAGGGCCAACGCGGCCAGTATGCCCAGCAGCGCCAAACAAACCAGCATTTCGGTCAAGGTCCAGCCTCGGCTTTTGGCCGTTTGAAAGCGAGGTGCTTGGGGGACAAAGCCCAATTTTTTGGGCTTGGCGTTGAACCGCTGCATGGGGTGGCCTCCTCATGGTGGGATTTAATTGTGGCTTTTTGTATTCATCTTGTACAGTTTCAAGCCACACCCCCCAAACCTGCTGCCTCAAGATGCCGCTACCGATGCTTGTCCCAACTCCGCCCCGAGGCAAAACCCAGCAGCATGGCTTTACCTTGCTGGAGGCCTTGGTGGCGATGGCTTTGCTGGGCATTTTGGTGGGCTTGGCAGCACCTGCCATGTCGGGGCTTCGGGCGCGTCAGCAGTTGCAAGGCCAAGGCGAGGCTTTTTTGAACAGCTTGGTCTTGGCCCGTTCGGAGGCTTTGCGAAGACAGCAAGGGGTGAGCGTTTGCGCTCAGGGCTTAGAAGCCCAATGCGACTCGCTGGGTCGCTGGCACCAAGGCTGGTTGGTGTTTGCCGATACCAACCACAACGGCAAGAGGGATTGGGGTGAAGTGCTGATTGAGGCCAGACCTGGGGTGCCTGTTGGCATGCAGGTGGGAGTGAGCAACACGGTGAAAACCTATTTTTCTTACAACGCGGAAGGTCGCAGTGCCAGTGCCAGCGGTGCGTTCATGGCCGGGACTTGGCGCTTTTGCAGGCCGGATTCAAGTGCGGGCTGGCAAGTGGTGGTCAATGCGCTGGGCCGGCCTCGGATCGAGGCCTATACCGTGCAGCTTTGTGCTTGAGTGCCGAGTGAGGTTCAGCGCTGCACCTCATCGACCAGCGTCTTGAAGGCGTCGATGTCCTCGAAGTTGCGGTACACGCTGGCAAAGCGCACATAGGCCACTTTGTCGAGCTTTTTCAACTCCCGCATCACAAGCTCGCCGATGCGGTGCGAGGCCACCTCACGGATGCCTAAATTGAGGAGCTTTTCTTCGATGCGCTCAATCGCACCGTCCACCTGTTCGATGCTCACCGGGCGCTTGCGCAAGGCCAAACGCAGGCTGGCCAACAATTTATCGCGCTGGTAATCGATGCGACGACCGTCTTTTTTGACGATGGCCGGAAAGCTGACCTCCGGCTTTTCGTAGGTCGTGAAGCGCTTTTCACAGGCGCCACATTGGCGCCGTCGCCGAATGAAGTCCCCGTCTTCGGCCAACCGCGTCTCCACCACCTGGGTTTCGAGGTGGCCGCAGAAAGGGCATTTCATGGTGCGCCTCGCTCAGCCGTAGACCGGAAAGCGGCTGGTCAGCGCGTGCACTTTGGCGCGCACAGCGGCCAGATTGGCTTCGTCCAGCGGGTTGTCCAGCACGTCAGCAATCAGGTGGGCGGTGGCGCGGGCCTCTTCGTCCTTGAAGCCACGGGTCGTGAGGGCCGGGGTGCCGATGCGCACGCCGCTGGTGACGAACGGTTTTTCGGGGTCGTTCGGAATGGCGTTTTTGTTGATCGTCATGTGGGCGTTGCCCAAAGCGACTTCTGCCACCTTGCCGGTGATGCCTTTGGCCCGGAGGTCCACCAGCATGACGTGGCTCTGGGTACCACCGCTGACGATGCGCAGGCCCCGCTGCGTCAAAGTCTCGGCCATGATCTGTGCGTTTTTGATGACCTGGGCTTGGTAGGCCTTGAACTCAGGCGTCATGGCTTCTTTGAAGGCGACGGCTTTGGCTGCGATGACGTGCATCAGTGGACCGCCTTGAAGGCCGGGGAAGATCGCGCTGTTGATGGCTTTTTCGTGCTCGGCTTTCATCAAAATGATGCCGCCGCGGGGGCCGCGCAAGCTCTTGTGGGTGGTCGACGTCACCACATCAGCGTGCGGTACCGGGTTGGGGTAGACGCCTGCAGCGATCAAACCCGAGTAATGGGCCATGTCCACCAAAAAGATGGCGCCCACCTCTTTGGCAATCTTGGCAAACCGCTCAAAGTCAATGTGGAGTGAATAGGCCGAGGCACCGGCGATGATGAGCTTGGGCTTGTGCTCGCGGGCCTTGGCTTCCATGGCTTCATAGTCGATGGCTTCATGGGCGTCCAAGCCGTAGGAAATGGCGTTGAACCATTTGCCAGACATGTTCAGCGGCATGCCGTGGGTCAGGTGACCGCCTTCGGCCAGGCTCATGCCCAAAATGGTGTCGCCCGGCTTCAAGAACGCCAAGAACACAGCCTCGTTGGCCGATGCGCCGCAATGCGGCTGCACGTTGGCGGCTTCAGCCCCGTAAATTTGTTTGATGCGGTCGATGGCCAATTGTTCGGCCACGTCGACGTATTCACAGCCACCGTAATAACGCTTGCCGGGGTAGCCTTCGGCGTACTTGTTGGTCAACTGGCTCCCTTGGGCCGCCATGACCGCTGGGGAGGCGTAGTTCTCGCTGGCAATCAGCTCAATGTGGTGCTCTTGTCGGGCGTTTTCGGCCTGGATGGCAGCGAACAGCTCGGGATCGGTTTGTTCAATCAGTGTGTTGCGGTTGTACATGGCAGTCCTTCAAATGATGGAACCTTGGAGGGTCAGTTGTGACAATGACCGACAAGGGCTGCCCAGGCGAACGGCTTAAAACCGTGCCGGGGCAAGATGCAATCCAGGCAGGCTGTGCGCTTCCCAGTGGTTCTGGGCGGGCCCAAAGTGGCCGCCACGCTCCACGTCAGAGTGGTCTGTTTTGAATCCAAAACAGGCTCCTATCGCCAGTCGCGCACTTTCAGAGTGTAGCCCAGTCAGGACCCAGAAATGGACGCAGCTGGTGACTAAAGTCGGCTGTTTTGCGCGACTTCAATGCCTTTGGCGTTGCGTGTCATGGATTCAAGCTGTTGTTGCTTGGCCAGAACCCGGATGGCATATTCGGCAACGTTGGCTTGCCCAGAGGCTGCGGCATACAACTGCAAGGCTGCTTCCACGGATGTGCTTTGCGCGATGAGCGTTTGCAGGTACCGAGCGCCCACGCGCAGGTTGGTCAGAGGATCAAACGCCGCCAAGGGGCCACCAAAAGGCAACAAAGCCAAATGCAGTGCGTTGGGCTCGATCTGCATCAGGCCAATGCCACCTTGGGTGCCCGAGGCAAAAGGGTTGAACCGAGACTCAATGGCCATGACGGCCAGCAACAACGTGGGGGAGACTTGGATGCGATCACCCACAGCCCATGCCTCTGCGACCAGGCCACCCAGAGGCTCTGGAGATAACTTGTACCTGCGGCTTAGCCAACGTGTGATGGCTTGTTGTTCTTCGGTCAAAGCCAATTGGGTGACAGGGTCCGACGGCGTTGCGCTGAGGTCAGCGTGAGTGGACACTGAATCTGCCAGTTGGTTGTCTTGTCTCGAATCCAACCAGCTGATCAGGTTGTGGCCTGCGCTCAGTCGCCACGCGGGTTGACTGGCAAAAACCAAGACCAAAACCAAGCCTGCCATGCCCAGCAGGGCGAAGCTGTGGCGGGTCAGACGCACGAAGCTTTCATGCAGGTGTTTGCTCAAAGAAATCCTTTTCATTTTCACTTTGTCGGTCACATTGTTCCTCTCAGGCCATGGCAAGACCGCGCTCTCAGCGGAGTCTGTTCGGATGGGTGGATGGATGGGCAGTGACCACAAGTGATGATCACTGGGGTCAAAGACTCCGTTTTGACTGCCGTACGGACGCGTCTTGATCGGAGAGATGGTTGATTTTAAAGGATAAAAGTATTTGAAATCACATATCAAAATACTTCCATATATCAAAGTGAGTATTTTGAAAAGATGGTGGGCCCCTAAACAGCTGAGATTGCAAAGGAAAGTGGGTCAACACGCAATGGGCGTGAAATAACGGCGAAAATACACCTCTTTCTGGCTGGAGCTGTGTGCAAGCGCGCACGCTCTGGCCTCGCGTGATGCCAGCCCGGCATACCTTGTGTTTTAAAGCCTTTACCGTGACCACTCCCTCCAAGCCCCTCGATCTCGCCAACCTGGACCCTCTGACAGCCGGGATCTTTCAAGCCACCACTTCAGGTGATCGCAGCGCCCGTTTGCGCGAGTGGCTACAGACGGGGCCCAGCGAAGCCTTGTTGAATGACGTGTACCGTGAGCTGTCGACCAAAGACAAGGGTGTGGCCAAACAGCTCAAGGAAAAGATCGAAGAGATCAAGCGCAGTCATGGACAAGAGGCATTGGCCAGCGATTGGGCACAAAAAGCGGAGCTGATTTTGTCGGCACCTCGCCTGAACATGGCCGACGCGCTGGCTTGGCAACGCGACGCTGCCAAAGCAGGGGCGCCTTTGTCGCGCGAGCCTTTAGCCAGCCTCAAAGTCAAGCTGGTGGAGGTGGTCAAAGGCGTTGAAGACCTGCAACACCAGGTCATGGTGCAACGCGAATCGGCGGTCTTGCTGGCGCAGCGCATTGAGGTCTTGTCGACCAAGCCATTGGCCGAAGCCGAACACGGCCATGCCGGATTGCAAAACGATGTGGCGCAGTGGCAAACCCAGGCCCAAGCGCTCACCGTCAGCGCCGTTTGGCCCAGCGTTGACCTGAAGTACCCCCACCAATTGGATGCCGCTGGCAAACAAATGCAAGCGGTGTGGGATGGTTTTTCGGCTGCCCTGGTCTTGGCCAATGAGGCTTTGGGCGATGCCAGTGCGGCTTTGCCCCCGGTGCCCGTGTGGGCCGACGAGATTCGCCGTCAGCGCGGCGAAATGGTGCAGGCCCCCACAGGCCCCGTGGCCAGCGCCGGTGCGTCCAATGCCGAAAAGTCGGACAAATCCGACAAGCCAGCCAAACCCAAAATCGACCCGGCCCAGCGCCAAGCCCTGCGTGAGTTGGCGCTCCAAACGGTCACCCAAGCGCTGGAAAGCCTGGAAAAACAAATCACCGAAAACCCTGGCGTGCCGCTGCCCGAGGCTTGCGTCGCTTTGCGCACGGCACTCAAAACGCACGGCAAAAATCTGGACACCAGTTTGGATGAGCGCCTGCACAAAGCCCTCACTGCGGCTGGCGATGCGGAGGGTTGGCAGCGCTGGTTGGCCGATCAAGTGCGTCTTGACTTGGTCACCCAAGCCGAAGCTTTGCTCGACGAGAACAAAGTACCCACCGTGGGTGGGCGCAAGCTGCAAGACAAGCTGCGCCAATTGCGTGACGGCTGGAAGCAAATCGACCAAGGTGGCTTGCCCAACCATGGTCTGTGGAAGCGTTTCGATGCCGCGTGCAACGAGGCTTACAAAGCCGTGCTGGCTTGGCTTGAACAGATGAAAAAAGACTCGGCCGATCAGCGTGCACAGCGCGTCGCCCTGATGGACGAAGTCAAGGCTTGGACGGCTGCCCATGTCGACAGTGACGACTGGCGCGCCCAGTTGCGCGCCTTGCACCAGTTTGCCGATCGTTGGCGCAACGCAGGTCATTTGAGCGAAAAAGCCTTTGGCGAAATGCAAAGCCAGTGGAAAAGTCTTTTCAAAGCGGCAGCCGCTCGGCTTGAGGCGGCCCAAAAAGCCAGCATTGAGCGACGCCAAGCCTTGATTCAGGAAGCCCAAGCGGTGGGCGCAGCCCCTGCCTTGCGCATCGACGCGGTCAAAGCCCTCCAGCAACGCTGGCAAGTCGAGGCGCAGTCTGTGCCTTTAGACCGCAAAACAGAACAAAAATTGTGGGAAGTCTTCCGTGCGCCTTTGGACGAAGCTTTCCAGCGCAAAGGCACAGAGCGCCCACAAGCGGCTGGCCCCATCAGCGACCATGACCGTGCTGTCATCGATGCGTCCAAAGCCTTGGATGCCGCCAATGCCAGTGGTGATGTCGTCCAAATTCGCGCGGCCATGGGCGCCTTGGACGCTGCTTTGCGCGGCCAAGCCCTGCAGGCCAAAGCTGTGCAGTCCGCGCCAGCGGTGCAGCCCGTGGCTGCAGCAGCGGTTCATGAGACGGCATCCAATGAAACAGCGGATTCGACGACCCACGATGCGGCGCCAGCCGACAAGGCAGAGATGGCCTCTGGTGAAGGGGCCCAAGAGGACGCGGCCCTGTCCACAACAGATGCAACCGGTGAGCAGACGCCAGCCCCTGCGCCAGCAGCGGTGGTCAAGCCTGCCAAACCCGTGGTCGCCGTTCGTGGCGACGACCGACCTGGTCAAAAGCGCACGGAGGCGCCGACCGGCCGTGATGGTCGCCGAGATGCGCGCCCAGGCGAGCGCGGCGTGCGACCCGGTGCTGACCGTGGCCCCGGACGCGCTGGTGACCGATTTGCGGACCGTGCGCCGCGTGGCGATTTCCGCGAAGACCGTGGCCCACGTTTGGGCGACGCTGCCTTCCGTGCGCAACGTGAGGCGATGGAGCGCGCAGAAATGTCGCTGCGCAAACTCGCCGCACAAGCGCATGGCGAAACCTTGACCCGTTTGATCGGCGCTTGGCAAGGCAGGCAGGCCGATGCATTGCCGACCTCGCAAGAATTGGGCAAAGCCGTCCCTGCTCCGGTTCGACAGGCTTGGGTTCAAGCTGTGGGCGCCGAGGCCAAGGCACCAGCCGCTAACGCCTTGCTGCGCCTTGAAATGGCAGCCGAAATCCCCACACCCGCTGATCAATTGAATGCGCGCCGTGCACTGCAACTTCAGTTGCTGACCCAACGCAACCAGCCCGGCCCCAAAGAAACATGGGCCCAGGATGTGGCGCAAGTCTTGTCAGGGCCACACGAAGAGGCGACTGCGCGTCGTTTGCAAAACGCGCTCAAAAACCTTTTGCGTGCGTGAAATTCAGACGGCTCGAGCCGCCTGATCGATCGAGCCGCATGACCTGAGCCCTGTGGGGTTCATGGTCAAGCGACCAATCGCTCAGCACATGCCGCAGCCCCTGACCCAGTGGATGGTCTGCGGGCTGGTGGGTGTGGCCATGCACCAGACTGTTGGCGGCCACCCGGTTCAACCAATTCAAGGCCATCGCGGCGTCTGCATCTGCGAACTGCTTGTGGGTGTGCTTTTGGGTCTCGCTTTGGGAACGCATCGCGCGTGCCAAAGCCAATCGCTCGGTCAGAGGTTTGGCCAAAAAATCATGTTGCCAATCTTCACCCCGGACTTGCTCGCGGAACGCTTGGTAATCCAAATCCGCCAAACACAGGGCGTCGCCATGGCTCAGCAAAAGCCGTTGGGTTCCAAATTCGAGCAGGCAAGGGTCAACGAGCGCATGCACACCACAGCCGGATAAGAAGGCGGATCCCACCAAAAAGTCACGGTTGCCGGGCATGAAGGCCACATGCAGCCTCTGAGCCGCTTGGCTGAGCACGTCGGCGCAGGATGCCAAAAATGGATCTTTCGCCACGGCATCGTCCCCGACCCAAACCTCGAAGAGGTCGCCCAGGATCAGCACAGCGTCTGCCGGGGTGCTGGCCATGTAGTCACGCCAGGCTTCAAAAGTGGCGGTCTCGGAGGCCTGCAAATGCAGATCCGAGATCAAGTCCACGGTCTGCCATGCCTGTGGCGCGGTCAGCTGGCCGAAGATCGGCGAGGTGGTGCGCGGGTCAGACATGGCTCAAACCATCAAAGGGCGATGGCTTTTTCGATCACAACGTCCTCTTTGGGCACGTCGCCGTGGCCACCGCGGTTGCCGGTTTTCACGCCTTCAATCTGGTCGACCACTTCGGTGCCCTTGACCACTTTGCCGAACACGGCATAGCCCCAGCCTTGCATGGAAGGCGCCGTGTGGTTCAGGAAGTCGTTTTTGGCGACGTTGATGAAGAACTGGGAAGAGGCCGAGTGGGGCGCCGAGGTGCGGGCCATGGCCACGGTGTACTTGTCGTTTTTCAGGCCATTGTTGGCTTCGTTTTCGATGGTCGCATCGGTGGGCTTTTGGTTCATGCCGGGCTCAAAGCCGCCGCCTTGGACCATGAAGCCGGGGATGACACGGTGAAAAATCGTGTTGTTGTAGTGGCCCTTGTTCACATAGGCCAGGAAGTTTTCGGTCGACTTGGGGGCTTTTTCGGCGTCCAGTTCGAGGGTGATGACGCCGTAGCCGGTGATGTGCAGTTCGACTTGTGGGTTGCTCATGGTGTTACTTCAACAAAGTGATGGTTTGAATGACGACCGGCGTGCGGGGCACATCGGTCGGGAAGGGGCCGCCTGCGCCCGTGGGCGTATTGCGGATTTTTTGGAGCACGTCCATGCCGGACGTGACTTTGCCAAAAACGGTGTAGCCGAAGCTTTGAAAACTCGGGTCCAAAAAGGCGTTATCGACCACGTTGATGAAAAACTGGGCCGTGGCCGATTGCGGATCGTTGGTGCGGGCCATGGCGAGCGTGCCCGTGGTGTTTTTCAGGCCAGCGGCCAAGGCTTGTCGGCCTTCGTGCGCCACTGGCGCACGGGTTTTCTTCTCTCGGTACTGACCGTCGTAGCCGCCCCCTTGCACCATGAAGCCAGGGATCACGCGGTGGAAAATCGTGCCGTCGTAGTGTTTGTCGTTCACGTACTGGACAAAATTGGCCACGGTTTTAGGCGCTTTGTCGGCGTACAACTCGGCTTCAATGTCACCCAAGGAGGTGGTGATGCGCACTTTGCTCAGAGGTGCTGGGTTTTGAGCCCAAGAGGCAATGGGCGCCAGCAGGCCCATGGCCAACAACACGCAGGTCAAGCGACGGGGGATATTTAAAAATGGGGTCATCACGATCAGAGGGTGTTGGGCCAATTGAAAAGGCCAACTCAAGGCGCTTTCAAAACCTGTTGGGTGTTCGCTTGTTTGTTTTGCAGGCGTCGCACGGTGGGCGTCAAATGGAGCGCTTGTCCGTAAGCGCGGGCGGCCAATGCCAAATACAGGTCGCCCATGTTCTCCAGAGCCAAAGCGTAATCTGGGCGGGCCTGAACGGCTGCCTGCAATGACTGCAAGGCTTCTTCATGCCGGTTGGCGCGTGCCAGCAATGCGGCCAGGTTGTTGTGGGGCTCGGGCAACTCTGGAAAAGACAAGGTCAAGGCTCTCAAGGTGTCCATGGCCGCTTGGGTTTGCCCCAATCCTGTCTGGATGTGGCTGAGCAAAAGCCGCATCTGCGGATCGGTTGGGGTGGTTTTGAGACGCGACTCCGCCAGAGCTTGTGCGGGCTGCCATTGACCGCTTTGAACCAGCGCGTTGACTTCTGTGTAGATGTCCGCTCTTGCACTGGCACTCAAAGTCCAGAGTGTGCAAAAAGCCATCAAGGTCAGCCAAATTCGCATGCGAGCCCGAAAAAGTTGTGGGTGAGTGTCCCGATTGTCAAGGAGGCAAAACCTGACGCCAAAAGAGCGCCAAGCACCTGGGCACGGGGATATACTGAGCGGCCATTGTAGCGGAGCACTTTCTTTTTCCGGGTGCCCAAAACCCTCTTCAGTTCCGAGTTTGCTGGCTTCACCGGGTTGTTGGGGTGTTGAACCGCAGACGCCAACCCGAGCTGTTTGCGACCTTGGCGGATTTTTACCGCCCCTTCTTTTTATCAAACATGAGTTTGCGCATTTTCAACACGCTCAGCCGTGCTGTCTCCGAATTTTCAACCGCCGAGCCCGGTCATGTGCGCATGTACGTGTGCGGCATGACCGTGTATGACCTGTGCCATCTGGGCCATGCCCGTTCAATGATTGCGTTCGATGTGGTTCAACGTTGGCTCAAAGCCAGTGGCTACCGGGTGACTTATGTGCGCAACGTGACCGATATTGACGACAAGATCATCAAACGCGCCTTGGAAAACGGCGAAACCATCCGCAGCTTGACCGACCGCATGATCGATGCGCTGCACCAGGACGCCGATGCTTTGGGCATTGAACGCCCCCAACACGAGCCCCGCGCCACCGATTACGTGCCCCAAATGCTGAGCATGATTGGCACGCTGGCGCAAAAAGGCTTGGCTTACCGCGCTGGCAACGGGGACATGAACTATTCGGTCCGCAAGTTTGCGGGTTACGGCAAGTTGTCCGGCAAGTCGCTGGACGAATTGAATGCCGGGGAGCGTGTGGCCGTGGAGACGGACAAGCAAGACCCGCTGGACTTTGTGCTCTGGAAGAGTGCCAAGCCCACCGAGCCCGAAGACGTGAAATGGGCCAGCCCCTTTGGCACAGGCCGCCCCGGCTGGCACATCGAGTGCTCGGCCATGGCTTGCGAGCTGCTGGGCCAGACTTTTGACATCCACGGTGGCGGGGCCGATTTGCAGTTTCCGCACCACGAAAACGAAATTGCCCAAAGCGAAGGCGCCAACGGTCAGCCTCTGGCCCGCTATTGGATGCACAACGGCTTCATCAATGTGGACAACGAGAAGATGTCCAAGAGCCTGGGCAACTTTTTCACCATCCGTGATGTGCTGAAAGAATTCGACCCTGAGACCGTGCGCTTTTTCATCGTGCGCAGCCATTACCGCAGTTCGCTCAATTACAGCGATGTGCACCTGAACGACGCCAAAGGCGCTTTAAAGCGCCTGTACACCGCACTGCAAGCCGTGCCACCGGCCGACATCCAGATCGACTGGGCCGAGCCCCTGGCAGCACGCTTCAAAGCCGCCATGGACGAGGACTTTGGCACACCCGAGGCGGTGGCCGTGCTGTTTGAGTTGGCGGGCGAGGTCAACCGCCATGGTTCGGCCGAGCGCGCAGGCCTGCTCAAGGCTTTGGGTGGCTTGCTCGGCTTGCTGCAGACCGACCCGACGGTTTACTTGCAGGCGGGTGCCGGTTTGGATGAGGCGGCCATTCAGGCGCACATTCAAGCCCGTGCCGACGCCAAAAAGGCCAAAAACTTTGCCGAGGCCGACCGCATCCGCAACGACTTGCTGGCCCAAGGCATTGTGCTGAAAGACTCGGCTTCGGGCACCACATGGGAGGCGGCGCCATGAGCGCGACTGTGGTGGCCACCGTTGTGCCGGTCACGCCGGCCTATTGGGCGGAGGCCTGTGCACACCTGGCCAAAAAAGACCGGGTCATGAAAAAACTGATCCCGCAATTTGGCGATGCCATTCTCGAGACAAGGGGCGATGCCTTTGTGACCTTGGCGCGGTCCATCGTGGGCCAACAAATATCGGTCAAAGCAGCCCAAACCGTTTGGGATCGTTTTGCCTTGCTGAGCAAGCGCATGACCCCTGCGGCCGTCCTCAAGCTCAAAGTGGACGACATGCGTGCTGCAGGCCTGTCGGTGCGCAAAGTCGAGTACCTGGTCGATCTGGCCGTTCACTTCAGCTCTGGCGCTGTGCACGTCAAGGCTTGGCAAGAGATGGACGACGAGGCCATCATTGACGAACTGGTGGCCATCCGGGGCATTGGCCGTTGGACGGCTGAAATGTTCCTGATTTTCCACTTGCTTCGGCCCAATGTGTTGCCACTCGATGATGTGGGTTTGATCAATGGCATCAGCCGCAACTACTTTTCCGGTGAGCCGGTCAGTCGCAGCGATGCCCGTGAGGTGGCCCAAGCCTGGAGCCCCTATGCCACCGTAGCAACTTGGTATATTTGGCGCTCGCTGGATCCGGTTCCGGTGGCGTATTGAGGGCTGGACAAAGCGTCCACCCGGTTTAGAACAGAGGAGTCCAACTTGGCCAAAAAATCATTTCTCGACTTTGAGCAACCCGTTGCCGAACTCGAAGCCAAGATCGAAGAGTTGCGCTACGTGCAAACCGAGTCGGCGGTGGACATCACCCTCGAAATCGAGCAGCTGAGCAAAAAAAGCCAGCAACTGACCAAAGACATTTACAGCGACCTGACCCCCTGGCAGGTCACCAAAATTTCCCGCCACCCCGAGCGCCCATACACATTGGATTACATCCACGGCATCTTCACCGACTTTGTCGAGATGCATGGCGACCGCCACTTCGCTGACGACCTGTCCATCGTGGGCGGCCTGGCCCGTTTCAATGGCCAAGCCTGCATGGTGCTGGGTCAGCAAAAAGGGCGCGACACCAAAGAGCGCACGCTGCGTAACTTTGGCATGAGCAAACCCGAGGGCTACCGCAAAGCCTTGCGGCTCATGAAAACGGCCGAAAAATTCAAGCTGCCGGTCTTCACGTTTGTGGACACGCCTGGCGCCTACCCCGGAATCGACGCCGAAGAACGCGGCCAGTCCGAAGCCATTGGGCGCAATATTTTCGAGATGGCCCAACTTGAGGTGCCCATCATCACCACCATCATTGGCGAAGGCGGCTCGGGCGGCGCTTTGGCCATTTCAGTGGCCGATCAGGTCTTGATGCTCCAGTACTCGGTGTACTCGGTCATCAGCCCAGAAGGCTGTGCCTCCATCCTCTGGAAGACCAGCGAAAAAGCCGAAGTCGCGGCCGATGCTTTGGGCATCACAGCGCACCGCCTCAAGGCTTTGGGACTGGTTGACAAAATCGTCAATGAACCCATTGGCGGCGCTCACCGCGACACCGACCAAATGGTGGCCTTTCTCAAACGCGCTCTGGGCGAAGCTTGGCGTCAAGTGGCGGACCTCAAGCCCAAAGAGTTGCTGGATCGCCGGTATGAACGGCTGAACAGCTACGGCCGTTTCACGGACACCAAAGCGGGTAAGTAAACAAGCTGCGGAGCCTTTGAGCTTCACACATGTCGCAACACACCACCAAAACGCCCGAACAGGCCTTGGCTGAGTTCAGTCCGGGCCTTCCTTTTGCGGTGGCCTTGAGTGGTGGCGCCGATTCTGTGGCCCTGTTGTTGGCCTGCACCCAGCGCTGGCCAGGTCAGGTGAGGGCGGTTCACATTCACCACGGGTTGCAAGCTGCCGCCGATGATTTCCAATCGCATTGCGCGCACCTTTGCGAACAGTGGGGCGTACCGCTGGTCGTTCGCCGTGTGGATGCTGGGCACGCTCCGGGCCAAAGCCCCGAAGACGCTGCCCGTCAAGCCCGCTACAAGGCGCTGTCGGAAGCCGTGCACAGTGAATGGCCCGAAGTGCGTGACGTGGTGTTGGCACAGCACGCCGATGACCAAGTCGAAACCCTGCTCATCGCTTTGTCGCGGGGGGCGGGCTTGCCCGGTTTGGCCAGCATGCCAGCCCAGTGGCAGCGCCAGGGCTTGCACTGGCATCGCCCTTGGCTGAGCGTGCCGGGCCGTGTGCTGCGCGAATGGCTGCGCAGCCAGGGTCAAGCGTGGATCGAAGACCCCAGCAACAGCGATCAAAAGTTCACCCGCAACCGCATTCGGTCCCAAGTTTTACCCGCCTTGGCCGAGGCCTTACCGGCTTTTCGGGAAACCTTTGCCCGCAGCGCAGCCCATGCAGCCCAGGCCCAAGAAGTTTTGAACGAAGTGGCCGCGCAAGACTTGTCTCAGACAGGTGTGCCTCCGCGCATTCAAGCGGTACAGCAACTCAGCCGCGCTCGCCAAGCTTTGGTGCTGCGCCATTGGTTGCGACAACACCATGCCACCACGCCCAGCACCGCACAGTTGAACGAGTTGTTGGGTCAAATCGAGGTCTGCACCACCCGAGGCCATCGGCTGCACCTGAAAGTGGGGCAGGGCTACATCGAGCGAGCCGGTGAGCACCTGGCCTGGCGCAGCACATGACCGCCTGCAAACCGCTCAAAAACACCACCGACTGAGAAACATCGGGCTTGGGCTTGGGTCAAGAAACTGTCAGGCCGGTGGGTACAATCTAGGGTTTTTCCGGGTCCGGTGGACAGGTTCTTTGGCTTTGACCACTCGGTTTCATTTTTTCTTCAGCACTACACATGGCTTTGATCGTTCACAAATACGGCGGCACTTCGATGGGCTCGACCGAGCGCATTCGCAATGTCGCCAAGCGGGTTGCCAAATGGGCGCGCGCTGGCCACCAGATCGTGGTGGTGCCCAGCGCCATGAGCGGCGAGACCAACCGCCTCTTGGGTTTGGCCAAAGAGCTGGCGCCCGCCAAGCCCGACACCACTTACAGCCGCGAACTCGACATGCTGGCTTCCACCGGCGAGCAGGCCTCTTCAGCGCTGCTGGCCATTGCGCTGCAATCCGAAGGTCAGCCCTCGGTCAGTTATGCCGGTTGGCAAGTCGCCATCAAAACCAACGACGCCTTCACCAAAGCGCGCATCCAGTCGATCGATGACGAAAAGGTCATGGCCGATCTGAATGCGGGCAAGGTCGTCATCATCACCGGCTTTCAAGGTGTGGACGACAACGGCAACATCACCACGCTGGGCCGTGGTGGCTCAGACACCTCGGCCGTGGCCGTGGCAGCCGCGCTCAAAGCCGACGAGTGCCTCATTTACACCGACGTGGACGGTGTCTACACCACAGACCCTCGCGTGGTGCCCGAAGCGCGCCGACTGCACACCGTGAGCTTTGAAGAAATGCTCGAAATGGCATCGCTCGGCTCCAAGGTCTTGCAAATCCGCTCGGTCGAATTTGCGGGCAAATACAAAGTGCCCATGCGCGTGCTCTCCAGCTTCACGCCCTGGGACATCGACATCACCGAAGAAGCCGCATCCGGCACCCTGATCACTTTTGAGGAAGACGAACAAATGGAACAAGCCGTCGTTTCCGGCATCGCATTCAACCGCGACGAAGCCAAAATTTCTGTAGTGGGCGTGCCCGACAAGCCCGGTATCGCCTACCAAATCTTGGGTGCAGTGGCCGATGCGAACATCGAAGTCGATGTGATCATCCAAAACCTGAGCAAAGACGGCAAGACCGACTTCAGCTTCACGGTGCACCGCAACGACTACTCAAAGACGATTGACCTGCTCAAGGAAAAAGTTCTGCCTGCCTTGGGTGCGGCTGAAGTGCTGGGCGATGCCAAGATCTGCAAGGTTTCCATTGTGGGCATCGGCATGCGCAGCCATGTGGGCGTGGCCAGCAAGATGTTCCGCAGCCTGAGCGAAGAGGGCATCAACATCCAGATGATCTCGACTTCCGAAATCAAGACATCGGTCGTGATCGACGAAAAATACATGGAGTTGGCTGTGCGCGCCCTGCACAAAGCCTTCGATCTGGATCAAGCCTAAGTTATAATTTGCTCACTGGAAACGTGACCGAGTGGCCGAAGGTGCTCCCCTGCTAAGGGAGTATGGGGTGTAGAGCCTCATCGAGGGTTCGAATCCCTCCGTTTCCGCCAAGACTATTTCGAACTGATTCCAAGTCGTTCGAACAATTTACAACCCGTTCGGGGCCTCCTTGGGTGTGCCGCTAGAACACCTTCCGGATCAGACAGGCTTCTTCATAGGCCTCAATGTCTTTGAGCCGGTACAAAACTTTCCCCACGATCTTCAAGTACTGCGGGCCCTCGCCGACGGTGCGCCAGCGCTGAAGGCGTGCGACTGAACACACCCAACGATCAGCGAGCATTATTTCTGTCAGGAGCTGGCGGGCTGGTTCGGCCGGGACCTCTGGAACCAACAGTTTGGGCTCGAACTTGGGTTCGTTGGCCGCTGTTTTGGCGATGCCGCTGGACAGGACGTCCAGCACGTCACCCATTTTTTTAGCCCGTCGGTTCGAGGATGAGGTGTTGTTAGTAGCCATGGCCTTGCTCCTTGATGCCTATATGCAGTGGTTTCATATAGGTTCATACCGGTTGGCTGGGCATTTTTCTCAGCGGGGTGGGTTAGTGCATGCACGAGCAAGCATTTACTTGTGGCGATGTTTCGGATTTCCAATCCATAGTTCATGTGCCGGGGAACCCCCGTTTGTTTCGTGGAGCCGCATGGTTGCTTCGATCCCCAAGAGCTATCAAGTCGATCTAACCTTTCTGATTGCTCTGAGTTCAAATTGATTTTTGATTCACTCTTTTGGAAAGTTCAATGGCAGATTCTTTACGCTCGCTGTAACGGTCAACCAAATAAGGTGCGGCATCACGCGTCAGAAGCGTGAACTTAACCAGTTCCTCCATGACATCTACCACTCTGTCGTAATAAGCCGATGGCTTCATGCGGCCATCTTCCTCGAACTCTAAGAACGCTTTAGCCACTGAGCTTTGGTTGGGGATCGTCAGCATCCTCATCCAGCGCCCCAAGATGCGCATTTGGTTCACGGCGTTGAAAGATTGTGAGCCACCGCTGACCTCCATCACGGCCAAGGTTTTGCCTTGGGTTGGACGAACAGCGCCTACTGACAATGGGATCCAGTCGATCTGACTTTTCATGATCCCAGTCATTGCACCGTGGCGTTCAGGCGAACACCAAACCATCCCCTCTGACCAAGCTGCCAAATCACGCAACTCCTTCACCTTTGGATGCGTATCTGGTGCGGCATCTGGTTGAGGAAGATTTAATGGATCAAACACCTTCACTTCTGCACCCATTGCTTCAAGCAACTTGGCTGCCGCTAATGTCAATAGCTTGCTGTAAGAGCGCTCGCGCAAAGAGCCATACAACATCAAAATCCGAGGTGGGTGAGTAGAGGGCTTCGAGGGCGACAAAAGTTCTTGCTGAGGCAACTTGAGGCTGCTTTGATCAAGGTTGGGCAATTGATCAGTGACCTTAGACACGCAAACCCTTTTCATTGATGACAACTTCACCGTCTTCTTTAGAAAAAGCGCTCATCTGTGGATTCACCAGAATATCAAGCACTGCTTCAGATGGACGGCACAATTTTGTTCCAAGTGGGGTCACAACAATTGGCCGATTGATCAAAATGGGGTACGCCATCATGAAGTCCAACAACTCTTCGTCATTCCATTTCGCATTACCTAAGTCCAATTCTTCATATGGCGTACCCTTTTGACGCAGTATGTCCCTGACAGGAATGCCCATATCAGCGATCAACTTCTTGAGCTGTTCCTTGGAGGGAGGTGTCTCTAAGTAAAGCACCATCTCAGGTTCAACGCCTGAATTTCGAATCAGGGCTAATGTATTCCGAGAAGTGCCGCATTTTGGATTGTGGAAAATTTTGACCATATCAATTCTTAATGACTGTGGAGGTGGTCTGACTTCAATAATGAATGAAGGAACAAGCCGAGGAATCCGCCAACTATTTGAGCAACAACAAAAGCTGGAACGTCAAATGGTGTGATACCTGCAAATGTGTTGCTGAACATGCGACCGAACGCAGCTGCTGGATTCGCAAAAGATGTACTAGCAGTGAACCAATATGCTGCGCCGATATAGCAAGCAACAATAGTCGATGCCTTACCTTCGGGGGAGCGCAAGATCACAAATAGCAAGCCACATGTAGCTACTGCCTCAGCAAACCACTGTGCAGGACCAGTTCTCACTTTCGTGGACCATTGCAGTATTTCGAGATCAAACATTGCATGAGCCGCCCACGCGCCCAATGCAGCACCTGTGAGCTGAGCGATCACATAGCCCACCAAGTGATGACGGGCCAAATCTTTGCGATAGGCCATGACCATCGACACAACTGGATTGAAATGCGCACCACTGACTGGCCCTAGTGTTTCAATCAACACATAAAGAGCAAAGACAGTGGCAAGCGTATTGGCCAAAAGAGCAACGGCTGTGTTCCCGTCTGCCAATTGCTCGGCCATGATGCCTGAGCCGATTACGGCACACAACAAGGCTGCTGTGCCAATTAGCTCAGCAAAATATCTTCTCCAATGAATCATTTTGTTGCGAGATCTCGAGCTGTATTTTCCAAAGCCATCTTGCTGAGACTTGTTAAAGGCAGACTTGTAAACAGATCCAGGCGTCTTTTGATTTGATGAAGCGTTTGCTTGAAAGCTTCTTGTTTTTGTTCTTCAGTGCCCACTGTCTCTGAAGGATCTGCATAACCCCAATGCGCGGTTGCAGGTTGACCAGGCCAATAGGGACAAACTTCGCCAGCTGCGTTGTCGCAAACTGTGATCACCAAATCCATATGCGGTGCATCAGGTGTAGCAAAAACATCCCAACTTTTGCTAGTCAATCCTTCGGTTGAAACACCAGCTTTTTCTAACGTAGCAATCGTCATTGGGTTAGGAGTTTGATCTTTAGCTGGGCTGCTACCGGCAGAGAAAGCCTTGAACTTTCCATGACCTATATGGTTGAGTAATGCTTCAGCCAAGATGCTGCGAGCAGAGTTGTGGGTACATAGAAAAAGTACGTTCAATGGTTTGTCTTCAGTCACTTTGGATTCCTTAGGTTTAGCAGGTTTTGCAAATATCCTCAGGGCTGACCTCGCAGGGCTCCCCTTGGCAACAGTTTTGGGTCAGGAAGGACAACACTGCATTCATGCGGTCGTACTGCGCCCGATAAATCAGGTTGCGGCCACTGCGCTCTTGCGAAATGAGATCTGCGTGCATCAACTCTTTCAGGTGAAATGAAAGAGTGTTCGCGGGCATACCCAGTTCCTCAGCGATCAGCGCGGGCGTCAACCCTTCCGCGCCTTTCACGACCAACAAGCGAAAAATCTGAAGTCGGTTGGGTTGTGCTAGCGCCGCGAGTGCTTTGATGACGTATTTGTCTTCCATGATTCAACCTTACTGGAAATATGTGACTATTGTATGTCAGCGATTGATGTTAATGACAAATGACCCCCTCAGATCATTTTTCCGTTGTGCAGGCTAGCAATTCCAACTGAATTTTCAATTACCCGTTTGTGCGAGATGGCTGTCTCAACATTTAGAATGATGCATTGAAACCCAAGTGCTTGATCGGCTTGTCCTTGGGAAACTTAGGCGGTTTGTGATGAAGCACGTTCTGCTCCGCCAAGACCAAACCCTGAACAGTCTGACTGTTCAGGGTTTTTTCTTTTCAGGCCTTGGACCCGTGTGCCAAAGCTCGTTCGCGGCTCGCGGCCAAGGCTTTTGCGTCAGGCGCCGACAAGTCCCAAGCCTGCATGTGGTCCAAGCTGATGTCGGTCAGGGCTTCAATCCATTGTGCGTCGTTGTTCAGGCAAGGGATGTAGTTGAAGCTTTCGCCACCCGCGTGCAAAAAGGCTTCTTTGGCTTCAAGCTGAATTTCTTCCAGAGTTTCCAAGCAGTCGCTGGTGAAGCCGGGGCAAATCACATCGACGGATTTCACACCTTGTCCAGCCATGGCGACCAGGCTTGGTTCGGTGTAGGGCTCGAGCCATTTGGCTTTGCCAAAGCGCGACTGGAAGGTGAGCTTGTATTGGTCTTTGCGCAAGCCCAGGGCTTCGGCCAGCAAGCGGCCTGTTTTCAAGCACTCGCAGTGGTAGGGGTCACCCAGCTGAAGGGTTCTTTCCGGTACACCGTGGAAGCTCATGAGCAATTGTTCGGATTGCCCATTCGCAGCCCAGTGGGCGCGCACCGTTTGCGCCAATGCAGCGATGTAACGCGTGTCGTCATGGTAGTGATTGACGAAGCGCATCTCGGGGATCAGACGGGTCTTGAGGCCCCAGTGGTACACCGCGTCAAACACGCTGGCTGTGGTGGTGCCGCTGTATTGGGGGTAGGCCGGCAAGATCAGGACACGCTGCACGCCTTCTGCTTTGAGGGCGCTCAGTTGCGCCGGGATAGACGGCTGGCCATAGCGCATGGCGTAGCGCACGGTGACATGGTGGCCACGCTCTTGCAGTGAGGTGCCCAATGATTGGGATTGTTGCTCGGTAAAAGCTTTCAGGGGCGAGCCTTGCTCGGTCCAAATGCTGGCGTATTTGGCGGCCGATTTGGCCGGACGCACGCGCAAGATGATGCCGTGCAGGATCAGCCACCAAATGGGTTTGGGGATTTCGACCACGCGGCTGTCGCCTAAAAACTCGGCCAGGTATTTGCGCAGTGCAGGTGCTGTGGGGGCGCTGGGCGTGCCCAGATTGCAATACAAAACAGCCGTGCGAGCTGCCTGACCATGCTGGAAAGAGGGTTCTTTTTGAAATGCCATGCGGTATTCTCCCACCACCATGATTGACATTACCAAAATCAGAGCCATTACCCTCGATCTGGACGACACACTTTGGCCCGTCTGGCCCACGATTGGCCGTGCAGAAAACGCCTTGCAGGCCTGGTTGGCCGCACATGCGCCAAACACAGCGGTCTTGTCGGCCGATGCTGAACTCAAAAAAACCGTTCGCGCCGAAATCAATGCCCGCCATTCGGACCGGGCTCACGATTTGTCGTTTTTGCGTCTGCAGTCCATTCGCGCCATGTTGCAGCAAGCCGGTGATTCGCTGCACTTGGCCGAGCCAGCTTTTGAGGTCTTTTTTGCCGAGCGTCAGCGGGTGGATTTGTTTGACGATGCGTTGCCGGCCTTGCGTTTTTGGAGCCAACGCTACCCTGTGATCGCCCTGTCAAACGGCAATGCTGACGTGCACCGCGTGGGCATTGGGGAGCACTTTCGCGCCAGCGTGAGCGCCCAGTCCTTGGGCGTGGCCAAGCCCGATTTGCGCATTTTTGAAGCGGCAGCTGCTGCTGCCGGCGTGCAGCCCCATGAGGTATTGCACGTGGGTGACGATGCCCACGCCGACTGTGTGGGTGCTTTGGCAGCGGGTATGCAAGTGGCCTGGCTCAACCGCGAAGGCCACGACTGGACCCATGGCGACACCCGTCCGCACTTGGAGGTGCGAGACTTGCATCTGTTGTGCGCCAGTTGGTCTGACTATGAGCGCTAAGCCTGCGGCGTGAGAACCGGCTTGAAATTTTTTGCAATTTGACACTTGGAGAACCCCATGACTTTGAAGATTTACGGCATTGGCGCCTCTCGCGCAGCCCGACCCCTCTGGACCGCCTTGGAACTGGGCTTGAACTTTGAACACACAGGCACGCCTTATGCCGGTGGGGCGACCCGAACGCCCGAGTTTTTGGCACTGAACCCCAATGGTCACATTCCGGTGCTGATCGACGAGCGTGACGATGGCACGGTGACTGTGTGGGAGAGCATGGCTTGCGCTTTGTACATTGCCCGTGTGCATGGCCGTCCCGATGGCCAGTCGCTCACCCCCGCCACGCCCCGTGAAGAGGCCGAGGCCTTGCGTTGGAGCTTTTGGACCGTGTCCGAGTTGGAAAAAGACGCGCTCACCGTGTTGATGCACCGCATGGCCATGCCCGCTGACCAGCGCAAGCCGGAGTTGGCCGAACAGGCTGAAAGCCGCTTGAAGGTGCCATTGGCGGTGCTGGAAGCCCACTTGCAGGCCCAAAACGCCAAAGGCGAGGCGCATTTGGCTGCGCAACGCTTCACGGTGGCCGATGTGTGCGTGGCCAGTGTGGTGGGCTGGCTGCGTCCTGCGCCTGGCTTGTTGGCGCAGTACCCGGCGGTATCAAGCTGGATGGAGGCGTGTTTGGCCCGTCCGGCTCAGGCGCAAGCCCGGGGCATGAAGTAACAGCACCAAGAGGCAGGGCAAGAGGGGCCTTTAAAACCGACCCAAGGCCTGCATCTTCCAAGCCAGCCACAGTTTACGCAGGGGCGTGAGGGCGATGCGTTGGTGCAGGACCTGAAAGCCCGAGGCTTCGATTTCGCGCAGCAAGGTGCGGTAGATGCTGGCCATCATGAGGCCGGGTTTTTGGGCGCGTCGGTCGGCGGCGGGCAGCAGGGCCAGGGCTTCGTCGTAAAGGGCGTGGGCACGGTCGGTCTGGAACTGCATCAGCGCTTTGAAGCGGTCTGAATAATCCCTCTGCATCAGTTCGTTGGCTTTGACGCCAAAGCGCTGCTGCTCATCCAGTGGCAGGTAGATGCGCCCGCGCATGGCGTCTTCGCCCACGTCGCGGATGATGTTGGTCATCTGAAAAGCCAGACCCAGCTTGTGGGCGTAATGGGTGGTGGCTTCGTCAGTCTGGCCAAAGATGCGGGCGGCGACTTCGCCCACCACACCGGCGACCAAATGGCAGTACGTCGTCAGGCCCGCAAAGTCCAAATACCGGGTTTGGTTCAGGTCCATCTGACAGCCTTCGATCACGGCCATCAGGTGGCGGCTCTCAATGCCGAAGCTGGGCGCCAAGGGCATGAGGGCGTGCATCACGGGGTGGCTGGGCTGTCCGGTGAAGGCTTGCAGGACTTCTTTTTGCCACCAGGCGAGTTTGGTGGCCGCCACGCCGGGGTCTTTGATTTCGTCAACCACATCGTCGACTTCACGGCAAAACGCATAAAAGGCAGTGATCGCGGCACGCCGCTCTGGCGGTAAAAACAAAAAAGCGTAATAGAAACTGCTGCCTGAAGCAGCGGCTTTTTGCTGGACGTAATCTTGCGGGCTCATGGACTGGGATTCTCGCATTCAAAGCGCAGACTCAAGGCTGGGGCCGGCGAGACAATTGGAGAAATTCTCTTTCCAGAACGGGCGCAGACCCGAGGCCCAAGGCGATGCGCCAGAGCAGGGCGCGCACTTCATGGCGTGGCATTTTGATGCTTTGGGTCAGGGCCGCAGGGCCAGCCTCTCGCAGCAGAGCCACGGTGCGGGCACCGATCAAGGCGGGCAGTGCACTGGCCAGGCGCAGACGCCAAGGCTTGACCGCCAATGCATACCGCATGCCACAGGCCAACTGAGACTGGGTGGTGTCCAGCCACTGGTTGTAAAGCGGGGTGATGGATGTCAGTGTGTTGATTTTTCGAGAGTTTGCCTCGCTGGCATTGCCTGTGCCGTTTGTGGCGCGTGCAGCTTCTGCCAGCCGTTCGGGCGTCAGGCCAGCCTTTGCCAAAGTCTCGACCGGCCAGTAGCAGCGCCCGTCTGCCAAGTCGGCGCCCATGTCGCGAACAATGTTCAGGCGTTGCAGGCCCATGCCGTATTGGCGACCGATGTGCATCATCTCGTCTTGGGGCAAAAGGGCATAGTCTGGCAAGTGGCGGCCGCACAACGCCGTCCAGAATTCCCCCACGCACCCCGCCACCAGCCAGGTGTAGTCGTCCAACTCTGTTTCAGTTTGCAAAGACTCAAGCCGATGGGGGCCGTTTCCAAAGCGGGTCATGTCCAGTTGCTGCCCCCGGGTGATGTGGCCCAGTACGGTACGCACGCTGGCTTGATCAGGCTCAGACAAGGTGTGCAGCAATGGCAGACATTGCGGCAGCGCTTGCATCAAGGCGCGTTCGTGCGGGTTGGTTTGTTGCGCGGCAAAGGCTTGGGTGAGCTTGGGCAGCGGGCTGAGTTGTTCATCGCTATCTGAAGTGACGGCGATGGCCTGCGTCATGAGATGCAGCAGGGTTTGCCGCTCCGCCAAGGGCAGGTCGCTGGTGTCGGCCACGGTGTCTGTCGCTCGGGCCAACAGATAGCCGATGGCCACAGGGGCTTGTAAAACGGACGGTAAAAGTCGGATCGACAAGTCAAACGAACGGGAGACGCGGCGCAGGAGCTGGCCTTGTTCTGCGTTCAATCCACGGGGTGGGCGTCGTCCAAATAGGGGGGGTGTTGTCATGGTCAATCGGTATTGTCGCTTGACAGCTGCAACCGCTTTGAATAAATTACTAACCAATCGGTCATTATTTTTCTTTGGACACACCATGCATTTTTTGATGTCACTCGCCTCAGGGCGAGTTCTTCGTTTCTGCGGTTTTGCTGGTTTTTTGTTGACTTTAATAGCATGTTCCAAGACCGAGGCGCCACTGGAGCCTTTGCGTTCGGTCAAGTTGATCACTGTGGCGGGCAGCGATTTGACGGTGGACGGGACATTTTCAGCCGAGGTGCGTGCCCGGGTCGAGTCCCGGTTGGGCTTCAGGGTCGGCGGCAAACTGGTGCAGCGAGCCGTTGAACCTGGACAGCGGGTGGTCGCCGGGCAGCTGTTGGCGGTGCTGGATGCGCAAGATTTTGAGTTGGCTGTGTCGGCAGCTCAGGCGCAGGTCAGCGCTGCGCAAAGCCAGCGCGACTTGGCTCTGGCTGATTTCAAACGTTTTGAGGCCTTGAAAGCCCAAAACTTCATCAGCGGCGCCGAACTGGAGCGGCGCGAGGCCAGTTTGAAGGCGGCGGACGCGGCATTGAGTCAGGCCAAGGCCCAAGCGCAGGCGCAGGGCAATCAAGCAAGCTATGCCCGTTTGGTGGCCAGCCATGCGGGTGTGATCACCGGCGTGGAGGCTGAGGTCGGTCAAGTGGTTTCGGCGGGACAGCCCGTGGTGCGTTTGGCCCACGATGGCCCGCGCGATGCGGTTTTTGCGGTGTCCGAATCGATCATCATGGCGCTCAAGACCGGTCAAATCATGCAGGCCACGGTACTCAGCACGGGGCAAACCGTGCAAGGCTCAGTGAGGGAGTTGGCCGCCATGGCCGATCCGGTCACGCGCTCCTTCACCGTGAAGTTGGCGCTGGAGGGCGGTATAGCTTTGCCTTTAGGGGCCACGCTCAATGTGAGGGCGCCAGGGCTGTCTGGTTCAGCGTCGACGGCGATGGTGCTGCCCACCAGTGCACTGCGCCAAGAGGGGCAGGGCACGGCGGTGTGGGTGCTGGACGAAACCACCATGACGGTCAACAGCCAGGGGGTGCAGTTGGGCCCGGTCAATGGCAACGATGTCGTCATCAGATCGGGGCTCACACCAGGGCAAAAAGTGGTGAGCGCTGGGGTGCATGTGCTGTCGCCGGGTCAAAAGGTCACGATTTATGGCGCAGTGCCAAGCATGGCCCCTGCTGCTTCGGTTGCACCAGCACGGTGATCCCATGAGCAGCACCGACAACACCCGTTTCAACCTCTCGCGCTGGGCGCTGGAGCACCCGGCCCTGACCCGCTACCTGATGGTGGTGTTGATGGTACTGGGCATGGCGTCTTATTTTCAGCTGGGGCAAGACGAAGACCCACCCTTCACCTTCCGCGCCATGGTGGTGAGGGCCTATTGGCCCGGCGCCACGGCCGAGCAAGTGGCCGAGCAGGTGACCGACAAAATCGAGCGCACCCTCCAAGAGGTGCCCTTTGCCGACAAGATAAGAAGTTATTCCAAGCCGGGTGAGGCGCAGATCATTTTTCAGATCAAAGACAACTCGGACCCCGGGGCTGTTCCGCAGATTTGGTACACCGTGCGCAAAAAGATCGGTGACATGCGCGGCAGCTTGCCGCCGGGTGTGGTGGGGCCATTTTTCAACGACGAATTTGGGGATGTGTTCGGCGTGATTTACGCGCTGGGTGGTCAGGGTTTTACGCCAGCCGAACTCAAAACCCAGGCCGACAGCTTGCGCCAGCAACTGCTGCGCGTGCCCGATGTGGCCAAGGTTGAGTTGTTTGGCGTGCAAGACGAAAAGGTATTCGTTGAAATTTCGCAGCAGCGCTTGGCACAAATGGGCTTGGACATGGGGGCTGTGCTGGCTCAGCTCAGCCAGCAAAACGCGGTGGAGCCGGCGGGCAGCATCCAGTCGCCAGTCGATGTGGTTCAAGTTCGAGTGGGCGGGCAGTTTCAGAGCCTGGATGACTTGAGGGCCATGCCCATTCGCGGCGCATCGGGTGCGCAAATCCGTTTGTCAGACATCGCCACAGTCACACGCGCTTATGCCGATCCAGCCAGCGTCAAGGTGCGGCACGATGCGCAAGAAGTCATTGCGATCGGTGTGTCCATGGCCAAAGGGGGCGACATCATTGCCCTGGGCCAGTCTTTGCGCGTGACGATGGCGTCTACCCAAGCCAGCCTGCCTGCGGGCATGACGTTGACGCAGGTCCAGGACCAGCCCAGCGCGGTGGCGAGCTCGGTCAACGAGTTCATCAAGGTGTTGATCGAGGCGGTGGTGATCGTGTTGGCGGTGAGTTTTTTGGCCTTGGGTCTGCACAAGCGGCCGGGCCAACACCCCATGTGGCGGCGCTGGACGCTGGACATCCGCCCGGGGTTGGTGGTGGGCATCACGATTCCGCTGGTGTTGGCGGTCACGTTTTTGGCCATGCATTACCTGGGCATTGGCCTGCACAAAATTTCATTGGGCTCGCTCATCATCGCTTTGGGCTTGCTGGTGGACGACGCCATCATCGCGGTGGAGATGATGGTGCGCAAGATGGAAGAGGGCTACGACAAGCTGCGGGCGGCGACCTTTGCCTATGAGTTGACCGCCATGCCCATGTTGACGGGCACCTTGATCACCGCTGCCGGGTTCTTGCCGATTGGCATGGCCAAGTCCATGACGGGCGAGTACACCTTCGCGATTTTTGCGGTGACGGTGGTGGCGCTCTTGGTCAGTTGGGTGGCTTCGGTTTATTTTGTGCCTTATTTGGGGGCCTGGTTGCTCAAGCCGCCTGCGCACGCCGTGTCGGCGGAGCACCTGGATTCGGCCGAGATGTTCAACACGCCGTTTTACAGGCACTTTCGCGCTGGGGTGACTTGGTGCGTGACGCACCGCTGGAAAACGATTGGCATCACGGTCTTTTTGTTCGCCATGGGGATCGTGGGCATGGGCAAGGTGCAGCAGCAGTTCTTCCCGGACTCTTCACGTCCTGAAATCATGGTGGACTTGTGGCTGCCTGAGGGGTCTCCTGTCAAGGCCAGCGAGGACATCACCCGCCGTGTAGAGCAGCGCTTGGCGCAAGAGCAGGGCGTCAAATCGGTCACGGCTTGGGTCGGTTCGGGCGTACCGCGCTTTTATTTACCACTCGACCAGGTGTTTCCGCAGACCAACGTGTCGCAACTGATCGTGCAGCCCACCGATTTGAAAACCCGCGAAGTGCTTCGGGCTAAGTTGCCAGCCTTGCTGGCGCAGGAATTCCCTGAAGTGCGCGGGCGGGTCAAGCTGTTGCCCAACGGGCCGCCTGTGCCCTATCCGGTGCAGTTTCGGGTGGTGGGGCCGGACCCCAAGGTTCTGCGCCTGAAGGCCGAAGAAATCAAGGCACAAATGCGCCTGAACCCCAACACGCGCGGCGTGAACGACAACTGGAACGAGTCGGTCAAGTCGGTGCGACTGGAGGTCGACCAGGCCAAAGCCCGCACTCTGGGTGTGAGCAGCCAGTCGATTGCCCAGGTTTCACGCACCTTGCTGTCCGGTGCCCCCGTGGGCCAGTTCCGTGACGGTGACAAACTGATCGACATCGTTTTGCGCCAGCCGCTGGCCGAGCGCGATGCCTTGTCCGACTTGAGTCAAGCTTATGTGCCCACGGCCTCAGGTCGGTTCATTCCTTTGTTGCAAGTGGCCACGCCGGTTTTGACCTGGGAGCCTGGCGTGATGTGGCGCGAGGGGCGGCAATTCGCCATCACGGTGCAGGCCGATATTGCCGAAGGCCTTCAGGGGGCCACGGTGACGGCGCAGTTGCTGCCTGAGCTGAAAAAGACCGAGGCCACCTGGCAAGGTCAGGGCTTGAGCGCTTACCGCATCGAGGTGTCCGGTGCCGTTGAAGAAAGCGCCAAAGGCTCAGCCTCGATCGCGGCCGGCGTGCCCATCATGCTGTTCATCACCTTCACGCTGCTCATGCTGCAGCTACAAAGCTTCAGCCGGGCGATGTTGGTTTTTTTGACGGGGCCACTGGGCATGGCGGGTGTGGCAGGGGCCTTGTTGGTGCTTGATCGGCCCTTTGGTTTTGTGGCTCTGCTGGGCGTGATCGCGCTCATGGGCATGATTCAGCGCAACTCGGTCATCTTGATTGACCAAATTGAGCAGGACCGGGCGGCCGGTATGGCGCCGTGGCAGGCCATCGTCGAGTCAGCGGTGCGGCGTTTGCGTCCCATTGTGCTCACGGCGGCTGCGGCGGTGCTGGCCATGATCCCGCTGTCCCGAAGCATCTTTTGGGGACCGATGGCGGTGGCCATCATGGGGGGCTTGGTGGTGGCCACGGCCTTGACCCTGCTGGCCTTGCCGGCCATGTACGCGGCCTGGTTCCGAATTGAGCGGCCAAATCAAGCCCGTGCCTGATTTTGGCCAATCGAAGCGGCTAAAATATAAAGTTGACCGATTTCAAGCGGGCGGTCAGGTGAATCCAAGACTCACGCCGTCTTGTGGTGATGCCTGACGCCCTTTTTGTTTGGACATGCGCGGGTGGCGAAATTGGTAGACGCACCAGGTTTAGGTCCTGACGGTGGCAACACTGTGCGGGTTCGAGTCCCGCCCCGCGCACCAACCGACTGGTGGCCAATGGCGCAAGCCGCTGGCCTGAGAGACATTCAATTAACCGAGAACGACGATGACTGTGACTGTTGAAACCCTGGAAAAGCTGGAACGCAAGATCACCCTGACTGTGCCTGTGACGGCCATTCAGTCTGAAGTGGATGCACGTTTGAAGAAAATGGCCCGTACGGTCAAGATGGACGGTTTTCGCCCCGGCAAAGTCCCCATGAACGTGGTGACGCAGCGCTACGGTTACTCGGTTCAGTACGAAGTTCTGAACGACAAAGTGGGCGAGGCTTTTGCTGTGGCCGCCAATGAAGCCCAAGTGCGTGTGGCCGGACAACCCCGCATCTCTGAAAAAGAAGGTGCGCCCGAAGGCGAGCTGAATTTCGAAGCGATTTTCGAGGTGTACCCCGAAGTCAAACTCGGCAACTTGGCCGACACCGCCGTCGAGAAACTGACGGCTGAAGTGTCTGACGCCGCCATCGACAAGACTGTGGACATCCTGCGCAAGCAGCGCCGCACCTTTGCCCAGCGTGCGCAAGACGCCGCAGCACAAGACGGCGACCGTGCCACCATCGACTTCGAAGGCAAGATCGACGGTGAAGTGTTCACCGGCGGCAAAGCCGAAGACTTCCAGTTCATTCTGGGCGATGGTCAGATGCTCAAGGAATTCGAAGATGCGGTACGCGGCATGAAATCCGGCGAGAGCAAGACTTTCCCTCTGGCTTTCCCGGCCGATTACCACGGTCAAGACGTGGCTGGCAAAACCGCCGACTTCATGGTCACCGTCAAGAAAATTGAAGCGGCCAACCTGCCCGAAGTGAACGAAGCTTTGGCCAAGTCTTTGGGCATTGCCGACGCTTCCGTCGAAGGCCTGCGCGCTGATATCCGCAAAAACCTCGAGCGCGAAGTGAAATTTCGCTTGCTGGCCCGCAACAAGCAAGCGGCCATGGACGCTTTGGTGGCCAAGGCCGAGCTGGACTTGCCTCAGTCGATCGTGCAAAACGAAATCGAACGCTTGAAAGAAGGCGCCCGCGCTGACCTCAAGCAGCGCGGTGTCAAAGACGCCGACAAGGCGCCAATCCCTGACGACATCTTCCGCCCGCAAGCCGAGCAGCGCGTTCGTTTGGGTCTGGTGGTGGCTGAAGTCGTGCGTGGCAACACGCTGCATGCCAAGCCCGATCAGATCCAGGCGCACATTTTGGAGCTCGCTTCCAGCTACGAGCGTCCCGATGACGTGGTGCGTTGGTACAACAGCGACAACCAGCGCATGGCCGAGGTTGAAGCCGTGGTCATTGAAAGCAATGTGTCCGACTTCGTTTTGGCCCAAGCCAAAGTGGTCGAAAAAGCCATCTCTTTTGAAGAGCTGATGGGCCAACAGGGCTGATCGCTTTCCGATTCCCTTGAAAACGGGGCTTGTGCCGAGCTTGCAGTTCGGCTAACAAGCCCCATCTCATTGGTGGGCTTGACGACTCGGGTTAAAGTCTCTTTCATATTTTTTGGAGAAATGATGAGCGCAATGGACATCACAAGCTTGGGCATGGTTCCCATGGTCATCGAGCAATCGGGTCGTGGCGAACGTGCCTATGACATCTATTCGCGTTTGCTCAAGGAGCGCGTGATCTTTTTGGTGGGCGAGGTCAACGACCACATGGCCAACCTGATCGTGGCTCAGTTGTTGTTTTTGGAAAGCGAAAACCCTGAAAAGGACATTTCTCTGTACATCAACTCCCCTGGTGGTTCGGTGAGCGCCGGTATGGCGATTTACGACACCATGAACTTCATCAAGCCCGATGTGTCCACATTGTGCAATGGCATGGCGGCCAGCATGGGCGCGTTTTTGTTGTCTTCGGGTGCCAAGGGCAAGCGTTTTTCCTTGCCCAACTCCAAGATCATGATTCACCAGCCCTTGGGCGGTGCGCGTGGTCAGGCCACCGAGATCGAGATCGCTGCCCGTGAGATCGTCAAGACACGTGCCCATTTGAACCGCATCTTGGCCGAGAACACCGGTCAGCCTCTGTCCAAGATCGAGCTCGACACTGAGCGTGACTATTATTTGTCAGCCACAGAGTCCAAAGAGTACGGTTTGATTGACGAAGTCATTTCCAAACGCGCTTGAGTTTGGCCGGGCCTACCGACTCCTTTGCCGACGGCGTTTACCCTGAAAGGGTGAGCGCCGTTTTTCTTTCGTTATCATTGACGAATTCCGGATTCCGAGGCGAGATTTATGGCCGATAAAAAAGGCGCCAACACTGAAAAAAACCTGTTCTGCTCTTTTTGCGGCAAAAGCCAGCACGAAGTCAAAAAGCTGATCGCAGGGCCGTCGGTTTTCATCTGTGATGAGTGCATCGATTTGTGCAACGACATCGTGCGCGATGAGTTGGCCACCACCACGGTGGCCGCAGGGGCCAAAGAAGGCTTGCCCACACCGCTGGACATCAAGACCAACCTCGACAACTACGTGATTGGTCAAGAAAAAGCCAAGCGCAGTTTGGCGGTGGCGGTTTACAACCATTACAAGCGACTGAAACACAAAGAGGGTGCCAAAAAAGACGAGGTGGAGCTGGCCAAAAGCAACATTTTGCTGATTGGCCCCACGGGTTCCGGCAAAACCTTGTTGGCGCAAACCATGGCCCGCATGCTGGACGTGCCTTTTGTCATGGCCGATGCCACCACCTTGACCGAAGCCGGTTACGTGGGCGAGGACGTTGAGAACATCGTGGCCAAATTGCTGCAAACGTGCAATTACGATGTTGAACGAGCCCAGCGCGGCATCGTCTACATAGACGAGATCGACAAAATCACCCGCAAATCTGACAACCCGTCCATCACGCGAGACGTGTCGGGCGAGGGCGTTCAACAAGCGCTGCTCAAATTGGTCGAAGGCACCATGGCCAGCGTGCCCCCGCAGGGCGGACGCAAGCACCCCAATCAAGATTTTTTGCAGATCGACACCACCAACATCTTGTTCATTTGTGGCGGCGCGTTCGCGGGTCTCGAAAAAGTCATTGAAAACCGCACCGAATCGGGTGGTATCGGCTTCGGCGCAACCGTCAAAAGCAAAAAACAGCGCTCTCTCACCGACGTCTTCAACGAAGTCGAGCCCGAAGACCTGATCAAGTTTGGCTTGATTCCCGAGCTGGTGGGCCGTTTGCCTGTGGTCGCTACTTTGGCCGAACTGAGCGAAGAAGCTTTGGTGCAAATTTTGACCGAACCGAAGAATGCGGTGGTCAAGCAATTCACCAAGCTGCTGGCCATGGAGGGTGTCGAGCTCGAAGTTCGCCCCAATGCGCTCACGGCCATGGCCCGCAAGGCGCTGGCCCGCAAAACAGGTGCCCGTGGCCTGCGCTCCATCATGGAGCAGGCCTTGATCGACACCATGTTTGAGTTGCCCAACCAAGCGAATGTTGAAAAAGTGGTGGTGGACGAGTCGGTCATTGACGACAACAAGCCGCCATTGCTGGTTTACCGAGAGTCGGCCAAACAGGCCTGACCCACATGCGAAGCACCCTGATTCACTCCCTTACAAGTTCATGGGTTGAATTCTTGTGTGCAGCATCCATGTGTAGCTGAATTGACCCGAGGGACACACCATGTCTGGACACACACCTTTGCCGCCCACCCCTGATCGAACTGCCCATGTTGCCGCTGCGCGACGTGGTGGTGTTCCCTCACATGGTGATTCCTTTGTTTGTGGGCCGCCCAAAGAGCATCAAGGCGCTTGAGACGGCCATGGCGGCTGAACGCCGCATCATGCTTGTGGCGCAGAAAACGGCGGCCAAAGACGAACCCGGCGTGGAAGACATGTTCGATGTGGGTTGTGTCTCCACCATCCTGCAGATGCTGAAACTGCCCGACGGTACGGTCAAAGTTTTGGTTGAAGGCCAGCAACGTGCCATGGTCAAATCCATCACGGACGGTGAGGTGCACTTTGTGGCCGCTGTCACGCCGGTTGATCCCCTGTCTGAGCAGTCAGACGCCAGCAGCGAAATCGAAGCACTTCGCCGTGCCGTGATGCAGCAGTTTGACCAGTACGTCAAACTCAACAAAAAAATCCCCCCAGAGATTCTGACGTCCATTTCCAGCATCGATGATCCAGGCCGTTTGGCCGACACCATCGCAGCGCACTTGCCCCTCAAGCTTGAAAACAAGCAACAGGTGCTCGACTTGGCCAACATCAAGTCACGCCTTGAAAATCTCTTCGCTCAGTTAGAGCACGAGGTGGATATCTTGAACGTGGACAAGCGCATCCGTGGCCGCGTGAAGCGTCAGATGGAGAAGAACCAACGCGATTTCTACCTGAACGAGCAGGTCAAGGCCATTCAAAAAGAATTGGGTGACGGCGAAGAGGGCGCGGACATCGAGGAACTCGAAAAGAAGATCAAGGCTGCCAAGATGTCGGCAGAAGCCCGTAAAAAAGCCGAGGGCGAGTTGAAAAAACTCAAACTCATGTCCCCTATGTCGGCTGAAGCTTCGGTGGTGCGCAATTATCTGGACGTGCTCATTGGCCTGCCTTGGGGCAAAAAGACCAAACTCAAGCACGACTTGGCCAATGCTGAAGATGTGCTCAACCAAGACCATTTCGGCTTGGACAAAGTCAAAGACCGTATTTTGGAATACCTCGCGGTGCAACAACGCGTGGACAAAGTCAAAGCGCCCATCCTTTGCCTTGTGGGGCCACCCGGCGTGGGCAAGACGTCTCTCGGTCAGTCAATTGCCAAGGCCACGGGTCGCAAATACGTGCGGATGGCTTTGGGCGGCATGCGTGACGAAGCCGAGATTCGCGGGCACCGACGCACTTACATCGGGGCTTTGCCGGGCAAAGTGCTGCAAAATCTGAACAAGGTCGGCACCAAGAATCCGCTGTTTTTGCTCGACGAGATCGACAAGCTGGGCACAGACTTCCGGGGCGACCCCTCGAGCGCATTGCTGGAGGTGCTCGACCCTGAGCAGAATCACACCTTTGGTGACCATTACGTGGAGGTCGACTTTGATCTGAGTGACGTGATGTTCGTGGCCACCTCCAATTCGATGAACATTCCCTCGGCCCTCTTGGACCGGATGGAAGTGATTCGTTTGTCGGGTTACACCGAAGACGAGAAAACCAGCATCGCCATGAAGTATTTGCTGCCCAAGCAAATGACCAACAACGGCGTGAAAGAGACCGAGCTGCAGGTGACCGAGGCCGCTGTGCGCGATGTGGTGCGTTATTACACCCGCGAAGCTGGTGTGCGTTCGCTTGAGCGGGAGCTTGGCAAGATTTGCCGCAAGGTCGTCAAGGCCTTGTTGCTCAAACAAATGATGCCGCAGGTGGTGGTGAACGAGGACAACCTGAACGACTTTTTGGGCGTGCGCAAGTTCACCTACGGTCGCGCGGAGCAAAAAAATCAAGTGGGCCAAGTGGTCGGTTTGGCTTGGACCGAAGTGGGCGGTGATTTGCTCACAATCGAAGCCGCTCTGATGCCGGGTAAAGGCGTGATCACCCGCACCGGCTCACTGGGCGATGTGATGAAAGAGTCCGTGGAAGCTGCACGCACCGTTGTGCGCAGTCGCTCGCGTCTTCTGGGCATCAAAGACGAAGTCTTTGAAAAGAAAGACTTGCACATTCACGTGCCAGACGGTGCAACGCCAAAAGACGGGCCCAGTGCGGGCGCGGCCATGACGACCGCCATGGTGTCGGCCATGACGGGTATTCCTGTTCGTGCCGATGTGGCCATGACGGGTGAAATCACCCTGCGCGGTGAAGTCACCGCCATTGGTGGCTTGAAAGAGAAGTTGCTGGCCGCTTTGCGCGGGGGGATCAAGACCGTCTTGATTCCAGAGGACAACGTGAAAGACCTGCAAGACATTCCTGAGAATGTCAAAAATGGTCTTGAGATCGTGCCTGTCAAGTGGATCGACCAAGTTTTGGAAGTGGCTTTGGAAGCCAAACCGGTTCCCTTGAGTGACGAAGAAGTGGCTGCCGCTGCTTTGACGGCCGTACCAGCAACAGCCAAAGCCGAGGCTGTGAAGCATTGATGCGAAATTTTCAGGCTGACCTCAAAGTCGGCCTGAAATTGCTTTACAATTTGTACATTGCAGCGCACTAAGCACACTGTGCCAAGTTGCCTGAAATACGCGGGAATAGCTCAGTTGGTAGAGCGCAACCTTGCCAAGGTTGAGGTCGCGAGTTCGAGCCTCGTTTCCCGCTCCAAATTCCGAAAGATTCACCAAGTCTTTCCAACAAAAAGGAAGCTCCGGCTTCCTTTTTTGTTTTCCAATTGGGCCAAGTCAGCCCATCAATTGACCATGACCAGTTTGCCCTTGACGCTGCGCGAGCCCATCAAGGCATAAGCAGCCTTGAGTTCGCTCATGGGCAAAGTGCGATCGAGCACAGGTTTGATTTTCCCTTGGCCATACCATTGAGCCAGTTCGCCCATCATGGCCGCGTTGGCTTGGGGTTCGCGCCTGGCAAAGTCACCCCAAAAAACGCCCACCAAAGATGCACCCTTGAGCAAAGGCAGGTTCAGCGGCAGCGAGGGGATGGGGCCACCGGCAAAGCCCACCACCAAATACCGGCCACGCCAAGCGATGGATCTGAAGGCGGGTTCTGCCAACTCGCCGCCAACCGGGTCGTAAACCACATCAGGTCCCTTGCCATCGGTCAGGCTTTTGAGGGCCTCACGCAGGTTTTCACGGGTGTAATTGATCGTTGCATCGGCCCCCAATGTCATGCACAAAGCGCATTTTTCATCGGTGGAGGCTGCCGCAATGACTTTGGCGCCCATTGCCTTGGCGATTTGGATCGCTGCGGTGCCGACGCCTCCGGCCGCACCCAGCACCAAAACGGTCTCTCCGGCCTTCAGGGACGCCCGGTCGACCAATGCATGGTGCGAGGTGGCGTAAGTCATGATGAAAGCCGCGCCATCGGTGGCTGGAAAACCCGCTGGCAGGGGCATGCACAATTTTGCCGGTGCGAGGGTGTGGGTGCCAAAGCCCCCCGTGCCCGACAAACAGGCCACGCTTTGGCCCACTTTCAGGTGGGTCACACCTTCGCCCACGGCCTCAACGGTGCCAGCATATTCCGAGCCTGGCACGAAGGGCAGCTCGGGCTTCATCTGGTATTTGTTTTGGACGATGAGCAGGTCTGGGAAATTCAGGCTGGCCGCCTCGATTTTGACAAGCACTTGACCCGGACCCGGTGTGGGTGTGGGCAGTTCTTTCCAGTTCAGGGCATCAACGCCTGTGGGGTTTTCGCAAAGCCAAGCGTGCATGTTTTTTCTCCAAATCTTTTCAATGAAATCAAACTTCCATCTTAGTCAGCACGGACGTCCGATTCATGTCTCGCCAGCGACCACCTGATGCCTTGGGTGCTTGTGTTGACTGGTGGTCCCAAAAACGGTCATCGCCCTACAATGGCCGATTGATCAAAAACTGAACATGAAAATCCTGATTTCCAACGACGATGGCTTTCGGGCCGAAGGCATCGTGGCTTTGCATGAGGCACTCAAAGACATCGCCGAGGTGGAGGTGGTGGCGCCCGAGCACAACAACAGTGCCAAGTCGAATGCACTGACGCTGCACACGCCCTTGTATGTGAACCGTGCAGACAACGGTTTTCGCTATGTCAACGGTACCCCGGCCGATTGCGTGCACATCGCCTTGACGGGCTTGTTGGGATATCGCCCAGATTTGGTGATCTCTGGCATCAACAACGGCGCCAACATGGGCGATGACACCTTGTATTCGGGCACGGTGGGCGCGGCCATGGAGGGGTTTTTGTTTGGCATACCGGCCATTGCCGTGTCTCAAATTGACAAAGGCTGGGCCCACTTGGATGGTGCGGCCAGCACGGTCAAGCGAATGGTGCAGCAAATGATCCAGCAAGACCTGATCGGCACGCGCCCATGGTTGTTGAATGTGAACATTCCGAATTTGCCGGTCTCGCAGATCAAGTCGCCCAAGGTATGCCGCTTGGGCCGTCGTCATGCGGCCGAGCCGGTCATTACCCAAGTTGATCCCAGGGGGCAGACCATGTACTGGATTGGCGCTGCAGGTGCCGCGATGGATGACAGCGTTGGCACTGACTTCCATGCCGCTGACCAAGGGCATGTCGTGGTGACACCTTTGAAAGTGGATTTGACCGAGCACGACCACCTGCAAGCCTGGCGCCAGACTTGCAATCTCCTGTGGCAACAGGACGGCGAATGAAGCCCAGGCCCAGTTTCCCTGCCAATTTGAGTGGCTCGGGCGTTCCGCCCAAGTCCAGCTTGAGCAGACCCGTACCGAAAACGCTGGCCAACGCAACAAACAAGAGCAGCTCTGTCCATCGCCCACCTCCTGTGTCAATGGGTTTGGGATTGGATTCAAGTGCTGTCAGGGCTCAGATGGTGGCCAAGTTGGCGGCTCAAGGGGTCCAAGATGCGCTGGTTTTGCAAGCCATGGGCCGGGTGGAGCGACACCTTTTTGTGGAATCGGCATTGGCCGGTCAGGCCTACGAGGACACCAGTTTGCCGATTGGATTTGAACAAACCATCTCCAAACCCAATGTCGTGGCCCGGATGATCGAGTTGCTGCGTCAAGACGCTCAAGGCAAGTTGGGCCGGATTTTGGAAATCGGCACCGGCTGTGGTTACCAAGCCGCTGTGCTCAGTCATGTGGCGAGCGAGGTTTACAGCATTGAACGTTTGCGCGGCTTGCACGAAAAAGCCAAAAAGAACCTGCTTCCCTTTCGTTTGCCCAATGTGCACCTGATCTTTGGAGACGGCATGTTGGGCTTTCCCAAAGGGGCGCCATACGCGGGCATCATTTCAGCCGCGGGTGGAGACAATGTTCCTCAGGCTTGGTTGGACCAGTTGGCCACAGGGGGACGCTTGGTCGCACCCACGGTCACGCCTTCGGGCCATCAAGCCTTGGTGGTGATTCACAAAACCAGTCAAGGGTTCGACCGACAGGTTTTAGAGGCGGTTCACTTTGTGCCTCTAAAATCAGGTATTGCTTGAAGGATTGAACCCGGATGATTTTTAGTCATGTTTCTCGTCTTTGGCTGGGTGGGTTCACCCTGGCACTTTTGGCTGCTTGCAACACGCCGCCCAGAGTGCCAGCGCCAGTGGAAAGCCGCAATGTGGGCGGTCGGACTGCCATGTCTGCCCCCGCTCCTGTGGCTTCGCCTGCGCCCGATGTTTCGGCGGCGAGTCCTTCCGCCAAAGTGATGCCCGGTGCAGAAAATGCGGGCAAACCAGGTTTTTATACCGTGCAACGTGGCGACACTTTGACACGCATTGCACTGGACAACGGTCAGTCTTGGCGCGATTTGGCCACTTGGAACAATTTGTCGAATGCCAACTTGATCGAGGTCGGCCAAGTCTTGCGTGTGGCCCCGCCAACGGCCATCACCGAGGCCAGCGGCGTCGTTGTCCAGCCGATGGGTCCTTCGACTCAAGCAGCGCCCAAACCCTTGCCCCAAGCTCCAACGCCCCCCGCACCCGCCGCTGCGGATCAGGGGTTCGCGTTTTCTTGGCCAGCCAATGGCCAGGTCATTGGCGCCTTTGACGAGGTGAAAAACAAAGGCCTGGACATCGCGGGCCAAGCGGGCGATCCGATCTTGGCGGCTGCCGATGGCCAAGTGGTTTATGCCGGTGCGGGCCTGCGCGGTTATGGCAACCTGATCATCTTGAAGCACAACAACACGTTCCTGACGGCTTACGCTCACAACCAGGCACTGCTTGTGAAAGAAGACCAGCAGGTTCGCAAAGGTCAAAAGATCGCCGAGATGGGCAAAACCGATGCAGACCGCGTCAAGCTGCATTTTGAAATTCGGCGTCAAGGCAAGCCTGTCGATCCCGCCAAGTTTTTGCCCGCTCGTTGAAATGGCTTTGGGCACTGTGGCCAGTGCCGGGCGTCAGCGAGAAAATCCATGGGCCTTCGGCGTGGCACTTTGATTTTTCGGCCGCTCATCCTGAGACAATCGGGGGATGAGCGAACCAGACATCTCCCTATCCCAAGCCCACGCCGACGAAACCAGTCACTCCAGTGAAGACCTGCCTGCTGGGTTTTTGCGTGTGGGGTCTTTGGACATGGATGCCCAAGGCATCGCCCGCCGGCCCGATGGCAAGGTGGTTTTCATCGAAGGCGCTTTGCCCTTTGAAATTGTCTCGGTGAACGTGCACCGCAAGAAAAACAATTGGGAGCAGGGCACTGTGACCGATATTCACCACGAATCGTCCCAGCGCGTGCGCCCGGGGTGCCCCAATTTTGGTTTGCACCAAGGCGCGTGTGGTGGCTGCAAGATGCAGCACTTGGAGGCCTCGGCCCAGGTAGCGGTCAAGCAGCGCGTGCTTGAGGACAACCTCTGGCACCTGGGCAAGGTCAAGGCTGAAACCCTGTTGCGCCCCATCGAGGGGCCGACATGGGGCTACCGTTACCGTGCCCGACTGTCTGTGCGCTATGTGATCAAAAAAGGCGAGGTCTTGATTGGTTTTCACGAGCGCAAGAGCCGCTACATCGCCGACATGAAAGTGTGTCCCGTGTTGCCACCGCATGTCAGCGCCATGCTCATGCCCTTGCGTGCACTGATCGCTCAAATGGATGCGCGCGAGTCACTGCCGCAAATCGAGTTGGCTTGCGGTGACGAGATCACGGCGCTGGTGCTGCGCCACCTGGAACCCTTGAGCGATGGCGACCAAGCCTTGCTGCGCGCTTTTGCTGCGCAACATCAGGTTCAGTGGTGGTTGCAGCCCAAAGGGCCCGACACGGTGCATTTGCTGGACGAGGGTGGGGTGCAACTGAGTTACGGCTTGCCCGACTTTGGCATCACCATGCCGTTTCGGCCCACCGACTTCACCCAGGTCAACCCCTTCATCAACCGCGTGCTGGTGGCGCGTGCGCTGCGTTTGCTGCAAGCGCAAAAGACCGAACGCGTGATCGACTGGTTTTGCGGCCTGGGCAATTTCACGCTGCCGATCGCCACGCAAGCCGCGCAGGTTTTGGGGATTGAGGGTGCCGAAACCCTGGTGGCCCGTTCGCGAGAGAACTACGCCGTCAACCAGTCCTCGCGCCAAGCAGGTCAGGCTTTGGTGCCCACAGAGTTTGTGGCGCGCAATTTGTTCGAAATGACACCAGAGATGCTGGTGGCCGATGGCACGGCCGATAAATGGTTGGTGGACCCGCCACGAGAGGGCGCTTTTGCTTTGGCCAAGGCATTGGCTGAGTTGAACGAAAACCAGGCCCTGCGACAAGGCTGGACGCCGCCCAAGCGCATCGTGTACGTGAGCTGCAACCCGGCCACACTGGCCCGAGATGCCGGCATCTTGGTGCACCGCGCGGGTTACCGCTGTGTGAGCGCAGGAGTCGTCAATATGTTTGCGCACACCGCGCACGTCGAGAGCATGGCGGTCTTTGAATTGGCATGATCTGAAAGCGCGTCTGATGTGCAGCCCCTTCGGACAATGGGCGGACACAAAAAAGGCTCCCGAGGGAGCCTTTGTCTTGAGGGGAGGGGCTGGGTTCAGTCGCGCTCGCCACCCATGATGCCGAGCAGGGCCAACAAGCTTTGGAAGATGTTGAACACGCTGAGGTACAGGGCCAAAGTGGCGCTGATGTAGTTGGTTTCGCCGCCATCCAGGATGCGCTTGAGGTCATACAGCAAGAAGGCGCTGAAGATACCGATGGCCAAAGTGGAGAGGACCAACATGCCGGCGGTAGAGCCCACAAACACGTTGATGATGCCGCCCACCATCAGGACCATGGCGCCTACAAACAGCCATTTGCCCATGCCAGACAAGTCACGCTTGATGACGCTGGCCAGGCTGGCCATGACGAAAAACACACCGGCTGTACCTGCAAAAGCGGTCATGACCAGGTCAGAGCCGTTCTTGAAGCCCAAAACCATGGCGATCATGCGCGAGAGCATCAGGCCCATGAAGAACGTAAAGGCCAGCAGCACGGGCACGCCAGCGGCCGAGTTTTTGGTTTTCTCGATGGCGAACATGAAACCGAATGCGCCGCCCAAGAACACCACCAGGCCCATAAAGCCCGTGAGTGATTGGGTGATGCCTGTGCTCACCCCGACCCAAGCGCCCAGCACGGTAGGCAGCATGCTCAGGGCCAGCAGCCAATAGGTGTTGCGCAGAACGCGGTTGCGAGCCGCCAGGTCCACATGTCCCCAGTCAGCGGAATTGAGGGTGCGAAGGTCGCTCATGGTGTATCTCCTAGATAAGCCTTTAAAAAAGGTGATTCCATTGTAGAGGCCAGAGGCTTGCTTGGCCCCTGTTTTGCTGATTTCCCCTAGATGATGGGGTTATCCAGTTGAATCAGTTTTGCTTTGTGGTGGTCAATCTGCAGATCTGACGCGTGTATGCTCTGTTTTTTCTTTTTTTAAATGATGCCGTCATGAAGACCCAATCCACTCTTGAACTGTCCGATGTCAAAGCGATTGCCGCAGCAGCCGAGGCCGAAGCCCTCCAAAACAACTGGGCGGTGAGCATCGCCATTGTGGACGCGGGCGGCCATTTGCTCCATTTCACCCGTCTGGATGGTGCTCCCCCTGTGTCGGCTCACATTGCCCCGTCCAAAGCCCACACGGCCGCTTTGGGTCGCCGTGAAAGCAAGGTTTACGAAGACGTCATCAATGGCGGACGCACCTCCTTCTTGTCAGCGCCCACCATCCACGGCATGCTGGAAGGCGGCGTCCCGATCATGAAAGACGGTTTCTGCCTGGGTGCCGTTGGCGTGAGTGGTGTCAAGTCCACCGAAGACGCTCAGATCGCCAAGGCGGGCATCGCGGCCATCGGTTTGTGATCTCTTTCTTCAAGTCTTGACCTGTTGGTCAAGGCCAACCATGAAAAAAGCCACCTTGCGGTGGCTTTTTTCATGCTGGCGGGTCATGGATCAGAACATGTCCAAAACTGCGCCCTTGCTGGCACTGGAGGCGTTGAAAGCAAATTTGGCTTGTACGCCGCGGGTGTAACGCGGGGCAGGGGCTTTCCAGCCTTCGCGTCGCTTGGCCAGTTCGGCCTCGGGCACGTTCAGTTCCAAAAGCAGCTTGTGCGCGTCGATGGTGATGCTGTCGCCCTCATTCACAAAGGCGATGTTGCCGCCCGCTGCTGCTTCGGGCGCCACGTGACCGACCACCATCCCCCATGTGCCACCCGAGAAGCGGCCATCGGTGATCAGACCGACCGTTTCGCCAAGGCCCGCGCCGATCAGGGCACCTGTTGGGGCCAGCATTTCGGGCATGCCAGGGCCCCCTTTGGGGCCGAGGTAACGCAACACCATGACATCGCCCGCCACGATTTTTCCGGCCAAAATGGCTTCGAGGGCTGATTGCTCATCGTCAAACACGCGGGCAGGGCCGGTAATGACCGGATTTTTCAGGCCCGTGATCTTGGCCACAGCGCCTTCAGGCGACAGGTTGCCCTTCAAGATGGCCAAGTGGCCTTGCTTGTACATGGCTTTTTCGATGGTGTGGATGACGGTGTCATTCGGCGGCGCGTCAGGCACATCCTTCAGAACTTCTGCAATGGTTTGACCCGTGATGGTGATGCAGTCACCGTGCAGCAGACCGGCATTGAGCAAAATCTTCATCACTTGAGGGATGCCGCCTGCGACGTGCAAGTCAACCGCCAAAGCCTTGCCGCTGGGCTTGAGGTCACACAAAACAGGGGTGCGCTGACGGATGCGCTCGAAGTCGTCGATGCTCCACTCCACGCCCGCACAGTGGGCAATGGCCAAGAAGTGCAGCACCGCGTTGGTGGAACCACCCGTGGCCATGATCACGGCAACCGCGTTTTCAATCGATTTGCGTGTGACGATGTCTTTGGGCTTGATGCCTTTTTGAATGGCTTGCACCAAGACTTTGGCCGACTCTTTGGCAGAGTGAACTTTTTCTTCGTGCACGTTGGCCATGGTTGAAGAGTAGGGCAAAGAAATGCCCAAAGCTTCAAAAGCAGAAGACATGGTGTTGGCCGTGTACATGCCGCCACAAGAGCCCGTACCCGGGATGGCGCGCTTTTCGATTTCTTTCAAATCAAAGTCGCTCATTTTGCCGGCGGCGTTTTCGCCCACCGCTTCAAACACGCTCACAATGTTCAGGTCTTTGCCTTGGTAGCGTCCGGGCAGAATAGTGCCGCCATAAACGTAGATGGCAGGCACATTGGCGCGCAGCATGCCCATCAGGCCGCCTGGCATGTTCTTGTCGCAACCACCGACGACCAAAACACCGTCCATCCACTGGCCTTGCACGCAAGTTTCGACGCAGTCAGCGATGACTTCGCGGGAAACGAGTGAGTACTTCATGCCCTCGGTGCCCATGGCCATGCCGTCGGAAATGGTGGGGGTGCCGAAGATTTGGGCATTGCCGCCCGCCTCTTCGATGCCTTCGACCGCCGCATCGGCCAGTTTTTGCAAGCCGCTGTTGCACGGCGTGATGGTGCTGTGGCCGTTGGCAACGCCCACCATGGGCTTGACGAAATCGCCTTCTTCGTAACCCATGGCGTAGTACATCGAGCGGTTGGGGGCGCGTGATTTGCCCGCGGTGATGTTGGCGCTGCGTTCGTTGATGGGTTTGATCGGAATGATTTTGTCGGTCATGGTGGCGTCTCTTCGGGAAAGAAAAAAATTTGTCACATTCTAGCGGTCAGTCTCAAACCCAAGCCGCTTGACCACGGCATTTGACCCGGGCCATTCAGGACTTCTTGACGGTGCACAATCCGAGCATGCTGATCCACCCACAAATCGATCCTGTCGCCTTGCAACTGGGGCCCTTGGCCATCCATTGGTATGGCCTGACCTATTTGGCCGCATTTGGTCTTTTTTACTGGCTGGGCACCCGGCGCCTAGGGCATCTGCCTTTCTCGAACTTGCCGCAATGGCAAAAAAGAGATGTGGAAGACATCTTGTTCTTGGGCGTGCTGGGTGTCGTCCTGGGGGGGCGCGTGGGCTATTGCTTGTTTTACAAACCGGCGTATTACTTGTCTAACCCGCTCGAAATTTTCGCCATTTGGCAGGGCGGCATGAGTTTTCATGGTGGCTTGCTGGGCGTGATGCTGGCCATGGTCTGGTTTGCCCGCACCCGACAGCGTCCGTTTTTGCAGGTCATGGACTTCGTCGCGCCTTGTGTGCCCACGGGGCTGGCCGCTGGGCGCATTGGCAACTTCATGAATGGTGAACTTTGGGGCCGCGTGGCCGATCCGTCCTTGCCTTGGGGCATGGTGTTCCGAGGGGCGGGTGATTTGCCGCGCCACCCCTCGCAGCTGTACCAAATTGCGCTGGAAGGCCTGTTGCTGTTTGTGTTGCTGTGGTGGTTTGCCCGCAAAGACCGCCCTATGGGGCAGGTTTCGGGTGCTTTTTTGCTCGGTTACGGATGCTTCCGGTTTGTGGCCGAGTTTTTCAGAGAACCTGATGCGCACCTGGGCTTGCTTTCCTTGGGGATGAGCATGGGCCAGTGGCTGTGCGTGCCCATGATGCTCGCGGGCTTGTATTTCCTTTTTAAGTCTACGAAGGTAACCAGATAAAGCTTTGTTGTTCAAGATTTTTTCTGTGGTTTTGCATTCAATTCGCCACCACTTTATGATTCGGCACCCATAACTAGGAGACTATTCATGACAGATCAGTTCAAAACACCTCAACGCAGAGATTTCATCAAGACCATCGCCGCCATGTCTGGTGCTCTGCCTGTGTGGGCTCAAGCCCAGGGCGCTTGGCCGACCAAGCCGATCAACATGATTGTTCCTTTTCCTGCAGGCGGGGGCACCGACGCCTTTGCACGCCCGATGTCTGCCGCATTTGCCAAGCTGACCGGTCGTCAAATGATCATTGACAACCGCGGTGGCGCTGGCGGTACTTTGGGCGCTGGCATCGCTGCCAAAGCGACACCTGACGGGTACAACTACTTCATGGGGGCCGTGCACCACACCATCGCACCCAGCATGTACCCACGCCTGGATTACGACCTGGAACGCGATCTGATTCCCTTGATTCAAGTGGCGGCTGTGCCTCAGGTTTTGGTGGTCAACCCCAAGAAAATCACCTCGCCAGATTTCAAATCCTTCTTGGAAATGCTCAAAAAGAACCCCGGCCGTTTGAACTACGGTTCTGCGGGTGGCGGCACATCGCACCATTTGGCCGGTGAGTTGTTCAAGCTTCAAACCAAGACCTTCATCACCCACATTCCATACCGTGGCGCAGGCCCCGCCTTGCAAGACCTGATTGCGGGCAACGTGGACATGATGTTCGATGGACTCGGTTCCTCGGCTGCTCACATCAAGGGTGGGCGCATCAAGGCTTTGATGGTCTCTGGCACCAAGCGCAATCCTGCTTTCCCGGATGTGCCTTGCTCGACCGAGCTGGGCTTGCCCGACTACACCGTCTCCACTTGGTATGGCGTATGGGCGCCCAAAGGCACCACCCCAGATGCCCAGGCCAAAGCGATCGAAGAGTTCCGCCGTGCCTGCCAGACCGACGAAGCCAAAGCCGTGTGGGCCAACCAAGGCGCTGAATTTCCCAACCTCACGGGCGCGCAGTTCGAAGCTTTCATCAAGAAAGAGTTGGCCAAGTGGTCCCAAGTGGTGAAGGCCTCGGGCGCCAAACTCGATTGAGCCTTGGGCTGATTTTTCCGGGCCTGTGATCAGGCCCTTTTTCTCGTTTGATTTTTGCCACCATGACCCAAAACAACCTGTTTGCGGCCCTCAGGGCTGCTTTTCCATCCGATCTGTCAAGTGTGGCGGTTCAAACCGACGATGGTCTGGAATACAGTTGGCACGATTTGGATCGCGCTACGGCCATGATGGCCAATTTGCTGGCATCGCTGGATTTGCCCGAAGGCAGTCGGGTGGCCGTGCAGGTCGAAAAATCGGTGGAAGCCTTGATTTTGTATTTGGCCACCTTGCGTGCGGGTTATGTGTTCTTGCCCTTGAACACCGCTTACCAAAGCGCTGAAATCGAGTATTTCATTGGCAATGCTGAGCCTGCCGTGGTGGTGTGCAGTGGTGCCAACTTTGGCTGGGTCAACAAGATCGCCTTCAAGGCCGGTACGCAGCATGTCTTCACCCTGAATGAAGACCGAAGCGGTAGCTTGCTGGACCGCGCAGCCCTGCAAAGTGACCGTCACACCCCGGTGCAACGCCGTGCAGACGATCTGGCCGCCATTTTGTACACCAGCGGCACAACCGGCCGCAGCAAGGGCGCCATGCTCACGCACGGCAACATGCTGAGCAACGCGCTGACACTCAAGGACTACTGGGGCTGGACGGCGACCGGAGGGCCTACAGGCCAAGGCGATGTGCTCATCCATGCCTTGCCCATCTTCCATGTGCATGGTTTGTTTGTGGCCATTCATGGCGCACTGATCAATGGCAGCAAGATGATCTGGATGGCCAAGTTCGATCCCAAGCGAGCCATTGGCTTCATGGGCCAAGCCACCGTGTTCATGGGCGTGCCCACGCTGTATGTCCGCATGTTGGCTGAACCTTCCTTGACCCCAGCGGCTGTTCGCAACATGCGTTTGTTTGTGGCCGGGTCGGCGCCCTTGTTGATTGAGACGTTCACCGAATGGCAGCAGCGCACAGGCCACACCATTGTGGAGCGCTACGGCATGAGCGAAACCGCCATGTTGACCTCCAACCCCTATGCGGCAGACAAGCGCTACGCCAAACAGTCTGAGCGGCGCGGCGGCACCGTAGGCTTTCCCTTGCCAGGTATTGACTTGAGGGTGCAGGGGGATGACGGGAAAAAGCTGCCCGTGGGAGAGATCGGTGCCATTCAGGTCAAGGGCCCGAACGTCTTCAAAGGCTACTGGCGCATGCCCGAAAAGACCGCCGAAGAATTTACGCCAGACGGCTTTTTCAAGACCGGTGACGTGGGCAAAGTGGACGAGCGCGGCTATGTGACCATTGTGGGTCGCAGCAAAGACCTGATCATCAGCGGTGGTTACAACGTGTATCCGGCCGAGATTGAGGGCTACATCAATGACATGAAGGGTGTGGCTGAAAGCGCTGTGATTGGCGTGCCGCACCCTGACTTTGGGGAGGTGGGGGTGGCGGTGATCACGCTCAAGCCGGGCGCATCCGTGCAACCTGAATCCGTCCTGGCCGAACTCAAGGCCAAGCTGGCGAATTTCAAGATCCCCAAACGCTGCTTCGTGGTGCCCGAGTTGCCCCGCAACACCATGGGCAAGGTGCAAAAAAACCTCTTGCGTGATCAACACAAGGGTCTTTTCGCCTCCTGATACCGGTCATCTTTGCCTGAGCGTCCCGCCACCTCAGCGAAGCACCAAAACGGGGATGTGAGAATGGGTCAGCACTTGTTGTGTTTCACTCCCTAACAACAAGCGTTTGATGCCCTTGCGGCCGTGTGAGGCCATCACGATCAAATCCGCGTGCTGCTTTTTGGCAGCGGCAATGATGGCGTCCGACACCACATCGGACTTGACCACCAGCGATTTGATGGGGACGCCTTTGGCTTTGGCCGATTTTTCTACAGTGGCCAATTGGGCCTGGGCGGCCTCTGCCCATTGCTTTTCAACGCGCGACACTTCCTCTGCAGACAGGGGAATGCTGCCCTCGAAGTAGGCCTGTGGGTAGCGTGGGACCACTTTGAGCGCGATCAACTCCGCTGCGCAGGTGGATGCCAATTGCATGGCACTGGCCACGGCTTTTTTCGACAATGTCGATCCGTCAGTGGCGACAAGGATGCGTTCGTACATGTTTGGCTCCTGGTGTGAAAAGAAAACCCAGCATAAAAGAGCCGCAAACGCAGCGGCTTGATGCACATCAAGCTTTGAATGGGTCGGCTGGCGTATCTTTGAAACATGACACAAGTCAATGTTTTTTCGAACGTTCCTGCGCACGGTTCTGAGCCAAAGGGTGTTCTGCGCGCCCATTCAACGCCGAATGCAGATACAGCGGCAGCTGCCGATACCGATACCGCTGCTCGTTTGCAATTGCTGGACAGGCCAGAGGAGTGGGCTGCATTCAGTATTCCGAATCCAAGGGGTTCGGCGTGCTGGACGTCCAGTGTCGTGTTGGAGGGCATGCATTGCGCAGCATGTGCGATCACACTGGAAGATGCCTTGCGAGCCGTGCCCGGCGTGCAGTCGGCACAAATCAGCGGTGCCAGTCACCGGGGGCAAATTGTGTGGTCTGCTGAGCAGACCCGTCCGTCTGAGTGGATGCGCTCGGTGGAGCGCTATGGTTATAAAGCCTTGCCTGCCAACGATGCCCATGCCCACACGCTGCGGCGCGACGAGTCACGGCGCATGGTTTGGCGTTGGTCCGTGTCGGCAATGTGCATGATGCAAGTCATGATGTACGCGACCCCGGCGTACCTGAGTGATCCGGGTGACATTGCCCCCGAGTCCATGCACCTGCTGCGTTGGGCGTCTTGGGTCTTGTCTTTGCCAGTGATTTTTTTCTCTTGCGCCCCGTTTTTTAGAAATGCTTGGCGTGACTTGCGCGAGCGACACATCAGCATGGATTTGCCCGTGGCCTTGGGGCTGGTGGTGACCTTTGTGGTGAGCACCTTGGGCACGTTTGAGCCGCAAGGACTCTTTGGTGCAGAGGTTTTTTTCGACTCCTTCACCATGTTTGTTTTCTTTTTGCTAACGGGGCGTTGGCTGGAGTTGCGCATGCGCGACCGCACCGCGGGCGCCTTGGAGGCCGTGTTGAACCGACTGCCCGAAAGCGTTCGCAAGCGTCAGCCTGATGGCAGCTGGGTGCTGTTGTCGGTGCGTCGTCTGCAAGTGGGTGATGTGATCGAAGTCTTGCCGGGTGAAGCCTTTGCCGCGGATGGCTTGGTGCTGAGCGGCTTGGCCCAAGTCGACGAAGCCTTGCTGACCGGCGAGTCCCGGCCATTGGCCCGAAAAGTGGGTGACCGCGTGATCGCTGGCAGCCACAACCTGAGCGGTACCCTGCAGGTGCAGATCGAGCAAATTGGCACGTCCACGCGCTATGCGCAAATCGTGGCCTTGATGGAAAGTGCGGCCGTGTCAAAACCGGCCATGGCCTTGCTGGTGGACCGTTGGGCCAAACCTTTTTTGCTGGCCGTCATGTTGGCGGCGCTGGGTGCTGCCGCTTACTGGTGGCCCAGTGACCCGGCCCATGCCGTCATGGTGGGGGTGGCGGTGTTGATCGTGACCTGTCCTTGCGCCCTGTCGCTGGCCACGCCTGCAGCCATGTTGGCCACGGCTGGGGCTCTGGCCCGCAGCGGCGTTTTGGTGCGAAGGCTCAGCGCTTTGCAAAATCTGGCGGCCATTGACACCGTGATTTTTGACAAAACCGGCACCCTGACGCGTGACGCCTTCGAAGTGGTGCGCATCCACACCCGAGAGGGTGTGTGTGAAGCGCGGGCCTTGGATTTGGCGGGCGCTTTGGCGCGTCACTCTTTGCACCCCGTGTCTCGGGCGCTGTGGTCCAAGGCCCGGCGGCAAGCCGAAGCCCAGGGCCGATTGCCTGATCTCGAAGCGCTGACGATGCACAACGTGGATGAACCAGCAGGGCAGGGCGTGCAAGGCGCTTTGCGTGGCCCAGCACAAGAAGACACGCTGTTGCGCTTGGGTTCTGCCGCTTTTTGCGACGCGCCGCTTCGCGCCGGTCACCGCTTGCAGGTCAGTCTGGCCGATGCATCAGGTTGGATGGCCAGCTTTGAGCTGGCCGAAGAAGTCAGGCCCGAGGCTGCGCGTGTGGTGCGTCGGTTGAGCGAGATGGGGCTGCGCTTGAAAGTGTTGTCTGGCGATGGCCCAGCGGCAGTGACCCAAGTGGCGCAAGCGGTGGGCATCTCGGATGCGCAAGGCAGTTGCAGTCCACAACACAAACTGCAAGCGCTGCAGGGCTTGCAAGCCCAAGGTCACAAAGTGGCCATGGTGGGCGATGGCTTGAACGACGGCCCGGTACTGGCCGGGGCCGATGTGTCCTTTGCCCTGGGTCAAGCCGTTCCATTGGCGCAGTCCAAATCAGACTTTGTGCTGATGGGTGGGCAACTCGAGGTGCTGGTCAGCACCTTGCAGCGCAGTCGCCAGACGATGCGCATCGTTCGGCAAAACCTCTGGTGGTCGGCCATTTACAACGCTGCATGTGTGCCGCTGGCTGTTGTGGGTTGGTTGCCCGCGTGGGCGGCGGGTTTGGGCATGGCACTCAGTTCACTGGGGGTTGTGCTCAATGCGCTGCGCCTGTCCAAGGCATTGCCCGAGGTGTTGACGACACCGGATTCAGCCCATCCATCTCATTGAGAAAACAGCATGGACATCTTGTATTTGTTGATCCCTTTGTCGGTGGCCTTGGTGTTTTTCATCTTGGCGGGCTTGTGGTGGGCGATCTACCGCGGTCAATTTGAGGACATGGAAGCCGAAGGCGAACGAATTTTGCGGGACGATTGATTTCGATCAAGTCTTGCCAATGTGCGTCCGTGCACACTCGGTTCGAAGATTTTAAAAACAAGAGGTGAAAATGAAATTTGCCAATATGCAGGCGACGTCTTACAACGACAAAGTTGTCAGGCAGTTCGCCATCATGACGGTGGTCTGGGGTGTGGTGGGCATGCTGGTGGGCGTGATCATCGCGGCCCAGCTGACCTGGCCGGAACTCAACTTTGGCATTTCCTGGCTCAGCTATGGACGCTTACGCCCACTGCACACCAATGCGGTGATTTTTGCGTTCGGTGGTTGCGGCTTGTTTGCCGCAGCCTATTACGTGGTGCAGCGCACCTGCAATGTGCGGCTGATCAGTGACCCACTGGCGGCTTTCACGTTCTGGGGCTGGCAATTGGTGATTGTGTTGGCCGCCATTTCCTTGCCTCTGGGTTTCACCAGCGGCAAAGAATACGCTGAATTGGAGTGGCCGATCGACATTCTGATCACCTTGGTCTGGGTGGCGTTTGCTGTGGTGTTTTTTGGCACCATCGGCACACGCAAGGTGCGGCACATCTATGTGGCCAACTGGTTTTTTGGGGCCTTCATCATCGCCGTGGCATTGCTGCACATCGTCAACAGTGCGGCTTTGCCTGTGGGCATGATGAAGTCGTACTCGGCCTACGCGGGTGTGCAAGACGCCATGGTGCAGTGGTGGTACGGCCACAACGCGGTGGGCTTCTTTTTGACGGCGGGCTTCTTGGGCATGATGTATTACTTCATCCCCAAGCAGGCCGAGCGCCCTGTGTATTCGTACCGCCTGTCGATCGTGCACTTTTGGGCGCTGATCTTCACCTACATGTGGGCAGGCCCCCACCACCTGCATTACACCGCCTTGCCCGATTGGACGCAGTCCATTGGCATGGTCTTTTCTTTGATTTTGTTGGCGCCCAGCTGGGGCGGCATGATCAACGGCATCATGACTTTGTCGGGCGCTTGGCACAAACTGCGTGACGACCCGATTTTGCGGTTCTTGATTGTGTCTCTGTCTTTCTACGGCATGTCGACTTTTGAAGGCCCGATGATGTCCATCAAGACCGTCAACGCCCTGAGCCACTACACCGACTGGACCGTGGGCCATGTGCATTCGGGTGCTTTGGGTTGGGTGGGCTTGGTCACGATGGGCTCGATGTACTACCTGATTCCCCGCCTGTTTGGTCAAAAGCAGATGTACAGCGTCAAGGCGATTGAGGTTCACTTCTGGACCGCCACCATCGGCATCGTGATTTACATCGCAGCGATGTGGATTGCCGGGGTGATGCAAGGCCTGATGTGGCGTGCCATCAACACCGACGGCACCTTGACCTACACCTTTGTGGAATCGGTCAAAGCCACTTATCCGTTCTATGTCCTGCGTTTGCTCGGTGGCTTGTTGTACTTCGGCGGCATGCTGATCATGCTCTGGAACACCATCATGACCGTGACCCAAGGCCGCTCGGTGGAAGTCCGAATCCCCACACTGGCCCCTGCACACGCTTGAGGAGAAATAAAACATGGCTCAAAACCCCAAATCAGGCGGCCTGTCGCATGAAAAAGTCGAGACCAACAACTTCCTGATGATCGTGCTGATCTTGGTGGTCCTGTTGGTGGGCGGCATGGTTGAAATCTTGCCCCTGTTCTTCCAAAAATCCACCACCGAGCCGGTGCCTGGCCTCAAGCCCTACACCGCCTTGCAAGTGGTGGGGCGCGATGTGTATGTGCGCGAAGGCTGCTACAACTGCCACTCGCAGATGATCCGGCCTTTCCGAGCCGAAACACTGCGTTATGGCCCTTACTCGCTGGCCGGTGAGTTTGTGTATGACCGACCCTTTCAGTGGGGTTCTAAGCGAACTGGCCCCGATCTGGCCCGTGTGGGCGGCCGCTACAGCGACGAGTGGCACCGCATTCACCTGACCAATCCACGTGATCTGGTGCCCGAGTCCAACATGCCCGCCTACCCGTGGCTTGAGAAAACACCTGCCAGTGCAGCCTCGATCCAAGCCCACATGAACGGCTTGCGCACCTTGGGTGCGCCCTACAGCGATGACGAAATCGCCAAAGCACCTGAAGCGGTGAAAGATAAGACCGAGCTGGATGCCGTCATCGCCTACCTCCAGGTGCTGGGCACCCACCGTAAATAAGGAATGGTCATGGACATCAACACCGTGCGCTCCGTTGTGACCTTGCTCGCTTTTTGCTGCTTTGTTGGCATCGTGCTGTGGGCCTGGTCAGGCCGTCACCAATCTGATTTTGACGAGGCGGCACAACTGCCCTTTCGCCAAAACGACTGAAGTGTCCTCACGCCATCTCATAAAACCAAGGAATTTCCATGAGTGACTTTGTCAGCCATTTCTGGCACTGGTATGTGGCCGGTATCACGCTGGTCAGCATCATGGCCTGTTTGCTCTTGCTGTGGTTCAGCGGCAAGGCCAAGGCCATGACGGCCAACGACAACACCACCGGCCATGTTTGGGACGGTGACCTGCGAGAAATGAACAACCCGCTGCCCCGTTGGTGGGTGGGCTTGTTCATCATCACCATCATCTTTGCATTGGTGTACTTGGCCATGTACCCCGGTGTGGGCACATGGGCAGGCAAGTTTGGTTGGTCTTCAGCAGGTCAGTACGAGGCCGAGGTGGCCAAAGGCAATGCCGATGTGGCGCCGATTTACACCAAGTTTTCGGGCATGCCGCCAGAAGAGGTGTCCAAGGATCCGCAGGCGATGGCCATCGGCGACCGACTTTTCATGAACAACTGCGCTCAGTGCCATGGCTCTGACGCACGCGGCAGTAAAGGCTTTCCCAACTTGGCCGATGGTGACTGGCTGTATGGCGGCACGCCCGATGCGATCAAAGCGACCTTGGTCCAAGGCCGTGCCGGCAACATGCCGCCCATGGCCGCAGCCCTGGGCACACCCGATGATGTGCGCAATGTGGCGCATTACGTTTTGAGCCTGTCCCAAAGCCCGCACGACTCACTGCGTGCTTCTCTGGGCAAGTCCAAGTTCGGGGTTTGTGCTGCATGCCACGGCATGGACGGCAAGGGCAATCAAGCCGTGGGCGCCCCCAACTTGACCGATGACATTTGGTTGCACGGCTGGGGGGAAAGCGCCATTGTGAACATCATCAACAAGGGCAAAGTCAACCTCATGCCGGCGCAGGTTGACAAGCTGAGCGAGGCGCAAATCCATGTGTTGGCCTCGTACGTATGGGGTTTGTCCAATAACGCTGTGGCCAAAGTTGCCAAGTGATGACCCCTGTCGCCTCTAGCCTTGCCCGCTGTAAAAACTGATCCAAGGTCTGCACGTTGTCTACTTCCGATGAACGCTCCTCGCGCAGCGTGATCCCCATCACGCCTTTGCCAGCCGAAGGCGAGATGGTGTCCTTGTACCAGGCGCATCAAAAAATCTACCCCCGCAGCGTGCAAGGCATGTTCGCGCGCTGGCGATGGTTCACGGTTTTCATCACCCAGTTGCTTTTTTATGGTTTGCCATGGCTGGAATGGGGGCAGCGTCAGGCGGTTTTGTTTGATTTGGGTGCGCGTCGGTTTTATATTTTTGGCTGGGTGTTCTACCCGCAGGACTTCATTTACTTGACGGCTCTGCTGGTCATTTCAGCGCTGTCGCTTTTCTTGTTCACGGCTGTGGCGGGGCGTTTGTGGTGCGGCTTTGCTTGCCCACAAACGGTTTACAGCGAAATCTTCATGTGGGTCGAACGGAAATTCGAAGGTGACCGCTCAGCGCGTTTGCGTTTGGATGCCGCACCCATGAGCATCAACAAGCTTTCTCGCAAAAGCGGTAAACAAATCGTTTGGCTGTTGTTGTCATTGTGGACAGGTTTCAGCTTCGTGGGTTACTTCACACCCATTCGCGAGCTGACTCATGCTGTCTTGTCGCTGGGTTTGGGTCCTTGGGAAATTTTCTGGATCCTGTTTTACAGCTTGGCCACTTACGGCAATGCGGGTTTCATGCGAGAGCAAGTCTGCAAATACATGTGCCCCTATGCGCGCTTTCAAAGCGCCATGTTCGACAAAGACACTTTGATCGTCACCTATGACGAAGCGCGTGGTGAGCCACGGGGTGCACGCTCCAAACAGGCAGACCTGAAAACCCTGGGGCTGGGTGCTTGTGTGGACTGCACCTTGTGCGTGCAGGTTTGTCCCACGGGCATCGACATCCGCAAAGGCCTGCAGTACGAATGCATTGGATGTGGCGCTTGTGTGGATGTGTGCGACACGGTCATGGACAAAGTGGGTTATCCGCGAGGTTTGGTCAAGTTTTCGACGCAAAATGCGCTCGACCAGGGCTGGGCTTGGGGGCAGATGGTTCGGCGAATTTTTCGGCCCCGTGTGCTCATTTACACGGCGATCCTTTGGGCCATCATCCTGGGCGTTGGCGCGTCCTTGTGGCTGCGTCTGCCGTTCAAGGTGGACATTGAGCGCGACCGCGCCACTTTGGCCCGAGTGGTTTCGGGTGGGCAAATCGAAAACGTCTACCGACTCCAAATCATGAATGCTTCTGAGCAGCCACTGATGTTTAACCTCGATGTGGCTGGATTGAGCGGCCTGCGCTTGGTCACAGAACCGCAGGTGCAAGTGGCGGCAACCGAATCGCGCTGGGTCTCTGTCCGTTTGCAATTGCCCTATGAAGCTGCGTCAGCAGGCTCACACCCGATTGATTTCCGCATCCAAGCCCGTTGGCCAAATGGGCATGAGGTCGGTCTATTGCACGAAAAAACGGTGTTTTTGGTGCCCCGTTGAACGAACTGATTCTTTTGGAAAGACAAGCATGAGCAATGCACTGAAGAGCCCTCAAGATGGACTGCCATGGTGGCGATTTGGCCTCGTCTGGATGGTGTTGGCAGGCCCAGCGGTGGTGGTGGTGGCGGGTTTTGCCACGCTTTATATCGCCGTGACCCATCCTGATCCAGTGATCACGGTGACACCGCGGACCGCCATTCAAGAACGCCAAGGCATCACCCATGCGCCCGCCATGCAAGGGCGAAACCATGCTGCGACGGGTGAGTTGCCGGTGCCTGCCGATTCGGCATCAGCGCCCAACAAACCTTAAAGCCCAGCCGCTCAAAGCCTCAGCCTTGCTTGAGTCTTTCAGTGGCAAGTGTTGTGGTTGACCAAACGCTGAAGGCCATCGCTGTCCAGAATTCGGACGTGGCGTTGTTTCACCTCGACCAAGCCGTCTTCGACAAATTTCGAGAAAGTACGGCTGACGGTTTCAAGCTTCAGGCCCAAGTAGCTTCCGATTTCTTCACGGGTCATGCGCAGCACCAATTCAGACTGCGAGAAACCCCGTGCATGGAGGCGTTGTACCAAGTTCAACAAAAAAGCAGCCAAGCGTTCTTCGGCACGCATGCTGCCCAAAAGCAGCATCACCCCGTGTTCGCGCACGATTTCACGGCTCATGATTTTGTGCACATGGTGTTGAAGTGCGGTCACCTCGCGTGAGATTTCTTCGATCCGGTCAAAAGGCATCACGCAAACTTCAGCGTCTTCCAGTGCCACAGCATCACAGGTGTGAAGGTCGTTCACGATGCCATCCAGGCCGATGATCTCGCCTGCCATCTGAAAACCTGTGACCTGGTCGCGTCCGTCTTCGGTGGCCAGGCAGGTTTTGAAAAATCCGGTGCGAATGGCGTACAAAGAAGTGAACTTGTCGCCATTGGTGAACAAGGTGGTGCCTCGTTTGACTTTTCGCCGAATGGCGACCAAGTCGTCAAGTCGGTTCAGGTCATGGTCGTTCAGGCCCATGGGCATGCACAACTCTCTCAAGTTGCAGTTGGAACAGGCGACTTTGATGGCTTGTGGATTCATGGTTTTATGCAATGTAAAAAAATGAATTTGCTCTGGATCAAGTCTTGAGCTTAAGGCCAAAAATTGACGGATGTTCAGTCTGTACCCGATATGGACCGGAAATCATTGAAAACCGGTAGCTTGTTTGATCTGGGTCAATACAGGGGCGTGGCCTGACAGGCAAAGTCACCACATTCTTTGGAACATGTTTTACCAGGGGCAGAACCATGTCCGTCATTTCGCCTGAATTGTTGACACGTTTTGATGTGTCAGGCCCGCGCTACACCTCTTACCCCACTGCAGACCGATTTGTGGAAGCCTTTGGCGAGGCCGATTACATCCAGGTTTTGCACCAACGCCAGTCCTGCCGTGTGGGTCAGCAGCCGCCTTTGTCCTTGTACGTGCACATCCCGTTTTGTGAGTCGCTGTGCTACTACTGTGCTTGCAACAAAATCATCACCCAACACAAAGACCGGGCGGCCACGTACTTGCGGTACCTCACGAAAGAGGTGATCCTGCACAGCCAACATCTGGGACAGGGTCAGCCGGTGAGCCAATTGCACCTGGGTGGGGGCACGCCCACCTTCATGAGCGACGAAGAACTGGGCCAACTCATGGCCATGTTGCGGGCGCACTTCACCTTTGTCCCTGGCGGTGAATACTCGGTTGAAGTCGATCCGCGCACCGTGGATGAGGGGCGTCTGGCGGTGCTGGCCGCGTTGGGCTTTAACCGCCTGAGTTTTGGCGTTCAGGACTTTGACCCTGCCGTGCAAAAAGCCGTGCACCGAATCCAACCAACCGAGCAAGTCTTTCAGCTGATTGAAGCTTCTCGCCGCTTGGGTTTTGAATCAGTCAATGTGGACCTGATTTACGGTTTGCCCATGCAAACGACGGCTTCATTTGACCGTACTTTGGAACAAATCAAACGTCTCAGGCCTGACCGCATTGCCCTGTATGCCTACGCGCATCTACCGGATCGTTTCAAGCCGCAACGGCGCATCCACGCGGAGGACCTGCCCTCTGGCAGCACCAAGGTGGCCATGCTGGCGCGCGCGCTCGATGCACTGACCGAGGCTGGCTACGTCTATATCGGCATGGACCACTTTGCCTTGCCCGATGATCCACTGGCGGTGGCCAAACGGCAGGGTCGCTTGCACCGAAATTTTCAGGGTTACAGCACGCAAGCCGACAGCGATTTGATCGCTCTGGGTGTGTCCTCCATTGGACGCGTCGGAGCCACTTACAGCCAAAATGCCAAGACCATGGACGAGTATGTCGACGCGCTCGACCAGGGCCGTTTCCCTGTGGTCAGGGGTTTGGCGCTGTCACGCGACGACCTGATTCGCCGCTCGGTCATCATGGCCTTGATGTGTCAGGGGCATCTCCAGTTTGAATCCATCGATTTGGCGTGGATGGTGGATTTCAAAACATCGTTTGCCAAAGAGTTGCTCCTCCTTGAAGACCTGCAGGCCCAAGACTTGGTTCAACTGAGCGAGACGGGCATTCAGGTCACGCCCACCGGGTGGTTCTTTGTGCGGGGTGTGGCCATGGTGTTTGACCGTTACGTCCAAGCCGATCAAAGTCGCCATCGGTTTTCCAAAATCATTTGAACCCTTATGCTGGCTTGTACAAGCAACAGGGGGACCGCTGACAAACTTCAGCTTGAACAACCAGTGAATTCACCGTGCAAAGTTCTTTGGCCATCACGGCTTTGATGATGGGTGTCTTGGGCGGGCCGCATTGCGTGGCCATGTGCGGTGCTGCCTGTGCGGGTTTGGGCCAGGCGGCGGGGGAGCGGCGGTCGCAAGCCCTGCTGGCGTTTCAGTGGGGTCGTGTGCTGGGCTATGCGCTCATGGGCGCCTTGGCTGCCGCCAGTGTTCAGGGCTTGGGGTGGTTGACCACACAATCGGCTGCCATTCGCCCGATCTGGACTTTGTTGCACCTGTCCGCCTTGGTGCTTGGTCTGTGGCTCATGTTTCAGGCGCGCCAACCTGTGTGGCTGGATGCTGCGGCGCGCCGTTTGTGGGCGCGAGTTCGCACATTCAACACGCGCTATGGCAGGGCAGCTCCCTGGGTCGTGGGTGGTCTTTGGGCCTTGATGCCTTGTGGTTTGCTGTATTCGGCACTGATGGTGGCCGCCTTGACCGCCCAGCCGCTAGAAGGTGCAGCCACCATGGCCTTGTTTGCCTTGGGCAGCAGCATCAGCCTGTGGGCCGGGCCGTGGTTGTTATTGCGCATGCAATCGCTGGGCGATGGCGCTTGGGGCATCCGCACCGCGGGATTGGCCCTGGCCGGCGTGTCCGGCTGGGCCTTGTGGATGGGGCTGGTGCATGACCAAGCCCCTTGGTGCATCACTTGATGAGACGCATGGCCAACCCAGCCGTCAAGCAGCACTCATGCCTTTGTTGAACATGTACACCGCAAGAAACACCAAGAAAAAAGAAAACACCCTTTTCAACTTCTTCACCGGTAATCGATGTGCCGCTCTGGCACCGAAAGGGGCCGTCACAACGCTGAAGCACGCAATGACCACCATGCCAGGTAGCCAGATATAGCCAAGTGACCAGGCTGGCAGATTCTCCAATTTCATGCCGCTGATGACAAAGCCGGTGACATTCGCAAGTGCAATGGGAAATCCCAATGCAGCGCTGGTGCCTATGGCGTTGTGTATGGCCACGTTGCACCAGGTCATCAAAGGCACACTCACGAAAGCCCCCCCAGCACCAACCAAGCCAGACAGCAGCCCGATCAGACCACCCATGCCCAATTGACCCGCGAAACCCGGCATTTGACGTGATGGCTTTGGTTTTTTATCCAAATACATTTGAAAGGCAGAAAAAGAGACAAACAGGCCAAACAAAATGGCCAATGTGGCGCCTTTGACGGCTACAAAAATCCAGAGGCTGGCCATGGCACTTCCCAGCACAATGCCAGGTGCTAAACCTTTGACCAAGTCCCATCGCACAGCGCCCAACTTTTGGTGGGTCCTCACGCTAGAGACCGATGTGAACAAAATGGTCGACATGGACGTCACAATGGCCATTTTGATGGACAGGTCTTCAGCGACGCCCATGTTGCCGAGTAAGAAACTCAACACTGGAACCATCATCAAACCACCGCCCAAACCCAGCAAGCCAGCCATGAACCCAACAACCGTGCCTGTCAGGGCCAGTTCTAAAAAGATTTGAGCTTCCATGGGTTTAGGCCAATCCGAGTTTCTGTGCCATGCCAATGCGTTGCAATTTACCGGTAGCCCCTTTGGGAATTTCTTCCATCAGCAAAACTTTGCGTGGCACTTTGAAATCGGCCAAACGTGTGGCCGTGTATTCGCGGAGTTCTTTTTCAGTGGCCGACATGCCCTCGCGCAGGACCACGGCAGCGCCGACTTCCTCGCCCAGCTTCTCATGAGGGATGCCAAAGCAAACGACCTGTGCCACAGCAGGATGGTCCATCAAGACTTCATCGACTTCGCGTGGGCTGATTTTTTCTCCACCGCGGTTGATGATTTCTTTGAGCCTGCCTGTAATGCTCACATAACCCTGTGCATCCAAGACGCCTTGGTCGCCTGTTCTGAACCATCCATGGGTGAAGGCTTCCGCGTTGGCTTTGTCGTTGTTCTCATAGCCAGGCGTGACGTTGCTGCCGCGGATCACAATTTCGCCAGTGCTCCCTACTGGCAATAAATCACCCTCTGCACTCATGATGGCAATTTCGGGGCCTGCAGCCAAGCCGACGGTGCCAGGTTTTCTTTGTCCAGGCGGCAGCGGATTGCAAGCCATCTGGTGAGCCGCCTCGGTCATGCCATAAGCTTCAATCACTGGCGCATTGAAGGTGGCTTCCAGCTCTGCCAAAACCTGCGGCGGTAACGAAGAAGATGATGAACGAATGAATCGAAGTGGCACCCTTGAAATGATTTCTTTGTTGTTGGCCGATCTGGACAAAATAGCTTGGTGCATGGTGGGCACTGCGGTGTACCAAGTGGGCTTGACTTCGTCCATTTGGCTGAAGAACTTCAAGGCATTGAAGCCACTGGTGCAAAAGACTTCCCCGCCTTGAGAAAGCGGAGCCAAGATGCCGGCAATCAGGCCGTGAATGTGGAAGAGGGGCATGACATTCAAGCCCCGATCGGAACTGGTGAAGCGTGTGCTTTGGGCAATGTTTTGCGCTGAAGCAGTGACGTTGCGGTGTGTCAGTGGAACAATTTTGGGGCGCGAGGTGGTTCCTGATGTGTGCAGTACCAGAGCCACGTCGTCAGGCTGAGCTTGACCAGGATGCTGCGCCGCCTTTTGCGAGAGGCCATTCATGTTCAGCGTGAAAGAGCCAGCGCCCACAGTCGGCGTGGGTTCTAGTTCAATGAGTGCGATGCCCATTTTGGCGGCGACTGCCACTGCAGGGCTGTTCGAACCTTTTTCAACGACCAAGGCTTTGGCGTTCAAGTCATTCAGATAAAACTCGAATTCATCGGCACGGTAGCTGGGGTTGAGGGGCGCTGACGTGCAGCAACAGGCCACAGTCACAAAACTGGCCGCCATTTCTGCGCTGTTGGGCAAAACGAGAGCCACACGATCGTTCCTGCCAATACCAACTTGGTTGAACTCTTTTTGCACATAGTTAATCAGTTTCCTTAATGCTGAATAACTCATGGGCGCACTGTTTGCAGCCGTCAAACAAACAGATTTGTCATTACCAAAAGCCAATAGATCGATGAGGTTTTTCATGGGTTAAAGATAAAAAAGTGTTTTTGAACGGATTTTTTACTCGACAAGATACAAATCATTCTAGTACGATACTAACGAGTCAAATAAATTACCAAGGAGTTTACTGTGAAAAATCGTCTCTGGATGTTCATCAACACAGCTGCCTTGGCGGTCAGCTGCTTGTTCAGTTTCAACGCTCAAGCCCAATCCAATTGGGAGCCCACTAAAAATGTCGAGTTCATCGTGCCTGCAGGTACTGGCGGCGGCGCTGATCAAATGGCGCGGTTTCTCCAAGGTGTGATCACCAAGCACAAGCTCATGGCCCAACCCTTGGTGGTGGTCAACAAATCCGGGGGGGCGGGCGCAGAAGGCTTTTTGGATGCCAAAGGCGCTCGACCAGATGGTCACAAAATCATCATCACATTGTCGAATTTATTCACAACCCCCTTGGCAACGGGTGTGCCCTTCAATTGGAAAGATCTGACCCCTGTGGCCATGCTGGCACTCGACGAGTTTGTGCTTTGGGTCAATGCCGAGTCTCCTTATAAATCGGTGGGTGACTTGACCAAGGCGATTAAACAAGCTGAACCTGGCAAATTCAAAATGGGCGGAACCGGCTCCAAACAAGAAGACCAGATCATCACGGTGGCCATTGAAAAAGCCACCAACAAAAAAATGATTTATATCCCGTTTAAGGGCGGTGGTGATGTCGCGGTTCAGTTGGTGGGTAAGCATATTGATACCACAGTGAACAACCCCATTGAAGCGGTGGCCCATTGGAAGGGTGGCACCTTGAGGGCACTGTGTGTCTTTGATTCCCAACCCATGCCTTATCCCAAAAAAATCACCGCCTCACTGTCTTGGAAAGACGTTCCCACCTGCAAATCGCAAGGCCTTGATGTGGAGTATCTGATGTTGCGCGGCATCTTCATGCCGCCCAAGGCCACGCCAGCGCAAGTGGCTTATTTCACCGATGTATTTCAAAAGGTTCGCCAACTCCCAGAGTGGAAAGAGTTCATGGAGACCGGCGCCTTCAAAGACACCTTCATGAAGGGCCAGGAATTTCAAGATTGGTTACTCAAAGCAGAGGTGGAACATTACCGCCTCATGCGTGAAGCTGGCTTCTTGGCCAAATAAAACCCTGAGGGACCTTGTCATGAAAACAAACACACACCTGCAAATGCGGTGGATGGAGTTGTTGGTGGCGGCTTGCTTTTTAGGCGTGAGCTTGTTGGTCATCACCGACAGTATTCGCGTAGGCAAGGCATGGGGCAGCGATGGCCCAGAACCTGGTTATTTTCCTTTTTACATTGGCTGCCTTTTGTTGGGCGGCGCTGCTTGGGTCATTTTGCAAACCTTGCTGACTTGGAAGCAAGACGATGGCAAAGAAGTATTTGCCGAAAAGCATGAGTTCAATTTGATGTCGCTGATGCTCATCCCGTCTGCGGTTTTCACAGCCGCCATTTTTGTTTTGGGAATTTATTTGGCCTCAATGACTTTTGTCGCAGCCTTTATGGTTTGGCAGGGCAAATACAGTTACTTCAAGTCCATGGCAGTCGGCTTGGGGATCAGCGCAGCTTTGTTTGCCTTGTTTGAGGTTTGGTTCAATTTGCCGTTGCCAAAAGGCTTCATCGAAACTTGGTTGGGTTATTGATCATGGATGAACTCAACAACCTGTTTCATGGCTTTGCCGTTGCGCTGACACTGCCTAACATCGGCTTTATGCTGGTGGGCATTTTTCTGGGCGTGTTGATTGGTGTATTGCCCGGTTTGGGCGGTGCCAATGGTGTGGCCATTTTGCTGCCGCTGACCTTTGGCATGTCACCCACCTCCGCCATCATCATGCTGTCATGCATTTACTGGGGTGCATTGTTTGGAGGTGCCATCACCTCCATCCTGTTCAACATTCCAGGTGAGCCCTGGTCGGTGGCGACCACTTTCGATGGTTACCCCATGGCACAAAAGGGCAAGGCCGCGCAGGCCTTGACCGCGGCCTTCACATCGTCATTTGTGGGGGCTTTGGTGGCTGTTCTCATGGTGACATTTTTGGCGCCCTTGGTGGCCAAGTTTGCGCTGAACTTTGGACCGCCTGAATTCTTTGCAGTTCAGTTGCTGACTTTCGCAAGCTTCATTGGGATGAGCAAAGAGCCGCCTGTCAAAACCATGTTGGCCATGATGCTGGGTTTTGCTCTGGCCGCAGTGGGTTTGGACAGCGTGACCGGTACATTGCGCATGACCTATGGCCAAGAAAGTTTGCTCAAAGGCTTTGACTTTTTGATCGCGGTCATTGGCCTCTTTGGTATTGGTGAAATTTTGCTCACCATGGAAGAGGGCCTTGCCTTCAAAGGACAAAAGGGTCGCATCACCCTCAGAGATGTCCTCGACACTTGGAAGGAACTGCCCAAATATTGGGCTACTTCCTTGCGGGCTTGTTTGATCGGGTGCTGGATGGGCGTGACACCAGGGGGCGCAACACCTGCTTCTTTCATGAGCTACGGCACGGCTAAACGGATTTCGAAGCAGCCTGAAAATTTTGGCAAAGGTGCCATTGAGGGTGTGATTGCACCCGAAACTGCTGCGCATGCCGCGGGCACCAGTGCTTTGTTGCCCATGCTCACGCTCGGAATTCCTGGCTCACCCACAGCGGCTGTTTTGTTGGGCGGACTCTTGATCTGGGGACTGCAACCCGGCCCCTTGTTGTTCACCGAGCAAAAAGATTTTGTTTGGGGTCTGATTGCCTCCATGTACTTGGGCAACATTGTGGGCTTGATTGTGGTCTTGACCACTGTGCCATGGTGGGCGGCGATCTTAAGAATTCCATTCTCGATCATTGCGCCAGTCATTGTGGTGATCTGTGCCGTGGGCGCCTACACGGTTCACAACAGCATGCTGGATGTTGTCTTGATGCTGGTCTTTGGCTTGATGGGCTACGCCTTCAAAAAGCTCAAATACCCTCTGGCCCCCTTGGTGTTGGCTTTGGTGCTGGGGGACATGGCCGAAACCAGCTTTAGACAGTCCATGCTGATTTCTAAGGGTAGTTTGGAAATTTTTGTGAGCACGCCATTGGCGGGCTCCATCACTGGGTTGGCCATCTTCATGCTGTTGTGGCCACTGTGGGGGGTCTTCAAGAAGCTCAGTCGAGGCTAAGCCCTTTGCCTCTTCTCAAAACACTCTGCTCGAGCAAGCGCGTCATGGCGTAAACCGAGTCGAGTGTGGGCGTGGGCATGTTGCAGATTTTGCCAAGCTCAATCACGCTGCCCAATAGCGCCTCTAATTCCAAAGCTTTGCCATGCTCAATGTCTTGCAGCATGGAGGTTTTGTGTGCGCCAACGGCTTGGGCGCCCGCAATCCGTTTGTCGATGCTGATCTTGAATTGAACGCCCAGTTTTTCTCCCACGGTTTGGGCTTCCGCCATCATGCGGGCGGCCAAATTGCGGGTGAGATCAAAATTACAAATGTCTTCGAGTGTGGCGTGCGTTAAGGCAGACACTGGGTTGAACGTGAGGTTGCCCCACAGTTTTACCCACAACTCGCTGCGAATGTCCGTAGACACAGGCGTCTTGAATCCAGCGGCAATCATGGCCTGCGCCAATTGGGTCACCCGCTCCGACTTTTCGCCACTGGGCTCACCCAAGGTAAAGCGGTTGCCCTCAATGAGTTTCACAACACCAGGCGCAACCAACTCGGCGGCGGGGTAAACCACTGCACCAATCACGCGTTGTGGGCCAATGTGCTGCCATTGGGCGCCACCAGGATCGATGGAACTCAATTGACGATCTTGATACTCGCCCACCAAGTTGTAAAAGTACCACCAAGGCACGCCATTTTGCAGGGTGACCACGGCGGTATTGTCGTGACACAGGCGCCCAATTTGTTCAGCAACTGGGCTGACCTGGTGCGACTTCATGGTCAAAAACACATAGTCGTGCGGTGTTGCTTCATCGATGGTGCAGGCCTTGACTTGAGGGGCGTGCAGAGATGTGCCGTCTTCTAAAGTCAGCGTCATGCCATTCGCTTGAATGGCTTTGAGATTCTCACCGCGCGCAATAAATGTGACGTTGCAACCCGATAAGGCCAACTTCACACCGAGGTAACCCCCAATGGCGCCTGCGCCCACAATGGCAATGTTCAAACTCATGCTGGGGCTTTCATGGTGTTAGAGAGGGTGCCAATGCCTTCAATGCTCACTTCGACAACGGCATCATTTTGCCAAGGCATGGCCCCGATGGATGTACCGCAAGAAATGATATCGCCGGGCTCTAAAGTCATGCCTCTGGAGAGTTTGGAGACCAATTCTTGGGGCGAGAAAAACATGTCACTCACAGGGTAATTTTGGCGCTCTCGTCCGTTGACTTTAGCGGTCACGATCGCTTGGGCGCAATCCAAGTCGGTTTCGATCCAAGGACCGAAAGGGGTAAAACCATCAAAATTTTTAGCCCGCGTCCATTGCTCAAAACTTGTGTCTGCTCTCAGCAGCTCAATGGCTGTGACGTCGTTCACACAGGTAAAGCCAAAAATATAGTTCTCAGCTTCCTCAAGCGGAATGTCGCGCCCGCGTTGACCGATGACGATGCCCAGCTCCGCTTCGTAAACCACCCGTCCTACATCGTGAGGGGGCCGAATGACAGCTTGAAGGTGGTGTGAAAATGAATTGGGCGATTTGAGAAAGTAGAGCGGTTCTGAAGGCGCACTCCAGCCATTCTTTTCTGCAGCCGTTTTGAAATTGTTCCAAAGCGCCAAAATTTTGGTGGGATTACAGGGTGCCAAAATCTCAACATCCGACACACTCAAGGTCTCGCCTGTGGCTTGCGGATGGTTAAAAAGAAGACCTTGATGAACATGTATGGTTTCACCCACCAATTGACCCATGCCCATATGGCCTTGGTGTGAATAGCGTAGCCACCTCATGCAATTTCCCCATTGAATACAAATGGTGTTAAAGGTGTCTGCAAGTGCCACCGGACCGGCATCCTGAACCGGGGTTCAGGTGGGCGAGGGCAGACTGGCGTTGGGTTCATCTGACGCGAGATGATCACGCTCACCAGCCGATGTTCCAAGCCCGGGCTCTAAGAGCATTGGTTCAAGGAAATATAAAGCCCGGCATGCACTGCAGACGGTTTGGATTGTAGGTCTTTAGCGGGGCGTCTGCAGGCCCATGATGAAAAGAGCCGCAGTGAACGCAAAAGCGTGAATCGGCATGGCGCCGCCATCAAAGCAGCTGGCCATCCTTTTCGATGACCTGGTCAAGGCGCTTGAGCAATTGATTCAAACGCTCTTGTGAGTCCGCAGGCAAGTCTGGGCTGCTCGGGGCAGAAGAGCTGGCTGCAACGGAGGGCGTGCCCACTTGCTCAAAGGCCAAATTCAAAGCCGCCAAGACAGCAATGCGGTCACGCGCCTTGATCTTGCCAGCATCGCGAATCTTGCACATCGCCTCATCCACCTTGCGTACCGCGGTCAGCAGGCTTTCTTCGCCGCCAACAGGGCAACCCAAGATGTAGCTTTGGCCCATGATCTGGACATCAATCTGTTTGTTGCTCATGAGGAGACCTCAGGCGATGTGGGTGCAGTAGTGGGCAATCGCTCGATCAAGGCATCCACACGCGCACGTGCGGCAGCCAAGCGTGATTTCAGTTGGTCCCGCTCGTTTGAAAGCGTTTGAACTTGTTGCGCCAACAAAACGTTGGTCTTCTGAAGCTCTTCGTGACGCAGCAACAGATGATCGACACGTTCGGCAATTTGATCGATGGTGTTGGAGTGGGCCATGGCAAATTGAAGAAAGAATTGACCCATTGTAGAACGTGCGCCCCCAGCTTCAATGACTTTGTAGGTTTGCCGACAGTTTTGCCCCTAGAATGGACAACTGTTGGTGCTCGCGGAACTGGTTCACAGTCCGCAGTTCAACGGGAAGCAGGAGGGCGAGGCCACCACGGCCCACCTAACCTGCGCTGCCCCCGCAACGGTAAGTAGACGGGTTTTCAGTCAAATGAAAACCCAGCTTTCATCTCAAACCACTGATGGCTCTGAAACAGGCTGTTGGGAAGGTGATGAAGGTCGCATCTACCAGCCCGGATACCGGCCAACAAGGTGACCTGTCGCAAGACAGGTTGTAAAGCCCATGCACTGTCGGGGAAGGCGGTGAGGGCATTTGACTTGTTAGTTTCCAATGAAAAATCGTTCCATTCGTGCATGCTCAGTTGTGCCCGTTCTTTCATCGTTGGCCGTGTTTTGTTCGCCACTTCTGGCACAAACCAGCAAGCCTGAGATTGTGGTGACAGCCAGTCGCACCGAGCAAATATTGACCGATGTCTTGCCCCACACCACCGTCTTGGGCCGTGATGCGATTGAGCAATCCCAAGTCATGGATTTGCCCAGCTTGCTGTCCAGGGAGGCCGGTTTTCAGTTCACCCAAACCGGCGGTCGCGGAGGGCAAGCCACTGCCTTTTTAAGGGGTGCTGCTTCGCTTCAAGTTTTGGTGTTGGTGGATGGGGTGCCGATGACGAAGCAGGATACGACGGGTGCTGTCAGCCTCGAACACATCATGCTCGACCAGGTGGACCGAATTGAAATCGTGCGAGGCAATGTGTCTGCCATCCACGGTAGTGGTGCGGTTGGCGGTGTGATCCAAGTATTTACCCGCCAAGGCACGGGTGAACCCACGGTTTTTGCCACCGCGGAGCAAGGCTCATTGGGAACCAGCAGAAGGCAAATGGGCACTCAGGGTTCCGTCGGGCGATTTGGGTACTCTGTGTCTGTGAGCCGCCTCGATACCCGCGGTATCAATGCCGCCAATATCGCTCAAACGACCAACGCCAACCCCGATCTGGATGGCTATACCAACGAAAATCGCACCTTGGCCTTGTCTTACAAACTCAATGACGACCATCAGCTGGGGCTGCGCTCCACACAATTCAATGGACGTTTTGACTACGATGTGTCGGGCAGCTTTTCTTCCCCTCAAGACGTTCACAAGGGGGGGGCCAAAATCGACAGCAACTCATTTTTTTGGTCTGGACGTTTGAACCCCATCTGGTCTGCTCGCCTGAGCCATACCGATGCCAAGGAGCGCAACACCACACAAACGCTGGGTTCCTTTCCTTTTGCGACTGAGGCCGAAACACGCAGCCAGATCACATCCTGGAGCAACAAATTTGATCTGGACTCCTGGGTGTTGTCATGGGGGGCTGATCACCAGTCGCAAGGCATTGACATGTCCACGGATGGTGTTTCAGGTTTGTCTCGCCAGCGCTCGGCGTCCGCGCTTTATGGAGGTGCTGTTTTCAACCGGAATGCGCACGGCCTGCAACTCAATGCCCGTCGTGATCATGTGCAGGGCATGTCGCACAAAGATTCTTTGTACTTGGGCTACGGCTTCAGCTTGAACCGCCAGTGGAAATTGATTGCAAGCCATTCGACCGCTTTCAATGTGCCGCCTTTGGGTTACCTTTTTGACCCTTACAGCGGCAATCCCAATTTGCGGCCTGAAACGGCGGAAACACAAGAGTTGGGTTTGCAGTGGGCTGCAGGGCCACATCGCCTGAGATCCACTTGGTTTGATACGCGGACCCGCGACTTGCTTTTGTACGACTTCAACACATGGCAATTTGGCAACGTCAGTCGAGTGAAGAATCAAGGACTTGAAACCAGTTACAGCGGTCGATTTCACATGACCGACTTGCGCGCCAGTCTGTCTTTGCAAGATCCGATCAACGAAACCACCGGCCTTCAGTTGGTGCGGCGCGCCAAGACGCTCGCCTCTGTGTCTGTGTCTCAATCGCTGGGCTTGTGGACGCTCGGAGGCAGTGCGCGCTACACGGGTGCAAGACCTGACGTTGCAGGGGTGCCAGAGCTTCCCAGCAATGTGCTGGTAGACCTGACAGCCAGGTATGTGCTGAGCCGTGATTTAACCGCTTTTGGCAGGATTGAGAACCTCACAGATGCCCGCTACCAAACAGCGTTTGGTTACAACCAGCTGCCCCGCACTCTCACGATCGGCTTGAGCTGGAAGATGAAGCCCGTCAAGCCTTGATACCGATATGCACGCTTTATTGCCCCAACGCATCGTCTGCCTGACCGAAGAGGCCACGGAGTGGCTTTACCTCCTCGGTGAAGAGGCGCGCATTGTGGGCATCAGCGGCTACACGGTGCGTCCGCGCCGTGCCCGCGCGGAAAAGCCCAAGGTCAGTGCGTTTTTGAGCGCCAAGATCGACAAGATCTTGGCGCTCAAACCGGATTGTGTTTTTGGGTTTTCGGACCTTCAAGCCGATATCGCCTCTTTGTTGATCAAGGCCGGTGTGCAGGTCACCATCTTCAATCAGCGCAGTGTGGACGAGATTTTTTCGATGCTGTACCAAGTGGCGGCCATGGTGGGGCAGGCCGATCAGGGCTTGGCGCGTTTGCAGGCCATGCGGACCGAACTGGATGCCATCGCGCTGCGGGCCGCAGGTTTCAAGCGCCGCCCCAAAGTGTTCTTTGAGGAGTGGGACGAGCCGCACATCAGTGGCATCCGCTGGGTGTCCGAGCTGATGGGCATTGCTGGCGGTGATGATGTTTTCCCCGAACTGGCTGTGCAATCACTGGGCAAAGACCGCATCATCGCGGAGGGTCAAAGCATCATTGACCGTGCGCCCGACATCATCATCGGCTCTTGGTGTGGCAAAAAGTTTCGGCCTGAAAAAGTCGCTGCCCGCCCAGGCTGGCAAGACGTGCCTGCTGTGCGCACCGGCCAGATTTTTGAAATCAAATCGGCCGATATTTTGCAGCCCGGTCCTGCGTCTCTCACGGATGGCGTGGCGCAGATGCACCGCATCTTCAGCCAGTGGGAAGCGCTGCATGGCTGATCTCTTGCGAAGCTGGGCTCAATCTTTGGCCTTGGTGGGGGCCATGTGGGGGTGCGCGCTGCCCGCCCAAGCCGTCATCGTGCTGGATGACCGCCAGCAAAAGGTGCAGATCGCTCAAGCCCCGCAGCGCATCGTCAGCTTGTTGCCGTCCCTGACGGAGACCGTGTGTGCCTTGCAGCAGTGTCACAAATTGGTGGGTCTCGATCGTTATTCCAATTGGCCGGAATCGGTCAAAGCCATACCGCGTGTCGGGGGCGGCTTGGACCCCAACATCGAGAGCATCGTGGCGCTCAAGCCCGATTTGGTCTTGGCTGCTGGCTCCACGCGAGGCGCAGACCGCTTGCAGGCTTTGGGACTGAATGTGCTGCGCCTAGAGCCACGCAACCACGCGGATGCGCTGCGTGTTTGGCGCACTGTGGCGCAAGCGCTGAATGTGCCTGCCGCTGACAGCGACAAGGTCTGGCAAGACATTCAACAGGGTGTGCAGGCGGCGGTCGCCTCGCTCAGCCCCGCTGCTCGCCAACAGCGTGTTTATTTCGAGGTCAGTCCTGCACCTTACGGTGCGAGTGAATCGTCCTTCATGGGAGAGACGCTCAAGCGCATGGGTGTGGGCAACATCTTGCCCGCTTCCATGGGTCCGTTTCCACAGGTCAACCCCGAATGGGTGGTGCAAGCGCGGCCTGATGTGATCATGGCGGGCGACAGCAGTCGCGCCAGCATGGCGCAACGCCCAGGCTGGAGCCGTTTGCGGGCCATGCAAGGCCAGCGCTTGTGCGTCTTCACCCCCGAAGAGTCGGACATGTTGGTGCGCGCCGGCCCGCGCATGGCTGAAGGCGCAAGCCTGATGGCGGGTTGCCTGAACCGCGCAGCAGCTCAAGCCGACGCGCTTGTGAGCCCCAACAGCGGGGTGTTGCGTTGACCACCGCCCGCGCACCGATTTTGGCTGGGGGCCTTTTGACCCTGGGGTGGCTTGTGGTGTTGCTGGGCACAAGCGCAGGCAGCCAAGGCTGGCAGGCCTGGTGGGTGGCAACGGCCGATCCGGTGGCCCAACAAATTGTGTGGGACATTCGCTTGCCGCGCAGCTTGGGCGCGTGGTTGGGCGGCGCCTTGCTGGGCTTGGCCGGGGCTGTGGCGCAGGGCCTGTTTCGCAACCCTCTGGCTGACCCGTATTTGCTGGGCAGCGCTTCGGGCGCATCGCTGGGTGTGGGCGTTTTTCTGAGCCTGTTTGGCGGCATCGCTGGGGCCACGAGCGCATGGCTCGGCTTGGGCCTCACGGGGGCTGCCTTTGTGGGCGCGGTGCTGGCGGTGGTGCTCACGCTGGTTTTGGCACGCGGTGTGCAACAAACCCTGCGCCTGTTGTTGGCGGGCGTGGTGGTGGGTGTGGTGTTGGGGGCGGTGACGTCTTTGATGTCGATGCTCCAGCCCCAGGTTTTGCAGGCCATGCAGGGCTTCATGCTCGGCTCTACGGCTTTTGTCAGCTGGACCGCCTGCGCCACCTTGGCGGGCGTGCTGGCCTTGTGCATGGCTCTGGCTTGGGTATTTGCACGCGTGTTGGACGCGCTGAGCTTGGGTGAAGCGACTGCGCAAAGCCTGGGTGTGCCGCTGCCCTTGGCCCGCATGGTGCTGGTGGGCGTGATTTCTTTGGCCACAGGTGCTGCGGTGGCGCACATCGGTTTGGTGGCGTTTGTGGGTTTGGCGGCGCCGCATTTGGTGCGCTCGCTGGTTCGTTGCACCCATGCCTGGCGATTGTGGTTGTCGGCGCTGATGGGCGGTGCTTTGTTGGTGCTGGCCGATGTGATGGCCCGTGTCTTGTTGGCTCCGCAAGAGCTGCCCGTAGGCGTGCTCACGGCGGTGCTGGGCGGTGGCTATTTGCTGTGGCGGGTGTACCGCGATGCCGACACCGGTGCCAGGACAGGGGGTGGGGCATGACGGCCGCGCTGAAAACCCATCAACTGAGTGCCACCTTGGGGGGACGCCAGGTCCTCAAAAACATTGATTTGGCGCTCGCGACAGGCCGCTGGACCTGCGTGGTGGGCCCCAACGGTGCGGGCAAATCGAGCCTGCTCAAAGCCATGGCGGGTTTGTTGCCACACAGTGGGCAGGTGTTTTGGCAAGGCCAGCCTTTGGCCTCTTTGACGCGCCAGTTCCGGGCACTTCAATTGTCCTGGTTGGGTCAGGGCGAGGCCAGCAGTTTGGACTTGCGGGTTTGGGACGTGGCCATGCTCGGGCGTTTGCCGCACCAAAGTTGCTGGGGTTCACCCCAAGCGCAAGATGCGCAAATGGTCGAAGCCGTGCTGAGAGCCACTCAGGCTTGGGATTGGCGTGAGCGCACGCTGGGTGAGCTATCGGGGGGGGAGCGTCAGCGTGTTTTGTTGGCCCGCGCCATGGCGGGCAACGCGCCCATCCTGCTGATGGACGAACCGTTGGCCAACTTGGACCCGCCGCACCAAGTGGATTGGCTGGAGCAGGTGCATTGTTTGCTGGCCCAGGGCACCACGGTGGTCAGTGTGCTGCACGAGATTGGCATGGCCCTGCACGCCGACGACATCGTGGTCATGTGTGATGGCCAAGTCGTTCACCATGGCGCAGGCCAGGATGCCGCCACGCATGCGGCCATTGAATCGGTGTTTGAGCACCGCATCCGCATCCATGCGCTGGATGGCCAGTGGGTGGTTTTGCCGCGCAAGGCCTGAACGGCCCCCTTGACCATCTTTCGCTAGAATTTCAGGCATGGAACTCAAAATCGTCGTCTACTCCAAGTCCGCATGCCCCCAATGCGATTCCGCCAAGATGGTGCTCAAAACCAAGTCATTGGCTTACGAAGAAATCAAGATCGACGGCGAAGCCGAACGCATGGCTTTCTTTGAAAAATGTGGTCCTTCGGTCCGCCAAATGCCCCAAATCTTCATCAACGACCAGCGCGTGGGTGGCTTGGCGGGTTTGCAGGCCGCATTGGTTCAACTGGGGCTCTGAAGCCCTTGTCGCTTGACTGCCGTTGTGCCCGATGCTTTTCGGGCGGCTGTTTTTGCGGTTACCGCTTCCTCCAGACACAACAGTGTGTCCAGATAGACCATGAACCTGCCCAGGTAGTCCGGCGACGCCTCGCGCATCAGACGCAGTGAGCGCAACACCAGCATGTGTGAGTTGATGGGTCCAGCATTTTTCGGGGCTTGTGCCATGGCTTGGGACACCTGTTTTTGCACACTGATTTGTCCCAGTTGCTTGCGAAACTGTTGAAGGCGAGGGCTTTCGGCGCGCCAAGTGTTGGGCTGACTTGGCCGTGTTTCAACAGAGGCTGGTGTCATCTCTTGCAGCAGTTGCGCCAAAGGCGAGGGTAAAGCGGCTTCGGCATGGGGTGCTGCGTCTGGCTCGCCGTTCAGCGTCTTGGCATCCCAGCGCGCATTCATCTCGGCCAAGGTTTTTTCCAATTTGGCCAACAACAAATCGCGCGTGAGGCCCGTGGCCTCGCTGGCGCGTTGCGCCAGCTGTTCGGTGTAATGCCAGCCCACCGGGTCCAAGGTGGCGAGCGCAGGCCTTGGCGAAGTGGCGTTGGTCATTGCGTCGCTGTCACCGCTTGAGCGGCCTTGGCCGCTTTGGGGACGGGTGCCATCTCGACCCGGCGGTTTTGGGCCCGGGCCTGGTCGTTGGTGTTGGCCACCAGCGGTTGCTCTTGCCCGAATGCGGCGGCGAACAGGGCCGAGGATGGCATGCCTTCCTCAATCAAAGTTCGGGTCACTGTGAGGGCACGTTGGGCTGAAAGCTCCCAGTTGTCCTCAAATTGGCGGTTGCGTTGTCCGATGGCTTTGTCGTCGGTGAAGCCACTGACCATCAGCATCTCATCGCGTGACTGCAGATAACTGCGCAATGGCACCACCAAACTTTTGAGCAGTTGGCGACCTTCGGGCTCGAGCTTGTCTGAGTTGAGCTCGAACAAGAGTTTGCCACTGATGCCGATGCGCCCGTTGTTCAAAGTGATGCGCCCGCTGGCCAAAGGAATGGCCAGCGCTTGCTCCAGCGACAAGCGTTTTTGTTCAGCCACTTGGCGTTTTTGCACCTCGTCTTCCAATTTGGAGGCCATGTCCAACTGTGCAGCCATCACGCCGACCAACAGCAAGACAAAGGCCCCCAGCAAACCGGTCATCAGGTCTGCAAATGACATCCAGGTGGGTGACGTGGAATCGACGTCGGCATCGTTCTCCAGCATCAGACGGCCCCTTGCGTGGCCAAGTCGGTGCGCCGCTGGAGCGCTTCGAGCACATCCTTTTGGCTGCCAATGCTCAAGTCCACAATTTCCCTAGCCTGCGCCACGTAGTAAGCCAGTTGTTCGTCGCTGCGTGTCATCGACTTGTTCATCGCCGCTTCGATGCGTTGCAAGTGGGCCATGAGTTTGTCGTTGGTTTCGCTGAAGGCGCGCACAGCGAAGCCAAAGGTTTCACCCAGGCTCGCCACATCCACCGCACTGGCCGTGACCTGCGCGGCGATGCCACCGAGCTTGTCGGTCTCGGCAGTCACATGGTCTTGGAACTTGCCGCTGGCTTCGTCCAGCGTGGCCTGGCTTGAGGTCACCAGCGCTTCGATCACACCGCGCTGCTCTGTGGAGGCATGGTTGATCGCGTCCAGCAAGGTGCTGAGCGTGGCCAAGATTCGGGTGCGCTCCTCCAGCAGCGCGTTGTCGCGTGCCACGCTCACTGAAATTTCCTGGCGCAACTGGCCAATGACTTCGGCTGCAGCTTTGGGGGCTTGTGATGCGGTCTCAATCAAGCGGTTGATGGGGTCTTCCAGGGCTGTGCCCAAGGTGCCCAAGTGATGTGTCAAGGCCGTTTGCAGATCGGCCAGGCGCGCGACTGCGGCATCGCCGCGCTGGGCTTCTTGATCGCGCAGTGCCCCCAGTTCTTGGCGCAAAACCACAGACAGTTCTTGCGCACGCGCGGCATGTTGGGCGGTCCAAGTGGCTTCTGAGTCGATGCGCTGCCGAACGAGGGCTTCGCTGCTGCCCATCAGGCGGGTAATTTCGGCCAAGGTCTGAGTGGCTTGCGTTTGCGTGTGGGTTGTCAGTTCTTGTGCTGTTCGAGCCAAGGTGTCGCAGAGGGCTTGTTGTTGCGCCAAGGTCTGCGCGCCCGAGGCTTGCCATTGGGTGCTGAGCGATGAAGCCATTTGCGCCAGTGCCGCTTGCCAAACCTGCAGTCGCTCTTGATCGGCGCTGTTGAGCTTTGCGTTTTGCTCGGCTTGGGCGGTGCCGATGTGGTCGACCATCGCTTTGGCCGTGCCGGTGAGTTGGGTGTTGATCTCGCTCAGCTGCACCTGAGCAATCTGCTGCAAGCGATCGTTCAGGGTTTGGGCCTGCTGGGCCAGCTGCGCCATGCTCGCTTGCACCATGGGTTTCATGCTGTCTGTGGCCAATTGCAGGCTTTGGCTCAAGCTGCGTTGCAAAGATTGGTCCACCGACTGGGCCAAACCCGAGTAGGCGCTATGCGCTTCTTGGTGAAAGCCTTGCTGGTTGGACAGCAAGCGCGCGTGCAGCTGTTCACTGGTGCTGGCCATTTGCACCATCATGTTTTGCAGTTGTTCAACCACTTGGGGCAGCGCCTGTGCTTGTTGTTGCAGGGCCTTGTAAGTTGCTTGACGCTGGTGCGTGAGTGAGAACCGGTGCAAATGCGTGGGAATCAAGCTGTCCAGTTGTTGTGATGCCAAAGCGCGTTCTTGCCGTGCCAAGCTGCTCATCAGGCCCAGCATGGCCGAGGTGGCCACCCCCGCTACCGATGTCCCGAAGGCCAATCCCAAACCTTTGATGGGTTCAGAGAAGGCGGCACGCACGCCGGCGATGCTGCTCGAGCCTTCGAGCGCAAACACCGCGCCGTTCAGGGTGACCACCATGCCCAAAAAGGTGCCCAACATGCCCAGCATGACCAAAAGACCGATCAAATAGGGCGTGAACACAGGGCCGGGCAGGCCCACGCGCTCGCCTTCAACCCGCTGACGCACTGGATTTTGGACATCGGCGGGCAAGGTGATCAGCCAATCGTTCAAGTGGACCAAGTCAGGTGGCAGTTGCGCCAAAGCTTGGTTCATGGTCTGCGTGGTGGCCCGGTATTGGCGCAACTCCAGCGCGCCAAAGGCATACACCGCGCCGATCAACGCCGTCATCACCAGCACCAAAAAATGGCTGCTGGCCACGGCAGCGGCTACCCAAAGCAGCGCCAGCGCGCCCAAACCAAAGGCGATTGAAAAAGAAAAGCGTTTCATGTGTCGGGGTTCTCTGATGTGAGGGCTTCCAGCAAACCGAGGGTGGGCTGCAAGCGGGTGTCCAATTCGGCCAACAATGCGCTGCGCAGCGCTTGGCGGTGTGGCATCAACCATGACAAGGTCTGCTGGTGCACACCCTGAGGGCTGGCCGTGTCCGATACAGCGTCGTTTTGCTGTTTGAGATGAAGTTTGAGGGCTTGAACAAAACGTTTTTCAAGCATTTTGATCACCTTACCCAGCAGCAAGGCTTCGCGTTCGCTGAGGATGTTTTCCAGTGCGGTGTCGAGTGTGGCCAATTGCTGCAAGTGGCCCCCTCGCTTGGTCAGCTGTAGGCGCACACTGGCTCGCAGGCTGCGCAAGCATGTTTCCATCTGACGCTGGTGTGCGGCGTGAAATCGCCGGTAAGGGGCAAAAGCGGTTTTGGGGTCAACCGGATCGTCCAGATCGGCAGCAGGCATCTGGATGAGTGCCAAGCCCGAGCCGGCTGGCGCCCCTTGGTTGATCGACTCGGTCAATTGCGCCCTGATTTTGTCGACATGTCTGGCCAAGGCGGCTGGGTTGATGGGCGCTGCACGCTGGCGGTGGGCCGGCAAGGCTTCAGGGCCACCTGGACCCGCCTGCAAAACGCTTTGCAAGGCGATGGCTTGGCGAAAATTGAGCCAATCGCCCAGCTTTTGCCCCACATCCTCTGTTGCTTGGACAGGCTCCATCATGGTGTTTTCGGTCAAAAACCGCACCAAGGGGGAGCTGTTGAAGTGGGCACGCGGCAAGGGGCGCGTCATGGAAGGGTATGTGGACTTGGGAAAACCGAGCGTCAAGGCTCTTGGGGAGGCAGGCATGTGCCCTGTGGACGAACGCAACCAATCTGGCAAAGGTGTGATTTTACCCGCCCCACATGCCTGATTTTGGCCCTGCCGTCGGGTCGAATCTCAGGGTGTTTTGGGCTTGAAATCGCAAAAAGCCGCCACCGAGCATTGGCCGCACAGCGGTTTGCGCGCTTGGCAGACGTAGCGGCCGTGCAGGATCAGCCAGTGGTGGGCATCCACCAAATACTTGGAAGGGATGCGTTTGAGCAGTTTCAGTTCAACCGCCAAGGGCGTTTTGCCCGGGGCTAGGCCCGTGCGGTTGCCCATTCGAAAGATGTGCGTGTCCACTGCCATGGTGGCTTCGCCAAAAGCCGAATTGAGCACCACATTGGCGGTTTTGCGGCCCACACCGGGCAGGGCTTCGAGGGCTTCGCGGCTGCGCGGCACTTGGCCGCCGTGTTGCTCCACCAAAATCCGGCAGGTTTCCATCAGGTGTTTGGCCTTGCTGCGGTACAGGCCAATGGTCTTGATGTAGCCCTCTAGCCCCTCCAGACCGAGGTCCAGGATCTTTTGAGGGGTGCCCGCCACCGGAAACAACTTGCGCGTGGCCTTGTTCACGCCCACGTCGGTCGCTTGGGCCGACAGCAGCACGGCGGCCAGCAACTCGAACACACTGGTGTATTCCAGCTCGGTCACGGGCATGGGGTTGGCGGCTTTCAGCGTGGCAAAGAAAGATTCGATCTGTGCGGGTTTCATGAGGGTCAAAAGTAGGGGTGCAGATGTTGGCAAAATGATGCCCAAGTCAACACGGGAAGATACACCATGCCTTTGCAATTTGCCGACCGCCTGAACAATGTCGAAACTTCCGCCATCCGTGAGCTGTTCAAGCTTCTGGGCAAGCCCGGCATCATCAGTTTTGCAGGTGGTTTTCCTGACAGCGCCATGTTTGACGTCGAGGGCATCCGCGAAGCCAGTAATTTGGCTTTGACCCAAGACCCCGGCGCCGCCCTGCAATACGGCGCGACCGAGGGCTTTGGCCCGCTGCGTGAGCAACTGGCCCACTTCATGGCCCAAAAGGGCAGCAAAGACGTGACCGCAGACCAGTTGATCGTGACCACTGGCAGCCAGCAGGGGCTGGATTTGATCGGTAAAACCATGATCAGCCCCGGCGACAAAGTGATCGTCGAAGGCCCGACCTTTCTGGCCACCATCCAGTGCTTCCGTTTGTATGGGGCCGAGCTCATCAGTGCCCCGGTGGACGGTCATGGCGTCAAGACCGACGAGCTGGAAAAACTGATCGCCGAGCACCAACCGAAGTTTGTCTACCTGATACCCACTTTCGGTAATCCGAGTGGAGCCCTGATGACTGCTGAGCGTCGCCGCCAAGTTCTGGAAATGGCCGTCAAGCACCAAACCCTGATTGTCGAAGACGACCCGTATGGCGATCTGTATTTTGGCGAAGCCCCACCGCCCAGCCTGTTGGCCTTGAGCAGCACCGTGCCTGGCAGCCGTGAGTTGTTGGTGCATTGCGGCTCTTTGTCCAAAGTGCTGTCCCCCGGCCTGCGTGTGGGCTGGATGGTTGCGCCCCCTGAATTGTTGGCCCGCGCCACCATGTGCAAACAGTTCAGCGACGCGCACACCAGCACTTTTGCCCAGGCCACGGCGGCGCAATACCTGTTGGCCGGCCGCATGCCCGCCACATTGGACAAGGTGCGCGCCGTGTACGCCCAACGCGCCCAAACCATGGGCGATGCGCTGCGCCGTGAGTTGGGCGATGCGGTGTCTTTTGTGCAGCCCGAAGGGGGTCTGTTTGTTTGGGCGCGCCTCACGGGTGCAGGCGGCAAGGTGAATGACGGCAACGTGTTTGCCAAACGTGCCATCGAACAAGGTGTGGCCTTTGTGCCGGGTACACCGTTCTTCTGTGCCAACCCCGACCACGCCACCTTCCGCTTGAGCTTTGCCACCGTGGGCGAAGACAAGATTCTGCAAGGTGTTTCGCGGCTGGCCAAAGCGCTTTGAGCCATGGCTGCGGGAACGGAACTGTGCATTACCGTCAACGGCACCGAAGTCTGGCTGCAGGGGCAGGGTGATGAAGTCATTCTCATGCTGCACGGCTGGCCTGACACACGAGCCTTGTGGGACGGCACTGTGGCGGCCTTGCAAGACCGCGCCATCTGCGCCCGCCTGACCTTGCCCGGTTTTGAATCCGGCCCTGCAGTCACCCGCTTGGACGATATGTGCCAGCTGTTGCGTCAGATTGTTGACCGCATCAGCCCCGACCAGCCGGTGACCTTGATGCTGCACGACTGGGGCTGCATGTTTGGGTATGAATTCGCCATGCGCCACCCCGATCGGGTGGCCCGCGTGGTGGCGGTGGACGTGGGCGACCACAATTCGGGGGCCTTGTTGCGCAGTTGGGGCTTCAAGGAAAAGCTGTCCGTCATGGGTTATCAGGTGTGGCTGGCCTTGGCGTGGAAGTTGGGTGGCAATTTGGGCACCCGCATGACCCGCGCCATGGCGCGGTGGCTGCGCTGTCCCTCCGATGCTGGCCGCATCACCCACAAGATGAACTACCCCTATGCCATGCAATGGTTCGGTACGGCGGGTGGCTTGAAGCATGCGGCGCCCGTCCAGTTGCCGATGCCGCTGCTGTTTGTCTATGGCGAGCGCAAACCCTTCATGTTCCATTCGACCCAATGGCTGGGAAAAGTCGCTGCCCAGCCTGGCAGTGCGGTGCAAGGCTTGCCCTGTGGGCATTGGGTGATGATTTCACGGCCCGAGGCCTTCCATGCCCGGGTGCGCAGCTGGCTGTGGGGCTAGCTTTGAGGGGGCAGGCTTGAAACCCGAAGACCTGGTGAAGCTGGTGACCACCCCGATGCCTTACGGCAAACACAAAGGCATGTTGATCGCCGATTTGCCCGGTAACTACCTCAATTGGTTTGCGCGTGAAGGTTTTCCCAAAGGTGAAATCGGGCAATTGCTGCAGCTGATGCAAGAGATCGACCACAATGGCCTGAGCGATTTGCTCAAACCGCTGCGCCGCTGAGAGGGTGTGACTTCAGGGCTTGACGACTTCCAGCAAGCGGTCGAGCCCACCTTGGTTGATGGCGACCATGGCTTGCTCGCGCACCTTGGGTTTGGCGTGGTAGGCCACCGACAATCCCGCGGCGCCCATCATGGGCAGGTCATTGGCACCGTCGCCGACAGCGATGCATTGATTTGGCTCAACGTCCATCAACGAGGCCATTTCCAGCAAAGTTCTGCGCTTCTCGGCACCGTCGCAAATGTCGCCCCAGCTTTGCATCACCAAGCCGCCCGTGAGTTCACCGTTGACCACCTCCAGCCGGTTGGAACGGGCGAAGTCGATGTTCAGGCGCTCTTTGACGCGGTCGGCAAAGAAGGTGAACCCCCCCGAGACCAGCAGCACCTTCATGCCCGCCTTTTGGCAAGCGGCAATCAACTCGGCTGCGCCGGGGTTGATGTTCAGGCGCTCGGTGTACACGCGCTCCATGTCGGCCAGCGTCACGCCCTTGAGCAGGGCCAAGCGTCGGCGCAGGCTTTCTTTGAAGTCGGTGATCTCGCCGCGCATGGCGGCCTCGGTGATGGCGGCGACCTCGGCTTTGCGGCCCACGGCATCGGCGATCTCATCGATGCATTCGATGCTGATGAGCGTGGAGTCCATGTCAAACGCGATCAGCTTGAATTGGGACAGCGGCAGGGGCGCGTTGAAGCCCTGAATGGCAAGGCCAGGGGCGAATTCGGTAGCGGTGGTCATAGGTCAGGATTATCAAAGATCGTTGAAATGGCTCAGGCTGGAACGGTTTCCGCTTGGGGTTGCCCCAAGCTGCGCAGCACATCCCGCACCATCTGCGCCCGCGCTTTGGGGTCGGGCAGTTCGCGTTCGATGCGGATTTTGTCGTTGCCCGCCAGCTTGATGTGTTTGTTCTTTTGAATCAGGCCAATGATGGCCATGGGGTCCACGGGCGGGTTGGGCTTGAAGGTGATCTGGATGACGCCAGGAGCCGCGTCGACTTTGACCACGCCGTAGGGCTGGGTCAGCACCCGCAGGCGGTGCACATCCACCAGCGTTTGCGCCTGCGGTGGCAGTTTGCCAAAGCGGTCCACCAGCTCTTCCAGCAAGGCGTCGATCTGGTCGCTGGTTTTGGCGGTGGCCAGCTTTTTGTAAAACGACAGGCGCAGGTGCACGTCGCCACAATAGTCGTTGGGCAGCAGGGCAGGGGCGTGCAGGTTGATGTCGGTCGTGACCGACAGGGGGCTGAGCAAATCGGGCTCTTTGCCCGCTTTGAGGCAGCGCACCGCCTCGGACAGCATTTCGTTGTAAAGCTGAAAACCCACTTCGAGCATGTTGCCGCTCTGGTTTTCGCCCAGCACCTCGCCCGCGCCGCGAATCTCCAGGTCGTGCATGGCCAGATAAAAGCCGCTGCCCAGTTCTTCCATTTGCTGGATGGCATCGAGCCGCTGGGCCGCCTGTTTGGTCAGGCCTTCGATCTCGGGCACCATCAAATACGCATAGGCTTGGTGGTGCGAGCGGCCCACACGGCCACGCAATTGGTGCAGCTGGGCCAAGCCGAATTTGTCGGCTCGGCTCATGATGATGGTGTTGGCCGTCGGCACGTCAATGCCGGTCTCGATGATGGTCGAGCAGAGCAAGATGTTGTAGCGCTGGGCCACAAAGTCGCGCATCACACGCTCGAGTTCACGCTCGGGCATCTGGCCGTGGGCCACGGCGATGCGGGCTTCGGGCAGGATTTCCTCGAGCTTTTGCTTGCGGTTCTCGATCGTGTCGACCTCGTTGTGCAAAAAGTACACCTGACCGCCGCGTTTGAGTTCGCGCAGCACCGCCTCGCGGATCACACCCGTGCCTTCGTTGCGCACAAAGGTCTTGATGGCCAGACGGCGCTGGGGCGCGGTGGCGATCACGCTCAAATCGCGCAAACCTTCGAGCGCCATGCCCATGGTGCGGGGAATGGGCGTAGCGGTCAGGGTGAGCACATCAACTTCGGCCCGCAGGGCTTTCATGGCCTCTTTGTGGCGCACACCAAAACGGTGTTCCTCATCGATGATGAGCAGGCCAAGATCGTGGAATTGGGTGGACTCGCTCAGCAGCTTGTGCGTGCCGACCACAATGTCCACCGTGCCATCGGCAATGCCTTTGAGGGCGGCGGTGACTTCTTTGCCCGAACGAAAGCGTGAGATCTCGGCCACCTTGACCGGCCATTTGGCGAAGCGGTCTTTCAAGGTTTGGTAATGCTGCTCGGCCAGGAGGGTGGTGGGGGCCAAAATGGCCACTTGCTTGCCGCCTGTGACGGCCACAAATGCGGCACGCAAGGCCACCTCGGTCTTGCCAAAACCCACGTCGCCACACACCAGCCGGTCCATGGGGCGGGGGCTGATCATGTCTTGGATCACGCAGTGGATGGCGGCCTTTTGGTCGGCGGTTTCTTCAAAGCCAAAGTCGTTGGCAAAGGTTTCGTAGTCTTGCGGGCTGTAGCGGAAAGGATGGCCTTCGCGTGCGGCGCGGCGGGCGTAAATGTTGAGCAGCTCGGCAGCCGAATCGCGCACTTGCTCGGCGGCTTTGCGTTTGGCCTTTTCCCATTGGCCTGAACCCAACTTGTGCAAAGGCGCCTCTTCGGCGCTGACCCCGGTGTAACGGCCAATGAGTTGCAGTTGGCTGACGGGCACATAGAGTGCCGCATCACCTGCGTATTCGAGGTGCAAAAACTCTTGTACGGCCGGACTGCCATCGCTGTTTTTTTGACCCATGTCCATGTTGACCAGGCCCCGGTAGCGGCCAATGCCGTGTTGGCTGTGCACCACCGGGTCACCCACGTTGAGTTCGCTCAGGTCTTTGATCAGCGCTTCGACATCGCTGACTTGTTCTTGTTTTTTGCGGCGTCGTGTGGTGGCACCCGCCGCAAAGAGTTCGGTTTCGGTGACCAGGTCGATGTTGTGCTCGAACCAGTGAAAGCCTTGGTTGAGGGTGGACGTGGCCATGCCCACTTTTTCGTCGCTGGCCAAAAACGCTTGCAGGCTGTCGAACACCGGGGGCGTGAGGCCGCTGGAGCGTACGAAGTCGAGCAGGCTTTCGCGTCGGCCGTCGCTCTCGGCCAAGATCAGCATCCGGCTGGTGCTGCTGCGAATATGCGCTTGCAGGCGCGCCAAGGGGTCATCGGCACCGCGCACTACGGTGAGTTCGGGCAGACTTTGCGCAAATGCGTTGTCCGGTACGTCGCCTGCGCTTTGTCGAAGCGCCAGTTGCGCGTGGGCATGGGTCAGTGTGTAGAACTGCTCTGCGCTCAAAAACAACGCTTCGGGCGGCAGCACCGGCCGCTCGGGGTCGCCTTGCACCAAGCGGTAGCGGTCTTTGGTGTCTTGCCAAAAGCGCTGGAACGAAGGCTCCAGGTCGCCGTGCAACACCACCGTGGCGGCGTTGGCTTCACCCGCGCCCAGATAGTTGAAAACGGTGGCGGTTTCTTCAAAAAACAGTGGCAGGTAGTACTCGATGCCCGCTGTGGCGACGCCATTGCCCATGTCTTTGTAAATGCGGCTTTTGGTCGGGTCACCTTCGAGCAGCTCGCGCCAGCGGCTTCTGAAGCGTGCACGCGCGGCTTCGTCCATCGGGAATTCGCGCCCAGGCAAAAGCCGCACTTCGGGCACGGGGTAGAGGCTGCGCTGGCTGTCGGGGTCAAAGGTTCGGATGCTGTCGATCTCGTCATCGAACAAATCCACTCGGTAAGGCACCAGAGAGCCCATGGGGAAAAGGTCGATCAGTCCGCCCCGCACCGCGTATTCGCCGGGGCTGACCACTTGGCTCACATGCGCGTAACCCGCCAAAGTCAATTGCGCCTTGAGTTGGGCTTCGTCCAGCTTTTGTTTGACCTTGAATTCGAAGGTGTAACCCGCCAAAAAAGACGGTGGGGCCAGCCGGTACAGCGCGGTGGTGGCCGGCACCAGCACCACGTCGGCGCTTTCGGGGTGATTGCGCTGCTTGATGCGCCACAGCGCGGCCAGCCGCTCACTGATCAGGTCTTGGTGCGGCGAGAAGGTGTCGTAGGGCAGTGTTTCCCAATCGGGGAACATCACGCAGCGCAGATCGGGTGCAAAAAACACCAACTCGTCCATCAGCCTTTGGGCATCGGCCGCGTCGGCGGTGACGATGGCGGTGATCTTGCCTGCCTTTTTTTCGCGCTCGGCCAGCTGGGCCAGCAGCACGGCATCGGCCGATCCGGCGGGGCGAGGCAGGGTGAAACGTTTGCCGGAAATCAGGCTGGGCAGTTGCATGGCAATGGCGATCAAAAAAGCAAAACACCCCCCGCCAAGAAGGAGGGGGGTGAGAAAATGGTCAGACGACCCATTGTAGAAGGGCCCCAACGGCTTGGGCAGTGGTTCAAGACGATGACCTTGATGCCGGATTGGGGCGCGAGTCACCGTCCTACAATGGACAGCCATGTCAAACACCCCAGACTTTCCCCGTTTTCATGCCTTGGTTCCTTGTGCTGGCACGGGCAGCCGCGCGGGCACAGCCCAGCCCAAGCAATACCAAATGCTGTTGGGTCAGCCCATGGTCATGCACACGTTGATGGCGCTTGCCGGTGTGCCGCAGTTGTCCAGTGCTTGGGTGATTTTGTCGCCAGGCGATGATTTTTCATGGCCTCAAGAGCGATGGCCTGCGCATTTCAGGCGTGAGGCCTGTGGTGGTGCAACGCGTGCAGCCAGCGTTTTTAACGGTCTTACGGCCATGTTGCAAGCGGGCCTGTCTGCGCAAGATTGGGTCTTGGTGCATGACGCGGCGCGTTGCTTGATCACACCCGATGCGGTGTCGCACCTGATCGAGGCATGCGGCGGAGACGATGTGGGCGGTTTGTTGGCATTGCCGCTGCCAGACACCCTGAAATCACAAACCCACTTCACAACGGGCTCAAGGGGGCCCAGAGTGGCCAGCACTGTGCCGCGCGAGGACAAATGGCTGGCACAAACGCCCCAAATGTTTCGTTTGGGGGCTTTGTACGCCGCTTTGGCGGAGGCGGCGAATACCGATTTTGCGGGCATCACCGACGAGTCCAGCGCGATGGAGCGCTTGGGCTTGTCGCCACGCCTGGTGCCCGGATCGGTCCACAATTTGAAAGTCACTTACCCGGCTGACTTTGCGTTTGCAGAGATGGTTTTGAAAGGCAGAACATGAACATGCGCATTGGAGAGGGCTGGGACGTGCACGCCTTGGTGCCGGGCCGCCAACTGATCTTGGGTGGCGTACAGATCGCGCACCCCACCGGGCTGATGGGCCACTCAGATGCCGATGTATTGCTTCACGCCATCACCGATGCGGTGTTGGGCGCTGCGGGTTTAGGCGACATTGGGCGGCATTTCCCAGACACGGATGCACAGTTCAAGGGTGCAGATTCTGGCGTGTTGTTGCAAGAGGCCATGCGGCGTGTCCGCGAAAAAGGGTGGGAGCTGGTGAACGTGGACAGCACCATCGTGGCCCAAGCCCCCAAGCTGGCCCCGCACATGGCCGCCATCCATGCGGGCGTGGCCCAGGCACTGGGGGTGGGTTTGCATCAAGTGAACGTGAAAGCCAAAACCGCAGAAAAGCTGGGGCCCGTGGGCATGGGGCAAAGCATGGAGGCGCGTGCCGTGGTCTTGCTGGTTCTCAAGTCGGCGTCACCTGCCTGAATTTCATCAAGGCCATCAGCCCCCCGGCGCTGTGGTTGACCACCGTGAACGTGCCGCCCATGCGCAGCACAGACTTTTCCACAATCGCCAACCCCAAGCCTGATCCTGTTGCGTCGGTCCTGGCGGTGTCGCCTCTGAAAAACGGTTGGGTCAGTTTTTTCAAGGCTTCTTCGGGCACGCCGGGGCCTTGGTCGCACACGCTGAGCGACACCCAGCCGTCTTGCAAGCGGGCCATGATCTCGACCCGGGTGATGCCATCGATCGGGCTTTGGCCATAACGGCGGGCGTTCTCCAGCAGGTTGGACAACACCCGTTCCAGTTCGACTGGTTCGGCATGGACCTGAAGGTCTTCGGCCACATGCACTTGAATGAGCAGTCGGGGGTCATGGCGCCAAGGCGAAATGCTGCGGCTGATCGCGCCCGACAGCAAAACCGGCCCCAAGTTCGTGGGCTCGGGCCGGGCGTAGTCGAGGAATTTGTCGATGATGGCGTCCAGTTGGGCGATGTCGGCGGCCATCAAGTCGCGCGTTGCCAGGTCGGCAACGCTGAGCTCGGTCTCCAGGCGCAAGCGGGCCAAGGGGGTGCGCAAGTCGTGCGAAATCCCTGCCAGCATCACGGCGCGCTCTTGTTCGATCTTGGCCAAACGCTCGGCCATGCGGTTGAAGCCGATGTTGACTTCGCGGATTTCGCTGGTGGCGGCGTCTTCGTCCAGTTTGGCGGTGTTGAAATGCCCGTCGCGCACGCGGCCTGCAGCCAATGACAAGCGCTTCAAGGGACGGTTGATCAGGCCGGCCATCATGGCCGCGCCGCCCAAGGACAGCGCCAGTGTCAGGCCCAGCCAAGACAGCCAGGCCGAGCCGCCCAAAGGTCTGAGCCTCTCGGGGTCCATTTGCAGCCAGTAACTGTCACGCTCAATTTTGAAGCCGATCCATAAACCGTCGACTTGGTTAACTTGGGAGGCAATCAGGGTTTCAGGCCCCAGACGCTTGACCATCTCGGTGACCAACTGGCGCTCCAGCCCGGACGCGCCAAAGGCCAGGATCTGGTCGCCGGGTTCCCGGATTTGGATGCTGACGTCCTCCTCGTCTGCCAGCGTTTTGAGAAGAGACACCCGCGCAATCGCATCGGTATGGATCAAGGCGGTTTTGGTCAAATTGACCACCGTGGCAATTTGGTGGACGTTGCGCAAAATGCGCGGTTCGTACTCCTGGGTGCGAAACATCTGCAGCCAAGCCAAGCTGCTGAACAAAATCAGCAAAGCCAACAAAATGAAGGTGCGCCAGAACAAGCTGAGTTGGAGCTTGCGAGGGGTTTTTTTGGCCATGCGGGGCTCAGGTGCAGTGACTTCTGCAGGGATCACGTTTGTCCATCGGGCACAAAGACATAGCCAACGCCCCAAACCGTTTGAATGATTTTGGGGGAGGCGGGGTCTTGTTCGATCATTTTTCGCAGGCGAGAGATTTGGACGTCCAAGCTGCGGTCAAAAGGTTCAAAGTCGCGGCCTCGCGCCAGTTGGGCCAATTTTTCGCGCGACAAAGCTTGCTTGGGGTGACGTGCCAGGGCTTTGAGCATGGAAAATTCGCCGCTGGTGAGCGGCATGTCCTCGCCCAAACGGCTCAGGGATCGGGTCCCCAAATTGAGCGTGAAGGCACCAAACTCGATGACCTCGTTTTCGGCCGTGGATGGCGCACCGGGCACCTCGGCCATTGGCCGGCGGCGCAAGACGGCGTGAATTCGGGCCAACAACTCGCGGGGGTTGAAAGGCTTGCCCAGGTAGTCATCGGCGCCGATGTCAAGGCCTGCAATGCGGTCGGTGTCCTCGACTTTGGCGGTGAGCATGATCACAGGCGTTTTGTGGCCAAGGGCGCGCATGCGTTTGCAAATGCTCAACCCGTCTTCGCCGGGCAGCATCAGGTCGAGCACCACCAGATCGATGGTTTCTCGCTGCAAGATGCGGTCCAGAGCCCGGCCATCCTCGGCCAACAAGACATCAAAGCCTTCTTGCGACAAAAAACGCCGCAGCAAATCACGGATGCGAGCGTCGTCGTCGACGATGACGACTTTGTCAAGCCGGGTGGAGCTGCTCATGGCCGGGCTCTGGGTTATTGAGCGGTCCAGCCGCCATCCATGTTCCAGGCTGCGCCGCGCACGTTGTTGCCAGCGGCCGAGCAGAAGAACACCGCCAACTCGCCCAGTTCTTCGGGGGTGGTGAATTGCATGGAGGGCTCTTTTTCTTGAAGCAGTTGTTTTTTGGCCTCTTCGTTCGACAAGCCCATGGCCACGGCTTTGGCGTCCACCTGTTTTTGGACCAGCGGTGTCAGCACCCAGCCTGGGCAAATGGCGTTGCAGGTCACGCCGGTGGTGGCGTTTTCGAGCGCCGTGACTTTTGTCAGGCCCACCACGCCATGCTTGGCCGCCACATAGGCTGACTTCTCGGCAGAACCGACCAAGCCGTGGATGGAGGCCACGTTGATGATGCGGCCCCAGTTAGCGGCTTTCATGGCGGGCAAGGCCAAACGCGTGGCATGAAAGGCGCTGGTCAGATTGATGGCGATGATGGCGTCCCAGCGCTCGACCGGAAAGTCTTCGATCTTGGCGACGTGCTGGATGCCAGCGTTGTTCACCAAAATGTCGACGCGGCCAAAGGTGTCGGCCGCAAACTTCATCATGGCTTCAATTTCGGAGGCTTTGCTCATGTCGGCCCCGTGGTAGGCGACTTTGACGCCCAGGGCAGCGATTTCGGCTTGCGGGCCTTGGGTATCGCCAAAGCCGTTCAGCACGATGTTCGCGCCTTGTTGGGCCAAAGCCTTGGCAATGCCCAGACCGATACCGCTGGTTGAACCTGTGACCAGGGCTGTTTTACCTTGCAACATGATGATGACTCCGAAAGATGAATTAGGATGTTCAAAAGAACATTATGGCGCTGGCCAAAGACTTGTTCTGTCTGTTTGGCCTTCAGATTGTTTCCGATGCTCATGATCCACACCTCAGCCCCAACCCCCAGTGCAGCGCCTCAACTGGCGTTCGTGTCTTGCCCACACCCAGAGGGCCAGCACCGCATGGCTTATTGGCGTTGGGGCGATGCGCAAGCCCAGCACGTTGTGGTGTGTGTCCATGGCTTGACGCGTCAAGGACGCGACTTTGACAGCTTGGCTCAGGCATTGGTGTTGTCAAGCCCTGTGCCCGTGCAAGTGATTTGTCCAGATGTGGTCGGGCGGGGTCAAAGCGAATGGCTGCAAAATCCGGCGCTCTACCAAATTCCGCAATACGCGGCCGATATGCTGGCCCTGTTGGGACAGATACAGGCCAGATTGGGTCCCGATCGACCGGTTCAAGCCTTGGACTGGGTGGGCACCAGCATGGGGGGCTTGATCGGTATGGTGCTTGCCGGACAACCCGGCTTGCCCTTGCCAGCCCCCATGCGCCGATTGGTGCTGAACGATGTGGGCCCGGCCATCACCTGGTCGTCGGTGCAGCGCATGCAAGGCTATGTGGGGCAATACGGCCAATTTCGCGATCTCGATGAGGCTGCGGCAGCGCTGTGGGCCTTGTCGCAAGGCTTTGGTCCCGTCTTGCCCGAGGTTTGGCGCGAGATGTCGGCACACATGACACGTCCAGGTACCGATGGGGCTTTGACCCTGCACTACGACCCGGCCATTGGGGTTCCGTTGCGCGCTTTAACGCCCGAGGCCGCATCGGCGGGTGAGGCCGCCATGTGGTCTTTGTACGACCAAATTCAAGCCCAAACCTTGCTCATCCGCGGGGGGCAGTCGGATTTGTTGACCACCGAAACCGCCCTGGCCATGACGCAGCGTGGACCCAAAGCCCAGTTGGAGACGTGGCCAGACTGTGGGCACGCGCCGACGTTGACCGCGGCACACCAATTGGGCGTGGTGACGCATTTCTTGTGGGGTGCTTGATCCGATGGTCAGCCCCAGTTCCAGCCATTCCGCCAGCCCCATGTCGCATTCTGGGCGCCTGCATGCTGCGCATTTGCCACCGGTCATGCTGGCCACATCCGATGGCCTGGGTTTGCCAGCGGATGCCGAACTCCTGGCCAAAGCCCGAACATTTGCCGAGCCCCTGATTGCAGGCGAATCTCTCGACACGGGTGAAAACATCTTGGCCCACGCCGATGCGGTGGCCACCATCCTGGCAGGCATGGGTGGCTCAGTGGTCATGCAAGCGGCCATCTATTTGGTCTATGCCTGCCCGCATCTGAACAAACCAGAAGAAGTGATGGGCAAGGCCTTTGGCGTGCATCTGGCACAACTGGCCATGCAAACCAACCAGTTGGTCCATGTGCAGCGTTTGTCTCGGGCTGCGGAGTCCAGTGCCCAAGGGCCTGACAACACGCCTCTGAGCCCGCGCATCCAGACTGAAAACGTGCGCAAGATGCTGTTGGCTTTCAGCCGCGACTTGCGCGTGGTGATGCTGCGATTGGCTTCGCGTTTGCAAACCTTGCGCCATTTTGCGGCCAGCAAATTGCCGGTGCCCGCGGTGTTGGCCCGTGAATCTTTGCAGGTGTTTGCGCCGCTGGCCAACCGTTTGGGCATTTGGCAAATCAAATGGGAACTGGAAGACCTGTCCTTCCGTTTTCTGGAGCCCGCCACCTACAAAGACATTGCCCAGTTGCTGGACGAAAAACGCACCGAGCGCGAACTTTACATGGTGGCCCTGCGCGAGCGGTTGCAGCAAGCCTTGGGCACCCAAGGCATGGCTGCCAATGTGGAGGGGCGGCCCAAACACATTTACAGCATTGTCAAAAAGATGCGCGGCAAGGCGCTGCCCTTTGAGCGCGTGTTCGACATTCGGGCCCTGCGCGTGGTGGTGCCCAGCGTGGCCGATTGCTACCAAGTGCTCAGTTGGGTACACGAACATTTTGTGCCTATCGCCGAAGAGTTTGACGATTACATTGCCAAACCCAAAGCCAATGGCTACCAGTCGCTGCACACGGTGGTCCGTGATGCCGATGGCGGCCCGATTGAGGTGCAAATCCGCACCCAGGCCATGCACGAGCATGCCGAGCATGGCGTGGCTGCGCACTGGGCTTACAAAGAAGCGGGGGCCAAAGGTTATGCGGGGGTCTCGGCCAGCAGCGAATACGACACCAAGATTGCGGTGCTGCGGCAATTGTTGGCTTGGGAGCGTGATTTGTCGGGTGCCGCGCAAGCCCACGGGCAAGGCAGCGGCTTGTTTGAGGACCGCATTTATGTGCTGACGCCCGATGCGGCGGTCGTGGAGTTGCCGCAAGGCGCCACAGCGATTGACTTTGCCTACACCGTGCACACCAATTTGGGCCACCGTTGTCGTGGCGCCAAGGTCGACGGGGCGATGGTGCCTCTGAACACCCCATTGGCCAACGGCCAGACGGTGGAGATCACGGCCATCAAAGAGGGGGGGCCATCACGGGATTGGCTCAACCCCGAGCTGGGCTTTTTGGCCAGCCCGCGGGCGCGTGCCAAGGTGCGTGCCTGGTTCAATGCGCAGGTCAGTGAAGAAACCATCGCCAAGGGCCGTGAGGCGGTCGAAAAATCTTTGCAACGCTTAGGCCGCACCGCCATCCGTTTGGATGATTTGGCCAGCCAATTGGGCTTCAAGTCGGCAGACGGTTTGTTTGAGGTGGTGGGCAAGGACGAGTACTCGCTGCGCAACATCGAGGTTTTGCTCAATCCACCCGAACCAGCCCTGGAGCCCGATGAGTACTTCCAAAAGAAGTTCAAAGGCGCAGTGGCCCGCAAGTCACCCTCCGGTGTTTTGGTGGTGGGGGTGGATTCCTTGCTGACGCAACTGTCGCGTTGCTGCAAACCCGCTCCGCCCGATGCGATTGGTGGATTTGTCACACGCGGCAAGGGCGTGAGCATCCACCGGCAGGACTGCAGCAATTTCCGCGAATTGGCTTCGCGCCATGCCGAACGCGTGATTGATGTCCGCTGGGGTGTGGGGAAAGCTTCGGAAGGCTCGGTCTATCCGGTCGATGTCTCGGTGGAGGCCATCGACCGCCAAGGCTTGCTGCGAGACATCTCTGAAGTGTTTGCCAAGGAAAAAATGAACGTGATCGGCGTGCAAACCCAATCCGTCAAAGGCATGGCTTGGATGACCTTCACGGTGGAAATCGGGGATGCCATGAGTTTGAACCGGGTCTTGGTCACCGTTCGCGGCGTCAAAGGCGTCAGGGCCGCCCGCAGGCGCTGAATTCGCCATGTCGACACAGCAGGTCAAAAAGCGCTTTTTTGACGTTATAATTCGAGGCTTAGCAGGCGCGTAGCTCAGTTGGTTAGAGCACCACCTTGACATGGTGGGGGTCGCTAGTTCGAATCTAGTCGCGCCTACCAAATTCGGTAGGGAAAACAAGCACTCAGCGGAAACGCTCGGTGCTTTTTTTTCGTCCCATGCATCTTTGAGAGAAGGCGGGCCGTTTTTTGTGCGGCCCAAAGCCAACTTCAAACCGCGACCATGCCTTGGTGTCTCAGCAAGGCATCAAGGCTCGGCTCACGACCTCGGAAGGCCTTGAATGATTCGAGCGCCGGCCGGCTGCCACCGGCCTCCAAAATGGCCTGGCGGTAGAGGCGGCCGGTTTCCACGCTGGGCGTACCATCGGCTGCAGCGGTTTCTTCAAACGCGGCGTAGGCATCGGCGCTCAGCACCTCGGCCCATTTGTAGCTGTAATAGCCTGCGGCGTAACCGCCTGCAAAGATGTGGCTGAAGGTGTGGGCCATGCGGTTGAATGCCGGTGGCCGCATCACAGCGACTTCGTTGCGCACTTGGGCCAGCAGCGGCATGAAGTCTTGCGCCGGGTCGTGCTCGGAATGCACCAGCATGTCGAACAAAGAAAACTCGATTTGACGCAGCGTTTGCAAACCGCTTTGGAAGTTCTTGGCCGCCAGCATCTTGTCGAACAGGGCACGCGGCAGGGGCTCGCCGGTTTCCACATGGGCCGTCATGTGGCGCAGCACCGACCATTCCCAACAAAAATTCTCCATGAACTGGCTGGGCAGCTCAACCGCATCCCACTCAACGCCGCTGATGCCTGAAACATCACGCTCGTTCACTTGCGTGAGCATGTGGTGCAGGCCATGGCCAAATTCGTGGAAAAGGGTGATGACGTCGTCGTGCGTCAGCAAAGCGGGCTGGCCGTTCACGCCCTCAGCAAAGTTGCACACCAAGTGCGCCACAGGGGTTTGCAACACACCCGTGTCGGGCCGCTGCCAGCGGCCACGCACATCGTCCATCCACGCGCCGCCGCGCTTGCCCGCGCGGGCTGGGGGGTCCAAGTAGAACTGGCCGATCAGCTGGCCATCGCGCTCGATGCGGTAAAAGCCCACGGCCGGATGCCACACGGGCGCCTGGTCGGCGCGGATGCTGACTTCAAACAAAGTCTCGATGATCTTGAACAGACCCGCCAGCACCTTGGGCGCGGTGAAGTACTGCTTGACCTCTTGTTCGCTGAAGCTGTAGCGGGCTTCTTTGAGCTTTTCGCTCAAGTAAGGCACATCCCATGCGTTGAGCGGGCCTGTATTGCCCAGTTCTTGGGCGGCAAATTCGCGCAGATCGGCCAGGTCTTTTTCGGCGAATGGGCGTGCTTTGGCTGCCAGATCGCGCAAGAAACTGGTGACTTTTTCGGGGGACTCGGCCATTTTGGGCACCACCGAGACCTGGGCGTAATTGTCAAAACCCAGCAGACGTGCTTCTTCTTGGCGCAGGGCCAAGATTTCTTGCATCAAGGGGGTGTTGTCGAAATGCTTGAAGTCTTCTGGGGCTTGGTCTGAGGCGCGGGTGACATAGGCTTTGTAGAGTTGTTCGCGCAAAGCCGTGTTGTCGGCGAACTGCATCACGGGCAAATACACCGGCATTTTCAGGCTCAGGCGGTGGCCTTCTTTTTCTTCTTTTTGGGCTGCGTCGCGGGTGGCCTGCACAACGTCTGCCGGCACGCCTTTCAACTGGTCTTCGCTCACGTACAAGGCAAATTTGTCGGTGGCGTCCAGCGTGTTTTCGCTGAACTTTTGAGTGATTTCAGCCAGCCGCTCCTGAATGGCGGCGTAGCGTTCCTTGGCCGCACCTTGCAGTTCGGCACCGCCCAGCACAAAGCCGCGCAGGGCATTTTTGCGGGCCTGCGTTTGCTCCGTGTTGAGGCTGGCGGCGTCAATGGCTTTGTATTTGGCGTAAAGACGCTCATCGCTGCCCAGGCGCGTCCAAAACTCGGTCACGCGGGGCAGGGCGGCGTTGTAAGCGGCGCGCAATTCAGGCGTGTCGGCCACGCTGTTGAGGTGTGAGACCGCGCCCCAAGCCATGCCGAGTTTTTCGGTGTTCACGTCCAGGGTTTGCGCGATGGCTTTCCATTCGGCTGGAAATTCGGCGGCGGTCACGGCGTCCAGCGCTTTTTCGGCGGCAGCCAGCAGTTCGTCCATGGCCGGGGCGACATGCTCGGGCGCAATGCGGTCAAACAAGGGCAGGCCAGAGGTGTCGAGCAAGGGATTGGTCATGGCATTTTCCAGAAAGCGGTTGGATGGTGTCCGTTGTATCACTTGGTGGCGCGTTCAGCCGCTTCAAGGGTGTTGACCAACAGCATGGTGATCGTCATGGGGCCCACACCACCAGGCACAGGGGTGATGTGGCTGGCGACTTGCTTCACGCCGTCAAAGTCCACGTCGCCGCACAGTTTGCCTTCTTCGTTGCGATTCATGCCCACGTCCAGCACCACCGCGCCGGGCTTGACCATGTCGGCCGTCAGCACGTTGCGCTTGCCCACAGCCGCCACGATCACGTCGGCTTGCAGGGTCAAGGCTTTGAGGTTTTGGGTGCGCGAGTGCGCGACCGTCACCGTGGCGTCATTTTGCAGCAGCATCAGTGCCATGGGTTTGCCCACAATGTTGCTGCGGCCAATGACCACGGCGTGTTTGCCGCGCAGGTCGTAGCCAATGCTCTCCAGCATCTTCATGCATCCATAGGGTGTGCAGGGCCAAAAGCCAGGCATGCCGGTCATGAGGGCCCCTGCGCTGGCGATGTGGAAGCCATCCACATCTTTGGCGGGGCTGATGGCTTCGATCACCTTTTGTGCGTCGATGTGCGCGGGCAGCGGCAGTTGCACCAAGATGCCGTGGATGGTCGGATCCTGGTTGAGCGCTTCCACACGGGCCAGCAGCTCGGCCTCGCTCATGTTCGCTTCGTATTTTTCCAGTACCGAGTGCAGCCCGCTGTCTTCGCAGGCCTTGACCTTGTTGCGCACATACACCTGGCTGGCCGGGTTGTCGCCCACCAGCACCACAGCCAGACCCGGCGTGACGCCTTTGGCCTTGAGGGCCTGGGCGCGGCTGGCGACCGCGGTGCGAAGTTGTTTGGAAAGCTGGTTGCCGTCGATCAGTTGGGCCGTCATGGGTGAAAACTCGAAAAGTCAGAGAAAAAATGCAAAACGCCCGACTTGTGCGGGCGTTTGGGTCGGGCGTGCTCGGTTCAGGCCTTGGGTGCGTTTTGCCCCAGCGCGATCTTGAGCAGGTCGGCCACGGTATTGGCGTTGAGCTTTTCCATGATGTTGGCGCGGTGCGCCTCTACCGTCTTGATGCTGATGCCCAAATCGTCGGCGATTTGTTTGTTCAGTCGCCCGGCGACGATCCGCTCGAGCACCTGGGCTTCCCGGCCTGTGAGTTTGGACAACAAGGCGTCACGGCTGGCAGCTTGTTGGTAATCGGCAAAGGAATCGCGGGCCTCGTCAAGCATGCGCTCAACCAAGCTCAAAAGTTCTTCTTCCTTGAAGGGCTTTTGGATGAAATCCATGGCGCCTTTTTTCATGGTGTTCACCGCCATGGGCACATCGCCGTGGCCGGTGATGAACACGATGGGCAGGGGCGAGCGCCGTTCAATCAAACGGTCCTGCAGCTCCATGCCGCTCATGCCGCCCATGCGAATGTCGGCAATCAAACAGGCCACTTCGCGCGGGTCGTAGCGGCTGATGAACGATTCGGCGCTGTCAAAGCAACGCACTCGGTAATCCTTGCCTTCCAGCAACCATTGCAAGGAATCACGCACGGCTTCGTCGTCATCGACAACGTACACAGTGCCTTTTTTTGGTATCAAACTCATTCGCTTACCCCAGTGGGTTGTGATGTGGTTCACCAGACTCGACCGGTATCCAAAAGGAGAAACGGCAGCCTGTGACTTCGTCGGCATTGTAGATGTTCTCGGCTTTGATCCTGCCTTGGTGCGATTCCACAATGCTTCGGCACAAATTCAAGCCAATGCCCATGCCTTCTACTTTGGTCGAGAAAAAGGCTTCATAAACCCGCTCAATCGACTCGGGTGGCAAGCCTGCGCCCGTGTCGGTGACCGAAAACTCCACCACCGATTGCTTGTCTATGGTCTTGGGCAGGATGCGCAATTCGACCTGACGTTGCTCTGGGGGGCGGTTGGCGTTGTCGATCGACTCGGCAGCGTTTTTCATCAAGTTCACCAGCACTTGCTCGATCAAGATCGGGTCGACCCACAGCTGAGGCAAGCGGGCCGCGATGTGGTGGGTTAGACGAACGTGGCGTCTGCGCAGCTCGATTTCTGCCAATTCCAGCGATTCGCTGACCATGGCCGAGACGTCGGACAGGGCGCGGTTGGGTTCGCTGCGTTTGACGAAACTGCGAATGCGCAAAATGATTTGTCCGGCCCTTTGGGCTTGGTGGGCGGTTTTTTCCAGAGCCCAGAGCAAGTCTTCTTCTTTGACTTGTTTGGCCTGTATGCGCGAGATCATGCCGCTGCAATAGTTGCTGATGGCGGTCAAGGGTTGGTTCAGCTCGTGCGCCACGCTGGACGCCATTTCGCCCATGGTGATCAAGCTGCTGGCGGTTTGCGCGCGCTCGGCTTGTTGGGCTGCCAGTTCTTCGGCTTGGCGCCGGGGCGTGATGTCGCTGGCAATGACCATTTGGGCCAAACGGCCGTCAGCCCAGTTGATGTAACGGGAGCGGACTTCCAGCCATTTGTTCAATTCGGGGACGAAAATTTCAGCATTTTCTGGTCCCACAACAGGCAAGCCCACGGTCGGCAGGCCGGCCATGTCATCCACGTCTTCAGAGGCCCTCTCGCCACTGTAGGCGCCTGCTTGCTGGACCAGCCGCAGGTGACCTTCAGTGTTTTGCCCAAACCATAAACGGTACAGCTTGTTGGCAAACAACAACTCTTCGCTGCCCAGAGGCGCCACCGACACCGAAGCGTCCAGCGCCTCCAGCACGATGGTGAAGCGCTCGTGGGAATTGGCCAGTTGTTCACGGATGCGGTTGGGCTCGGTGATGTCGGTCATCGAGGTCATCCAACCCGTTTGTTTGCCTGTGGCGTCAATCAAGGGGGAGACGTACATGCGCGCTTCAAACAACTGACCGTTCTTGCGTTTGACCCGGACTTGGAACCCCCCAGCCGAATGTTGTCCGCTGATTTCTTCTTCCAAGCGCCGCATCAACAGTTCACGGTCTTGTTCAGGCCAATAAGGAAAGGGGGCCACCGCGCCCACCAAGTCGGACTCACTCCAGCCCGTCATGTGGCAAAAACCCGGATTCACATAGGTGATGCGACCGCGCAAATCCAGCGCACGCATGCCCGTCAGCATGGAGTTTTCCATGGCGCGACGGAAGTTGGTCTCTGCCACCAAGGCTTTTTGAGCCTGCAACCGCCTGCGGGTGTGTCGCCAGTTGGCAATCAGCATCCAGGCGGTCATCGCACTGAGAACACTGACCAGCCAAAACAAGCCACTGCCCACCAGGCCCTGAGAGGTTCGCCAAGTTTGGGCACGCAAGACCAAGTCGTTGCCAACGGGTGAAACTGGAATTTCAAAGTCGTTGTGGGGCTTGTCGCTGCCGGGCAGCAAAGACCATAAAACGGCACGGGAGGCAATCGATTGGCCGGCCAGCAAGCGCCCTTCGCCGTCTTGCAAGGCCACGGCGTATTTGGCCAACACCTCGGTGGGAATGCCGTAGCGAAGCAGTCCCTCCATGCTGTATTGCGCCATGACAACCCCATTGAAGCGACCTTGGTCGTTGCTCAAAGGGGTGTGCAACTGCAACACGTTCATGGGCGTATCCCGCTCGGCCTCCACGGAGATCTGCCCATAAATGGGCTGCATCAAGTCTCTGGTCAAACTGAACAGGCTCTCTGTATCGCCTGTTTTCAAGGTGCTGCCCGTGCGCAATTGTTGGCTGGAGGAGATGCTGGAGATGCTTTGGTTGGCCACGATTCTGCGCCGTTCATCGATCCATGTCAGCGACAAAAACTCGGGGTACTGTTGCACCAACGACTCTGATCGGATCAAAAACTGTTCCAAGCGGATCTCGCGGTTAGAAACGTCCCTGGCCAATCGCATCACCTGTTCTTGCCGTTCCAGCAGACGAAGCCTCAGACGTTGCTGCGCGTATTCCACATCTCTTTTAATGGCTTCCTGCTCACGCTCGACTTCTTCGACCCTCAGATACCAGAATGCACTCGCAATGGCGGCCAGAAACAAGACCACCGCAGCGACCGGGGCCAGGTTGGCAAAACGGTCCTGTTTGTTGGGCGATTGGCGGCGCCACCAAGACAGCCACCATGTCCAAGGGCTCACTTTTTTCACAACCGACGTTGTTTTGTTCAATTCCATCGTCCGAGTTTAGAGGACGGACACGACAAAACCGTCAAGCCATGTGTGCCAGCTTTCTTTGAAAATTTCACAATACAAAACACATCCGCATAATTTGAAATAAAAAGAAAAATATGAGAAAATTTGAGACAGTTCTAAGGCCATGATTTTCAGGAGACAACTATGACAGCGGCAACACCTCAAAAAACGGTGCAAGACACAGACAGCCAAGAAACCCGTGAATGGATGGACGCGCTGTCGGCGGTCATTGAGAAAGCGGGCCCTGAGCGTGCCCACTTCTTGCTGGAAGGCCTGCTGGAAGAAGCCCGTCAGCACAGCATCGATTTGCCGTTTTCAGCCACGACGGGTTATGTCAACACCATTGAGCCCACCGAGGAAGCACGTTGCCCCGGCAACATCGAGATCGAAGAGCGGCTTCGCGCTTACATGCGCTGGAACGCCATGGCCATGGTGGTCAAGGCCAACCGACACAATCCTGCAGATGGCGGCGATTTGGGCGGCCACATTGGCTCCTTTGCATCGCTGGCCCACATGTTCGGCGCTGGGTTCAACCACTTTTGGCATGCCGAAAACGAAAACCACGGTGGCGATTGCCTCTACATTCAGGGCCACGTTTCCCCCGGTGTTTACGCGCGTGCTTACTTGGAAGGTCGCTTGACGGAAGAGCAGTTGCTCAATTTCCGTCAAGAAGTCGATGGCAACGGTCTGTCCAGCTACCCACACCCCAAACTCATGCCCGAGTTCTGGCAGTTCCCCACCGTGTCCATGGGCCTTGGCCCATTGATGGCCATTTACCAGGCGCGTTTCCTCAAATACTTGCATGCCCGTGGCATCGCCAACACCGAAAACCGCAAGGTCTGGGTGTTCTGCGGTGACGGCGAGATGGACGAAGTCGAATCATTGGGTGCCATTGGTTTGGCCGCCCGCGAGAACTTGGACAACCTGATTTTTGTCGTCAACTGCAACTTGCAGCGCCTGGACGGACCGGTGCGCGGCAACGGCAAGATCGTGCAAGAACTCGAAGGCGAATTCCGCGGTTCTGGCTGGAACGTCATCAAGCTGCTGTGGGGCAGCGAGTGGGACAGCTTGCTGGCCCGCGACAAGGACGGCGCCCTGCGCAAACTGATGATGGAAACCCTGGACGGCGACTACCAGGCTTTCAAAGCCAACGACGGCGCCTATGTCCGCAAGCACTTTTTTGGACGCGACCCGCGCACGCTGGACATGGTGGCGCACCTGTCGGACAACGACATCTGGAACCTCAAGCGTGGCGGTCACGACCCGCAAAAGGTCTATGCGGCCTACCACCAGGCGGTGAACACGAAGGGACAGCCCACTGTGTTGCTGATCAAGACCGTCAAAGGTTTTGGCATGGGCAAGGCGGGTGAGGGCAAGAACACGGTCCACCAGACCAAGAAGCTCACGGACGACGACATCAAGTACATGCGCGACCGCTTCAACATTCCGATTCCGGACAGCGAGTTGGCCAATATTCCTTTTTACAAGCCCGCTGACGACACGCCAGAGATGCGTTATCTGCACGAGCGGCGCCAAGCGCTGGGTGGTTATTTGCCCAAGCGCCGCGCCAAGGCCGAAGAGAGCTTCACCGTGCCTTCGCTCGACACCTTCAAGGCCGTGATGGAGCCGACTGCCGAAGGCCGTGAAATCTCCACCACCCAGGCTTATGTGCGTTTCTTGACGCAACTGCTGCGCGATCAAGCCCTGGGCCCACGCGTGGTGCCGATTCTGGTGGACGAAGCCCGCACTTTCGGTATGGAAGGCTTGTTCCGTCAGATCGGTATTTACAACCCCGCAGGTCAGCAGTACACCCCGGTCGACAAAGACCAGGTCATGTACTACAAAGAAGACAAAGCGGGCCAAATCTTGCAAGAAGGCATCAACGAAGCCGGCGGCATGTCGAGCTGGATCGCGGCGGCCACCAGCTACAGCACCAGCAACCGCATCATGGTGCCGTTCTACGTGTACTACTCGATGTTTGGCTTCCAGCGCATTGGCGACCTGGCTTGGGCGGCGGGCGACATGCAGGCGCGCGGTTTCTTGTTGGGCGGCACATCGGGCCGCACCACGCTCAACGGCGAAGGCTTGCAGCACGAAGACGGTCACAGCCACATCATGGCCAACACCATCCCCAACTGCGTGTCTTATGACCCTACCTTCGCACACGAAGTGGGTGTCATCCTTCACCATGGCTTGAAGCGCATGGTCGAGAAGCAAGACAACGTCTTTTATTACATCACCCTGCTGAACGAAAACTATGCCATGCCAGGTCTCACGCCTGGCACCGAAGAGCAGATCATCAAAGGCATGTATTTGTGCAAGCCAGGTGCTGCGGGTGACAAGCGCGTGCAGTTGTTGGGCTCGGGCACCATCTTGCGCGAATCCATTGCCGCGCAAACCTTGCTGGCCACGGATTGGGGCATTCAAGCGGACGTTTGGAGCTGCCCCAGCTTCAACGAACTGACCCGCGACGGTCAAGACGCCGAGCGCCACAACATGTTGCACCCCATGGACGCCCCTCGCGTGTCCTTTGTGGGCCAACAACTGACCAAGCACAGCGGCCCGGTGGTCGCTTCAACCGATTACATGAAGGCCTATGCCGAGCAGATTCGTCCTTTCATTCCGAAAGACCGCACCTACAAAGTGTTGGGCACCGACGGATTCGGCCGCTCTGATTTCCGCAGCAAGCTGCGAGAGCACTTTGAAGTCAACCGCCACTACATCGTGGTGGCCGCCCTCAAAGCATTGAGCGAAGACGGTGCTGTGCCCGTCAGCCAAGTGGCCGATGCGATCAAAAAGTACGGTATCAATACCGACAAAATCAACCCGCTGTACGCATAAAAGCTGGAGACAAACATGGCATTGGTAGAAGTTCAAGTCCCGGACATCGGGGATTTCGATGAAGTGACCGTCATTGAGTTGATGGTCAAGGTGGGCGATACGGTCAAGGCCGAGCAATCGCTGATCACTGTGGAGTCCGACAAAGCCTCGATGGAAATTCCATCGAGCACGGCTGGCGTCGTGAAAGAAATGCGCGTCGCTTTGGGTGAAAAAGTCAAGCAAGGCTCCATCGTGTTGGTGGTCGAAGCTGCTGGTGCGGCTGTTGCTGCGCCTGCCGTTGCAGCTTTTGCAGCGCCTGCCGTTGCTGCTGTCGCTGCGGCTCCGGCAGCGCCTGTCGCTGTGGCAGCCCAGGTTGTCTCAGGTCCTGTACAAGTGCATGTGCCTGACATTGGCGACTTCAAAGACGTGGTGGTCATTGAGGTCATGGTCAAGCCTGGCGATGCCATCAAGGTCGAGCAATCCTTGATCACGGTCGAGTCGGACAAAGCGGCGATGGAAATCCCTTCCTCGCATGCTGGCGTGCTCAAAGAGCTCAAAATCAAATTGGGCGACAAGGTCAACATTGGCGACTTGTTGGCTATTTTGGAAGGCACCGTGGCGGCTGCAGCTGCGCCTGTGGCGGCTGCAGCTGCGCCTGTCGCGGCTGTGGCTGCGGCAGTGGCCTCGACGCTCGCTGCTGCGCCAACGCCCCTGGCGGCTGCCGCAGTGGCTGCGCCTGCCCACGCCCCCGGTGGCAACACGGTGGGCTTGCCCCACGCGTCACCCTCGGTGCGCAAGTTCGCCCGAGAGCTGGGCGTGCCGCTCGAAGAAGTCAAAGGCTCAGGCCTCAAAGGCCGTATCACCGAGGGCGATGTGCATGCCTTCACCAAGGCCGTCATGTCGGGCGCTGCGCAAACGAAGGCCCAGGCGGCCAAAGCGCCTGCAGCTTCGGGCGGTGACGGCGCAGCTTTGGGCCTGATCCCTTGGCCCAACGTCGACTTTGCCAAGTTCGGCCCCATCGAGCGCAAAGAAATGGGCCGCATCAAGAAGATCAGCGGCGCGAACTTGCTTCGCAATGCCATCATGATTCCGGCCGTCACCAACCACGACGATGCCGACATCACCGACCTAGAAGCTTTCCGTGTTTCGACCAACAAAGAGAACGAGAAGTCGGGCGTCAAAGTGACGATGCTGGCCTTCTTGATCAAGGCTTGCGTGGCCGCGCTCAAGAAATACCCCGAGTTCAACAGCTCGCTCGACGGTGATGCGCTGGTCTACAAAAACTACTGGCACATCGGCTTTGCCGCTGACACGCCCAATGGTTTGATGGTGCCCGTCATCCGCGATTGCGACAAAAAAGGCGTGCTGCAAATCAGCCAGGAAATGGGGGAGCTGGCCAAGAAGGCGCGAGAAGGCAAACTCAGTCCTGCAGAAATGTCGGGCGCCACTTTCACCATCTCCAGCCTCGGCGGCATTGGCGGTAAGTACTTCACGCCCATCATCAACGCGCCCGAAGTGGCGATTCTCGGTGTGTGCAAAAGCACCATGGAGCCTGTCTGGGACGGCAAGCAGTTTGTGCCCCGCTTGATGCTGCCCCTGTCTTTGACATGGGACCACCGCGTCATCGATGGCGCCGCAGCGGCACGCTTCAACGCGTTCCTGGGACAAATCCTCAGCGACTTCCGTCGGGTATTACTCTAATCCTTGGGGGCGGACCAAAGCGCAGCTTTGCTCGGCCTCCAACCTCTTGAGAAGAACATGACACTCATAGATATCCAAGTCCCCGACATTGGCGATTTCGACGAAGTCACCGTGATCGAGTTGATGGTCAAGGTGGGCGACACCGTCAAAACTGACCAGAGTCTGATCACTGTAGAGAGCGACAAAGCCTCCATGGAAATTCCTTGCAGCCACGGCGGCGTGGTCCAAGAACTCAAAGTCAAGCTCGGCGACAAGGTCAAGCAAGGCTCTGTGGTGTTGGTGCTGGACGGCGAGGGCGCTGCCGCGGCCCCGGCCCCTGCAGCCGCTTCCGCTCCAGCGGCTGCACCAGCACCAGCACCTGCTCCAGCCCCTGTTGCAGCAGCCCCCGCACCCACTGCCTCTTCCTTTGGCGAGAACTATGCAGGGGTGGCCGACATCGCGTGCGATGTGCTCGTCTTGGGCGGCGGCCCCGGCGGTTACTCGGCAGCCTTTCGCGCAGCCGATCTTGGCTTGAACGTCGTCATCGTTGAGCGATACGCCACCTTGGGTGGCGTGTGCCTCAACGTGGGTTGCATCCCCTCCAAAGCCTTGCTGCACGTTGCAGCCGTGATTGATGAAGTCAGCCACATGGCCGACCTCGGTGTGGACTTTGGCAAACCGGTGGTCAACATCGACAAGCTGCGCGGCCATAAAGAAAAAGTCATTGGCAAACTCACCGGCGGCTTGGCGGCCATGGCTAAGATGCGCAAGGTCACCACCGTGCGCGGTTTGGGCCAGTTCGTCGGTGCCAATCACCTCGAAGTGTCTGAGACCACAGGAACAGCACAAGAACAAAACGGCAGCAAAAAAGTGATTGCCTTCAAGAAGGCCATCATCGCTGCGGGCTCGCAAGCGGTGCGCTTGCCTTTCATGCCCAACGATCCTCGCGTGGTGGACAGCACCGGGGCTTTGGAACTCAAAGAAGTGCCCAAACGCATGCTGATTTTGGGCGGCGGCATCATCGGCCTGGAAATGGGCACGGTTTACAGCACGCTGGGCGCACGCCTCGATGTGGTGGAAATGATGGACGGCCTCATGCAAGGCGCTGACCGCGACTTGGTCAAAGTCTGGCAAAAGATGAACGCCAAGCGCTTTGACCACATCATGCTCAAGACCAAGACCGTGTCCGCACGCGCCTTACCTGAAGGCATTGAAGTGACTTTCGAAAGCGCCGAACCCGGCGGCACCGCCCCCGCGCCGCAGGTGTACGACCTGGTGTTGCAAGCCGTGGGCCGCACGCCCAACGGCAAAAAACTCGCCGCTGAAAAAGCTGGCGTGTCTGTGACCGACCGTGGCTTCATCAACGTCGACATTCAAATGCGCACCAACGTGCCGCACATCTTTGCCATTGGCGACATCGTGGGCCAGCCCATGTTGGCGCACAAAGCGGTGCATGAAGCCCACGTCGCGGCCGAAGTCATTGCGGGCGAACTGCAAGGCAACAAAGAGTTGGCAGCCGCGGCGTTCAACGCCCGCGTGATTCCCAGCGTGGCCTACACCGACCCCGAAGTGGCGTGGGTGGGCCTGACCGAAGACCAGGCCAAAGCGCAAGGCATCAAGGTGAAAAAGGGCTTGTTCCCTTGGTCGGCTTCAGGCCGCGCCATTGCCAACGGACGCGACGAAGGTGTGACCAAGCTGCTGTTTGACGATTCACCCGAGGCCCATGGCCACGGCAAGATCTTGGGCGGCGGCATGGTGGGCACACACGCGGGCGACATGATTGGCGAGATCGCTCTGGCGATTGAGATGGGCGCAGACGCGGTGGACATCGGCAAAACCATCCACCCCCACCCCACGCTGGGTGAAAGCATTGGCATGGCGGCGGAGGTGGCGCACGGTAGCTGCACGGACTTGCCGCCAGCGAAGAAGTAAACGCTTCGCGCTGCAAACAAAGAAGCCCGGACGGGAAACCGTCCGGGCTTTTTGCTGGAGGCGCACTGCAGGTTTTTGGTTTCCCTTACGCCGAGGTGGCTCGCGAACGCTTGGTGTCGCGCTTGAGCCGAATTTCGACAGTCCTACCCACTGCGCTGGCCGCTTTGACCAAGGTGTCGAGCTGGATGGACAGGTTGCTCGGGTCCAGTACGCGGTCCAATTGGGAGCGACTGGTGGCCATGCGCTGTGCCATGTTCACTTTGCTGAGTTTGCCGCTTTGCATGGCGTCGTCCAGTTGCTCGGCCAATGCGCGTTTGAGCGCACGGGCCTGCACTTCTTCATAAATACCGTCCTCTTTGAGGAAGTCATCAAAACTGCTGCCCGTGTGGGGATTGACGTTAGTTGCTTTGGCCATTGATCCACTCCTTCAAGCGTTTGGTTGCCAGTTCAATATCGGCGGGGTTGGTTTGCTGGGTCTTCTTGACAAAGGCATGCAGCAAAATCATTTCGGACTCCTCCACAGCAAAAAGCACGCGTGCTATCCGGTTTCCGATCTTGCTGCGAACCTCCCAGATTGGTCCTCGCAAATGATCGACCCGTGGTTTGCCTATGGGCCATTTGTATTGGACATAGGCAATGTCCTCACCTACGGTTTGGCGATCTGCTTTGTCCAAAGTCTTCAGCCATTCGCGCACTGGCTCGCTGCCGGATTCATTCCGGTAGAAGATTGCAGGGATTTTTCTGCTTGAAGACATCAGTTAAGTGTACCTTATAAAGTACTTTTAAATGCGTGTCTGCTAGTGACCTTGGCTTCATCAAAGTCGACATTCAAATGTGCTCCAATCAGCCGCACATCTTTGACATTGGTGACAATCGGCAAAACCATCCTCCCCATCCCTCGCTGGGCGAGAGCATCGGCAAGGCGGCAGAGGTGGCCAGGGACACGTTCCTAAGGTGATGAGGGTTATGACTGGGAATTTCACATTCCGAGTTTTCATGCCCCCGAAAAGTCTTTTTCCAGCTCTCGCTGCAAGGTGATCCAGGCTTGGTCAAAACTGAGTTTTTGGGACAAGGGGGTTCCAGGCTCCACCACTCGCCAAAACGGCGGCAAATCGGCCAGCGAGACATTTCTCTCGTTGTGCTCCTCCCACGCGTACTCGGCCACAATTCTCAAAAATATGGACGTCGAGACGGGGCACGTGGCATCACAGGCTTGCGCTTGGGCAATTTTTTGACGAAATAGCTGCAGCGAAACCGTTTCGCCGGGTCGAATTTTTCTGAGTTCATCTGCAATTTCCTGCGGGCTGGAAATGTGCAGTTTTGAGCCGCTTTTCACGCCCGCGAAGTCTTTTTCAAGAACAACATGGTGCGGTGGCTTGGTGGCCATTTTGTCTTTCCAAGTTTTTTGAGCTCTTGGCATGGTCATTGAATGAGAAGTGATGAAGTTTTGATTTTCTTCGCTCAGTTGAGCCGTGCAAATAATGCCAGGGAAACCCCTTATTTTTATGGAATTACCCGGGTCCCACTGCGCAATGCTGACACCGATCGCGTGGTAGCTTGGGTGGGCCTGCAGGAAGACCAAGATCAGCGGCATGCGGCTTTTTTCTTCCTGCTGCCTGCGCTAGCCGGTTTACAGTCACGGCTATGAATCCCGTCCCTCGTCATGTCTTGCCCGTTTTGGTGCTGGCCCAATTTGCTGGAACCTCTTTGTGGTTTGCGGTCAATGCCGTCATGCCCGATTTGCAGCAAGCCTTTGGCTGGCCTGCCACCGCTGTGGGCAGCCTGACCTCTGCTTTGCAATGGGGTTTTATTCTGGGCACTTTGGTGTTTGCCTTGTTGGCTTTGGCGGACCGGTTTCGGGCCACACGGGTGTTTTTGTGTTGTGCCATGGCAGGCGCGGCGTGCACCGTTGGGGCTTGGGCCATGGTGTCGGACTTCACGGCGCTGCTCTTTTGGCGCTTTGCGAGCGGGTTCTTCATGGCCGGTATTTACCCTGTGGGCATGAAGATCGCGTCGCAGTGGTATCGGCAAGGGCTGGGTTCGGCGCTGGGTTATTTGTTGGGCGCCTTGGTGCTGGGTTCGGCCAGTGCGCATGGTCTTCGGGCCGTTGCCGATGCCTTGCCCTGGCCCAGCATCATGTTGGGCGTGGCCGCTTTGGCTGCAGCAGGTGGCTTGCTGATCCTGACGCTGGGTGAGCCACCGCAAGCGCCGGTGCGCGTGAGCACGCTGCAGTGGTCAGCGATGGCCACGATGTGGACCGATGCTCGGGTGCGAAGCTCTGTCCTGGGCTACTTCGGACACATGTGGGAGCTCTACACGCTGTGGGTCCTGGTGCCCCTGATTTTGAGCACCCGTTTGTTGGGCGTGGGCTTGTCCTGGATGGCTTTTGCGGTTTTGGGCAGTGGCGCTGTGGGCTGTGTGTTGGGCGGGCATGCGGCTCAGCGCTGGGGCAGTGCGCGGGTGGCTGCTTTTTTCTTGGGCGTCAGCGGATTGTGTTGCCTGTTGGCACCGTGGCTGCTGCACGCCAGCGATGCCATCTTTTACGCATGGCTGTTGGTGTGGGGAGTCAGCGTGGCTGGAGATTCTCCCCAGTTCTCTACGCTGACCGCCCGCAATGCGCCACCGCAGGCGGTGGGCACGGTGCTGACGCTCACCAACTGCATCGGGTTCTCCATCAGCACGCTGAGCATCTTGTTGTTTGTGGCTCTGACCGATGGGGTGCCCTTGGGCTGGTTGCTCACAGGTTTGGCCTTGGGGCCGGTGCTGGGCTTATGGGCTTTGCGTTTGTTGGTGCGAGAGCGCGCTTGAGGCTTCGCCCTTAGGCGAACACCTCAGGACTTTAGCCGTCTGTGCACTCCCCGTCTTCTTCACTGCACATGGCGGCCAAGAAAGCTTGATCCAGCGCCTGGCCTGGCAGCAACAGCTCTTCGTTGGGCCAGCGCTTGACCAAATGGCCGTTGGCCACGCCGCCGTTATGGGGGGCTTGGTAGGCGCGGCGGTGTTGCATGGTGACGCCCTTGTTGCCATTTGCAATGATTCGGCTTTCGCCCAAGGCCCAAGGCTCAAAGTAGGCATTGGCCGCGGCATCGACATGGCGGAAATAGGCTCGGGCCCCTTCGGCATTCAGTTTTTTGCGCACGGTGCGCGTGATCAGGCCTTGCAATTGGTCAAGCGCTGCACCGTCCATTTGGTTCAATGCGTCTGCGCTCATGTCTTGCGATGCCAAAGAAGCTGACATGGCCAATTCAGCAGGCAAAACCTGCACCATGGCTTTCACCACATCGCGATGGGGAGCCACCGCAGTGGCGACACCACGAGTTTGCGGCTGAATGGGGCAGCGAATTTCCACGAAGCGCGGCTTGATGGGGTCCGTGCAGCCGTCGTGGTGGTAGTACTCGCCTTGACTCAGACGCCCCTTGCTGGAGCGGCCACGTACATCGCGGTAGGTGGGGTGCTCTGTGTGCAGGTTCAGGCAAATGACCAAGCCCGTGTCATCGACCAATTGGTAAAAGGCTTCGCGCCATGGCGGTGACAGCAGTTGCTCGTGGAGGTAATCACGGGTCTTGGGCGGTACATCGTTGACATCTTCGCCCTCAATCACAAGCACAAAAGGCTTTGGGCGACGGACACGCCAGCGTGTATTGGCAAAAGACATGAGAGCGACTGTGGACGCTGCAATCGCAGACTTATCAGGTGCCAGGCTTAAGGACATGGTTTTGCAGTGAGGGCTTACGAAGGGGGCCCCAATGAGAGGGGCGTGCAGTTGAGATTTTAGGGCGCGAAATTTTGCGGCAGCACATGCCACAAGCCCCCAGGGATTCACGCCCAAAATTCCCTGAGATTCCTTGCGGTCATGTTGTAATTTTTATTTATTTAATCATTTAACAGTCATTAAAATATAAAAAATACTTTTTTAAGCACCGTTGTCATGAACACACTTTTCAGCCGCTTGTCGATACGCTTCAGACTCCTGATTGGATTTGGCTTGATGAGCAGTTTGCTGTTTGCTGTTGTGATGGTGAGTTGGTGGACCCTGAACCATGTTCAATCCAATGCCAAGCAAATCATCGACATGTATGAGCCTCAGGTGGACCGCATGACCCGAGTTGAGCTGTTGATGGTCAAAATATCACTGGAGGCGCGGCATGCCATTTTGTCGGCCAAGGATCCCACAGAACTTCATGCTGCGATGGAGCGTATCGGAAAAGATCGACGCAGATTGGTGGAGTTGATCCATGAAACCGAAGCCAATTTGTCGACCGACATCGGTCGAGACATCATGAAAAATATCCGTGAAGCGGATGATGTGTTTTGGCGTCTGTCACTTCAAGTCGTGGGCCATGCTCAAACGGGTCAGGTCGCGGCGGCATACGCCTTATTGACCACCGACTTGGTGCCAGCCCGCAATCGCCAGCTGGATCACATTGGGGCTCAAAAGGAGTGGCAACGTCAGTTGATGAACCAGGCCTTGGCCGATGCCAATCAGACCATTGCCCAAGTGAAAATGGTGTTGGCTGCTGTTGTGACCGGCATCTTGGTCCTGATCAGTTTCATGTTGATGCGATTGATCAATTCCATGATTCGTCCTCTGACGAGCTTGCTCAACACCATTGTCGAAGTGGAGCACAGCGGTGATTACACCAAGCGAGTGTCTGTGGTGGGTGAGGATGAAGTCGGGCGAACCGCTGCTGCATTCGACCGCATGATGGAGATCGTGGAGAGCCGGACCAACGAGTTGGCTCGTAACAGAGAGCAACTGGAAGAAAAAGTAGAGCAGCGCACAGCTGAACTGAGCCGTGCTGTGACGTCGGCCAAAGCGGCCAACGAGGCCAAAAGCCGCTTCTTGGCGACCATGTCCCATGAGTTGCGCACACCCATGAATGGCGTGTTGGGCATGGCGCAGTTGCTGCTGTCAGGCCCGGTTGATGCCAAAAAGACGCAAGACCACGCCCGCACCATCTTGCAATCGGGCCAGTCGCTGTTGACCTTGCTCAACGACATTTTGGATTTGTCAAAAATTGAGTCGGGAACCCAGACCCTGGGTGCGGGGATGGTCAATCCCGTCGAGCTCTTGCTCAACACCCAAGCCTTGTTTGCCAACAACGCGATGGCCAAAGGCCTGAAGTTGAGTGTTCAGTGGAATGGACCACATGGCAGACGTTACCGCGGGGATGCCAACCGATTGCAACAAATGCTGTCCAATTTGACGAACAACGCCATCAAATTTACAGCGATGGGGGAAGTGCGCATTGAGGCGACCGAGTTGAACCAAGTGGACGGGTCTGCTGGTGTTGAGTGGGCCGTACAGGACTCAGGGATGGGCATTCCCCTGCAAAAAATGCCCTTGTTGTTTCAGCCTTTTAGCCAAGTCGATGACTCGACAACGCGTCAATATGGGGGCACTGGTTTGGGCTTGTCCATCGTCAAAAGCTTGGCGCAACTGATGGGTGGGGAAGTCGGTGTCGAAAGCCAAGAAGGCGAGGGCGCGAGGTTTTGGATTCGTCTGCGTTTGGATGTCATGACCGATGCAGTGGATCTGTCAGAACTCGATACGGGCCATCGGACCGGTCTGATGCCCCAAGATTCTTCTCAACAGATGTCAGGCCGAGTGTTGGTGGTGGAGGACAACCGAGTCAATCAGCAGGTGATTTGTGCGATGCTGAACCAACTGGGCTTTGAGGTGATTGCCGTTGACAATGGGCAGTTGGCCGTAGAGCGGGTGATGCAGGAAGCCGATGCGATCTCGGCCATTTTGATGGATGTGCAAATGCCTGTGCTGGATGGTTATGAGGCGACTCGTCAGATACGAGATTGGGAAAGCTTTCAGGGGCGCTCAGCTTTGCCCATCATTGCCGTGACTGCCGACGCGTTCATTGAAGACCAAGCGCGCTGCCGGGACGCTGGAATGGACCAGTTCTTGCCCAAGCCCATCAAACTGAGTGCATTGTCCAAGGTGCTCGGTGCTTTTCAAACCGATCAAGCAGACCGGTCAACCCGCCCTTGAGTGTCAAGCATTTTGTCCACGCACTTGAGATTGGACATAGAAGGCCACATCGCTCAGTGTCTTGTCCAAGCTCAATTTGAGCTTTTCGAAATCAGCGTTGCGCGCACGGCTGGCTTCATGCATGTACAGCGGTCTGCGGATTTCAATCTGTAAGCTATGCCGTTTCAGTGCAGGTTGGCCTATTTGCTCCAGCAAGGCCACGCCTTTGTAAGGGTCGTTGCGGGCTACGGTGTACCCACTTGCCTTGAGGCTTTTTTCAACCAGATTGACGAATTCAGGCTCACAGCTTGCGCCATCCCGATCACCGAGAACAAAGTCGGCCAGCGGTTTGTCGGTCTTGATGCCCAGCCGTTCGTAGGCGTTTTGGGGCATCGAGTGCAAATTCAGATGCCACACACAGCCGAAAGTTTGGTAAGCAGACTGTATTTCGTCATCCAGCGCAGAACGGTAAGGTTGCCAGTAACGGTCAATGCGCTGCTGAACCTCTGAAACGGTCAGCCGCCGGTTGTAGATGGGGCTGTCGGCATTGACTTTGCTGAAAATCAGGCCATAACCGAGTTTGGACTTGGGTCCCGGCGACAAGGGAACAGGCCATGTGCCGTCGAGCAAAGAAGGGTCCAGGTCGTCCAGCGCACGGTTAGGGTCGATGTAACAACGTGGAAACAAGGCGGCGACCAATGTCCCCCCCACAGCAGGCACACCGGCCCACAAAGCCTCGATGTCTGTGTCTTCTGTTTGGCGGAGCTGAGCCAGCGCAAGAGCCGACTGGAAATCTGGTGGGTAAATGGTGCCGCTGTGCGGCGAGTCGCACACCAAGGGCAATCGCCGATTGTTTTCAGGGCGACTCAGCACATAACAAGTCTCAGACATGCCGCGATCTTTCAATCAATCTGGATATTGGCCGACTTCGCAATGCGCTGGTAACGCGCCAAAGCCCGCTTGATTTGATCGCCAAATTGTTCGGGGGTATTGGCCATGGCAATACCGTCAATCGTTTCAGCGCGCGCCTTGAATGCGGGATCTTGCATGGCTTGATGGGCCGCCTCATTGAGCCGGAGCACAACCGCTCTTGGCGTTTTGGCGGGGGCTAACAAGCCGAACCATCCGCCCTCATCCAAATCCGGATAACCAGATTCTTTGTACGTCGGCAGGTCGGGCAACAGCTTGCTGCGCTGGGGCGACAACAAGGCCAGCGGACGCAGACGGCCGGCTTGAATATGCGGCAGAGTGGATGGCAAATTGTCGGTCAGTGCGTCGATTTGGCCCGCCAAGGCATCGTTCAGCGCAGGACCACCTCCCTTGTAGGGCACATGCAAGAGTTTGATGCCTGCCAATTGCAAAAGGTTCTCGACGTTGGCATGGCCCAAGGAGCCGTTGCCTGGTGATCCATACGAGTACTTGCCGGGCGAGGCCTTGGCCAAGGCCACAAACTCTTGCAAGTTTTTGACAGGCAGTTTGGGGTGAACGGTCAGGACACTGGGCACGGACATGACGTTGGTGATGGGTTCAAAATCTTTGGCGGCGTCATAAGGAATCTTTTTGTACACCGCAGGGCTGGCGCCATGCGTGCTGACGGTTCCCATCAGCAGCGTGTAACCGTCTGGGCTCGCTTTGGCCACGGCATCGGCACCCAAAACGCCGCCCACACCTGCGCGGTTTTCGACCACCACGCTTTGACCCAAGATCGGGCTCATGCGTTCAGCCAGCAGCCGTGCCACCATGTCGGTGGATCCGCCGGGCGCGAAAGGAACGATCAATTTGATGGGTTTTTGCGGGAAAGCTTGGGCCTTGACCGCTGGTGCCAGCGCCTGCAGACACACCAAAGCCAAAACAGAAAGAAATTTGACACGCATCACCAGCCTCCTTGAAAAACACCATTCTGAAAGGGTGCTTGACGATTGGCGAGTGACATTCGGGCTTTCAATGGTGATTAAAATTCACCCCTATGCGGATTGCCTCACCCTCACTGTCCGAACTGCATGCCTTTGTTGCCGCCGCTAGGTTGGGGACTTTTTTAAAGGCCGCCGAAATTTTGTGTGTCACACCAGGCGCCGTCAGCCGTGCCATCTCCAGAATTGAGGCCGATTTGGGGTGTCAACTGTTCACCCGACATGTCCGAGGATGTGAACTCACAGACCAAGGGCGGGATTACCTGGCCTTGGTGGCGCCCGCCTTAGATGCGCTGGAGTCTGCAGCAGCCAAAGCCAAAGTCAGGTCTGCCAACCGTGTGCTTCGTTTGTCGGTCACGCCCACCTTGGCCAGCCACTGGTTGATCCGACGTCTTCCCGAGTTTCACCGTGAACACCCTGAAATCAGTCTAGAGTTCGTGCCCTACCGTGCAGGGGATTACCCGCTTTTGGCATCTCAGGGAGCGAGCTTGTGTGGTGGCAATGGGCAATGGCCTGTCGGCTTAGAAGCCACTTATGTGGTGGGTCGTCAAATTGTGCCTGTTTGTCGTCCGGTCGATTTGACAGGCCCCAACCCCCTCAAGAAACCCGCTGATTTGTTGCATTGGCCCCTTTTGTTTCACGCGCACCATCCACACACTTGGCGTCACTGGTTCGACGCGATCGCTTGTCTTTCCAACGAAGCCATTGGTCACCGAGACCTCCAGGCGGCTGCCAGTTTTGACCAAGTCAGCCAGTTGCTGGAGGCGGCGGTCAGTGGCTTGGGCGTTGCTTTGGTGCAGCGGTGCCTGACGGAAGACTACTTGGAGGCGGGCAAGTTGGTGATTCCATTTGCCGAAGTTGTCCACAACGACCGGGGTTATTACTTTTGCTACCCCGAATCGTTGAGAAGAACTGATGCGGTTGAGGCTTTCAGAGCGTGGCTGGTCAAGCACGGTGAAATCAGCGATGCGACCTGATGGGGCCAATCCTTTCAGACCCGTTATTCGGTGGGTGCTTCGAGCCTGTAACCCAGACCGCGCATGGTTTGAATCAAGGGCACTGGCCGGCCCTCGTCGATTTTGCTTCTCAAGCGCCGAATGTAGACATCCACCACATTCGTCAGCGGGTCCTCGTTCAAACCCCAAACACTCGACAAAATCCGTTCACGGCTGAACAGGCGGCCAGGCGCACTCATCAGCAGTTCCAGCAGGGCCAATTCACGCGCTGTCAGGTTCAGGGTCTCCCCAGCACGACTGGCCCGCATCGATTCGCGGTCCAGCATGACATCGGCCACTTGCAAGTGGGTTGGACGGCTGATCTTTGGGCCTTGCCCGCGTCGGGCCAAGGCCTCCAACCGGGCCAACAATTCTTCAAACTCAAAAGGCTTGCACATGTAGTCGTCTGCGCCCATGCGCAAACCGGCCACCCTTTCTTCCAGCGTGTTCAAGGCCGTGAGCATCAGCAAGGGAAACGTGATGCCTTGTGCCCGAAGGGTTTGGCATATTTCCATGCCGTTCATGCCCGGCAGCATCAAATCCAGAACGACGACGGTGGGGGCGGTTTCAGTTTTATTCTGCCGAGCGGTCTCCATGACCAAGGCCAGCCCCTCCGGACCGGTTGCAGCGCGTTGCACTTGAAGACCTTCGGCCCTCAGGCCGCGTTGTAAAAAGTCGGCAATCCGAGGGTCATCTTCGATCAGGATGATGTTCATGTCTGAGCTGTTTGAAGTGTGTCTAAGACGGGACGGGTCAACAATGGCAAGTTCAAAATCACGCAAGTTCCCGTGTTCTGCATGTCATCGGCAGGGCTTTGCAGCGTTAAATGGCCCCCGTGGGCCAAGACCAAGGCCTTGGCGATGGGCAGCCCCAAGCCGCTGCCCGCTGCTCGGTGCAAACGGGCCAGACTGCCGCGAAAGTGGCGGTCAAAAACTTGGTGCAGCTCCTCAGCAGGGATGCCAATGCCTTGGTCGGTGACCTGCAGCCTCAACATGGGTGGAAACTCGGTGCTGCGTTCCCAGCGGACGGTGACTGTGCCATGGCGGTGTGAATAGCGCACGGCGTTATCGAGCAAAAGCAACAGCAGTTGACTCAGGCGTTGCCCATCTCCCATCACCTTGACCGAGCCTTTGGGCATGGGCGGGCAATCGAGGAGAATACTTCTTTCGCCCGCCAAGGCGCTGGCTTGAGACAGTGCATCGGCCAAGGGTTCGGACATGTCGACGGTTTGGTGCACGATGCTGAGCGTCTCCATGTCGCTGCGGGCCATCGCGAGCAAGTCGTCGATCACCGAACCCAGTTGGCGCGAAATCGCCACAATGCGCTGCAAGGCCTCGCGGTATTCTGGGCCGGGTCTTTCACCACCGCGCAGGGTGATTTCGGCTTCGCCCCGAATGGCGGTCGTCGGGGTGCGCAGCTCGTGGCTGATGTCGGCCAGCAGCTGTCGGCGCCGCGTGTCGGTTTGTTGCAGTGACTTGTTGGCCTCATGCAATGCGCTGGTGCGTTCGCGCACTTCGGACTCCAGCCGATGGCGCTGTTCGGTTTCTTGTTGGCTGTGCCTTTCCAGGGCTGCTGCCATGGCGTTCATGCTGCGTGCCACGTCCGAAAACTCATCTTGCCCATCCAGTGGAATGCGGTGCTGCAGTCGCCCTTGTCGGAGTTTGTGCGCCCCTCGGGCCAATTCGTCGATGGGGCGGCGCAGGGCCCGCGCAAAATAAACCGTAGCGCCCAACGCCAACAAGGCCAGTGACAAGGCCATGCCCACCCACAACCAACGGATGCGCGCCAGCGTGGCATCAGCGGCTTGGCGCTCGCGCAGCATGGCGGCACGTTCACGAACAATGCTTTGGCCGATCAACTCGCGCAAATCGCGCCCCTCCGACTTTTCAAAAACCTCGCTCAAGGTGTCCCAGCCCAAACGGGCCGGGATGTCGGCGGGCAGGGTTTTGACGAGCCCAATGGCGTCTCCGAGGGTTTTGACGTTTTGCCCCAAAACACGCAAAGCCTCTTGTCTGGCAGTTTGTTCCTCCCCATCGCTGCGGTCCATGCCCAAGCTGGACGCTGATTGGGACAGCTTCGTCAAATCGGCCAATGTTTGGTGCATGTCGCTCAGCAAGGCGTCGCGTGCAGCCGGATTTCCTCCGGCACCGATTTTGTGTTGAGTCACCCATGCGCGCAGGTGCTGCTTGGTGGCCGACAGTTGCACAAATCCTTGGTGAATGTCGCTGGCGATGCGTCCGCGTACCACTTGGCGTTCGGCTTCACGCAGGGCAAAAACGGCCCCCACACCCTGCAACACGATGCAGGCAGCCAAAAAGAGTAAGACCCAGCTGAGTTGTTTTCTGAACATTTTTGTATTGTCGCTGTCCGCATCGCCATGCAGGTGCTCGTCATCTCTTGTTAATGCTGAGAGCTGCCCATCGCCATTTGGCGTGAAATTCCTGGTCCTTGCCTATTGCCGCCAAGGATTCATGACCGAGATGAGCTCAGTCCAAGCTGAGGCACCGTTGGGCAGGGCTGGCTGCTTCACAAGCCCAAAGCGTGCCAAACCCGAATGGCCGCATACGCATCGTTGGCGGCGTAGACCAGTTGAGCCTCGCTCAGGCGGGCGTTGGCCCAATTGCTGGTGGCGGCTTTTTTGGATTTGATGAAGCGTTGGTTGAACAGAACCGCCACCGCGCCTTTGACGCCCATGTCTTTGCGGTAACCGCGTTCGCGAAAAATGGTGTTGAGCTCCAAGATGCCTTGGGGCTCGATGCCCAATTTGTGCACGATGCGTTTGCGGTCGTCGCCCAGGCCAAACCCGGCTTTGGCAATGCCGCTTCGGGCCAACAAGTCGGCCGCCACGGCGCGGCATTCGGGCTCATGCAGTTGAAACACCCAGGCCCGCTCGGCGGTGGCCAGTTGCAAAATGTGCGGCCCGTCAGACTGCTCGCCCACCCGAAAGGTGGGTTTGGACTCGGTGTCAAAGCCCCAGGCTTTGGCCGCGATCAACTGGCCATGCGCTTGGTGCGCCTCGCTGCCTGTGCAGACCAAGCTGATGCGGTCTAGCCCCAGGCGCTCGAATTCGGGCAGAAGGGCAATCGCCTCTTTGTCGGGGGTGGCTTTGTGTTCTTGCATCTTGGGCTCAGTCTTTCATGGCCTTCTTGGCTTTTTTGCTGCCTTCTTTGCGCACAGCCCGCTCTGCATCGGCCTTTTTGCCTTCGGCCAGCCAAACGGCAAATTCTTGCGGGGTCTCCAGCGTCAAACGGCCCAATGCGGCCGATCGGAAATCGTGGATCACGATTTCGGCGGCTTTGGTGGTGTTGATCCGCCCGCCGCTTTGGATCGCACCACGGTAGCGGGCGATGGCTTCGAGCAGGGTTTCGTCGGTGTGGCTGGCCACGTCTTGCACCTTGTAGCGCTCGGTGATGGCATGGGGGTAACGGGGAATCAGATAGTTCAGCAGTTCCAGGGCCACGACTTCTTCGTCAAAAGCGTTCACGCCAATCGCACCGCTGGCGGCCAGATTGAAGCCACTTTGCTCGACGATGATGCGTGGCCACAGCACGCCGGGCGTGTCGTACAAATAAAAGTCATCGGCCAGGGTGATGCGCTGCTCCAGCTTGGTCACGCCCGCTTCGTCGCCGGTTTTGGCGGCGCGTTTGCCCTTGAGGGTGTTGATCAGTGTCGATTTGCCCACGTTGGGAATGCCGCAAATCAGCACCCGCATGGGCTTGACCATGCCGCCCCGGTTGGGGGCCAACTGACGGCTGGCATCGATCAAGGCCTTGGCGGGGGACACCACACTCGTGTCCATGCCCAAAGCGCTCACGCCGGGCAAGGCGTTGTAATGTGCCAGCCAGGCCGCGGTTTGCACCGGGTCGGCCAAGTCTTGTTTGCTCAGGATTTTCAGGGCCGGTTTGCCTTCGATCAGATCGGCCAGCATCGGGTTTGCGCTCGACCCCGGCAGGCGGGCGTCCAGCATCTCAATGACGACGTCAATGTCTTTGATGCGCTCCCCAATCGCCTTGCGCGTGAGGTGCATGTGTCCGGGAAACCATTGAATCGCCATATAAAAGCCGCTGCAGACTGAAAGTGCCAAAGGGGTGATTGTCGGGCAGTTCTCATGGGTCGGACTTGGCCTCAAAATGAGAGCAACAAGATCTCAGGGAAAAGTCATGCCTACCAGCCCAGTTCAAGTCCGTGACTTTGCACAAGCCCATATGCACACCATCCTGGCCCATCTGGCTGGGCCCGGTGCGGTGCCTCGCGCCGACCAAGTGGACGCGGTGCATGCGGTGCTGCAACCGGCGTCGCGCGTGTTGGTGGTTCAGGCCACGGGCTGGGGCAAATCGGCGGTGTATTGGGCGGCCACGCACGCCATCCGCAGCAGCGGCGCAGGGCCCACGCTGGTGGTGTCGCCGCTGTTGGCCCTCATGCGCGACCAGGTGAGCGCCGCCGAGCGGGCGGGCCTGAAGGCGGCCACGGTCAACTCGACGAACCTTGACGATTGGGACGATGTGTTCCAGCGGCTGGACGAGGACGCCATCGACGTGCTGCTGGTCTCGCCCGAGCGGCTGGGCAACCCGCGCTTTGCGGCGCGCCTGGGCACTTTGCTGGCCCGGGTGGGCCTGATCGTGATCGACGAGGCGCATTGCATCAGCGATTGGGGTTTTGATTTCAGGCCCGATTACCAGCGCTTGGCGCGGGCGCTGCTGTCCACACCCACGGCCAGCGTGCTGGCCACCACGGCCACGGCCAACGAGCGGGTCACGCACGACATTGGCAAACAGCTGGGCGAAGGCACCGTGACGTTTCGCGGCACGTTGGCCCGCACCTCGCTCACGCTGTCGGTGGTGCCGGGTTTGTCGCCTTTGCAGCGCTTCGCCTGGATCGCCGATGCGCTGGAACAGTTGCCGGGCTCGGGCATTGTGTATGTGCTGACGGTGGCCGAGGCCGAGCGCTTGACGGCTTTTTTGCGCAGCTGCGGCCATGCGGTCGATGCCTATTCGGGTCAGACCGATGCCGATACGCGCTTGCAGGTGGAAGACCGTTTGCGTCACAACCAAGTCAAGGCGGTGGTGGCCACCTCGGCGCTGGGCATGGGTTACGACAAACCCGATTTGGGCTTTTGTGTGCATGTGGGCTCGCCCTCGACACCCGTGGCCTACTACCAGCAGGTGGGCCGGGCGGGCAGGGCGGTGGCGCATGCCGAAGGGGTGTTGTTGCCGTCGGACGCCGATGAGCGCATTTGGGATTACTTCGCCACCGCGTCCATTCCTGACCCGCAAACGGCCGAGAAAGTGCTGCTCAACTTGGGCAGCGATGGCCGCAGCCTGATCGAGATCGAAGCCGACACGGGCGTGCGCCGGGGGCGGTTGGAGGCGCTGCTCAAAATTTTGGCGGTCGAGGGCGTGGTGGACAAAGACGGCTCGGCCTGGCGGGCCACGGGCGTGCCCTATGTGCACGACAGCGCCAAATGGACCGCGCTGGCCCGGGTGCGCCAGCAAGAGGCCGGCATCATGCGCCAGTACGCCCACGGCGCGGGCTGTCTGATGGCGTATTTGCAAACCGCGCTGGACGACCCATCGCCCGCGCCGTGTGGGCGCTGCTCGGTGTGCACGGGCCATTTGCCGTTTCCGGGCCTCACGCCTTCACCAGACAAATTGATCGCTGCGCGTGACTTTTTGCGTGGCATGGACGTGGACATCGAGCCGCGCAAGCGCTGGCCTGCTGGGGTGGGGCGCAAGGGGGCGATTCGAGGTTTTGACGCAGGGCGAGCCGTGGCCTTTGCCGACGATCCGGGCTGGGTGGCCGAGTTGCAGCGGATGCGCAACGCGCCGCCAGGGGATGTTCCCCCCGATTTGTTGTTGGGCGCTGTGGCCACGCTCGGGCGCTGGGCCAAGCGCTGGCCCGCCCGCCCGGTGTGTGTGGTGCCGATGCCTGCGCCGGACATGGCGTCCAACCGGGCTTTGGCCCAATTCATCGCCCATAAAGGCAGGCTGTCTTTGCACGACGTGTTCAGCTGGACGGGCGGCCCCGCGCCGGATGACGTGGCGTCGACCCCGGTGGTGGCGCACTTGGAGTCGGTCATTCGGCTGGCCACCGATACCGTTTTGCCAGCCGGACCGGTGTTGCTGGTGGCCACCGATGTGCGCACCCGCTGGACAGCCACTGTGGCGGCCGCACTTTTGCGTGAACGGGGTGCTACCCAGGTGCTGCTGCTGGCTTTGCACCTGCGGCCATGAGGCATGATTCAGGCTTGATGTGAATGACCCCGACGATGAACAACGACACCCAAGACATGCAAGACCGGCCCCTGGCTCAGGAGCCGCGCCTTTGGCAAAACGAGCAATGGACAGCTCAGGTCATCAAAAATGACGATGACGATGGTTGGGCCGTGGCCATGTTCAAAGATGGCGAGAGCGAACCTGCGCTCGTGGGGCCTTGGACCATGGGCCGCGACAAAAAGAACCCCAAGCCGCTCGATGGCTCGGCGTTCATCACCTTGGTGAAAACCGCCAGTGAGTTTGTGCGCCGCAGCGAGCAGCAGCTGCATGCCCAGCTGAACCAGAGCGTGACCGTGAATGGCAAAGACAGCCGTGTGACCGTGCTGCTGCGCATCGTGCCTGACGAAGACAGCCCGTATGCGGTGTTGAGTGCGCAGGACGAAGGCGGTGAGTCCTTGGCCGAAGTCAAGGTGGAGGCCGGGTTCAAGTTCAATCGACAAACTGCCCAGGCCTGGGTGGATGCAGACTTTGTGAAACCATGACCCACGCAAAAGCTTTTTCACCCTCGACCGGCCCTTTGGCGGGCCTCAAGGTTCTGGAACTTGGCCAGTTGATTGCCGGTCCTTTTGCGGCCAAAACCTTGGCCGACTTCGGTGCCGATGTGGTCAAGATCGAGCCGCCTGGCTCGGGCGATCCCTTGCGCCAATGGCGCTTGATGAAGGACGGCACTTCGGTCTGGTGGCAAGTGCAGTCGCGCAACAAACAGTCTTTGGCGCTCGACCTGAAGCAGCCTGCTGCACAGGACATCGTGCGCCAACTGGCGGCCGAGAGCGATGTGTTGATTGAAAACTTTCGCCCGGGTGCCATGGAAAAATGGGGCTTGGGGCCTGACGATTTGATGGCCCTCAACCCGCGTTTGATCATGTTGCGCGTGAGCGGTTATGGCCAGACCGGTCCTTACCGAGACCGCCCCGGTTTTGGTGTGGTGGGCGAGGCCATGGGTGGCATCCGGCATTTGACAGCGGAGCCGGGCCGCGTGCCCGTGCGCGTGGGCATCAGCCTGGGCGATACGCTGGCGGCTTTGCATGGCGTGATTGGCATTTTGTTGGCCATGCACGAGCGCAAGACCTCGGGTCGGGGGCAGGTCATCGATGTCGCGTTGTACGAGGCCATGTTCAACTGCATGGAAAGCCTGCTGCCCGAGTACAGCGCTTTTGGCGCGGTGCGCGGACCGGCTGGCAGCGCCTTGCCGGGCATTGCGCCGAGCAACGCCTACTTGTGCAAGGACGGCGGTTATGCCTTGATTGCGGGCAACGGCGACAGCATCTTCAAACGGTTGATGGCCGAAATCGGCCGCGATGATTTGGCGCAAGACCCCGGCTTGAAAGACAACACGGGCCGAGTGGCTCGGGTTGCCGAGATCGATGGGGTGATTGGCCAGTGGACCGTGCAGCACACGGTGGACGAGGTGCTGGCTGCACTGGACCGTGCCAGTGTGCCGGCCGGGCGCATTTACACCGTGGCCGATATCGCCCAAGACCCGCATTACCAAGCGCGTGAAATGCTTCAAACGGTGCGCATGGACGATGGCAGTGATTTGATGGTGCCGGGTGTCGTGCCCAAGCTGTCACGCACGCCTGGGGGGCACCGCCGCAATGCGCCTGGCATCGGTCAGGACAGCGATGCAGTGCTCTTGGGCATGGGCCTGAGCGCCGCGCAAATCCAGGCACTGCGCGAGCAGGGCATTGTGGCTTGATCGCGCTTTTGCAAACGCATTCAATTTGGAGATTGACCCATGATTGACCACCTGGACCACCTGGTCTTGACCACCTGCGACGAGGCCGCATGCATCGACTTTTACACCCGTGTGCTGGGCATGCAGCTCGAAAGTTTTGTGGGCGGCACACCCCCAGTTCAGCGCCAGGCTTTCAAGTTCGGACACCAGAAAATCAACCTGCATGTGCGCGGCCGGGAGTTTGAACCCAAAGCCCATCTGCCCGTGCCCGGGGCACTCGACCTGTGTTTCATTGCCAGTGTGCCGCTCGATGAGGTCATAGCCCGTGTGGCCCAGGCCGCTTGGCCGATCGTGGAGGGGCCGGTCATGCGCACTGGGGCGACCCAGAAGATCCGATCCATCTACCTCAGAGACCCCGACCTGAACCTGATCGAGATCTCCGAGTTGGTTTGAGTGCTGTCAGCCGGGGACAGCGAGGACATCACTGCGCCTTGGCGCCCGAGTCTTTCACCACTTTGGCCCATTTGGTGATTTCGGTGGCTTGGTAACGCGCCAGTTCATCGGGGCTGGACAAGACCGCATCCAGGCCCAGCGTTTTCAGGCGTTCTTGCACATCGGGCAGTCTGAACACGCGCAGCACCTCCGCGTTCAAGCGGTCGATCACGGGCCTGGGCACGTTGGCAGGAGCGAACAAGGCAAACCAAGTGGTGGCTTCAAAGCCAGGCACCGTTTCGGCCACGGTGGGCACATCGGGTGCGGCAGGTGAGCGTTTGGCGGTGGTTTGTGCCAAAGCCCGGATCTTGCCTTCTTTGGCCATGGGCAGGGCCGAGGGCATGTTGTCAAACATGACCTGGATGCTGCCGCCGATCAGGTCGGGGATGGCGAATTGGCGGCCTTTGTAAGGCACGTGTTCCATGGTCGTGCCAGTCAGGGATTTGAAGAGTTCGCCCGAAACGTGCACCGAGGTGCCGATGCCAGGCGATCCAAACGACAACTTGTTGGGGTTGGCCTTCATGTAAGCGATCAGCTCGGGCACGTTTTTGACGGGCAGGGCGTTGTTGACCACCAGCAAGTTGGGGGCCGAGGCGATCAAGGAGATGGGGGTGAAGTCCTTGACCATGTCGTAAGGCATTTTTTCGTACAGCGCCCCGTTGATGGAGTGCGTGCCCACGGTGCCCATGACGATGGTATGCCCATCACCGGGTGACTTGGCCACATTGTCAGCACCGATGTTGCCGCCCGCGCCAGGCCGGTTGTCGACCACCACCGGAAAACCCAATTGGGCTTTTTCGCTGAACAGACGGGCCAAAATGTCGGGCGCTCCGCCCGTAGGGAAGGTGACCACCAAGCGCAAAGGTTTGTTTGGAAACGCTTGCGCGCCGGCGCCTGTGGCGCTCAATGCGCCCAAGCTCAGGGCCAAAAGGCCGAGGCTGCGGCGCAGGGGCGATGCCAAGCGCTTGGTGCTTGGATCGATGGATGCGCATGGAATGGGGTTGGTCATGTCAGTCTCCTGGTGATTTTGGATTCACTTTAGGGTTCTGTGCAGGGCTGTGGCATGGTGAAAACCCTGCACCCTGGGGGTGTTGTGTCGTCTGAGCGACGCCAACATGCCTCAGCTCAAGCGTCATGACAAAACCCTGTTCATGGGTAGAGAAGCCACAATCACGCGTTAACCTATGGCCATGACGACACCTCCCAGCTTTTCAGCAACGCGACCCCTGCAAGCCTGGCAAGTCATGCTGGGTGGGATTTGCGGCTTGGTTTTGACCATTGGTCTGGCCCGATTTGCCTACACGCCCTTGTTGCCCGCCTTGCAGGCACAAACCGGTTTGAACGATGCGGCTGCCGGTGGGCTGGCGGCCATCAATTACGCGGGTTACATCGTTGGGGCCTTGGTCACGGCCTGGATGGACGATGTGCGCTGGCGTCACCGTTTTTACAGTGCAGGCCTGTGGATGGCTTTGCTGACCACAGCCGCCATGGCGCTGTCGACTTGGTTGCCAGCCTGGGGCCTTTGGCGTTTTTTGGGCGGTTTGTGTGGGGCCACTGGGATGCTGTTGGGCTCTGGTTTGGTCTTGGGCTGGTTGATCCGACAAGGGAGAAGGCCTGAGTTGGGTGTTTTGTTCATTGGCCTAGGCTTGGGCATTGTGGTTTCTGCGCTCGGCGCTTGGGTCTTGTCGGACATCTGGACGCTTTGGTCAGACCAGTGGCTGGCGTTTGCGGCATTGGGCTTGGTTTTTTTTGTACCCGCTTGGTTGTGGCGGCCGCCTGTGCCCCCAGCACCTGCGGCCCAAGTGGTGGCTCACGCCCAACCCTTGGTATCGAAGCGCTGGATGAGGACCATGGCCTTGAGTTATTTCGCGGCCGGCTGGGGGTTTGTCATCAGTGCCACATTCACCGTGGCGATCGTTGAGCGTGAACCGGCTTTGGCCGGGCAGGGCGCTTTGGTTTGGGCTTTGGTGGGTTTGGCAGCGATGCCAGCGGTCTTTTTGTGGGACCGAGTGGCTCGCCGATGGGGCGACATACCGGCGTTGTTGCTGGCGTTTGGCCTGCAGACCGTGTCCATTGTGCTGCCGGCGATGTCGGGTTCCTTGACTGCAGCACTTGCCGGTGCTCTGGGTTACGGCGCCACTTTCATTGGCATTGTGAGTTTGACCTTGGCCTTGGTCGGGCGTCGTGCCCCTCAAAATCCGGGCAAAGCCATGGCGCGTTTGACCTTGAGTTACGGCGCAGCACAAATGATTGCGCCAGTGGTGGCCGGGGCCATGGCTCAGGCCACGGGGAACTTCAAAGCGGCTTTGTGGTTGACCGCCGTGGTGATGTTGGTGGGCATGGCCCTGTTGGCCAGTTTGCCCAAAGACGGCTGATCACGCGCCCCTGCTTTGCAACTGCACCAAGCCTTTAGGGGTTTGCAAGGTGGCCACCAAGTTGGCCGGTCCATTCACAACTTCAACACCTGTCAGACCAACGGCTTCCAGCGCGGTTTGCAGTTTGGCGCTGCTGGGGTGGTGAAGGGTCAGGCTTTGCAAAGTCACGCCTGAGCGGGGCAGGCTGTTGCGTGGGTGCAAGCGCAAGGGTTCGGCGGCTTCGGGTTTGCCCCATTGAATCAACGTGGGCAGGCAGCCGTTGAACAGGCGCTCACCGTCTTCACGCACGGTGATTTGCCAGTGCAGCATGCCTTTGCTGGATTTGCGACTGGCGTGCACGATTTGTCCACGTTCGATGCCCTGGGTGCGCAAGGCGTGCCGCGCCGCCTTGATGTCGTCGGTGCTGCTGACAAAGTGCACCAAGCGTGGTTCTTGGGCGATGGTTTTTTGCAGCACCGCATCGTCCATGTCAAACCAACGCGTGACTTGCAGGCGTTTTGGAATCACGGCCTCGGGGTTGATGGCGATGATTTCAAAATAGGCCAACGGGAATTGGGGCGTGGCGATCTTGAACAGGCGGTTGTGGGTGCCGTATTTTTCGTGTTCGCCACCGGCAGACGGGGTGATGCCCAAGGTGGCTTCGCACCATTGAACGCCCACCTCCAAAGAGGGGGCCATCACCACCAGGTGGTCAATTTGGGTTTTCATGGTTTGGCGTTTTCGCTGTCCAGGGGCACTCGGCGTGCACCGTTGAAACGTTTTTGCCAGTAGGCGCTGCGCATGTCTTCCACCTGCACCGATTTACCAGCACGGGGAGAGTGGATGAATTGGCCATCGCCGACATAAATACCGACATGGCTGAAGGCTCGGCGCATGGTGTTGAAGAAAACCAGGTCACCGGGCTTCAGTTCTTCTTTGTCGATCACTTGTGTGGCTCGGGCTTGCTCTTCGGCGCGTCGCGGCAACAGCCGGCCCACCGATTTTTCATAGAGATGACGCACGAAACCACTGCAGTCAAATCCGGAGCTTTCAGTGTTGCCGCCACGTCGGTAAGGCACGCCCAAAAGACTCATGGCCTGAACGACCATGCCTGTGGCTTGGTCACTGGCCTTGTCTTTGGCCAAAGTCAATTGACTTGTGATTTGGGAGACCAAGCTTTTGTCCGCAGGCGCCGCAACCAACGCTTCGTCAGAAGGTGCGGACCAAGTCGGGGTGCTTAAAAACAAGCTCAGCAAAAACAGGAACTTCCATCGCATAGTGGACGAGCATAACGGATCTGGATGCTTGCCTTGGGCCAGCCTTGGACAGGTGAGTACAAGGCGCGGCTCAGGCATTGGGATGTGCTGCGACAATGCATTCCTTCTTTTTCGAGGACAGACGATGTTGATGCAAGTGGATGAGAGTCAATTGGTGTTGGTGGATTTTCAAGCGCGCTTGAAGCCCGTGATGCTGGATGCCGATGCGGTATGGGCCAATGCGGCTCGGCTGGCCACTTTGGCCAAGGCCTTGCAAGTGCCCATCTGGGGCACTGAGCAAAACCCATCACGTCTGGGCGAGATGCCCCCCGACCTGCGCAACCACTGCCAACAGGTTTTGGCCAAGATGCATTTCAGTGCCGTCGAGGAAGGCCTGGGTGAGTGGCTCAAGCCCGAACCCGCCCAAGCCCCTCGTGGCAATGCCCGCAGCTTGCCGCGCCATTTGCAAAAGCCCCAGCCTGCCGCTCAAGAGCGCCAAACCATTGTGTTGGCGGGTTGTGAGGCACACATTTGCCTGCTGCAAACGGCCCTCGATTTGTTGGAAGATGAGTACGAAGTGTGGGTGGTGACCGATGCTTGCAGTTCTCGCACGGAGCGCAACCGAGATGCCGCCTATGACCGCTTGGCAGGTGCTGGGGCGGAATTGGTCACCTCTGAGATGGTGGCTTTCGAGTGGGTCCGCTCAGCCGAGCACCCTGACTTCAAGCTGCTTCAAAGCCTTTTTAAATGAGTGTTTGAGTCAGCTTGTAGCAAGTCGTTTGGCCATAATTATGAATTCAGAAGAGGGCTTGCATGTGCAGCCCTTTCGTTCAGACGCATTGACTTGGCCGGTTAACAGGAGACTTTCATGGGCAATTTTGCTGATTTTCACGCGCGCTCTATCCATGATCGCGATGCTTTTTGGGCAGAACAAGCCAAATGGGTGGACTGGAAAGTCCAGCCGCAGCAAATTTGTGACTACAGCCATCCGCCATTTGCGAAATGGTTTGTAGGCGGCGAGACCAACCTGTGCCACAACGCGGTGGATCGCCACTTGGCCGAGCGCGCTGACCAGCCGGCCTTGATTTTTGTATCGACCGAGACGAACCAGGAAAAAACCTACACCTACCGCGATTTGCACGCCGAGGTGCAGCGCATGGCGGCTGTTCTGCAAGATATGGGGGTCGTCAAGGGCGACCGTGTCTTGATTTACATGCCCATGATTGCCGAGGCCGCTTTTGCGATGTTGGCCTGTGTGCGCTTGGGCGCCATCCATTCTGTGGTGTTTGGTGGTTTTGCCTCGCACTCGCTGGCCAGCCGCATCGAAGACGCTTCGCCCAAGGTCATCGTCAGCGCCGACGCGGGTTCGCGTGGGGGCAAGGTGGTGCCTTACAAGCCACTGCTGGACGAAGCGATCAAGCTTTCGGCGCACAAGCCCGGCAAGGTGATCATGGTTGACCGCCATTTGGCGGCTTTCACGCCTGTGGCCGAGCGCGATGTGGATTACGCCTCTGAGCGCGCCAAGCACATGGATGCCGTGGTGCCTTGCGAATGGGTCGAATCCACCCACCCCAGTTACACCCTCTACACCTCGGGCACCACCGGCAAGCCCAAGGGCGTGCAACGGGACACCGGGGGCTACACCGTGGCCTTGGCTGCCAGCATGCCCCACGTGTTTGAAGGCAAGCCGGGCGGTACTTTCTTCTGCACCAGCGACATCGGTTGGGTGGTGGGCCACAGTTACATCATTTATGGCCCACTGATCGGCGGCATGGCCACCATCCTTTACGAAGGTCTGCCGATCCGTCCCGATGGCGGCATCTGGTGGAGCCTGGTCGAAAAATACAAAGTCAACGTCATGTTCAGCGCCCCCACGGCCATTCGGGTGCTCAAAAAACAAGACCCCGCATTGCTCAGCAAATACGACCTGTCCAGCCTGCAAGCCTTGTTTTTGGCGGGTGAGCCCCTGGACGAGCCCACCGCCAAGTGGATTTCTGAAGGTTTGAATGGCAAAGCCATCATCGACAACTACTGGCAGACGGAGACCGGCTGGCCGATCCTGAGCATTTGCAACGGCGTTGAAAAAGCGCCCAGCAAGTTTGGCTCGCCCGGTAAGGCCATCTATGGCTACAACGTCAAACTGGTCGACGACCAGACGGGTGAAGAACTCACCGGTGCCAACCAGAAGGGCGTCTTGACCATTGAGGGCCCATTGCCCCCAGGCAATCTGCAGACGATCTGGGGCGACGACGCGCGTTTTGTCAAAACTTACTGGCAGACCGTCCCGAACAAGCTCGTCTACAGCACCTTCGATTGGGCGGTGCGCGACGAAGACGGGTATTACTTCATTCTGGGCCGCACCGACGACGTGATCAACGTCGCGGGTCACCGTCTGGGCACCCGCGAGATCGAGGAGAGCATTTCCAGCCACCCCAACATCGCCGAAGTGGCGGTGGTCGGTGTGGCCGATCAGCTCAAAGGGCAGGTGGCCATGGCGTTTGCCATTGCCAAGGACACATCGGGCCTGACCGACTTGGCCGGTCGCATCAAGTTAGAAGGCGAAGTCATGAAAGTGGTGGACAACCAGCTGGGCGCTGTGGCCCGTCCATCGCGTGTCTTCTTTGTTTCGGCCCTGCCCAAGACCCGCAGCGGCAAGCTGCTGCGCCGGGCCATTCAAGCCGTGGCCGAGGGCCGTGACCCGGGCGACCTGACCACCATGGACGATCCGGCAGCTTTGCAGCAGATCGTGGAACTGGTCAAGGCCTGATCCCTCCAACCCCGCTTCGGCGGGGTTTTGTGCATTTAAAGCCATTCCCTTTTATCCGGACTGTAAGTTAGCGGTTGGACAAGGCGTGGCACAATGCACGCTGTACTCAGGCCCTTCCCATGCCACAGTCGCATCCGCCAACCGGTTCAGCCGTGTCGCGGAAGGTAACTCTTAACCAACTAATGTTTCCCTGAGGGGAACGGAGGTCAGCGAAATATGAGCGAGACTAATTCCGTCTACGCTGCCTATTCAGGCAACACCCACCTTTTCGGAGGCAACGGCCCATACGTCGAAGAGATGTATGAAAACTACCTGGCCAATCCAGGCAGCGTGCCCGACTCCTGGCGCGAGTATTTCGACGCCCTCCAACATGTTCCTGCTCTCGACGGCTCCAATGCCAAAGACGTTCCCCATTTGCCCGTCATCAATGCTTTTGCAGAACGTGCCAAAGCCGGTGGGACCAAAGTGGTCATGGCCAGCGAAAACGTCGAGATGGGACGCAAGCGCACTGCCGTTCAACAGCTCATTGCCGCCTACCGCAACGTCGGTCAGCGCTGGGCCGATCTGGACCCCTTGAAGCGCACTGAGCGCCCCCACATTCCCGACCTCGATCCGGCTTTTTACGGCTTTTCGGATGCCGATCAGGAAACTGTGTTCGACACCAGCAACACCTTTTTCGGCAAAAACAACATGTCTTTGCGCGAGCTGCTCAATGCGCTGCGCGAGACCTATTGCGGCACGCTGGGCGCTGAGTACATGTACACCACTGAGCAGGCTGAAAAGCGCTGGTGGCAGCAAAAGCTCGAAAGCATCCGCAGCAAGCCCAACTTCACGGCCGACAAGAAAAAACAAATCCTGGACCGCTTGACCGCTGCCGAAGGCTTGGAGCGTTACCTGCACACCAAATACGTCGGCCAAAAGCGCTTTTCGCTGGAGGGCGGCGAGAGCTTCATTGCGGCCATGGACGAGTTGATTCAGTCGGCTGGCGTTCAGGGCGTGCAAGAGGTGGTGATCGGCATGGCCCACCGTGGCCGCCTGAACGTGTTGGTCAACACCATGGGCAAATTGCCTGCCGACCTGTTTGCCGAATTCGACCACACGGCGCCAGAAGAGCTGCCTGCGGGTGACGTGAAGTACCACCAGGGCTTCAGCTCGGACGTGAACACGGCTGGCGGTCCAGTGCACTTGTCGCTCGCGTTCAACCCCTCGCACCTTGAAATCGTGAACCCGGTGGTCGAAGGTTCTGTCCGCGCCCGCATGGACCGCCGTGGCGATCCGCTGGGCAAACAAGTCTTGCCCGTCTTGGTGCACGGTGATGCGGCCTTCGGCGGCCAAGGCGTGAACCAAGAAACCTTTGCGCTGGCCCAAACCCGGGGTTATTCCACTGGCGGCACGGTGCACATCATCATCAACAACCAGATTGGTTTCACCACCTCTGACCCGCGTGACATGCGCTCAAGCGTGTTCTGTACCGACATCGTGAAGATGGTTGAAGCCCCGGTGTTGCACGTCAATGGTGATGACCCTGAGGCCGTGGTCATGGCCACACAGCTCGCGCTGGAATACCGCATGACCTTCCGCAAGGATGTGGTGCTGGATGTGGTGTGCTTCCGCAAATTGGGTCACAACGAGCAGGACACGCCCGCCTTGACCCAGCCGCTGATGTACAAAAAAATCGCGGCGCATCCTGGCACACGCAAGTTGTTTGCGGACAAACTCTCGGCGCAAGGTTTGGGCGACACCCTGGGTGACGACATGGCCAAGGCTTACCGCGCCGCCCTGGACGCAGGCAAAAACACGACCGAACCTGTGTTGACCAACTTTAAAACCCAGTTCACCGTGGACTGGGCGCCCTTCATGGGCAAAAAGTGGACCGATGCGGGCGACACGTCGATTCCGATGGCCGACTGGAAGAGATTGGCCGAAAAAGTCTCGACCATTCCAGCGTCGGTCACGCCGCACCAATTGGTCAAAAAAGTCTATGACGACCGTGCTGCCATGGGCCGCGGGGAAATTCCCGTGGATTGGGGCATGGGCGAGCACATGGCTTTCGCCTCACTCGTGGCCAGCGGTTACCCGGTGCGCCTGTCGGGTGAGGACTGCGGCCGCGGCACTTTCACGCACCGCCATGCGGTCATTCACGACCAAAAACGTGAAAAGTGGGACACGGGCTCTTATGTGGCCCTGCAAAATGTGTCGGACAAACAAGCCCCATTCGTGGTCATTGACTCGATCTTGTCCGAGGAAGCCGTTTTGGCCTATGAGTATGGTTACGCTTCCAACGACCCCAATACCTTGGTGGTTTGGGAAGCCCAGTTCGGCGACTTTGCCAACGGCGCGCAAGTGGTGATTGACCAGTTCATTGCTTCGGGCGAAGTCAAGTGGGGCCGTGTCAACGGCATCACCTTGATGCTGCCGCACGGCTATGAAGGTCAGGGCCCAGAGCACAGTTCGGCCCGCGTGGAGCGCTTCATGCAATTGGCAGCCGACACCAACATGCAGTTGGTTCAGCCCACCACCGCCAGCCAGATTTTTCATGTGCTGCGCCGTCAGATGGTGCGTGATTTGCGCAAGCCGCTGGTGATCTTCACCCCGAAGTCGCTGTTGCGCAACAAAGACGCCACCTCGCCTGTGTCCGAGTTCACCAAAGGCAGCTTCCAGACGGTCATTGGCGAGACCAAGGACATCAAGGCCGACAAAGTCAAGCGCGTGATCGCTTGCTCGGGCAAGGTTTATTACGACCTGGTCAAAAACCGCGAAGCCAAAGGGGCCGATGACACCGCCATCATCCGTGTGGAGCAGCTTTACCCGTTCCCGCACAAGGCGTTTGCCGCAGAACTCAAAAAGTACCCGAACGCCACCGATGTGGTCTGGTGCCAAGACGAGCCGCAAAACCAGGGTGCTTGGTTCTTCATCCAGCACAACATCCACGAAAACATGCAAAGCGGCCAGCGCCTCGGTTATGCCGGACGCGCAGCCTCTGCATCACCTGCCGTGGGTTATTCGCACCTGCACCAGGACCAGCAAAAAGCATTGATCGAAGCGGCCTTCTCAAAGCTCAAGGGCTTTGTGTTGAGCAAGTGATCCCAAGAACAAACTGGCGTTTAACTTTTAAAGAGAAATCAACATGGCTATCGTAGAAGTCAAAGTCCCTCAACTGTCCGAGTCCGTGGCGGAAGCCACCATGCTGCAGTGGAAGAAAAAAGTCGGCGATACCGTCGCTGCGGATGAGATCCTGATCGAGATCGAAACCGACAAGGTGGTGCTGGAAGTACCCGCCCCCTCGGCCGGTGTTTTGTCTGAAATCCTGGTGGGTGATGGGGGTACCGTCACGGCCGAGCAGCTGATTGCGCGCATCGACACCGATGGCAAAGTGGCCGCAGCCGCACCTGTCGCCGCTGCGCCTGTCGCAACATCGGCCCCAGCCGCTGCCGCTGCACCCGCAGCGGCCAGCACCAGCATGGCTGGTGTGGCCATGCCTGCTGCTGCCAAGCTGATGGCCGATAACAGCCTGGCCGCTGGCTCGGTTCCTGGTACTGGCAAAGATGGCCGCGTGACCAAAGGTGATGTGCTCTCCGCTGTGACCGGTGGGGTCAAGTCGACCGCTGCGGTGATCCCTACAGGCGTGCCCACCAAAACGCTGGCTCAAGTGGCAGCGCCTGCTGTGAACTTGGGCGACCGTCCTGAGCAACGCGTGCCCATGACCCGTCTGCGTGCCCGTGTGGCCGAGCGTTTGCTGCAATCGCAGTCGACCAATGCCATCCTGACCACCTTCAACGAAATCAACATGGCCCCGGTCATGGACATGCGCAAGCGCATGCAAGACCGATTTGAGAAGGAACATGGCTGCAAGCTGGGCTTCATGAGCTTCTTCGTCAAGGCGGCCGTGCACGCCCTCAAGAAGTTCCCGGTGCTGAACGCTTCGGTGGATGGCAACGACATCGTCTACCACGGCTATTTCGACATTGGCATCGCCGTGGGTTCGCCCCGTGGTTTGGTGGTGCCGATTTTGCGCAATGCCGACCAAATGAGTTTTGCCGACATCGAAAAGAAAATCGCTGAGTTTGGCCAGAAAGCCAAAGACGGCAAGCTGGGCATCGAAGAGATGACCGGCGGCACCTTCTCTATCTCCAACGGCGGTACCTTCGGCTCGATGATGTCCACCCCCATCATCAACCCACCCCAGTCGGCCATTCTTGGCGTGCACGCGACCAAAGACCGCGCCATGGTGGAAAACGGTCAGGTCGTGGTTCGTCCCATGAACTACTTCGCCATGTCGTACGACCACCGCATCATCGATGGCCGCGAAGCTGTCTTGGGCTTGGTCGCCATGAAGGAAGCGCTGGAAGACCCAGCCCGCTTGCTGTTCGACATTTAAAACCCCTTGTTATGAATGCCCCCTTCCCAGGGGGCGTTTTTTATCCCAAAGGCATTTCCCATGAGCAAACAATTTGACGTCGTTGTCATCGGCGGTGGCCCCGGTGGCTACATTGCGGCCATTCGCGCTGCCCAACTCGGTTTCCAGGTCGCCTGCATTGACGAGTGGAAAAACGCTGCCGGAGGCCCAGCCCCCGGCGGCACCTGCACCAATGTGGGTTGCATCCCCTCCAAGGCTTTGTTGCAGTCCAGCGAGCACTTTGAGCACGCCAACCACCACTTCGCAGACCATGGCATCACGGCCAAGGACGTGAAGATGGACGTGTCCAAAATGATCGCCCGCAAAGACACCGTCGTGAAGCAAAACAACGACGGTATTCTTTATCTGCTCAAGAAAAACAAGGTCACCTTCTTCCACGGTCGCGGCAGCTTTGCAGGCCAAGCCGAGGGCGGCTACGAAATCAAGGTGGCGGGCAAGACCGAAGAGTCGGTCAGCGGCAAACACGTCATCATCGCCACAGGCTCCAATGCCCGCGCCTTGCCGGGCACCCCGTTCGACGAAGTCAACGTCTTGTCGAACGATGGTGCTTTGCGCTTGGGCGGTGTGCCCAAGAAATTGGCCCTGATCGGTTCCGGCGTGATTGGCCTGGAAATGGGTTCGGTCTGGCGTCGCCTCGGCGCAGAAGTCACCATCCTCGAAGGCTTGCCGACCTTTCTGGGTGCCGTGGACGAGCAAATCGCCAAGGAGGCCAAAAAGGCTTTCGACAAGCAGGGCCTGAAGATCGAACTCGGCGTCAAAGTCGGCGAAATCGTCAATGGCAAGAAGGGCGTGACCGTCAACTACACCAATGCCAAGGGTGAAGCCGTGGTGCTGGACGCTGACAAGCTGATCATCTCGATCGGCCGGGTGCCCAACACCATCGGCCTGAACACCGAAGCCGTGGGTTTGCAGCTGGACGAGCGTGGCGCGATCGTGGTGGACGGTGATTGCAAAACCAACTTGCCCGGCGTGTGGGCCGTGGGCGACGTGGTGCGTGGGCCCATGTTGGCGCACAAAGCGGAAGAAGAGGGCGTGGCCGTGGCCGAGCGCATCGCGGGCCAACACGGGCATGTCAACTTCAACACCATCCCTTGGGTCATCTACACCAGCCCCGAAATCGCATGGGTGGGCCGTACCGAGCAGCAGCTCAAGGCCGATGGTGTGGCTTACAAGGCGGGTTCGTTCCCGTTCCTGGCCAATGGACGTGCCCGCGCCTTGGGCGACACGACCGGCATGGTCAAGATGCTGGCCGATGCCACCACCGACGAAATCTTGGGCGTTCACATCGTCGGCCCTCAAGCCTCTGAGTTGATCGCCGAGGCCGTAGTGGCCATGGAATTCCGTGCCAGCGCCGAAGACATCGCCCGCATCTGTCATGCGCACCCATCTTTGAGCGAAGCGACCAAAGAAGCGGCTTTGGCTGTGGACAAGCGCACCCTGAACTTCTGAGCCCTTGACCTGCCCTGAACTGTGGTTTGGGGTGAGTTGGGTTAAAGTTCAGTCACCCTGAAAACCCGGGCTCAACCCGGGTTTTTCTCATTTGAATTGAAGAGTCCACTGCCCATGTCCGTTCGTGAAGTTTACGAAGCTGAGTTGCTCAAGCGTGATTACCAAAGCGATCCGGCGCAGCTCCGAGCCATTGACGCTTTGGAGCGCTGCGCCAGTGAGTGGACAGCCTATCAATCCAAGCGCTCCGGTCTGCTGGGCAAGCTGTTCTCCCGGCCTGACATTCCCAAAGGGGTCTACATGTTTGGCGGCGTGGGCCGGGGCAAAAGTTTCTTGATGGACTGCTTTTTTGCCGCTGTGCCGGTCGAGCGCAAAACCCGTTTGCACTTTCACGAATTCATGCGCGAGGTGCACCGAGAGTTGACGGCCATTCAAGGCACGGTGAACCCCTTGGACGAGCTGGGCAAGCGCATGGCCAAGCGCTATCAGCTCATCTGTTTTGACGAATTCCATGTGGCGGACATCACCGATGCCATGATCCTGCACCGCTTGCTGGTGGCGCTGTTTGACAATGGCGTTGGTTTTGTCACCACGTCCAATTTTGAGCCCAACGGTCTGTACCCCGATGGTCTGCACCGCGACCGCATCTTGCCCGCCATTGCCTTGCTGAACGAGCGCATGCAGGTGTTGAATGTGGACAACGGCACGGACTACCGCCGCCGCACGCTGGAGAGGGTCAAGCTCTACCATTCGCCTTTGGGTGAGCAGGCCGACCGTGAGATGAACGAGGCCTTCAACCGCCTGGCCACAGGACCCGACGAAGACCCGGTGCTGCACATTGAGGCGCGCGAAATCACCGCCAAACGCCGTGCAGGAGATGTGGTGTGGTTTGATTTCAGGGCCATTTGTGGGGGGCCACGGTCACAAAACGATTACTTGGAAATCGCCACCCAATACCACACAGTCTTGCTGAGCAATGTGCCTTTCATGCCCGTCAGCATGGCATCCGAGGCACGCCGATTCACATGGCTGATCGACGTGCTGTACGACCGCCGGGTCAAACTCATCATGTCTGCCGCCGTGCCACCCGAAGGCCTTTACACCTCAGGTCCCATGTCCCATGAGTTTCCGCGCACGGTGTCTCGCCTCCATGAAATGCAGTCCAGTGAATTCTTGGCGCTGGAGCACCGCACTGTGGACACGAACCTCACATGATCCGCGTGCGCCTGTTCTGGCTGGCTGGCTGGTTTGCGGCTTGGGCGCTGTGGGGTGGGGCTCATGCGCAAAACATGGGGTCTGCAGCCTCAGATGGCTCAGAACTGCAGGCCGAACCCCAGGACATTGCCATTCAAAGGCAGGCATTGGCGGTACAGCGTGACGCCATATTGAAATCGGATGAGCAGCGACAAGCGCTCTGTTGGCAAAAGTTTGCGGTCAATGCGTGTTTGATCGAGTCCCGCCGGATCCGCAGACAAGCCCTTGATCCATTGGCCCAGCAAGAGCTGGTCTTGAACGCTCGAGAACGTGCGTGGCGGTCAACACAGCGTGACCTGCGTTTGCTTGGCAAACAACCAGACAAGCAGGGCACACCCTGATGGACAGCTCCCCGCCCACATTGCCGGGCTTGCCCGGGTTTGATTTGCACTCACCCCAGCGTCAGTTGATCGAGTGGCAAATGGCGCATGCCGATTTGGATGCCTTGATTGACCAGGCATCGGCCCTAGCCTCAAAGCAGGATGATCTGAGCCTGCGGCGCATGAAAAAAAGGCGCTTGGCATTGCGCGACCAAATTGCTTTGCTACAGGCCCGTTTGCTGCCCAAGGAGCCTGCTTGAATTTGCTTGACCAGCGGGTGGCCGATACCTTGTCCAGCCAAGGCATCTTGGCCCAAGCTGTGCCTGGTTTTCAACCCAGGCAGGGACAAACTGACATGGCCTTGGCGGTGAGTCGAACGGTCCAAGACGGCGGGCAGTTGGTGGTCGAGGCGGGCACGGGGACCGGTAAAACCTACGCCTATTTGGTGCCGGTTTTGCTCAGTGGTCAGCGGGCCTTGGTGTCCACAGCGACCAAAGCCTTGCAAGACCAATTATTTTCTCGTGACATTCCCCGTTTGATCGAGGTCCTGGGCTTGCCGATCCGGGTGGCTTTGCTCAAAGGGCGCTCCAACTACTTGTGTTTGCACCGCATGGAGCAGGCCCGGCACAGCCCCGAATCGGCCCAGCCGGGCGCGCAAAAAGCATTGGCCAAGATGGAGACCTGGTCGCAATCCACGCGAACGGGCGATATGGCCGAATTGACAGGTCTGGACGAGCGTTCCTCATTGTGGCCACTGGTCACGTCCACCCGCGACAACTGTTTGGGCTCCAGCTGTCCTCGCTACCGGGCCTGTCATGTGAATTTGGCCCGCAAAGAAGCCATGGCGGCGGACGTGGTGGTCATCAACCACCATTTGTTTTTTGCCGACATGGTGGTGCGTGAATCGGGTGTGGCCGAGTTGTTGCCTACGGTCCGCGTGACTGTGTTTGACGAGGCTCACCAACTCAACGAGATTGGCGTGAATTTCTTAGGCCAGCAGTTGTCCACAGTGCAATTGCACGAGCTGGTGCGAGACACTTTGTCCACGGGCTTGCAGCTGGCGCGAGGCCTGGTCGATTGGCAGGGATTGAGCGCAGGTTTGGAAAAAGCGGCCCGTGATTGGCGCTTGGCCGCTGGCATGCACCGGGGGGCTGTGCGTTTGCGTTGGACGGGTCAACACCCAGAGGGTGTTGACCCCCACGAATGGGACACCGGTTTGCAAGCCGTGACACAAGCGCTTGCCGAGTTGCAAAGTGGCTTGGACATGGTCAGTGAACTGGCACCTGATTTTCAGCGCTTGGGTGATCGCACCCGCGAACTGATCCAACGTGCCGCCATGTTTGCCGATACCCCCAAGCCAGAGGGGGTGCGCTGGGCAGAAGTCAGTGCACAGCTGCGCCTGATCGAGTCTCCCTTGGACATTGCGCAGTCATTCTCAGCACTGACACGGCCCGTTTCAGCGGCACCGGCCATCGATGCAAGCCATGTGAACGAGCCTGATTCTTTGGAAGCGCTGATGGCCGGGGATACTCGGCATAACGCTTCGGACAGGGCGTCCAGTGGCGCTTTGGTGGGCCTGGGTCAGCGTGCCTGGATCTTCACTTCAGCCACTTTGGGGGACGAACCTAGCTTGCGTTGGTTCACCGAGCCTTGCGGCCTGAGTTCTGCCGAGGTCATGCAAGTCAGCAGCCCTTTTGACTATGCACGCCAAGCGGCGCTGTATGTGCCCACCCATTTGCCACGCCCGGGTGATGCCGATCATGCGTCTCAGGTGGCCCGTCTGGTCTTGGAGGCCATGGCCATTTTGGGCGGCCGGACCCTGGTGTTGACCACCACATTGACTGCGATGCGAAGCATTGGCGAACATTTGCAGCTTCAGGGCGATGCCAGCGTGGAAGTCTTGGTGCAAGGGCAAAGCCCCAAGCGTCGGTTGATGGAGCGTTTCCGTGAGGGTGGAGGGCAGGGTGATCCTCATGGGCGCAGGGGGTGTGTGCTGGTGGCATCCGCTTCTTTTTGGGAAGGCTTTGACGTGCCCGGCGATGCTTTGCAGCTGGTGGTGATCGACAAACTTCCGTTCCCACCTCCCGGCGATCCTTTGTTCGAAGCCCGCAGCCAACGCATGACCCAACAAGGCAAGAGTGCTTTTGCCGATCACGCTTTACCGGAGGCTGCCGTGTCTCTCAAACAAGGAGCCGGTCGGTTGATACGGAGTGAATCCGATCGGGGGATTTTGGTGGTGTGCGACAGCCGCTTGGTGAGCATGTCTTACGGGCGCCGCTTGGTGCGAGGTCTGCCAGACATGCGCCGTTTAGAGGACCACGAAGCCTTTGTGCAGGCTTTGCAGCAGCTCACCAAAGACGCCACCAGCCTTTAGTGCCCGATGGGGAATTGCCCGGAAGGTAAACCGACTGAGGGTAATTTTGGGTCAATACCCGCAATGCGTCGTCTCGCAACAGGGTCATGCCCATGGCGTCATAAGATTTGACCAAAATGGCCAGGGCTTCTTCGATGGCCGGGACACCTTCGAAATCGATGATCGCTTGTTGTGCCCGGTTGATGGCCGCCACATGAGCGCCGCGTTTGGCGTAGTAGCGTGCCACATGCACCTCGTAAGCGGCCAATGAGTTGACCACATGCGTCATGCGCTGGCGAGCGTCGGCGCTGTACTTTGAATCGGGAAAGCGGGTGGTCAGCTCCAGAAAGGATTCATAGGAGTCTTTGGCCGCTTTTTGGTCACGCTCTGACAAGTCTTGGCGTGTCAAAAACGAGAACATTCCCAAGTTGTCGTTGAAATTGACAACGCCTTTTAGAAACAGTGCGTAGTCCAGAGCAGGGCTGGTGGGATGCAAGCGGATAAAGCGGTCCAAAGTGGCCAAAGCTTGGATTTTGTTGCCCGTTTTGAATTGGGCATAGGCCTTGTCAATCTGAGCCTGTTGAGCCAAAACGGTTCCAGCGGCGCGCCCTTCCAGCTTTTCGTAGTAACCAATCGCCTTGTCCCAAGCACCCGCGTTGACCTCGTCGCGGGCTTCGCTGTAGATTTTTTCTGGCGTCCAGCCTGCAGTGGGGTCTTTGGGGTTGTTGGCACAGCCGCTCAGAAGAAGTCCCGCAGCCATCAAAAGGCTGACAAGAACCGTCGATAATCTGAAGCTTTGCATCTAAAACACCCCTGAGCTGTTGAACACTTTGATTATATCGACCGACCCCGAAATGGAAGACCCCGGTCAAGCGCTGGATGACGCGGAGCGCTTGGTGGAGGCGACCCAAGAGGTGCGCCATGCTTTGGTGCCTTCGACTTTGCACGGTCAACGCTTGGACCGTGTTTTCGCGCAATTGGTTCCTGAGTTTTCACGCAGCTACTTGCAGCAACTGATTGAACAAGGCGACGCCTTGGTGGACGGGCGGGTGACCACCAAGGTCTCGGCCAAGGTCCGTTTGGGCAACCAATTGCAAATCACACTGCGGGCCACGCCTCAGTCACAAGCCTTTGTGCCCGAAGCCATGCCAATCGACGTGGTTTACGAGGATGAGCACCTCCGGGTGATCCACAAACCTGCCGGTTTGGTGGTGCATCCAGCGCCAGGCCATTGGGGCGGGACCTTGCTGAACGGCCTTTTGGCCTTGGACCCCAAAGCCAGCGAAGTTCCCCGTGCCGGCATCGTCCACCGTCTGGACAAAGACACCAGTGGCTTGATGGTGGTGGCCCGAACGCGCCAAACCATGGATGCGCTGGTGGCCCAGATTGCGGCCCGAGACGTGCACCGCCAATACTTGGCTTTGGCCCATAAAGCTTGGGCAGGTCCTGTTCAAAAGCATGTCGATGCAGCCATTGGCAGGGACCCGAGCCATCGTTTGCGAATGGCGGTCGTGGATTTGACGCATCAGTCGGGCAAAACCGCTGCAACGACCCTTGATCTGCTGGCACAGGGAGAGCGTTGCTGCTTGGTTCGTTGCACCTTGCACACGGGGCGGACACACCAGATTCGGGTGCACATGGCCCATATCGGACACGCGTTGATCGGTGATGGGGTTTATGGCGGTGCGCCATTGGGCGGCATGGTGCGTCAAGCCCTGCATGCATGGCGGTTGGCGTTTGTGCACCCCATCACCGGCGCCAACATCGATTTGCAAACCGACTGGCCACAAGACATGGCTGCGGCATTGCAGCCATTGGGCCTCAGTTACAATTTGAGCCCTGGAATGTAAGCGGCGCTTGACGTCTCCGTGCCAGTCATGCAGGTTGAGCCGGTCCCGACTTCTGCTTTTGACCATGGCGGCAGCTGATTCCCTAACCACGCCGTGAGGCGTTTTTTTCCGAAAGACCGACACCATGAACATGGCGCAAGCCAAGCGTGTCCTGGAAGCGGCGCTGCTCACAGCAGGTCAGCCACTGTCTCTGCGCGACCTCCGCGTCTTGTACGACGATGAACTCGGGGCCGATACCCTGAGGTCGATGCTGCAAGAAATTGAACTCGAATGGGCTCATAAGGGCTTGGAATTGGTCCATGTGGCCAGTGGTTGGCGCTTTCAAAGTCGACCCGAGCTGCGGTCTTATCTTGACCGCTTGCACCCGGAAAAACCCCCTAAATACACACGGGCTGTTCTCGAGACCTTGGCCATCATCGCCTACCGTCAACCCGTCACGCGTGGCGACATGGAAGACATCCGAGGGGTCACGATTGGCTCCCAGATTCTCAAGCAACTCGAAGATCGGGGCTGGGTTGAAGTGATTGGACACCGGGAAACGGTGGGTCGCCCCAGCCTTTTTGCCACAACGCGCCAGTTTTTGGACGATTTGGGCTTGTCTTCCTTGGATCAGCTGCCTTTGCTGTCTCAGGTTGACCCGCAGATGTCGGCTTTGTCCGACATGCTGGACGAATCGCCCTTGCAAGCCAGCCTGTCTTTGGACGAGGTGCTGCCCAACCCCCCAACTGTCTTGGAGTCCCTCTCCAATTTGCCCGATGTGGCCCCCACAATTTCCCTGAACGGGGATGAAGCCCCCAACTCATGAACGATCACTCCTCCAACGACCAGAACACCCAAGCTGGCGTTTACGCCAAACGCAAGCCGGGCGCTATGGCGCAGGACCTGCAGGTTTCTTTCAAGCCCATCGCCTTGGCCGATGTGGTGTCCGGCCAATTCGATGACGAAGAGGTTGTGGAGGCTTTGTCCGAAGATTTGGGCAAGCGGGTGTTGGCACCGCAAACCGATTCTCCCAAGTTGCACAAAGTGCTGGCGCAAGCGGGTATGGGTTCTCGGCTTGAGATGGAAAAGCTGATCGCCGAAGGCCGAATTGCTGTCAATAACGAGCCTGCTCACGTGGGGCAGCGTGTTCAATATGGTGATCAAATCAAGGTGGATGGCAAGCCGATTCGCATCCGCATTGACCCGCCACCAGCCCGTGTGATTGCGTACCACAAGCCTGCCGGTGAAATCGTCAGCCATGACGATCCGCAAAACCGCCCCTCTGTTTTCCGAAAATTGCCGCGTTTACAAAATGGCAAATGGCAGTCGGTGGGCCGATTGGACCTCAATACGGAAGGGCTTTTGTTGTTCACCAGCTCCGGTGAGTTGGCCAATCAGTTGATGCATCCCCGCTTTGGTTTGGAGCGTGAGTACGCCGTTCGTGTGCTGGGCGCATTGAGCAAAGATGAAAAGCACCGTTTGCTGGACGGCGTCATGTTGGACGACGGCCCTGCGCAATTCGGATCGATTGAAGATGGGGGCGGGGAGGGGTCCAATTGTTGGTACCGCGTCACCATTTCTGAGGGGCGCAATCGGGAAGTGCGCCGCATGATGGAATCCGTGGGTCACGCGGTCAGCCGTTTGATCCGCATTCGATATGGCGCGATGGTGCTGCCCCATGGTTTGCGCCGAGGCGCTTGGCTGGAGTTGGACGAGGCCGATATCCGCTCTTTGATGCGCGCAGCGGGAACTTCCGAGCGCCCCCGTGCCGTGACCGAGCCGGCATCGCGCACAAACCGCAACGACAGACGCCCTCGGACCGGTGGGCAAGGGCGTGCGGGCACGGCTGTGCCACGTGCCAAACCTGCAGCCAAGCCGAATCAAGCGCCCGGAGGATCCGGCTTGCACGCCAAATCGGATGCCCCCAAAAATGAAGCCAAGTACATTGGTGCTGAAAGCTTTAACCGTTTGAAAAAAGTCCCCGGTGGAACGGGACGGGGTGGACGAGGTGGCAGCAAAACCAGCCGATGAGTCCGCGTGTCTGGGGCCATTGAGCCTGTCTGGACTGAGACCCTTCCTTTGGCGAGGTCGAGGATGTCATCTGCCTCGCTCGGGTTAGAATATCTGGCTTTGCTGCTGGGCAAATTTGCTTTATAAAACTCTTGAAATAGGAAGAAATCATGGCCATCGAACGCACACTCTCCATCATCAAACCCGACGCCGTTGCCAAGAACGTCATCGGTCAAATCTACGCTCGTTTCGAAGCTGCTGGCCTCAAAGTGGTCGCGGCCAAGATGGTTCACCTGTCACGTGGCGAAGCCGAGCAGTTCTACGGTGTGCACAAGGCGCGTCCTTTCTTCAAGGACTTGGTCGACTTCATGATCTCGGGTCCAGTGATGATCCAAGCCCTTGAAGGCGAGAACGCCATCGCCAAAAACCGTGACCTGATGGGTGCGACGGATCCCAAGAAGGCCGACGCTGGCACGATTCGCGCCGACTTCGCTGACAGCATCGACGCCAATGCTGTTCACGGTTCTGACGCCCCTGAAACTGCCGCTGTAGAAATCGCCTTCTTCTTCGCTGGCTTGAACGTTTACGCACGCTGATCGCGTTGCGGCCCTAGCCCGTCCCCGAACCCCATGACGGCCAACCTTCTTGAATTTGATCTGGATGGTTTGGCCGTTTTTTGCGAGGGGCTGGGCGAAAAGCGCTTCAGGGCCACCCAGTTGTTCCGCTGGATACACCAGCGGGGCGCTGCGAATTTCGATCAGATGAGCGACTTGGCCAAATCACTGCGCCAAAAGCTCCAGGGTCATGCCCACATCGCCTCTTTGCCTGTCATCAGCCAACACATTTCAAACGACGGCACCATCAAGTGGTTGTTCGATGTTGGCGATGGCAATGCCATTGAAACCGTGTTTATCCCTGAAGACGATCGGGGCACCCTGTGCATATCTTCTCAAGCCGGTTGTGCCGTGGGCTGTCGTTTTTGCTCCACGGGTCATCAAGGTTTCAGCCGCAACCTCACCACGGGTGAGATCCTGGCGCAATTGTGGTTTGCCGAGCACTTTTTGCGCAAGCACCTGAACACGCCAGATCGCGTCATTTCCAATGTGGTGATGATGGGCATGGGTGAGCCCTTGCAAAACTATTCGGCACTGGTTCCTGCTTTGCGCGCCATGCTCGACGACCATGGTTATGGCCTCTCGCGCCGCCGTGTCACGGTGTCCACCTCGGGTGTGGTGCCCATGATCGAGCGTTTGTCTGGAGATTGCCCAGTGGCCTTAGCGGTGTCCTTGCATGCCCCAATCGATACGCTGCGCGATCACTTGGTGCCGCTCAACCGCAAATACCCGCTCGATGAACTCATGAAAGCGTGCACAGCTTACTTGGCCCACGCGCCCCGCGATTTCATCACCTTTGAATATTGCATGTTGGACGGTGTGAACGACCAAGCTGAGCATGCCAGCCAATTGATTGATTTGGTACAAAAGCACGCCCGGCAAGGCTTGCGGTGCAAGTTCAATCTGATCCCTTTCAACCCCTTCCCGGCCTCGGGTTTGCTCCGATCGCCCCATGCCCGTGTGCAGGCGTTTGCCAAGCAATTGCAAGACGCAGGTTTGGTGACCACGGTCCGTAAAACCCGTGGTGATGACATCGACGCAGCTTGTGGTCAACTGGCTGGTGATGTGAAGGACCGCACACAGGTTCAGTCCCGCATGGCTCAGCAACGTGTTGTGCCTTTGGTGCCCTACCCGACGCGAGCGCGTCAGGAGTGATTGAATGAGCAACGATGCCGATACCCCAACGGGCCCCATTCTGACTGCAGGTCTTTTGCTGCGTGAAGCCAGACTCAAGGCGGGCATTCATGTGGCCGTTTTGTCGGTGAACCTCAAGGTGCCTGTGCGGCAGTTGGAGGCGCTTGAAGCCAATGTCTTCGATGCCGACAAAGGACCTGTTTTCTACCGAGGTTTGGCGTCCAGTGTTTGCCGTCAGTTGAACCTTGATCCGGCCCCCGTTTTGGCTTTGTTACCGCGCCCATCCAGTCAGCTTGCTGCTTTGAAACAGATTCAACAACAGCCAACACTGACGCAAGCCCGATTGAATCGGATGGGCACTGCTCACAACACGATCAAGTCCAAGGTGTTTTGGCTTGGGGCGCTGCTGTTGGCATTGACCTTGTCGTTTGTCTGGTTGCCATCTCCACTTCAATGGGCTTGGTTGGACCTCTCCAGACTTCCGTGGTTGAACAGCGACTCAGCGGTTGAAGTGACTCAAGATAGCCGTGTTGAGCCTGCTCGAACGATGACCGATGTGGCGTCTTCGCAGACGCAGACCCCCCTTGAACCTTTGAGCCCATCGGCAGTCAGCTTGCCTCCGTCGGGACTTGCACCTGTTCCTGCACCACCCGCTGTGCAGCAAGAAGCCAATACCCGTCAAAATCCTGCCGCCGGTATGGCGGCAGCAACGGTCAAATCTGCGCCCTGGGTTTTCAGGGCCTCTGCCGAAAGTTGGCTTGAGTTGCGTGACGCACAAAATGCGGTGGTCTGGAGCGGCCTTTTGAAGGCGGGCGAGACCACTCAGATTGACAGTCCGCTGCCTGTACGCGTGGTGGTGGGACGTGCTCAATCGGTGAGTGTCACACTGCGTGGCGAGGCCTTTGATTTGAAGCCACACACGCAAGTGACCGTGGCACGGTTTGAAGTGAAGGAGTAATCATGTCTTCTGTTTTGACTTCGTCATCGGCTCATCCGATTGAAATTGCCAAACCGCTTAAGCGGGTCAGTCGTCAATCCAAGGTGGTTTGGGGCTCCAAAGTGGTCACCGTGGGCGGCGGTGCACCTGTCAGGGTTCAATCCATGACCAACACAGACACTGTGGACGTCATTGGAACAGCCATCCAAGTCAAAGAGTTGGCGATCGCGGGCTCTGAGATGGTGCGGATCACGGTCAATACCCCAGAAGCTGCCGAGGCGGTTCCGCACATTCGCGATCAGCTCGACAAAATGGGCATCGACGTGCCATTGATTGGTGACTTTCATTACAACGGCCACCGCCTGTTGACCGATTACCCTGCGTGCGCCGAGGCGCTGTCCAAATACCGCATCAACCCCGGCAACGTGGGCAAGGGCGATAAGCGGGATATTCAATTCGGTCAGATGATCGAAGCGGCCATGCGTTGGAACAAGCCCATTCGCATTGGTGTGAATTGGGGTAGCCTGGACCAAGATCTTTTGGCTGAGCTGATGGATGTGAACAGCCAGCGTGCATCGCCGTGGGAAGCCCGGCAAGTGATGTACGAGGCTTTGATCGCTTCGGCCATTTCTTCTGCACAACGCGCAGAGGAAATGGGTTTATCCGGCGACCACATCACGTTGTCTTGCAAAGTGTCTGGCGTTCAGGATTTGATCTCTGTTTACCGCGAACTCGGACGCCGTACCGACTACGTCTTGCACCTTGGCCTGACAGAAGCTGGCATGGGCACCAAGGGCACTGTGGCTTCTGCTGCCGCCTTGTCTGTGCTGCTGCAAGAGGGCATTGGCGACACCATCCGCGTGTCGCTCACCCCTCAGCCAGGCGAAGCCCGCACGCAAGAGGTGGTGATTGCCTCTGAGATTTTGCAGTCCTTGGGTTTGCGTATTTTTGTCCCCAGCGTGACGGCATGCCCCGGATGCGGCCGGACCACCAGCAGCACTTTCCAGGAGCTGGCCAAGCAAATTGACGACTTTTTGCGTGCCCAAATGCCCGTATGGCGTGTGCGCTACCCCGGGGTTGAAAACCTCAAAGTGGCGGTGATGGGCTGTATCGTGAACGGTCCAGGCGAGAGCAAGCACGCTGACATCGGCATCAGCCTACCGGGCACGGGCGAAGCGCCTGCTGCACCGGTGTTCATTGATGGCGAAAAGCGCCTGACTTTGCGCGGTGAAGGCATTGCGCAAGAGTTTCAGGTGCTCGTTGAAAATTACATTGAGAACCGCTTTGGTTCCGGATCTGCAGAACAAAAATGAGCGACGCGCTGAAAGACATGGCCTCTGTGAAAGCGGACAAAGCCACCAAGCTCCCAAAGCTGGTCGGCGTGAAGGGTATGAACGACATCTTGCCACCAGAATCAGCCCGTTGGGAGTGGCTGGAAGGCCAGATTCGCGCCTTGATGGCACGTTACGCCTACCGCAATGTGCGTTTGCCCATCGTTGAGCCCACCGCTTTGTTCGTGCGTGGCCTGGGCGAAGTGACCGACATCGTTGAAAAGGAGATGTACTCCTTTGAAGACCGCCTGAACGGCGAGCAACTCACTTTACGGCCCGAGGGCACCGCCGGTTTGGTGCGTGCAGTGGTTGAGCACAATTTGCTTTACGAAGGCGGCAAGCGCCTGTATTACATGGGGCCGATGTTTCGACATGAGCGCCCGCAGCGCGGGCGTTACCGCCAGTTTCACCAAGTCGGTGCCGAGGTGCTGGGGTTTGGCGGTGCCGAGGTGGATGCCGAGCTGATTTTGTTGGCCAATGACCTTTGGAAGGTGTTGGGTCTCAAGGACGTGCGTCTGGAACTCAACAGTCTGGGCCAGCCGGCCGAGCGCCAAGCCCACCGCGCCGCCTTGATCGCCCACCTTGAAAAGCACAGCGATGTCCTTGACGAAGAGGCAAAACGGCGCCTTCACAGCAACCCTTTGCGCATTTTGGACACCAAGAACCCGGCCATGCAAAGCGTGGTCGAAGCAGCCCCCCGTTTGCTTGACTTTTTAGGCGAGGCTTCCTTGGCGCACTTCAACGCGGTCAAGGCGATTTTGGAGGCCAATGGCGTGGCCTACACCATCAACCCGCGCTTGGTTCGCGGTATGGATTACTACAACCTCACAGTCTTTGAGTTCATCACCACCAGCCTGGGCTCGCAAGGCACGATTTGCGGCGGCGGCCGATATGACTACCTGATTGAGCAAATTGGCGGCAAGCCTTCCCCCGCGGTCGGTTGGGCTTTGGGTGTTGAGCGTGTGTTGGAACTCATCAAGGAGCAGGGCGAGGCTTTGCCCGATTTGGCCCCTGATGTTTACGCCATCATTCCAGAAACAGCGGCTTTGCCCGTTGCCATGCAGGTGCTGCAGACCTTGCGCGCTTGTGGCGTGTCGGCCCAAATGCATGCCGGCAGTGGCGAAGGCATGGGCAGCATGAAGACCCAATTCAAAAAGGCAGATGGTTCTGGTGCCCGTTATGCCTTGGTTTTTGGGGCCGAAGAATTGGCCTTGGGGCAAGTGGCCGTCAAATCCCTGCGCGACGGTCAAGGGGCGCAGCGTACTGAGCCTTTGGGCGCGGTGGCCGACTGGGCCCACACCCTACAATCACACTCTTGATGTTTACCGAATAGTCAATACACCATGGCCAAAGCTCTCGACCTAGAAGAACAAGAACAACTTGACCAGATCAAGCATTTTTGGAAGAAATACGGCAACCTGATTTCTTGGATTTTGATCGTCATTTTGGGTGCTTATGCCGCTTGGAATGGCTACCAATACTGGCAGCGCGATCAGGCCGCCAAAGCAGCCATTCTCTTTGATGAGGTGGAACGTTCGGCCAATGCTGGCGATTTGGCGCGGGTCCAGCGGAGCTTTGCAGACATCAAAGACAAATTCCCAGGGACCTTGTTTGCCCATCAGGCCTCTTTGGTGGCGGCCAAGTTCTTGAGCACCCAAGGCAAATCGGCTGAGGCTCAAGCTGCCCTGAAATGGGTGGTGGGTGCGGCGCCTGACCCTGCATACCGTGACATTGCACGTCTGCGTTTGGCCGCGCTTTTGCTGGACGGTGGCTCGTTGGATGAGGCCTTGGCGCAATTGGCTCAACCCGTAGTTCCCTCTCTGATGGGTTTGGCTTCGGACTTGAAAGGGGATGTTCTGTCCGCGAAGAATCAAAAGCCTGAAGCCCTTTCTGCTTACAAAAAAGCCTGGGATGAATTGAGCGAAATCCCTGACTTTCGCCGTTTGGTCGAGGCCAAACTCAACGCTTTAGGGGTCGATCCTCTTGCCTCTGCCTCATCAGGAAACACCAAGTGATGAAGCCCATGTTTTCAGTTGTGTCGCGTCTCATGCTTGTGGCCTTTGCCCTGCTTGTGGGTGCTTGTTCCAGCGCGCCTGAAAAACCCAAGGCTTCGCCCTTGCCAACCACCAGTGGTACTTTCAAAGTTCAACCTGTTTGGAAGAGCCAAATCGGACCCGTGTTTGCGCATTTGCTGCCTTCCGTGCATGGGCAGCAGATGGCATTGGCCTCTGCACAAGGCCAGTTGGCCTTGATCGATGTGCGCAATGGCCTTGATGTTTGGCGCCTCAACCTGAATGCGCCGATTCAAGCCGGAGTGGGTGGCGATGGCCGCCGCTTTGCCGTGGTGACCCAAGCCAATGAATTGGTGGTTGCCGAGGCGGGCAAAGTATTGTGGCGGCATGTTTTGCCGGCCTTGTCCTACACCCCGCCGTTGGTGGCAGGCGATCGCGTGTTTGTGTTGACCGGAGACAGAGCCGTGACGGCCTTTGATGCCGATACTGGACAACGCCTTTGGGGCCAACAGCGTCCTAGCGATCCTTTGTTGCTTCGCCAGGCGGGTCTGTTGATGCCGATCGGTGACAACCTCTTGGTCGGATGGGGTGGTCGATTGGCTTCTTTGAATCCTATGACCGGTGCTGTGCGCTGGGAAACTTTGGTGGGCGTGACACGCGGTACCAACGAAGTCGAGCGTCTGGTTGATTTGGTTGCCGGTGCCAGCCGGCAAGGCCATGGCCTGTGTGTTCGCGCTTTCCAAACCGCTGTCGCTTGTTTGGATGGTTTGACGGGTCGCATGGCTTGGTCCCGTCCCGCCCAAGGTCATCAAGGTCTTGATGGCAACGAACAATTCTTGGTGGGCACCGAGTCGGATGGGAAAGTACTGGCTTGGCAGCGCAGTACGGGTAACCCACTTTGGTCCCAAGACGCGCTGCGCTTTCGAGGTCTGAGCACGCCTTTGCTTTTGAACAATGCGGTGGTCGTGGGTGATCAAGAGGGCTGGGTTCACTTCTTGTCACCCCAAAATGGCCAAGCTTTGCAACGCGTGGCCACAGATGGCCATGCCATCATGGGCAAGCCCATTTGGTCTGGTCAGACGTTGGTGGTGGTGACACGTGCCGGGGGCGTGCATGGATTTCGCCCTGAATGATGGATCGGAAAATTTTTAAGTGAAACCTGTTTTGGCCCTTGTTGGCCGCCCCAATGTGGGCAAATCCACGCTCTTTAACCGTCTGACCAAAAGCCGGGATGCCATCGTGGCCGATTTTGCGGGCCTGACCCGTGACCGCCACTACGGCAATGGCAAACAAGGTCGCCAAGAATTCATCGTCATCGACACCGGGGGTTTTGAGCCCGACGCCAGCGCAGGGATCTACAAAGAAATGGCCAAGCAAACGCAGCAAGCTGTTGCGGAAGCTGACATCGTCATCTTTGTGGTTGACGCTCGCGGCGGGTTGTCTGCACAAGACCACGACATCGCCAAATACTTGCGAAAAATTGGCAAACCGACTTTGCTCGTCGCCAACAAAGCCGAGGGCATGCTCGAAGGCATCCAATTGACGGAGTTTTATGAGCTGGGTTTGGGGGAGGTGATCGCCATCTCGGCAGCTCACGGTCAAGGTACGCGTGGCTTGGTCGAATTGGCATTTGAATCGTTGCATCTGTCCGACGAACCGGAAGAGACCGAAGACGACCCCTCGGTCATCAAGCTCGCTGTAGCCGGTCGTCCCAACGTGGGCAAGTCAACATTGATCAATACTTGGTTGGGCGAAGAACGCTTGGTGGCGTTTGATATGCCCGGCACCACACGCGATGCGATTTCTGTCCCGTTCGAAAAGCAAGGTCAAAAATTTGAATTGATTGACACGGCCGGTTTGCGTCGCAAAGGCAAAGTGTTTGAGGCGATCGAAAAGTTTTCAGTGGTCAAAACCCTGCAAGCCATTGAATCGGCGAATGTCGTGCTGTTGCTCCTGGACGCGGAACAGGGTGTGACCGACCAAGACGCTCACATCGCGGGCTATGCCCTTGAAAGTGGCCGCGCCATGGTCCTGGCCGTCAACAAGTGGGATGCGGTCGACGAATACCAGCGTCAATTGGTACAACGCTCCATCGAAAATCGCTTGCCGTTTTTGAGCTTTGCGAACATGCACTTCGTCTCGGCCAAAAAACGCCAAGGTTTGGGTCCTGTCTGGGCGTCAATCGTTCAGGCCCATAAGGCGGCCATGTGCAAGATGAGTACGCCCATTTTGACGCGCTTGTTGCTGGAGGCGGTTCAGTTCCAAAGTCCACAGCGCGGTGGTATGTTTCGTCCTAAGCTGCGTTATGCCCATCAAGGGGGGATGAATCCTCCGGTGATTGTGGTTCATGGCAATTCGCTGGAGCACGTCACCGACACTTACAAACGGTTTCTGGAAGGGCGCTTTCGAAAGGCCTTCAATCTTTCTGGAACGCCTCTGCGGATCGAGATGAAAACCTCCACCAACCCCTTTGCGGACAAGGAATCCAGTTGAGGGACGAGGGCATCACTTCATCCCAGCGGGGCACCCCATGCCCTGTGGTAAGGTCAAGTCTTTCAAACTTCTGAACACGGAGAATATCGTGAGCAACAAAGGCCAACTTTTGCAAGACCCCTTCTTGAATGCACTGCGCAAAGAGCATGTGCCCGTGTCCATTTACTTGGTCAATGGCATCAAGCTGCAAGGTCAAATTGAGTCCTTCGACCAGTACGTCGTTTTGCTGCGAAACACGGTCACCCAGATGGTCTACAAACACGCTATTTCGACCATCGTTCCTGGTCGCTCTGTCACTTTCAGCACGCCTGAAACTGGCGAAATCACAGCCTGATCATGCCCCTTGTGGTTTGGTGGTTCCTCTGGCCACCAAAGGCTGCTGAATTTGTCTGAAATGTCCATGAAAAAAACAGCACCGACGCTTTTGATCGGTGTTGATTTTGGCTTGCCTCACTTTGATGCCGATTTGGTTGAATTGGGTTTGCTCGCTAAAACAGCCGGGCTGCACCCCGTTGCACGTTTGACTTGCAAACGAAAAGCCCCAGATGCGGCCCTTTTTGTCGGCACTGGCAAAGCGGATGAAATCAAAGCCTTGGCTTTGCTGCATGGGGCGGTCGAGGTCCTTTTTGACCAAGCCCTCAGTCCTGCGCAGCAACGCAACCTAGAACGACACATCGGTTTGCCGGTCAATGACCGTACTTTGTTGATTCTGGAAATTTTCGGGCAGCGGGCCCGCAGCCATGAAGGCAAGTTGCAAGTTGAATTGGCCCGTCAGCAGTACCTGAGTACACGTTTGGTCCGGCGTTGGTCTCACTTGGAACGCCAAAGCGGCGGCATTGGCATGCGCGGAGGTCCTGGTGAGACTCAGATCGAACTGGACAAGCGGATGATTCAAGACTCGATCAAACGCATCAAGGAGCGCTTGATCAAGGTCAAACGCCAACGCCATACGCAGCGCCGGCAACGTGATCGGCGGGATACCTTCAATATTTCCTTGGTGGGCTATACCAACGCCGGTAAATCCACGCTGTTCAATGCTTTGGTCAAAGCCAGGGCTTATGCCGCCGACCAACTCTTTGCAACGCTGGACACCACCACTCGGCAGCTTTATTTGGGTGAAGCAGGGCGCTCGGTTTCCTTGTCAGACACGGTGGGCTTCATCCGTGATTTACCGCATGGCTTGGTGGAGGCTTTTCAAGCGACTTTGCAAGAAGCGACCGATGCCGACCTCTTGATTCATGTGGTGGATGCCTCAAACTCAGATTTTCCCGAGCAAATGGCCGAAGTTCAAAAAGTTCTGTTGGAGATTGGCTCAGATCAAGTGCCTCAATTGTTGGTATTCAATAAAATTGACGCATTGGACGGCTCCAACTACCCCCTACATATGCAAGACCAGTACGAGTTGGACGGTAATCCTGTTCCTCGTGTGTTTTTAAGTGCGCAAAGTGGTTTGGGCTTGTCCGTCTTAAGGACAGTGCTGTCAGACATCGTCAAAACTGCTCTGCCCGTCGTGCTCGTACCAGAAACTGATCCCCGTGACATTGACCGGGAATATGAAGGTGACATGCCTTGAGAGGCCTTCATTTTCGGCACAATACCGTTTCGTCAAATTGACAAAGACTGACCACCATGAATTTTCACCTTCCCCCCCTTCGATGGTCCTTGCTGCCTGCAAAGATTCGAGGCATGTTCAATCTGAACGATCCGCGTTGGGGCCGTGACGACGACAAGTCATCCAACGATTCGGGCGCCAAACCCAACAACGATGTGCCACCTCCGGGCCCCAAGCCTGACGCATGGCAGCAGCCACCCGGGCGCAATCCTCAGCAGCAAGGCGGCCCACCTGATTTGGATGAGTTGTGGCGCGATTTCAATCGCAAGCTGGGCCAGATTTTTGGCGGTAAAGGCGGCCCGCAGCGTCCTCCAGGCCCAAGCGGTTCGGGCGGAGGTTCAGGCGGACCTGAAATTCCGGCCTTCATCAAAAATTTGGGCATTGGGGTGATTTTGGGTGGGGCCTTGTTGGTTTGGTTGGCCACGGGCTTTTTCATTGTGCAAGAAGGTCAGCAGGCTGTGATCACACAGTTTGGCAAGTACCACTCCACCGTCAGCGCGGGTTTCAATTGGCGCATGCCTTACCCGGTTCAGCGTCACGAGTTGGTTTTCGTGACCCAAATCCGGTCGGTTGACATTGGTCGTGACAACATCATCAAGGCCACTGGCCTGCGAGAGTCGGCCATGCTCACCGAAGACGAGAACATTGTCGAAATCAAGTTTGCCGTTCAATACCGCTTGAACGATGCGCGCGCCTACCTCTTCGAAAGCCGTGACCCAACCCAAGCGGTTATCCAGTCCGCAGAAACCGCTGTGCGTGAGGTGGTTGGCAAGATGAGAATGGACTCGGCTTTGGCTGAGGAACGTGACCAGATCGCCCCCCGCGTGCGGGAAAAGATGCAGACCATTCTGGACCTGTACAAGGTCGGCATTGAAGTGGTGGGCATCAATCTGCAACAAGGTGGTGTTCGTCCACCCGAGCAAGTTCAGTCTGCATTTGACGATGTCTTGAAAGCCGGCCAAGAGCGGGAACGCGCCAAAAATGAAGCGCAGGCGTATGCCAATGATGTTGTGCCTCGCGCCGTGGGCGCGGCCTCTCGCTTGAAAGAAGAGGCTGACGCTTACCGCGAACGCATCGTGGCCCAAGCAGAGGGTGATGCGCAGCGTTTTAAAACCATCTTGCCTGAGTACCAAAAATCGCCACAAGTCATGCGCGATCGCATGTACACAGACACCATGCAGCAGATCTACAGCAACGTGACCAAAGTTTTGGTGGACAGCAAGCAGGGCTCCAACCTGTTGTATCTGCCGCTTGACAAAATCATGCAGCAGGTGTCTCAGGTGACGCCCCCGGTCATGGACATTGCGCCTGCGTCTGGCGTCAATTCCAACGCTGTTTCAGCCGAAACTCGCTCCAGGGATACACAACGTTCGCGCGACCGCGATCCACGATAAGGACTAAGAAAATGAATCGCATCGGATTGTGGATTTCCAGCGCTCTTGTTTTGTTTGCGCTCTTGAGTTCAACGCTTTTCGTGGTGGATCAACGCCAATTTGGCGTTGTTTACGCCTTGGGTCAGATCAAAGAAGTGATCACTGAGCCGGGTTTGCACTTCAAATTGCCTCCGCCTCTGCAAAATGTGAACTACATTGACAAGCGTTTGCTCACCCTGGACAGCCCTGACAATGAACCCATGCTCACCGCTGAAAAGCAACGCGTGGTCATCGACTGGTATGTCCGTTGGCGCATCACCGACCCCCAAGCCTACATTCGAAACGTGGGTTTGGATGAAAAGTCGGGTACCAGCCAACTCAACCGTGTGGTTCGTAACGCTTTCCAAGAACAAATCAACAAACGCACGGTCAAAGATTTGCTGTCTCTCAAGCGTGAAGAGCTGATGGACGACGTCAAGGAAGATGTTTTGGCGGTTGTCCGAGGTGCCAAGCCTTGGGGCGTTGATGTGGTGGACGTTCGAATCACGCGTGCAGACTACGTCGACACTATCACTGAATCGGTTTATCGTCGGATGGAAGCAGAGCGAAAGCGTGTCGCCAATGAGTTGCGCTCTACGGGTGCTGCTGAGGGTGAAAAAATTCGTGCGGATGCAGACCGGCAGCGTGAAGTCACGGTGGCCAATGCTTACCGTGATGCTCAAAAGATCAAAGGTGAGGGAGATGCCATGGCTGCTCGTTTGTACGCCGAATCTTTTGGGCGCGACCCGCAATTTGCGCAGTTTTACCGAAGCTTGGAAGCTTACAAATCCAGCTTCAACAGCAAAGGCGATGTCATGGTTCTGGACCCCGGCAGTTCAGAGTTCTTCAAAGGCATGCGGGGCACACCTTCCAGCGCACCTTCGCGAAAGTAAAACTTGTTGGGCTCACTCCTTTTGGCTTTGGGCTTGATGCTCATTCTGGAAGGTCTGATGCCCATGGTTCTACCGCGCCTTTGGAAAAGCCTTTTTGAGCAAATGCTCAAGATGGAGGATGGGCAGATCCGTTTCTTTGGCATGCTGATGGTGTTGGCGGGCATCTCTGTTATTTGGTTTCTGGCTTGAGTTCCTGAAGCGCATGCTTCGGCGCTCAATTTTGTTCTTTGTGTCAATTCAGAGCCATTTGACCGACGCTTGTCCGAAAAACACGCCTTCAACCCGGTAAAATCTCGGTTTTAACCGTCTCCCCCCATCCCCTCATGTCTGCTTGGGTCCTCCCGGATCACGTTGCCGATGTCTTGCCCTCTGAGGCTCGCCACATCGAAGAACTCCGCCGCGAACTGCTGGATACCGCCCGTGGCTATGGCTACGAGTTGGTCATTCCCCCGCTGCTGGAGCATTTGGAATCCCTGCTGACAGGCACGGGTGAAGCTTTGGATTTGCAAACCTTCAAATTGGTCGATCAACTTTCCGGTCGAACGCTGGGTTTGCGCGCGGACACCACACCTCAGGTGGCGCGAATTGACGCTCATTTGCTGGGCCGTTCATCCCTCACACGCCTTTGCTATTGCGGACCTGTTTTGCACACTCGCCCGGCACGGCCGCACGCGACCCGTGAGCCTTTACAAATGGGTGCAGAGATCTACGGTCATGCGGGCCCCGAGGCTGATCTGGAAATCCTTCAGTTGGCATTGGACTGCTTGTCTGCAGGCCTTGCGGGAAGTTTGCAAGTCGATTTGGCCGATGCCCGCATCGTCAATCGTTTGTTGCAAGATGAGATGTTGAGCGAAGACCTCCGTCACGACATCCATGCCGCCTTGGCGCGCAAGGATGCTTCAGCTTTAAAGGCCTTGTGCAAAAGCATGTCCAGGCCGTCTCGCGAGGGCTTGCTTGCGCTGGTCGACTTGTACGGTGATTTGAACGTGCTCGATCTTGCGTCTGAACGCTTGCCGGCCTACCCTGAAATCACCCAGGCTTTGGTTCAATTGCGTTGGTTGGCGGCGCAAATTTCAGACGTTGCCGTCAGCTTTGATCTCGGTGATTCGCGTGGTTACGCTTACTACAGCGGCATGCGTTTTGCCATTTATGCCCAAGGCGCATCCGATGCTCTGGCCCGAGGCGGTCGTTATGACGGCGTAGGGGCCGTTTTCGGCCACCGCATTGACCGTGATCGTCCGGCAGTGGGTTTCAGTTTGGATCTGAAAGAATTGGTCGCCGCTGTCAAGCCACTGCCTTTGCGTGCAGCCATTCGGGCCCCGTGGGGTCCAACCGCTTCTTTGCGCGCCGCGATCGCCTCATTGCGCAGCCGCGGCGAAACAGTGGTTTGTGTTTTGCCTGGGCACGAAAGCGAAATCGACGAATTCCATTGCGACCGCGAACTGGTTGAAGCGGCAGGGCAATGGGTGGTACAGGCTCTTTGAGAAAGAACATTTCAAGCATGAACATGAAGCAAGGCCGTAATGTGGTCGTCGTGGGCACCCAATGGGGCGACGAGGGCAAAGGCAAACTGGTCGACTGGTTGACCGAAAGCGCCCAGGGCGTGGTGCGTTTCCAGGGTGGACATAACGCGGGACATACCTTGGTCATCAATGGCGTGAAAACCGCTTTGCACCTGATCCCCAGCGGCATCATGCGCGCAGGCGTCAAGTGCTACATCGGCAACGGCGTGGTCTTGTCGGTGCCCAAGTTGCTCGAAGAAATTGCGGGCCTTGAAAAGGCTGGTGTTGAGGTTCGTTCGCGCTTGCGTGTGAGTGAAGCCTGCCCATTGATCTTGCCTTACCACGTCGCCCTCGATGTGGGCCGCGAAGCCGCCAAAGAGAAAGCCGGCACGGCCAAAATTGGCACCACTGGCCGAGGCATAGGGCCCGCCTACGAAGACAAAGTCGCTCGTCGTGCATTGCGTGTGCAAGATCTCAAGTACCCTGAGCGCTTCGCCACCAAGTTGCGTGAGAACTTGGCTTTGCACAATGAAATTTTGGTCAATATTTTGGGCGCTTCGGCGGTTGACTTTGACACCACGTACAACGAAGCCATGGCCTACGCCAAGGACTTGTTGCCCATGGTGGCCGATGTTTCACGCGAACTCAATGAGGCTCACAAGGCGGGTGCCAATTTGCTTTTCGAAGGCGCTCAGGGCACTTTGCTGGATGTGGACCACGGCACTTACCCCTTTGTGACCTCCAGCAACTGTGTCGCTGGCAATGCCGCTGCCGGAGCGGGTGTGGGCCCCGGGATGCTGCATTACATTTTGGGCATCACCAAGGCTTACTGCACCCGCGTGGGGGGCGGCCCGTTCCCGACAGAGCTTGACTGGGAAACCCCTGGCACGCCCGGTTACCACATGTCCACCATTGGCGCTGAAAAAGGCGTCACCACGGGTCGTTCACGCCGCTGCGGTTGGTTCGATGCAGCCTTGCTCAAGCGCAGTGCGCAGGTCAATGGCTTGTCTGGCTTGTGCATCACCAAGCTGGATGTGCTCGATGGTCTGAAAGAACTGCTGCTGTGCACAGGCTATGAGCTGGATGGCGAGACCCTTGACATCTTGCCCATGGGCGCAGACGAAATCGCCCGTTGCAAACCCATTTACGAAGTCATTCCCGGTTGGACAGAAACCACGGTGGGTGTGACCGAGATGGACAAATTGCCGGCGACAGCCCGTTATTACCTGGATCGGATTGCCGAGGTGACCGGTGTGCCTGTGCACGTGGTGTCCACGAGCCCGGACCGAGACCACACCATCTTGTTGCACAACCCCTTCGCGGTCTGACCCTTGTGTTCGACAGCCACCCGATTTCAACCCCCTGTTTTTTTGGAGTGAACCCATGTTGACCGAAGACGGCAAACACCTGTACGTGAGTTACGACGAGTACCACAATTTGATCGAAAAGCTGGCGATCCGCATCCACCAGTCGGGCTGGCAGTTTGACACCATTTTGTGTCTGGCACGCGGAGGCATGCGCCCAGGTGACATCCTGTCGCGCATTTTTGACAAGCCTTTGGCCATCATGTCCACCAGCTCTTACCGCGCCGATGCGGGCACGGTTCAAGGTCACTTGGACATTGCGCGCTTTATCACCACGCCCAAAGGCGAAATCGCTGGCAAAGTGCTGTTGGTTGACGACTTGGCCGACACTGGCCACACCCTGCGCGCCGTGGTTGACCAGCTGAAAAACAATTACAAACCCGTGACGGAGTTGCGCACTGCGGTCATCTGGACCAAAGGTGTGTCCACCTTCAAGCCTGATTACTCGATCGAGGATTTGCCAACCAATCCATGGATTCATCAGCCATTTGAGCCTTACGACGCCATGCGACCAGAAAAACTGTTGGAAAAGTGGCGCGTTTGATCCGCCTCGGACTTACCCGCATTTGCCTTGTTTCAGCCTCCTTCGGGAGGCTGTTTGCATTAGGATCTCTGCATGCAATATGAATCCTCTCAAAACGCTTTCGGCCACATCACAACGGGCTTGATCCACCACCCCTACGTTCCACCCGGTGGCTTTGAGGCACCGCAACCGGGTGTCTTCAAAGCGTCAACCGTTTACTTTCCCACGGTGGCCGCCATGCGGCAACGCGAGTGGAAGGACAAATCGGCCTACACCTACGGTTTGCATGGCACGCCCACCACTTACTTGCTGGAAGAGCGCTTGTGCGCTTTAGAGGGGGGGCTGCAATGCGTTTTGGTGCCCAGTGGGCTCGCTGCGTTGGCTTTGGTGGCTTTGTCTGTTTTGAACACCGGTGATGAGGTGCTCATTCCCGACAATGCTTACGGCCCCAACAAGGCGTTGGCTGAAGGTGAGTTGCGCCACTTTGGCATTTCACACCGCTTTTACGACCCGATGGACCCGGCCGATCTGTCGCGTCAAATCACACCGCAAACACGCCTGGTCTGGCTCGAAGCGCCAGGCTCAGTGAGCATGGAGTTTCCAGACTTGCCCGAGTTGGTTCGCCGTTGCCGCTCGCAAGGCCTTCTGTGCGCGTTGGACAACACTTGGGGTGCTGGCTTGGCCTTCAAGCCGTTTGATCTGTTGAATGATGCCCAGATGGACCCCTCAGGCGCAGGCGGTCAAGGCAGTTTGTCGGTGGACATCAGCGCCCATGCGCTGACCAAATACCCCAGCGGTGGTGGTGATGTGCTCATGGGCAGCGTGATCACACGGGATGCCGCATTGCATTTGAAAATCAAACTTTGCCACATGCGGCTGGGTTTGGGTGTGGCGGCCAACGATGCCGAAACTGTTTTGCGCTCACTGCCCAGCATGAACTTGCGCTACCAGGCCCACGACCAAACTGCGCGTGCTTTGGCCGCGTGGTGGCAAGCCCAGCCGCAATGTGCGCAACTGTTGCATCCGGCTTTTGAAGGGGCCCCTGGCCACCCACATTGGCAGACCTTGTGCGAGCGCATTCCCGGCAGTGGTTTGGCAGCTGGCCTGTTCAGCGTCATGATCGATCCACGCTTTAACCAAGCCCAAGTTGACGCATTTTGTGACGGTCTGAAGCTTTTTAAAATTGGCTACAGCTGGGGTGGGCCCGTGAGCTTGGTGGTGCCCTACGACATCGCGTCGATGCGGCAAAAATGGCCCAAGCATTTGAAACAGGGCACGCTGGTGCGTTTTTCCACGGGTCTTGAATCTGCGCATGACCTGATTCTTGACCTGCATCAAGCCTCACAAGCGCATTTGCTCGTGCGCTGATCACGCAGGCCACGGAATAAATGCTTATTTGACGCAAAGCCCACGGATTGGGCTCTGGGATGACTGTTCAAAGGCGGCTTCTGGCGTTACCCTGAACGCTTGATTTTTGGAGGCGCTTTTTTAGCCATGACCGCTTCAGACAAGTCCTTTGGCCATGATCCTGACCTGCCCACCATGGCCACGCCTTATGTGCCGCCGCCGCCCGTTGGGCCGCGATCGCACATGCGTTCCTTGGGGTTTTCTGACCCTTTTCGCTGGCTGGCCCGCGGCCTAAAGGACATGCGTCAGCACCCGGGTATTGCGCTGTTTTACGGGCTGAGTTTCTGGGGCATGGCGCAGGTGTTGGCCTGGGTCTTCAAGCACAAGCCCGAGTACACCCTGACCTGGGTCTCCGGCTGTTTGCTCTTGGGGCCTTTTTTGGCCATGGGCCTGTACGAGGTCAGCCGCAAGCTCGAGCGCGGTGAACGGCCTGAGTTGGCTTCGTCAATCCTGTGTTGGCACCCACACCTCCGAAGCATGTCCATGCTGGTGTTGGTGTTGATGGTGCTGGAGTTGCTGTGGGGCAGGGCGTCCTTGGTGGCATTTGCGGTGTTCTTCAACACCGGCATGCCCTCCACGACAGGGGTGATCGAAGCGGTGTTCAACCCACAAAACATCGAATTTCTGGTGGTGTATTTGTCGGTCGGTGGGATTTTTGCCGCATCGGTCTATGGCTTGTCTGTGGTGTCTATCCCCATGATTTTGGACCGTGACACCGATGCCATCACGGCCGTTCTGACCAGCTTGCGGGTGGTTTTTTCGAGCCCAGCTGTGATGTTGCTGTGGGGCTTGCTTCTCACGGTGATGGTGCTGTCGGCCCTGTGGCCTTGGGCGCTGGGCATCGTTGTCGTGGGTCCTTGGCTGGGTCATGCCAGCTGGCATGCTTATCGGGGCAGTGTCGAGTGGGAAGAATGCGCCGAAGAAGCTGTTACATTGGGCAGCTAAATCAAAGGAGCCATCTTGGCCACACCCAACTACGGATTCGAAAAGCGCCAGAAAGAATTGGCCAAGAAACGCAAAAAAGAAGACAAGCTCAAAGCCAAGTCAGATCGTAAATCGGGCCTGTTGGCCGAAGACGGTTCTGAAATCGAGGGTTCTGAAATGGATGCTGAAACTGCAGCGCCCGGTGCGGCTGAACCCACAAGCCCTGCGTCTTGAGTTGTCCTGCACCAACACATGGCGCTCAGGACACCTGCACCAGTTTTTGGGCCACATTCAGCATGTCCGCCATGCTGTGGCTGAGCGGTGTGATCAGAGGCGCTTTGGCATAGTGCACAAAATTGTTGCCCGTCGAAGTTTCATAGCCCGGATCGTAATGGCCTGAAAGCAACTCGGTCACCACCTCACGCATTTCCCCCCGTTCGATCTGTTCTTGCCAGGCTTGCACCACGGCTTTGCCGCGCAAGGCAGTGAGTCGTTCAAGGCGGTCAGAAAACAGAATGCGGTCTTGCGTGAAAAATTCATAGTCTTCCAGCAGCAAATTCACCCGGTTTTCCACCGACAGCTCTATGCGCAGACAAGGACTTGCACGCATCGCCACCATGAGCTCAGCGGGCACGGTCAAATTGCCCACCTTCTTGCTTTCCGCCTCCACAAACACGGGGCGGTCGTCGCTGAAGCCGCGCAAAGCATCCCAAATTTGGGTGTCGAACGCCTTTTGAGTGGGTTGAGGTGTACCGGGAATCAACCCCAGCACCGAACTGCGGTGGCGTGCAATCGCTTCAAGGTCCAGCACCTGCGCCCCCTGCTGTGCCAACGCTTGCAGCAAGCGCGTTTTGCCCGAACCTGTGGGGCCGCACAGCACCTGGAACTGCAGGCGTTTGGCTTGGCGAGGCGTGTCTTCCATCACTTCTTTGCGAAAAGCCTTGTAGCCGCCCTCAATCAGGTGCACCTTGAAACCAATCTGACCCAGAATCAGCGCCAGCGAGTTGCTCCGTTTGCCGCCGCGCCAACAATACACCAGTGGCTGCCAGCTGCGAGGCTTGTCCATCACTTGCGTTTCGATGTGTCGGGCAATGTTTTTGGCGACCAGTGCGGCGCCCACTTTTTGCGCCTCGAAGGGGTTGACCTGTTTGTACAGGGTGCCGACCTTGATCCGCTCTTCGTTGTTGAGCGACGGCCAGCTCAAGGCACCGGGCAGGCAGTCTTCGGCGTGTTCGCCCTCGGAGCGTGCGTCCAAAATCGCATCAAATCGGTTCAGTTGGGCCATGGCGTCCAAGGCCGAAATCAGGTGAACGCTCATTTCAATAGTTTCTTCAAAGTAGGCCACACATTGGCCAGCATGCGCGGCTGCGCGGCTTCATTGGGGTGGATGCGGTCGGGCTGGAACCACTTGAGCGGTTCCGGGTCATCGCCCACGCCTTTCAAAAAGAAAGGCACCAGCGCCGCCTTTTGGCTTTTGGCCACTTGTGCGAAAGCTGCTTCAAACTGGCGGGCCATTTCGGGGCCGTAATTGGGTGGCATTTGCATGCCGAGCAGAAGAACCTGCGCTCCAGCACTTTGGGATTGCTTCGTCATTTCCAGCAAGTTGCCTTGCGTCATGGCCATGGGCAAACCGCGCAGTGCGTCGTTGCCGCCCAGCTCAATCACCACATGGCTGGGTTGGTGCTTTTTGAGCAATGCGGGCAGGCGAGAGCGGCCACCCGATGTGGTGTCGCCACTGATGCTGGCGTTGATGACTTCCGTGCCCGGTTTATCCTGCGCCAATTTCTGTTGCAGCAAAGCCACCCAGCCCGAGCCTCTGGTCAGGCCGTACTCGGCGCTCAACGAATCACCCAGCACCAAAATACGCTGGACAGGGACGGGGGAGGTGGCTTGGACAGATGCGGCAAAGCCCCAGCCGACGAGGGCCAGCAGGGTAAAGGTAAAGTGTCGTCGTCTCAACAAAGGTGTGTGCATGCCTGAATCCATCATTGCCGTGCGTGGCGTCTCTAAAAGTGTGCAGGATGCCAGCGGTCAGCTGGACATTTTGCGCGATATCCATTTTTCATTGAACGCCGGGGAAACAGCAGCCATTGTCGGTGCTTCGGGTTCGGGCAAAAGTACGCTGCTGGCGATTCTGGCCGGCCTGGACACACCCAGCAGTGGTCAAGTTGTGTTGTCTGGGCAGTCGCTTTTTGATCTGTCCGAAGACGAACGCGCCGCCCTGCGTGCACAACATGTAGGTTTTGTGTTTCAGAGTTTTCAGCTGATGCCCAACCTCACGGCGCTTGAAAACGTGATGCTGCCCTTGGAGCTGGCCGATCGACCCGATGCCCGCAGCACGGCCACGGCCATGCTGCAGCGTGTGGGTTTGGGCGAGCGCCTCAAACACCTGCCCAAAGTCTTGTCGGGTGGGGAGCAGCAGCGGGTCGCTTTGGCCCGCGCCTTTGTGGTGCAGCCTGACCTGCTGCTCGCCGATGAGCCTACCGGCAGCCTGGACCACGCCACCGGCGAAGCCATCATGGATTTGATGTTCGCGCTCAACCGAGAGCAAGGCACCACCTTGGTTCTGGTGACGCACGACCGCCAGTTGGCTGCCAAGTGCGAGCGCAGCTTGGTCATTCAAGCGGGGCGTTTGAGCGAGGCGCCTCACACGCAGGGCGAATAAAGCCGGAGGGTTCATTGACCAGTCGGTGTGGGGAAGAACGATAATCAGAGCATGTCAACCCACAAAGTGCTTTTCGGCTTTCACGCCGTTGGCGTTCGCCTCAAGATCGCCCCCCAATCCGTTGTTGAAATCCATTTCGAGGTCACTCGCCGTGATGCCCGCATGCGTCAGTTCATCGACAAGGCCCGGGACTCGGGGATGCGCATGATCGAATCCGATGGCGAGCGCTTGTCTAAGTTGGCCGGCGGTCATGGCCATCAGGGCGTTGTGGCTTTGGTCAACCCTATTCCCCAAAACCATTCACTCGATGACCTGCTTGACAGCGTTGAAGGGCCGCCTTTGCTCTTGGTCTTGGATGGCGTGACCGATCCGCACAACCTAGGCGCTTGCCTGCGTGTGGCCGATGGTGCGGGCGCACACGCGGTGATTGCCCCCAAAGACCATGCTGCCGGCATCAATGCCACTGTGGCCAAAGTCGCCAGCGGTGCAGCCGAAACCATGCCTTACTTCATGGTGACCAATCTGGCACGCACTTTGGGCGAGCTCAAAGAGCGCAGCATCTGGGTGATTGGCACCAGCGATGATGCGCCACGCAACATTTACCAAGCTGACCTGAAAGTGCCCACAGCGTTGGTACTGGGCGCCGAGGGCGATGGCATGCGCCAGCTGACCCGTAAGAACTGTGATGAGTTGGTCAGCATCCCGATGCGCGGGGCTGTTGAAAGCCTGAACGTGTCCGTGGCCAGTGGTGTTTGCCTTTACGAAGCATTGCGCCAGCGCAGCTGAGTTTCCCTGCTGACTTTCACTCACCCAAATCAATCCCACATGTTTCAAAAATCCATCGTCTCCGTGTGTCTGCTTGCAAGTTTGTCTGTCTTGCTGTCGGCTTGTACGCAGGAGCAGCAAAACAAAATCAGCCGCGGCATTCAAAACTGGACGGGGACAAACGGCGTGATGGAGGTTTATGCGGGTGACAAACTGGTTCGCCGCTTCATTCAAGTGGACAAAGTCAGTACGGCCTTGGGAACCGATGACAAACAGCCACGCGCCTACCGTTATGGCTATGGCGTCTTGGATGAGAACCTGAACATGGCCGTTGACCCTGGCGAGAAGAAGGTCTATTTTGAGGTGAGTGACTATTCGAACACGGTGTTTTTCGAGAGTCCACGCTGATTCAAGCAACAAGTCTTCAGATCCAACCCAACGCCCCGATCACGGCACCTGCAGCGATCAACCACAGCAGGTGAATCCGGGTCCGCCATACCAAGAGCATCGAGGCCAAGGTCAACAGCCAAAGTGGCCAGTCTTTATGGGGGGCGTTGTGGCTGGCTGTCAATAACCAACCGGTCGAAACCAACAAGGCAATCACCACCGGGGCCATGCCCAATTTGAAAGCCTTGATGCCGCGTTTTTCACGGTGACGATGCGCCCAACGCGTGGTGGTGTAAGTCAAAACGGAGGAAGGCAGCATGATGCCCAAAAGGCTGAGAAAAACCCCCAAGCTCGACAAAGCGATGCTCATCCAACCACCACCCAGACCGGCCCCTGCATTCAGCCCCACGTTCCAACCGATCACGGCCACAAAGAGAACATTGGGCCCTGGCGAGGCTTGTGCCAATGCAATGGAAGAGCTGAACTGCTGCTCGGTCAACCACTCGTTGTGGTCCACCAAAAACCGGTGCATGTCAGGCGCAGTGATGATGGCCCCGCCCACAGCCAAAAGGGAAAGTGACAAAAAGTGATTGAAAAATGCCACCCAATCACCGATGGTCAATTGCAAACTGAGGCTCATTTTGGGGCCTCGCGGTCAGCCAGTCTTGAGAGTTGCAGATAGGCCCATGCACAGGCCAGTGAGCCAATGCCCAGCAAAACCCAAAGCAATGGCCAGCGCAATAGACTCACACATATAAAAGTGCTCAGCATCACGCCGAAACACACCAGCATGCCCATGGGGTTGAGCTTTAAGGCGCCGATCAACTTGATGCCTGTGGCGGCAATCAGTCCGGCCGCTACCGCGCCCATTCCCCGCAAGGCGCCCTGTGCCCAAGCAGCATCAGACACACCGCCGAACACCGATGCCAGCATCAAGACGACAGCCAAAGGCGCCAGCAGCAAGCCCGCTAAAGATGCCAAGGCCCCACCCAAGCCGAAGTGACGGCCACCGATGATCAGGCAAAAATTGACCACATTGGGGCCCGGCATGATTTGAGCCACCGCCCAATCTTCGACAAACTGGGCCTGCGTCATCCAGCGTTTTTTTTCCACCAGTTCGCGTTGAACGACGGCCAATACCCCCCCAAAACCTTGCAGCGCCAGCACGGTGAAAGACAGAAACAAGTCTGTTTTGGACCGTGGCGCGTTGAGCGGGGCAATGTCTGTCATGAAGCCATTATGCAAACCATCCAAGATTCAAGCTGTCACCCGCAAGGCAGGTGGCGTTCGGGCCTGAAGGACATGGGGTGCGCCATCGCACATCTTTTCGTGGGTTTTTTCAGGCTGAAGTGACGGCGGGCTCGGCAATGCCGCCCACCACCTGGCTGAAGCCACCGTCCACATAAGTGATCTCAGCGGTCACGCCTGCGGCCAAGTCGCTCAGCATGAAGGCGGCCACATTGCCCACGTCCTCAATGGTCACGTTGCGGCGAATCGGGGATGCCTCGGCCACCACCGACAAAATCTTGCCAAAGCCCTTGATGCCGCTGGCCGCCAAAGTTTTGATGGGGCCCGCTGAAATGCAGTTGGCCCGCAAGCCGCGATTTTGGCTGCCCAGAGACTCGGCCAAATAACGCACCGAGGCTTCCAGACTTGCTTTGGCCAAACCCATGGTGTTGTAGTTGGGAACCGTGCGAATCGCGCCCAGGTACGATAGGGTCAGTACCGCTGACTTGTCGTTCAGGTAGGGCAGGGCCGCCTTGGCCATGGCCGGGAAACTGTAGGCGCTGATGTCGTGCGCAATCTTGAAACCCTCGCGCGACAAGCCGTCCAGAAAGTCACCGGCAATCGCTTCGCGGGGTGCGTAGCCAATGGCATGAACAAAACCGTCAAACTTGGGCCAAGTGGCCGACAGGTCGGTAAAGAGCTTTTCAATTTGTTCGTCGCTGCCCACATCGCAATCGAAAATCAGATTGGAATCAAAATCGGCAGCAAACTCGGTGATGCGGTCTTTGAAGCGTTCGCCCACATAACTGAAGGCCAACTCGGCTCCCTGGGCATGGCAGGCTTTGGCGATACCGTATGCGATCGAGCGGCTCGACAGCACGCCGGTGATCAGCAGCCTTTTTCCCGATAGAAATCCTGTTTTTGTGCTCATGCCTTCAACTCCTGAAAAATGTGGGCAGAATTGTCGCATGCGAAGCCCCTTGGCCTTTTTTTGGAAACACTGCTTACTGGCCCTTGGGTTTTGTGCCTCAGGCACAGTTTGGGCTGCCCATGCTTACGCGCAGTTTGGTGACATCCGTTACCCGTCTGGCTTTTCGCATTTTGCTTATGTGAACCCAGAAGCCCCCAAGGGGGGTGAGGTGGTCTTGGTGCCCCCTACGCGCCAGTCCAACTTCGATAAATACAACCCATTCACCTTGAAGGGCAGCGCTCCACCGTCCATGCTGGGCATGATGTTCGACACTTTGTTGGTGGGCAACATGGACGAGCCGACCACATCCTATGGCTTGCTGGCATCGGATGTTTCGGTGGCCAGCGACCGTTTGTCGGTCACCTTCCAAATCCATCCCCAAGCCCGTTTTCACAACGGTGACCCGGTGCTAGCGACCGATGTTCGCCATTCTTTTGAGCGCCTGACCAGCAAACAGGCTGCGCCCCAGTACCGCACTTATTTTGGGGAAGTTAAAAAAGCGACGGTTTTGTCAGAGCGCAGCATCCGATTTGATTTTGTGCGGCCCAACAGCGAACTGCCCTTGATCGTAGGCAGCCTGCCTGTTTTCAGTCACAAGTGGGGGCTGGAGGGCGGCGTGCTGAAGCCTCTGGACCAAATGGTCATGGACATTCCCATCGCCTCTGGCCCCTACCGCATTGGCCGTGTGCAGTTTGGCAAAGACATCAGCTATGAGCGAGATCCGGCTTATTGGGCACGCGACTTGAACGTTCGCAAAGGCCAATTCAACTTCGACCGCATCACCTACAAAATATACAAAGACAGTACGGCTCAGCTCGAAGCCTTTAAAGCGGGGGAATTCGATTACATGCAATCTTTCATCGCTCGGGAGTGGGCCAGGGCCTTCACAGGTCGCGCCTTCGATCGGGGCGATCTGATCAAGGCCGAATTGGCACACGGCAACGCGGGCGACTTTCAGGGTTTCTTGTTCAACACGCGAAGAGACAAGTTTCAGGATGTGCGGGTGCGACAAGCCATTGCGCTGGCCATGGATTTTGAGTGGTTGAATCGCCAGCTTTTCTACAACGCCTATAGCCGGGTACGCGGATTTTTTGTGGCCAGTGACTTTGAAGCCAAGGGCAGACCTGGGCCAGATGAATTGGCTTTGTTGATGCCATTGCGGTCCGTGTTGCCTGCGGCTGTGTTTGATCAAGATGTGCCCCAACCGCCACAAACCGCATTAGACCCGGCCTCGGGTCAGACTTTGCGTGACCATTTGCGGCAAGCGCGTGATTTGCTCAAAGATGCCGGGTGGACTTACAGGGATGGCGCATTGCGCAACGCCAAGGGGCAAGCATTCAAAATCGAGTTTCTGGACAGTTCAGGATCGATGGGACGCGTTGTCACGCCATTTGCAAAAAACCTCGAAAAATTGGGCATACAAGTCCAGTACAAGGTGATTGACTTTGCGCTTTTGCAAAAGCGTATGGACGTGTTCGACTTTGACATCATCAGCAACCGCACTGTGGGCAGCGAAGCACCCGGCACCGAATTGCTGGAACGCTACGGCAGCCGATCGGCTGACGTGGAAGGCTCTGGCAATGTGATCGGATTGAAAGATCAGGCCGTTGATGCCTTGCTGGACAAGGCCGTGAGTGCTACTTCTCGGCCGGAACTGGTGACCAGCCTGCGAGCGTTAGACCGGGTTCTGCGACATGGCCATTATGTGGTTCCTCACTGGTACGGTGGCGTGCACAGGGTGTCTTGGCGGTCCAAGGCCTTTGCGCGCCCAGCCGAATTGCCGCGTTTTTACCAACCTGAAAAACTGGTCACCACCGTGTGGTGGTCGCCCAACGCCAAGGCCATGTCTTCGACTGTTCCAACAGCGCCTGCTGCCAAAGTCTCCAACAAGGCCCCCTGACCCATGCTGGCCTATATTTTCAAACGATTGCTGCTGATGATTCCCACCTTGTTCGGGGTCTTGTTGATGACCTTTGTGGTGATCCAGTTTGTGCCCGGCGGACCGGTCGAGCAAATGGTGGCCCAACTTCAAGGCCGCGATACGGGCGGGGAGGGGGCAGCCGCCGCGGGCAGCGGCTACCGCGGTCGTCAAGGCGTGGACGCCGCCCGCATTGCCGAAATTAAAACGCTTTATGGGTTTGACAAACCACCCACGGAGCGCTTTTGGATGATGCTCCAGCAGTTTGCACAGTTCGATCTGGGCAAAAGTTTTTTTTACCCCAAAGACGTGTGGAGCTTGATCAAGGAAAAGCTGCCGGTGTCCATCAGCCTTGGCTTGTGGACTTTTTTTCTGAGCTATCTCGTGTCGGTGCCTTTGGGCATTGCCAAAGCAGTCAGGGCCGGCACGCGTTTTGACACGCTCACCAGTTTGTTGGTGCTGGTGGGTTATGCCATTCCGGGTTTTGTGCTGGGCGTCGCCCTGCTGGTGATCTTTGGTGGTCAACTGCAGTGGTTCCCGTTGCGCGGCCTGACCTCATCCAATTGGGAGCAGTTGAGCTGGGGGGCCAAAGTGGTTGACTATTTGTGGCACATCGCTTTGCCGGTCACGGCCAGTGTGGTGGGCTCTTTTGCCGTCATCACCATGCTGACCAAGAATGCGTTTTTGGAAGAAATCCGCAAGCAGTATGTGCTGACGGCACGCGCCAAAGGCTTGAGCGAAAACCGTGTGCTTTATCGCCATGTCATGCGCAATGCCTTGATTCCGCTGGTCACGGGTTTCCCCGCGGCCTTCATTGGCGCGTTTTTCACCGGTTCCTTGCTGATCGAAACCCTCTTTTCGCTCGATGGCCTGGGCTTGCTGAGCTACGAGGCGGTGATTCGGCGCGACTACCCGGTGGTCTTGGGCACTTTGTATTTGTTCACCCTGATCGGCTTGGTCACCAAGTTGATCAGTGACCTGTGTTACCTCTGGGTTGACCCGCGCGTCAAATTTGACAAATGAGCACGGCCCATACCACCGCCTTACCACGGCAAATGTCTCCCTCTGCGCGGGCATGGCAGCGCTTTCGGCGAAATCGCTTGGGTTTTGGCAGCTTGGTCATTTTTGTCACACTGTTCGTCATGAGCTTGGGAGCCGAGTTATTGTCCAATGACAAACCCTTGGTCGTGAGGTTTGAGGGGCAGTGGTATTTTCCTGTGGTGCAAACCTTGCCTGAAAAGGTTTTTGGGGGGGATTTTGAGACCCCTGCTGACTACCTCGATCCCTTCATACAGCAGCAGCTGCACAAGGGGAGCAACTGGGCAGTGCAGGCGCCAAACCATTACCACCACAGCACGCTCGATTACTTTGCCCCCTTGCCCAATCCGGCACCGCCCAGTGCGCACAACTTGCTCGGCACCGATGACCGAGGTCGTGATGTCCTGGCCCGGTTGATCTATGGATTCAGGGTCTCGGTGTTGTTTGCCTTGGCGCTGACCTTGTTTGGCGTTCTTCTGGGTGTCTTGACGGGCGCGGTACAAGGCTTTTTTGTCGGCAAGACCGATCTGGTTTTTCAGCGTTTCATAGAGGTCTGGAGCGCCATGCCGGAGTTGTATTTGCTGATCATTTTTTCGGCCGTGTTTGAGCCCAGTGTGGGATTGCTGCTTTTATTGCTCAGTCTTTTTGGTTGGATGGGCTTGTCCGACTATGTGCGGGCCGAGTTCTTGCGCAATCGGCAACTCGATTACGTCAAGTCAGCGCGGGCACTGGGCTTGGGACACTGGCAAATCATGTGGAGGCATGTGCTGCCCAACAGCATGACGCCGGTGGTCACCTTTTTGCCGTTTCGCATGAGTGGGGCTATTTTGGCCTTGACCTCGCTGGACTTTTTGGGCCTGGGCGTGCCACCGGGTACGCCCTCTTTGGGCGAGTTGCTGGCCCAAGGCAAAAACAACATCGATGCTTGGTGGATATCCCTCTCCACTTTTGTTGTGTTGGTGGTGACTTTGCTGCTGTTGACCTTCATGGGCGATGCCTTGCGTGACGCGCTGGATCCGCGAAAGGTGGACGCATGAGCACCCCCCATGCTTTGTTGGAACTCCAAGACCTGCGCATAGCCTTCGCGGGTCAAGCCGTGGTGCAGGGCGTGAACTTGAGCATCCAGGCTGGCGAGCGCGTGGCCTTGGTGGGCGAGTCAGGATCAGGCAAGTCGGTCACTGCGCTGTCGGTGCTGCGTTTGCTGGAGGCTGCTGAAATTTCTGGCCACGTGCTTTGGCAAGGCCAAGACTTGCTGGCGCAAACGCCTGCTCAGATGCAACGCATCCGTGGCGACGAGATTGCCATGATCTTCCAGGAGCCAATGACGGCCCTCAACCCCTTGATGACTGTGGGCGCGCAAATCTCGGAAGTGCTGCAACTCAAAAAACTCTTGACCCGGCGTGACGGCGATGCGCGGGCCGTGCATTTGTTGTCCGAAACCGGGATCGATGATCCCGCGCGCCGTTTTGGGGCTTACCCGCACCAGTTGTCGGGTGGCCAACGCCAACGCGCCATGATGGCCATGGCGCTCGCATCGGAGCCCAAACTGCTGCTGGCTGACGAACCCACCACCGCACTGGACGCCAGTTTGCGCCTGCAGATGCTGCAGCTTTTGGCCGATTTGCAGCAAAAAACCGGCATGGCCGTCCTGCTCATCACACATGATTTGGCCTTGGTGCGTCACTTTGCCGACCGTGTTGTCGTCATGGAAAAAGGGCACGTCGTGGAGCAGGGTGCATTGCAAGCGGTGTTCGCCAAGCCCCAGCACCCCTATACGCAACGCTTGCTGTCGAGCCACCCCAGTCGAGATGGCTTGGTCGATGTGTCGTCACCACCCAGGCCGCCCATCCTCCAAGTGCGGCAACTTCAGGTGCGCTACCCCATGGCGATGCCCGGATTCAAAGCTTGGTTGAAGAGGCACCATTTCACCGCTTTACAAGGCGCTGATTTCTCGATCGCGCCAGGCAGCACCTTGGGCGTCATGGGGGAGTCCGGCTCTGGCAAATCGAGCTTGGCACAAGCGGTGTTGGGATTGATCCCGTTTACGGGTGAGTTGTCGTTTTCAGGGCAAAGCTGGCAAGGCCGTCCTTTTTTGGACAAAGCTTTGCGCCGCCGGGTACAGGTGGTGTTTCAGGATCCCTATGGCAGCTTGTCCCCACGCATGACCGTCGGTGAAATCGTCTCCGAAGGTTTGCGCTTGCATCACCCGCAATGGACTCAGGCTCAAATGACGCAGCGGGTCCTCGATGCCTTGGCAGAGGTGGGTTTGGGCGGAGAGGCGTTTGGCGATGTGCTCAGCCGCTATCCACACGCTTTTTCGGGCGGACAGCGCCAACGCATCGCTTTGGCCCGCGCCTTGGTGGTGGAGCCCGAGCTTTTGGTGCTGGACGAGCCCACCAGTGCTTTGGATGTGACGGTTCAACAACAAATACTGGAGTTGCTACAAGCGTTGCAAAAAAAACGCGGTATGGCGTATTTGCTGATCACCCATGATGTCGATGTATTGCGTGCCATGGCCCATCAGGTGTTGGTTCTCAAATCTGGAATCGTTGTGGAGCAGGGGGCCGCTGACCAGGTTCTGGGTGATCCACAGCACGAATACACCCGGACTTTGGTGCAAGCATTTCCGAATTTGTCCTGAGCCAATCGGCGTCAAAAGGGGCATGATTTCCTTGAAAATCACACACTTACAGCGATTTATCAGATAGAATATTGTCTTCACGACCAAACGGGCGGGTTTTCACCGCCCGTTTTTTTTGGGTCTTTCTTTTTTAACGTTGACATCCTGAAGCTCTGTGGCATTGCAGCAAATTGTTCAAGAAACTGTGACTGGACTGGGTTATGACCTGGTCGAGATCGACCGCACAGCGGGCGGTTTATTGCGCATCACGATTGATTGGCCGTGGACTGTTGGGTCTGAACTTTTCATCAACGTTGAAGACTGCGAAAAAGTCAACCGCCAATTGCAGTTTGCTTTGGAAGTTGACGGAGTGACCTACAACCGCCTAGAGGTGTCCTCTCCTGGCATCGATCGCCCTTTGCGCAATGCGCAGGATTTTGAGCGTTTTGTAGGTGAGTTGATCGACATCACCCTCAAGGTTCCGATGGGTGACAAATCAGCGGGCATGGTCAACCCAACGCGCAAAAAATTTCGTGGCACGCTTGAGCGTGACGCCACCGGTCAAGGTTGGCAAATCGTCTGGAGCGATGCCCCTGCTGTCAAGCCCGGTCAAAAAGTCAGCAAAAAAAGAATTCCTGCGCCACTGAATGCGCTGGGTTTTGTATTGGATGAGTTGCGCGAAGCGCGCCTTGCCCCCGTGGTGGATTTCAAAGGACGCAAGTCCAAACAAGAAGCCTGACGGCCGGTCCATTTTCCAGATCAAGTATTTAGGGCCTGATTGTTTGGCCCGTTAGAACAGGAGAGTTAAGTCATGAACCGCGAAATGTTGATGTTGGTCGAAGCCATCTCACGTGAAAAGAACGTTGAGCGCGACGTGGTGTTTGGTGCCGTTGAAGCGGCGTTGGCCCAAGCCACCAAAAAATTGTTCACTGGCGAAGTTGATATTCGCGTCGCCGTTGACCGCGACAGCGGCAATTACGAGAGCTTTCGCCGCTGGCATGTGGTCCCCGATGAAGCGGGTTTGCAACTGCCTGAGCAAGAAATCCTGTTGTTTGAAGCCAAAGAGCAGATCCCCGACATCGAGGTGGACGAGTACATCGAAGAAACGATCGAGTCCGTGCCGATTGGTCGCATTGGCGCCATGGCTGCCAAGCAAGTGATTTTGCAAAAAATCCGTGATGCTGAACGCGAAATGCTGCTCAACGACTTCATGTCCCGTGGCGAAAAAATCTTTGTTGGCACCGTCAAGCGCATGGACAAAGGCGACATCATCTGCGAGTCGGGCCGCATCGAAGGCCGCTTGAGACGCAGCGAGATGATCCCCAAGGAAAATCTGCGCAGCGGTGACCGTGTGCGCGCCATGATCATGGAAGTGGACCTGACCCTGCGCGGCGCGCCAATTTTGCTGTCGCGCTCAGCGCCTGAGTTCATGATTGAACTTTTCCGCCAAGAAGTACCCGAGATTGAGCAAGGCTTGTTGGAAATCAAAACTTGCGCCCGTGACCCGGGTTCACGCGCCAAGATCGCGGTTTTGTCGCATGACAAACGCGTTGACCCCATCGGTACTTGCGTTGGCGTTCGTGGTACCCGCGTCAACGCCGTGACCAACGAATTGGCTGGTGAGCGGGTAGACATTGTGTTGTGGAGTGAAGACCCCGCCCAGTTCGTGATTGGCGCCCTGGCGCCTGCCAATGTGCAATCCATTGTGGTGGACGAAGAAAAACACGCCATGGACGTGGTGGTGGACGAGGAAAACCTCGCGATCGCCATTGGACGTGGTGGTCAAAACGTGCGTCTGGCTTCTGACCTCACAGGTTGGAAAATCAACATCATGGACGCGGCCGAGTCCGCCCAAAAGCAGGCTGAAGAGACCACGGGCATTCGCCAATTGTTCATGGAAAAGCTGGATGTCGACCAAGAAATTGCCGACATCTTGATCGGTGAGGGTTTTGCCAGCTTGGAAGAAGTGGCCTACGTGCCGATTCAAGAAATGCTGGAGATCGAAAGCTTCGACGAAGACACCATCAATGAACTGCGCACTCGCGCCAAAGATGCGCTGCTGACGCTCGAAATTGCGCGTGAAGAGAGCGTTGAAGACGTCTCCCAGGATCTGCGTGACCTGCCGGGCTTGACGCCTGAGTTGATTTCTAAGCTGGTGGAAGCGGGCATTCAAACCCGTGATGACCTGGCTGATTTGGCCACCGATGAGTTAACCGACATCACGGCTCAAACAGCTGAAGAGGCAACCGCCTTGATCATGAAAGCCCGCGAGCATTGGTTCGCTGGCCAGGCCTGAAGCCTGATGGAGTCTTGAACAAAATTATGTCCAGTACCACTGTTGCCGAGTTCGCCAATGAACTCAAAAAATCTGCCGACGTCCTGCTTGATCAATTGCGATCTGCTGGGGTCGCAAAAGCGTCTGACAGCGATGTTTTGACAGACGCTGACAAGCAAAAATTGCTCAGTTACCTGCAAGCGAGCCACGGCACCGTCACGGCCGACCGCAAAAAGATCACCTTGGTCAAGAAATCGACCAGCGAGATCAAACAAGCCGATGCCTCAGGCAAGGCACGCACGATTCAAGTCGAGGTGCGTAAAAAACGCACATTGCTCAAACGTGATGATGAACCGAGTGCTGCGGTCGATGAGCCGGTGGTGGACCATGCCGATTTGGCCCGTCGCGAAGAAGAAGCCCGCCACCAAGCCGAGCTGATCAGTCGCCAAGAGCAAGAGCTGGCTGAAATGCGCCGTCAACGTGAGGCACAAGAAGCCCAGCTGCGTTCTGAGATGGCAGCGCAAGAAGCCCAAGCGCAGGCAGAAGCCCAGGCTTTGGCTGAAGCGGCTGCCTTGTCTACCGATCTTGCAGCCGACAAACCAGCTTTGAGTCGTGCTGACCGCGAACAGTTGGCGCGTGCTGAAGCGGCCAGCATCAACGCGGCCTCTCAAGCCAAGTCGACGCCAGCGGTGTCTGCCGAAGACAAAGCGGCAAACAAAGCTGCCGAGGCGGTAGAAGCTGCCACAGCCAAAGTCAAAGCCGATCAGGCTGTGCGCGAAGCCGCAGTGCTCAAAGCTGCGGCGGATTCCAAAGCCAAAGCCGACGAGGAAACTGCACGCGCCCAAGACTTGGACCTGCGTCGCCGCAAAGCTTTGGCCGAAGCCGAAGCCATTCGCAGCATGATGAATGCGCCCAAAAAGGTGTTGGTTGCCAAAAAAGATGAGGCCAAAGCCGAGCCCAAGGCGGCCGTCAAAGGGACCTTGCACAAACCTGCAGGAACGCCTGCACCCGGTACCCGTGCTGCGGCGGCTCAAGCAGCCGCCCCGGCGGCACCTGGCGCCAACAAAGAAGTCAAATCCGCCAAGCTGTCTTCCAGCTGGGCTGGTGATCCTGCTAAAAAGAAAGCCATTCCCACCCGTGGTGACACCAGTGGTGGCGTGGGGCGCAACAATTGGCGCACAGGCCCCCGCGGCCGCCGTGGCAATGACCGCGACCGTGATGATGGCCAAAACCAGCAGGCCCCGACCGAAGTCCGCGTGATTGAAGTTCACGTACCCGAAACCATCACCGTCTCCGAGTTGGCTCACAAAATGGCCATCAAGGCGTCGGAGGTCATCAAACACCTGATGAAGCTGGGCCAAATGGCCACCATGAACCAGCCCTTGGACCAAGACACCGCCATGATCGTGGTGGAAGAAATGGGTCACAAAGCGGTGGTGGCGGCGCTGGATGATCCTGAAGCCTTCACCGACGATGAAGTGTTGGACCAACAAGCGGAATCATTGCCGCGTGCCCCAGTGGTCACCGTCATGGGCCACGTGGACCACGGCAAAACCTCGCTGCTGGACTACATCCGACGCGCCAAAGTGGCTTCGGGCGAAGCCGGTGGCATCACGCAGCACATTGGTGCTTATCACGTCGAAACGCCTCGCGGCATGATCTCTTTCCTGGACACCCCAGGTCACGAGGCCTTCACGGCCATGCGTGCCCGTGGCGCACAGGCCACCGATATCGTGATCCTCGTGGTGGCCGGTGACGACGGCGTGATGCCGCAAACCAAGGAAGCCATCAAACACGCCAAAGCTGCCGGCGTCCCCATCGTGGTCGCCATCAACAAGATGGACAAACCCGATTCGAACATCGAGCGCGTGCGTTCCGAGCTGATTTCTGAAGAAGTCGTGCCCGAAGAGTTCGGTGGCGAGTCGCCTTTTGTCTCCGTTTCAGCCAAGACCGGTATGGGCATCGACGACCTGTTGGAGCAAGTTCTCCTGCAGGCCGAAGTGCTGGAACTCAAGGCCCCGGTGCAAGCTGCCGCCAAGGGCCTGGTCATCGAAGCGCGTCTGGACAAGGGCCGTGGTCCTGTGGCCACCATCCTCGTTCAGTCGGGTACCTTGAACACGGGTGACGTGGTGCTTGCAGGTCAGACTTTTGGCCGCGTGCGCGCCATGCTGGACGAAAACGGTGCAGCCATCAAGTCGGCCGGTCCATCGATTCCAGTTGAAATTCAGGGTCTGACCGAAGTGCCGCAAGCCGGTGACGAATTCATGGTCATGGGCGATGAGCGCCGTGCCCGCGAAATCGCCACATACCGCGCAGGCAAATTCCGCAACACCAAGCTGGCCAAGCAACAAGCCGCCAAGCTCGAAAACATGTTCACCGACATGTCGGCCGGCGAAGTCAAGATGCTGCCCATCATCATCAAGGCCGACGTGCAGGGTTCGCAAGAAGCCTTGGGCGCGTCCTTGCTCAAGTTGTCCAACGAAGAAGTCAAAGTCCAGCTGGTTTACTCCGGTGTGGGTGGCATCAGCGAGTCGGACATCAACCTGGCGATTGCATCCAAGGCCATCGTGATCGGTTTCAACGTGCGTGCCGATGCCGGCGCTCGCAAGTTGGCCGAAGGCAATGGCGTTGATTTGCACTACTACAACATCATTTATGACGCTGTGGATGAGCTCAAGGCCGCGATGTCGGGCATGTTGGCGCCAGAACAACGCGAAGAAATCATGGGCATGGCCGAAATCCGGACCGTGTTCGTGGCGTCCAAAATCGGTACCGTTGCGGGTTGTATGGTCACTTCGGGTCAAGTCACCCGCAGTGCCAAGTTCCGTTTGTTGCGCGACAACGTGGTCATCTACACCGGTGAACTCGACTCCCTCAAACGCCTCAAAGACGACGTGCGCGAAGTCAAAGAAGGCTTCGAGTGTGGTATCAAACTCAAAAATTACAACGACATCAAAGAAGGCGATTACCTCGAATTCTTCGACGTCAAGGAAATTGCGAGAACGCTGTAAATGGTGCGTAGAAAGCAGTCCTCAGTGCCCAACCGCGGTTTCCGCGTGGCCGACCAGATCCAGCGGGATCTGGCCGAGTTGATTGCGCGCGAGCTGAAAGATCCGCGTGTGGGCATGGTGACCATCAACGCGATCGAGGTCACGCCCGATTACGCTCACGCCAAGGTTTACTTCAGCGTTTTGACGGGCAATCCCGAAGAAGCGACTGAAGGGCTGAATGCTGCTGCAGGGTTTCTGCGCAACGGCTTGTTCAAGCGTTTGCACATCCACACCGTGCCGACCTTGCATTTTTTGTTTGACCGCACCACCGAACGTGCATCCGACATGAATGCCTTGATCGCCAAGGCCGTGTCCTCTCGCGCCCAGGAGGACTGAGCATGAACACGCCACGCACCAGGGTGCAGCGGCGCCCTGTGCATGGGGTGTTGTTGCTCGACAAGCCGCTGGGTCTTTCCAGTAACCAAGCTTTGCAAAAAGCCAAGTGGTTGCTGCGGGCCGAAAAAGCCGGCCACACCGGCACGCTCGATCCTTTGGCAACAGGGGTTTTACCCTTGTGTTTTGGTGCAGCCACGAAATTCAGTCAACAGCATCTGGATGCTGACAAGACCTATGAAACCACGGTGCGACTGGGTTTAAAAACCAGCACCGGTGATGCCGAAGGCGATGTGATCTCTGTCCGAGAAGTGTCATGTTCAGCAGGTACGGTGGTCGAAGTGTTGGATCGCTTCATGGGACCGATCAGCCAAGTGCCTCCGATGCACAGTGCCTTGAAAAAGGACGGCAAAGCCTTGTACGAATATGCCCGAGAGGGCGAAACCGTTGAGCGCGCAGCGCGCAACGTGGAGATCCATGATCTGGACCTGCTGGACATGCAACTGCAAGGCGATGCGCCTTTTTTGCGCTTGCGTGTGCGTTGCAGCAAAGGCACTTACATCCGAACGCTGGGCGAAGACATCGCCGAAGCTTTGGGTTGTGGTGGCCACTTGAGCGCTTTGCGCCGCGTGGTCACGGGGCCATTTGCAGAAGCCCAATGTGTGTCATTGGCGCAACTGGAAGTCATGGATGAAGTGAGTCGTTTGGCCGCGTTGCAGCCGGTCGATGTCTTGCTGCCTGGTTTTACAGAGGTGCAGTTGGACAAAGACAGTACGGATCGTTTTTTGAATGGGGTGCGCAGAAAAGGCCCTTGGGTTGATTGTGATCAAGTCGTGGTGTATGGAGAGCATCCTCGTGCCTTGCTGGGAACAGCAGTTGTGCATGGCGGCGAATTGATTCCGGGTCGATTGTTGAGCCCGATGGAAATTCAACAGATTTTAGAAAGTTCACCTGCCACCGAGCCGTTGCTGGCCGAGCAGGTTTAAAGGAAGAGAAAGCATGACCAAGCAAATTCGCAACATCGCCATCATCGCCCACGTTGACCATGGCAAAACCACCATGGTGGACCAACTGCTTCGCCAGTCGGGCACCTTCGCTGACCACGAAAAAATCGTGGACACCGTGATGGACAACAACGCCATCGAACGCGAGCGCGGCATCACCATTCTGGCCAAGAACTGCGCCGTGAGCTGGGAAGGCACCCACATCAACATCGTCGACACGCCCGGTCACGCGGACTTCGGTGGCGAAGTGGAACGTGCTTTGTCCATGGTCGATGGCGTGGTGCTTTTGATCGATGCGCAAGAAGGCCCGATGCCTCAGACCCGCTTCGTGACCAAAAAAGCCCTGGCCTTGGGCCTCAAGCCCATCGTCGTGGTGAACAAGGTCGACAAGCCTGGCGCCAACCCCGACAAAGTGGTCAACGCCGCTTTTGATTTGTTCGACAAACTCGGTGCCAACGACGAACAGCTGGATTTCCCTGTCGTGTACGCCTCCGGCATCAACGGCTGGACATCGTTGGAAGAGGGAGCGCCTGGTGAGCAATGGGGCCCTGACATGTCGGCCCTTTTCAACACCGTGCTCAAGCACGTTCCTCCTCAACAAGGTGACCCCGCAGCGCCGTTGCAGTTGCAGATTTCTGCGCTCGACTTCTCCACGTTCGTGGGTCGCATCGGTGTGGGCCGCATCAGCCAAGGCACCATCAAACCTCAAATGGATGTGGTGGTCATGGAAGGCCTGGACGGCAAAGCCATCAAAGGCCGCATCAACCAAGTGCTCAAGTTCCAGGGTCTGGACCGGGTGCAAGTGACCGAAGCCGGTCCTGGCGACATCGTCTTGATCAACGGCATTGCCGACTTGAACATCGGCGTGACCGTGACCGATGTGGCCAACCCCGCACCGCTGCCCATGCTGAAGGTGGACGAACCCACTTTGACCATGAACTTCTGCGTGAACACCAGCCCCTTGGCGGGTCGTGAAGGCAAGTTCGTCACCAGCCGTCAAATTTGGGACCGCTTGCAAAAAGAACTGCAACACAACGTGGCGTTGCGCGTCAAAGAAACCGATGAAGAAGGTATCTTTGAAGTCATGGGACGTGGTGAATTGCACCTGACCATCTTGCTTGAAAACATGCGCCGCGAAGGCTACGAGATGGCGGTTTCCAAGCCGCGCGTCGTGTTCCGCGATGTGAATGGCGAGCGCCATGAGCCCATTGAGTTGGTCACCGCCGACATCGAAGAAACCCACCAAGGCGGCGTGATGCAAGCCTTGGGTGAGCGCAAGGGTGAGCTGGTCAATATGGAACCCGATGGCCGTGGTCGTGTGCGTTTGGAATACCGCATTCCAGCCCGTGGCCTGATCGGGTTCACCAATGAATTCCTGAACTTGACCCGTGGTTCCGGCCTGATTTCCAACATCTTCGACAGCTACGAGTTGCACAAGGGCGATATCGGCGGCCGCAAGAACGGGGTTTTGATCTCAATGGACGACGGTGAAATCTTCACATACGCCCTGGGCAAGTTGGACGACCGTGGCCGCATGTTCGTCAAGGCGAACGATCCAGTGTACGAAGGCATGATTGTGGGTATCCACAGCCGTGACAATGATCTGGTGGTCAACGCCACACGCACCAAGCAGCTGACCAACTTCCGCGTGTCCGGCAAGGAAGACGCGATCAAGATCACCCCCCCGATTGACCTGACCCTGGAATACGGCGTCGAGTTCATTGAGGACGACGAGTTGGTCGAAATCACGCCCAAGAGCGTGCGTCTGCGCAAGCGCTTCCTGAAGGAAAGCGACCGCAAGCGCAACAAGTGATGGGTGAACCACTGTGCGCATGACACACGGCATGGCAGTTTGGACCATGGTGGGTTGCACCGCCCTGTGGTCCATGGCCGGTGTGGTCACGCGGTACCTCGAAGAAGCCCGTAGCTTCGAAGTCACCTTCTGGCGCAGCTTCTTTACCGTGGTGTCCCTGTTGATCATCTTGCCGTTGTGGCAAGGCAGGGGCGTGTGGTCTCGGTTGCCCTGGCGCAACCGCTACTTTTGGCTTTCTGGCCTGTGCTGGAGCGTCATGTTCACCGCCTTCATGGTCGCCCTGACCTTGACGGCAGTGGCCAATGTTTTGGTGACGATGGCCGTGGGCCCATTGCTGACCGCGCTTTTCACCCGAGTTTTTTTGCGCCATCATTTGCCCTTGAGAACTTGGATCGCGATTTGGGTAGCGGGCCTTGGTATCAGTTGGATGTACGGCACACAGCTGAGTTTGGGTGACCCTAACTTTCTGATCGGCTCTTTGGTCGCCTTGTGCGTGCCTATTGCAGGTGCCGTTCAATGGACATTGGCTCAAAAGAGCCAAAACGAGGGACACAGCCTGGACTTGGTTCCATCGGTGATGTTAGGGGCCATCTTCTCCACTTTACTGACCTTGCCCTTGGCCATGCCTTTCCAGGCATCGGCCCATGATGTGGGTCTGCTGGCCATCCTTGGCCTGTTCCAATTGGCCATTCCTTGCGTACTCTCGGTCATTTGTGTGCGGGTGCTCAAAGCGCCCGAAGCCTCATTGCTGTGTTTGCTCGAGATTGTCTTTGGCATTGCATTGGCTTGGTGGGGTGCCAACGAAGCCCCGCAAATGAGCGTATTGTTGGGTGGGTCCCTGGTCTTGGGGGCTTTGCTCATGAACCAATGGTTAGGCTGGAAACAAAACAATGTCTGATGTCATCGTACAGATCGAAGGCCGCATTGGCTGCATCACCCTGAACCGCCCGAGGGCACTGAACGCCTTGTCATTGGAGATGGTGCGTCTTCTCACCGATGCCTTGATGGCTTGGAAAAACGAACCCCAAGTCTTGGCCGTTGCCGTGCGCGGTATGGGCAAAGAGGGTCCATTTGGCTCATTTTGTGCTGGTGGTGACATCCGATTTTTCCACCAAGCTGCAGTCGCAAGCGATGCGGCCTTGGCCGAATTTTTCACCGAAGAATACCGCCTCAATCACCTGATTCACACTTACAGCAAGCCCTACATCGCCTTCATGGATGGCATCGTCATGGGTGGCGGCATGGGCATCAGCCAAGGCGCCAGCGTGCGTGTGGTGACCGAACGCACCAAGATGGCCATGCCCGAAACCCACATTGGTTTGTTCCCGGATGTGGGGGGCGGTTATTTCCTGAGCCGTTGCCCGGGTCGTCTGGGCGAATACCTGGGCCTGACGGGGCAGATGCTGAGCGGCCCGCAAGCCGTGGCCGCCAAATTGGCCGACATCGCACTGCCCAGCGGCATGCTGGAGCCCATCTGGAACACCCTGACCACCAGCCCCTTTGAAAACGCCGAATCGGTGGAGCGTTGGGTGCTGGCCCAAGCGGGTGCCATGGCGCCTGAAAAGCTGACGCCGCAACCGCAAATGGATGACGTGTTTGGTTTGCCCAGCATTGCCGACATGTTGGCCAAACTGGAGTCGGCCACCGATGAATGGAGTCAAAAAACCGCACACGTCTTGCGCCACCGCTCGCCCTTGATGCTGCATGTGGTGCTGGAGCAAATTCGCCGCGCCCGTCAAATGAGCTTGGCCGATGACCTGCGCATGGAGCGTGACATGGTGCACCATTGTTTCCACCTGCGTGCTGTCAAAGACAGCGAAACGGTGGAAGGCATTCGGGCCTTGGCGGTCGACAAAGACCACAAGCCCCAGTGGAAACCTGACCGGGTTGAAGAGGTGGATCGGGCGGAAGCGGCCCGCTTCTTTGTCAGCCCATGGACGGCGGAACAACACCCGCTGCGCGATTTGAACTGAATGTCTGCCAGCTGATCGGGCTGGCTCAGCGGTCCCGGTGACGGCTTTTCATGGCGCGTTCCACTTCGCGCTTGCCCTCACGGTCCTTGATGGTGTCACGTTTGTCGTGCTCCGCTTTGCCCTTGGCCAAGGCAATATCGCATTTCACTTTGCCCGCTTTCCAGTGCAAATTGATCGGCACCAGGGTGTAGCCCTTTTGCTCGATTTTGCCGATCAGCCGCTTGATCTCTTCTTTGTTCAGCAGCAGTTTGCGTGTGCGTGCGGCTTCAGGATTGATGTGCGTTGATGCGGTTTTGAGCGGGTTGATCAAGCAGCCAATGATGAACAACTCGCCATTGCGAATGACCACATACCCGTCGGTGAGTTGCACCTTGCCTTCACGGATGGCCTTGACTTCCCAGCCTTCCAGCACCATCCCAGCCTCGTAGCGTTCTTCAAAAAAATAGTCGAAAGACGCTTTTTTGTTCTCGGCGATCTTGGCAAAAGCAGGGGCTGCGGGGGACTTTTTGGTGGTGGCCATGAGGAGCAGATAAGGACGGCACGGCCGTTCGCAAGGGAGTGCAGCTGGACGATCCCCAAAAGGATCACTCCTAAAACTACAATCGCTGCATTGTATGAAGAATATCCACAAGTCCGTTTTGATCTGGTACTCGCCAGAAGAAATGTTTCGCCTCGTGACCGATGTGGCGAGCTATCCTGAATTTTTGCCTTGGTGTGACCGTGCCAGCGTGCTCGAAACCGATGCCCAAGGCATGGTGGCCGAGGTGGGCATCAGCCTGGGCGGTATTCAGCAAACCTTCACCACCCGCAACACGCACGAAGAAGGGCGATCGGTCGGCATGAGTCTGCTCAAAGGGCCGTTCTCCAACCTGAGCGGCATGTGGCGATTCACTCCTGTGGGCGATGGGTCACAACGCGCCTGCAAAGTGGAGCTGGATCTGCAGTACGGTTTTTCCAGCAAAACCCTGGCAGCACTGGTCGGGCCGGTCTTTGACAAGATCGCGGCCAGTTTGGTCGATGCATTTGTCAAACGCGCTGAATCGGTTTATGGCTGATTCGAGGATTCAGATCACCTTGTGCTGGAGCCTGGAGCCTCGGCATGTGCACGAGCAAAGCTTGCGGGTGCCTGAAGGCTGCACCGTCAAGGTGGCGCTGGATCTGGCCGTGGCCCAATGGCTCTCAAGCCAGCCCTCAGCGGATGCCACCACGTTGTCTGCGTTGCAGTTTCAGCAAGCGGGCATATGGGGACAAAAAGTGCCTTGGACCCAACTTGTGCAAGCCGATGACCGCATTGAGCTGTACCGCCCCCTGAAAGTCGATCCCAAAGTGGCCAGGCGTCAACGATTCAAGCGTCAGGGTAAGGGGCGAACGGGCCTGTTTGCCAATCGCAAAAGCGGCTCTGCTGCCGGTTACTGAAAACCTGCATGCAAGCGCTTTTGAACACCATCGCCCAGATGCCCCTGCTCGAAGACGCCCAGCGTGTTTTTCATGGACGCGGTGGCATGTTTCCCGGCTGTGAACAATGGTCGCTGGATTGGTTTGCACCCGTTTGGGTGCTGACCAGCTTCAAGCCGGTGACCGATGAGGAGTTGGCCGCTTTCCAAAACGCGCTGAAGGCCCGCTGGCACACGCTGGCCCCAGGTCAGCCAATGAATTGGGTCTTCCAGAGCAGGGTGACCGGTGAAGCCGATACCCGACTCATGGCCGGCAGTGTGCCTGAGCCGCATGTGGTGACCGAGCAAGGTGCCCGTTACGTCGTGCATGTGATGCGTGGGCAGAACCACGGCTTGTTCCTGGACATGGCCCATGGCCGTGAATGGCTCAAGCGCCACGCCCAACACGAAAACATCCTCAACTTGTTTGCCTACACCTGTGCGTTTTCGGTGGTGGCCTTGCAGGGTGGTGCGGCGCAGGTGGTGAACTTGGACATGAGTCAGGGCGCTTTGGCCATCGGTCAACAAAACCATCGGCTCAATGACTTGCCGCCCAAAGCCCGTTTTTTGGGGCACGACATCTTCAAGACGTGGGGCAAGATCAACAAAATGGGCCCTTACGGGGTGATCGTGATCGACCCGCCCAGCTACCAAAAAGGCAGCTTCGTCGCCAGCAAGGACTACATCAAGCTGATCCGCCGCCTGCCGGATTTACTGGAACCACAAGGCCATGTGTTGCTTTGCCTGAACGCACCCGAGCTGGACACACCGTTTTTGCATGCCCAAGTGGCCGAGGCAGCACCCAGTTTGCGTTTTGTCGAGCGCCTGGCCAACCCAGCGGCTTTTGTCGACATAGACCCTGAAAAATCCCTCAAGGTGCTGCACTACCAAAACGCCTGAGCAGGCGAGCAACAGCCCAAATGAGAGGCAAGCGCTGGTTGGGGTCTTGGCAATTTTGGCTACATCTCAGGCCACCTCTCTTTGGCCGCCTCTCAGGGAAATCCCTTGGCCCACAGGGGTACAATCCGTTTTTTGGAGCCTCAGCTTATGCGCCTACTCGGTAAAGCCCTGACTTTTGACGACGTCCTCCTCGTCCCCGCCTACTCCCAAGTCCTGCCCAAGGACACATCCCTCGCCACCCAATTCACCCGCAACATCCGCCTGAACCTGCCCTTGGTGTCCGCCGCCATGGATACCGTGACCGAAGCCCGGCTGGCCATTGCCATCGCGCAAGAAGGCGGCATCGGCATCGTGCACAAAAACCTTACAGCGCAAGAGCAAGCCGCCCAGGTGGCCAAGGTCAAACGTTATGAGTCGGGCGTTTTGCGCGATCCGGTCGTGATCACGCCCACCACCACAGTGCGCCAGGTCATGGCCCTGTCCGAAGAACTCGGTGTGTCGGGGTTCCCGGTGTGCGACGGCGGCCAAGTGGTCGGCATCGTGACCGGCCGTGATCTGCGCTTTGAGACCCGCTACGACCAAAAGGTCAGCGAGATCATGACCCCGCGTGAGCGTTTGGTGACCGTGCCCGAAGGCACCACACCCGAGCAAGCCAAACACCTGCTCAACAAACACAAACTTGAACGCCTGCTGGTGGTGAACGAGGCCTTTGAACTCAAGGGCCTGATCACCGTCAAAGACATCACCAAACAACTCAACTTCCCCAACGCAGCCCGCGATGGTGCGGGCAAGCTGCGCGTGGGCGCTGCCGTGGGTGTGGGCGAGGGCACCGAGGAACGCGTCGAAGCCTTGGCCCGTGCTGGCGTGGACGCCATCGTGGTGGACACCGCGCACGGCCACAGCAAGGGCGTGCTTGACCGCGTGCGCTGGGTCAAGCAAAACTACCCCCACATCGAAGTCATTGGCGGCAACATCGCCACCGGCGCCGCCGCATTGGCGCTGGTCGAAGCCGGTGCCGATGCCGTCAAGGTCGGCATCGGCCCTGGCTCGATTTGCACCACCCGCATCGTGGCGGGCGTGGGCGTGCCGCAAATCATGGCGGTGGACAGTGTGGCCACAGCCCTCAAAGGCACTGGCGTGCCACTCATTGCCGACGGTGGTATTCGCTACAGCGGCGACATCGCCAAGGCGATTGCCGCAGGCGCGGGCACGGTGATGATGGGCGGCATGTTCGCGGGCACCGAAGAAGCGCCCGGCGAAATCGTGTTGTTCCAGGGCCGCAGCTACAAGAGCTACCGTGGCATGGGCTCGATCGGTGCCATGCAACAGGGCAGTGCAGACCGCTATTTCCAAGAGTCCAGCACCGGCAACCCCAACGCCGACAAACTGGTGCCCGAAGGCATCGAAGGTCGCGTGCCCTACAAAGGCTCGGTCGTGTCCATCATTTACCAAATGGCCGGCGGTTTGCGGGCCAGCATGGGTTACTGCGGCTGCGCCACCATTGAAGCCATGCACAACGACTCGCAGTTTGTGGAAATCACCGCTGCGGGCATCCGCGAAAGCCATGTGCACGATGTGCAGATCACCAAAGAAGCGCCTAACTACCGGGCGGATTGATGTTTACGGTTATTTAGAGAACTAAAATGGAATCCTATTTTCAAAATAGGGTTCTATTTCTACATGTTTGACCGTGCCCAAAGTCTGTCCGATCAGTCCAAGCGCAAAGCAAACCTCTTAGCCCAACAGGTCCTGTGGCTTGTCTTGGGTCTGCTGCTGAGCCTGAGTGGCTTTGCCGCCAACGCGCCCTCGCAGGCCAGCCAAGCTGAACTGAGCGCCTACAAAGACCTTCAGCAAATCAAGCTGGATGCACTGAAAGAGGCGCAGCAAAAAGAAGCTGAGATCTGGAAAGCCAAGGCAGAGGCCTTGGACAAGCGGATTGACGATCAATTGAGTCAAGTCTCACGCTCCGTTGATCAATTCGGAATCGTTGCAGGCGTGCTGGGCTTGCTGATCACGTTAGTTGTGGCATTGGCAGGGTTTTTTGCTTACAAAAACGCGAAATCGGATGCCATTAAAGCTGCACAAGGGCAAGCCGCATCCTTTGCTAAAAGTTGGTTTGAAAAGCACAGTACTGACTTACAAGAAAAAATTCAGGTGCTTGAAGATCTAGCCAAAGGGCATATCGATGCTGTCAAGGATTACGCCAGTCAAGAAGCCCAAGCCCTGTTCGCAATTCAACAGAAACTGGGCTATGACCACGCTTATATTTTTGCAGCGATAAAAAATTTTTATACAAATGAAAAACGCATTGCAGCAGCTCCCGGCGCGCTGCTTCCTCCAGACACTGCGGACCCTGAGTTTGAGACGTTGAGTTCAAAAGCACGTGAGGCGTTTGAAGCCAAGCGATATGCAGATGCCTGGGACTACTGGAACCTTGCCGACATTAAGTGCTTCCAGACAATAAATTATCGATATATAGAGATACGTATTGGGCTTTCGATCAGTCACAGGGCTTGTTACGGTAAAGGGTACGGGTTAAGCGCCAATGAATATATGGGTTACCCACCTTCGCTCGCGCCAATCTACGTGCATGAGCTTGCTGATTCTCACACGCAAGATGGAAAACTAAGAGAAGCAATCCGTTTCTACGAGCAAGCTGAACGAGTAGTAGGCCCTCATCAAATCAACTCGGGCGAATTCCCCTCCAAGGTGTTTTGGTCTGCAACAATCTCTGCTTGCGTTTTGCGCTTGCTCATTGCAAAGCGTATGGCTCATAGAGACGAAAATTTTCAGTATCACGATAACGATGTATTGGTGGCACTCGAAGATGGTGGCAAGTTAGGCTCATCGCCTTCGAACGGCATTGCCATTGCCATCAGAGCCTATGTCCATCAACTGCTTGGCCATTCATCTAAAGCAGAGCGTGATTTGCAAAAAGCATTTGATTTGACAGAAAACGGTGGGGCAGATGTGCGTGAATGCTTGGGCCATTTGCTCGGGCTTTACTCAATCCCACAGGACCAAGGCATGCGTGAACTGGTTGACCGTCTGTGGCGGGACTTCCAAGCGTCCAACCGGCACTAACATGTCTATCCCTCAATGACCTGAGCGGTGCGCCGGCCTTGGTGGCCTTGCATGGTGCCAGCAGCGCATGCCGATGCAGAGTCAGCCGAACAACCGTGTCCGTTTGCCCCCTTTCTCATCCACCTCACATCACCGATGCGGATCGTGATGGAGACAGCCGCGCTGAATTTGGGACGCAGCCTTGTTTTTTGCGACAATAGAGACTCAGGCCCATTGAAGGCCCTTTTTTCTTTGTATTGCAGACAAAAACCATCGTTCTATCCAATCTTGCCATGCTGCTCGACCAACTTCGCCAAATGAACACGCGCCTGAACAGCTTGGCTGCGCAGTGTGGTGCGTCTCGACTGCGTGTGTTCGGCTCTGTCGCCCGACGCGAAGAACAGCCTGACAGCGATGTCGATTTCTTGGTGGAGTTCCCCCGCGGTTACGACCTGATCACGCAGCGCATGGCTTTGGCGCAAGGTCTGGGTGATCTGTTGCATCGCAAAGTCGACCTGGTTCCAGAGCACGAACTGAGTCCCCACATCCGTGCCCAAGTGCTGGCTGAGGCCGTGCCCATATGAACAAATCGTGGCAGGCTTATGCCCACCACATTCTGGATGTGGCCGCGAAAATCGGGCGCATTCAGGCTCGGGGTGATTTGACGCAAGACGAAGTGCTGTACGACGCTGCGCTTCGCAATTTGCAAACGCTTTGCGAAGCCACGCAAATGCTTCCCGACAATCTGAAGCTGCAGTTTCCAACCATTCCTTGGCGTGAAATCAGTGGTTTCCGCAACATTCTGGTTCACAACTACCTGGGTGACATTGATGCACTCACTGTTGCGTCTGTGATCCATCGCCATCTGCCTCCATTGATTGACTGTGTGCAGGCCCTGCTCGCAGCCGATGTTTCTTCTGACTCCTAACGCGCTTCTTTGTATGTCCCACTCCAAAATCCTGATCCTCGACTTCGGCTCGCAAGTCACCCAGCTGATTGCCCGCCGTGTGCGCGAAGCGCATGTGTTTTGCGAGGTACACCCCTGTGATGTGAGCAGCGACTGGGTGCGTGAGTACGCTGCTGACGGCAACCTCAAGGGCATCATCTTGTCGGGCAGCCATGCCAGTGTGTACGAAGTGGACGACCGTGCGCCCGACGCCGTGTTCGAGCTGGGCCTTCCGGTGCTGGGCATCTGCTATGGCATGCAGACCATGGCCGAGCAACTGGGTGGCAAGGTGGAAGCCGGCACCACACGCGAATTTGGCTACGCCGAAGTCCGCGCCCATGGCCACACCGAACTGCTCCAAGGCATCGAAGACTTCGCCACGCCCGAAGGCCACGGCATGCTCAAGGTCTGGATGAGCCACGGCGACAAGGTCACGGCCATGCCCCCAGGCTTCAAGGTCATGGCTTCAACGCCCGCTTGCCCGATTGCGGGCATGGCCGATGAGGCGCGGCGCTTTTATGCGGTGCAGTTCCACCCCGAGGTCACGCACACCGTGCAAGGCCAGGCGCTGCTCAACCGATTTGTGCTCGACATCTGCAAGGCCCGCCCGGACTGGATCATGGGCAACTACATCGACGAGGCCGTGGCCAAGATCCGCGAGCAAGTGGGCGACGAAGAAGTCATCCTCGGCTTGTCGGGCGGTGTGGATTCGTCGGTCGCTGCCGCCTTGATCCACCGCGCCATTGGCGACAAACTGACTTGTGTGTTTGTGGACCATGGCCTGCTGCGCCTGAATGAGGGCGACATGGTGATGGACATGTTCGTGGGCAAGTTGCATGCGCATGTGATCCGCGTGGATGCCAGCGATTTGTTCCTGGGCAAGCTGGCCGGCGTGAGCGAACCCGAAGCCAAGCGCAAGATCATCGGCGGCTTGTTTGTGGACGTGTTCAAGGAACAAGCGGCCAAACTGAAGGCGGGAACAGGCGGGCACAAGGGCGCGACCTTCCTGGCGCAAGGCACGATTTACCCCGACGTGATCGAGTCGGGCGGTGCCAAGAGCAAAAAGGCGGTGACGATCAAGAGCCACCACAACGTGGGCGGCTTGCCCGAGCAACTGGGCCTGAAGCTGCTCGAGCCCCTGCGCGAACTGTTCAAGGACGAAGTGCGCGAACTGGGTGTGGCTTTGGGCCTGCCGCGTGAGATGGTGTACCGCCACCCCTTCCCAGGTCCGGGCCTGGGCGTGCGGATTCTGGGTGAAGTCAAAAAAGAATATGCCGACCTGTTGCGCCGCGCCGACGCGATTTTCATCGAAGAACTACGCAACTTCACCGACGAAACTGGCAAAACCTGGTACGACCTGACCAGCCAGGCCTTCACGGTTTTCCTGCCTGTGAAAAGCGTGGGCGTGATGGGCGACGGCCGCACCTATGACTATGTGGTGGCCTTGCGTGCCGTGCAAACCAGCGACTTCATGACCGCCGACTGGGCCGAGTTGCCTTATGCGCTGCTCAAGAAAGTGTCGGGGCGCATCATCAATGAGGTGCGAGGCATCAACCGTGTCACCTACGACGTGAGTTCAAAACCCCCGGCGACCATCGAGTGGGAGTGACCCGCCGTCGGTCAGCAGCGCCAGCGGGTCAGTGGGGTCAGCGGGTGCAGGCGTAACTGGCCGCCAACTCCTGGTCACCCGACTGGTAGCGGGCCACCAGCGGGAAGGGGCACATTGGGCGTGTGCGCGTGTTTGGCCAGGTGCTGGGCACATCGGCATTGGCACCACCGGGGTTGCCCGGCCCCCGTGAGGCGGCCACGATCCGGTCGGGCGCACGACCGTATTCAACCCAGTCGACCAGCGCACTCAGGGCATCGAACTGGTCCGTGGCGGGTCCGCCGCGTGAATGGCCCATGCCCGGCACCGGAAAGAATCGGGCGAACGTGTTGGCCTGGCCGCCATGGTGGGCGTCCAGCGCCCTGAACCAGGCCGCGGTGTCGTCAATCGAGAAAATCGGGTCGCTGGTGCCGTGCACCACCAAAATCTTGCCGCCTCGCTCTCGCAGGGCATCCATGCGTGTGGCGTTGGGGGGCGACATGAAAGACATCGCGCTTTCGGTGTACAGCTTGTCGGTGGCGAAAATCTTGGGGGCCTCTTGTTCGATATCAAATTTGAGCGCATAGGCTGCGGTGCGCGATGGCTCTTTGGCCATGGCCAGATCGGGTGAAGGGGGCGTCGAGAAAATGAAGCTCACCGATACGGGGTTGCGCGCGGTGCGCACCGAGTTGCGGAATTTCCATTCACCCCAGCCCGGGTGTGCGATACCGGGGTCAAAAGGAAAACCTGCGTAAAACAGTTCGCCGTTGGCACGCTTGACCGGTGCATACACCGCGGCCACCACGGCCTTCTGGGCCGTCGTGAGGCAAGTGCCATCGCGCGTGCCTGCACAGGTGGGCACATCCCGCACGATGTCGAAGGCCGTGCGACAAGCCTCGGTATCCTGTACCAAGCCATCCACCGCGCCGTCCAGCGCATCGCAACGCGCCAAGATGGCGTTGGCAATCAGCCGCCGCTCGGGCATTGGAAGTGCCGATTCATAGTCGGGTAAGCCGTTGACCACACGGGTGGTGGCGACCGAGTCCCAGCGTTTGACATGGGACAGATTGGCCACAGAAGCGCGGGGCAAGTAAATGCCGGGCGCATTGGCCAGGATGCCGTCGTACTCTGCAGCAAAACGGGAAGCGGCCACCAGGGCATGACGACCGCCGTTGGACGTGCCGCCGATGTAGGAGCGATCAGGCCCCTTGCCGTAAGCGGCGCGTATCAGCGCCTTGGCCATGGGGGTCAGCGAGCCAACCGCCTGGTAGCCGTAATCGAGTCGCGCTTGGGGATCGCGGCCAAACAGCGGGTTTTGCGCGCCTGTGTGTCCGGCATCGGAGCTGATGACCGCGAAACCTTGCTGCAAGCCGTTGCGCAGCATGCCGCCACTGCCCAGGGATGCACCGCCGTCCGCAGTGACCACATTGCCATCCGTGCCGCCATTGCCTTGATAGAGAAAGCGCCCACTCCAGTCGCGTGGCAAGCGCATTTCAAAGCCGATGGCATAGCTTTGGCCGTCGACGGGACTGGTGCGCCGGTTCATCTGACCGGTGACTTGGCAGTGTTCGGCCACGGGCTGACCCCCATTGTTGAGCGTCCCAGCCGCCACGACACGCGCAGCCGTCACGGTGGTATTGGGAAAGTTGAAGCTGCCCAGTGCGTTGCAATCGATCAGCGCAGCGCCCTTGGCGGGCGCCAGCTGGGGCGGTGGATTCTTGCTTCCGAGTGAACTGCAGCCAGCCAGTGCCATGCAAGCCACGGCGGTCCATGCACTCAGTTTGAAGTGGGTCATTTTTGTCTCCTGTTGTCAGGGCATTTATAGCACCCACAGCTTTTTCATCTGGGCCTGCTGCGTTGCCGGGGGGCAGGGCGATTCGGCCACAGCCGGGCGACAATCGGTTCAAATCGTCAATGTCTGGATGGCTGGGAGTCGTTCAGCTACTGGGGATCACCGGGGGCAATACCCATGAAAGTTCAGCTTTTTAGAGCCATTCACATCCTGCTTTTGTCCGCAGCAGGCTTGGTGCCCGCTGGGGCACAAGAGCGGTCGGCTGTGTTCAACTCCGACAAACACGCCTTCCGTGTCGCGACCTTGTTGACCGGGCTGGAGAACCCCTGGTCCATGGCTTTTTTGCCAGACGGCCGGATGTTGGTCACTGAACGCGCCGGCCGCATGCGGCTGGTGGGCGCAGATTTCAAACTGCTGCCCCAACCCGTGCTAGGTTTGCCCGAGGTCACGGCGCAAGGGCAGGGCGGCTTGTTCGATGTGGTCCTGCACCCGCAATACGCGCAAAACGGCTGGGTTTATTGGGCCTACAACGCGCCTGGGCCTGGCGGCTGGGGCACGACCCTGGCACGCGGCAAGTTGCAAGGCCAGCGCATGACCGACGTGCAAGTGCTTTTCAGCATGCAGCCCAAAACCCGGTCCAGCCAACATTTTGGCGGGCGCATCGTCTTCGACAAGGCCGGAATGCTGTACCTGACCCTGGGTGACCGGGGTGACAAAGACCGCGCACAAAAACTGAATGACCATGCGGGCTCGGTGATCCGATTGCACGACGATGGCCGCGTGCCGGCCGACAACCCCTTTGCCAGGCAGCCCGGGGCTTTCCCTGAGAAATGGACCCTGGGCAACCGCAACATGCAAGGCGCGGCTTTGCACCCCCAAACCGGCGAGTTGTGGACGCACGAGCACGGCCCGCAGGGCGGTGATGAGCTCAATGTGATGCGTCCAGGTCTGAATTACGGATGGCCGGTGATCACCTACGGCGTCAACTACGGCCTGGGCACCCGCATTGGCGAGGGGCCAAGCAAACCCGGCATGGTGCAGCCCTTGCACGTTTGGGTGCCATCGATTGCGCCCTCGGGCATGGCTTTTGTCAGCGGTACACAATTTCCAAACTGGCAGGGCGACTTGCTGGTGGGCGCCTTGCGTGGCCAGATGCTGGTGCGCCTGTCGCTCGATGGCGAGAAAGTGCAGCGGGAAGAGCGCTTGCTGCAAGGCCGGGTGGGCCGCATCCGCGATGTGCGCATGGGGCCGGACGGTTTCATTTACTTGCTGAGCGACAGCGCCGACGGAGCCTTGATGCGGCTGGAGCCCGCTAGGCCCTGACAAGTCAATTGCTTTCCCCACCATTTGGTACCCTCTTAGCATCATGAATCTGCCCAAGCAACGCCTCCATAACGACCTTGATCGCCCACTGATGACCGATGAGCAAGGCATGCGCTTGGCCTTAGCACAGGCGCAACTGGCGGCCCTTTCAGGCGAAGTGCCCGTGGGCGCAGTGGTCGTCAAGGACGGACAGGTCATCGCCACAGGCCGCAACGCGCCGATCGCCCACCACGACCCCACGGCGCATGCGGAGGTGGTGGCTCTGCGCGAAGCTGCGCGCATGCTGGGCAACTACCGGCTCGATGGCTGCACCTTGTATGTGACGCTGGAGCCCTGCGCCATGTGCAGCGGCGCCATGTTGCACGCCAGGGTGGACAGAGTGGTTTTCGGCGCGTCCGATCCGCGAACCGGTGTGGCGGGTTCGGTGCTGAATCTGTTTGACCACGCGCAGTTGAACCACCAGACGCAAGTCTCCGGTGGCGTGCTGGCCGAGGAATGCGGCCAGTTGCTCAAAGACTTTTTCAAAACCCGGCGCGTGAATCCCGACCCCGTGCGCGAAGACGCGCTGCGTACGCCCGATGCAGCGTTTGCCGATTTGCCCGATTACCCTTGGCAAGCTCACTATGTCCACCATTTGCCCAGCATCGCCGGACTGCGCATGCATTACCTGGACGAAGGCCCAAAGGACGCCGCGTTGACCTGGTTGTGCCTTCATGGCAATCCGGCCTGGAGTTACCTTTACCGCAAGATGATCCCGGTCTGGCTGGCTGCGGGGCACCGCGTGGTGGCGCCCGATCTGATGGGTTTTGGCAAGAGCGACAAGCCCAAGAAGGATGATTTCCATCAATTTGACACCCACCGCCAGTCGCTACTGGAGTTGATCGAGCAACTGGATTTGCAGCGCGTGGTGCTGGTGGTGCAGGACTGGGGCGGCATTCTCGGCCTGACCTTGCCCATGGCCGCGCCCAAACGTTATCAAGGCCTGCTGGTCATGAACACCACCTTGGCCACGGGCGAGCAGCCATTGAGCGCCGGTTTTCTGGCTTGGCGTGACTGGTGCCAAAGCCAGCCGCAGTTCGATGTGGGCAAGTTGTTCAAACGCGGCAACCCGGACATGACGCCTGCTGAGACAGCCGCCTACAACGCCCCGTTTCCGGACAAAGGTTTTCGTGCCGCGCTCAGAGCTTTTCCGCCCATGGTGCCGGAGTTGGCTGATTCACCCGGCGCAGCCATCTCACGAGAAGCCGAGGCTTTTTGGCGCACCGTCTGGCAAGGCCAAACGTTCATGGCCATTGGCCAGCAAGACCCGGTTTTGGGGGAGCCCGTGATGCGCCAGTTGCAAAGCCAGATCAAGGGTTGCCCAGAGCCCATGTTGTTGCCCCATGCGGGCCACTTTGTGCAGGAGCAGGGCAGGGCGATCGCGCAGGCGGCTGTGCGACACTTCAAGCCCTGAAAGACCACAGCCCATGGCCCACATTTATATTTTTTCCCCTTCCAGCGCCGTGCGTGACAAAGCCGCTTTTCGCCGTGGCCTCAAGCGTTTGAAAGCTCAAGGCCACGAGGTGGAGGTTGACGAATCGGCCTTGGACACCCACATGCGTTTTGCAGGTGACGATGCCACGCGCATCGCTGCCATCAACCGCGCTGCGGCCAGTGCTGCCAACGTGGCCCTCATCTCGCGCGGCGGCTATGGCCTCACGCGCATCCTGCCGACCTTGCCCTACAAACAGATTGCCAAAGCCATTGACGGCGGCATGCAGTTTGTGGGTCTGAGTGATTTCACGGCCTTCAACCTCGCGGTGTATGCCAAAACGGGTCGCATCAGTTGGCAAGGTCCGGCCTTGGGTGAAGACTTTGGCACGGCGCAAGCGCCCGACGACATCATGCAGGCTTGCTTTGACGACTTGCTTTTGGCGCAGGGGGAGGGGACAGGCTGGCAGTTGCCCAAGACCGAGGCTGAACGCCGCGTGTGGGTGAAGGACGCAACGCTATGGGGTGGCAATTTAACGGTGCTGACTTCCTTGTTGGGCACGCCGTATTTCCCGCAGGTCAAAGGTGGTGTTCTTTTCCTCGAAGACGTGGGAGAGCACCCTTACCGCGTGGAGCGCATGTTGACGCAGCTCCTGCATGCAGGTGTCTTGTCCCAACAAAAGGCGGTGCTGATGGGGCAGTTCAGCAAGTACAAGCTGGTTCCAGGACACGACAAAGGCTTCAAGATGACCACGGTGGTCGACAGGCTGCGCACCCAAATCAAAGCGCCTGTCCTGACGGGCTTGCCGTTTGGCCATGTCGAAACCAAGGTCCTGCTGCCCGTTGGGGCCAAGGTAGACCTTGTCACGCAAGGGCGTGACGCACTCATGGTTTGGGGTCACATTTAACACTTTCATTCAGCGACGAAGATCGCGGGGAGACAGCGCATGAAATGGCTCGGACGTTTGACGGTGTTGGCCATTGTGGCTTTGTTGCTCGCTGGTGGCGTGTTGTCGGTGCAGATGCTTCGCAGCATGCCTCAGCTGGATGGCACTTTGCGGCTAACCGTTTTGTCAGCGCCAGTGCAGATTGGACGTGATGCTTCCGATGTCACCCACATTCAGGCCAGCAACCCCTTTGACGCTTGGCGAACGATGGGTTTTTTGCATGCCCAAGAGCGGGGTTGGCAATTGGAATTCAACCGCCGCGTCATGCGGGGTGAGTTGTCTGAAATATTGGGACCGGCCACCCTGGACACCGACAAATTGATGCGCACCTTGGCCATCATTCCGATGGCTCAGCAACAATTGAAAGCCATGTCCCCTCTGGCGCAAGCGGCTTTACAGGCTTACAGCGATGGCATTCAGGCGGCTTGGAAAACAGGCGCTGTGCGGCCTTCACCTGAATTCATGATCTTGGGCACATCCCCGGGAGGTCAACAAGGTCAATCGTGGCAAGCCGAAGACAGCGTTGGATGGGCGCTCATGATGGCCCTGGATTTGGGGGGCAACTGGGGCAATGAATTTGCCCGGCTGAGCGCTTCGCAAGTCCTGACCCACCAGCAACTTTGGCAACTGATGCCGCCATACCCCGGCGAAAAGCCGGCCACTGCGGTCGATTTACCGGCCCTCTATGCCCAATGGGGTGTTCATGCATCGGCTGACGCCAACGCCAAAGTTGCCTTTCAATCGCCCAAAGCGCAGACAGCTTTGGCGCAATGGTCTCAAGACTGGGTGCGTGATGTGGGCACTTTGGACGGCAAAGGCAGCAACAACTGGGTGGTCGCAGGAAGCCACACACAAAGCGGTCAGCCTCTGCTTGCCAATGACCCCCATTTGGCGCTGAGTGCCCCTGCCATTTGGTATTTCGCACGCCTTCAATCGCCTGCAGTGGTTTGGCAAGGTCAATCTCTCCCAGCTTTGGATGTGATGGGCGCCACTTTGCCGGGTCTTCCTTTCGTCGTATTGGGCAGAACTCTGGGTGTGGCTTGGGGCTTCACCAACACTGGACCGGATGTGCAAGACCTCTATTTGGAGCAATTGGATGCGGCTCGTCCAGGTCAATACCGAACGCCAACGGGATGGGCAGCCTTTGAAACCCGTACCGAAACCATTCGCGTCAAAGGGCAGGGGGATGAAGTCCTGACCGTGCGCAATACCCGGCATGGACCCGTCATCAGCGATGTGCAATCGCAGTACAAAGGCGTGCTCAACGCGTCTGCATATGCGGTGAGCCTCAAGTGGTCGGCGCTCACCCCCGACAACCACACCATCGATGCGGGCATGCAGGCCAACTGGGCCCAAAACGTGGTTCAGCTTCAAAAGGCCTTTGAGGGCCACCATGCCCCCATGCAAAGTGTCGTGATGGCCGACACACAAGGGGAGGTGGCTTTCAAGGCCATTGGGAAAGTCCCTGTTCGTTCGGCGAGCAACGACATTTTGGGTGTGGCGCCAGCCCCAGGATGGCTGGCTCAATATGACTGGCAAGGCTGGATTCCCTATTCAGAAACCCCCAGTTTGAATACGGCGTAAATCAGCGCCAAGGGCTGGCATGCGACCGCGAACCAGAATATCCTGCCCCAAGATTACCCTCACTTTTTAGGCGCCGATTGGACGACACCAGAGCGTTTCAACCGCATTGAGCAGTTGCTTTCAGCGACCCCCATGCACAATTTGCAAAGCATGCAGCAGGTACAAAACGATCTACTTTCATTGGGCGCAAAGTCGCTTTTGCCGGCTGCGTTGCAGGCGCAGCCCACACACCCATTGGGCGATCAGGCCATGAAGCTGCTGGCTTCGTTTGATGGGCAGATGCGCACCCAAAGCGCAGCAGCACTGATTTTGAATGTTTGGGCCGACGAAATGACACGCGCTGTTTTGTCATCCCGTTTGGGTGCTGAGCGGTTTCAAGGTTTGTATGGCAAGCGCCACTTTAGGCTTTCTTTGGAAGGTATTTTGGCCCGTGATGACAAGTTTTGGTGCGGTAGTTCTGGCTGCGCCCCCTGGGTTTCAGCCGCCATGGACCGCAGTTTGAACCGAATTTCCTCGAAGCTGGGGTCTGACCCCAATCAATGGCGTTGGGGTGCTTGGCACCCGGCCATCAGCAGTCACAAACCATTTGGCAAAGTTCCTGGCCTGAGCGCGCTGTTCGATGTTCGTGTTGAAAGCCCGGGCGATCTCTTTACGGTCAATGTGGGGCAGTACTGGGCCAATGACAAGAAAGAACCTTTTGCCAATCGCCATGCCGCATCGATGCGTTCGATCTATGATTTGAGCTCAGGGGGTCAAGGTTTGTTCATTTACCAAACAGGTCAAAGTGGTCATGTCTTCTCAACACGCAGCCGTGACATGGCCAAGCAATGGGCTCGGGGTGAATACCGAAATTTATCCGTGTCTCAGCCGGTTCCTGTCCACTCAATGCGACTGACACCCTGAAATCTATCCATAGGCCCATCCATGGTTCAACCTGTACCATGTTTACTTTACATAATGCACATCGTCAGCAATTTAATGGGAAGTTGGAAACCCTAAAAAGGCTAAATCTGACTGAAGGAAAATCAGCGCGCTGCAGGCTGAACAGCGGGCGCATGCACAACGGGTTGGTTTCGCTTTTGACGCTCAGCCAAACGCGATAAACCTGTTTCAATCAGTTCTCGGGCATTGGCGCGTTGTCCACGAACCGCGAAATCCAAGGCCGTCATGCCTTGTTGATTTTTAAGCGTCAAATCGGCGCCAGCCTGGATCAAGGCTTTGACGGCCTCTGGGCTACCGTACATGGCCGCCATCATCAAGGGCGTTGTGCCATTGGGCGACTCGGCATCGATATAGGCGCTTTCATCGAGCAAAAACTCAATCACGGGCACATGTCCACCTGTGGCGGCGTAATGCAAAGGCGTCCAACCGGGTTTGTTCACATCCGCATCGTTGTTCACCAGCTTTTTGACCAATGGAAGAAAACCCTTGAGCGCGGCAAGCATCAAAGGACTTTCATCGTGGGCGTTGCGTACTTCAGTCCGTGTTTGGGGCCAACTGGCCAGAAGCTCGGCGACTTTGAGCGAGGGCTCGCGAACGGCCACCATCAAAGCAGGCACACCTTCAGGATTGACCGTGTTGGGATCAAAACCTCTTTGCAAAAGCGTTTGAACCGTCCTGACGTTGTCGACCTGAACCGCTTTGAAAAAATCTTCGTAAGAACCCGCTTGGGCATTCAGGCCACAACAAAAAAGTCCAATTAAAACAACATTAAAAGCAATTTTATTGATGTAATGCATGAGGTTAAATCAATGGGTTTTGTTGAACAAGGTCAGGAAATTTCGGGTGGTCAGATGGCCAATTTCCTCGGCCGAACGGCCCCTTAAATTCGCCAAGAGCTTGGCCACATGGGGCACATAAGAAGGGTTGTTTGTTTTTCCCCGGAAAGGCACCGGCGCCAAATAGGGGCTGTCCGTCTCGATCAACAAGCGATCATCAGGCACAAACTGGGCCACTTCGCGCAAATCAGCGGCCGTTTTGAAAGTCAAGATGCCCGAAAACGAGATGTAAAAACCCAGATCCAGAGCGGCGCGAGCCACTTGTTGGCTTTCCGTGAAACAGTGAAATACACCGCCTGCGCACCCTCCTCCACCCGTTTCACCCTCCTCTTTCAAGATGGCGATCGTGTCGTCTGAAGCCTGTCGGGTGTGGATGACCAAGGGCAAGGCGGTTCGTCTTGCAGCCCGAATATGGGTTCGAAAACGCTCCCGCTGCCATTCCATATCCGCCACAGTACGACCGCCTTTGCGCTCCTCCATCTGGTAGTAATCCAGTCCGGTCTCGCCAATGGCCACCACTTTGGGAAGGGCCGCGCCGTCCAGCAAATCCTGCAAACTGGGCTCACGCACACCTTCATTGTCCGGATGGACGCCCACAGTGGCCCACATGTTTTCGTTGGCCAAGGCCAAGTCGTGAACTTCGCCAAATTTTTCCATCGTGGTGCAGATCACAAGCGCACGCGTCACCGCGGCATCGCGCATGGCTTGCTGGATGGCGTCCAGATCGGCCATCAGTTCAGGAAAATTCAAGTGGCAATGGGAATCGGTGTACATGGCTCAGCCCTTGGACATCAGGGTTTGTTGGGCATCGGCGGTCAGGGCTTCCAGCATCAGACCCGCGTTGAAAGGGTGCTCCGCTGTGCGGGCAGACTGCATCATGCGCTTGAACCAATCGGTCAACACCATGACAGAGGCTGCGCAAGGTGGTAATTGCGCTGTTTCAAAAAATCGCGGCTCAGCGCCCGACTGGCGCAGAACGAGATCGTGACAAAGTTTTTGCAGCGCATCGATTGCCTGCGCTGGGCTCAAGTCGGCCAGATATCGTGCATCACCTCGGCGCATGGCTTTGGGCAAATCGGCCCACCAATCCGGCGACAAACCGGATTCGGCTTGGCGCAGCACATCGGCAGGTCGGCCGCCAGCGCTGCGCAGCCAGTCTTGTGCAAGCGCACCGGGGACGCCCTGCTGTGTCAACCAAACCAGCGCCTCGTCGGGTTCGGGCCATTTCATGGTGTGGGCCAAACAACGGCTGCGGATGGTGGGCAGCAGCATGTGGCTGGCCTCGGTGGCCAGCACAAATCGCACATCACCGGGTGGCTCTTCCAGGGTTTTGAGCAAGGCATTGGCCGTGATGGTGTTCATCCGCTCGGCCGGAAACACCAAAACGGCCTTGCCGCGCCCACGTGCATTGGTGCGCTGGGAAAACTCCACCGCATCGCGCATCGCGTCCACGCGAATCTCTTTGCTGGGTTTGCGGGTTTTTTTGTCGATCTCGTCTTGGGCTTTTTCCGACAAAGGCCAGCCGAGCTCGATCATGACCGTCTCGGGCATCAAAACTTCTAAATCGGCATGCGTACGCACCGCAATGGCATGACAACTCGGGCAGTCACCGCAAGCGCCCTTAGGGGTAGGCTTTTCACACAACCACGCCGTTGCCAAAGCCAGAGCCAACTCGTATTGGCCCAGACCAGACGGTCCTTGTAGCAACCAAGCGTGGCCGCGTTGGGACAGTAAATCGCTGGCCTGCCGAGTGATCCAAGGGGCGTACAACGAAGCGTTCTTCTCGGCGCTCATGCAGCAGTCCGCTTCAGCCATTCGCTCACGGTGCGAGAAACATCTGCGCCCACAGCCTCCATGCTCTGCGCGGCATCAATGCGTGCAAAACGGCTGGGCATTTCTGCTTGGCGGCGGGCGTAAGCGTCTCGAACCGCGGCAAAAAAATCGGCGGGTTGAGATTCAAATTTGTCAGGGACACGGGCCGAGGCGAGGCGTTCGGCGGCGATGACCGGGTCCAAATCAAACCAAATCGTCAGTTCAGGTTGCCTCAACGTGTGGTTCGGCAAGGCCTGAACCATGCCCTCCAATTGGGTCAGCACCTGCCAATCAAACCCCCGACCACCCCCTTGGTAAGCAAAGGTGGCATCGGTAAAACGGTCTGACAAGACCACTTCACCGCGGGCCAATGCAGGCTCAATCACTTGCACCAAATGCTCGCGGCGGGCCGCAAACATCAACAGGGCTTCGGTCAGGGGGTCCATGGGCTCATGCAAAACCAACTCGCGCAGCTTTTCTGACAGGGGTGTGCCCCCAGGCTCACGTGTCAACACCACCGCCCTGGCCGCTTGGCGGAACAAATCGGCCACACGGGCAATGTGGGTGGATTTGCCCGCGCCGTCGATGCCCTCAAAACTGATGAATGTGCCGGTGCTCATAGGGGGTGTGAATTCAATCCTTGATTGTCGCCGATGCCGCCGTCAAGGCTGAAGGTCTGTCATCGGCCCCGTTGGTATCGGTTGACAGCCCGGTTGTGCTCGTCCAGCGTGGTGCTGAAATGGCTGGTGCCATCACCTTTGGCCACAAAATAAAGGGCTTGGGTTTGAGCGGGCTGAACAGCGGCCATCAAAGATGCCTTGCCTGGCATCGCAATCGGGGTGGGGGGCAGTCCCGCACGCGTATAGGTGTTCCATGGGTTGTCTGTCGTCAGGTGGACCCGGCGCAAATTGCCGTCAAAGGCTTCGCCGAGTCCGTAGATGACCGTCGGGTCGGTTTGCAGGCGCATGCCGATGCGCAAGCGGTTGTTGAAAACCCCAGATATCTCAGGCCGATCTTGCGCTTTGCCGGTTTCTTTTTCGACGATGCTGGCCAAAATCAAGACTTCATCGGGCGACCTGAGCGCTGCACTGGGGTGACGTGACTGCCAAGCTTGTTGAACCTGCTTGTCCATGGCGTTCATCGCCCGCTTCAACACGGTCAGATCGCTGGTCCCTTTGGCGTATGAATAGGTGTCAGGATAAAAGCGCCCCTCAGGGGTCACGCCGGGACGTCCTAATTGCCCCATCAAGGCCTCGTCACTCAGATTTCGGCTGTCGGGCTTGAGGTGTTCAGACTTTGCAAGGGCTTGGCGCACTTGTCGCCAATTCCAGCCCTCCACCAAGGTCACGCTGCGCAGGCTTTCTTCGCCCCGTACCAGCATGTTGAGCAAGCGCTTGGGCGAGGTGCCCGGTGGAATTTCATAGCTGCCAGCACGCATGAGGCGCGACTGCCCTGACAAACGAAACCAAGCGAACAACAGTGTTGCCGAAGTCTGCGCGCCGGCATCTTGTACCGCTTGGGCAATGCCTTGGGCTGATGTGCCTGGCTCGATCGACAAGTCCAAAGTGGCTTGGCGCGTATCGATGGGGGCATGAAGCCAAGCATTCACAGCAATCACAGCCGCCATGCCCAAGACCATCAGGCTGATCCACCAACGCATCCAGCCTTTGATCACAGCAGAGTCCTTGTTCATGTGTTGAAAACTTGCTGGCGATGATAATTCAGACTGCATCACCTCATTACCCGGTCTACCCATGAACTTGCCTGTCATATCCAGTATCGACCTGTCGGCCCTACAAGGCGTCAGTTCGCTGCCCACTTTGGGCGTTATCCAAGCCCAGGGAGAGGACGCGTCGAACTTTCTGCACAACCAACTGAGCAACGACGTGCTGCTTTTGCCCGTTGGCCAGTCGCGCTTGGCGGCTTTTTGCTCTGCAAAAGGGCGGATGCAAGCCAGCTTCATCGTCATGAAGGTCGCACCTGACACCGTCTTGCTGGTCTTGAGCCAGGATTTACTGGCCCAGACGCTCAAGCGCCTGTCCATGTTTGTGCTGCGGGCCAAAGTCAAAATGAGCGATGCCACCAGCCTGTGGCAGCTGCGCGGTTTGCTTGGCAACAATGCCATGACTGAGGCGGGCGGTGCCGCGCCCTGGCAGACCAGGGTCCAAGATGGGGCGCATACGGTGGCGCTGTATCCCGCAGTGCTGAGCGACGCCCCAATTCCCCGGGCTTTGTGGATCGCCCCGGCGGGCCACACGCTCCCTGCTGGTGCCGATCTGCCTACCGAGGTTTGGCAATGGGCCGAAGTGATGAGCGGCGTGACCTTGGTCAGCCAAGCCGTGTTTGAAGCTTTTGTGCCTCAAATGCTCAATTACGAATCGGTGGGCGGCGTCAATTTCAAAAAAGGCTGCTACCCCGGCCAGGAGGTCGTCGCACGCAGCCAATTTCGCGGCACACTCAAACGGCGTTTGGCGCTGGTTCATAGCCCTGTGCTTTTGACGGCTGGGCAAGAGGTATTCACCCCCGAAGACCCTGAGCAAGCCTGCGCCACCGTGGTGTTGAGCGTTGCTCGGCCGAATGGACAAGGCTTTGACGCGCTGGTCAGTGGCACACTGGAAAGCATGCAAACAGGTTGGCACGTGGACAAAACCGACGGACAAGCGCTGGACTTTCTGCCGCTTCCCTACCCCTTGCTGGCCGACATCTGAGCGCTTTTCAAGCGTCCGACGCTGGACAGGCCCCCTTTTTGGGAGGGTCGCAGCGCGAAGAAAAAACTGTGTTGACCAGTGCCAAAGCGCAGCCCAAGCGCTGGTCTTAAAGCATGAGCACCATCTCGACGTGGGCAATGCCTGCCTCTTCAAAAACCGCGCCATGCGGCACAAAGCCTGATCGTTTGTAAAAAGCTTCTGCGCTGCACTGGGCATGCAAGATCACTTGGGTGTCGCCGCGGTGCCGAGCGGCGTCAATCAGAGCGTGCAAAACGCGCTGGCCCAAGGCGCTGCCGCGCATCTGCTTTTTGACCGCCATGCGCCCAATTCTGGCCACACCGGGCGCGTGCTGAATCAAGCGGCCTGTCGCCAGGCACATCCCCATGCGGTTCAATGCCACGGCGTGCAAGGCGGTGGCGTCCGCCTCATCCCACTCCAATTCTGCGGGGACCTTCTGCTCATGCACAAATACCTCGGTCCGCAGCGGGCTGGCCTGTTTCTGGAAGTCATGCCATGACCCCACATGAAGCTGCGCCATGTCTTCACCTCGCTCGAACCCTGCCAGCATGTCGCGCAAGGGGGGCGGGATAGGCTGGCTCTTTTTGGCCACCGGATCGGCGTACACATACACCAGCTCACTGGTGATCAGCAATTCTTCACCTCGAAAAATGGCACCGGCAAAGGTCATTGACGAGTTGCCGATGCGGTCGCAGCGCATACAGACTTGAAGGAAATCGTCCATCTCGGCACTGGCGTGGTACTCGAGGCTGGCCTTTTTGACAAACAAGTCTCCACCCAGTTGGTGCATGGTTTCAGCATAAGGCATGGCCAACTGGCGCCAGTAATCGGTCACAGCGGTGTCAAAGTACATCAGGTAATGACCGTTGAAGACGATCTTTTGCATGTCCACTTCGACCCAACGCACGCGCATGCGGTGAGAAAAACGGAAGTCTTGGCGTTTCATGGGTTCAACTTTCAAAAGCGTGTTGCAGAGCCCGGCCCGCATCGGCGTGCGCTTGCAGTGCGTCGGGAATGGCGCGTCCCATGGTGATAAAGCCATGGACAACGCCTTTGTAAATGTCCAGATCCACGGGCACACCGGCCATGCGCAGCGTGTCGGCATATTGCACACCCTCGTCCACCAAGGGATCGCATTCAGCAAGACCTATCCATGCGGGGGCCAGACCTGAGTGATCGGGTGCATTCATGGGGGCAAAGCGCCAATCGTCCCGGTCAGCATCGGCAATGTAATGGCCAAAAAACCAATCGACTGTTTGCTTATCGAGCATGAAGCCAGCAGCAAAAGTGTGGTGCGATGCCGTGCTTTGCCTGGCCACGGTACCGGGATAAAACAGCAGCTGCAAGCACAGCGACATGCCCGCATCGCGGGCCATCAAAGCGCACACGGCAGCCAATGTGCCGCCCGCACTGTCGCCGCCCACAGCCAAGCGCGAGGTGTCTAAACCTCGCGTTTGACCCTGCAGATGCAACCAATTCAAGGCGTCCCAGCTGTCGTTGACAGCCGTCGGAAAACGGTATTCGGGCGCCAGTCGGTAATCGAGCGACACCACCGCGCAGTGTCCTTGGCGTGACAATTGACGGCATAAAACGTCGTGGGTGGTGAGGCTGCCCACGGTGAATCCACCGCCGTGGAGGTACAACAGTGTGGGCAAAGCTTGGGGACTTTGTGGCGCATACAAACGGACGGACATCGCATAACCATCTCGAGCAGCTATGTGAAAGTCTTCTACGCGGTCCACTTTCGGCGCGGGCTGCAGGTCAAGCATGGGGCCGCCCATGTCGTAAAACTCACGCGCCTGTTCCGGCGTCATCGCTGCCATCGGGGGGCGACCTGCTCGGTGCACCCGCTCAATCAGACTGCGGGTGGCGTCGTTCAGCAAGGCTTGCGGGTTGGCGTGGTGACTGCTCATGGGATCAGGGTCAGTGGCGAGGGTGGACTCCAGCAGCGCTGGTCATCAGGGTCAAAGCAAACAAGGGTGACAGTTCCGGTAGGACCCCCATCGATTCCTGCTTCAAAATGGAGCTTGATCCTACAACGCCTTGGCCCGGTGTTCTGTCATATCTGAACCAGGCCCTCTGATTGGAGTTTTCACATGTCTTTCATCAACTACGTCACCCAAATCCAGATCGACTTTGGTGCGGTCAAACTGCTTCAGACCGAGTGTGAGCGCGTGGGCATCCACAAACCCCTGATCGTCACCGACGCGGGCGTCAAAGCGGCTGGCGTTTTGCAAAAGGCCCTCGATGCCCTGCCGGGCTTGCCGGTCACTGTTTTTGATCAGACGCCATCCAACCCCAACGAGGCTGCCGTTCGCGCTGCTGCGGCCCTGTACAAACAACACGGCTGCGACGGCCTGATCGCCGTGGGCGGTGGTTCGGCGATTGACTGCGCCAAGGGCGTGGCCATTGCCGTGAGCCACGAAGGTCCCCTCAAAACCTACGCCACCATCGAGGGCGGCTCGCTCAAGATCACCGACCGAGTCGCCCCCATCATCGCGGTGCCGACCACCAGTGGCACCGGCAGCGAAGTCGCCCGGGGCGCGATATTGATCCTGGACGACGGCCGAAAAGTGGGCTTTCATTCTTGGTTCATCGTGCCCAAAGCCGCCATTTGCGACCCAGAGCTCACCTTGGGCCTGCCGCCCATCCTGACGGCTGCGACCGGCATGGACGCGGTCGCGCACTGCATGGAAACCTTCATGGCAGCCTCATTCAACCCACCTGCTGATGGCATTGCGCTCGATGGTCTGGCCCGTGGGTGGGCGCACATCGAACGGGCAACAGCGCAGGGCCAGGACCGTGAAGCACGCCTGAACATGATGAGCGCCAGCATGCAAGGCGCCATGGCGTTCCAGAAAGGTTTGGGCTGCGTGCATTCGCTCAGTCACAGCTTGGGCGGCGTCAACCCGCGACTGCACCACGGCACTTTGAACGCCATGTTTTTGCCGGCGGTGGTGCTGTTCAACGCAGCAGCCGAGTCGGTGCAAAAAGAAAACCGCCTGAACCGAATGGCCCACGCCATGGGTCTTCAAAGCGGCTCGGACATTCCTGACGCCATCAAGGACATGTGTGCCCGCCTAGGGTTGCCAACAGGTTTGGGCGCCATGGGTGTGACCGAAGGCCAGTTTGACGCCGTCATCACCGGAGCGCTGGCCGACCATTGCCACAAAACCAATCCACGCATCGCCACGGCCGATGAATACAGGGACATGCTGCAGACAAGCTTGTGATACCGCTGCAGTCACTCCCCTGCAGTCTCACCCTGTCAGATGGTCGGGCATCTTGGCGCCCACATGGATCTCGCCGCGGGCCTCGGCCAGCTCGACTTGGCGCTGGCGTTCGGCCAGTTTTTCTTTCTGCTCAGGCGTGCGCTGGTCGTGACAGTGGGCACAGCTCACGCCCAAGACATAGTGTGGCGACAGCTTGTCTTGCGCGCTCAAGGGCCAGCGGCATGAGCGGCACAGCTCATGGCTGCCCAAGCCCAAGCCATGAACCACACTCACACGCTCGTCAAACACAAAACACTCCCCCTGCCAGAGACTTTGCTCAGGTGGAATTTCTTCCAGGTATTTGAGGATGCCGCCTTCGAGGTGGTAAACCTCGTCAAAGCCGCGCATTTTCATGAGCGCGGTCGACTTCTCGCAGCGGATGCCGCCGGTGCAGAACATGGCGACTTTGGGTTTATGGGCGGTGGCTGTTTTCAGGTTTTCCTGCTGCTCTAGCCAGGCGGGCAACTGAACAAAGTTCTTGAGCTTGGGGTTCACGGCACCCTTGAAGGTACCAATCGCCACTTCGTAATCGTTGCGCGTGTCGATGACCACCACCTCCGGGTCGGCCAGCAAGGCGTTCCAATCGGCGGGTTTCACGTACTGGCCCACCGTTTTGTTGGGGTCCAACTCGGGCACGCGCAAAGTCACGATTTCTTTTTTGAGCTTGACCTTCATGCGGGTGAACGGCGGCTTGGGGCTCCAGGACGCTTTGTGGGCCAGGCTGGTCAAGCGTGGATCGGCGCGCAAAAAAGAGAGCACCGCGTTAACGCCGACTTCAGGTCCGGCAATCGTGCCATTGATGCCTTCAGGGGCCAAGAGCAAAGTGCCTTTGACATCGTTCGCTTCGCAGCAGGCTTGTAGAGGTGCTTGCAGATCGACGAAATCAGGCAGATCGACAAATTTATAGAGCGCAGCAGTGAGGAAAAGGGATTCTTTCAACATGCCATGATTATCCGCTTTGCCAACAGGGTCATGTGGCATAAGTGACCAAAACGACATCGGCGGCTTGTTGGCGCAATGGAATCAATTTCTGGTAATCCGCAGATCCATGCCAGCCCTCTGCCGCTGGCATAGAGGGGAAACGAATCACCACGATGTCAGGATGTGGGCAAACACCCGAAAAGGCGTTGACCTGCTCTCCTCGAAAGACCAGTTCTCCCCCAAAAGGCAGCAAGGTGGCCAAAACCTGCGATCGGTATTCGGCCCATTTCTCTGGGTTTTTCACAGTCATTTGACCGACGACGTAGGCTGGGGTCATGGGAAATCCTTAAAGCGCTTGAACCCAAGAGGGATCGGGCTGATGCAACCAGGCGTTGAATTCATCGGCCAATTGCTGACTGGCGCTTGTGGCTGCCGACCACACTTTCACCCTGCCCGCCACATCGCGGTCGTAATGCACAAAATCGTGACGGTCCGGCAATTTACCGTTGGGCAGTGTTTTGACCCATTCGGGGTTGGGGGCCAGAACCACGATGTTGTCTAAAAAGGCGGTCGAGCCATGCCGCCACTTGAGGGCTTTGTCGAGCCAGCCGGGCACCACATTTTTTTGGAAATGCGGATACAGAACAAGGGTGCGTTCCTGGCCTTGCTCGGGCTTTTGCGCGGTCCAGTTGAGGTGCAAGTGGTAGTCGGTGATGCCGCCATCCCAATACGCGCCTCTTGGTGCGCCGGGTATGTCGTGCACGGCTTTCAGGGCAAATGGAATGGCGCAACTGGCTTGAAGGGCGGCCATGAAGTTGCCCTCCTCCAGATTCACCGTCCGGGTGCGAAAGTCTCGCGCGTCAAACGGCAATGGCGCACCCTGCCCAGAAAAAACCACGCGCTCGAGCCAGGCGCCCAAAGCTCTGCGGCTGAGTGCGTTGCTGAGGTAGGCACCGGCATAGCCCAATGGTGTGGCCAGGGGATGTTCGCGTTGCAACATGTGCCGCCCTCGTGAGGTCACGATGTGCAATCGAAAGCGCGGGTGGCTCAGAACCTCGCCGATGCGCCCGCCATAAAAGGCTTGCAGGCTTTGGCCAAATGCATCGCTCACCTGTTGGGCGCTCACACGCTTTTTGCCCGGCTCTGGTTCGTAATGCTGGTGAATGTAATCGTGCTCCAGCCGTTCAAATGCGGCGACAGGATGTCTCAAACAAGCTGTGGCCATGCGCCATGCGCCGATGGAGGCGCCCACCAAATCCACCGATTGGGTACTCTTGAGCAACCATTCACCAAAGATCAAGCGGTCAAGTGGCCCCAAAATCAGGCCTTTGGGCCCGCCCGCCGCACCAGGAACAACGCCGATGTGCTCTGGTCGCAGGCCGTGTTCGCGGATGTGGGTCAATGCCTTGGGGCCAGCATGAATGTGAAGCGCGCGCATGGGCTTACTTCTTGAGGTCTTGTAACTTGGCAAAAGCACTGGCCATGGCCGAGCCCGATGAGGTCGAAGCTGTGGGGGGCGAGGTGTAACTGCCACCGCCTCGCTGGCGCTGCTCGCGCCCTGCCCCTTCAAACTTGTTGTCTCTGGGGCCATCCCGCCTTGTGGGCGCAGCATCGAGCTTCATGGTCAGGCTGATGCGCTTGCGGGCCACGTCGACTTCAAGCACCTTGACCTTGACGATGTCGCCGGTCTTGACCACTTCGCGGGCGTCGCTCACAAACTTGTTGGCCAGCTGGCTCACATGGACCAAGCCGTCCTGGTGCACGCCCAGGTCCACAAACGCGCCAAACTGGGCCACGTTGCTCACGGTGCCCTCCAAGGTCATGCCTTCTTTCAGGTCTTTGATGTCTTCCACGCCGTCGGCCAAGCGAGCCACTTTGAAGTCGGGTCGCGGGTCGCGGCCCGGTTTTTCCAGCTCACCCAGAATGTCTTTGATGGTGATGGCACCGAATTTATCGTTCACAAACAGCTCAGGCTTGAGCGTTTTGAGCACATCCGAGCGGCCCATGATGTCCTGAATGGGCTTGGCGGTTTTGACGATGATTTGCTCGACCACCGGGTAGGTTTCGGGGTGAACGCCCGTCATGTCCAACGGGTTGTCGCCGCCGCGAATGCGCAAAAAGCCCGCACTTTGTTCAAAGGTCTTGGCACCCAAACCCGTCACTTTGAGCAAGTCTTGGCGGGACTTGAACACGCCGTTGGCATCGCGCCAGCGCACCACAGCCTTGGCCACGCTGCCCGACAAGCCCGACACGCGGGTGAGCAAGGGCACGCTGGCGGTGTTGAGGTCGACGCCCACCGAGTTCACGCAGTCTTCCACCACCGCGTCCAGGGTTTTGGCCAGCTCGCTTTGGTTCACATCGTGCTGGTACTGGCCCACGCCGATCGCTTTGGGGTCGATCTTGACCAACTCTGACAGCGGGTCTTGCAAGCGACGGGCAATGGATGCCGCGCCGCGCAGGCTCACGTCCACATCGGGCATCTCCTGAGAGGCGAATTCACTGGCCGAGTACACCGAAGCGCCCGCCTCGCTGACCACCACCTTCTGAATCTCCACGCCCTCGCGCAACTTGGCCAATTGCTTGATCAGGTCGCCCGCCAGTTTGTCGGTCTCACGGCTGGCTGTGCCGTTGCCAATGGCGATCAGGTTGACCTGGTGCTTTTCACACAGCTTGGCCAGTGTGAAGAGTGAACCCTCCCAATCCTTGCGCGGCTCATGGGGGTAGACGGTGGCCGTGTCGACCAGTTTGCCGGTGGCGTCGACCACCGCGACTTTCACGCCGGTGCGGATGCCCGGGTCCAGGCCCATGACCACGCGCGGGCCAGCGGGCGCGGCCAACAGCAAGTCGCGCAAGTTGTCGGCAAACACCTTGATGGCGACTTTTTCGGCCTCTTCGCGCAAACGGGTGAACAAATCGCGCTCGGTGGACAGGCTCAACTTCACGCGCCAAGTCCAGGCCACGCATTTGCGGATCAGGTCGTCCGAGGGGCGGGCCGCATGGCTCCAGCCCAGGTGCAGCGCGATCTTGCCTTCGGCGATGCTCGGTTTGCCGGGCTCAGGCTCGACGGGCAGCACCAGCTTGGCGTCGAGCATTTCGAGTGCACGACCGCGAAACACCGCCAAAGCGCGGTGGCTGGGCACGCGACCCATCGGCTCGTCGTAGTCAAAGTAATCTCGGAACTTGGACACATCGGCGTTGTTTTCGTCCTTGCCATCGGCCAGCTTGCTTTTGAAAAGGCCCTCGTTCCACAGCCATTCGCGCAGGGCTTGCACCAGTGATGCGTCTTCGGCCCAGCGCTCGCTCAGCAGGTCGCGCACACCGTCCAGCACAGCGGCGGTGGTGGTGAAGTCGGTACCTTCCATCGCGCCTGCCGCCAGCACAAAGGCGGCGGCTTCGGCATGCGGGTCCAGGCGCGGGTCGGCAAACAGTTTGTCGGCCAGCGGCTCCAGACCGGCTTCGCGGGCAATCATGCCCTTGGTACGGCGCTTGGGCTTGAAGGGCAAATACAAGTCTTCCAGCTCTTGTTTGGTGGGCGCGGCGTCAATGGCTGCCAGCAATTCGGACGTCATCTTGCCCTGTTCGGTGATGCTTTTGATCACAGCGGCGCGGCGTTCTTCCAGCTCGCGCAAGTACCCCAAGCGCGACTCCAGCTCACGCAACTGGATGTCGTCCAGTCCATCGGTCACTTCTTTGCGGTAACGGGCGATGAACGGGACCGTGGCGCCGCTGTCCAGCAACTCTACTGCTGTCTTGACCTGATCAGGGCGAATTCGGATTTCAGTGGCCAGTTGGGCCAGGATTTTCTGCATGTTTCAGGTCACTGCGGGAATAAAAAACAACGAGTTTGCCACATGCATTGCGCGCTGATCCTGTCTCCAGATGCATGCACGACAGCCCCGATCCGTGTCGAATCAACAATACAAACAAACAACTGCAAAATTTAAAAAAACAATTTTCAATGTAACTTTCCCCATTTAAAGTCATAACAAACTGTTAAAATTGGCAATTGATGGAGTTAACCATGAAATTCGCCATAAGCAAATATTGCATAACTTTTATCATGACCTTGAAGGGCTTGGCGGTCGCTTTCTTGATGCTCACATTGTCAGGATGCCAAGTCATGGGTGGCGGTGTCATCCCAGCCTCTGAATATGAAACCTTCACACCCAAATCTGCAGAACAGCGGATGATGAAAGAAGTCAAACTGCGCTGGGAGGTTCGGGAGGATGTGGCCCAGTTCTGTGCCCAATCCATTGGCATGGGCCGCGAGCAGGCTTACATCACGCCACCCGTGGCGTGTGCCGTCTGGCATGTGGCCAGTAAAGAATGTGTGATCGTGACCGGGACACGCACCAACCATGTGGCTCTGGGCCACGAGGTACGTCACTGTTTCGAGGGCCATTTCCACAAGTAAAAAGGCCCCGCGTTGGAAACGCAAGGCGCCTGTGGCCTTGTGCCTCAGAGCAGGATCAGGCCGAACGAAGCGCTTTTCTGAGGCCCTCACCAACATCAGGGCGGGCGGCAAACGGATCAGGCGGGTTGTTGCCCATCACGATGGCTTCCATGCGGCTTTGCACGTTGCCCAGGGCCTGAGGGTGGCTGTAGATGTAGAACTGGTCAGCCGCCACCGCGTCAAACACTTTTTGCGCCACGTCGGCGGCCGAGACTTTGCCGCTGCCAACCGCTTTGTCGCTCTGCGCTTGCCCAATCAATTGGCTGGCGGTGGGCTTGTCGGCAGCCAGGTCAGCTGGGCGGTTGCGGTGGCTTTGGCTGATGCCGGTGGGCACAAAATAAGGGCACAGCACGCTGGCGCTGACCTGGTCGCTGACCAGGTGCAGGTCTTGGTAAAGGGTTTCGGTCAACGACACCACAGCGTGTTTGCTGACGTTGTAGATGCCCATGTTGGGCGGTGTGAGCAAACCGGCCATGCTGGCGGTGTTGACGATGTGGCCGCGATAAGCAGGGTCGGCCTTGGCGGCCTCCAGCATCATCGGGGTGAACAGGCGCACACCGTGCACCACGCCCCAGAGGTTGACACCCAACACCCACTCCCAGTCGGCCACGGAGTTTTCCCACACCAAGCCCCCTGCCCCCACGCCCGCGTTGTTGAACACCAAGTGCGGTGCGCCAAAGCGTGCTTTGACATCGGCCGCCAGTTGCGCCATGGCTTGGGCGTTCGACACGTCCACCTTGCGAGCCAGCACCTGAGCGCCTTGGGCGGTCATTTCGGCCTCGGCCTTGTCCAACGCGTCTTGCTGCACATCCACCAACACCAGGTTCATGCCCAGCTTGGCACCAATGCGGGCGCATTCCAGGCCAAAGCCTGAACCTGCACCGGTCAGGACCGCGGTTTTGCCTTTGAAGTTTTCGATCATGGGGAAACCTTTTTCAATGTGAAGCCCACGCGGGGGAAGTGAACATGGCAGGTGCCCGCGCGGTCGTCGCTGCGGCGCAAGGTGTATCGGGTACTTGTTGCCGCAACCAGCTCGCCTTGGGTGGGCTCCATCCCAAAGTTGTCAGCCGCGATCACGACCTGGTGACCCAGGGCGATCCCGTGATCGTCTTGAAAGACCTCGGCTTGAACGGCGACAGGCGTTGCGCTGTGGGCGGTTTGCAAGGCTTCTTCAGCGCTGCATTTGCCGACAGTGCCATGGCCGATGGCCTTCATGCGGGCCATCCAGCGTTGAATTTCGGGCGTCGCATCCAAAATGCCCGCCAAAGCGGGTGTGCGCTCTTGCGTGAACCAAATCGGGTGATACACCGCAAAGTCGGCCACGCAAGGCTGGCTGCCAAACAAAAAATCTTGACGGTGCAGCATGCTGTCGATGCGGCGCAGATAGCTCTTGTAAGTGCTGGTGGCGTCCGAGGATGCCATGCGCGCTGCGCCACCGCGCATGGCGGTGCGGTCGGCCACAAAAGCCTGCACGCCTTCAGCGGGTACGCCCGCAAACACTTGGGCCACGCCCGCAGGTTGGAAGTTGTAGGCCATCGAAGCCGTGAACAAGGCGCTGTCGGCCCAATGCGCCACGATGCGCGCCGCGCCTTGGACGGCTTCGGGGTAGAGCGTAGGCGTGGGGGCGATGTGCTCCAACACATCGCCAATCAGGGCGGTGTCGCAGTAGATGTCCGCGCCGATCTGCAGCACCGGCGTTTTGCGGTAACCGCCCGTGAGCGCCGTCAAGTCAGGCTTGGGCATGACCATCGGGATGAATACGCTCTTCCAGGCCAGTTGCTTGTGGCCCAGTATCAACCGAACCTTTTCAGCAAAAGGCGAGGTCGGGTAGTGGTGCAAGATCAGATCGGACATGCGGCCAGCCTCAGACCAGCTTGACCAGTTGCTTGCCGAAGTTCTTGCCTTTCAGCAGTCCCAGGAAAGCCTCTGGCGCAGCCGCCAAGCCTTTGGCCACGGATTCGCGGGGGCGCAGTTTGCCGGTCCCCACCAAGGTGCCCAGTTCCTGCAGCGCCTCGGGCCAGACTTCCATGTGTTCGCTGACGATGAAGCCTTCGATCTTCATGCGGTTGACCAAAATCAGTGCCGGGTTGGCCATGGGCAGCGGCGCGCCGTCGTAGCCGGCGATCATGCCGCACACGGCGATGCGTGCGAACGCGTTGGTGCGCAACATCACCGCGTCCAAAACCATGCCGCCCACGTTTTCAAAGTGGCCGTCGATGCCGTTCGGGCAGGCTTCGCGCAGGGCTTTGGACAAGCTGATGTAGTCCTTGTGTTCTTTGTAGTCGATACAGGCGTCAAAGCCCAGTTCTTTGACCACGTAATCGCACTTGTCTTTGCCGCCTGCGATGCCCACCACGCGGCAACCACGCGCTTTGGCCAGAGCGCCATAAGCGCTGCCCACAGCGCCGCTGGCCGCGCTCACGGTGACGGTTTCACCGGCTTTGGGCGCAATGATCTTGACCAAACCGTACCACGCGGTCACGCCGGGCATGCCGACTGCGCCCAGGTAATGCGACAAGGGCACGTGGGTGGTGTCGACTTTGCGCAGCGCACCCAGCACCGTGGCATCCACCACGCTGAACTCTTGCCAGCCGCCCATGCCCACAACCTGGTCACCGGCTTTGAATTTGGGGTGGCGGCTGTCCACCACCTCGCCCACGGTGCCACCGATCATGACCTCGCCCAAGGGCTGGGGAACGGCGTAGCTTTTGCTCTCGTTCATGCGGCCACGCATGTACGGGTCCAGGCTCAAGAAATGGTGGCACACCAAAACCTGGCCGTCTTGCAGCTCGGGCAGTGGCACCTCGATCAATTTGAAGTTGGCCGTGGTGGCTTCGCCTTGGGGGCGGTTGTCGAGAACGATGCGGTGGTTGATGGTCATGGTGGTTTCCTGGTTGATCAATGGTGAAGAGAGGGTCCATCGCGGTCAAAGACCGCTTCTACAAAAACTGCGGGTATCGCTGTAATAAAAAGGGCACATGGCTCAGTCTGTGGCCGGTGCTTGGGCCGCGCGGCGGGCCACATATTTGAAGGTGCCCGTGGCGTGGGCGCACATCTGGCCGTCGGCATCGAACACTTTGCCTTCGGTGAAAGCCATGCTGCGTGTGCGGTGCAGCAGCTGCCCAGTGGCCTTGAGCACATGGCCTGGAGCGACTTTGGCGGGGCGCATGAAGCTGGTTTTCATCTCGATGGTGACCACGCCCATGTCGGGCTCGACGCTGCGGGCGGCAGTGGCCATGACCACATCCAGCAAGGCCATCACCGCGCCGCCGTGCGTGACATCAAACGAGTTGAGGTGCTCTGGCTTGGGTGCGTGGTGAAGCTCGGATCGACCGCCTTCGAACTTTTCGAGGGTGAAACCCAGATGCTCCACAAAAGGAATCTTCACGCCAAAAGGAATGCTCATGTTGGATGGCCTGAAATCAACCACCAATGATGGCGCTGACGCCACCGTCCACCGCCATCCACTGGCCGGTGATGTGTTTGCCGGCGTCAGATGCCCACAAAACGGCCAAGCCCTTGAGGTCTTCGTCGTCACCCAAACGGCGCAAAGGTGCGCCTTGGGCCATTTTTTCGGCACCCATTTTTTCGAGGAGCCCATGGGTCATTTTGCTGGGGAAAAAGCCGGGACATATGGCGTTGACGGTGATGCCGTGCTCGCCCCACTCGCCCGCCAAAGCGCGGGTGAAGTTGACCACCGCGCCTTTGGAGGTGTTGTAGGCAATCGTCTTCATTTCGGACGGGTTGCCGGCCAGCCCAGCAATGGAGGCCACATTCAGGATGCGACCCTTGCCACGCGGGATCATGCAACGCTGGGCCACCTCTTGCGAGAGGATGAAGTACCCGCGCACGTTCAGGTTCATGACCTTGTCCCATGCTGCGATGGGGTGTTCTTCGGCGGGGGCACCCCAAGTGGCGCCCGCGTTGTTGACCAAGATGTCGATCGGGCCCATGCGCTCGATGGTTTCGGCCGCCAAGCGTCGGATGTCTTCTTCCTTGCCGCAGTCGGCGGCGATCCAACGGGCGTCGATGCCTGCGGCTTGCAGTTCGGCGGCGGCTTGCTCCAAGTCTGCGGCTTTGCGCGAGCTGAGCATGATCTTGGCGCCGGCCTCGCCCAGGGCATGGGCCATTTGGAGGCCCAGACCCCGAGAGCCGCCTGTGACCAAGGCGACCTGACCGGTCAAATCGAACAATTGTTGGATGGTGCGTGCCATGCTAAAAATCCTTTCTGGGTGCGTCAGTTCAGACCATGAAATCCATGCAGCGTCGCTCTTTGACGATCGCTTTCATGAAGGGCTTGATGGCCAGATGATCGGGGTGATTTTGGTAAGCCGCTAGCACCTGCGCGTCATCCAGCAGCATGTGCAGCACCAAATCGTTGGTGCAATCCATGCCCGGGGTGGCGGTGGCGACTTCAAAAGCACGAATGCCCGGCACCACCTCGGCGCAAGAGAGCAAAAGCCCCTTGGCCTTTTGAAGATTGACGGCCTTGTCGGCCCCTTCAGCTTGCTCGTGCAAAGTCCACATCACGATGTGTCGGATCATCAAAAGGCCTCCTCGGGCAAGTCGGCGCAAGTCGCATCGCGGCTGCACACCACATTCAGCCAAGCACCGATCTTGGGCAGCTCGTAGCGGAAGAAGTAGAGGCATGCAGCGCGTCGGCCTTGGGCGGCTGGGCTGTTGTCGTTGCCGAGGCTGTTAGCCACATCGAGCCAGATCCAGGCGATCACGGTGTGACCAAAGGCCTGTAAATACGGCACGGCGTTGGCCAGCGCTTGCGCGGGCTCGGCGCCTGTCCAAGCTTGTTGGGTGGCTTGGCCCACTTGCTGCAGGGCATCACGCAAGGCGGCGGCCTCTGGGCCCCAGCTGCCTTCGGCTTTGGTGGCCGTGGACAGCATGCGCTCTGCCAGCAACTTCAGGCCCCGGCCGTTTTCCATCAAGACCTTGCGGCCCAACAGGTCCATGGCCTGGATGCCGTGCGTGCCTTCATGGATCATGTTCAGACGGTTGTCGCGCCAGTACTGCTCCACCGGAAAGTCGCGGGTGTAACCGTAGCCGCCATGGATTTGAATGGCCAAGCTGTTGGCTTCCAAACACCACTCGCTTGGAAAACTCTTGACGATCGGCGTGAGCACCTCCAAGAGCAAACGCGCCACATCGGCCTCATCCGCTTGACCGGTGTGCTGCTCGTCCACCAAACGGGCGCAATACAAAGCCAGAGCCAGCGCACCTTCGCTGTAGGCCTTTTGCGCCAAAAGCATGCGTTTGATGTCGGCGTGCTCAATGATGCGCACCTGCGGGCGACCAGGGTCTTTGCCCCCAGCCCCGGTGGGTCGGCCCTGCGGGCGGTTTTTGGCGTAATCCAGGCTGGCGTAAAACCCAGCCATGCCCAACATGGTGGCCGCCATGCCCACGCCGATGCGGGCCTCGTTCATCATGTGGAACATGCAACGCAGGCCTTCGCCGGGCTTGCCGACCAAATAGCCCACGGCGCCGCTTCCGGCGCCGTCCAAGCCTGCGCCGGCTTCACCGCGCACGGGGTACTTGCCTTCGCCAAAATTGAGCAGCGTGTTGGTTGTGCCACGCCAACCGCATTTGTGGTTCAAGCCGGCCAAAGCCACGTCGTTGCGCTCGCCCGTTAACTGGCCATCCACGCCCACCAGCTTTTTAGGCACGATGAACAAGGAGATGCCTTTGACACCCGGGATCAGTTGGCCTGAGCTGTCCGGAATTTTGGCCAGCACCAAATGGATGATGTTCTCAGACAGCTCGTGCTCGCCCGAAGAGATCCACATCTTGTTGCCCTTGAGGCGGTAACGTGCGCCCAGCGGGTCGGCCTCAAAACCTTCGCCATCGGGTGTGGCGCGGGTCGTCACATCGCTGAGGGATGAGCCCGCTTGCGGCTCTGACAGGCACATGGTGCCCGAAAAGCGCCCTGAAAATTCGTTGGCCGCAAACACCTGCTTTTGCAGATCGGTGCCATGCACCATCAGCAAATTGGCGTTGCCGCTGGTGAGCATGCCCGAGCCGATGCTCACCGAGGCCATGGCAAAAAACGCGTTGGCTGCGGCCTCGACCGTGTAGGGCAATTGCATGCCGCCCATCTCGTAGTCTTGCGCGGCGCTCAGCATGCCCGATTCGGCATAGGCTTTGTAAGCCTCGTGCGTGGCTTGGGGCAGGATGACTTTTTCGCCATCAAAGTGCGGTTCTTGCGTGTCCACCAGCCGGTTGAACGGGGCGTATTTTTCGCGGGCGATGCGCTCGCAGGTGTCGAGCACCGCGTCAAAAGTCTCACGCGAATGGTCGGCAAAGCGCTCGCGGCTTTGAAGTGTCTCCACCTTCAGCCAGTCGTGGAGCAGAAAATCAACGGTGGGGCGCAAGCTCATGTCGGTTCGTCTCTTCCAAATGAAAAAGGGCAAGAGGCATCATGCCCCCTGCCCCTGTTCGCATCAGCCATCCAGGCGACAGCCGATGCCGTTCACACTCACAGCACTTCAAAAATGCCGCAGGCGCCCATGCCGCCGCCAATGCACATGGTCACCGCCACGCGCTTGGCACCACGTCGTTTGCCTTCGATCAAGGCATGGCCTGTCAGGCGCTGGCCCGATACGCCGTAGGGGTGACCCACCGCGATGGCGCCGCCGTTGACGTTCAAACGGTCCGCTGGAATGCCCAGTTTGTCGCGGCAGTACAGGACCTGCACCGCAAAGGCTTCGTTCAGTTCCCACAGGTCAATGTCATTGACGCTGAGGCCCAAACGCGCCAAGGCTTTGGGCACGGCATACACCGGGCCAATGCCCATCTCATCGGGCTCACAACCGGCCACCGCAAAACCCAAGAAGCGGCCCATGGGTTGGAGGCCACGCTGTTCGGCCAGCTTTTCGTCCATCAACACGCAAGCGCCTGCACCGTCGGAAAACTGGCTGGCATTGCCCGCTGTGACCAATCCACCGGGCAGTGCCGAGCGCAGGCCACTGATGGCTTCGACGGTGGTGCCTTCGCGCAGACCTTCATCAACACTCACTGTGACTTGCTTGGTGGTCAAACCCATGACCTTGTCCACCACACCCGCTGTCACGGTGATGGGTGCGATTTCGTCACTGAACAAGCCTGCTGCTTGCGCAGCGCAAGCCTTTTGCTGGCTGGCTGCGCCATACGCATCCATCACGTCACGGCTGATTTTGTAGCGTTTGGCCACTTGCTCAGCCGTTTGGAGCATGTTCCAGTAAATCTCAGGTTTCATCTTGGCCAAGGCCAAGTCCTGCATCATGTGCAGGTTCATTTCTTGCTGGACGCAAGAGATGCTTTCAACGCCACCCGCGACATACACCTGGCCTTCGCCAGCAATGATGCGCTGAGCCGCCAAAGCGATGGTTTGCAGGCCCGAGGAGCAAAAGCGGTTCACAGTCATGCCCGATACCGAAATGGGCAAACCGGCCTTGAGGGCGATTTGGCGTGCGATGTTCGCACCCGTGGCGCCTTCGGGGCTGGCGCAACCCATGATGACGTCCTCCACCTCAGCGGCATCAATGCCTGCGCGGGCCACGGCGTGTTGAACGGCATGCCCGCCCAAAGTGGCGCCATGGGTCATGTTGAAGGCACCCTTCCAGCTCTTGGCCAATGGGGTGCGTGCGGTGGATACGATGACAGCATTCGTCATGATGAAAACCTTTCATGTGGGCTAACGGTCCAAAAACCGCTTTCCCGAAAATTAAAAAATCAGTTGAATGTCTTGCCTTCGGCCACCAAGCGCGCCAACAAAGGTGCGGGTTGCCAAAACTGGGCGTCGTCGTGCGGGTTCTTGGCAAAGCGCTTCATGGCTTCGGCCACATTGAACAAGCCGATGGTGTCGGCGTAATTCATGGGGCCACCGCGCCAAATCGGGAAACCATAACCGGTCAGGTAGACCATGTCGATGTCGCTGGCCTTGCTGGCAATGCCCTCCTCCAGGATGTGCGCGGCTTCATTGACCAGCGAATACACCAAGCGCTGCACAATTTCCTCGTCTGAGATTTTGCGTGGCGTGATTCCGAGGTGAGCGCGGTGTTTTTCGATCATCTCGACCACCACGCTACTCGGGATCGCATCGCGTTTGCCGGTCTGATAGTCGTACCAGCCGGCGCCTGTCTTTTGACCATAACGGCCCATCTCGCACAACAAGTCAGCGGTTTTGCTGTACTTGAGGTTGGGCTTTTCGGTGTAACGGCGCTTGCGGATGGCCCAGCCGATGTCGTTGCCTGCCAGATCGCCCATGCGGAAGGGGCCCATGGCAAAACCAAACTTTTCGACCGCTTTGTCGACTTGGGCTGGCGTGCAACCTTCTTCGATCAGGAATCCGGCTTGGCGGCTGTACTGCTCGATCATGCGGTTGCCGATGAAACCATCGCAAACGCCAGACACCACAGACGTCTTCTTGATTTTCTTGCCGATGGCCATCACGGTGGCCAAAACGTCTTTGCCCGTCTTTTCGCCACGAACGACTTCCAGCAGCTTCATCACGTTGGCGGGGCTGAAGAAGTGCATGCCCACCACGTCTTGTGGGCGCTTGGTGAATGAAGCGATCTGGTTCACGTCCAAAGTGGAGGTGTTGGACGCCAAAATCGCGCCGGGCTTCATCACACGGTCCAGTTCTTTGAAGACGGCTTCTTTCACGCCCATTTCTTCAAACACGGCTTCAATCACCAAATCGGCCTGACCGATGTCGTCATAGCTCAGCGTGGTGGACAACAGTGCCATGCGCTCGTCGTACTTTTCCTGTTTGAGCTTGCCTTTTTTGACTTGCGCTTCGTAGTTTTTGCGGATGGTGGCAACGCCTCGGTCCAAGGCTTCTTGCTTCATCTCGAGCATCTTGACCGGGATACCCGCGTTCAGGAAGTTCATCGAGATGCCGCCGCCCATGGTGCCGGCACCGATCACGGCGATGCTCTTGATGTCGCGCTTGGGGGTGTCTTCGGGCACATCAGGGATTTTGCTGGCCGCACGGTCGGCCATGAAAATGTGGCGCAATGCGCGGCACTCGGGGGTCCACATCAAATTGATGAAAATTTCGCGCTCAAAGACCAAACCGTCTTCGAACTTCTTCTTGGTGGCCGCCTCCACAGCATCCACGCATTTGGCTGGAGCCGGCAGGTTTTTGGCCATGCCTTTGACCATGTTGCGGGCAAACTGAAAGTAAGCGTCGCCTTGGGGGTGCTTGCAGGGCAAATTGCGCACCAAGGGCATGGGCGCACCATCGGCATGGGCCGCAGCCACTTTTTTGGCCATCGCCAAAGCCTCTTCAGCCAAAGATTCTGCCGATTGGGCCATGGCATCGAACAACTTTTGGCCAGGCAACATGGCCAGCATCTCGCTCTTGATGGCTTCGCCGCTGACGATCATGTTGAGGGCAGGTTCGACTCCGATGACGCGGGGCAAACGCTGCGTACCACCTGCGCCAGGGATCAAGCCCAATTTGACTTCAGGCAAGGCAATGGATGTGCCGGGTGCGGCAATTCGGTAGTGGCAGCCCAGTGCCAGCTCAAGACCCCCACCCATCACCACCGAATGCATGGCAGCAACAACAGGCTTGGCTGAATTTTCGCAAGCGCGGATCACACTCAGCAAATTGGGTTCTTGCAGTGCCTTGGGAGAGCCAAATTCACGAATGTCGGCACCGCCCGAAAAGGCCTTGCCCGCTCCGGTGATGACGATGGCCTTGACGGCGGGGTCGTTGTTGGCTTTTTCCAGGTTATCGGTGATGCCCACACGCGTGGACAGCCCCAAACCGTTGACGGGCGGGTTCATCAGAGTGATGACCGCGACATCACCGTGGACTTTGTATTCAGCTGTCATGCTGGAATTCCTTAGAAAGAAAATGAAAAAAGAACGACCGTTCGTTTATGGGCATTGTAGGCACAAAAAAAGGGCAACCAAAAAAATTTTTGTCGCCCCAGAGACCCGTCCCTCACCTGACGGTGATCAGACCTCGAGCCATTCCTTGCGGATGTAATTGTTGGCCCGCAGTTCATCAGGGGTGCCCTCAAACACGATGCTGCCATGACCCATGACCAAGGCCCGGTCAGAAATGTTCATGGCAATGGTCAGTTTTTGTTCAATCAAGAGCACAGACACGCCTCGAGTTTTCAGGCTTTGTAGAAACTGTCCGACCAGTTCAACGATTTTGGGCGCCAGACCTTCTGTAGGTTCGTCGATGATGATCAGATCCGGATCGCCCATCAATGTTCGGCACAAAGTCAGCATCTGTTGCTCGCCGCCAGACAGCACGCCGGCTTCGGTGTGCTCGCGCTCCCTCAGCCGTGGGAACATGTTGAACATGTCTTCAAATGACCAGCGACCATTTTTGCCACTGCGCTTTTGACCGAGTTGCAAATTTTGATGAACAGTGAGTTTGGGGAAGATCTCGCGATTTTCAGGCACATAGCCCAAACCTTGGTGAGCGATTTCAAAGGCCTTTTTGCCTTGAATCGCTTGACCTTTCCAGTCAATTCGACCTTGGCACTCCACCAAACCCATGATGGCTTTGGCCGTGGTGGATCGACCTGAACCGTTGCGGCCCAAAAGGGCCACGATCTCACCCGGTGCCACGTCGAAATTCACACCATGCAAGACATGACTTTTGCCATAAAAAGCGTGCAGGTTTTCAATTTTCAGCATCAATGGCCTCCTGCTTGGTTGTCAGCAACCGGTGAGCCCAAGTAGGCTTCCTGCACTTTGGGATTGGCACGAACCAATTCGGGCGTGTCAAAGGCGATCACTTCGCCGTAAACCACCACCGCAATTTTGTCGGCCAAGCCAAAAACCACACCCATATCGTGTTCCACCGTGAGCAAAGTTTTGCCCACAGTCACTTCTTTGATGAGTTGAATGAAACGTGAGGTTTCGCTTTTGCTCATGCCCGCAGTCGGTTCGTCCAGCAAAATGACATCGGCGCCACCTGCGATCGTCACGCCGATTTCCAGCGCACGTTGTTCGGCATAGGTCAGGTTCATGGCCAAGACATCGCGCTTTTTGTCCAGGTGGATCATCTCCAGCAGCTGGTCAGTGCGCTCATTGGCATCTTTCAATCCAGACAAAAATTTGATGAAGGTGTATTTGTAGCCCAAGCTCCAGAGCACAGCACAACGCAAATTTTCAAAAACACTCAACTTGGGGAAAATGTTGGTGATCTGAAAGCTGCGCGACAAGCCCATGCGGTTGATCTCGTAGGGCGTCTTGTTTTGGATGCGCTGACCGTTGAGCAAAATATCGCCGCTGGTGGGTCCAAATCGACCGCTGATCAAATTGAACAGCGTGGATTTGCCCGCACCATTGGGGCCAATCACCGCAATCCGCTCACCGGCCTCAACCGCCAGATCAACGCCACGGATGATTTCGGTTTTGCCAAAGCTCTTGCGCACATCTTTCAGTTCTAGGGCGTAACTCATACCGCAGTTTCCCTTCGCTTGATTTCTTTTTCGATTTCCGTCTGGATTTCACCCCAGTCACGGGCAAATTGGCGTCGCGTCAACTCGAACAAACCCAGGCCGGTCAGCATGACAAAAGCTGAGCCAAACCAGCTGTCAAGACCACGCGCATTCAGGCTGGCACCCATGAATTTCACGGTATCGCCTAAGGCTGAATTGAGCTGCAAGTGGTAGACCATTTCAATCATGGCGCCTGCGCCTGCGAGCATCACGATGGCTGTCACGCCCAAAGCCAAGTAGGTGGTCCAGAGTTGGCGCAACTTGCCAAACTTGGCAACACGCAAATTCATCATGATCAAACTGGCAATGCCACCGGGTGCGTACATCACCATGAACAAGAAAATCAAGCCCAGGTACAACAACCACGCCTTGGTCAACTCAGACAGGAGCACGAATGCGATGATCATCAGAATGCCCCCGATGATGGGGCCAAAGAAAAAGGTTGCGCCACCTAAGAATGTGAACAGCAGATAGGCGCCCGAACGGCCGGCACCCACGACTTCGGCCGTCACGATTTCAAAGTTAAGAGCGCCCAAACCGCCTGCAATGCCGGCAAAAAAACCAGAAATGATGAAGGCCGAGTAACGCACGCGTTGCGTGTTGTAACCAATGAACTCAACCCGCTCGGGGTTGTCGCGCACCGCATTCAGGATGCGGCCCAAAGGGGTTTGGGTAAAGGCATACATGAGCGCCACACACACAAAGGTGTAGATAGCGATCAGGTAATAAACCTGAATTTGTTGGGCATAGGTGATGCCGAAGAAGGCCTCACCGGTCACGCGGTTGCCCGAAACACCCGCCTCCCCGCCAAAAAACTCAGAAAACATGAGTGACATGGCAAACACCAACTCGGCCACACCCAAGGTGATCATGGCAAAGGGGGTGCCGGATTTGCGCGTGGTCACCCAGCCGAGCAGGATGGCAAAGCCCATGCCGGCCACTCCACCCACAATGGGCAGCAAACTCACGGGAATGTGCAATTTGCCGCCGGTGACAGCATTCAAGGCATGGATGGCCATGTAAGAGCCCAACCCCGTGTAGACCGCGTGGCCAAAGCTGAGCATGCCGCCCTGACCCAAGAGCATGTTGTACGAAAGGCAGGCAATGATGGCAATGCCCATTTGCGCCAACATGGTGATCGACAAGTTGCTGGTGAACACCAACGGCGCGAAGACCAACACCAGCGCAAAAGCGCTCCAGATGACCCAACGCCCAACGTTGTACGGTTTGAATTTGTAAACAGCTGCCATGGCTTAACCTTCGCGTGTGCCCAAGAGGCCCTTGGGCCGGAAGATCAGGATCAGAACCAAGAACAAGTAGGGCAAGATCGGTGCGACCTGTGAAATCGTCAGTTTTGCAAAAGAGTTTTCTTGCGTGGCGGCCGACAACGCCCAACCCATGTCCTTGGCCAGTGTGAGGAAAGAGTAATCAATGGCCACCGCAAAGGTCTGGATCACGCCAATCAAAACCGAGGCCAAGAAAGCGCCAGACAAAGAGCCCATACCGCCCACGACCACCACCACAAAGATCACCGAACCGACAGTGGCTGCCATGGCGGGCTCGGTGACAAAAGTGCTGCCACCAATGACACCGGCCAAGCCGGCCAAACCGGTGCCTGCCCCAAAAACCAACATGAATACCCGAGGCACGTTGTGGCCCAAGGATTCGACCATTTCGGGGTGCGTCAAAGCTGCTTGAATCACCAGACCAATGCGGGTGCGGGTGAGCAAGAGCCACAATGACAACAGCATCAAAACAGCCACCAACATCATGAAGCCACGCGTGGCCGGGAAAGGTGAACACACCAAACGAATAGCGGTATCTGCCGCGGTGCATGCCTCAGCTGGTGCGGCACCCCAAACAAAACTGAGACCATCCACCGAGTGGTTGATCAGGGTGAACGCCGAGCTGCGCAAAATTTCGGGGGGGGGAAACTCCACGGCCGTGCGACCCCAAACCAATTGAACCAATTCCAACACGACATAGGACAAGCCAAAGGTCACCAACAACTCCGGGACATGGCCAAAAGGATGAACCTTGCGCAGGGTGATGCGTTCGAAGACAGCGCCGCAAGCACCCACCAGCAATGGCGCGATCACCAAGGCGGGCCAAAAACCAATCCAGCCGGACAAGGTGTAGCCAAAATAAGCCCCGACCATGTAAAAACTGGCGTGTGCAAAATTGAGCACACCCATCATGCTGAAAATCAGCGTCAGGCCGGAGCTGAGCATGAAGAGCAACAGTCCGTAACTGAGACCGTTGAGCATGGAGATGATGAAAAACTCCATAAAAAACTTTCCAGACCTTCAAGGGTCTAACTGCGTTACCGAAAGTGGGTCAAACAACCAACCCAATAAGGGGAATCAAAAAACAAAAGACCCGATGAACGTGTGTTGATCGGGTCTGGGCCCACATTGCAGGGCAAAGACGAAGTGTCGATGCCCTGCAAGACTGAACAGCTTGGCTGTGTTGTGATCAGCCAGGACGCTTCATCTGGCAGCTGGTGGGCGTGCTGGAGACGAAGGATGGGAAATCTTTGACAGGAGCCAAAGTCATGCCAGTGTTTTCTGGGCTGTAAGGGAACTTCTTGTCCGCCTTTTGCCAGACCGTCATCCACAGAGGTTGTTGCAACTGGTGGTCGGTTTTGCGCATTTGCACTTCGCCGTGGTAGCTCTTGAAGGTCAAGCCAGAAAGAGCAGCCGCTACTTTGACAGGGTCGGTCGATTTGGCCTTGGCCATGGCCTCACCCAGAGCGCTGTAGATCGAAATCACAGAGCCTGTGTAGAAGTCATCGTTGAACTTTTGCTTGAACTCGGCCATCCATTTGCCCATGTCGCCACCCATGTTGTAGTGGTTATAGGAAATTTGGAAAACACGCCCAGCACCGCCTTGACCCAAAGCCGTCGGTGTGCCCGTCACACCGGTGTAATAGGTGTAGAACTTGCCGTTGTAACCCCCCTCGTTGGCCGCCTTGATGAGCAAAGCCAAGTCAGAGCCCCAGTTACCAGTGATCACGGTGTCGGCACCCGATGCCTTGATCTTGGCGATGTAGGGTGCGAAATCACGAACTTGTGCCAAGGGGTGCAGGTCTTCGCCAACGATCTTGACATCGGGCATCTTGCGTGCAAAGTTTTCTTTGGCATAACGCACCACTTGATGGCCGTGCGAATAGTTCTGGTTGAGCAGGTAGACGTTTTTGATGTCTTTTTGGTCTTTCATGAAGGTGGTCATGGCCTCCATCTTCATGGACGTGTCGGCATCAAAACGGAAGTGCCAGTAGCTGCACTTGCTGTTGGTGAAATCTGGGTCAACCGCAGAGTGGTTCAAGAAAATGATTTCTTTGCCAGGGTTGCGTTCGTTGTGTCTGTTCACGGCTTCGATCAGGGCGCCAGCAACCGACGAGCCGTTACCTTGGGTGATGTAACGCACGCCTTGGTCCATGGCGGCCTTGAGCGCGTTCAGGCTTTCGGCGGGGCTCAACTTGTTGTCGATGCCGATGACCTCAAACTTAACGCCTGCAGGGTTGGTTTTGCTGAACTTTTCAGCGAAAAACTGAAAGCTTTTGAGCTGGTTGCTGCCAACAGGTGCCATCAGACCCGATAGAGGATCAATCCAAGCTATTTTGACGGTTTCGCCTTTTTGGGCGTATGCGCCAAAGCTGCTGACGACCAAAGCGGTTGCCGCGATCAAACGGATGGTGGTTTTCATTTCAGGGTCTCCTGCGTTGTGAATCTAAAACATGCACAGCGTAACCGCTGGAAAATGAAAATCGCTCGGGGTTTGCCCCTAAGGCATATCACCCCCGCGACTTTTAATCTTCAATTCATGATGGTTTCAAAGCCCAGGCAACACGTAATGGCTCAATTGCTCACGCAGGCGTGTTTTGAGCATCTTGCCTGTGCCACCCAAAGGAATGGCATCGACAAAAACAACATCGTCTGGAATTTGCCACTTGGCCGTTTTCCCTTCATAAAAAGCGATCAGTTCTTCGCGACTGACCTCCAATCCGGGCTTTTTGACCACACACACAATCGGCCGCTCGTCCCATTTGGGATGCCGCATGCCGATGCACGCCGCCATGGCCACGGCCGGGTGGCCCATGGCGATGTTCTCAACATCGATGGAGCTGATCCATTCTCCGCCCGACTTGATCACGTCTTTGCTGCGGTCGGTGATTTGCATGAAGCCGTCGGCATCGATGGTGGCCACATCGCCAGTGGGGAACCATCCCTCCAACAAGGGGTCTCCACCTTCTTGCTTGTAATAAGTGGCAATGACCCAGGGGCCTTTGACGAAAAGGTCGCCAGCGGCTTTGCCGTCATGCGGCAATGAACGGCCATCGGCATCCACGATCTTCATGTCGATGCCGTAAATGCATCGACCTTGTTTCATGCGCAACTTCATTTGCGCGTCGGCAGGCAAGCCCAAGTGCTTGTTTTTCAAGGTGCAAACGGTGCCCAAGGGGCTCATTTCGGTCATGCCCCAAGCGTGCAAAACGTCCACCCCGTAATCCTCTCGGAAAGCATCGATCATGGCTGGCGGACAGGCCGAACCACCGATCACGGTGCGCTGAAGTGTGCTGAACTTCAGGCCTGCCGGCTTCATGTGACCCAGCAACATTTGCCACACCGTGGGAACACCGGCTGCAAAACTCACACCTTCGGATTCGATCAACTCGTAAACCGATTTGCCGTCCAAGGCGGGACCTGGAAACACCAGCTTGGCACCGGCCATGGCCGCACTGTAAGGAATACCCCAAGCATTGACGTGGAACATGGGCACCACAGGCAAGATGGCGTCTCTGGCAGATATGCACATGGAATCGGGCAATGCGGCTGCATACGCGTGCAAGACAGTCGATCGGTGACTGTACAAGGCACCCTTGGGATTTCCTGTGGTACCGCTTGTGTAGCAAAGGCTGCAAGCGGTGTTTTCATCGAGCTGTGGCCAAGCGTAAGTGTCGGCCTGTTGCCCCATCCAAGCTTCGTAGCTCAGCAAATTGGGGATGCCCGAGTCGGCGGGCAGTTTGTCGGCATCGCACAGGGCCACGTAATGGGTCACGGTCTTGCAATGGGCATGCAAAGCTTGGACCAAAGGCAAAAACGTCATGTCAAAACACAAGACTTGGTCTTCGGCATGGTTGGCAATCCAAGCCATTTGTTCAGGGTGCAGGCGCGGATTGATGGTGTGCAAGACGCGGCCCGATCCGCTGACGCCAAAATAAAGTTCCAGGTGACGGTATCCGTTCCAAGCCAAGGTGGCGATACGGGCCCCATGTGGCACGTTCTGAGCGTCCAGCGCGTTGGCCACTTGACGCGAACGGCGTGCCACCTGTGCCCAATTGCTGCGGTGAATGTCACCCTCGACACGCCGCGAGACCACCTCGCTGTCGCCATGGTGTTTTTCGGCAAAATCAATCAACGAAGAAATCAGCAATGATTGCTGTTGCATCAATCCCAGCATGGGGTGTCTCCTGTCCAGTGGATGTTTCTGAAACGGTTGATTGTGCACCCCGTGATTCAAAAGCCCTCCCCTAAAACCCGCCAAACAGCGGGTACTTGTCAAGGGCGTGACAATGGGCACATGACCATTGCTCCCTTGGATGTTCCTGTCCATCCGCCCCACGATCTGTCCGTTTTGAACTGGACCCATCGCTTGAGCCACTTAGGCCCGGACTTTTTCACGCCTTTGCAGCCCACCCCGTTGGCCGCCCCCACTTGGGCGGCTCGCAACGAAGCATTGCGTACAGAGCTGGGTTGGCCTGCCGCCTTGTTTGACGAAACCCATCTGCAAGCTTTGGGCGGCAATGCCTTGATGGCCGGTTCTATGCCTTTGGCCACGGTTTACAGCGGCCACCAGTTTGGCCAGTGGGCAGGTCAATTAGGGGATGGCCGGGCCATTTGGTTGGGTGAGGCGCAATCTGACCATGGGCCGCAAGAAATTCAACTCAAAGGCGCTGGCCGCACGCCCTACTCGCGTGGTGGCGACGGTCGGGCCGTTTTGCGGTCAAGCATTCGAGAGTATTTGTGCAGCGAGGCCATGCACGGATTGGGCATCCCGACCACCCGGGCCCTGAGCTTGGTCGCTTCGCCCGAGCCGGTGCGGCGCGAGACCTTGGAAACCGCCGCCGTGGTCGCCCGTGTGGCCCCCAGCTTTTTGCGTTTTGGGCACTTTGAACACTTTTCGGCCCAAGGCGACACCAACAAGCTGCGCACGCTGGCCGACCATGTCATTGCCCACCACCTGCCCGAGTGCCGCGAGCGAGCCGCGCAGTGGCAGGGCAATGTGTATGCGGCCTTGCTGGACGAGGTGCAAGAACGCACCGCAAAGCTGTTGGCGCAGTGGCAGGCGGTGGGTTTTTGCCACGGGGTCATGAACACCGACAACATGAGCGTCTTGGGCCTGACCATCGACTACGGCCCCTTCCAGTTCATGGACGGCTTTGACCCCGCTCACATTTGCAACCACTCGGACTACCAAGGCCGCTACGCCTATGGCCGCCAGCCGAATGTGGCTTACTGGAATTTGTACTGCCTGGCCCAGGCCTTGGCCCCGCTGATCGATGACCACGACATGACGCTGCAGGTGCTCGAGGTTTACAAAACCCTGTTTCCCCGCTGTCTGGGTGATGCCATGCGGGCCAAACTGGGCCTGGTCGGCGACCTGGCGCCCGAATCCGAACGCGAAGCCGATTGGACTTTGGTGGAAGACGTGATGCAGCACATGGCGGCCGAAAAAGTGGACTTCACGGTGTTCTGGCGGCAATTGAGCCAAGCGGTGTCGCTGCAATCGAAAAACGCGACTTTGACCGATGCGGGCTGGCGCAGCGTCACCGATCTGGTGCTGGACCGCCCCCGTCTGCAGGCCTGGCTAGCCCGTTATGGCGAGCGAGCAGGCCAAGGCAGCTTCGCGGCCATGGGCCAGCAGATGCTGCGCACCAACCCCAAGTTCGTCCTGCGAAACCATTTGGCCGAAATCGCCATTCGCCAAGCCCAACTGGGCGATTTTTCTGAAATCGAAGTCCTGCACAACTTGTTAAAGTCCCCTTTCGACGAGCATACGGGCTTTGAAGCCTATGCCGATTTGCCGCCAGATTGGGCGGGTCAACTTGAAATCAGCTGTTCCTCATGAGCAAAATCACAAAAACCGACCAAGAATGGCGTGACCTGCTGGCTGCCAAAGGCGCTGAGCCTGTGGCCTTTGCGGTCACGCGCCAAGCGGCGACCGAGCGCCCCTTCACGGGCAAATACGAAGGCCATTGGGCACGCGGCACCTACCGCTGCGTGTGCTGCGATGCCGAGCTCTTCAAATCCGACACCAAGTTTGACGCGGGTTGTGGCTGGCCCAGCTTTTACCAATCTTCCGTGGATGGTGCCATCGAGGACCGCGTCGACAACAGCCACGGCATGCGCCGGGTAGAAACCGTTTGCGCCCAATGTGGTGCCCATTTGGGGCATGTGTTCGAGGACGGTCCTGCACCGACCGGCTTGCGTTACTGCATGAATTCCGCTTCGTTAGACTTCGAAGCCTCTTGACCCCAACCGGCTGCGCACAAGGCGCGGTTTTTCCACGTTCCTCATGAAATTCGTTCTCGATTTTTTCCCCATCTTGTTGTTTTTTGGGGCCTACAAAATGGCCGACATCTACACCGCCACAGCGGTGTTGATGGGTGCAACTGTGTTGCAGACGGCCATCCTGTACAAACTCGAAGGCAAGCTCCAAACCATGCACAAGATCACGCTGGTGCTGGTGCTGGGCTTTGGTGCCCTGACGCTGAGCTTGCACGATGAGCGCTTCATCAAATGGAAGCCTACCCTTTTGTATTCAGGTCTGGCCATGGCCTTGGCTGTGGCGCACTGGTTTTTGAAAAAGAACTTTTTGCACCTGCTGTTGGGCCAACAATTGCAACTGCCCCACGCGGTATGGAACCGTTTGAACCTGTCGTGGATGGTTTATTGCATTTTCATGGCCACCATCAATGCCTATGTGGCCCACTATTTCAGCACCGAAGACTGGGTCAATTTCAAACTCTGGGGTTATGTTTTCCCCTTGGTGTTCATATTGGGTCAAGGAATTTACATTTCCAGATACCTGCCCAAAGACAACGACGCCACCCAAAATCCCGACAAAGAATGAACGCCATCCCCCTTCCCCTGAGTCAACAAATCCATGCGCGCTTGATGGAGCGGCTGCAAGCCACCGAGTTGCGTGTCCTTGACGAAAGTGCCGACCACGCCGGCCACATGGGCGCCAACGAGAGCGGCCAAGGGACACACATGCGTGTGTGCATTGCTTCCCCCTTGTTTGAATCGCTCAGCCGGGTTCAGCGCCATCGCCTTGTGTATGATGCGCTGCAAGATTTCATCGACCAAGGCTTGCACGCTTTGGCCATCGAACTGATCTGAATTGGGCCCGTCACAATTCGCCCACTTTTTGAATTCGTTTTTACTTTGACCTGTATCCGTCTCTTTGTATTTGAGGAAAACCCCATGAAAAAGCAATTGTTCAGCGCCGCTTTGGTGGCCCTGCTGGCCGCACCTGTTCTGGCGCAAAACCTGGCTGTGGTCAATGGCAAGCCGGTGCCATCGTCGCGCATCAAAGCCTTGCAGCAGCAAGTTGAAGCCTCTGGCCGGCCCATCACGCCTGAAATCATGGCCCAAATCAAGGAAGAGTTGATTGCCCGTGAAGTCTTCATGCAAGAAGCCCGCAAGCGTGGCCTGGACGCCTCGGACGACTACAAGACCCAGTTGGAACTGGCCCGTCAGACCATTTTGATCCGCCAATTGTTTGCCGATCATCAGAAAAAGAACCCGGTCACCGACGCTGAAATCAAAGCCGAATACGACAAATTCGTTGCTGCCAATGGTGGCAAGGAATACCGTGCCCGGCACATCTTGGTTGAAAAGGAAGACGAAGCCAAGGCATTGATCGCCGACATCAAAAAAGGCGCCAAATTTGAAGATTTGGCCAAAAAAGCCTCCAAGGACCCAGGGTCGGGTGCCAACGGTGGCGACTTGGATTGGGCGGCTGCCGGCAGCTATGTGGCCGAGTTTTCAGACGCGATGGTGAAATTGGCCAAGGGCCAGATGACAGACACGCCGGTCAAGAGCCAGTTTGGTTTTCACATCATCCGTGTGGACGATGTGCGCGAAGCCGATTTGCCCAAATTGAACGATGTCAAACCCCAGATTGCCCAGCAACTGCAGCAGCAAAAACTCAGCAGCTTCCAGGAAGGGCTGCGCAGCAAAGCCAAGATCCAGTGATCTGAATTGGACTGACTTCAAAAACGCGACTGAGGTCGCGTTTTTTGTCTCTGCGACGCTCTGTGACGAGCGCTCTGGGATAATCACAGCCCATGCAGCCTCACCAACTCGAACTCCTCGCCCCAGCCCGCACCTTCGACATCGGGATCGAAGCCATCAACCATGGCGCCGATGCGGTCTACATCGGCGGTCCCTCGTTCGGCGCTCGTTCCACCGCCGACAACTCGGTGCAAGACATCGCCAAGCTGGTGCAATACGCACACCGCTTTCACAGCCGCATTTTTGTCACGCTCAACACCATCTTGCGAGACGATGAATTGGAAGCCGCGCGAAAACAGGCCTGGCAGCTTTATGAAGCGGGCGTGGACGCGCTGATCGTGCAAGACATGGGCTTGCTCGAGATCGACATGCCGCCCATCCAGTTGCATGCCAGCACCCAGACCGACATCCGAACGCCCGAAAAGGCCAAGTTTTTGCAAGACGCGGGTTTGAGCCAGATCGTGCTGGCCCGCGAACTGACGCTGCCGCAGATCAGCGCCATCCGCGATGTGATCGACACCGACCGCACGGTGATCGAATTTTTTGTGCATGGCGCTTTGTGCGTGGCCTACAGCGGTCAGTGCTTCATCAGCCACGCCCACACCGGCCGCAGCGCCAACCGCGGCGACTGCTCGCAAGCCTGCCGATTGCCTTACGAAGTGAAAGATGCGCAAGGCCGCATCGTGGCGCACGACAAGCATGTGTTGAGCATGAAGGACAACAACCAAAGCGAGAACCTGCGCGACCTGGTGGACGCAGGCATCCGCAGCTTCAAAATCGAAGGCCGTTACAAGGACATGGCCTATGTGAAGAACATCACGGCCCATTACCGCAAGCTGTTCGACGAGGTGCTGACCGAGCGCCCCGAGCTGGCCGCCGCGTCTCATGGACGCACCACTTTCAGCTTCGAGCCCGACCCCAATCAGAACTTCAACCGAGAGTTCACCGACTACTTTGTGCAAGGCCGCAAGGAAGACATTGGCGCCTTTGACACGCCCAAGAACCCTGGCCAGCCGATTGGCTGGGTCAGCAAGGTCACGCCCGAGCATGTCGAGATCCACACCGATGAACCGTCTACCGAGTTGCACAACGGCGATGGCCTTTGCTACTACGACCTGCAAAAGGAATTGATCGGACTGCAGATCAACCGCGCCGAAGCGCAAAAAACCCCAGGTGTGTGGAAGTTGTTTCCCAAAGACCCGATGGCCGGCTTCAAGGACTTGCGCAAAGGCGTGCAGATCAACCGCAACCGGGACATGAGTTGGGTGCGTACGCTGGATAAAAAATCGGCTGAACGCCGTATGGGCGTTTGGATGCAATTGAGCGAGAGCCCAGCGGCCAAGGGTGATGGATTGCAGCTGACGCTGACCGACGAAGCCGGGCACGTGGGCACTGCGCAGCTGGCCATCGCCTGGCAAGCACCCCATGACGCGGCCCAAGCCGAGGACAAACTGAAAACAGCCTTGGGCAAATTGGGCGACACCTTGTTCGAGCCGCTCGATGTGCAGCTCACCCTGTCCCGACCCTGGTTTGTGCCCCCTTCACAGCTCAACGCTTTGCGCCGAGAAGCCTTGCAGGCACTGGAAACTGCACGCGCACAGGGTTTGCACCGTTTGCCGCGTGCTGTCCCGGTGGAACCGCCGGTCGCCTACCCGGAAGACACCCTCACTTACCTGGCCAATGTGTTCAACCAGAAGGCCCGTGATTTTTATGCCAAGCACGGTGTCAAGGTCATCGATTCGGCCTATGAGAGCCAGGAAGAACTCGGTGAAGTCAGCCTGATGATCACCAAGCACTGCGTGCGCTTCAGTCTGAGTTTGTGTCCCAAGCAGGCCAAAGGCGTGACCGGTGTGCAAGGCACGGTCAAAGCCGAGCCGATGCAATTGATCAACGGCAAGGAAAAGCTCACCCTGCGCTTTGACTGCAAACCCTGCGAAATGCATGTGGTGGGCAAGATCAAGAAGTCGGTGTTGAATGCCGTCCCGGAAAGCCCTGTTCAGTTCTACAAATCAGGCCCTGTGGTGGGTCTGCACTGATTCTGCGGGGATCAGTCCAGCCAAGCCCAAGACTGCAGTTTGTAAACCCCATCTGCTTGTCGCCAAACGAGGGCTTGGGCGCGCTGATGGGTCCCATCCAGCGTGACTTGCAAGGCCAGTTCAAACTGCAAGCCTGCCACGACTTGCTGACGGGCTTGGGTCACGTCTTTGTAAAGCACCCGTTGCTTGTTTTGGACCGCAAAGGTCTGCACCGCAAAACGGGCGGCTTCTTGCACATCGGGGCTGAAAGCATCGATCGAAACCCATGTGCCTGGGCCAGAGGGGCTGGCGGTCTCTGCAGGCCTCTCAGGACTGCAGGCTCCCATCGCAACGGCTGCCACGATCAACCAGGCTTTCAGCATCACCGTGCAGCCCCTGGATCAGCCCAAGGGCTTGAAGAGTTCATTCAGATCCGACTCCCCAAAGAGCGGTTCTTTGCGCTGTACAGCACCCGAGTACATGTCTTGCGCCAGTTGGGCTTTGCGCTCTTGCAGGGCCAGCATGCGTTCTTCAATGGTGCCCTGAGCCACCAGCTTGAGCACCCAAACGCTTTGCGTTTGCCCAATGCGGTGCGCGCGGTCGGTGGCTTGGTTTTCTACTGCGGGGTTCCACCACGGGTCGTAATGGATCACGGTGTCGGCCTGCGGCAGGTTCAGGCCCACCCCCCCCGCTTTGAGGCTGATCAGGAACAGCGGCACCTGCCCGCTGGTGAATTGGTCGATGATGGCGTCGCGATTTTTGCTTTGCCCCGTGAGCTTGACCCAGGGGATGCCCAGACGCGGCAGCTCTTGCTCGATCAAACTCAGCATTTGGGTGAACTGAGAGAACAGCAAAATCTTGCGCCCCTCGGCCACCATCTCGGGCAGCATGTCGAGCAACTGCGCCAGCTTGGCCGATTGCTGCACTTGGCGGGCCGCGCCCAGCTTGAGCAAGCGCGGGTCGCAACACACTTGGCGCAACTTCAGCAGTGCATCCAAGATGGTGATTTGCGATTTGGCCAAACCCTGCGCGTTCAGCGCGTCGCGCACGGTTTTTTCCATGCCCAAACGGATGGTTTCGTACAGGTCGGCCTGTTGGCCTTGCATCGGCACTGGCATCAGGGTTTCGATTTTGGGCGGCAGCTCACTGGCCACCACATCCTTGGTGCGGCGCAGCATGAAGGGGGTGATGCGCTTGCGCAGCTGGTCCATTTTTTCGCTGTGGCCTTGGCGCTCAATCGGGTTTCGAAAAAGCTCGCCAAAACGTTTTTGGCTGCCCAAAAAGCCAGGCATCAAAAAGTGGAACAGGCTCCAGAGCTCACCCAAGTGGTTTTCCATGGGTGTCCCCGACAGGCACAAGCGGTGTCGGGCCGGGATATCGCCCGCGGTTTGCGCAGCAGTCGTGTTGGCGTTCTTGATGTTCTGTGCTTCGTCCAGCACCAGCAGGTGCCAATCGGTGGCCATCCACAGATCGCGGTCGCGGTGCAGCAAGGAGTAAGGCGTGAGCACGATGTCAAAACCACGCAAGTCTTGGGCAGCGTCATGACGCGTCAGGCCGTGGTGAATGTGGGTGCGCAGGCTGGGGCAAAACCGGGCGGCTTCGCGCTGCCAATTGCCCAGCAAGCTGACCGGGGCCACGATCAGCGCGGGATGCGTCAGCCGTCCGGCTTCTTTCTCGGTCAGGATATGCGCCAGCGTTTGCAGGGTTTTGCCCAGGCCCATGTCGTCGGCCAAGATACCGGCCAATTGATGGGTGCGCAAGAACTGCAACCAGTTCAAGCCCTGCTGCTGGTAGGGCCGCAAGGTGGCTTGCAAACTGTCGGGCACCGGCACCCCAGGCAAGGTGCTGAGGCCGCGCATCTGCTGAACCAAATTCATCAGGCTTTGTGCGCCCGCCCAAGCGACCCCGTCGCCCAGCGAGGCAGCGGTGCGCAAAGCTTCCAGGCGCGACAGGCGCAACGCACCACCGCTCCAGTCACGCCCGCGCTCAGACACCAGCTCCATCAAGGTGCTCAGCCAAGGCTCAATCTTGGCCGTTGGCAACTTGACGAAGCCTTCGCCCTTCAGGTCGGGCAGGTACAAAAACGGCGGCAAGGCGGCCTTTTCACCCTCAGCGGTGGCGCTGCTGATGTGTGCCAGGGTCGTCAAAATAGTGGGCACCCAAGGCAGGATGTTGATGCGCTGACCGTCGATGTCCATGCCCAGCGACAAGTCAAACCAAGGAGAGGTTTCTGGCGCTTCGGCGTCACCCAATAAATCGATGTGCACGTCCTCGGCTTCGCGCAACCACGGGGTGTTGCCCGAAATGAAATGGACATCCAGACCTGCTTGGCGCAGCGGGGCAAAGTCACTCTCTACCCACGCCAGCCAGCGCTGCTGCGATTGATCAGGAGGCAAGACCAACATGTTGGCGTCTGAAGTGACCAGCCCTAAAGCGGCCAGAGCGTCCCAAGCTTTGCGCTCAGTGGGCAGATCCCGCTGCAACATGCGCGCTTGTGTGCCCTGCCCCACCATGACGCGGTTTTGGGAGCCCGGCCAAAAGCCGCGGTGGCCACCATAGTCAAAGGTCAATTCGGCCAAAAACAGGCCTTGCAAGCCCCGGTCAGCGGGGTGTGTGGGCGCAACCTCCAGCACAGCGCGGGGTCGAATGCCTCGAATTTCGGGCATTTTCTGGATCACGGGTGGCAGTGGGACTGGGCCCAAACGCTCGAGCAACTGGTTTTGAAACTTGAACGCCACACTTTCGGGCAACACGGGTGAGTTGGACAAGACTTGCAGCTCGTTGGCGCTCAGGCCCTGCGTATCCAGCGGGCCGCACAGGCCTTGCACCGGGTCCATGAAAAAAGGGGGCTGGTTCAAGCCAAAGACCACACCTTCTCGCATCGGCTGCATGCGAAGCTGCCAGCCATCGGGCTGGTGGTCATCGCTCTTGACTTCGCGCCATGTTCCCACCAAAGCTTCCGGGGTGTCTTGCCAGCGCAAAGCGATGCCATCGTCTGAGACCAAACGGCCGGTTTGGCTGCACAACTGCAACAACAATTGGCCGGGCATGCCGTGCAGTTTGACCTCACTTTGGAAGCCATAAGAGCTGAAACTGCTGGCGGCAGGACAGGCCTTCAACAGGTCAAAGATATCGCGGTCCAGCGTCGTGCTGGTTTGCCAAATCGGGTCGTGCGAAGAGGGCTCGCTGCTCAGTTTTTTGGCTTTTCCCCACTCGCCATTGCGCTTTTGCGCTGCCCTTTTGACGGCCAAATGAAACAATGGTTTGTAAGCGGTTTGCACCACCGACAAGCTGTACACAAACTGGTCGTGCGTGCTGCCGGGCAAGGTGTAGGCCGCTGGGCCATTGGCGTTCTCCAAGCGGGTAAGCCAATCGCGCACTTGGTATTCGGCCTGACTCAATGCACGCTCTTTTTCCATTTGCGAACGGCGCTCCAGCACTTCGGCCGAAGGCCCCTCTGGACCCCATTCGTTTTGCAGGTTCAAGCCTTGCATCGAGGCCAAAATGCCCAGCGCCGCCCCATGTTTGCAGTAACGACCCACTGGGCAAGTGCAACCGCTGCGCCATTCGCTGAGGTTGCCCCCCGCACTCACACGCAGTTCGGCATTGACCGAATAAGGCTGCGCATCATTGCCCTGAACTTGACCCTGCAGACGCCAGCCGTCGCCGTCAGGTGTCAGTTGCGAAAACAAGACCTTGTCTTGCAAATACAGGGTGGTGCCGCGAGACCAAGCGCCCTGGTCAAAGTAAAAAGCCAGTTGCGAAGGCGGGAACCATTGGGCCGGGTTGTTGGACTTCATGCGCTCTTGAGGTCAAGCCACCCACTTGCGGGCGTTTTGCCACACGCGCAGCCAGGGGCTGGAGTCGTTGATGTCGCCACTTGTCCAGCTCATCTGCACATTGCGGAACACGCGTTCGGGGTGCGGCATCATGGCCGTAAAACGCCCGTCCGCTGTGGTCACGGCGGTGAGGCCGCCCGCACTGCCGTTCGGGTTGAAAGGGTACTGCTCGGTGGCCTGGCCATGGTTGTCCACAAAGCGCATGGCGCCCAAAGCCTGCGCCGCATGGCCCCGGTGCTTGAAGTTGGCAAAGCCTTCGCCATGGGCCACCGCAATCGGCAAGCGGCTGCCCGCCATGCCCTGCAAAAACAAGCTGGGCGAATCCAGCACTTCGACCATGGACAGGCGGGCTTCAAAGCGCTCGCTCTGGTTGGTGGTGAAACGCGGCCAAGCTTCGGCGCCTGGAATGATGTCCGCCAATTCGGCAAACATCTGGCAGCCGTTGCAAACACCCAAACCAAAGCTGTCGCTGCGGCCAAAAAACGCCTTGAACTGCGCCGCCAGCGCTGGGTTGAAGGTGATGCTGCGCGCCCAGCCAATGCCAGCGCCTAAAGTGTCGCCATAACTGAAGCCACCGCAAGCGACCAAGCCTTTGAAGTCGGCCAAGTGGGCGCGACCCGATTGCAGGTCGGTCATGTGCACATCGTGCGACTCGAAACCGGCTTTGTGAAAGGCGTAAGCCATTTCGACATGCGAGTTGACGCCCTGTTCGCGCAAGATCGCCACTTTGGGGCGTGACAAATTCAGGAAGGGCGCGGCCACATTCTCGGCCGGGTCAAAACTCAGGGCCACATGCATGCCGGGGTCATCGGCACGGCCTGCGGCGGCGTGCTCGGCATCGGCGCAAACAGGGTTGTCGCGCAGTTGGCAAATCTTCCAGCTCACGCTGTCCCAGACTTGGTGCAGGTCTTCGAGCTTGGCTGAAAAAACCTCTTTCGTGTCGCGCCACACACTGAGTTCGCCCACGCCTTTTTGGATGGTCGATTGCACAGGCCGGGTCTTGCCAATCACATGCGTGTGCTTGGACAAGCCATGCTCGCGCAAGGTTTGCAGCACCGCATTGCGCTCGGCCGTGCGCACCTGCAGCACCACGCCCAACTCCTCGTTGAACAAGGCTTTGAGGGTGAGTTCGTCGCGTCGCGCACTGACCTGCCCGGCCCAGTTCTTGGCATCGCCATGGTCGGCGCGGCTGTCGCTGATGCCGTCGCCCTCCGTCACCAGCATGTCCACATTGAGCGCCACGCCCACATGGCCCGCGAAGGCCATTTCGGCCACAGCGGCCAGCAAGCCGCCATCGCTGCGGTCGTGGTAGGCCAGGATCTGGCCCTGACTGCGCAAGGTATTGATGGCTTGGACCAAGTTCACCAGCGCTTGCGGCTCTTCCAAATCGGGCACGCTGTCGCCAAACTGGCCCAGCACCTGACCCAGCACGCTGCCGCCCATGCGGTTTTGGCCTTGGCCCAGGTCGATCAGCAGCAAGCTGGTGTCGCCCTCTTGCGCATCCAGCTGCGGCGTCAAAGTGCCACGCACGTCGCTCAGGCTGGCAAAGGCGGTGACGATCAGGCTCACGGGTGAGGTGACTTTGTGGGTCTGTCCATCGGCCTGCCACTGGGTGCGCATCGACAAGCTGTCCTTGCCCACAGGGATGGAGATGCCCAGCGCCGGGCACAGTGCCATGCCGACGGCTTTGACGGTTTCAAACAAAGCGGCGTCTTCGCCCGGCTCACCACAAGCGGCCATCCAGTTGGCCGACAGTTTGACGCGGGACAACTCGATGGGCGCGGCCAGCAAATTGGTGATGGCCTCGGCCACCGCCATGCGGCCCGAGGCTGCGGCGTTGAGCGAGGCCAGCGGCGTGCGCTCGCCCAGGCTCATGGCTTCGCCAGCAAAGCTCGCGTAGTCGGCCAAGGTCACGGCCACATCGGCCACGGGCACTTGCCAAGGGCCAACCATCTGGTCGCGGTGCGTAAGGCCCCCCACGGCGCGGTCGCCGATGGTGATCAAAAAGCGCTTGGACGCCACCGTGGGGTGGCTCAGCACGTCAATCACGGCTTTTTGCAAACTCACGCCCGTCAAATCCATGGCAGGCGACTGGCGCACCACGGTCTGCACATCGCGGTGCATCTTGGGCGGCTTGCCCAAGAGCACGTCCATGGGCATGTCCACGGGCGACTCCTGGCCTGGGTCTTCCAGAACCAGCTGGCGCTCATCGGTGGCCACACCGATCACTGCAAACGGGCAACGCTCGCGCTCACAAAAGGCTTTGAACTGCGCCAATGACTCGGGCGCAATCGCCAGCACATAGCGCTCTTGACTTTCGTTGGACCAGATTTCTTTGGGGGACAGGCCGGACTCTTCGAGCTTGACGGCGCGCAAATCGAAGCGTGCGCCACGGCCCGCGTCATGGGTCAATTCGGGGAAGGCGTTGGACAAACCGCCCGCGCCCACGTCGTGGATGGCCAGGATCGGGTTGCCCCTACCGAAGGGGCCTCCATCTTTTCCTTGCGCCCAGCAGTGGTTGATGACCTCTTGCGCCCTGCGCTCGATCTCGGGGTTGCCGCGCTGCACCGAATCAAAATCCAGTTCAGCCGCGTTGGTGCCGGTGGCCATGGAGCTGGCCGCACTGCCGCCCATGCCAATGCGCATGCCAGGGCCGCCCAACTGGATCAGCAGGCTGCCTGCCGGGAATTGGATCTTTTGGGTTTGCTCGGCATCGATCTGGCCCAGACCGCCCGCGATCATGATGGGCTTGTGGTAGCCGCGCACCACGCCGTCCACGGTTTGTTCGTATTCCCGGAAATAGCCCAACAAGTTGGGTCGGCCAAATTCGTTGTTGAACGCCGCGCCACCCAAGGGGCCTTCGGTCATGATCTGCAAGGGGCTGGCGATGTGCACGGGCTTGCCGCCCGCTTGATCACTCATGCCGCCCCAAAGCTTGGACACAGTGAAACCACTCAAACCTGCCTTGGGCTTGGAGCCGCGCCCCGTGGCACCCTCGTCGCGGATCTCGCCGCCAGCGCCTGTGGATGCGCCAGGAAATGGCGAAATCGCGGTCGGGTGGTTGTGGGTTTCCACTTTCATCAGCACATGTTGCAGGGCTTGTTCGGCTTGGTAAGCCGCGCCCTTTCCGCTGCCATCATTGGCTGTTCGGGCCACAAAACGCTCCACCGTGTGGCCTGCCATCACCGAGGCGTTGTCGGAGTACGCCACCACGGTGTGCTGAGGACTGGTTTGGTGCGTGTGGCGGATCATGCCGAACAGGCTTTTGGGCTGGGCCACCCCGTCGATGGTGAAATCGGCGTTGAAAATCTTGTGGCGGCAGTGCTCGCTGTTGGCCTGCGCGAACATCATCAACTCCACATCGGTGGGGTTGCGCTTGAGACCCGTGAAAGCGGAGACCAAATAATCGATTTCGTCTTCGGCCAGGGCCAGGCCCCAGGTTTTGTTCGCTTCTTCCAATGCAGAACGGCCACCACCCAATACATCCACATGGGCCATGGGTGCAGGCTCCAGCGCCGTGAACAAGGCTTCGGCTTCATCGCGGCTGGGCATGGCCGACTCGGTCATGCGGTCGTGCAGCACGGCCGCCACCTGTTCCAACTGCTCGGGCCTCAACTTGGCGGTACTGAGCAAGCCCGATTTCATCGTCAAGCGGTATTCGGTCAGGCGTTCCACTCGGCGCACCCCCAACCCGCAGTTGTGTGCAATGTCGGTGGCTTTGGAGGCCCAAGGCGAGACGGTGCCCCATCGGGGGCTGACCACGATCAATGGGCCGTCAACCGGTCCGGTATAGGGTTCGCCGTAGGTCAACAAGGCGGACAAGGTCTGTTTTTGAGCGTCTTGCAGGGGCTGCACTGTGGCCACGAAATGCACAAAACGGGCGGAAATGCCCAGAATTTGCGGCGAAATGCTGGCCAAACGGGGCAAAAGCTGGGCAATGCGAAAGTCGCTGAGGGCGCTGGCGCCTTCAAAAGTCGTGATGTGCAGGGACACGGGGTGGCCTTGTAAAGAGACAGAAAACCGTCATTCCGGGGCCGCTGACTGGGGCTGGCCGGCAAAGGCGGTATTTTAACGGGGGAAACCCTTATCTGGAGTCAAGATGGACAGATCCATGACTGTCTTCATCCAGAAGAAAAAAGCCGTGCAGCGGATGCAACACGGCTTTCTGGATGTCCGACAAATGGACCGTTCAACCCAGCACCGAAGTCGCCTCCATCTCGCGCCGGATTTTGTAGGCGTGGGTGCTTGTGTCCATGGCCACGTCGTCCCAAGTGAGGCTTTGGCCTTTGGCCACGGGGCGAACGACCTTGACGCCGTGCGCCAAGCCCAGCGGCACCCCACCCATGCGCTTGGAGGTGGCGGCGGGCAGCAGCTTGCCCCATACGGTGTAGCCGCCCTCGCCGTCCAGCATATCGCCGGGTTTGAGGTCGCGCTTGGCGGTGGCCACCACGTCGGCGTTCCAGCCGATGGCCACGCCGGTGGGCTCGTTGCGCAGAGCGACACTGGCCACGCTCACGCCCACTTCCAGCCCAATCAGGTGCCAGCGCTTGTACAGCGTGAAGTAACGGCCCGAGGGGTCGGTGTGGGCGTTGTACTCTTCAAAACAGTTTTTGATGTAATCGGTCTCGGCCTCCACCGTGACCCACACGCCCATGCGGATGTCATAGGGGATTTTGCGGCCATCGGTTTCCAGGCTGGAAATCACCTCCACCATGCCCTTGCGCTCGAGCACGCCGCCTTCCGAGATGGGGCGGGTGACGTAGGGAATGTCTTCAACACTGGCAGGCGGGTAGAGCAAACCGTTGCTGGGCACGCCCAGGCCGGTGGCATTGGACACCGCCGTGCTCTCGATCGAGGGCTTGGAACCGTCCAAAAAGCTGTTGAACATTTTGGGGTTCAGACCCCCGCGCGCGGCTTGCTCGGGTGTGAGGCCGTAGTAGCCCCACACGGTTTCGGGCGTGGATTCGCTGAAGTGCGGCAGCCACTTGTGGCCACGGCCTGCCGCCACCACCGGAAAGCCGCAGGTGCGGGCCCAGTCCACCAGATCGCAAATGAGTGCAGGCTGGTCACCAAAGGCCAGCGAATACACCACACCTGCGGTTTGAGCGCGTGTGGCCAGCAGGGGGCCGCAAAAGGCATCGGCCTCCACGGTCACATTCACCACATGTTTGCGGTGGGCAAAAGCTTCCAAAATGTGGTCCACCGCGTGCAAGGGTGAGCCGGTGCATTCCACGACCACGTCCACCGCCGGGTGACGCACCAGGCTTTGCCAGTCATCGCCCACATGGGTGGTGCCGTGTTGGACGGCATCGTCCAGGCTGCGGGCCGACAGGCGCTCGGCCTCCCAGCCGACGCGGGCGAGGTTGGCGCGGGCGCCGTCGGGCGACAGGTCGGCAATGCCCACCAAATGCACACCGGGGGTGCGCGGAATTTGCGCCAAATACATGGCGCCGAATTTACCCGCACCAATCAGACCAATGCGGATGGGGCGGTTTTCTGCAGCGCGTTGCAGGAGTTTGGCGTGCAGGTTCATGCGGCTTCTTTCAACACATCCAACGAGGTTTTCAGGGCGCTTTCAGGCATGCCGGTCTTCCAGGGCAAGTCCACGGGGTAACTGTTCACCAAGCAGTCGTCGGGCAGGCAGCTGATGGGTGTGAAATCGCGGTGCGCGATGTATTCGGGTCGCTTGTGGCGGCGGATGTGGTTGGACACCGCACACAGGCTCAGGTACACACTCACTCGGTTCCAGGGCGACAAATTGCCGACCGATGCATGCACCAAGCAGCTGTGGAAGAGGATCATGGAGCCGGCTGGGCCCGTGGGGCTGACGATGCCACCCTCTTTGCCGCCGGCGCGCTCCACCAATTGGGCAATCAGGTCGTTGTCCACCGTCCACAAGGGGTAGCTGGTGGTCGACAGGTCATGTTTGGCTTCGACCACGCCTTTTTTGTGGCTGCCGGGGATGAACATCAGCGGGCCGTTGAAGGGGTTCACGTCGTCCAGAAAAATCGCCACGTTCATGGCCCGCTCGGTGGGCATCATGTCGTCGTTGAGCCAAGTGCCGTAGTCCTGGTGCCACTGCCACACATCGCCCTCAAAAGCCATCTTGCCGTTGATCTTGAATTGGTGCATGTACAGCTCTTCGCCAAACAGGTCTTGCACGGGCTCGATCATGCGGGGGTGCCGTGCCAATTTGGCAAAGGGCTCGCTGTACATGTGGGCCGCAAAGTTGGTGCGCACGGCGTCGCTGCCTTTTTCGCGCACGTTGTAGGCCTCGCGGCGGCTGTACAACTCCGGGACCGCGTCGGTCATGTTTTTGGTTTCTTCTGGGGTGAAGAGGCCAGGGAAAAACAAATAACCATCGCGGTCAAATTGTTCCAGTTGTTCGGGGGTCAGTCTCATGCTTGCGCTCCTGTTTGAAGGTGTTGAATTTGTTCGGAAAGTCGGGCCGTGAGTTGCACGCTGGCCTCATGGACGTGCTCTTGCACCAAGCGCACGGCCACATCGGCCTTGCCTGAGGCAATGGCTTGCGCAATGGCTTCGTGTTCGTCCCACACGGTTTGCCTCTGCTCAGATGACTGCAGCACCGCGCCCATGACCCGCTTGAGGTGGTGCCAGTGCAGCTCAATGCTTTGTGCAATGAGGGGGTTACCCGAAGCTTGGTAAATGGCACGGTGGAAAGCCAAATCGGCTTGGATCATGGCCTGCACGTCGCGCGTTTGGTGAACCCTGCGCCCTTGTTTCATGACCTCTGGGTCAATCTTGGCGCCCCGCTCGGCGGCCAAACGCACGGCCAGAGCATCCAGGCTGCCGCGCACTTGGTACACCTTGGCAATCCAGTTCACATCGAGTTGCGTGACCTGAACGCCTCGGCCAGGCGCGTCCTCGACAAACCCGTCTTTTTTGAGCAAACGCAGGGCTTGCAATACAGGTTGTCTTGACACTGCAAATCCTGCCGCAAGCTCTTCTTGGTTCAAGCGGGTGCCAGCTTGCAAGCTGCCTTCGCTGATGGCATCGAGCAATCGGGCATAGACCTGCTCCACCAAATCAGGCGCTGTCGTCAGTTGAATGCTTGGATTAGTCATCTCTGTATACAGAATACAAAAACCAGATGGGCTGCAGTGAGAGGGAAAACCCGATGACCAGGGTGCAAATCGGCCAAGGCGCCATCTCACGAAGGGCAAGAGGGGTCTTCAGGCACCCAGAACGAAAGCAGGGCTTGCGAATGGGATAATTGCGGCATGAGCATCACCATCAAAAGCAAGGAAGACGCCGCGGCCATGCGCATCGCCGGTCGTCTGGCCTCCGAAGTTCTGGACTTCATCACCCCTTTCGTCAAGCCCGGTGTCACCACCAACGAACTCGACAAGCTCTGCCACGACTACATCGTCGACGTTCAGCACGCCATCCCGGCCCCTTTGAACTACGCACCGGGCGGCTACAAGCCCTACCCCAAGTCCATCTGCACCTCGGTCAATCACCAGGTGTGCCACGGCATTCCGAACGACAAGCCGCTCAAAAAAGGGGACTCGGTGAACATCGACATCACGGTGATCAAAGACGGCTGGCACGGTGATACCAGCCGCATGTTCATGGTGGGAGATGGCACCATTGCCGCCAAGCGCTTGGCCGCCCTCACCTACGACGCCATGTGGAAAGGCATTGAGCAGGTCAAACCTGGCGCACATTTGGGCGACATCGGCCACGCCATCCAAAAGTTTGCCGAAGGCCACGGCTTTTCGGTGGTACGCGAGTTCTGCGGTCACGGTATCGGCCAGGTGTTCCACGAAGAACCCCAGGTGCTGCACTACGGCAAGCCAGGCACGCTCACCCAATTGGTCGCAGGCATGGTCTTCACCATTGAGCCCATGATCAACGCGGGCAAGCGCGACATCAAGGAAATGGGCGATGGCTGGACCATCATCACCAAGGACCACTCTTTGTCGGCTCAGTGGGAGCACACGGTGTTGGTCACCGAAACAGGCTACGAAGTGTTGACGGTGTCAGCGGGTTCGCCCGCCATCCCCAGCTTTGTGTCCGGCACCGCCGCTGCCTGACATGCAAACCCCTGCTCCGCTGGCCGATCTGGCCGTGCTGCGCGAGACCTACAAGCAAGACAAAGTCGCTGTGCTGTTGGGCTTGGCCAGCAGCACTTATGCCGCGCGGGGGCTCAAACAAACCTTGCGCCAGTTGTCGATCCTGGCCGACGGTTTGCTCATACAGCTGTGGCAGCAAGCGGGTTTTTCGCCAGAGCTTTGTTTGGTGGCAGTCGGTGGCTTTGGCCGCGCGGAGTTATTCCCCCAGTCGGATGTCGATGTCCTGGTGCTGTTGCCCAAGGGCGAGTCCCCCGAGCACACCCCAATGCTGCAAGCTCAGTTAGAGCGTTTCATTGGCAGCTGCTGGGACACGGGCCTGGACATTGGCTCCAGCGTGCGCACCGTCGAAGAATGCTTGGCCGAGGCCGCCAAAGACATCACGGTTCAGACGTCCTTGCTGGAGTCCCGCAGGGTCACCGGCAACACCCATTTGTTTGGTGATTTTCAGCAGCGTTTTCAAGCCGCCATGGACCCGCAAGCCTTCATGGTGGCCAAGACGCTGGAGATGCGCCAACGCCACAACAAGTTTGAGAACACCCCTTACGCCCTCGAGCCCAACTGCAAAGAATCCCCCGGGGGTCTGCGCGACCTGCAAGTGATCTTGTGGGTCGCCCGTGCAGCAGGTTTGGGCCACAGCTGGGACGAGTTGGCCCGCAAGGGTTTGGCCACCCCGCTTGAAGCACGCCAAATCAAACGCAACGAAGCCTTGCTCGGCTTGATCCGCGCCCGTTTGCACCTGCAAGCCAAGCGCCGTGAAGACCGATTGGTGTTTGACCTGCAAACCAGTGTGGCCGAAACCTTTGGCTTCAGCTCGGACGTGACACCTGAGGGCCGCTTGGCTTTGCGGGCCAGCGAGAAACTGATGCGCCAGTATTACTGGGCGGCCAAGGCGGTGACCCAACTCAACCAGATTTTGTTGCTGAACATTGAGGACCGCCTGAAGACCGAACGTGGCGAAAGCATTGACCATTTCCGTCCATTGAACGAACGCTTTTTTGAAAAAGCCGGTCTGATCGAAGTGGCCAGTGACGACTTGTACCAAAAGCACCCGCACGCCATCCTAGAAACCTTTTTGCTTTACCAAGCGACACCCGGCCTCAAGGGCCTGTCGGCACGAACGCTGCGGGCGCTGTACAACGTGCGCTCGGTCATGAACGGGCGGTTTCGGGCTGACCCGGTCAACCGGCAAACGTTTTTGCAGATCCTGCAGCAACCACAAGGCATCACACATGCCCTGCGCCTGATGAACGACACCTCGGTGCTGGGCCGCTATTTGTGGGTGTTTCGGCGCATCGTGGGCCAAATGCAGCACGACCTGTTTCATGCGTACACGGTGGACCAACACATCTTGATGGTGCTGCGCAACGTGCGACGGTTTTTCATGGCCGAACACACCCACGAATACCCCTTGTGCTCTCAGCTGGCCAGCGACTGGGACAAGCCCTGGATCTTGTATGCGGCCGCCTTGTTCCACGACATCGCCAAAGGCCGTGGCGGTGACCACTCCAAGCTGGGTTGCACCGAGGTGCGCACCTTTTGCAGGCAACATGGTGTCGACAAAGAAGACGCCAAACTGGTGGAGTTTTTGGTCAGCGAACACCTGACCATGAGCCATGTGGCCCAAAAAGAAGACCTGGGCAACCCGGAAGTCATTGCCCGGTTTGCACAACGGGTGGGCGACGAGCGGCATCTGACGGCGCTGTATCTCTTGACCGTGGCCGACATCCGGGGCACCAGCCCCAAGGTTTGGAACGCCTGGAAAGGCAAACTGCTGGAAGACCTGTACAAGGCCACTTTGCGTGTGCTGGGCGGCAGCGCCCCCGATGCCAACACCGAAGTGCAGGCCAGAAAACGCGAAGCCCTGATTGAATTGGCCCGCCAAGCACAACCTCACGAAGGCCACAAAGCCCTCTGGGACACCTTGGACGTGAGCTACTTCATGCGCCACGATGCCTCAGACATCGCATGGCACGCCAGGCAACTCTCGCGCCATGTGGCCTTGCCCGAAGCCTCACCAGCCCGTGCCATCGTGCGTGCCCGGCCATCCCCTGTGGGGGAAGGCTTGCAGGTTTTGGTGTTCACACCGGATCAGCCCGACTTGTTTGCCCGCATCTGCGGTCACTTTGACCAATCGGGCTTCAGCATCCTCGATGCACGGGTGCACACCACGCGCACCGGTTGGGCGCTGGACACGTTTCAAATCGTCACGTCCATGCTGCCCGAGCACTACCGTGAACTCATGACCATGGTCGAATCAGGTTTGGCACAAGCCCTCGATCAACAAGGCCCCTTGCCCACGCCATCGCGAGGCCGTGTGTCCAGGCGGGTCAAAAGCTTTCCCATCACCCCGCGCGTCAGCCTCAGCCCCGACGAAAAAGCCCAAAAATGGCTGCTCAGCATCTCGGCCAGTGACCGCATGGGCTTGCTCTACAGCGTTGCCACGGTGCTGGCACGTCATGGCATACAGCTGCACTTGGCCAAAATCAGCACCTTGGGCGAGCGGGTTGAAGACAACTTCCTCATCAGCGGCCCCGAGTTGCAACACAACCGGGCGCAAATACAAATCGAAACCGAGTTGCTGCAAACCTTGCAGCCCTCCTGAATGAAACCCATGAACCTGCCCCTGCCCAAGACTTCTCACATCACGACCCACGACCCTTATGCCGCTGACCGAGACTTGCCGCCCGGACGCCCAGAAAACACCGGTGACTATAAAAAAGCCTTGGCTTGCTTTGGCACAGGGGTGACCGTGATCACGGCTCACCACGACTGGCAAGACGTGGGCATGACCTGCAACTCTTTCAGCTCGGTGTCGCTCAACCCGGCCATGGTCTTGTGGAGCATCCGCAAAGCGGCCAGCAGTTTGATCGCTTTCACCGAATCGAATGGTTTCATGGTGAATGTGCTGGCGCACGACCAACAAGCGCTGGCCATGCAATTTGCCACTGGCACCATGACCGATCGTTTTATGGGTGTGCCGGCGGAACGACACCACAGCGATCGCCTGCGCTTGGCCGGCACAGTGGCATGGTTTGACTGCGACTTGCACCAACTGGTGGACGCAGGCGATCATTTGATTGTGCTGGGCAAGGTGCGCGATTACGGTTGGAACGACACCCCAGCATTGGCTTACAGCGCAAGCCAATTTGGTGTTTTCAATGCGGTGCCCGCCGCTTAAGCGGGGACCTTCTCAGGCGTTTCAGGGCATGGCCTGAATCTCAAAATGTCGTCAACTCTTGCGGCGCGGTGGTAAGCCCGTGTGCTGGGTGAGGAGCTGCCCTGCTTTGGGCTGAGCATTTGAAGCCCCCGCAGAGCGCTTGGCGGTTGACAAAGACACCGAGGACTTGGCCCCTGCACCCGTGCTGTTTTTGCGTCGTGCGCTTTGGTAGCCTTCTTCGGCCAATGGTTGCCAGCTGGGGATCAAGTGGTGTTTGCCATTGCCAATCAGGTCAGAACGGCCCATGGCTTTCAAAGCCTCTCGCAGCAACGGCCAGTTGTTCGCGTCGTGGTAGCGCAAAAACGCCTTGTGCAGGCGGCGGCGTTTGTCGCCTTTGACGACGTCGACTTTTTCACTGTCGCGGGTGATTTTGCGCAGCGGGTTGCGGGTGGAGTGGTACATGGCCGTGGCCGTGGCCATGGGGCTGGGGTAGAAGGTCTGCACCTGGTCGGCCCTGAAGCCATTCTTTTTGAGCCAGACGGCCAAGTTCATCATGTCTTCGTCGCTGGTGCCGGGGTGCGCGGCGATGAAGTAAGGGATGAGAAACTGCTTTTTGCCGGCCTCTTCGCTGTACTTGTCAAACATCTGTTTGAACTTGTCGTAGCTGCCGATGCCCGGCTTCATCATTTTGGACAGCGGACCGCCTTCGGTGTGCTCAGGCGCGATCTTGAGGTAACCGCCCACATGGTGCTGGACCAGTTCTTTGACGTACTCGGGGGACTGCACAGCCAAGTCATAACGCAGGCCAGAGCCGATCAGGATCTTCTTGATGCCCTTCAGATTGCGCGCCCGGCGGTACATGTTGATCAGCGGGCCATGGTCGGTGGTCAGGTTCTGGCAGATGCCTGGGAACACGCAGCTGGGTTTGCGGCAGGCCGACTCGATGGCTGGGCTCTTGCAACCCAGACGGTACATGTTGGCCGTGGGGCCACCCAGGTCAGAGATGACACCTGTGAAACCCTTGACCTTGTCACGGATCTCTTCCACCTCGCGGATGATGGATTCTTCAGAGCGGCTTTGGATGATGCGGCCTTCGTGCTCGGTGATCGAGCAAAAGGTGCAGCCGCCAAAGCAGCCACGCATGATGTTGACCGAGAAGCGGATCATCTCCCAAGCGGGGATTTTGGTCGCGTGGTCATGGCTGCCGTTTTCATCGGCGTAGCGTGGGTGTGGGCTGCGCGCATAGGGCAGGTCAAACACCAAGTCCATCTCGGCCGTGGTGAGCGGGATGGGCGGCGGTGTGATCCACACGTCGCGGGCGGTGGCGCCCTCCCCGTGCGCTTGCACCAAGCAGCGGGCGTTGCCGGGGTTGGTTTCCAGGTGCAGCACGCGGTTGGCGTGGGCGTACAGCACGGCGTCGCTTTTGACCTGTTCGTAACTGGGCAGGCGGATCACGCTCTTGTCGCGGGGCGGGACTTTGTGGGTGCCTTTGCCACGCAAAGCGGGGTTGGGCACAAAGGTGAGCGGCTGAATGGCCGCTTGCACGGTGCGGGCTTGGGCCACTGCGGCGGACAAATCGGCCTCGATGCCCTGCGTGCTTTTGGCGTTATGGCCCTCGGCCACTTCCTTGGCCTCTTCCTCTCGTGCACAGGTGGCGCCCTGCTCTCTCGCTTGATCCGAGATCATTAAATAGGGGTTGATGTGCGCCTCGACGTGACCGGGCGTGTCAACGCTGGTGGAGTCAATTTCAAACCAGCCGGAAGCCGATTCGTCGCCTTGGCGGCGCACAAAGGCTGTGCCTCGCACATCGGTGATTTTTTGCACAGCCTCTCTCGCCGCCAAGCGGTGGGCGATCTCAACAATCGCCCGCTCAGCGTTGCCATACAGCAGCAGGTCGCACTTGCTGTCCACCACCACCGAGCGGCGGACTTTGTCAGACCAGTAGTCGTAATGCGCGATGCGCCGCAGACTGCCTTCGATGCCGCCCAGCACAATGGGCACCTCAGGAAAGGCCTCGCGGCATCGCTGGCTGTAGACGATGGCGGCGCGGTCGGGGCGTTTGCCACCCACATCGCCCGGGGTGTAGGCATCGTCGGTGCGAATTTTGCGGTCCGCTGTGTAGCGGTTGATCATGGAATCCATGTTGCCGCTGGTCACGCCCCAAAACAGATTGGGTTTGCCCAGAGTCTTGAAGGCCTCAGCGCTGGTCCAGTCGGGCTGGGCAATGATGCCGACCCTGAAACCTTGGTTTTCGAGCATGCGCCCGATGACGGCCATGCCGAAACTGGGGTGGTCCACATAGGCATCGCCCGTGACCAGAACAATGTCACAGCTGTCCCAGCCCAGCAGGGTCATTTCTTCGCGGCTCATCGGCAAAAATGGGGCCGTGCCAAAGCGCTGAGCCCAGAACTTGCGGTAACTGGACAGCGGCTTGGCGTCGCGTGGGAAAAAAGAGACGTCTACAAAGGCGTTCATGGCAAGGCTATTGGGGTAACCCATGAGTGTAGGGGCACCGGGGTAGACCTGCGTTGGGGGTGGACATCAGGCCATGACGCAGTCAGCGTAGTAGCGTTTTTTGCCCTCATCGTCCGTGATCTCGACCAAACCATGAATATCGGTCTCAAACCCTGGGCACTTCTCGTTGAACTCGCGTGCAAACTTGAGGTAGTCCACGATCTTCTTGTTGAAGACTTCACCGGGAATCAAAAGCGGAATGCCCGGTGGGTAAGGCGTGACCAAGCCCACGGTGATGCGGCCTTCCAGGTGATCGATTTCCACCCGCTCGGTCTTGCGCTGGGCGATGTGGGCATAGGCGTCTGAGGGGCGCATGGCCGGAGCCAAATCCGACAAGTACATGTCGGTGGTCAAGATGGCGATGTCGTACTTGGCATACATCTCGTGCACATGCTGGCACAGGTCACGCAGGCCCATGCGCTCGTAGCGAGGATGCTTTTGGCAGAACTCCGGCATGATTTTCCACATCGGCTGGTTCTTGGCGTATTCGTCCTTGAACTGCTGCAGTGCGGTGAGCAAGGTATTCCAGCGGCCCTTGGTGATGCCGATGGTGAACATGATGAAGAAGCTGTAGAGGCCCGTCTTCTCGACCACCACACCGTGCTCGGTCAAAAACTTGCTGACGATGGACGCGGGAATACCGGTCTTGTCGAACTTGCCATCCAGATCGAGGCCAGGCGTGACGATGGTGGACTTGATCGGGTCCAGCATGTTGAAGCCATCGGCCAGTTGCTGACCAAAACCGTGCCACTTGCTGGCTTTTTTACGAGGGTCGTTGCGCAAGATCCAGTCGTCAGCTCGGCCAATGCCTTCTTCGGCAAACTTCTCGGGGCCCCACACTTTGAACCACCAATCCTTGCCGTATTCGGCATCGATTTTGCGCATGGCCCGGCGGAAGTCCAGCGCCTCGGCAATGCTTTCCTCCACCAATGCTGTGCCACCGGGTGGCTCCATCATGGCAGCAGCCACATCGCAGCTGGCAATGATGCTGTACTGCGGCGAGGTCGAGGTGTGCATCAGATAGGCTTCGTTGAACAAGTGCCTGTCGAGTTTGACGTTTTGGGCGTCTTGCACCAACACATGGCTGGCTTGGCTGATGCCGGCCAGCAACTTGTGGATGGATTGGGTGGCATACACCATGGACTCTTTGGGTCGTGCGCGCTTTTTGCCCATCGCGTGGTACGGGCCATAAAACGGGTGGAAAGCCGCGTGCGGGAGCCAAGCTTCATCGAAATGGAGGTTGTCGACGTAGCCGTCCAGCATGGACTTGATGGTCTCGGTGTTGTAGAGCACGCCGTCGTAGGTGGACTGCGTAAGCGTCATCACGCGGGGTTTGACCTTTTTAGGGTCCACACCCTTGAGCAAGGGGTTGGCTTTGATCTTGGCCATGATGGCCGCGGGCTCGAACTCGCTCTTGGGTATGGGGCCAATGATGCCGAAATGGTTGCGCGTGGGCTTCATGAAGACTGGCACAGCGCCGGTCATGATGATGGCGTGCAAGATCGACTTGTGGCAATTGCGGTCCACCACCACCACGTCACCCGGCGCCACGGTGTGGTGCCACACCATTTTGTTGGAGGTGCTGGTACCGTTGGTCACAAAGAAACAATGGTCTGCGTTGAAAATGCGGGCCGCATTGCGCTCGCTTTCGCCAATCGCGCCGTTGTGGTCCAGCAGCTGACCCAGCTCTTCCACCGCGTTACACACGTCGGCACGCAGCATGTTCTCGCCATAAAACTGGTGGTACATCTGACCGACAGGGCTTTTCAAGAAAGCCACTCCACCCGAGTGACCCGGGCAGTGCCAAGAGTAAGAGCCATCTTCCGCGTAATCAAGCAAGGCTTTGAAGAAAGGGGGTTGCACGCCCTCGAGGTAGCTTTTGGCCTCGCGGATGATGTGTCGCGCCACAAACTCGGGCGTGTCTTCAAACATGTGGATGAAGCCATGCAACTCACGCAAAATGTCGTTGGGCAAATGGCGCGAAGTTTTGGTCTCGCCATAGATGTAAATGGGCACATCGGCGTTTTTGCGCCGGACTTCGTCAATGAAGGCGCGCAAATTGATCACGGCCGGATCCAGGTCGGGTCCGGGTGAAAACTCTTCGTCGTCGATCGACAAAATGAAGGCACTGGCGCGGCTTTGCTGTTGGGCAAACTGCGACAAGTCGCCATAACTGGTCACACCCAGCACTTCCAGACCTTCAGCCACGATGGCGTCGGCCAATGCCCGGATGCCCAAGCCCGAGGTGTTTTCGGAGCGGTAGTCTTCGTCAATGATGACGATGGGGAAACGAAATTTCATGGGCTGATGGGGCGTTGTGCCGATGGAGGGACAAAGAAATTCAAACGAAGGCGAAGTTTAAGGATAAAAAGCCTCCGCAAAGCGCGTCAAACCACAAAATGGCAAAAAACTGGTCGTGCCAAGTCTTGAGAACCGTCACAACAATCGGCACCATGGGTCAAAAATCAAGGGATCCACTGCTACAATCTGCCCCTTCGGAGCGGTGGATGAGTGGTTTAAGTCGCACGCCTGGAAAGCGTGTGTGGGTTAATAGCCCACCGCGGGTTCGAATCCCGCCTGCTCCGCCAAATCAAAAAAGCCTGCACATGTGCAGGCTTTTTTTCGTCTGTGCTTGTCGTCAGGTGCCGAGAAGCACCCCACGGACATGCGCCCCCGACAAGCGGGGGCCGTCGATCAGCGAACCACAGCGATTTGTGAACGCTCGCCACCTTTGTAGGTGTACAGCGTCAAAGCGCCATTCTTGATGTCGCCCTTTTCATCAAAAGCGATGTCACCGGTCACACCTTTGTAAGTGATGCTCTTGAGCGCGGGCAAATACTTGGCTGGATCAGCAGAACCGGCATTGACCATGGCGGTGGCCATGACTTTGACCGCGTCATAAACATAAGGGGCATAAACCTGCACGTCGGCGTTGAATTTGGCCTTGAAGTCGGTACGGAACTTGTCCATGCCCACTTTTTGCTCGCCTTCGACACCACCGGCTTCAGCACACACCACGCCTTCATCCCGCATGGCGTCGCCCGCCAATTTGGCCAACTCCGAAGTGCAAATGCCGTCGCCGCCCATGAACTTGGCTTGGATGCCCAAGGACTTCATCTGGCGCAACATCGGGCCCGCCACAGCGTCCATGCCGCCAAAGAAAACGATGTCCGGCTTCTTGGCCTTGAGCGTGGTCAAAATGGCATTGAAGTCTGAAGCCTTGTCGGTGGTGAATTCATGACCCACGATGGCGCCACCGGCGGCCGTAACGGCCTTCTTGAACTCTTCAGCGACACCTTGACCGTAAGCGGTACGGTCGTCGATGACTGCAATGCTTTTGCCCTTCAGGGTTTCAACGGCGTATTTGCCCAGCGTGCCACCCAAGTGAACGTCGTCAGCCACCACACGGAAAGCCCCTGCATAGCCTTGACGGGTGTACTTGGGGTTGGTGGCCGATGGTGAGATCTGGGGAATACCGGCTGTGTTGTAAATCTGTGATGCAGGGATGGTGGTGCCCAAATTGAGGTGACCGATCACGCCATTGACTTTGGCATCCACCAATTTTTGTGCGGCTGCAGTGCCCTGTTTGGGGTCTGCTGCATCGTCTTCGGTCAGCAGCTCAAACTTGACGGTTTTGTCACCAATCTTCAGGCCAGCGGCGTTCAGCTCTTCAATGGCCATGCGTGCACCGTTTTCGTTGTCTTTGCCCAAGTGGGCAATGGCGCCACTGACCGGACCGACGTGGCCAATTTTGACAACCATCTCGTTGGAGACCACTTCTTTTTTGCCGCAAGCGGCCAAAGCAACGGCAGCAGCAGCCAAAGCCACCACAGTCAAAGAACGCGAACCAGAAAATTTCATAGATTACTCCGTACAAAAATTGCTTCAATCAAGCAAGCCTCAAAGATACTGCAAATTGAGGCACTTGTGACTCAGGGAAAACCAAAGTGACAGATTATGAAAAACACAGGCTCATGGCTTTGTGGGGGTGTTGGCCTTGTGATGCCAGGCTGTTTCCAAGGTGCGATGCACCAAACCTGCGGCCAAACGCTCAAATTCCGGACGGAGTTGCTGCAACAACTCGGCCGACAAAGCCATGAAGGCTTGTTTTTCTGCTGCACGGGCGTCTAAAGCGCACGCGACCGAAGACGGCACCTCGTCCATCTCTTGTGTCAAGGTGGGTATTTCGTCAGGCAAAGGACGAACCTCTGGCGTCGCATTCGATACAGCGTTCATGGCTCAGTGCTTTTGGATAAATCATGTTGCACCAGGTCGAAACCCAGGCTTTTGTAATGTTTCCACCGAAGACGCGCTTGGGCTTTGCCATGGTCGTCGCTGGAAACGATCTCGATCAGGCGCTGGAAACCCTCAAAACCTGAGGGCACGTCATCGCCGAGATTGACCAGCACGTCCTTCATTCCCCATGCCAGCGGGTCGGGACCGAGGCAAATGGGTGAGGCGCTTTGGACCTCGGGCGATGAATCTGAGGTGCAATGCGCCAAGAAAGCCACATCTTGGAAGCGCCACAGCTCGGCATCGAGTTGCCTCAAAGTGACCGGCGCCCCAACCACAGCAACACGCATGTTTTGAGAACGCGCTTTGCGCAGCAAGCGGCAGGTGTGCAGCAAGCGCTCGTGGGTGTTGAAGTGAAATTCGATGCGGATCATCAAATCGGTGGGTCAAAGGGTCTTCAGGCTTTTCGCAAAGCACGTGCTTTGGGCTTGGCGGGGACACGGCTGACGGGCGGGGTCGAGGGGTTCAGGCGCGGCCGTTTGGACTTCGCCACCAGTGACGGCTTGTCAGCGCCCGCAAGTTCGGTCAGGTATTGCAGCAGCAATCCCACTGGGCGACCCGTGGCCCCTTTGGCTGCGCCACTGCGCCATGCTGTGCCCGCAATGTCCAAGTGAGCCCAGGCAAAATTCTGCGCAAAACGCTGCAAAAACTTGGCCGCAGTGACCGATCCGGCCGCACGGCCTGCCACGTTGGCCACATCGGCAAAACGCGACTTGAGACCCTCGGCATAGTCTTCGTCCAAGGGCATGCGCCAGCAGGTGTCACCCGAAGTCTCCCCTGCTTGCTGCAACTGCAGGGCCAACGCATCGTTGCTCGAAAACAAGCCCGTGCGCACGGCGCCCAGAGCAATCACACAAGCACCCGTGAGGGTGGCAATGTCGATCACTGCCTGCGGTTTGAAGCGTTCGGCATAGGTGAGCGCGTCGCACAGCACCAAACGACCTTCGGCATCGGTGTTCAGGATTTCAATGGTTTGACCACTCATGCTGGTGACCACGTCGCCAGGCTTGACGGCCAGGCCATCGGGCATGTTTTCAGTGGCTGGAATCAGCCCCACCACGTTGAGGGTAGGCTTCAAGTAGGTCAAGGCCTTGAAGACGCCCAACACGCTGGCCGCACCGCCCATGTCGTACTTCATCTCGTCCATTTCTGGCGCGGGCTTCATAGAGATGCCACCCGTGTCGAAAGTGATCCCCTTGCCCACCAAAACAACAGGCGCTTGTGTGGCTGCAGCACCGTTGTAGCGCATGACAATGAACCTCAAAGGCTCGGCAGAACCTTGGGCCACCGCCATGAAGGCACCCATGCCCAACTTGGCCACCTCTTTGGGGCCCAACACCTCGCACTTGAACGCTTTGCCCTTGGCGATGTCTTTGGCAGCATGTGCCAAATGGCTGGGCGTGGCGTGATTGGCCGGGCGGTTGGCCCATTCTTTGGCCAACTCGACGCCGGAAACCAAGGCTTGGGCGTGTCGCACAGCGTTTTCGAGGGCCAGCGTGGTTTTTTCAGTGCTGACGGTCACTTGTTTGAGCAAACGGGTTTTAGGCTTGCTCAAAGTGGTGGTGTAGCTGTAACTGGCATCTGCCAGGCACGACAAAGCCAGTTGCAGGCCCTGCGACGTGACATCACCCACCACATGCAAGCCCAACTGTTTGACCTTGGCGGACTTGAGCGCGCTCCATGCGGTCTGAACGGCGCTTCGAATCTGGCCCGCTTGGTTTTGAGCAGTGCAGACCACGACCAAATGACGAGGCGTGATGCCTGGTTGGCAATAGAGCGTCAAGACGGCACCGGCTTTGAGTTCAAAATCGCCCTGCTCCATGGCTGTGGCCACCCAGCGGGTGACGGGGTCATGCCCCAAGGCCTCAGGCACCGTTTCACTGGGCCACAAAACGACCATGGCATCCAGTTGGCCCTGAATTGCACGGGCGAGAGAGAGCTTTTGGATTTCGAAGTTCATAATTCGGGTTTTCCTGTTTCGCCAATGTTATTCCATTCCTCATTACGCAAAGACTTGGCGCGCAACTTTGGTGCGACGCTTTTGATTCTCGTGACCATCGTCATGACGATCATCTTGATCCGCACCTTGGGACAAGCAAGTCGGGGCAGCGTGAACCCCTCAGAGGTTTTGCTGGTCATGGGCTTCAGTGTGCTGGGGCAAATGACCACCATCATCACCCTCAGCCTCTTCATCTCCTGTGTGGCCACTTTGTCGCGCATGTACGGTGAAAGCGAGATGGTCATCTGGTTTTCCAGCGGACAGGGTCTCGCCCAATTTATACGGCCCCTTTTCCGGTTTTCTTGGCCTATTTTTGTGGTGATTGGCCTGTTGTCACTTTTTGTCTGGCCCTGGAGCCATCAGCAAATCCAAGACTTGCGCCAGCGCTATGAAAAGAGAAACGACGTGGAGCGCATCGCCCCTGGCCAATTTCAAGAGTCGGCGGGCGGCAACCGCGTCTTTTTCATCGACAAAGACAGCCCGGGTCAAGAATGGGGCAACAATGTGTTCGTGTCCAGCCGTGACGGGCAGTTGGAAAGTGTGACCACGGCTTCGCAAGGACGCATCGAGATCGTTGGGTCGGACCGTTTTTTATTTTTGGAAAACGGCCAGCAATGGTTAACCCATTTGGACACCGGCGAGACGCGCTTGACCCAGTTTGAGCGTTACCAATTGTTGATCGATACCGACACGGCGCCCGATGGCGGTGTACGCAACAGCCGACAAAGCACCACGCTTCAACTGATCCAACAACCCAGCCCCAACAACCAAGCTGAATTGGCTTGGCGCGTTGGTTTGGTATTCACCGCCATCAACATGGTGCTGCTGGCCTTGGCCCTGTCTGCGGTGAATCCGCGTGTGGGCCGAAGTTACCACTTGGGGTTGGCCCTGTTCGTTTTCGTGGCTTATTACAACCTGTTGAATGTGGGTCAGAGCTGGATCAGTACGGGACGCGTCAGTGCGATCGGGTTTATTTTGGTGTTGCATGGTGGTGTTTTGGCGGTGTCCATGGTTTGGCTATCGTGGCGTCACATGAATTGGAGTTGGCGCAATGTTTTGCCTGATTTGCGCCATGCGAAAGGGGCGCCGGCATGAAAACCGTTCGTCGTTTGCTGTTCGGTGAAATCATCCGCGCAGTGGTGTTTGTGGCCTTGGGCTTTCTCGCGCTTTTCTTGTTTTTCGACATGGTCGATGAGCTGCAGTCACTGTCTCGCTTCGCCGGCCAGGGTTACCTGCTGCAACACGCGCTGCTTTTTATCTCCCTCAAAATTCCATCGCACCTGTACGAGTTACTGCCCATATCGGTTTTGATTGGCAGTATTTTTGTAATGGCACGCCTGGCGCAAAGCTCGGAATTCACCATTTTGCGTACGGGTGGTCTTGAGCCCTGGATGGCCTTGAGTTCCCTGCTCAAACTGGGTTTGATCTTCGTGGGCATGACCTTTTTTTTAGGCGACTACGCAGCCCCTTGGGCAGAGCGACAAGCCCAACAAATCAAAGCCCCCTTTCTAGGTCAACTGACCTTGGGGCAAACCGGCGCCTGGCTGCGCGAGAAACAAGGCAATCAGCAGTACGCCGTGAATGTGCGCCGCTTTGATGGCATTGACCAAATGGAAGATGTTCGCATCCATGCCTTCAACCAGACCGGTCAATTGCTGGCCATCACCCATGCCAAAAATGCGCAAATTCAAGCGGGGCAATGGCAGCTGCACCAGGTGAACCACAAGTCCATCACAGCAGGCAACACCCATCCATCGGTCCAATTCACAGCGGTCAAGACAGACCATGAGCGCTGGCCAACCGGCATCAGCTCCGACATGGTGGCCGCCGCCTTGCTCAGCCCAGACCGCATGAGCACTTGGGAATTATTTGGTTACATGCGGCATCTGTCCGTGAACAACCAAAACGCGCAACGCTACGAAATCGAGTTTTGGCGCAAGGTGTTCTACCCTTTGAGCTGTCTGGTCATGTTGGTGCTGGCACTGCCGTTTGCTTACCTTCACTTCCGATCCGGTCAAATCGCTGGACATGTGTTTGGTGGTGTTTTGGCGGGCATCAGCTTTGCGCTGCTCAACAACGTGTTCAGTTTCATCGGCAACTTACAAAACTGGCAGCCGCTGCTCACATCGGCTGCGCCAGCGCTTTTGTACAGTGCCGTTTCTTTGGCCGCTTTTTGGTGGATGGTGCTTCGGCGATGAACCCCAGTTTTGATTCTGGCACCGGTGTGGTGCTGTTTGCGCACGGATCGCGCGACCCCTTATGGCGTCTTCCGATTGATGCTGTGGCCGAACGCATGAAAGCCACCTACCCCGAATTGCCGGTGGCCGTGGCTTTTCTGGAACTGACACAACCCGATTTGCCCAGCACCATTGAGCAGATGATGAAACAGGGCTTGTCCCATGTGCGCATCGTCCCCATGTTTTTAGGCGTTGGTCGACATGCCCGCGAAGACTTGCCCGAGATCGTCCACGGCTTGTCCGAGGCTTACCCGCAGATGCGGTTCGAGTTGCTCCCTGCGATGGGTGAACATCCCGCCATGACCTCGCTCATGGCCCGCATTGCAGCGGGCCATGAAAATCCAGCAATAGACATTTAAAGCATAATTCAGGTCGGCCATATAACAATACGAACATGAACCTGCACCAATTTCGCTTTGTCCAAGAAGCTGCCCGCCGCAACCTGAATTTGACGGAAACCGCCAAAGCTTTGCACACCTCGCAACCAGGCGTGTCCAAGGCCATCATTGAGCTGGAAGATGAATTGGGCATCGAGATTTTTGCGCGGCATGGGAAACGCCTCAAACGCATCACCGAGCCCGGTCAACACGTGTTGCAAAGCATTGAATTGATTCTGCGCGAGGTGAACAATCTGAAAAAGATTGGCGAACAATTCAGCACCCAAGACAGTGGCACTTTGTCCATTGCCACGACCCACACACAAGCACGCTACGTGTTGCCCATGCCGGTGGCCAAGTTGCGTGAAAAATACCCCAAGGTCAACATCAGCCTGCACCAAGGCGCGCCCGATCAGGTCGCCAAAATGTTGCTGGACGATACCGCTGAAATCGGCATTGCCACCGAATCCTTGTCGGCCTACGAGGACCTGGTCACCCTGCCCTGCTACGAATGGCAACACGTGTTGGTCCTGCCTTTGGATCACCCTCTCACTGCAAAAACCCATTTGTCACTGGAAGACCTGGCCAGCGAACCCCTGATCACCTACCACCCCTCTTTCACGGGTCGCAGCCGCATTGACCAAGCTTTTGCTGCGAAGAAGATCACGCCTCGCATTGCCCTGGAAGCCATCGACTCGGACGTCATCAAGACCTATGTGCGGCTGGGGCTGGGTATTGGCATCGTGGCCGAGATGGCCGTCAAAGATGACCCGGTCAAAGACTTGGCGGTACGACCGCTCGGTGCTTTGCTGGGCATGAATGTGGCCCGTGTGGCCTTCAAGCGGGGCGCTTACTTGCGCCAATTTGTCTACCAATTTGCCGAAATGCTGAGCGACCGACTGACTGCCCCCTTGGTCGCACGGGCCATGACCGGCCATGTCAACGATTACGAACTTTGAAACTGCCATGAACGCACGCACGCCTGCCATCGTCTCCAAAGCGCCCAACATGGGCACCACCATCTTCACCGTCATGTCGGCCTTGGCCGCAGAAAAAAAAGCGGTCAATCTGGGGCAAGGCTTTCCGGACTTCCCCTGCGACCCACGCCTGCCTGCCTTGGTCAACGACGCCATGTCTGAAGGCCTGAACCAATACCCACCCATGACGGGTGTGGCCCCTTTGCGCGAAGCCGTCTCGCGCAAGATCCAAAGCCTCTACGGCAGGCACTATGACCCTGCGAGCGAGATCACGGTCACCGCGGGCGCGACCCAAGCGATCTTGACCATCCTGTTGGCCATCGTGCATCCGGAGGACGAGGTGATCGTGCTCGAACCCTGCTACGACAGCTATGTGCCCAACATCGAGTTGGCGGGCGGTGTGGTGGTGCGCGTGCCGCTCACGCCAGGCACATTTCGGCCTGACTTTGACAAAATCCGCGCCGCCATCAACCACCGAACACGGGCGATCTTGATCAACTCACCGCACAATCCGAGCGGCATGATCTGGTCTCAGCAAGACATGCTGACCTTGCAAGAAATCCTGGCCCCTACCAACATCGTCCTGATCAGTGACGAGGTCTATGAGCACATGGTTTATGCGCCAAACCAACACTGGAGCTCTGCGCACTTCGAAGGTTTGGCCGCCCGCGCCTTCATCGTGTCGAGCTTTGGCAAGACCTACCATGTCACGGGTTGGAAAGTGGGCACTGTGGCAGCGCCAGCGGCTTACACCGCCGAATTTCGCAAAGTGCACCAGTTCAATGTCTTCACCGTCAACACGCCCATGCAGCACGCGTTGGCGCGTTTCATGGCCGACCCTGCGCCCTATTTGGAATTGCCCGCTTTTTACCAACGCAAGCGCGATTTGTTCCGTGCGGGCTTGGCGCAAACACACTTCAAATTGTTGCCTGGCGAAGGCACGTATTTTCAGTGTGTGGACATCTCGAATTTGAAAGTGCCCGAGAAAAACCTCAGCGAAGCTGATTTTTGCAAATGGCTGACCACAGACATTGGGGTCGCCGCGATTCCGCTTTCGGCTTTCTATGGCAACGGGTTTGACCAGAAAGTGATCCGCTTTTGCTTTGCCAAACAGGACGACACCCTGCTCGCTGCTTTGGACAAGCTCAAAGGCCTGTAAGCCATGGGGTGGTCACCTTGAGCTTTTTGGCGGTGTTCAAGCGCACGTGCGGATCATGGGTCATGGCCTTGGCGCTCTTGGGTTTGACCGCCTGCGCACCCAGTCCGGCACAAGTGACCGCGCAGCCCCTGCGCGACCATGCCTCATCCTCGAGTGCCACAGCGCCTTTGCCGCTGCGGTTTGAACTGGCGAATGGCGAAAATTTGGCCGGACGCGTCTGGCAACACGCTCAACCTCGTCACATTGTGCTGGGCGTGCACGGCTTCAATGATTACAGCAAAGCCTTTGAATCCCTCGCGCAGCATTTGAGGGCTGAACTGGGGGCCACTGTGTATGCCTACGATCAGCGCGGTTTTGGGGCCAACCCTGAACCTGGCATTTGGCCGGGCACGGATCCGCTGCTGGCCGATTTACGGCGCATCTCTGCCCAACTGCGCTTGCAGCACCCCGGCTTACCACTGACGGTTGTGGGTGAGAGCATGGGCGCTGCCTTGGTCTGGGTGGCAGCCTCTGAAGCACCCGGCTTGGTGGCCGACCAAGTGGTGCTCAAGGCCCCTGCTGTCTGGGGTGCCAACAGCATGCCTTGGTTCCAACGGTGGGGCTTGCAATTCATGAATGCCGTGGCCCCTGACATGACATTCACGGGCCGTGGCGTGCAGTCGCTGGGCATCACCCCCACCAACGACCCTGAAGTCTCGCGCGACCTCAGCCGCGACCCGCTGTTCATCAAAGCGACACGCGTCAGCAGCTTGGCCGGTGTGACATCGTTGATGGGTCGGGCCCAAAGCCTGAGCGATGTGCCCCCGCAGCGCAGTCTGGTGCTTTACGGCTTGCGCGACCGCATCATCCCACCGGCACCTGTCTGCGATTGGTTGACGCACCTGAACGCCTCAGGCTCAGCCAGAAACACGCTCGATTTTGCAATTTACCCGGAAGGCTGGCATCTGTTGACGCGCCAGCTGCAAACCCATCAAGTGCTGCTCGACCTTGAGCAGTGGTTGGTGCAACACCCTCTGGCCACGCAGACCAATGTGCAACAAGCCCAAGTTTCGGTATGCGCCAAGCTGCCTTGACGCATTGAGCCGCTTTGGGATTCTTTTTCTGATGTCAAAAAGCGCCATTGCCGCCTTACTCATCGTTTTATGGATGATGTCCGCTGCTTTTGCGCAGCGCATGTACGACAGCACGGGTCGTTCGCTGGGCCGGGTGGAAGCTGAGCGGTTTTACAGCGCTTCTGGCCAATTCATAGGGCGGGTTGACGGTGAGCGCGTCTATGACAACGCTGGGCGCCAGTTAGGGCGCATCGACGCCAACAGGGTCTACAACGCCTCGGGTAGCCAAACGGGGCGAATCGATGGAGACAGGCTTTACAGTGCCTCTGGCATGCAGTTGGGCCGCATCGATGGTGATCGCCTCTACGATGGCTCAGGTCGTCAGATTGGCCGCGCCGATGGCCTTCGACGCATGCAGATGATTGTGTTCTTTTATTTTTTCATGTGAGTTTGCCAAGATGACTGTTCGTGACATCCTCAAAATGGGCGACCCGCGACTGCTTCGCACCGCAGAGCCTGTGACCGCTTACAACACCGCCGAGCTGCAAGCCTTGATCGCCGACATGCACGACACCATGGTGGCGGTCAATGGGGCGGGTCTGGCCGCGCCTCAAATTGGGGTCAATCTGCAACTCGTGATGTTTGGCAGTTCGTCCGTGAACCCGCGCTACCCCGGCAGGCCGCTGGTACCGCGCACCGTGCTGATCAACCCGGTCATCACGCCGCTGGGCCCGCAAGAGGAAGACGATTGGGAAGGCTGCCTCTCTGTGCCTGGATTGCGCGGGGTCGTTCAGCGCTGGGCACACATTCGGTACACCGGATTTGATGACAAGGGCAGTCCCATTGACCGCACAGTCGACGGATTTCATGCCCGCGTCGTGCAGCACGAATGTGACCATTTGATCGGCACGCTTTATCCGATGCGGGTGCGCGATTTCACGCGCTTTGGTTTTACCGACGTCCTGTTCCCGGACATCAGCGCTGCTGAAGACGATTGAGGCCTCAGGGTTTTTGACCTGTGATCAGCAGGGCCAGACCGGTATCGTCCAGCACCGGTACACCCAGTGCTTGGGCCTTATCGAGCTTGCTGCCTGCCTCAGCACCCGCCACCACATAATGGGTTTTCTTGCTGACCGAGCCAGCCACCTTGGCGCCCAAGGCTTCGAGTTTTTCTTTGGCCTCGTCGCGGCCCATGCTCTGCAAAGTGCCTGTCAGCACCACGGTGATGCCCGCCAGTGGCATTTCGGTCGGGGCCAAAGCATCGCCTTCAGGCCAGGTGACCCCTGCTTCGCGCAAGGCTTGCACCACTTCGCGGTTGTGCGGCTGGTCAAAAAAGGTACGGATGCTGTGCGCCACTACCGGGCCCACGTCGGCCACTTGCAAAAGCGCATCTTCGCTGGCCACCATGACGGCGTCGAGTTGCCCGAAATGGCGGGCCAGCTCTTTGGCCGTGGCCTCGCCGACATGGCGAATGCCCAGACTGAACAAAAAACGACTCAGGGTGGTGGTTTTGGATTTTTCCAGCGCTTCGAGCAGGTTGACGGCCGATTTTTCGGCCATGCGGTCCATCTTGGCCAGGGTGTCGAGCTTCAAGTGGTAAAGATCGGCCAGGGTTTTGACTTGATCTGAATCCACCAGTTGGTCCACCAATTTGTCGCCCAAGCCATCCACGTCCATGGCCCGGCGGTGGGCAAAGTGCCAGATGGCTTGTTTGCGCTGGGCGCTGCAAAACAGCCCACCCGTGCAGCGGTGGTCGGCTTCGCCCTCCTCCCGCTCGGCCAAACTGCCGCACACCGGGCAATGCGCCATCATGGTGAATTGCGGCGCTTCGGCTGGGCGGCAATCCAGCACCACCGACACCACCTCCGGGATCACATCGCCTGCACGGCGCACGATCACGGTGTCACCCACCCGCACGTCTTTGCGGCGGGCCTCTAATTCGTTGTGCAAAGTGGCATTGGTCACGGTCACGCCCCCCACAAACACCGGGGCCAGTTTGGCCACAGGCGTGAGTTTGCCGGTGCGCCCAACCTGCACGTCAATGGCCAACAAAGTGGTCATCTCTTCTTGCGCCGGGTATTTGTGGGCCACAGCCCAACGCGGCTCCCGGGTCACAAAACCGAGACGGGCTTGTTGTGCCAAGTCGTTCACTTTGTAGACCACGCCGTCGATGTCGTAGGGCAGCGCATCGCGTGCTGCCGCCATGCGCTGGTGAAAGGCCACCAAGCCAGAGGCGCCGGACACGCAGGACGTTTGCTCAGCCACCGGAAATCCCCAAGCCTTGAGCTGCATCAGCATGTCGTAGTGGCTTGGCCAAAACGGGCCACGGAGACTGGCTGGGGTGATGTCGCCCAAACCATACGCAAAAAAGCTCAAAGGGCGCTCTGCAGCGATTCCGGAATCCAGTTGGCGCACAGCACCCGCGGCGGCGTTTCGTGGGTTGACGAAGGTTTTCTCACCCTTCGCTCCCGCGGCAATCCGCTGACGTTGCCGCTCATTCAGTGCCTCGAAGTGGTCGCGGCGCATGTAGACCTCGCCGCGCACTTCCAGCACTGCAGGCGCATCCGGCGGCAAACGCAGCGGGATCTGCCCGATGGTTCGGATGTTGGCCGTGACCTCTTCGCCGGTTTCGCCGTCACCCCGGGTGGCCGCTTGCACCAGCACACCGTTTTCATAACGCAGGCTCATGGCCAGGCCGTCGAACTTGAGTTCGCCCACATAGGTCACCGCCGGATCGGCTTCAGTCAGTCCCAACTCTTTACGGATGCGCGTGTCGAAGGCCTCAGCACCGCTGGCTTCGGTGTCGGTTTCAGTGCGGATGCTGAGCATGGGCACGCGGTGCTTGACCGGTGCGAAGGCGTCAAGGATGGCCCCGCCCACACGCTGAGTGGGTGAGTCGGGGCTCAGCAGTTCGGGATGTGCCGATTCAAGCGCTTGCAGTTGGCGAAACAAGCGATCGTATTCAGCGTCTGGAATTTCCGGAGCATCCAGCGTGTAGTAAGCATGCGCGTGGCGATGCAGTTGCGTACGCAGTAAGTGGGCCTGCTCTGCAGGGCCCGAGATCTGGCCTTCGCCTGGGGGTGATTTTGGCGTTGAGGGCTCGGCAAACAAATCGCCAAACAGGTCTGGCGTGCTGGGGTTCAAGTTTGAAACCCGCTCAAGAGAACAAACGCCGGGCTTGAGGCGTTCCCGCAGACAATTCACGCGCATCGAGGGCGTCATAAAGTTGCTGCAAATCGCTGCCAATTTGATCCAGCGCATCGGCGTTCAACATCTGGCCTTCACCATCGGTGACCACACCATCCATGGCTTCAGCCAACAAGCGCGCGGCTTCACGAAGTCGGGTGAACGGTTCGTCTTCACGGGCCGTTTGAGGCACATCGAGGCTCAAGGTGAAAGAACGAATCGCCGACAAAGCAGGATCGTCGGCCAGCGCCGCGTGGCTGTCAAACGTCAATGCCAAGACCGGTGGCATGCCTTGTTCTGCGGCAGGTAAGACCATGCGACCGGGCATGACGCCCGGAACAAAACCCAAGCGACCGGCATGCTGCTGGATGTAGCCAGGACTCCAAGCCGCGCTGCTGGCACAAAGGGTGAAGCTCAACTGTGCATCGTGCACGCTCGCAAACTGATCCAGTTCACGGGCACGGGCCACCTCTTCGAGCATGTCGCTGAAACTGGGCGTACCGCCCACGGCATCGGCAAAAGCCTGGGTCTTGACCACAAACTCTGAAAATTCAATGTTGTTCAGGGCACCCATGCGGTTGGCCAACTGCACACCTGCCTGAAAAGCTGTGTACCGTCGAGAAGGAGCCAAGCTGTCCCACAAACCGGTTTCTTGTGACAGCCCCTCGACCGTGAACAATTTGCTGCCCACACGGCGTGTCAGTGGCAACGCCGCCAGTGCCGCATCACCCGACACCGCTTGGTCCACCTCGACCAAAGCGATCACATCAATCAGGGCGTCCAAAGCTGTCTTGCGCTCAGGCAAGGGCAGGCTTGCAAAACCATCGTCCAAAACGGGGTCTTGGCCCGCAGTGGGGTCCATGTTGATCTCGGGATCCAGAACCGGCTCCATGTCGCTGCCCACAGGTTCGCGCAAAGGGTCTGCCTGGCGAGGTTCGTTTTTGCGCGACGTCCAATGGTTGTAGACCACCACGGCACCCACGGTGAGCGCGCCGATCGCCGCCAAACTCATTTGCAAAGAACTCATCGATTCCAACATAAGGTCCTCAGGCCACGTCGGCCAATGAGACCGCAGACTCCATGTCAACGGCCACGATGCGTGAAACGCCCTGCTCCTGCATGGTCACACCGATCAACTGCTCGGCCATTTCCATGGCGATCTTGTTGTGGCTGATGAACAGGAACTGGGTCTCTTTGCCCATGCCCTTGACCAATTTGGCGTAGCGCTCGGTGTTGGCGTCGTCCAGCGGCGCGTCCACCTCATCGAGCAAGCAAAAAGGTGCCGGGTTGAGCTGAAAAATAGCGAACACCAGCGCGATGGCTGTGAGGGCTTTTTCGCCCCCAGAGAGCAAATGGATGGTCTGGTTTTTCTTGCCTGGTGGCTGGGCCAACACCTGAACGCCTGCGTCCAGAATTTCGTCGCCCGTCATGACCAGGCGCGCGTTGCCGCCCCCAAACAACTCTGGGAACATGCGGCTGAAGTGCTCGTTCACAATCTTGAATGTCCCGCCCAGCAGGTCGCGGGTTTCGGCGTCAATCTTCTTGATCGCATCTTCCAGCGTGGTCATGGCGTCGGTCAGGTCGGCACACTGCGAGTCCAAGAAGACCTTACGCTCTCGCGAAGTGTTCAGCTCTTCCAGTGCGGCCAAGTTCACGGGGCCAAGCGCCGTGATTTCGCGGAGGATACGGTCGATTTCGCCTTGCAAGCCCGTCACGCGCACTTGGCCTGCTTCAATCGAAGCGGCCACGGCCTCCAGATCGGCTTGCGCATCGGCCAGCAGTTGGGTGTATTGCTCAAGGCCCAAGCGCGCGGCTTGTTCCTTGAGTTGCAAATCGGTGATGCGCTGACGCAGCGGATCAAGTTCACGCTCGAAACTCACGCGGCGTTCGTCACTGGCGCGCAGTTTGGCGGTCAAGTCGTCGTAGGCGCTGCGGCAAGTACCCAGGGCTTGCTCGCGCTCGAGTTTCAGGGCCAAGACGTTTTGCAAACCGGCTTGGGCCGCAGCATCGGTCAGGCGGCTCAGTTCGTCACGGGCGCGCTGGGTTTCGGCTTCAATGCTGGCCACTTGTTGCAGAGCGGTCTCGATGGTGCGCTGGAGTTCAGCCCGGCGGGCGTCCAGGCTGCGCTGCGAGAATTGCGCTTCTTGAGCGCGGCGCTCCAGGCTGCGCTGTTGCTCGCGGCACTCGGCCAGCTTGCGCTCGGCTTCAATCACACGCTCGTCCAGCTGGGCGTGGCGCTCTTGCGTGTCGGCCAGCTGCATGTCCAGCTCTTCAAAGCGCGCCTCGGCAGTGACGCGACGCTCTTGCAGGTCGCCCAGCAAGGCCTCGACTTCAGCCAGGTCGCTGCTGATTTGTTCGCTGCGGGCGCGTGTTTGCGCCACCAGTTGCGACAGGCGAAGGGTCTCGACCTGAAGCTCGTGCGTGCGCGACTGGCTATCGCTGGCTTCACGGCGCACCGAGATCAAACGCTGTGAAGCGTCGGCATAGGCCGCTTCGGCCCGAACCAATGCGCTGCGGCTTTCTTCAGCGATCAACGTTTGGGCGCGCAGTTGCTTGTCCAGATTCTCGATCTCTTGGGCACGGCCCAACAAGCCAGCTTGCTCGGAGTCTTGCGCATAAAACACCACGCTGTTGAGTTGAACCGCATGACCGGCTTGCACAAACAGGGTTTCACCGGCATGCAGTTGGCTGCGGCAGGCCAGCGCGTCTTCCAGATTGGGGGCGGTGTAACAGCCTTGCAGCCAATCGGAAAGCAGTGCCAACAAACCGACATCTTGCACACGCAACAATTCGGCCAAAGGCTTGCAGTTGGCGGGAACACCACTTCGCGGCACGGCATGGGAGGCCAAGGGCACACTGAAAAAACTCAATTTGGCAGGGGGCGCGTCATTGGCCAAAGCGCGCACCATGTCCAGGCGGGAGACCTCCAGAGCCGACAATCGCTCGCGCAAAGCAGATTCCAGGGCATTTTCCCAGCCTGGCTCGATGTGGATTCGGCTCCACAGGCCTTCGAGCCCATCCATGCCGTGCTTGGACAACCACGGTTTGAGCTTGCCGTCGGTGCGCACTTTTTCTTGCAAGGCCTTGAGCGCCTCCATGCGGGCGCTCAAATCGGACAATTTCGAAGACTCTTGGTTCACGGCGGTTTGACGGCTGCGTCGGTCTTCGTCTAAAGCGGGGACCTGCGCTTGCAAATCTTGCAAGCGGGCTTCGGACTCGGCGGAAAGAGCCTCGGCTTCGGACAGCTGTTCTTGCAAGTTGTGCAGTCGCGCCTCGTCGGGCGCGGCCAGGGCATTGCGGTCGGTCAGCAGACGTTCGCGGCGGTTTTCGAGCTGGCGCGCTTGTTCTTCAACGTTGCGCTGGTCAGCGGCCAACACACCAATTTGCTGCTGCACTTGGACCACGGTGGCGCGTTGGGCGGTGGCGTCGTTTTGGGCCTTGCGCAAGGCCTCTTCCAGATCGGGCAAAGCCATCGCCTGGTCTTCCACCTGGGCGGCCAGCGTCATGCTCTGGTCTTCGGCCATGGCAGCCTGCTCTGAGAGGGTTTCCAACTCGGCCAAGGCGTCTTCGCGGCGGGCGCCCCAGTGGGCTGTTTGCGCCAACAATTGTTGCAAGCGCTGCTCGGCGCGTTGGCGACCTTCCACCACAAAGCGGATTTCGGCTTCCAGACGACCCACTTCGGCGCTGGCTTCGTACAAAGCGCCTTGCGCTTGGTTGACTTGGTCGCCTGCCGCGTAATGCGCCTGACGGATGGTCTCCAAATCAGCCTCAACATGGCGCAGATCGGCCATGCGTGACTCCAGGGCATTCACCGCTTGGTCCACATCCGTCTTCATGCGGCCTTGGTCAGCCTCAGCGTCACGGCGCTTCAAAAACCACAACTGGTGTTGCTTGAGGGTGCTGTCGGCTTGCAGGTCGTTGTAGCGACGGGCGACTTCGGCCTGTTTTTCGAGCTTTTCGAGGTTCGCGTTCAGCTCGCGCAGGATGTCGTCGACCCGGGTAAGGTTCTCGCGGGTGTCGGACAGGCGGTTTTCGGTTTCACGTCGGCGTTCTTTGTATTTGGAAACGCCTGCGGCTTCTTCCAGAAACAGTCGCAGCTCTTCAGGACGCGACTCAATGATGCGGCTGATCGTGCCTTGACCAATGATGGCGTAGGCGCGAGGGCCCAGACCTGTGCCCAAAAACACGTCTTGAACGTCACGCCGACGCACCGGTTGGTTGTTGATGTAATAACTGCTGTTGCCGTCTCGGGTCAGGACGCGCTTGACGGCAATTTCGGCAAACTGGCCCCATTGGCCGCCCGCACGGTGGTCAGCATTGTCAAACACCAACTCCACACTGGCGCGACTGGCCGGTTTGCGGGTGTTGGTGCCGTTGAAAATCACGTCCTGCATGGACTCGCCACGCAACTCAGACGCCTTGGACTCGCCGAGCACCCAGCGCACGGCGTCCATGATGTTGGACTTGCCACAACCGTTGGGGCCGACCACGCCCACCAGCTGCCCGGGCAGTAAGAAGTTGGTGGGTTCGGCAAACGATTTGAAGCCCGAGAGCTTGATGGAATTGAGACGCACGGTGTTTCGGTTCGTTGTCGGATCGTTGAAAGATCAGATAAATGGGTCTGCACAGACAGCCAGGCCCCAAAAGCATCAATATTAACTGACAGGAATGGCCAAGATACCTTGTGACAGTGCTTGGCGCCGCAAAAGCCTCTTACTGAAGTTCAGCCCGGGCATCCCGGATAATCGGGTCATGAACCCCCTTCTCGCCAAGCTGCAACCCTACCCCTTTGAACGGCTCAAGCAACTGTTCGCCAGCGTCATTCCCAACCCGGCCCTGCGGCACATCAGCCTGGGCATTGGTGAGCCCAAGCACGCCACGCCCGCTTTCATCCAAGAAGCGCTCAAAGCATCGGTCGCGACCGGCTTGTCGGCATATCCGGCCACTGCAGGGGAACCTGCGCTGCGCAAAGCCTGTGCCGCTTGGCTGCAAACCCGCTACCGTCTGACTCTGGACCCGGTCGCGCAGGTTCTGCCCGTGAACGGTTCACGCGAGGCCCTTTTTGCGCTGACGCAAACCGTGATCGACCCAAGCCGCCCAGAACCCACGGTGGTGAGCCCCAACCCCTTCTACCAAATTTACGAGGGCGCAGCCTTGTTGTCCGGCGCTCAAGTGCACTACGTACCCAGCGATCCGGCACGCAACTTTGCCAACGACTGGGACAGCGTGTCCGGCGAGGTGTGGGCCCGCACGCAGCTTTTGTTCGTTTGCTCGCCCGGCAATCCAACGGGTGCGGTCATGCCGCTGTCCGAATGGTCAAAGCTGTTTGCGTTGTCGGACCAATACGGCTTTGTGATCGCTTCTGACGAGTGCTACAGCGAGATTTACTTTCGCGAAGTAGCGCCTTTGGGCGGGCTCGAAGCCGCCCACCAACTCGGCCGCACGGACTTCAAACGCTTGATTGCTTTCACCAGCCTCTCCAAACGGAGCAACGTGCCCGGCCTGCGCAGCGGTTTTGTGGCCGGTGATGCCGCCGTGATCAAGCAGTTTTTGCTTTACCGGACTTACCACGGCAGCGCCATGAGTCCGATCGTGCAAGCCGCCAGCGTGGCCGCTTGGGGCGATGAGGCCCATGTGGTGGACAACCGCAACCAATACCGAACCAAGTTCGCGCAAGTCACGCCCGTCCTGGCCGAAGTGCTGGACGTGAAACTGCCCGACGCCAGCTTTTACCTTTGGGCAGGCGTGCCAGCGGGCTGGGAAGGCGACGACGCTGCATTTGCCCGAGGGCTTTATGAGGCTGAACACGTCACTGTGCTGCCCGGCAGCTTCCTGGCACGCGATTTCAAGGGTGGCAACCCTGGAAAAGGACGCATCCGCATGGCCTTGGTGGCCGAAACCGCTGAGTGCTTGGAAGCGGCCGAGCGCATCGCCCGTTTTGCGCGGGCACACCCTCAAAAGGACCCCCAATGAGCGACTCCACTGCTGTTTGCCACGACACCCTGCGCCTGGCGGAGCAACTGATTTCTCGCCCTTCTGTCACCCCCGATGACGCAGGCTGCCTCGACCTCATCACGCAGGCGCTCCAGCCCTTGGGCTTTGTGTGCGAGTTCATGGACTCGGGCCCGGAAACCTTTCGCGTGCGCAATCTTTGGGCCAAACGCGCAGGCTCATCGGGTCAAACGCTGGCTTTTGCGGGTCATACCGATGTCGTCCCCACGGGACCTCTTGCGCAGTGGGACAGCGACCCCTTCACACCCACCCACAAAGACGGGAAACTGTTTGGCCGCGGCGCGAGCGACATGAAAACTTCACTGGCGGCCATGGTGGTGGCCGTGCAGGAGTTTCTGGCCCAAAACCCTGATCCTGCTTTGGGCATCGCCTTTTTGCTGACCAGTGACGAAGAGGGCCCCGCGCTGGATGGCACCGTGGTGGTCTGCCAAGAACTGGTGGCCAGAGGTGAAACACCGCAGTTTTGCATCGTGGGTGAGCCCACCTCGGTGTTGCAAACCGGCGACATGATCAAAAATGGCCGGCGCGGCACGATGAGCGGCAAACTCACCCTCCAAGGTGTACAAGGTCACATCGCCTACCCCCACTTGGCCGACAACCCGATTCACAGCCTCGCCCCGGCGCTGGCCGAGTTGGTGGGTATACGTTGGGACGAGGGCAACGCGTTTTTTCCGCCCACCAGCTGGCAAGTCAGCAACATCCATGCGGGCACGGGCGCGAGCAATGTGATTCCCGGCGAGTGCGTGGTGGATTTCAACTTTCGCTTTTGCACCGAATCCACCACCGAGAGCTTGCAACAGCGGCTGACCGCGGTACTGGACAAGCATGGGCTGAAATACACGCTCCAATGGACCATCGGCGGATTGCCTTTCCTCACCACGCCCGGCACCCTGGTCAAAGCCATTCAACAAGCCATCACCGACGAAACCGGCCTCACGACCGAGCTCTCGACCACAGGGGGCACCAGCGATGGCCGCTTCATCGCGCAAATCTGCCCGCAAGTGATCGAGTTCGGCCCCCCCAATGCGACCATCCACAAGGTGAACGAGCATGTGGCCCTGAGCGATATGGCGCCCCTGAAAGCCATTTACCGGCGTACGCTGGAACAACTCAACGCGGGTCTGTCGGCATGAGCGGCTTGAAGCTGTCGGCACTTGTAGAACAATCTGCTGCCCGCTTAGACCACGCTCAAGTCGCCTATGGGCACGGCACACTCAACGCATTTGATGAAGCCGTTTGGCTCGTCCTATGGCGCTTGGGCCTGCCATTGGATACAGACTTGAACGAGGTCGCCGATCAGGCGGTGGCGGCTGAGCAGCAAGCCGCATGCGCTGCACTGATTGAAGAGCGCATCAGCACCCGGAAACCCGCCGCCTACCTGACCCAGGAGGCCTGGTTGCAAGGGGTGTCTTTTTACATCGACGAACGCGCCATCGTGCCGCGCAGCCTGATCGCAGAGGTGCTGGCCGACGGCACCATCGATGCTTGGCTGAACGCGCAAACCACCCAAGTGTTGGACCTGTGCACGGGCAACGGCAGCTTGGCTGTGTTGGCGGCGCTGGCCTGGCCTGAAGTGCTGGTGACCGGGGCCGATATTTCAGACGAGGCACTGGCCGTGGCGGCCATCAACGTCGAGCGACATGGCTTACAAGAGCGGGTGACGCTCGTGCACAGCGATGGTCTGTCTTCACTGCCTGGCCCGTTTGACCTGATTGTGTGTAACCCGCCTTATGTGTGCCAAGCCAGCATGGACGCCCTGCCCCCCGAGTACCGCGCCGAGCCTGCCTTGGCCCTGGCCGGTGGCACTGACGGCATGGACTTTGTGCGACAACTGTTCAAAGATGCCCCTGCTCGCATGAGCCAACACGCGGTGCTGGTGCTGGAGATCGGCAACGAGATAGAACACTTCTTGGCCGCCTTTCCAGAACTCGAAGTGGCCTGGCTGGACACCAGCGCAGGCGACGATCAGGTCTTGCTCCTCACCCGCGAAGCCCTGCTCACCCTTTGAAGGGCAAGCTTCAACCGAGATCGGCGAAAATAGCGGGTTATCCCGAAGCAGTTTCAGCTTCTGCGCTGACCTGGCCCCTTATCCCGGAACCTTTCCGGTCATTGCTTTTTCATGATCAACCTCAAAAACGTCACCCTGCGCCGAGGCACCAAGGTGCTGTTGGACAAAGCCTCTGTCACCCTTAACCCCGGAGAAAAAGTCGGCTTGGTTGGGCGCAACGGTGCGGGCAAATCCACTTTGTTTGCCTTGTTCAACGGCGGCCTCACCGAAGACGGTGGCGACTTTGACATGCCCCGCCAGTGGCGCATGGGCCAAGTGGCCCAGAACATGCCCGAAACCGACCAGCCGGCGTCGGACTTCGTGCTGGAGGGCGATACCCGCTTGGCCGAGCTGCGCCAACGTTTGTTGGCCGCAGAAGCCAGTGGCGACGGCATGGAAATGGCCCATGTGTACACGGACTTGGCCGACGCGGGCGACCACGATGCCCTGCCCCGCGCCGAGGCCTTGATTTTGGGTCTGGGCTTTCGGGTGGACGAACTCAACAATCCCGTCAACAGTTTTTCGGGCGGATGGCGCATGCGCTTGCAACTGGCCCGCGCGCTGATGTGTCCTTCCGACATTCTGCTGTTGGACGAACCCACCAACCACTTGGATTTGGACGCCCTGGTCTGGCTGGAAGCCTGGTTACAACGCTATGCAGGCACCATGATCGTGATCAGCCACGATCGTGAATTTTTGGATGCCGTGACCAACGTCACCCTGCACATCGATCACGCCAAGCTGACCCGCTATGGCGGCAACTACAGCGCCTTTGAAATTTTGCGCGCCCAACAAATGGAGCTGCAACAAGCCTCATTTGCCAAACAGCAAGACAAAATCGCCCACCTGCAGAAGTTCATCACCCGTTTCAAGGCACAGGCCAGCAAGGCGAAACAGGCACAAAGCCGCGTCAAGGCGCTGGAACGCATGGAAAAAGTGGTCCCGCTGCTGGCCGATGCCGAATTCACCTTTGGCTTCAAAGAGCCCAACAACCTGCCCAACCCGATGCTCGCCATCAGCGAAGCGAGCTTTGGCTATGTCGTGGACGACCAGCCCAAAGCCATTTTGCAAGGCGTGAGCAAATCGGTCCTTGCCGGGCAGCGCATCGGCATTTTGGGTGCCAACGGCCAGGGCAAGTCCACCTTGGTGAAAACCATTGCCCGCACCATGCCGCTGCTGGCGGGCACGCTGACCGAGGGCAAGGGCCTGAACATCGGCTACTTTGCCCAACAAGAACTCGATGTGTTGCACCCGCAGGACAACCCGCTGGAGCACATGATTCGTTTGGCCAAAGAACTGGGCCCGAACAGCGGTGAACCCAGCCGAGAGCAGGACTTGCGCAACTATTTGGGCACCTTCAACTTCACAGGTGACATGGTCAAACAGGCCGTGGGCACCATGAGCGGCGGCGAAAAAGCCCGATTGGTACTGGCCATGATCGTGTGGCAACGGCCTAATTTGCTGCTGCTGGACGAACCGACCAACCACTTGGATCTGGCTACGCGCGAAGCGCTGTCCATGGCGCTCAATGAGTTCGAGGGCACCGTCATGCTGGTCAGCCACGACCGGGCCTTGTTGCGCGCGGTGTGTGACGAGTTCTGGATGGTGGGCCGGGGCAAGGTCGAGCCCTTTGATGGCGATCTGGACGATTACCAAAAATATCTGCTGGACGAGTCCAAGCGCTTGCGCGAACTGGCCAAAAACACGGCCCGTGATGCCTCACCGGCAACCCACACGAATACCTCAGAAATCACGGCAAACGACAGCGCTGCGGCTATGCCTGCGTTGCACACCCACACGGCTGTCGCGGTGACCGGCTCAGCCGATGCTGCGCTGCCCATCAAAACACCAGCGCCTGCAATACCCAAGCTCAACACGCCCAGCCTCAGCAGTGCCGAACAGCGCAAGATCGATGCCCAAAAACGCCAACTTTTGGCCGCTCAGACACGCCCCCTCAAGCGTGAGCTAGAGCAAAACGAACAGCGCATGGCCAGCATCGAGGCCGAAAAAATGACATTGGAAACGCTGCTCACAACCCCTGTTTCACCGGCCGAGATGGCGGAGGCTGGCCGTCGCCTCAAAGCTTTGGCCGAAGAGGTCTCTGCGCTTGAAGAGCGCTGGCTCGAATTGACATCCAAGCTGGAAGAAACCTCGGCGGCTTGATGTCCAGCCGTGCGCCGTCAAAAGCGCAGGGGTTTGGGCAAGAAAAAAGCACTTTGAACATGCGTTCAAAGTGCTTTTAAATCTGGTGGGACCAGCGGGGGTCGAACCCACGACAAACGGATTAAAAGTCCGCTGCTCTACCAACTGAGCTATGGTCCCTCTGCTGAAGGGCAATGCACTGCAGCAAGACTCAAATTATAGCCTTAAATTTTCGGCTTCTTGGCGGAGCTGGCCAAAAAATTCAAAATTTCAGAGGCGGCACACATCCCAAAGGTGGCGGTCACGCTCACCACAGATCCGTACCCGTGACAGTTGAGAGACCCGTCACCGTCGATGGCACAAGACGCGTCCGGCGGGGCTACCGACTCGCGGCTGAAAACACCCTGCACGCCCATGCGGTGCTCCCCGCGCGGGGCTTGGTGGTGTTTGCGCAGTCGGTAACGCAATTGCGCCAACAAGGGGTCATGCGTGATGCGCGACAAATCGTCCACGTCGACCTTGTGGGCCATGCGCTTGCCGCCAGCAGCCCCAACGGTGATGAAGCCCAACCTTTTTTCGATGGCCCAATGGGCCAGAGCCACTTTGGCCTTGACCTGATCGCAGGCATCGATCAACGCGTCTGGCATCTCAGACAACAAGGATGGCCAATTTTCTGGCGTCACAAAATCGTCCACCACTTCCACCTTGCAAGCGGGATTGATTTGGGCAATGCGGGCCTGCATGGCCAACACCTTGGACTGTCCTGTGGTCGCTGTCAGCGCATGGATTTGCCGGTTGATGTTGGACTCGGAAATGTGGTCCATGTCGATCAAAGTCAGGCGCCCTACGCCCGACCGGGCCAAGGCCTCGGCAGACCATGAGCCCACGCCCCCCAAGCCGACTACAGCCACATGGGCTTGGCGAATGTTTTGTGCCCCCGCAACGCCATAAAGACGCGCCAGCCCACCAAAGCGCCGCTCATCATCGGTCTCACGCCAATTTGGCGGAGAAAAATCAGCGCTTTGCGCCGGTTCAATCGTGCTCATTGGCTTTTGCGCATTTGCCAATGCAACACAACATAGGCGCCCAAGAAAATGCCTGCGACGGACATGGCGCTGCCCAAACTCAGCGTGGACAAACCGGTCAGACCTTGCCCAAACGTACACCCCATGGCCAGCACACCTCCGGCCCCCATCAGGACACCCCCCACCAGGTGACGAACCAAATCTGAGCGCTGTGAAAAGCTTTCCCACCGGAAAGAACCCTGCAAGATTGAACTGATGCAAGCCCCTGACAAGACCCCCAGCACCGTGACCATGCCCAGCGTGAGTCTTTTACTGCCATCGCTGTAGTACAACAAGGCATCTAGCCAGTACCCCACGGGGGCTGTGAAGCTCAGGGCCTCCATGCGGCCACTGTGGGTGGTCAAGAAAAAGGGCTCCAAGGTTTCTGGATGCTCGGGGATAAAACCAAACACGCCGGTCAACCACCAGAAGGCCACCACCAACAGGCCTAAACCGGCGCCTGTGACCCAGTTGAACAGCGTATGAAAGCTGCGCTCTCGCATGACCCAAACCAGCAACATCAGCGCCACCAAGCCAGCCGACATGCCCCATGCATCGGACAGGGACAGACCTGTCGTGGCCGATAACCACTGCCCCAGAAAGGGACCATGGGGCAAGTTGACGCCGATGGGATCGATGAAGTTGACCCGCCAAACAGCGGTCAGGCCCTTCATGGTGGCCAAAGCAGCCACGGCCATGGCCAGCAAAACGACCAAGGACTTCAGATTGCCAGCACCCAAACGAACCAAGGACTTGCTGCTGCAGCCAGAGGCGAGCACCATGCCTACACCAAAGAAAGCACCGCCTAAGAGACCGGACAACCAACTCAGGTGCTTGGCGGCATAAATGGTGTTGACAGGATCTATCCAGCCCCAGTAAGCCATCGCGCCAAACCCCATCATCGCCACAGCCAGCGCCAATGCCCATTGGCGCAGACGGGTGGCATCCCGCATGACCACCCAGTCACTGATGGCACCCATGGTGCAAAAGTGGCCCCGGTGAATCAAGATGCCGGCGGCCAAGGACAGCGCAAAACCAATGACCCAGATCTGGACGGTCAAATGGTAGAGGTCAGCTGCCGATGTGGGGAGCATGCAAGATCAGCGCAAACGGCTCAAACGCTCACGGGCCGTGCCCGCTGTTTCGGATGCCGGAAAGGCCTTGACCAACTCCTCCAGAGTTTTGCGTGCGGCTTTGAGGTCTTTGAGTTCGACTTGAACATTCGCGATGGCGAGCATGGCTTCGGGTGCCCGAGGGTGAGTCGGCGACTCGCTCAACAAGCGTTGAAAGTTGGCCATCGCCTCACGGTAGGCCTTGTTGGCATACTGCGCGTTGCCCAGCCAAAAAAGGACCGAGTGTTTGTAAACACTGGTGGCGTAACGCGATAAAAATCCGCTGAAGGCCGCTTGTGCCCCCGGAAAATCGGATTGCCTGAACAAGGCCATAGACCGGTCAAAGTCAGCCTTTTCGGCGGGTTCAACCAAAACTTCGCGACCATCGACCGTGACTTTGATGGGTTCGAACCGGCGCAAGCGGTCGTCCACTGTGGTCAAGGTGTCTTTTTGGCGCAGCTGAACTTCCGTCAAGTCGCGCGCCAAACGCTCTTGTGCGCCCAAGCTTTGTGCCAGTTCAGCACGAAGCTTATCGATCTGGGTCTGCAAATCCAACAAGGCAGATCGCCATTGCGCCGAGGTTTGGTTGTGTTGCTGTGCGATCTGTTGAAGAAGCTGGTTTTGCTGTTGGGCACTTTGCTCGACAAGCGCTTTGTTGGCAACTTGTGCCTGCTCCAAGCGCTGACGCAGGTCCAAGATGGCTCGACGCGCTTCATCATCGCCAAACAAGGCGGCGTTGGCACTTCCGCTGCCCAAAACGACAACGAGCGCCCATGCCAGGCTGGATTTTTTCAACCCCAAAATGGCTTGCGTCATGTCAGACCTCAGTAGCGGATTTCAACGCGACGATTTTTGGCTTGGTCAATGTCAGAGCCCCCTTCTGACAGGAGTTTTTCTTTGCCAAAACTCACCGCCTCCAGTTGAGATTCGGGCACGCCCAAGAGGCTCAAAGCCTGGCGCACGGCATCTGCACGTTTTTGACCCAAGGCCAAGTTGTATTCACGACCACCGCGGTCATCGGTATGGCCTTCTAAACTGGCTTTGCGTTGTTTGTTGGCTTGCAAGAATTGGGCATGCGAGGCGATCACGGGTCGGGCCTCGGCGCGAATCACAAAACTGTCGTAATCGAAAAAGACCACATGGGCAACGCCTACCGGACCTTGGCCCGCCGCTTTGGCATCCACAAGCACCGTGGGCATCCCAGTTTGAGCGCCGCCCTGGCCTGAGCCAATACCCTGAACGGCCACGCCAGAACCCGAACCGGCGCCTTTGGATGTCGCGGCTCTGTCTTCCACCGGTACATCGTCCAACTTGACACCCGAGGCACAACCGCTGAGCACGGCACACACCACAACCACTGACCAAATTTGCTTTTTCATAATCAACCTCAAGGATAAAAAACTGTCTTCAACGCTTCAGGGCCGCACAGGCCCCCAATGGGGTTCGCGCAAATCACCACCCTGACCTGCCAAACGGGCCTTGACGCGACCATCCAGGGTGGTGGTCATCAGGGCTTCGCCGCCTTGTTGGGTGGCATAGACCAGCATACGGCTGTTGGGGGCAAAGCTGGGGCGTTCATCAAAAGCCGTGTCGGTCAAGGCGCTGACTTGTCCCGACACCAAATCCATCAAATGGAGTTTGAAGCCAGGCCCCATGCGCGAAACATAGGCCAACCAACGGCCATCAGGACTGACCGCCGGTGAAATGTTGTAAGTGCCCGAAAAAGTCACACGCTCTGCGGGTCCACCCTGAGCGGGCATTTTGTAAATCTGTGGATTCCCACCCCGGTCACTGACAAAAAACAAGGTCTGACCATCGGGCGAAAAGGCCGGCTCGGTGTTGATGCTGCCCGTGGTCAAACGCTGTGGCTCTCCACCGCTCAAACCGACACGCCACAACTGTGAGCCGCCATCTCGGCTCAAGGTGGCCACGATCGAGCGCCCATCTGGCGCCCAAGCCGGGGCACTGTTGGAGCCTTTGAAATTGGCCAGCTCTCGGCGCTGACCCGAGGCCAATTCATGGATGTACACCACAGGTTTGCGGTTTTCAAAGGAAACGTAGGCCAATTGAGCGCCGCTCGGAGACCAAGAAGGCGAGATGATGGGCTCCGGACTCGTGATGGCGGAACGGGCACCCTCACCATCCGAGTCGGCCACCCACAAGCTGTAACGTCCAGAAGATTTGGTGACGTAGGCAATGCGCGAAGTAAAGACACCGGGTGTGCCGGTCAGCTGCTGGTAAACCCAATCGGACAAACGGTGTGCTGACAAACGCAGATCAGCGGCGCCCACGGTGTCCCTGAAATCAGCCTTTTCTTGTCCTTTGACGGCATCCCACAAGCGCGCGCGCACATCAAACCGACCATCGGCCAATCGGGTGACAGAGCCCGCAAGCAAAGCTTCTGCGGACAAGCTGCGCAGGGCTGACCAATCCGGACGGCTCATCTCATCGAGGGACAAATTGCCGGTCGGCAAAGGTTTGAATTGGCCGGTGCGCGACAAATTGGCCTGGACGATGCTGGCTATTTTTTGCGGAGCCTGAGCCTCCCCTTTGAAGGGTGTCACTAACACGGGCAATTGGGTCATGCCAACACCGGTGACTTCGACCCTGAATTGAGCCCAAGCAGCACTGCTGAAGGCTGCTGCACAGCAAAGGCTCACAAGAAGTCCCAAACAACGTGCTGGAAAAGAGAACAAAGTCATGAACGTCTCAGCGGGGGTATCGATGTGAAAGCCGTAATCCTACACCCTGAACCGATGCCATTTCATGAAATTGCCCCAGATGAAGTGCTGCGACCACCTTGGCTGGACATGGAGAGGTTCAAAGCAGGTGGGGCCTGCTTACAATCATCAGACCCATGTCCTCATCCAAACCTTCTACCGTTTCGGCCACCGCTCAACCCAGCATTCGCCAAAGGTTGCTGCGACTGAAGCCCTATTTTGTCCGTCAAAAGTGGGTTTGGGCCTTGGCCATGGGCGCCACATTGGTGGCGGCGCTCACCGAACCCTTGATCCCAGCCTTGTTTCAGCCCTTGCTGGACAACGGATTTGCCGAGAACAAACTGCCTTTGTGGTCGATTCCTTTGGCGGTCATGGGTCTGTTCACTGTGCGTGGCTTGGCACACTTTGTGGCGCAATATGCCTTGGCCAGGGTCACCAACGATGGCATGGAAAAACTGCGTAGCGACCTCTTTGCCAAGTTGGTGCGTTCAGATCTGTCGCTGTTCAGCCGTCAATCGGCCAGTGCCTTGTCCAATACGGTGGTGTACGAGGTTCAGGTGGGTGCATCCCAATTGGTGTCGGCACTGATTGGCTTGACGCGCGATGGTTTCACCTTGTTGGCTTTGGTGGGCTATTTGATGTGGCTCAATTGGCAGCTGACCTTGGTGGTGTTCACCGTGGCGCCGGGGTTGAGCTGGATCATGAAGGTGCTGTCCCGCCGTCTTTACGGCTTGACCAAAGAAAGCCAGCAAGCGACCGACCACCTTGCTTATGTGGTGGAAGAAAACGTGCTGGCCCACCGCATGGTGCGTCTGCACGGTGCTCAAACACAACAAATCGGGCGCTTCAATGCGCTGGGACAACGCTTGCGTCAATTGGCGCTCAAATCCACGGTGGCCTCAGCGGCCATGACGCCACTGACCCAAATCATGGCCGCCATTGCACTGTCTTTGGTCTTGGTGATCGCTTTGGTGCAAAGCCGGGATGTGGGTTCTGGTGCAACGGTGGGTGGTTTTGTGGCCTTCATCACCGCCATGCTGATGCTGATTGCACCCATCAAACGACTGGCCGATGTGGCCAACCCCATCACCAGAGGCTTGGCAGCCCTTGAAAGAGGCTTGGGACTGATGCACGATGCCCCAGAAGAGTCTCAAGGCCCCCATTCGGCGCCAAGAGTCCAGGGGGCTATCGAGTGGCGCGACGTGTCTGTTCAGTTCACACCCGATGGCGAAGCGGCCTTGTCCCATGTCCAATTGGCCGTAAAACCCGGCGAAACCGTGGCCTTGGTCGGCACATCCGGTGCCGGCAAAACCACCTTGATTCAATTGTTGCCACGGTTTATGAACCCCACCAGTGGAGAGGTGTTGCTGGACGGTGTGCCCTTGCCCCAATGGCAATTGGAGAGCCTGCGCAGCCAATTGGCCATGGTCAGCCAGGATGTCGTGATGCTCAATGACAGTTTGGCGGCCAACGTGAGTTTGGGCCAAGCACCCGACAGGGTCAAAGTTGAGCATTGCCTGCAGGCGGCCAATTTGTGGGCCCATGTCCAAACACTGCCGCAAGGCATAGACACCGAGCTGGGGCACAACGCCAACCAATTCTCTGGTGGGCAGCGTCAGAGGCTGGCCATTGCCCGGGCCTTGTACAAAGATGCGCCTGTTTTGATCTTGGATGAGGCCACATCGGCGCTGGACAACGAATCCGAACGTTTGGTGCAAGATGCCTTGCAAAAGCTCATGCAGGGGCGCACCACTTTGATCGTGGCGCACAGGCTGTCCACCATCGAACACGCCGATCGGGTGATCGTGATGGAGCGCGGCCGCATTGTGGAGCAAGGCGCACCAGACCAATTGCTGGCCCTGGGTGGCGCCTATGCCCGCTTACACCACAGAGGTGAGTGGGCCGGCGAAGCTGAACCGTCCAGGACCTGACAGGGCCTTTTAAAGCAGCACGATGTCGTATTGCTCGGGGCCCATGCTGGCTTCGACTTGCAGCGAAATGGGCTTGGCAATGAAATCCGACAAGCCCGCGAGGTGCTGGCTTTCTTCGTCCAGCAACAAATCGACGACCGCAGAGGCCGCCACGATGCGGAACTCGCGGGGGTTGAACTGACGCGCTTCGCGCAAGATCTCACGCAAGATGTCGTACACAACCGAACGCGGTGTTTTGACGATGCCTTTGCCCTGACAGCTGGGACAGGGTTCGCACAGCATGTGGGCCAAAGACTCGCGGGTGCGTTTGCGGGTCATCTCGAGCAAGCCCAGCGATGAAAACCCTCCCGCCATGGTTTTGACACGGTCCCGCGAAAGCTGCTTGCGGAACTCTGACAACACGGCCTCCTGATGCTCAGGGCGGGCCATGTCGATGAAATCGGCGATCACGATACCGCCCAAATTGCGCAGGCGCAACTGTCGGGCAATGGCCTGGGCTGCTTCCAGGTTGGTTTTGAAGATCGTGTCCTCAAAGTTGCGCGTGCCGACATAACCGCCCGTGTTCACGTCCACCGTGGTCAGGGCCTCGGTCTGGTCAATGATCAGGTAACCACCGGATTTCAGGTCGACACGGCGACCCAGGGCCTTGGCAATTTCCTCGTCGATCGCATAGAGGTCAAAGATCGGGCGCTCGCCTTTGTAATGCTGCAAACGCTCGGCCGCTTTGGGCATGAACTCCTGACCAAAGGCATGGAGCTTGGCAAACTGTTCATGCGAGTCGATGCGAATGCTTTGAGTGGCCTCCCCCACCAAATCGCGCAAGACCCTTTGCAAGAGCGTCAGGTCTTGGTGCAGCAAAGAGCCAGGCGGCAATCGCAACGAAGCTTCTTTGGTGCGGGCCCAGGTCTTGCGCAGGTAATCGATGTCGTCGCTCAACTCTTCGTCGCTGGAGTCTTCGGCATTGGTGCGCAAAATAAAACCGCCACCGGCCGGTCCCACCAAGGCCTGCAGCCTTTGGCGCAAAGCATCGCGTTGATCAGACGGGATTTTTTGAGACACCCCAATGTGGTCGTCTTGGGGCAAGAACACCAAGTGTCGCCCGGCGATGCTGATTTGCGTGGAAAGCCTGGCACCCTTGGTGCCCATAGGGTCCTTGATGACCTGCACCATGATGGCGCGGCCCTCAAAGACTTGTTTTTCTATCGGTACCAGTGGCTGGCCTGTTCGAGCCGCCGATGACTCACCCTCGGCATGCTTTTGCCAAAGATCGGCCACATGCAAGAACGCTGCCTTGTCGAGCCCAATGTCTATAAAGGCCGATTGCATGCCGGGTAAGACCCGTGCCACTTTGCCCAAATAAACATTGCCCACCAGACCGCGCTCCAAGGTGCGCTCGACATGCAACTCTTGGACAGCGCCAAACTCCACCACCGCGACCCGAGTTTCTTGGGGAGACCAGTTGACCAAAATATCTTGTTGCATGGGTGGAACCAAGTTGGAAAAATTCAGCAGCGCACGCCCAAACTGCGCAGCAAAGCGGCAGTTTCAAAAAGCGGCAAACCCATGATGCCCGAATAACTGCCCCTGATCTGCGCAATGTGGGCAGCCGCACGGCCTTGAACCCCATAAGCGCCTGCTTTGCCCATGGGCTCACCTGTGGCCACATAGGTCCTGATCTGTGCTTTGCTCATGGGCGCAAAGCGCACCCAAGACTCGGACAGGGCAGCAACACGTTTGCCCCCTTTTTGCACCGCCACTGCCGTTAAGACCCGGTGCGACTGACCTGCCAAACGCTCAAGCATGCTCAGGGCATCGGCTTCGTCAGATGGTTTGCCAAAAATCTCGCGGCCCAAACACACCGTGGTGTCAGCGCACAACACCGGCGCTGCGGGCAAGCCCTGACGCTTCAAGCGCTGTACGGCAGCGTCGAGTTTGAGACCTGTGACCCGCTCCACATAACGCGCAGGCGCTTCTGCGCCATGCAAGGCCTCCAAAGACTCGGCGTCCTCGTCAGGCGAGGCCAGCAGCAGCTTGTGAGCCACACCCATCTGGTCAAGCAGTTGGCTGCGTCTGGGGCTTTGAGAAGCCAAATAAATGAAATCGCTCATTCGCGGTGATAAGGGTGATTGGCGTTGATGGACCACGCACGGTAAAGCTGTTCGATCAACAGCACCCGGGCCATGGCGTGGGGCAATGTCATGTCGGACAAACGAATGCGCTCGTGCGCAGCTTGACGAAATTCGGGTTCCAGGCCGTCTGGGCCGCCGATCACCAGCGCCACATCGTCACCTCCCAGCTGCCAGCTGGTCAGTCTTGTCGCCAGAGCCTGGGTGGTCAGATGGGTACCCCGTTCGTCGAGCACCACCACGCGGGTGCCGCGGGGAATGGCGGTTTCAATGCGCTGACGTTCGGCCGCGTACAAATTGCTTAAAGTTTTTGAACCCCTGGGCTCGGTTTTGACCGCCTTGAGCTCAACCTTGAGCTCGGGCGGAAAACGTTTGGCGTAGTCATCCCAAGCAGTTTGAGCCCAGTCGGGCACGCGCAGGCCGACCGCAACGATCAGCAACTTCATGCAGGATCAATCGGCTTTGCGGCGGGAGGCCGCTTGGACGGCCTTGCGAGCGGGTGCTTTTTGGGCTGCGGGTTTGACGGCGGTCTTCGTGGCGGTTTTCGCTGCAGGCTTGCCCACGGTTTTGACGGTGGGTTTGCTGGTGGGCTTGGAAGCAGACTTCACCGCGGATTTGACAGCCGTTTTGGCTGCTGTTTTCGCGGGCGCCTTGCTGGCAGTTTTGGCTGCTGGCTTGGCGGCTTTGGCTGGGGCCTTCAATGCCGGTTTGGCTTTGGCCGCTGTTTTGGCGGGGGTCTTGCCAGCAGGCTTGCTGGTGGCAGTTTTGCTCCCCCCTTTTTTGGCCACAGAGTTTTTGATGTGGCCTTTGACGTCGGCAGACGCCACAGGCTTGGGCGCGCCCAGTTTCAGGCGCACAGGGGTTCCGCCCCAAATTTCTTCCAGGTTGTAATAAGTGCGAATGGTGGGTTGCATGATGTGCACCACAGCTGGGCCGCAGTCCACGATGATCCATTCCCCATTGTCCTCACCCTCCATGCGGGGCTTGTCAAAGCCAGCGTTGCGCACTTTGTCGCGCACACTGGCGGCCAAGGCCTTGGTCTGACGGTTGGAGGTGCCCGAGGCAATCATGACCCGCTCAAACAACGAAGACAGGTGCTCGGTGTCAAACACCTGGATCTCTTGGGCCTTGACGTCCTCCAAGGCGTCGACAATGGCCCGCTGGAGTTTTTGAATGTCTTTTTTGGCAGCGGTATCGGTCATTAATGGAGCCTGTAAAGGTGGTGTTCGTGAATATAGCGCTCAACGGCGGGGGGAACCAAGCCGGTCAAAGCTTGCTCTGTGGCCGCCAGCGCACGGATGTCCGTGGCACTGTGAGGCATCAGCGGCATCTCCAGAGAGCACATGCGCGCTTGCAGCGTGTCAGAAATCGGTGGGGAAGATTCAGGCGCATCTGAATGTTGATTCCAAGCACGCACGGCTTGATCACGACCTGCGGCGCAGATTATAGCGATGCGGCCAATTTCGCCGATCTTGTGCCAAGACGGCAGCGATCGCCGCTGGTCATCCCCGATCAGCAAATACAACTGCGCATGGGGGTATTCGCGCTGCAAAGCCTGCAGAGTGTCAATGGTGTAACTGGGCCCTGCTCGAAGGATTTCCCGGTCGTCTACGGCCACTTGCGGCAAGGGCTCAAAAGCCAGACGCGTCATCGCCAAACGGTCAGTTGCAGCCGACAGCTGACGCGGCTTGTGCCAAGCCTGCCCGGTCGGCAACACTTGAACCCGGTCGAGCTGCAGCTGGGCGATGGCCGCTTCGACCAAAGCCACATGGGCCCGGTGCGGCGGGTCGAAAGCGCCACCAAAAACGCCTAAACGCAGCACAGTGGCTGGCGCGTTGAGCACGGCAGCAGGGAGACTCAAACCCAGTCCTTGGGCACCAAAAAGTGGCTGAGCAAACGCGCCTCCGGCGAGCCCGCATCGTCTTTCCTTTGGTAGGACCAACGCACCTCGGGCGGCATGGACAGCAGGATCGACTCGGTGCGGCCACCGGATTGCAAGCCGAAATGTGTACCTCGGTCCCAGACCAAGTTGAACTCGACATATCGGCCGCGGCGGTACAGCTGAAAATCGCGCTCACGCTCACCGTAGGGCGTGTCCTTGCGGCGCATCACGATGGGCATGTAAGCCGTCAGCAGTGAATCGGCCACGCTTTGCAGCATGGCAAAGCTCTGGTCCATGCCCAGCTCAGAAAAGTCATCAAAGAAAATGCCGCCCACACCACGTTGTTCATGGCGGTGTTTGTTGCAAAAGTAATCGTCGCACCAGGTTTTGAAGCGGGGGTGCAAGGCTGCACCAAAAGGGCTCAAGGCATCTTTGCAGGACTGGTGAAAATGCACCGCGTCTTCGTCAAAACCGTAGTAAGGCGTCAGGTCCATACCGCCACCAAACCAGGCCACAGGTGCCCTGCCCTCGGGTTTGGCCGCAATCATGCGGACGTTCATGTGCACCGTGGGCACATAGGGGTTGCGCGGGTGAAACACCAAAGACACCCCCATGGCCTCAAAGGCCGAGCCTGCCAACTCGGGACGGTGTTGTGTGGCAGATGGCGGCAACTGCGGCCCGGTGACATGCGAAAACCCGCAGCCGGCCCTCTCAAAAATGGGACCGCCTTCCAGAATTTGGGTGACGCCATTGCCCTGAAGCTTTTCACCGGGGTCTTTTTGCCAGGCGTCGGTCAAAAATGGGGTGCCGTCGAGTGCGGTCAAGGCGCCAGTGATGCGGGCTTGCAGGCCAAGCAAGTAGCTTTTGACCGTGCTGATTTCAAAGGTTGAACTCATGGAAAACTTTCAAACGGTAAACGGATTCAGGAGCGCGGCGCTTGTTGCGTCGCTGAAGTGGCCAGGCTGTTGACAGAAGCACCACTCGCTTGTCCAGGGCTCCAGGGCTGAATGGGCCCCATTTGGTGAACATGAAAGCCTTTGACGCCTTCAAAAACCTGTGCCATGTGCGCGTAATCGTGCTCAGCTTGTCCGGTCAATTCATAAAAATCCACCACGCTGAAGCAGCGCTGACCCCAATCGAGTTTGACCAAGGCCAAAGGCACTTTCGCCCCTAAAGCCAGTTGGTAAAAACCACTTCGCCAGCCTGGCGTATGGCTGCGCGTGCCTTCAGGGGCCAAACCCAACCAAAGCAATTGGTCATTTTGTTTGTGTTCGTCGAAGGTCTGCACCATCTGCCCGACCACGCCTTTGGACGAGCTTCGGTCGATCGGCATACCGCCAACCCAACGCATCCAAGCCCCCACGACAGGGAATTTGAACAAGGTGTCTTTGCCCCAAAAATGCGCGGGCACACCCATCGCCCATTTGGCCAAAAGACCGATGGGGAAGTCCCAATTGCTGGTGTGAGGGTAAACAATGGCCACACCCTGAAGCGTTGGAAACCCGTCAAACTCCAGTCGCCAGCCCAGGCGCCCGAGCAACCAGAGGGCCAAACGTGAGCCCTTGAACTGGATGGGATGACGGTGCACATCACGCATGATCGGGCACCCTGTCAGTTCTTGATGGCGCGATAGCCGATATCGCGGCGCATTTGCATGCCGTCGAAGGCAATGGGCATGGCGGTTTGATAGGCTTTTTGCTGGGCCTGCTTGACCGAATCGGCCAGCGCAGTGACGCACAAGACGCGACCGCCAGAGCTCAGGATCTGGCCCCCTTTTTCAGCGGTGCCCGCATGGAACACCATGGCATCTTCTTGGTCGGGTGGTAAGCCGCTGATGGCATCCCCCTTGCGCGGATTAAAGGGGTAATCGACCGCAGCCATGACCACACCCAAGGCCACACGGCGGTCCCATTCCATGTCAAAGGCGTCCAGCCCCTCAGAAGTTGCCGCCAACAGAACGTCCAAAAGGTCTGTCTTCAAGCGCATGAGAATCGGCTGGGTCTCGGGGTCGCCCATGCGGCAATTGAATTCCAGGGTTTTGATGCGGCCCGTGGGGTCGATCATGAGACCCGCATACAAAAAGCCGGTGTAGTGGATGCCATCTTTTTCCATGCCGCGAATGGTGGGCAAAATGACCTCGCGCATGGCGCGGGCGTGCACCTCGGCCGTGACCACCGGCGCTGGCGAATAAGCCCCCATACCGCCGGTATTGGGACCATCGTCACCGTCCAGCAGGCGTTTGTGGTCTTGGCTGGTGGCCAAAGCAGCCACGTTTTTGCCGTCACACAACACCATGAAGCTGGCTTCTTCCCCTTGCAAAAACTCCTCAATCACCACCCGAGCACCGCCCGCGTTGTGGGTCACACCCAATGTGTTGTCCAGCAGCATGAAGTCGATGGCTTCGTGAGCCTCAACCAACGTCATGGCCACCACCACGCCTTTGCCAGCGGCCAAGCCGTCGGCCTTGACCACAATGGGTGCTCCTTTGAGGTCCACATAGGCATGGGCCAGGGCAGCGTCGGTGAAGGTTTCAAACTCAGCCGTGGGGATGCCATGACGCTGCATGAAAGCTTTTGAAAAGGCTTTGGAACTCTCCAGTTGCGCCGCCGCTTGCGTGGGCCCAAAGATCCGCAGACCATGGGCGCGAAAATCATCCACGATGCCTGCGGCCAAGGGGGCCTCGGGGCCTACCAAGGTCAATCCAATGCCGTTGTCAAGCGCCCACTGACGCAACTGCACCAAGTCAGTGACGGGCACGTTCACGAGGTTTTTATCTTTGCCCGTGCCGCCGTTGCCCGGCGCCACATAGACCTGTTGGATTTTGGGTGACTGTGCCAATTTCCACGCCATCGCGTGTTCACGGCCACCACTGCCGACAACCAATACTTTCATCCAACTTCCTTAGTCTTCAATTTCAGCGTTGTGAAAGACGTTTTGAACATCGTCCAAGTCTTCCAACACATCCAGTAATTTTTGCATTTTGGCAGCATCTTCTCCCGTCAAAGTCACGCTGTTTTCAGGACGCATGGTCACTTCGGCCAACTCGGCCACCAAACCAGCCATTTCTAAAGCGTTTTTAACGGCTTCAAATTCTGTGTAAGCGGTCAACACTTCGATGGCACCATCGCCGTGGGTGATCACGTCGTCGGCCCCGGCCTCCAGCGCCACGGCCATCAATTGGTCTTCATCCGTGCCCGGTGCAAAAATCAGCTGTCCGCAGTGCTTGAACTGAAAAACCACCGAACCTTCAGTGCCCAGATTACCGCCAAGTTTGCTGAAGGCGTGCCGCATCTCTGCAACCGTCCGTACCCGGTTGTCCGTCATGGTGTCCACCAGGATGGCAGCGCCGCCGATGCCATAACCTTCGTAGCGGATCTCTTCGTAACTCACACCTTCCAGATTGCCAGTGGCTTTGTCCACGTTACGCTTGATGGTGTCGGCAGGCATATTGGCCGCTTTGGCTTTTTCAATGGCCAAACGAAGTCGTGGATTGGCACTGACATCTCCCCCGCCAGTTCGAGCCGCCACCATGATTTCTCGCACCACCCGGGTCCAGATGCGTTGGCGCTTTTCGTCTTGCCGACCCTTGCGGTGCTGAATATTTGCCCATTTACTGTGGCCAGCCATCGGGATTTCCTTGAATGTTGATTTAATCTAGAGCCTGAATTTTACTTTTCACAAGCAGGGGATATCAAAAATGGCCGAACCAATGTTGATGGCTCAAAATGCCAAGGCGCAGTGCCACCTTTTGCCAGGCTTGGCGAACCGCCACGGCCTGATTACTGGCGCCACCGGGACTGGTAAAACCGTCAGTTTGCAGACTTTGGCAGAGAACTTCTCTCGCCTGGGGGTGCCGGTGTTCATGGCCGACGTCAAAGGAGACTTGACGGGCATCAGCCAAACCGGAAAGGTGGGTGAAAAACTGGCCAGCGCACTGAAAGACCGTGGCCTGCAACTGCCCGAACCGATGGCCTGCCCCACCACCCTTTGGGATGTATTTGGTGAACAAGGCCATCCGGTGCGTGCCACCATCTCTGACATGGGGCCCTTGCTGCTGACGCGCATGCTCGGCCTGAACGAGACGCAGGCGGGGGTGCTGAACCTGGTGTTCAAGATCGCCGATGACAACGGTTTACTGCTGCTGGACATGAAGGACTTGCGGGCCATGCTGCAGCATGTGGGTGATAACGCCAAACAATTCACCACCGAGTACGGCAACATCAGCGCTGCCAGTATCGGGGCCATTCAGCGGGGCCTGCTGCAAATCGAGACCCAAGGTGGCGACCAATTCTTTGGTGAGCCCATGCTCAACATTGAAGACTTCATGCAGACCGATGCACAAGGTCTGGGGGTGGTGAACATTCTGGCAGCAGACAAGCTCATGAACTCGCCTCGCCTGTACGCCACCTTTTTGCTTTGGCTGTTGTCGGAATTGTTCGAGGTCTTGCCCGAGATTGGTGACCCTGAAAAACCCAAACTGGTGTTCTTTTTTGACGAAGCGCACTTGCTCTTCAAAGACGCGCCTGCAGCCTTGATCGAACGCATCGAATTGGTGGTTCGATTGGTCAGGTCCAAGGGCGTTGGCGTGTACTTTGTCACGCAAAATCCGCTGGACATTCCCGACAGCGTGCTGGGCCAGTTGGGCAACCGCATCCAGCATGCCTTGCGGGCCTACACGCCGAGGGATCAAAAAGCCGTCAAAGCCACGGCTCAAACCATGCGGCCCAAAGTGGGGCTGGACATTGAGGCAGCGATCACCGAACTGGCTGTGGGCGAGGCGCTGGTGAGCTTTTTGGACGCAAAAGGCCGTCCTTGTGAGACCGAGCGCGTCTTTGTTCTCCCCCCGGGCAGCCAGCTCGGCCCCATCGCACCCGCACAACGCCAAGCCATTATTCAAGGTTCTTTGGTCGCGGGGGTTTACGAACAAGCCTTAGACCGTGAGTCGGCCTACGAAAAGCTGCGAGGCACCGGTGCGGGGCCAGTCGAGGCCACCACCGATGACGCCCCATCTCAAGGCCACGGGTTGATCGGTGGCCTCTCAGATCTGTTGTTCGGTAGCCATGGGCCGCGTGGCGGTCAGCGCGACGGAGTGGCCCAGATGGTGGTCAAAAGCGCCGTTCGAACGGTCGGTTCGGCCATAGGCCGAGAAATCGTTCGGGGTGTTTTGGGTGGGTTGCTGGGAGGCAGTAAACGAAAATAATGGTCGTGCCAACATCCGTTGAGCGAAGCGAATGACCATGAAAAAAGGCCCCGAAGGGCCTTTTTTCATGGCTGTGCAACAGCGGGAATCAGCCCGCAGTTGCCTCTTCAGGTTCAGCGGGTTCGGCGCGCGAAGCCCGGCTGTCTTTCTTGGGTGTCGGCGTGATGTCGAGTTTGACTTCGTTTTTGTCGTCGATGTCCACGGTCAGCCTTCCCCCGTCGGTGAGACGACCAAACAACAACTCATCCGCCAAGGCTTTGCGGATCGTGTCTTGAATCAGTCGCTGCATTGGGCGGGCGCCCATGAGCGGATCGAAGCCCTTCTTGCCCAAGGATTGACGCAAGGCGTCGGTGAAGGTGACTTCCACCTTCTTCTCGGCCAATTGGGTTTCAAGCTGAAGCAAGAATTTGTCCACCACGCGCAAGATGATTTGCTCATCCAGGGGTTTGAAGCTGACCATGGCATCCAGGCGGTTGCGGAACTCGGGGGTGAAGAGACGCTTGATGTCGCCCATCTCATCCCCCGCCGCGCGTGGGTTGGTGAAACCAATGGTGGCCTTGTTCATGGTCTCGGCACCCGCGTTGGTGGTCATGATGATGATCACGTTGCGGAAATCGGCCTTGCGCCCGTTGTTGTCGGTCAAGGTGCCGTGGTCCATGACCTGCAGCAGCACATTGAAGATGTCGGGGTGCGCTTTTTCGATCTCGTCGAGCAAAAGCACGCAATGCGGCTTCTTGGTCACGGCTTCGGTCAAAAGGCCGCCTTGGTCAAAACCCACGTAGCCCGGAGGGGCACCAATGAGGCGGCTGACCGCGTGGCGCTCCATGTATTCGGACATGTCGAAGCGGATCAACTCGATGCCCATGATGTAGGCCAACTGCTTGGCTGCTTCGGTCTTGCCCACACCGGTGGGGCCCGAGAACAAGAAGGCACCAATCGGCTTGTCGGTCTTGCCCAAGCCAGAGCGGGCCATCTTGACCGCAGAGGCCAACACTTCGAGGGCCTTGTCTTGGCCGAACACCACCGACTTGAGGTCGCGCTCGATGGTTTGCAGCTTGCTGCGGTCGTCGTTGGAGACGTTGGCAGGAGGAATACGGGCGATCTTGGCCACAATGTCCTCGATCTCGGCTTTGCCAATGGTCTTTTTGCGTTTGGAGGCGACCTGGATGCGCTGGGCCGCACCGGCTTCGTCAATCACGTCGATGGCCTTGTCTGGCAATTGGCGGTCGTTGATGAATTTGGCCGACAACTCGGCAGCGGCCTGCAAAGCGGCGATGGTGTACTTAACACTGTGGTGGTCTTCAAAACGGCTTTTCAGACCTTTGAGGATGTCCACTGTCTCGGAAACGGTGGGTTCGACCACGTCGACCTTTTGAAAGCGACGGGACAAAGCGGCGTCTTTTTCAAAGATGCCGCGGTACTCGGTAAAGGTGGTGGCACCGATGCACTTGAGCTGGCCACTGGACAAGGCCGGCTTGAGCAAGTTGGAGGCATCCAAGGTGCCGCCAGAGGCCGCACCCGCACCGATCAGGGTGTGGATCTCATCGATGAACAAAATGCCGTTGGGCTTGTCCTTGAGCGACTTCAGCACCCCTTTGAGGCGTTGTTCAAAGTCACCCCGGTACTTGGTGCCCGCGAGCAATGCGCCCATGTCGAGCGAGTAAACCGTTGCTTCAGCCAAGATGTCCGGAACGGTGCCTTGGGTGATGCGCCAGGCCAAGCCCTCGGCAATGGCGGTTTTGCCCACGCCGGCCTCGCCCACCAACAAGGGGTTGTTTTTGCGGCGGCGGCACAAAATCTGGATGGTGCGCTCGACCTCATACTCGCGACCGATCAGTGGATCAATCTTGCCTTCTTTGGCCGCTTGGTTGAGGTTGTTGGTGAACTGCTCAAGTGGAGAAGCTTTTTCGCTGCGCTCGCCCCCGCTGCTCTCTTCGGCCTCAGAGTTGGATGGGGAATCGGACTTGGCCGCCTCAGGCGGGTCCGTCTTGCGGATGCCATGGGCGATGAAGTTGACCACATCCAAACGCGTGATGCCTTGCTGGTGCAGGTAATAAACGGCGTGCGAATCTTTTTCGCCAAAGATGGCCACCAGCACATTGGCGCCAGTGACTTCTTTTTTGCCATTCCCTGTGGACTGAACGTGCATGATGGCGCGTTGAATCACGCGCTGAAAACCCAATGTTGGCTGAGTGTCCACCTCTTCGGTGCCCGCCACTTGAGGTGTGTTGTCCTTGATGAAATTGCCCAAGGCCTTGCGCAGGTCATCGATGTTGGCGGCGCAAGCGCGCAGCACTTCGGCCGCGCTGGGGTTGTCCAACAAGGCCAAAAGCAAATGCTCGACAGTGATGAACTCGTGGCGTTGCTGACGGGCTTCAACAAAGGCCATGTGCAAACTGACTTCCAATTCTTGGGCAATCATGTGATTTCCTTATGCCTTGCTGAGTAATAGAGATGATGGGGAGATGGGGAACATGGCCGCTTATTCAAGGGGCTCACTGACACATTGAAGGGGATGCCCCGCTTGTTTGGCGGCGTCCAGAACTTGGTCCACCTTGGTGGCAGCAACATCACGGGAATAGACACCGCAAACGCCTTTGCCGTCCAAATGGATTTTGAGCATGATTTGCGTAGCCGCTTCGCGGTCTTTGCTGAAAAACTCTTGAATGACCATCACAACAAACTCCATCGGCGTGAAATCGTCATTCAACATCGCCACCTGGTACATCTGAGGTGGTTCAATTTTTTGGGCACGCCGCTCAAGGACCACCGCATCGCCACCATCGGGCGCTCGGGGGGTCTCAGTCGGCAGCGTCGGATTTAGAGGTTTTTTCGTTGCCATCATTTCATTCTATCGATGCTTTGAAGCCCTTCAAGGCTGGGACCTGAAAAGTCTTTATAAGCTGTGGCCAAAATAGCCCCCGGGAAAACCTCACATTGACAAATTCATCAAGAACTACACAAACTGATTTATCAGATCAATAACGGAGACATCGCATGCCCCATGGCACGGTCAAATGGTTCAACGATGCCAAGGGTTTTGGCTTTATCCAGCCCGATGGCGGTGGCGCCGATGCTTTCGCCCATTTTTCGGCGATCGAGATGGAAGGTTTCAAAACGCTCAAAGAAGGCCAAAGGGTCAAGTTTGACCTGATTGAGGGCGAAAAAGGATCTTTGGCGGTGCAAATTCAAGCCGAAGCCTTGTCACAAGCGCCGAGCAATTCAAACGGGGACGCAGAACCACCGCTAAAGGACGCACCCGGCGTTTGATGCCTTTGTTTTCTGCCTTTGACGGCCAGGTACGGGGGCCAATCATTTATGCTTTGATTTTGCAATCCCCCTTTTTGTGCCCTCTTATGAACCGCTGCCCTTTTTTGTACCGCATTTTTTCAGTTCGCCCAAGCCTGCTCTTGGTCGGTGTTTTAGGCTTTGAGGTCTTGTTTTTAGGGGCTCAAGTGAACGCCCAAAATAACCCGCAAATGTCTTTGGAACGAACACAATTGATGGCGGGCATGCACCGTTTGGATGTCCAACTGGCCCTCACGCCCGAGCAACGCCAGATTGGCCTGATGTGGCGAAAAGACATGCCACAGCACGAAGGGATGTTGTTCGTCTTTGACCAGCCCAGCACCCAGTGTTTTTGGATGCGCAACACGCTGATACCCCTGACGGCAGCATTTTTAGAGGATGACGGCACCATCGTCAACCTGGCAGACATGAAACCCATGAACGACGATTCACACTGTTCCACGAAACCCGTGCGTTTTGTGCTTGAAATGAACCAAGGCTGGTTTGCCAAACGACAAATCAAGCCAGGCTTCAAGTTGAACGGTCAAATCTTCGTGAAACGACCCAACTGATCTCAAACACCCCAAACCAGGTCCGTTGGGTTGGCCACACATTGTTTGAGCAATTTGATCATGGGGCTCGCTCGCTGAGCGAGGCGCACAGCATCGGTCTCTGAACCCGGTTGATGGCCGTCGAGAACACCCTCGTTTTTGGCGTTTTGACTTCTCTGAGCCCGAAGGGCTTCGTCTTGGGCCACCGCTGACTCCAATTTGGCCAGCACCATGGGCATGTCTTGGCTGAGAACAATCCCTTTGACCGGGTCATCCCCCAGCATGATTTTGAGCAGCCTTCTGCCGTCTGCTTCCAGCATGATCAGATCACTGGTGATTTTGGATTTGAATTTGAACAACACGACAGGCTCCTTGAAACAATTCAGCGGCCCACCATCTCCACACCATCGTCTTCAACGGTATCGCCCTGAATCAATGCTTTGAGTTTATGGCTGGCATGGAAGGTGGCAACACGACGTGCATCAATAGGAATCAATTCTCCGGTGCGCGGATTGCGACCAGGCCTTGCAGCCTTGGTGCGAATCTGGAAGTTGCCAAAACCTGAAATTTTGACTTCTTCACCAGCGATCAACTGTTCCACCACCAGATCAAAAAACGCATCCACCATGTCTTTGGACTCGCGTTTGTTCAAGCCAATTTGCTCAAACAACAAATCGGCCAAATGCGCTTTGGTCAGCGCCGGCGTTTCAAGGGATTCAAAACTGATTTGCATGGGTCAATCTCAAGAGCGAAGACGAGCAGCCAGCTGGTGCGATAAAGAAGACATCACGCCATCCATGACCGCCTCGATTTGTGCGTCTGTGAGTGTGGCCTCGTCACTGTGCAGCGTCAACCGCACTGCCAAGCTCTTCTCACCCGAGGCCAAGCCGCCGGTGGTTTCAGCTTTTGGCCGGTAAATGTCAAACAAAACCGCATTGCGCAGCAAGCCCTGAGTCGGCGCGGCATGGATAGCCGCCATCAATTGGCCATGTGTGACCTGATCTTGAACAATGACAGCGATGTCACGCTCCACCGGCTGGTGCTTGGCCACAGATTGCGCCACAGGCACGTTTCTGGCAATCACGGCGTTGAGCGACAACTCAAACACCACGGGTGCACTGGTCAGCTCCCAGGCTTGACGCCAACGCGGGTGTAATTCGCCCACATGGCCGATGATTTCACCGTCCAGCATCACACATGCTGAACGGCCAGGATGCATGGCGGGGTGTTCGGCGGCCAAAAATTCGGCCTTTCGAGGCGCCAACAGCCGCTCAACATCGGCCTTGGCGTCGTAAAAGTCAACGTTGCGGGCCTTGCCTTGCCAGCCCAAAGGCTCGATCGGTCCCCAGGCCATGCCGGCCACACGCATTGGCTGGTCAAACCCTTCTACGGTGGTGTCGGTGCTTTGCACCTCAGGTTTGCGCAAAAACACACGGCCAAGCTCGAAGACGCGCACACGGTCAGCCTTACGGTCGGTGTTGAACTTGACCACCTGCAGCAGCGAACCAATCAAGCTTGAGCGCATCACGCTCATCTGGCTGGCGATCGGATTGAGCAGGCGGATCGGATTGACGTTGCCCGCCAGATCGCGCTCCCAGCTGTCTTCGACAAAGCTGTAGTTGATGGTTTCCTGGTATCCCAGGGCGGCAATGGCGCGGCGCACGGAAGACGGGCTGCGTTCAGTCTCCAAACGCACTTTGGCGATTATGGGGGCCAGAGGTGGGTTCGTTGGCAGGTTGTTGTAGCCGACCATGCGGGCGACTTCCTCAATCAGGTCTTCTTCGATCTGCAGGTCAAAGCGGAAGCTCGGGGGCGTCACGGTCACCGTACCTTCGCCTTCGGCCACTTGAAGGCCCAGACCGCGCAGCGCATCGGCGCACTGCTTTTGTGTCAGCGGCATGCCAATCACCTTGTTGGCACGAGCCACACGCAGCGTGACCGGCTGAGACTGGGGAATGTTCAGCGTCTGGTCATCGATGGGGCCGACCTTCGTTTCGGGCGTGCCACAAATGTCCAGCACCAAACGGGTGATGCGTTCAATGTGCTCGACCGTGAGCTGAGGGTCCACACCGCGCTCGAATCGGTGACCGGCATCGGTCGAGAAGTTATAGCGTCGCGAACGGCCCGCAATCGCGGTAGGCCACCAGAACGCAGCTTCGATGTAAATATTTTGGGTGTCATCGGACACGGCGGTGGCGTCGCCGCCCATGATGCCCGCCAGCGACTCAACCTGGCGGTCATCGGCGATCACGCCCACCTTGACGTCCACGGTCACGGTGTTGCCGTTGAGCAACTTGAGGGATTCGCCGGGCTTGCCCCAGCGCACCTGCAAGCCACCGTGGATCTTGTCGAGGTCGAAAATGTGCGAGGGGCGGCCGAGCTCGAACATCACGTAGTTGGAGATGTCCACCAAGGGGCTCACACTGCGCTGACCACAACGGGCCAATCGGTCCACCATCCACTGAGGTGTTTGGGCCTGGGTGTTCACGCCCTTGACCACGCGGCCGCTGAAGCGACCACACAAATCGCTGGCCTGCACATGGACGGCCAGAGTGTCCGTGATGTGCGGCGCCACAGAGGGAAAGGTCGGAGCCTTCAACGGCGCACCGGTCAAGGCCGATACTTCGCGGGCGATGCCATAAACGCTCAAGCAATGCGCCAAGTTGGGCGTGAGCTTGAGCGTCATCAGGGTGTCGTCCAGGTTCAGATACTGGCGAATGTCCTGACCCAATGGGGCGTCGGCAGGCAACTCCAGCAGGCCGCCGTGGTCATCTGCAATCTTCAGTTCCTTGGCCGAGCACAGCATGCCCTGGCTTTCAACGCCGCGCAGCTTACCGACCTTGATCAGGAAAGGTTTGCCGTCTTCACCCGGCGGCAATTCGGCCCCCACCATGGCACAAGGCACGCGAATACCCACACGTGCATTGGGCGCACCACACACAATGTTGAGCAAAGCGCCCTGCCCCACATCGACCTGACACACACGCAAGCGGTCAGCATTGGGGTGCTGCACGGCCTCCTTGATTTCTCCGACCACGATACCGGTGAACGGCGGCGCCACCGGCTCAAGCTCTTCCACTTCTAAACCCGCCATGGTCAAGGTATCGGCCAGTTGCTGGGTCGTCAGGTTTGGGTTGCAGAACTCGCGCAACCAGGATTCAGGAAATTGCATGTGCAGAACTCACTACGTTTCGCTACACGGCACACGCCGCGCGGCAGGCATTCAGGAATATCGGGAACAGGCTTATTGGAATTGACTCAGGAAACGCACATCGCCGTCAAAAAAGAGACGCAAGTCGTTCACGCCATAGCGCAGCATGGTGAAACGGTCCATCCCCATGCCAAAGGCAAAGCCGATGAAGCGTTCAGGGTCCAAACCCATGTTGATCACCACGTTGGGGTGAACTTGGCCAGAGCCACCGACTTCAAGCCAGCGACCAGCGAGCGGCCCGTTTTGGAATTGAATGTCAATCTCGGCACTGGGTTCAGTGAAGGGGAAGAAACTGGGGCGGAATCGCAACACCAAGTCGTCGCTTTCGAAGAAGGTGCGACAAAAATCAGTGACCACCACTTTCAGGTCTTTGAAACTCACGTTCTCACCAATCCAGAGGCCTTCGCATTGGTGAAACATGGGCGAATGGGTCGCATCAGAATCCACACGGTAAGTTCTACCAGGGGCGATCACACGGATCTCCGGCATGGGTTGACCCGCATCAATCTGGTTTCGATAGCGCTTGACATGCTGCACAGCATGTCGAATTTGCATGGGGCTGGTGTGTGTGCGCAGCAGGTGACCGCCTTCGACATAGAAGGTGTCGTGCATGGAACGGGCTGGGTGATCTTCGGGCGTATTGAGCGCGGTGAAGTTGAACCAGTCGGTCTCGATCTCAGGGCCTTGGGCCACCTCAAAGCCCATGGAGCCAAAAATCTGCTCGACACGTTCGAGTGTGAGCGATACCGGATGAAGTCCGCCTTGAATGGCGCCACGGCCGGGCAAGCTGACGTCCAGCGCTTCGGCCTTGAGTTGCGCTTGCAATTCTGCGTCTTGCAAAGCCTGACGACGATCGGTCAAAGCGGCTTCGATCGCTTGCTTGGCCAGGTTGATGGACGCGCCACGGGTTTTCTTGTCTTCCACGCTCAGAGCGCCCATGCCCTTCATCATTTCAGTCAAGCGACCGGCTTTACCCAAAAACTGGGCTTTGGCGTTTTCAAGGTCAGCAGGTGTCAGTGCCTGCGCAAAACTCTGGCGGGCGGTTTCAAGCAGGGTGTCCAGCTCGTTCATGGTGTGGAGGATCGGTGATCTGTTTAAAAAGAACAAAAAAGGGATTGAAGCTTTTGCGAGCCTCAATCCCTTTGATCGAGTGCGTGGCACAGGCCCGAAGGCCGGTGTCACTCATGGACTCAAGCTGCGGCCAATTTGGCTTTGACTTGGTTCACGATGCCAGCAAAAGCGGCCTTGTCGTGCACAGCGATGTCCGCCAGCATCTTACGGTCGATCTCAATGGCAGCCTTCTTCAGGCCGTTGGCGAATTGGCTGTAGGTCAGACCGTATTCACGCGCAGCGGCGTTGATACGGGCAATCCACAACTGACGGAACACACGCTTTTTGGTGCGGCGGTCACGGTAGGCGTATTGGCCAGCCTTCATCACCGCCTGTTTGGCGATACGGAAGACGTTGCCGCGGCGACCGCGGAAACCTTTTGCAAGGGCCAAAACTTTCTTGTGACGGGCGCGTGCCGTTACACCACGTTTAACGCGAGGCATATTTATTCTCCTTGTTCGTCAGTGATTACAGGCCAGCCATCGGCAGCATTTGTGCGATGTGACCCATATTGGTCTCATGCACAGACACGGAACCGCGAAGGTGACGCTTGTTTTTGGTGGTCTTCTTGGTCAGGATGTGACGTTTGAAGGCTTGGCCGCGTTTAACGGTTCCACCTGGACGAACACGGAAGCGCTTTTTGGCACTGCTTTTGGTCTTCATCTTGGGCATATCAATGCTCCTTTCATTGTGCTCGTGAGGCGTCTGCAAAAAAATGCAGCCTTGTTGGCCCCGAGCCACTTTTAACAAAAACAACCCAGGGGCTGTTTTTGACCCAACCCGCCCTAAGACAGGTTAAATTCTTTCAAACCGATTCGGCCGGTGAAGGCGAGTCGCTTGTTTTGCCACTTGCGGGCTTTTTACGGCCTGGGGCAATCATCATGATCATCTGACGGCCTTCCAACTTGGGAAACTGCTCAACGATGATCGTGTCAGCCAATTCATCGCGTATCCGGTTAAGGAGTGCCAAACCCAATTCTTGGTGGGTGATCTCACGACCGCGAAATCGCAATGTGATCTTGCATTTGTCACCATCTGTCAAAAAGCGACGGATGTTGCGCATCTTGATGTTGTAGTCACCATCGTCAGTACCTGGCCGAAATTTGACTTCTTTGATGTCAATGACCGTTTGCTTGGCTTTGGCTTCTGCCGCACGCTTTTGCTCTTGGTACTTGAACTTGCCGTAATCCATCAAGCGGCAGACAGGTGGTACGGCTGTGGCGGCAATTTCAACCAAGTCCACGTCCATCTCACCTGCAAGTCGCAGAGCTTCAGCCAAAGACAAAATGCCCATGGGCTCATTTTCAGGGCCGGAAACACGAACCTCAGGGGCCATGATTTCACGGTTCAAACGGTGTTTACGTTCTTCGCGTTGGCGACGATCACGAAATTCGGTAGCGATGACTCAATCCTTTACGGAACAAAACTGCGAAAAGCAGCCTATCCATCTTTGTGCCCACGGGCCAAAGCTTGTGGCGAAACTCACCTTCATGCTTTAGAAGCAATGTCGGCAGCGATGAGTTCAATGAACGCATCGATCGACATCACACCGAGGTCTTTGTTGCCTCGGGCGCGCACAGCGACGGTACCTGCTGCCTTTTCTTTGTCACCTGCGACAAGGATGTAAGGCAGCTTTTGCAATGAATGCTCGCGTATTTTATACGTGATTTTCTCGTTACGCAGGTCCAAATCGACCCTAAGGCCTTGATTTGACACTGATTTTTGGAGTTTTGCAGCGATTTCACGACAGTAATCGGCCTGCGCATCGGTGATATTGAGCACGGAAATTTGCACAGGAGCCAACCAGGTGGGCAAGGCACCGGCATGTTGCTCCACCAAAATACCGATGAACCGCTCCATGCTGCCCACTATGGCCCTGTGCAGGATGACGGGACGTTGGCGCGAGCCGTCTTCGGCCACATACTCAGCATCCAAGCGCTCAGACAAGTTGAAATCGACCTGAATCGTTCCGCACTGCCACTCACGCCCAATGGCGTCTTTGAGCGTGTATTCGATTTTGGGGCCATAAAAAGCACCGTCGCCCTCGGAAATGACGAAATCACAACCCGAGTGGCGTAGACTGTCCATCAACGCCTTTTCGGCTTTGTCCCACAATTCATCCGAGCCGATCCGCGCAGCAGGTCGTGTGGAGACCTTATAAAGAATGTTGTCGAAACCAAAATCGGCATAGACTTTTTTAAGCACCTTGGTGAAGTCATCGCACTCGGGCAAGATTTGGTTTTCCGTGCAAAAGATGTGACCATCATCCTGCGTGAAACCACGAACACGCATGATGCCGTGCAAACCTCCTGATGGCTCGTTGCGGTGACATTGGCCAAATTCACCGTAGCGCAGTGGCAGGTCACGGTAACTCTTCATGCCTTGCTTGAAGATCAGGATGTGGCCTGGGCAGTTCATCGGCTTCAAAGCGTAATCGCGCTTTTCAGACTCGGTGGTGAACATGTTGTCACGGTATTTGTCCCAATGACCCGTTTTTTCCCAGAGGGTTTTGTCGAGCAACTGCGGGCCCTTGACCTCTTGGTAGCCACTGTCACGGTAGACTTGGCGCATGTACTGCTCAACGGTTTGCCAGACGGTCCAACCCTTGGGATGCCAAAAGACCAAACCGGGCGCATGTTCGTCGATGTGGAACAAATCCAGCTCTCGGCCCAATTTGCGGTGGTCTCGCTTTTCAGCTTCTTCAAGACGCGTCAAATAAAGTTGTAAATCGTCTTTGCTGGCCCAAGCTGTGCCGTAGACGCGCTGCAACATTTCGTTTTTGCTGTCACCGCGCCAATAAGCACCCGCAACCTTCATCAACTTAAAGTGCTTCAGTTTTCCAGTGCTGGGCACATGAGGTCCGCGGCACAAGTCTTCGAATTCACCTTCACGGTAGAGGCTGACCTGTTCTCCCGCGGGGATAGAACCAATGATCTCGGCCTTGTAGTGTTCTCCCAAACTTTTGAAATAAGCCACAGCTTCATCACGTGGCAAAACACGTCGCACCACAGGCTCATCCTTGGCAGCCAAGTCCGTCATTTTCTTTTCAATGGCGACCAAATCTTCCGGGGTGAATGGTCGCGAGTAAGAAAAATCGTAATAAAACCCGTTGTCAATCACAGGACCAATGGTGACTTGTGCCTCAGGAAACAAGCTTTTGACCGCGTAGGCCAACAAATGCGCCGAAGAGTGGCGAATCAGATCCAAGCCTTCCGGATCCTTGGCGGTGATGATGGACAACTTGGCGTCGGCAGTCATGACAAAACTGGCATCCACCAATTGGCCATTGACTTTTCCGCCCAAAGCCGCTTTGGCCAAGCCTGCGCCAATAGAAGCCGCTACCTCTGCGACCGTGACAGGACCTGAAAAGTCTCGCAATGAACCGTCGGGTAACGTAATTTGAACCATGGACATGTGATCGAACGCGCGGCCAATGACAACGCAAAAAAATTTAAGAAAAGAACTTCTGATTTTCACACATTTGATTTCTGGATGAAAAGCCAAGAAATCATCACCAATTCCCTTCCAAAATGCACCAAACGAAGACCTTCATTTGCTGATGCCGTCAGCCCCATGTGGGGATGCTTGGTTTAAGATAGTGGTCTTCTTTTTCATCCTGTAAAAAAGCACGACGATGACAACGCCTACAGCTCGACCCAAAATCATTTACACACTGACCGACGAAGCGCCTTTGTTGGCCACAGCGGCTTTTTTGCCAGTCATTCGCTCATTCACAAAACCTGCTGGTATCGATGTACAAACCAGCGATATTTCAGTTGCTGCACGCATCTTGGGCGAGTTTTCTGATGTGTTGCCTGCCGAGCAACGTGCCCCGAATAATTTGGCTGAGCTGGGCAAACTGACGCTCAAGGCGGATGCCAACATCATCAAATTGCCCAACATCAGCGCTTCTGTTGGCCAATTGACAGCGGCCATCAAAGAATTGCAATCGAAGGGTTATGCGTTGCCTGATTACCCAGATGCGCCTAAAACCGACGAGGAGAAGTCGATCAAGGCTCGCTATTCCAAGTGCATTGGCTCCGCCGTGAATCCCGTTCTACGGGAAGGCAACTCAGACCGACGCGCGCCACGTGCAGTCAAAGAGTTTGCGCGCAAAAACCCCCACAGCATGGCTGAATGGAGTCAGGCTTCGCGCTCGCATGTGTCACACATGCATGCTGGCGATTTTTACCACGGCGAGAAATCCATGACCATGGATCGCCCACGTGAAGTGAAGATGGAACTGATCACAAAAACCGGGAAGACCCTTGTTCTCAAAGAAAAAGTGGCCTTGCTGGATCGCGAAGTGGTCGACAGCATGTTCATGAGCAGGAAGGCTTTGTTGGAGTTTTACGAAAAAGAGATCGAAGACGCACACGCCACGGGTGTCATGTTCTCGCTGCACGTCAAAGCCACCATGATGAAGGTTTCACACCCCATTGTGTTTGGACACTGCGTCAAAATCTTCTACAAAGATGCGTTTGCCAAGCATGGTGCCTTGTTCAAAGAGCTGGGTGTGAACGTGAACAACGGCATGGCCGATCTCTATGCCAAAGTAGCCACTTTGCCCCAATCCAAACAAGACGAGATCAAGCGTGACCTGCACGCGTGCCACGAAGGCCGCCCCGAGCTGGCCATGGTGGATTCTGCCAAAGGCATCACCAATTTCCATTCACCCAACGACGTGATCGTGGACGCCTCTATGCCCGCCATGATCCGCAACGGCGGAAAAATGTGGGGCGCTGACGGGCGCCTCAAAGACGTGAAGGCTGTGATGCCTGAGTCCACTTTTGCGCGCATCTACATGGAGATGATTAATTTTTGCAAATGGCATGGCGCTTTCGACCCCAAGACCATGGGCACAGTGCCCAATGTCGGTTTGATGGCGCAGCAAGCAGAAGAATACGGCTCGCACGACAAGACTTTTGAAATCCAAGAAGATGGCGTGGCCAACATCACCGACATCAACACGGGTGAGGTACTCCTGTCCCAAGACGTGGAAGAAGGCGACATCTGGCGCATGTGCCAGGTCAAAGACGCTGCGATCCGCGACTGGGTCAAATTGGCTGTGACTCGTGCGCGCAACTCCGGGATGCCTGTGGTGTTCTGGCTCGACCAGTACCGTCCACACGAAGCTCAGCTGATCACCAAAGTGAAAATGTATCTGCATGAGCACAACACGGCTGGTCTTGAAATCCAGATCATGAGCCAAGTTCGCGCGATGCGTTACACACTGGAGCGTGTGGTGCGTGGCTTTGACACCATCAGCGCCACCGGCAATATTTTGCGTGATTACCTGACGGATCTTTTCCCGATCATGGAATTGGGTACATCGGCAAAAATGCTCTCCATCGTGCCCTTGATGGCTGGTGGCGGCATGTATGAAACCGGTGCGGGCGGTTCAGCCCCCAAGCACGTGCAGCAGTTGGTTGAAGAAAACCACCTGCGTTGGGACTCGCTGGGTGAGTTTTTGGCGCTGGCCGTGTCGCTGGAAGACCTGGGCCTGAAGACCGGCAACAAAAAGGCTGGGGTTTTGGCAAAGACCTTGGATGCTGCCACTGGCAAGCTCTTGGACAACAACAAGAATCCGTCTCCCAAGACAGGCCAACTCGACAACCGTGGGAGCCAGTTCTATTTGGCTATGTACTGGGCACAAGAATTGGCCGCGCAAACCGACGATGCCGAACTGGCAAAGCAGTTCGAGTCCTTGGCCAAAACACTGACAGCGCAAGAAAAAACAATCGTTGGTGAATTCCAAGCTGTTCAAGGCAAACCGGTGGACATCGGTGGTTATTACTTCCCCTCAGCTGAGAAGTTACAGACCATCATGTGCCCGAGCAAAACATTCAACGATGCACTGAAAGCCATGTGAGACGCCCTGCTCACCGAGAGGTGAACACGCCATCAAAAAAGCCACCGCAAGGTGGCTTTTTTGTACACGCATGAAACCTGCCCACGGCAGGCTCACACAGCCATCAGTGGAACTGTTCTTCTTCGGTCGAGCCGGTCAAGGCTTTCACAGAAGACGAACCGCCTTGGATAACGGTCGTCACGTCGTCGAAGTAACCTGCGCCTACTTCTTGCTGGTGCGACACAAAGGTATAGCCCTTGTCACGGGCAGCGAACTCAGGCTCTTGCACCATGTTGACGTAATGCTTCATGCCTTCGCCATTGGCGTAAGCGTGGGCAAACTGGAAAGTGTTGTACCAGTTGATGTGGATACCCGCCAATGTGATGAACTGGTATTTGTAGCCCAAGTCCGACAAGTCTTCTTGGAAAGAAGCGATCTGGCTGTCGTTGAGGTTTTTCTTCCAGTTGAACGATGGCGAGCAGTTGTAGGAGAGCAACTTGCCTGGACATGCGGCATGAACAGCTTGCGCGAATTCACGGGCAAAACCAATGTCTGGCACGCCAGTTTCGCACCACACCAAATCAGCGTAAGGTGCATAAGCCACACCACGGCTGATGGCTTGCTCCAAACCGTTTTTAACGCGGTAAAAACCTTCTTGGGTGCGCTCGCCCGTCAAGAATGGCTTGTCGTTGGCATCGTGGTCTGATGTGATCAGATTGGCCGCTTCTGCATCGGTGCGGGCCAACACGATGGTCGATGTGCCCATGACGTCTGCCGCGAAACGTGCAGAAATCAACTTTTCGCAGGCTTCATGGGTAGGCACCAAGACCTTGCCGCCCATATGACCGCATTTTTTAACGGCTGCCAATTGGTCTTCAAAGTGCACACCGGCAGCGCCGGAGGCGATCATGTTCTTCATCAATTCAAACGCATTCAACACGCCGCCAAATCCCGCTTCTGCATCGGCCACGATGGGCAGGAAGTAGTCAATGAATTCTTTGTCGCCCGGGTTGATGCCTCGGCCCCACTGAATTTCGTCGGCGCGCTTGAAAGTGTTGTTGATGCGGCGCACCATGGTCGGCACCGAGTCGTAGGCGTAAAGTGATTGGTCGGGGTACATGGTTTCTGACGTGTTGCCGTCCGCGGCCACTTGCCAACCCGACAAATACACGGCTTCCAAACCAGCCTTGGCCTGTTGCATGGCTTGGCCTGCACTGATGGCACCGAAGGAATTGACATAGCCCTTCTTGGCACCACCATTGACTTTTTCCCAAAGTTTTTCTGCGCCACGCTTAGCCAAGGTGTGCTCAATCGGCATGCTGCCCCTGAGGCGAACGACGTCGGCAGCAGAGTAACCGCGCTTGACGCCTTTCCAACGTGGATTCGTTGCCCAATCTTTTTCGAGAGCGGCAATTTGTTGTTCACGGCTTAATGTTTGAGTGCTATTGGATGACATGGGTAGCTCCTGTGGTCAAGTTGAAATCAGACGACTTTTGCAGCACTGTCTGCTGTGTCGTTGATCCAATCTTAACTCTTATATAAGACTGTTAATTGATCTTATGTCTTATATAAGACTTATTTTTATTTGTTTAAAATCAATGACTTGAAAGGCATTTGTCACCATGCAAAAAACAACTTCACATTCAAAAGGCGTTAAAGCAAGCAGCAGAAACAAAAATTCCACATTGCAAAAACCTAAAATGAATTGTGAAAACGCCAATGGCATCTCGTTTAAAAAAACCACCAACACCACCACCAAACCAAAGAACTGAAGCGATGTGCAGCATCCAATTCAAAGAACAAGGGAAACATGCAACAGAAAAGACAATAGGTAGAAAAAAACGATGAAGTGTGGAAATCAGGAACAACACCTAGATAAAAATGATTTTTTCACTTGGAAACTACCCGTTTCTCCATTAGCATCGCTCTAGCTGTAAACACACCGTTTATCAGCGGCGAACCCACTTCCGACCAAAGGAAACTCATCATGGCAACTGCGAAAAAAACCCCGGCCAAAAAAGCTGCAGCACCCGCTAAAAAAGCAGCACCGGCAACCAAAGCTGCTCCAGCTAAAAAAGCAGCAGCACCTGCAAAAAAAGTAGCCGCTAAGGCGCCTGCCAAAAAAGCTGCTCCGGCCGCCAAGCGCACACCTAACCCGGCTTTCATGAAAGCATTGACTCCTAGCGCTGCATTGGCTGCTGTGGTGGGCTCAACCCCACTGCCACGTACCGAAGTGGTCAGCAAAATGTGGATCTACATCAAGAAACACAACCTGCAAGACAGCGTGAACCGCCGCGCCATCAATGCCGACGACAAACTCAAGGCTGTCTTCGGTAAAGCTCAAGTCACCATGTTTGAGATGGCCGGCTTGATCGGCAAGCACTTGAAGTAATTCGAATGCGCTTTCAACAAAAAACCCGCCTAGGCGGGTTTTTTGTTGATTACAAAAAAACAATCGCTGCTGACTGCAGCACAAACAAAGTTCATCTTGGGCTCAACCCGCCGTTTCTTGCTTGGCCAAGGCTGCTTGGGTGATGGCGCTCAGTGTGCCGCGGGTGGTTATGACTTCTGGGTCCAGAATCACCTCGATCAGTGTGCCTTGTGGGCGCGCAAGCGCGTCTAGCAAAGCTGCTTCAAAACCCTCAGTTTTCACGATTCGGACGCCTGCATATCCGTAGGCTTGTGCCAAGGCCGCAAAGTCCGGATTTTGCAGTTTTGATCCGGTCACGTGCTCTGGGTATTCACGCTCTTGGTGCATGCGAATGGTGCCGTACATGCCGTTGTTGAGCAACACGATGATGCTCTTGCCGCCATGCTGAACCGCTGTGGCCAATTCTTGGCCGTTCATGAGAAAGTCACCGTCTCCGGCAATGGTGAAAGCCAGTCGACCCGTCAACAAATTTGCGGCAATACCTGCAGGGACGCCGTAACCCATCGCACCCACGGTCGGCGCCAGCTGTGTTTTATGTCCCTTGACCAAGCCATGGTGTTTGTAAAAGCGATGCATCCAACTGGCGAAGTTGCCTGCACCGTTGGTGAGCACGGCATCCACGGGAAGATGCTTTTGCAGCGTTGCAACAATGGCCGGCATGTCGATAGCGCCGGGCAATGTTTGTGGCTTCAAGTTGGCCAGATAGTCCGCATGGGCCGACTGCGTCCAACCTGACCAAGGGAGTTCATGGGGTGCGGTCAAGACCTCAAGGCTTCGGGCAGCTGCATTCATGGTGGCGTGGATGGCCAAATCGGCTTGATAAACCCGGTTCAGCTCTTCAGCACTGGCATGGATATGCACCAGCTTTTGGCGTGTTTTGGGTGCTTGCAGCAAGGTGTACCCACCTGTTGTCATTTCGCCCAAGCGTGGACCAATGGCCAGGATCAAATCGGCATCGCGAACGCGCTGGGCCAAGGCAGGACCTATGCCGATGCCAACATCACCTGCATACAAGGCATGGTGGTTGTCAAACGTGTCTTGAAAGCGGAAAGCGTTGGTGACAGGCAACTGCCAGTTTTCGGCAAAACGCTGAAGGGCTTGCGCAGACTGCGTGGTCCACCCGCCCCCTCCAGCGATGACCAACGGTTTGCGAGCAGCCAAAAGCATGTCTCGGAGCGTGCGCAAAGCGCCAGGATCGCTCCAGGCTTGAATAGCCTCCAAGCGTGGCAAGGCGACTGCTTTGACGGGTTGGGTCAGCATGTCCTCAGGCAAGACCAAAACCACTGGCCCAGGACGGCCGTTCATGGCCGTGGCAAAGGCACGGGCAACGTACTCGGGCAAGCGCTCAGGGTCGTCCACGCGCTCGACCCGCTTGGCCATGCCTTTGGTAGAGGGCCCAAAAAAATGGGTGTAGTCCATTTCTTGAAAAGCCTCGCGGTCGCGTGTTTCGCTGGCCACGTCCCCCACAAACAACACCATAGGTGTGGAGTCTTGGAATGCGGTATGAACGCCAATGGAGGCATTGGTGGCACCGGGTCCACGGGTCACAAAGCAAATACCAGGTCGCCCTGTGAGTTTGCCTTGCGCCTCGGCCATGAAGGACGCCCCGCCCTCTTGCCTACAGGTGACAAACTGAATGCTGTCGCGGTACAAGTGAAAGCCATCCAGCACCGCCAAATAACTTTCCCCGGGAACGCCAAAAGCATGGGTAACGCCTTGGGCCAAGAGGCATTCAACGAGCAGGTGGCCGGCAATTTTTGAGGTCATGCCTTATTGTGCCCAAGACCGCACCGGTCAACTGTCACAGCCGCGAATGAGGCGCCCACGATGGCATGGCCATCAAACGGGTTGTTCGACCACCTTGAAATCAAAATGTCCTGGATTTCGAACAGGATCGACCGACACCTCGATGCTGCATTTGGGCGGGAAACGCCCTTCCAACAAGAGTTTGGACAAGGGGTTTTCCAGGCGCTGCTGAATCGCCCGCTTCAATGGGCGGGCACCGAACACCGGGTCAAAACCCACCTTTGCCAACTCGGACAGGGCAGCGGCACTCACTTGCAAACTTAAATCCATGCGGGCAAGTCGGGTTTGAAGGACCTGCAACTGTATTTTGGCAATGCTGGCAATGTGTTCAGCATCCAAGCCGTGGAACACCACCGTCTCATCGATGCGGTTCAAAAACTCCGGACGGAAATGGGCCTTGAGCTCATCCCAGACCGCGTCCTTGATGTCTTCAGCGGGCTGCCCCACCATAGACTGAATCAAGTGCGAACCCAAATTGGAGGTCATCACAATCACGGTGTTTTTGAAATCTACGGTGCGCCCTTGACCATCTGTCAAACGGCCATCGTCAAGGACTTGCAGCAAGACGTTGAACACATCCGGGTGGGCCTTTTCGACTTCATCCAGCAGCAGCACGCTGTAGGGCTTGCGGCGCACAACCTCGGTCAAATAACCACCCTCCTCGTAGCCGACATACCCTGGCGGCGCACCGATCAAGCGCGCGACCGAGTGTTTTTCCATGAACTCACTCATGTCCATGCGAATCAGGTGGTCTTCACTGTCAAACAAAAACCCCGCCAAGGCCTTGCAAAGTTCAGTCTTTCCAACACCCGTTGGCCCTAAAAATAAAAAAGAACCTGTGGGTCGGTTCGGATCGGACAGGCCTGATCGAGACCGTCGAATGGCGTTGGCGACCGCGGCAATGGCTTCGTCTTGGCCCACAACCCGTTGATGCAGTTTGTCTTCCATTTGCAGCAATTTTTCGCGCTCACCTTGCATCATTTTCGAGACCGGAATGCCCGTCGCGCGAGACACCACCTCGGCAATTTCTTCGGCACCTACTTGGGTGCGCAGCAAGCGATGCACAGGTTTATCGCCTGGCGCGGACTCTTTGGCTTGAACTTCTTTGAGTGTTTTTTCCAGGGCTGGCAACTTGCCGTATTGGAGCTCTGCGACCTTGTTGAAATCTCCCTTGCGGGTCAGCTCCTCGATCTGCTGGCGCAATTGGTCGATTTCTTCGCGCACTTGTTGACCACCCTGGGCTTGGGCTTTTTCAGCGTGCCAAATTTCCTCCAGGTCAGCGGCTTCTTTTTTGAGTTTTTCAATCTCTTCTTCAATCAGGGCGAACCGTTTTTGCGAGGCTTCGTCGTTTTCCCTGCGAACGGCCTCACGCTCAATTTGCAATTGGATCAAACGGCGATCCAGCTTGTCCATGACCTCAGGCTTTGAATCGATCTCAATTTTGATCTTGGCGGCGGCCTCATCGATCAAATCAATGGCCTTGTCAGGCAAAAAGCGGTCGGTGATATAGCGGTGGCTCAGCTCGGCCGCGGCCACGATGGCCGGGTCGGTGATGTCCACACCATGGTGAATTTCATACTTCTCTTGCAAGCCCCGCAAAATCGCAATGGTGGCTTCAACAGAAGGTTCGTTGACCAGTATTTTTTGGAAACGGCGCTCCAAAGCGGCGTCTTTTTCAATGTACTTACGGTATTCATCCAGAGTGGTGGCGCCCACGCAATGGAGTTCGCCACGGGCCAAAGCAGGTTTGAGCATGTTGCCCGCATCCATCGCCCCCTCGGCCTTGCCCGCACCCACCATGGTGTGCAGCTCGTCAATGAAGACAATGGTCATTCCCTCGTCTTTGGCCAGCTCACTGAGTACGGTTTTGAGGCGCTCTTCAAACTCACCCCGGAACTTGGCTCCGGCCAACAAAGCGGCCATGTCGAGTGACAAGACACGTTTGCCCTTGAGGGAATCGGGCACCTCACCTGCCACGATGCGCTGGGCCAAGCCCTCGACGATGGCCGTTTTGCCAACGCCCGGTTCTCCGATCAAAACAGGGTTGTTTTTTGTGCGGCGTTGCAAAACCTGAATGGCCCGCCGGATTTCATCGTCGCGACCAATCACCGGGTCCAACTTGCCCATGCGAGCGCGTTCCGTCAGATCAATGCAGTATTTTTTCAGGGCTTCGCGTTGCCCTTCGGATTCGGCGCTGCCCACGTTTTGACCGCCGCGCACTGCATCGATGGCCGATTCCAGGCTCTTTCTGCTCAAGCCCTGCTCTTTGACCAAACGCCCGATGTCACCTTTGTTGTCAGCCAAGGCCAACAAAAAGAGCTCACTGGCAATGAAAGCATCGCCCCGTTTGATCGATTCTTTCTCGGCAGCTTGCAGCAATTTGGCCAAATCGGGTCCCACCTGAACTTGGTCTTGCCCCGTCACTTTGGGGAAGCGGTGCACCATCGTTTCGGTGGCCAGCAACAAACCGGGTACTTGCACGCCGGCTCGCATCAGCAAAGATTTGGGGCCGTCGTCCTGTTTGAGCATCGCCAGCAAAACGTGTGCGGGCTCAATGTAAGCATGATCCCCACCCAGCGCCAATGACTGGGCATCGGACAAGGCCTCGTGAAATTTGGTCGTCAATTTGTCTAAGCGCATGAAAATTCTCCAATGTGACCTAGCTTGGGGGTTGATGGCGATTTTCAAGCGGATCTCGTTGTACTTTGTTGCCTAAAATCAAGAAATGCAGATCCACCAGTTGTCCGTCAGCCACGATGAAATTCAAGACCGCCTGTTGGTTCGCCTGAACACACAGGCAGCGCACGAATTTCGTTTTTGGCTCACTCGCCGTATGGTGCTTCGCTTGCTGCCGGCCATGGAGCAAACCTTGACTCGCTTGGAAGCCGCACAACCCGGTGTCGCAGCCTCAGATCTGAGTACCCAACAAATTCTGACCGATCTAAAACGGGATGCTTTTTTGCAAAGCGCCGATTTCGCCACCCCTTATGACGCCCTTGCACAGCATTTTCCATTGGGCCCAGAACCCCTGCTGGTCACGGATGTACAACTGACGCTGAACGATCATGGCAGCCTGGAGGTGGTTTTCCAACAAAAAATGGGGGAAGGCGTTCAGTCCTGCCGCCTCAACCTGCAAGCCCAATTGGTGCACGGCTTGATCCATTTGCTGAAAGAAACCTTTGTCAAAGCTGCCTGGGAAATGAACGCGCCAAATGGGTCCATCAGCGCAGAGCCTCATGGATCATTGCCCATGAACTCGACGGTTTACAAACACTGAGAGTAAGGGTGTCAGCAAAAAATGGCACCGCACCCAGCCCCCCCTTGGAGGTGTCAACGGTTATGGCTCTGAATACCCCAACGGGCCAAGGCGGCATCGTCCGAAATCCGGGCGTCCACCCACTGAGCACCTTGTGGGGTTTGCTCTTTTTTCCAAAAAGGGGCTTGGGTTTTGAGGTAATCCATCAAAAACTCGCAAGCTTTGAAACTCTCGCCCCGGTGAGCGGAGGTTACCGCCACCAACACAATCTGATCCGAGGGCAACAAACGGCCTACACGGTGAACCACGCGGGCAGCATAAAAGTCAAAGCGCTGATGGGCTTGCTCAATCATGGCTTCGATCGATTTTTCGGTCATACCCGGGTAATGCTCCAGTTCCATGGCCTGGACCTCATCGATCGCTTGCCCAGTGAGTGCGCGGGTGTCGCGTACCGTGCCCACAAAACTGCACACTGCGCCCACTCTCAGGTCTTGTGCTCGCAAAACTTCAATTTCTTGTGACACATTGAAGTCTTCGGTCTGGATCGTCACTTGTGGCTGCATGCGTTCAGCCCCCGGTCACAGGTGGGAAAAATGCCACTTCACATTCACCCACCAAAGGCGTGTCATCGCTGGCCATGACTTGGTTGACGGCGACGCGGACAGGCAAACCAACGGCCAAACATTGGGCATGAGCGCCACCGCGTTCGATCAGCGCTTGACGCAGGGCAGCCACATCGGTCGCCGAAGTCTCGAATACTTCGCTGCCCAAACCAATGGTTTCACGCAAAGAAGCGAAATAACGGAGCTGAATTTTCATGACAGCCAATCCGAAAAGGACCAAAAGTCGAGCAGATCCCCGTGGGCTATGGTTTGTTCAGCAGGATTGTCGACCACGCCGTCCCCCCAGACCACAGAAGTCAAAACACCGGAACTTTGGTTCGGGAACAAGTCCAAACCACCTTGGGCATTGCGCCTGACGCGAAGAAATTCACGCCGCTTATCCGCTTTGGGCAGATCAAAGTGCGCAGGCAAACGATAGGGTACGGGTGCCTGTGGCGCAGAACCTTGCAAACCCATAATCAAGGGTTTGACCAAGAGCAAAAAGGTGATGAAGCTGGAAACAGGGTTACCAGGCAAGCCCACAAAATGTGCTGAGCCCGGCAAGGACTGGCGCCGCACATGGCCATAAGCAAAGGGTTTTCCGGGTTTCATGGCAATTTGCCAAAGTGCCAACTCGCCCAAAGATTGCACTGCCGGTTTGACGTGGTCTTCCTCACCCACCGACACGCCGCCGCTGGTGACAATCAAATCGTGGTGCTCAGCTGCGGTTTTGAGAGCCGCCACAGTCAGTTCACGGCGATCAGGAACAATACCCAAATCGCTCACCTCGCAGCCCATGCGCTGCAACAAAGCCCGTAAAAAAAATCGGTTGGAGTTGTAAATGGCCCCGGGCCGCATGTCCCCAGGGACCACATCCCCCGGCATGACCAGCTCATCGCCTGTCGAAAACAAGGCGACTTTTGGCCGCGCTGTGACTTGCAAATGGGCCAGACCCAAGCTGGCGGCCAAACCCAATTCAGCAGGACCGAGTTTTTGGCCACGCTGGAGAACCGTGTCACCGGCTTTGACATCTTCGCCACTGCGGCGGATCCATTGACCCGGCTTAGCTGTGGTCAAGAAGCGTACCCGGGGAGTCTCTTGGTCCGGCACCGATTCGGCTTGTTCTTGCATCACGATGGCGTCGGCCCCAGGCGGCACTGGGGCACCCGTGAAAATGCGAGCCGTCTGACCGGACAACAAAGCTTCGCCAAAGTGACCCGCCGCGATGCGTTGCGTCACGGTCAATTCGGCACCCATCTGCTGCAGATCAGCGCTGCGCACGGCGTAACCGTCCATCGACGAGTTGTCAAAAGCTGGCACTTGCAATGCCGACACCAGGTCTTGCGCCAAGACGCGGCCATCGGCCTCCAGTGTGGCTACAGTTTCGGACTTGGACAAAGGTTGGATGTTGGCCAACAAAGCCTGAAGTGCATCGTCAAGCGACATCAAAGGGGCGCGAGGCGCATGGCTCATGGCATTCAGTCGCAATGCTGGGTGATGAAGGCCTTGATCAAAGCCACATCGGCAGGCATGACCTTGACCCGCTTAGGCAGGGCTTCGATGCCTTCAAATTGCTTTGGGCGCTCAGGTTGTCGCCCCAAAGCTTCCACAATGGTGGCAGCAAACTTGATGGGCAAAGCGGTTTCAAGCACGATCATGGGCACCTGCGGGTCAAGGTGCTCTTTGGCCACCTTCACACCGTCGGCGGTGTGGGTGTCGATCATCACGCCGTATGCAGCGAAAACCTGTTGGATGGTCCTCAAGCGGTCCGTGTGGGTACTGCGACCGCTGTCAAAACCATAAGTTGTACCCGCTTGTGCAAATCGTGCATCGGCCGACAAATCGAAGAAACCTTGACGGCTCAAACCCTCGCCAAATATGGCTTTGGTTTTGGCAGCATCGCGCTCCAGAAGGTCGAACACAAAACGCTCGAAGTTACTGGCTTTGGAGATGTCCATGGATGGACTTGAAGTTTCATGCGTATCGGCTGTTCCGCGCACGCGATAAATACCGGTGCGGAAGAATTCGTCGAGCACATCGTTTTCGTTGGTGGCCACCACCAAACGGTCTATCGGCAAGCCCATCATGCGGGCCACATGGCCCGCACACACATTGCCAAAATTGCCGCTCGGCACGGTGAAGCTGACCTTCTGGTCATTGCTTTGGGTGGCCTGAAAATAACCCGCAAAGTAGTAAACCACTTGGGCCAACAATCGCGCCCAGTTGATGGAGTTGACCGTCCCGATTTTGTATTTGCGCTTGAAGTCCAAATCATTGGAGACCGCCTTGACAATGTCCTGGCAGTCGTCAAAAACGCCTTCGATGGCAAGGTTGTGGATATTCTCGTCGAGCAAACTGAACATCTGCGCTTGCTGGAAAGGGCTCATGCGCCCGTTCGGGCTGGTCATGAAAACACGAACGCCCTTTTTGCCGCGCATGGCATATTCTGCAGCGCTGCCCGTGTCACCGGAAGTCGCGCCAAATATATTCAATTGTTCTCCCCGGCGGCCAAGTTCGTACTCAAACAAGTTGCCCAGCAGCTGCATGGCCATGTCTTTGAAAGCCAAGGTGGGACCGTTGGACAAGGCTTCCAAATACAAATCCGGCCGGGCTTGACCCGCGGCCTGCAAAGGCTTGAGTGGAACGATTTCTTTCGTGCCGAAGACTTCAGAGGTGTAAGTTTTTTTGCACAAAGCCTGCAAATCATCGCGAGGAATGTCATCGATGTACAGCGACAGCACCTCGAAAGCCAAAGCCGCATAGCCTTGGGCTTGCCAAACTCCGCGCAATCGGGTCAGGGCCGTGGCATCGACGTGCGGGTAACGCTCGGGCAGGTACAAACCACCATCTGGCGCCAAGCCTTCAAGCAGGATTTCACAAAATTGCTTGCGGTCAGGATGGCCGCGGGTCGACAGGTATCGCATCAGTTCAACTCTTCCTTGCGAATGCGTACGATGGGCGCCATCACGGTCGGCAGGGCCTGCATCTGGACCAACACCTCGTTCAACGTGCCTTCGCGGGTGTCGTGCGTCAAGATGATCACATCGGTCTGGTTTTCACCCGCCAGGCTGACCTGATCGGCTTCACGCTGCAAGACCGCGTCAATACTGATACCCGCATCGGCCAAGAATCCAGTCAGTTTGGCCAACACCCCGGCCTGATCGGCCACACGCAAACGCAGGTAATAACTGGTCACAACATCGGCCATCGGCAAGACCGCCAAGTTGCTCATGGCACCGGGCTGGAAAGCCAAATGCGGAACGCGGTTGAGCGGATCGGCTGTATGCAGACGGGTGATGTCCACCAAATCGGCGATCACCGCGCTTGCTGTGGGCTCAGAACCTGCGCCCTTACCATAATACAAAGTGGTGCCCACGGCATCCCCCTGAACCATCACGGCATTCATCGCGCCTTCAACGTTGGCGATCAGGCGCTGTGTCGGCACCAGGCTGGGGTGCACGCGCAGCTCAATGCCTTGGGCGGTGCGCTTGGTGATACCGAGCAACTTGATGCGGTAGCCCAATTGCTCTGCATACTTGATGTCAGCGGCACCCAGTTTGGTGATGCCTTCGACATAAGCCTTGTCGAACTGCACCGGAATGCCGAATGCAATTGCGCTCATCAAGGTCACTTTATGCGCGGCGTCCACGCCTTCGATGTCAAAAGTCGGATCGGCTTCGGCGTAACCCAAGCGCTGGGCTTCCTTGAGCACATCGCCAAAGTCGAGCCCCTTGTCGCGCATCTCGGACAGGATAAAGTTGGTTGTCCCGTTGATGATGCCCGCAACCCACTGGATGCTGTTGGCCGTCAGGCCTTCGCGCAGGGACTTGATGATCGGGATGCCCCCAGCCACAGCGGCTTCAAAAGCCACCATCACGCCTTTGGCTTGTGCTGCTGCAAAAATCTCGGTGCCATGCACGGCCAGCAAGGCTTTGTTGGCCGTCACCACATGCTTACCTGCAGCAATCGCTTCCATCACCAGCGATTTGGCAATGCCGTAACCACCGATCAGCTCGATCACGATATCGATCTCGGGGTTGGCAATCACGGTGCGCGCATCACCGACCACTTGTACACCCTCGCCCACCAAGGATTGGGCACGCGCCACATCCAAGTCGGCCACCATGGTGATTTCGATGCCACGGCCCGCACGGCGCTGGATCTCCTCTTGGTTGCGCTTGAGCACATTGAAAGTGCCGCTTCCCACAGTGCCCATGCCCAGGAGACCCACTTTGATCGGTTTCATGTTTATCTTCTTTACTGCAATGCGCCCGAAAGATTCGGGCAATTTTTGAACTCAGGCGACCAAGGCTTCGGTCCCAAAACGTTGGCGTGCGCCCTCCAGAAAACGAGCCACGCGGCCAATGGCCTCGCGCAAGTCATCCTCGTGCGGCAAAAACACGATGCGAAAATGGTCGGCATCGGGCCAGTTAAAGCCCGTACCCTGAACCAACATGACCTTGGTTTCTTCCAGAAGTTGCAGGAAAAAATCTTGGTCGTCCTGCACCGGGTAGATCTTCGGATCGAGTTTGGGAAACATGTACAACGCCGCACGCGGCTTGACGCAGCTGACGCCGGGAATCGCCGTGATCAGTTGATGCGCCAAATCGCGTTGCTTGCGCAACCGACCACCTTCACCCACCAACTCGTTGATGCTTTGGTGTCCGCCCAGAGCCGTTTGAATGGCCCATTGGCCAGGCACGTTGGCACACAGGCGCATGTTGGAAAGCATATTCAGGCCTTCGATGTAATCGCGGGCTCTTTTTTTATCCCCAGAAATCACCATCCAGCCTGCACGGTAGCCGCAAGAGCGATAGCTTTTCGACAAAGAGTTGAAAGTCAGAGTCAAAACATCTTGCGACAAACTGCCCAAGGGGGTGTGTTTGACGCCGTCGTACAAAACCTTGTCATAGACCTCATCGGCAAAAATGACCAAGCCATGCTCACGGGCAATCTTCACAATGCCCTGCAGCAACTCATCCGAGTACAAGGCGCCCGTTGGGTTATTCGGATTGATGACCACGATGCCTTTGGTACGCGGTGTCACTTTGGCACGAATGTCGTTCAAATCAGGCATCCACCCATTGCCCTCTTCGCAACGGTAATGCACGGGCGTACCGCCCGACAAACTGGCTGCAGCCGTCCATAGCGGGTAATCGGGCGATGGCAAGAGCAGCTCGTCGCCATTGTCCAACAGCGCATTGGTGGCCATGACGATCAATTCGCTGGCCCCGTTGCCCAAATAAATGTCATCCAGCAAAACCCCCTGAATGCCCTGCTTTTGGGTCTCATGCATGACCGCTTTACGGGCTGCAAAAATGCCTTTGCTGTCTGAATAACCCGCCGAGTTGGGCAAGTTACGGATCATGTCTTGCTGGATCTCTTCCGGCGCATCAAAACCAAAAACCGCCAGGTTGCCGATATTCAATTTGATGATCTTGTGTCCATCCTCTTCCATTTGTCGTGCCCGGTCCATGATAGGGCCGCGGATGTCGTAACAAACGTTGGCAAGCTTGGCTGATTTTTGAATGGGCTTCAAAGTGCCTCCAGTAGGAGTTTCAAGACGGAGAAAACCTATAATTTGACCACAAAACTGCGCGTCTTAAGGACCGCATCCTTGAGTCAAACCTCTAATTGCCAAACGCCGCAGAACGCGCCCCCCATGAAACTACAACCCGACAAATCCAATGCGCCCATGATCCATGCTTATGACCCTGCGTGGATAGAGGTCAACGGCATTCGATACGAGCGATCTTTGTCTGTCAGCAGCTTGCCCGAAATCCACCCCTCAGCCTGGGCAGGCGCTCAATTCGAGACCCTGACTCAAAACGATTTCAGCCCCTGGGCCCATGTAGGGGTTGAACTGATTCTTTTTGGCAGCGGCAAAAAACTGAGGTTTGCAAAACCACATTGGTTACAAGACCTGATCGGCCGAGGCATCGGGGTAGAAACCATGGACACGGCTGCCGCGTGTCGCACTTACAACATCTTGGCCAGTGAAGGGCGCAAAGTAGCGGCACTACTTTTGATCGAGTCCTAAAGGCTGTATTGCAAACGGATGAACATTGTTTGGGCAGTTGTTGCCTGTCAAAACGCCGTTCAGAGTAAAATACCTGGTTGCCGAGGTTATTGGCCTCCAGCGGCAATGGCACCACATGCAGGTGCTGTACGCACAACCAGACTAGCGAGTTAAAGTTCCATGGCGATCGTTCTGAACAAACCCCTCCCCGAATTTGAAGCCAACGCCACCAGCGGATTGAAAGTTTCGAACATCTCTCACGTCGGCCAAACCGTTGTTTTGTTTTTCTACCCGAAAGACAACACACCGGGTTGCACCACAGAAGCCATGCAGTTCCGCGACAAATACAAAGATTTCGTCAAGGCTGGTGCTCTTGTTTTGGGTGTCTCACGCGATAACATGAAGTCCCACGATGATTTCAAAGCCAAACTTGAGTTGCCCTTTGAACTCATTGCGGACACGGAAGAAAAGATGTGCCACATGTTTGGCGTGGTCAAAAACAAAATCATGTACGGCAAGAAAGTCAAAGGCATTGAGCGCAGTACATTTTTGGTCGGCCCTGATGGCACCCTCAAAAACGAATGGAGAGGCCTCAAAGTCCCAGGCCATGTTGAGGAAGTTCTTCAAGCCGTCAAGGATTTGAAAAAGGCCACTACTTCTGCTTGATACCGCTGTTCGAGGGTGTCACGTTGCTGGTGCATAATGTTTTTATGCCTTTGAACAAAAGTTCTGTCAATTCACCCCAACAAAGCCGCCTGGTTCACCAGGCGGCTTTTTTGTTTTTTGCCTATCCA